>NZ_FOCN01000073.1 GCF_900110125.1 Cryobacterium luteum
ACCGCGCCTGTTTCTTAACGAACTCATTCTTCAACCACACGTACAACACCTCACAAAAATCGAGTGTTGCGACGACCGGTTGAATCCGCCAACCCTCTACGGGACGCGCGCGACTGCAGGCACCGCGCGGCACACTGCGCCCCGTTGATTGGGACGCATTAACTCGGTGGAGGTTTTCACCCGCTCAGAGCCCCAAGGTGACTACTCTGGAGCGGTGGCACGTCGGTATTTAGGATTCCACGGCCCCACTTCGAATGGGAGTTTCCTATGGAAGATGTGTCTGGTAGAGACGCTGAGACGTCGGGCACGCGGTCCGCGAAGTTGAGCTTTCTCATCACGCTGGCCGTGCTGGGACTTGCTGCCATCCTTGTGGGACTGGTCATCGGCTTGAACGAAGCCCCTTGGGGATTTGTGATTGCTGGCGTGGGGTTGGTCCTCGGAATAGCAAGCACAATCGCTCTGGTGATGTTTCATCATGCTCACTAGCAGGCTTTTAATTCAGGCGATTATTGCGGCGGACAGCGGCAGGGTTGCCGGCCAAGCCATTGGCACCGCCCTGGAATCGGGAGGGCCCGTCGCTTGTTGAACGACAACGACAACGACAACGCGAGCAGCAACAACCGTCTGCCGGAAATATTCATAATTGGTGGTCTGGTGACCTTTGTGATCTTTGGGGCGTTCCTTGTTCTCGGGATTCCTCAAGGAGGCTCTGCGGTGCCACCACTCATGATGGGGATCGGACTGATCAATTCCATCGGCGGCGTAGTCGTCTGGGTCGTGCGCCGACGACATACGCGACCATGACCTATCCGGCGGTGTGCCGCCACATCGCCTGACATCACAGATCGATCCCTTGTGCTCCGTCCGTATGTGGCACCCTCAATGGGAACGGCTACCGGGCGAGGTGCCGCTGTCACGCCTTTTGACGGGGAGCGGTATGCTTGCGGCGCGTGCTCGATGACTGCTGGCGAGATCCCTAGACAGCACGGCGGGCGAGGTTTTTCCTGCTCGTTGGTGTCGGCTAAGGACTGCCTTTGGGGCTCACGGCATTGGTGGGAGGAGCATAAGCATGCAGTTTCAGAAGAGAACGCCGATTGGGAGCATGTCCTTGTGGAGGTAACCCGTGAACTTTCGCCCGTACCT
>NZ_FOCN01000070.1 GCF_900110125.1 Cryobacterium luteum
CTAGCTTTCTTGGGGGCCAGAAGTCGGGCGTTTGTACCGAGTTTTAGGCAGCGTTAGCCATGTGGGCGTCGTTGAGGTAGCTGTCGATGTGTTCCTCGATAGTCTTCAACGCCTGGCGGAGTGGGGCTGGTGCCGGGGGCGTATTGGCGGCGATGAGTGGCCGGAGGAGCCGGTCGTGCAGCTTCGTATAGAAGATCGCGATGCGTTGTCCATCGGCGGTGAGGACGTAGGTGTTGCTGTGTTCGCGGCGTTGGATCAGGCCATTGGCGCGGAGCTTGGCGAGGTCGTAACTCATCTGGCCTGCTCTGTATTCAGTGTCAAGTAGCGGGTTCACGAGGGCGCGGAGGCTCCGGTGGGTGAATCCGAGGACGTTGATGCTGATGCAGAGAGCGCCGAGCAGCGCCACGACCCGAGGGTCGCCGAATCTGATGGCTGGAGCCCTTCTCCCGTCCGGTGTGAGTGTTGGGGATGCGACCCGCTCAAAGGCTGGGCTCGCAAGGACACAGCGCTGCCCGACACGTTCAGTATCGAGTAGTCGGGCGTTGATGTCACGGGCTTTGAGCTGCAATTCCTCCAGGTGTTCCAAGCGTCGGAGGCATTGGAGATCTCGGGGGGAGTTGATGACGGTCTCGATGCGCAGGGCTCGGCCGTCCTTGAGGTATTGCTTGATGCGGGAATGTTTGAAGAACGCATTCACAGTGACTTGGGTGCCCTCGGTCACGATCTTCGTTTTGCACGGCGTGTGGTTCACGATCGGATGCGCGCTGCGGGAATGCGGAGCGTGACCGGTGAAGAGTAACTCCACGGTCTCGGGGCGGCCGATGTCGAGGTTGTCGGCGATGAGAGATTCGAAGAACCCCCGAGCATGCCGGGGAGCGTCGAAGACAAAGGTGCGGGAAGTTTCAATCTGACGCATCGACAATTCCCACCAGTACCCGAACGTGCGGTCGTACTCATTCAACGGCAACGGCAGGAGGTCCATCCACCGGTTAAAGAACGCTTGAATGGTGACTGATCCAAGCCGGTCACAGATCGCTTGCAACGCGTCCGGGGCATCGCAGCTGGCGAAACCATTCGAGAGGGACGTGAAGCCGATTCCAGCCCGTGTGGCTTGACGTTTGGCCCACTCGTGGCCATTGACCCAGACCTTGATCGGGTAGGGGAAGTACGCGCAAATCTTGATGAACGAGGGACCAAATTCCGTGTCCCACAGGTAGAAGTAATAGCACGTGACTC
>NZ_FOCN01000066.1 GCF_900110125.1 Cryobacterium luteum
GCACTGGAATCACCCAGCGCAGCCACCAGGGCCGACGTGCGGGTGAGCTCCAGCACCAGGTTGTTCATGATTCAAGTCAACACCCGACCACCGACACGAGAAAATGTCACTCCTACAAGCACGAAACCGGGCCAACCCACCAAAGAATACCCAAAGAAATGTTTTGCAGCCGGCCCGGGGCTCCCACCGATCCCCGCCCGGCCGGTTCACCCGCACCGCCCGAAACGGCCGCCCCAAAGCCGGCACCAGCCCGCCACGCCTGCCATCGCGGACTCCCGCACCACCACGACTCCACCATCGACACCCGAAGAAAGAAGCACCTCGCCCCGCACGTAGCGCGAATCCACCCCAAAAACCAGCCTGTGGAAACTTCGAAAAGTTGTAGCAATCCGGTCTATGGTGACCGCATGCGAACCCCGCCGCGTCGCCACCCCCGCCACCAACACCCCCACCCCAAAGCCGCGACGACCGCCGGCACACTATTCCTGATCCTCGCCACGCTCAGCGGATGCTCCGCCACCCCCGCCCCCACACCCAGCGACACAACAACACCCGTCACGGAAGCAACCGCCGCGCCGACCGAGACTCCCCCCGTCTTCGCCTCCAACGAGGAAGCGTTGGCAGCCGCGACGGCGGCGTACGCAGAGTATGAAGCCCTGTCAGATTCAATTACTGCTGAAGGCGGGACCAGAGGTGACCGAATCGCAAGCGCTGCCAGCAGCGCCTACCTTCCCAAACTCTTGGACGGATTCGAGGGATTCGCTAAAAAGGGACTAGTAAGCCGCGGTGCATCGACCTATGACACGCCGTCACTCATTCGAAGTTCCATAGAACCCCATGGGGGCGTGGTAATCGAGTTGTACCTTTGTTCGGACATTTCAGCCGTGCGCCTGTTCGATGCCGCTGGCGTCGACGTAACTCCGACTCAACGTACAGACAGAATTCCCTTGCAAGTGGGCTTTATCTCGAGCGCAGCGGAGCCGTCCCTGTTGCTCGTCGACAAGGAGGACGTATGGTCCGGCAAAAACTTTTGTCAGCTCTCGTAGTCGGAATTCTTCTCGTGTTCTTACTACCCGGACTTTCACCCGCCTCGGCGTGCACCATTTCCGAGTCTCTGACCGAAGACTGCCCCGAAGGGCTCATCTCGGGCGGTGTAGCAAACGGTGGCAGTGTCGACCTGACGGCGGGCTCCAGTTCGGGCTCCAGCGGCACGGGGACCTCGAGTCACCCACGGCGAGGACGCGGCGGCACGGTCACCACGGCACCACCGCGCATCTGCGCCAACGGAGACCCAGCCAAACCCGGCATCAAAACCATCCCCTGCGGTAACGGATCCTTCCTTCCCTTCGCCACCAACCCCACACCAACCACCCCCTGCACCGTCTGCTCCCCCGCCACCATCGTGCGCGTCTCCGACCTGCAAAACTTCCCCGCCTACCCCACCCCCACCGGCATGGAACCC
>NZ_FOCN01000064.1 GCF_900110125.1 Cryobacterium luteum
GCGGTCACCCACAGGTTGTTGCGAGCAAACTGAGCGCGCTGACTCACGTGGGAACGCTCGTCGGCGGCCAGGGTGATCGCATTCGTGGGGATGAGGCGGTAGGCCACCGGCTCGTTGACCAGGTTCTTGCTGTCGCGGTTGGCGACCTTCCAGAAGCGGTGCTTGGAGCTGTCGGCCTTGCGGATTGCCGCCTGCTCGGTTTCGAGCAGTCGATCAACCGCACGGAACGCGGTGAGGGTGGGGTTGTCGGCCGGGATCTCGGTGTCGACCTCGTAGACGGAGTTCAGCGGACCGTCAAGCTCAAAGTCCATCCGCACGTTGAAGAGGTGCTGGTGGATGGGGCCGTAGAGGCCGTCGTTGTTGAGCGCCTGGCCGTATGGGGTCTTTTCGCCCGGGTTCTGGGCGGCCGTCGACAGAATTCCCGTGGCCTTGACCAAAAACTCGATGCTGCCGTCAAGAAAGAGGTGCCAGTAGAACGCGTACTCGTAGTTGGCGACTGTCGCGATGAAGGAGATCACGAGTTTGCGGCTGCGTCGAACTTCGGCAGTACCTTCGCGGAAGTCGAAATGCTTCCACATGATGCTGTCGTCTTCTTCGTGCATGCAGATGGCGTTTTCGATGGTCATCGGGTTGCCGTGGCTGTCGGTCGTGATGCCATCGAAGTACTTGATCTCACCCAGGCAGTCGCAGCCGAGCTTGAGCGAGTTAGCCATGTTGCCGATGTTGTATTCGCCGGAGTCGAAGGCATTCTTCTTGGCCTGCACGGGAGCCGGGTCGCCGTAGGGAACGACCATCTCTGCCAGGGACGCGCGGTTGATGACGGATCGGTCCGTGCCCTTGTTGCGGAACTTGAGCTGGTGCAGCACCAGGCCCTCACGCGGTGTGAAACCCACGCGGAAGGACCAGTCGGCCCACCGCACATGGTTACCCGTCACCGTGAAGGACGCACCTTCGGGCTGGGTGATGGAAATGGGCTTGAGGTCGGTGCGAGCCGGCCCGACATACTTGGGCAGGTAGTTGCCGGCAGCCGAGGGCACCGGGATAGCTTCGGCGTCTTCAACCTTGGCGACCGTGCCGGAGGTGAGGTCGTAGATGACGACGAAGTTCTCGATCGGGTGGGCATAGGGGCTGTCGTCAGGATCCTGCCGAACGAAGACGAGAGCGCGCATCAGGCGTCGACCCTCAGCGTCTTCTCCGAACCAGCCAACCGACCACGGCTCAAAGCAGACCAGGTCCAGGTTGGTGATGCCGCGGGCAGTCAACGCCTCGACAACGCGCGGGTCCTTCTTGCAGTTGATCTCGCACTCGGCGAACTCGTCCAGCATGAACGGCGGCTGCACGCCCGACGCCAACTGGGTCCACGTCGTGACGATGCCGGAATCGAGGTTGATGATCGCTTCGAACGCGTCGCCCGTGGCCCGGTCGATGAGCACCGAATCAGCCTCACGCTCGGTCTCCGTGCCGGCCCGCAGAGCATGCTTGGACGGTTCCCGCAGCTCAACACTGATGAAGCGGAACGTCTCAGCCGCCGCCGGCCCATTCTTGAGAATGGCGACCGCGCGAGAAATCTCGGCACGGGACAACGGATCAAGCGGGTGCGCCCCGACAACAATTTCAGTTTCAGTTTCGACAGCGATGGTCATGGTTCTCTCCTT
>NZ_FOCN01000063.1 GCF_900110125.1 Cryobacterium luteum
ACGTGGACGTGGACGTGGTCGTGGATGACGGGGTCGAGGCTGGCGCGGGTGTGAACAAGCGGTTTAGGACGTTTGAGCCGGCGGCGGTGATGTTGGTGCCGCCGTCGTTGGATGAGTGGCTGCCGCAGAATCACCTGTCCCGTTTCATCGCGGACATCGTTGAAACTCAGCTGGATCTGAAGAAGTTCTACGCCTCTTACGCCAAGTCGAAGGGCCAGCCGCCCTACGACCCTCGACTGATGGTCCGGGTGCTGCTTTACGGGTATTGCGTCGGTGTTCGCTCGTCACGCGAGTTGGAACGGGTCTGCGTGGACGTGGTCGCGTTTCGCTGGTTGGCCGCGCAGCAGGCACCGGATTTTCGTTCCATCGCCCGGTTCCGGAAACGTCACCTCTCCAGTCTGGGGAACGTGTTCTTGCAGGCGTTGGAACTGTGTCGCGCCGCCGGGATGGTCTCGCTCGGGCAGGTCGCGTTGGACGGCACGAAGGTGCGCGCGAATGCGTCTCGGCGCAAGGCGATGAGTTACGCCCGGTTGACGGAGAAGCAGAAAGTCCTCGCCGACGAAGTGTCCGCGCTGCTGGCGGACGCGGACGCGATCGACGATGCGGAGGACGCTCGTTTCGGAAAAGACAAACGCGGTGATGAGTTGCCGCCGGAGCTCGCGCGGCGGGAGACACGCCTGGTGAAACTGGCCGAAGCGCGCGCCGCGTTGGAGGCCGACGCGGCCGTCCGGGCTCGGAAAGACGCCGAGAAGAAAGCCCGGGACAAGGGCGATGACGACGACACTGCTGCGCAGAAAGGTGACGATGCGGCGAAGAATGCGGTCGTGAGGCCGAAGGCTCAACGCAACTTCACCGACCCGGATTCTCGGATCATGAAGACCGCCGACGGGTCGTTCCACTACGCCTACAACGCACAGGCCATCGTTGATGCAGACCATCAAGTCATCGTCGCGACGACGCTGACGAATGTCGGCGTGGATGTTGAACAGGTCGTGCCGATGATCGAGAAACTTCAGGCCACGACCGGAGTTCTGCCCGGGCAGGTCCTGGCGGATGCCGGGTATTGTTCAGCAGCAAATCTGGGCTACGCCACGAGCCTGGAGGTATCCAGCGACGGCAGGACCGAGTTTTTCATCGCGACCGGCCGGGTGAAACACGGCGAGCACGTTCCTGAGGTTCCCCGGGGCCGGATCCCCGCGAATGCGACGCTTCGGGAGCGCATGGCGCGAAAGCTCAAGACGAAGAAGGGCCGCGCCGTTTATGCGCGGCGCAAAGCGATCGTGGAGCCCGTGTTCGGTCAGATTCACACTCGGCAAGGAAAGTTCGTGTTGCTGCGCGGGTTGGAGCAAGCAGCGCACGAGTGGGACCTGATCGCGGCCTGCCACAACCTAATGAAGCTGCACACCTTGCAAACTAAGGCGCTTCTGGCCGCACCGGCCGCGCTGATAGCTCGGCCAGCAACCTAAAGAGCAGGGCGGAAGCGCCCTGCCGGCGGCGGGAGCAACCGCGCCTGCGCCGTCAACGCGACCGTGGCCCTCTTTTCGATCGGCACAACCACAATTCCCCCATTGGCTACCGGGCCAGCAACACCCAACCCACGCCGAGACATGGACCCGTATTCCGCGGTATCAAGCCGAAATAGGCGTTACTGACTCACGCTCCTAGG
>NZ_FOCN01000062.1 GCF_900110125.1 Cryobacterium luteum
TATTCCGGTTGGTGGGTGCACTAGATGGGCGCTCAGCTTGCTGGGTAGCTATTCAAACATTTACGGAGAGTTTGATCCTGGCTCAGGACGAACGCTGGCGGCGTGCTTAACACATGCAAGTCGAACGGTGAAGGGGAGCTTGCTCCTTGGATCAGTGGCGAACGGGTGAGTAACACGTGAGCAATCTGCCCTTGACTCTGGGATAACTGCGGGAAACTGTAGCTAATACCGGATATTACCTTGGAAGGCATCTTCTGGGGTGGAAAGAATTTTGGTCAAGGATGAGCTCGCGGCCTATCAGCTAGTTGGTGAGGTAATGGCTCACCAAGGCGACGACGGGTAGCCGGCCTGAGAGGGTGACCGGCCACACTGGGACTGAGACACGGCCCAGACTCCTACGGGAGGCAGCAGTGGGGAATATTGCACAATGGGCGCAAGCCTGATGCAGCAACGCCGCGTGAGGGACGACGGCCTTCGGGTTGTAAACCTCTTTTAGTAGGGAAGAAGCGACTGGGTTTTCCTGGGAGTGACGGTACCTGCAGAAAAAGCACCGGCTAACTACGTGCCAGCAGCCGCGGTAATACGTAGGGTGCAAGCGTTGTCCGGAATTATTGGGCGTAAAGAGCTCGTAGGCGGTTTGTCGCGTCTGCTGTGAAAACCCGAGGCTCAACCTCGGGCCTGCAGTGGGTACGGGCAGACTAGAGTGCGGTAGGGGAGATTGGAATTCCTGGTGTAGCGGTGGAATGCGCAGATATCAGGAGGAACACCAATGGCGAAGGCAGATCTCTGGGCCGTAACTGACGCTGAGGAGCGAAAGCATGGGGAGCGAACAGGATTAGATACCCTGGTAGTCCATGCCGTAAACGTTGGGAACTAGATGTGGGGACCATTCCACGGTCTCCGTGTCGCAGCTAACGCATTAAGTTCCCCGCCTGGGGAGTACGGCCGCAAGGCTAAAACTCAAAGGAATTGACGGGGGCCCGCACAAGCGGCGGAGCATGCGGATTAATTCGATGCAACGCGAAGAACCTTACCAAGGCTTGACATATACCGGAAACGGCCAGAAATGGTCGCCCCGCAAGGTCGGTATACAGGTGGTGCATGGTTGTCGTCAGCTCGTGTCGTGAGATGTTGGGTTAAGTCCCGCAACGAGCGCAACCCTCGTCCTATGTTGCCAGCACGTAATGGTGGGAACTCATGGGATACTGCCGGGGTCAACTCGGAGGAAGGTGGGGATGACGTCAAATCATCATGCCCCTTATGTCTTGGGCTTCACGCATGCTACAATGGCCGGTACAAAGGGCTGCGATACCGTAAGGTGGAGCGAATCCCAAAAAGCCGGTCTCAGTTCGGATTGAGGTCTGCAACTCGACCTCATGAAGTCGGAGTCGCTAGTAATCGCAGATCAGCAACGCTGCGGTGAATACGTTCCCGGGCCTTGTACACACCGCCCGTCAAGTCATGAAAGTCGGTAACACCCGAAGCCAGTGGCCGAACCCGTAAGGGACGGAGCTGTCGAAGGTGGGATCGGTGATTAGGACTAAGTCGTAACAAGGTAGCCGTACCGGAAGGTGCGGCTGGATCACCTCCTTTCTAAGGAGCACGTGCACTGCTCGTCTGTATACAGCGAGATCAACGGTGCCAGTCATACCACGACGCCAGTTCTTCCTGAACTGCACGATCTTGGATGGCGCTCATGGGTGGAACATTGACATTG
>NZ_FOCN01000061.1 GCF_900110125.1 Cryobacterium luteum
GTCAGTAACGAACGGGGCGAAATTGCTGATCCGGGATTAATCGCCAAGAGCAAGCAGCTCGGCCAAACTATCCCGTAAGACGTTCCCAAGTGACACAGCATCTTCCCGCAACGCCGATGGGTGGATTGGTTGCAGACCTGTCGCGCTGGAGGTCCCCTTGCGGGCATTGTCGATGGTCTGATGGTTTCCGGCGCTGCAGTTGCGGTACACCGCCGTGAATAAGTAGATCGCCCGACAGGCATTCGCGAGCTATCCAACTGATAAGCACGGAACGTGTGCAGGGTGCGCTGGCTCGGGCTGTGCCGGTGACAGTAGCGCTCGTAGCTGCGCCTTGGCTTTTGTCATCCTGGATCTGACGGTTGAGGGGTTGATGCCGAGGATTGATGCCGCCTCGTGTGATTTGAAGCCGTCCCAGTAGATCAGTCGGACTAATTCACTTTCACTGGCGGAAAGTGACGCGATCGCATCTCGGAGCTCGACACCCTTGTCTTCGGGCTGGGGTACCGGAGTGGTGCGCAGTTCGTCGGCGAATCTCTGCACCGCGGCCGAGTAGCGTGCGGAGTTGCGTCGGGTGCTTCGCAACACATTGTGAGCGACGCCGAATAGCCACATGCGTGCTTCTGCCACATCTGGCGGCATTTTGCGATGGAGTTTCCAGGCCGTGATGAGTAGCTCACCATATGCTTCGGCGGCATCAGCCGGGTTCGAGATCCTGCGCAAGAAGTAGCGGAATAGGTCGCCTTCGCTGTACTTGATAGCCACCTGAAAGCGAGCCTGCCAGTCAGCAGCGCTCACAAGCCGCACCCTTCCGTAGCCATGCCGAAGCCGACGAGATTGGGGTCGTAACCCTTTGCCTCCAGGTGCTCCCACATCAAGTTCGAGGCAACCCGCCACACAGCCATCTGCTTGGCCTGCGCATCGCTCATGGTAATCGGATTTACGTCGCCACTCTCATCGCGGGCGGTGAGATACGACTCGCGGTTCTCGGCTTCGATCTGCGCGGTGTCCAACGTTTCAAGATCGAGCGCGCCCACGAACGCTCGTGTTTCACGCGCGATGGCTGAGTCCTCGTCTACGCCATCCAAGAAGCTGACGGTGAATCCTGCGAAGCAGATCTCGGCACCATTGGAGACTGAGAAGACATTGTCTGCGACCCAACCCCAGGGCGTTTCCATGCCGCCGGCAGCCATCGCTGCTGACCCTCCACCGAGAAGCAACACCGAAGCTGCGACTCCGGCGGTCCACGCCTGCAAACGACGTGCACGGCGAGGCTTTGCTTCAGCGAGGATCCGCTCACGATGCCCGGCCAAGCCTGTGGGTAGCAGCGGCTGGGGTGCCGTCTCGCGGAGCAAGCGTTCGAGTTCAGTGTTGTCCATGGTGCGCCCTCCGATAAGTACATTCACTCAGTACATGACCGCTGGCAACCATTTTGTCCACGTGGCCTCAAGAAAAGGTCAGGAAACAGTAACGCCAGTCATAGATACCGCGAGGTCTTTTCCTGGACTCGGAGCCGCTTTGCGGGCTGAGGGTCCGGCTACTTCGGCTTTGGACTGCTTTAGCCAGAGAAGGCCCGTATGTGGTTCCCCGTACGGGCAACTCGCTCAGCGAATCGACTTGAGGAATCACGCCTCAACGCGCCCTGTGGGCGTCCGGCGTCCGGGCGCGACAGCTCGGCGTGCTGCGCAGATACTTCTCTAGCTACCGGTCCGGGGAGAGTGCAGCCTGAGGGCGGAAACGGTGG
>NZ_FOCN01000060.1 GCF_900110125.1 Cryobacterium luteum
GGCGGTATCGCCGTCATTCTCTGCGCCGTCATCACCGTGCGAAACACCTGTATCGCGTCAGGCTCACCCTCCGCCGAGGACCGTGAAGTTGGACCGAAACAGTCGAGGCGATGCCGAGCACCAACCGCCCGTAAGCCGAACCCTAAACGGAACGGTCGGGCAATGCCTTGCTCGGCGATGCTCGTGCTCCCCGCGTTTCGTCTCGCTCATCCGATTTGGCTAGGGCAGGCCGATTACCTCGCTCAGCGCTACGCCTGCCGTGCTGGCGACCTGGTCTCGGCAGAGTTCAACGTTGTCCATAAAGGACACCTGTTCGTAGCCAGAGACTGAGAAATGAACAGTATCTGCGGGGCCATCCGCCCAAGGCGTACTAGCCGGGGCTACCCATACAGTCCACGATCCATTTTGGAGGCATTCGCTTACGGCCATCACGTACTCGGAGCCAGCGCCAATCTCGCCTCGCGCCTGCGGAGGAAGAAGGGTTGATGCGGCAGCGACGCCCGCGAGTCCGAGAACGACGACGCCGCTAGCCAGCGCTAGATGCTTCGTGCGCTTGGCGCGCCTGATTCGAGTCGAGACACTGCTGTGCACGCGATCGGCGGCAGCAGACAGGTCAGTTTCCGTCCAAGTGTGAATGGGCATGATATTCCTACTTCCTACTTCCTAGTTCTCAGTCTGAAGACCTGGTGCGGTCGAGCGGTGTGCGACGAGGCGCTCGCGGATCCGTTGAATGCGTTTGCGGGCGGCGGGAGGAGATAGCCCCAGATCTGAAGATGCATCATCGAATGTCCTACCCTGCACGAAGCACAGCTCGACCAGCTTCTGATCGATCTCACTCAGGCCGGCGATGAGGCCGCGTACTTCAGCCAGTTCGTCCGCGGCATCTCTTTGTGCTTGGCCTTGCGTCCATGCCTGGAGCAGAGGAACTGCGTCAAGGGATTCCGCTGCGTCCCGAGCGTGACGACGGTTCGCCGCGAGAGCGATATTCCGAGTGGTTACGAGCAGCCACGGAAGCATCGAACGTTCCGGTGAGAATCCGGCGCGACGCCTCCACGCAGTCAGAAGAACCTCCTGTGCGACGTCCTCCACATCAGAGCGGACCCGTGTTACCGCGGACGCGTATCTCAGTACAGAGCGAATATGGAGCCTCGTGAGATCTTCGAACGCGGCAACGTCACCGCCCTGCACCTTCGCCAGCAGTTCCTGCTCCGCGTATGCGTAGCCTGCTCTTCGGTTCATACACCCAACCCCGTTCATTTCGCCGTTACTAGGGAAGTGCGTTCTCAGGTGCTGTTTGTGACATTTCTCGGCACATAAGTTTTATTCGGGTGCCAGAAACGGTGTCAACCCTCGTTCGTTTCAATGCCTTCGTGGAGTGGGCGAGATGGGCAGCACATGGCCACGGATGCAACGGCACCTAGGCGGCAGAACGGGAGTGTCCACTTCTCGAAACCGCTACGGGCTGGATCTGAATTTGAGCAGGGTTCCACTTACAGGACAGCTAGCTATCTGACCGCAAGGTTTGGTTTGGGTGGCCATCTCAAAGAGAACCGTGCCTAGGACTCCGCTACTGACGTTTGAAATGTAGAGAGCGATGCCGCTAACTGCTTTTCTCATAGGAGCCTCTTTCTCTGCTGCCCTGACGTGCTTCACGGATTTCAGGCTCTTGCGTCCTGTCATGGTGTGTGTGAAGAGTGAGATACAACCGATAGTGATGGCGCCGGTAGCGATGACCCAAAGAAGAGTCGAACTTCCAACCGCAAACCCAAGCCAAGCCCAACGGGCAGTCTAAGGTTGATTCACCTTACCGAAGAGCGGCAAGGAGACAAGAGATTTCTCCACGCACGGATGTGACTCTCGCTGAAAAGTAGCGATGTTCTTTCGCCGCAGAATGCCAGCGCGCCGCCCGCATGAGGAACCCCCTACGGGACAGGGACGCGACCCCGTCTCTTAGCGATGCTGTTCTGCGGCCCCACGGTTAGTGGTCCGCGACGA
>NZ_FOCN01000071.1 GCF_900110125.1 Cryobacterium luteum
GCGGCGCTGTTGCCGTGCTTCTGGATGTATCAGGATGTCGGTAGGCGGCTGCATCCGCTCTCGCACGACGCGCATCCGTACCGCAGCTGGCTGGATACCTACGCGGATGAGGAGTTCGCTGCCTCCACCGCCCGCGCAATAGAGATCGTCACCACGGTTGCCGCCACCGCGGATGAACCGTCGCGGCACCACATGGCCCAGGCGTTCCGCGCGTCGGCCGGGCACGAGCGAGAATTCTTCGCCGCGCCCCTGATCAGCCGTCGGTAGGAGTGCAGGTCCATCCTTTCGCGCCCCCAGCGGTTACCGGAGCGGCCACTCGTCAGGCAGGCTGCGGCCTATGGACGGGCGAGACAGGAGCTCAGTTGCGGAGGATGAGTTCGCACAACTGCATGGTGCTGACGTTGTCAGCGGCGTTGCTTGAGGTGACTTCATGCGCTGGGGTTGCGCGGCGAGAGGCTTCAACCTCGCCCACGAAATCGCGCAGGTGCAGGTCTCGTTTTGCTGCCGGAGATGGCGCTTTCGGTGGGTGTGAAAAAGTCGTGACGTTCTGGCCGACCCGGCGCCAGCTTGTGCGTCTGCTGGAGTGCGAATCTGCAGGACCAGGCGTGCGACATCTGTGATCAGCACGTGACCGGTGTCGCCGGAGACTCGCAAGACCTTGGGCTCGCTTGAGTATGAGGGTAGGCCGCTGAGGTGCAGCGTGCTGACCATGCTGGAAGCGAACTGCAGAGTTGAGGAGGGGGCGACGGTCGCGCCGTGCGAATTGGAGTAGTTGACTGCTGGATCAAGAAGAGAACGCCTGGACCGAGCGGATGGATCGGATCGGCCACGGCCTGAGCTGGGCGGTGGAGGACACGCGCCCCGAGGAAGAATCGTGAAACCGAGAGCGAGCAATGATGTCGCGCGCCCCTTGGCCGACCGGCACGACACGGTGCTGGCTGGGGTGTCCGGTGACCGTTTCCCAGTGACTCAGCATCGGCACGATCGGCCGTTGCGTGCATTGGCCCAGATGTGTCTCGTTGGTCGTTACACGTTTCGACGTCCTGAAACCATTCGAATCAGGAATGCGATCACGGCGAGAACCAACAACACCACGCCGACCCATAGCAGAAAGTTAAGGGACTGCACAAAACCACCGGTGATCAAGAGCACAA
>NZ_FOCN01000059.1 GCF_900110125.1 Cryobacterium luteum
CAAGCCCTCAGCCAGCTCGTGATGATTCACCCCGACCGAATCAACCCCCACCTCTAACCAATTCCCAACACTTACACAAAACACTTGACAGGCTCGGATGCGCTGGCCGTTCTCCTCAGCGGGCTCAACGTCGCCAAGACCCACAATCGGCCCTATGTTTCCAATGACAATCCGTACTCAGAATCTGAGTTCCGCACGATGAAATACCGCCCCAATTACCCCGGAATATTCGACAGCCTTGAGTCCGCTCGCGACCACTTGAACGACTACGTGCCTTGGTATAACACCAGCCACAAACACTCCGGCATCGCGTTGTTCTCGCCGCAGGAAGTCCACGACGGCTCGTGGCGACGGGCGCACTTCAAGCGCGACCTCGCTCTGCAGAAATACCACCGCACGCATCCAGAACGGTTCCGGGCACGACCCGCAACCCCAGCCCCATCCGGCATCGTCGGGATCAATCATCGTCCCGATAAAATCGTCAAAAACTAACCCGAGTGACTCCACACAGCTTGACATCGCGCGGTCAAGGTTTCTTCGGTGCGCTTTGACCACGGCTGGCCGCCTGCATTCAGTGAAAATGCCCGCAATCGTCGGATATTTCACTTTTTCACAAGCCACCCCTATCCATCCAGGTTCAGGTGCTTGAGCTGCTGGCATCGCTGCAACAGGAAACCGGGCTGGCCCTGGTGTTCATCTCGCATGACCTGGCGGTGGTGCGCGCTCAGTCACGACATCCTGGTGATGAAGGATGGCGCTGTGCTCGAGCAGGGAAGCGCGGCCGCGCTCTTCAGCAGTCCGCAGCATCCATTCACCCGTGAGCTGCTGGATGCACGCCACATGCCGCTCGCCTGAGTGTTCGCCGTCTATGCCGTCTATGCCGTCTGTGCCACCAGGCCGCTCAGGGTACGCGGTGCAGCCATTCCTCGGTGCCGAACTTCTCCACAACCAGTTGCTCGGCGCGCGCCAGTTCCTCCGATGTGATCGCCCCCGTCCTCAGACCGTACAGGCCGCGGAAAGTGTTCACCATCTCGTCCATGATCTCGTCCCGGCTGAGACCGGTTTGGCTGCGCAGCGGATCGACCCGCTTCTTGGCGCTCTTGGTTCCCTTGTCGCTCATTTTCTCGCGACCGATTCGGAGCACCTGCACCATCTTCTCGGCGTCCATGTCGTAGCTCATCGTCACATGATGCAGCAGCGCGCCGGTGCTCAGGCGTTTTTGCGCGGCGCCGCCGATTTTTCCTGCGGAGGAGGCGATGTCATTCAACGGTTGGTAATAGGCGTCGACGCCCAGAACGCTCAGCGCAGTGATCGCCCATTCGTCGAGGTAAGCGTATGACTCGGCGAACGACATGCCGTGAACGAGGTCGGTCGGTGCGTAAATCGAGTAGGTGATGAAGGATCCGGGCTCCACGAACATGGCACCCCCGCCGGTTATGCGTCGCGCGACCTGAATTCCGTACTTCTCCGCGTTCTCCAGGTCTACCTCGTTCTTCAGCGACTGAAAACTGCCGATGACCACAGCCGGTTCCGTGCGCTCCCAGAAGCGCAGAGTCGGTTGGCGGTGACCAGCACCGACCTCCTCGGTGAGTACCTGCTCGAGAGCCATCTGCAGCAGTTCGGGATACGGCTCGCCGTGAATGAGCTGCCAGTCGTAGTCGGTCCAGACCGTCGCGCGTGACAACGCTCGTCGGGTAGCCACAGCGACCGAAGCAGGTGAGAAACCAAGGAGCATCGCACCGGCTGGCAGCACCGTCTGCACGGCCTCGGTGATGTCGGAGGATCCGCTTTCCTCGGGCAGGCCGTTCACGGCGCCATTGATCGCGGCAAGCGCCTCATCCGGCTCGAGAAAGAAGTCGCCGGCAAGCTGGAAGTTCACGATCGTGCCCTCCACCACATCGAGGTCGACGACCAGGAGTTTTCCGCCGGGCACCTTGTACTCGCTGTGCATTCTGCGCCTCTCTCTGAACTCCGGCTCGACACTCCAGAATCCGGCTGTCGGTGGGTCCGCATCGAGTCTAATCGGCGGTCGCTGCCTCGAAGCGGTGCCAAGCGCGGGGGTTGGTCAGGGGCGCGGCGAAGAATTCTCGCTCGTGCGCGGCCGAAGCGCGGAACGCCTGGGCCATGCGGTGCCGGGCCGGTTCAGCCGCTGCGGCGGCGGCGGCGGTGACAATCTTGATCGCACGTGCGGTGGAGGCGGCGAACTCCTCATCCGCGTAGGTGTCCAGCCAGCTGCGGTACGGATGCGCGTCGTGCGAGAGCGGATGCAGCCGCCTACCGACATCCTGATACATCCAGAAGCACGGCAACAGCGCCGC
>NZ_FOCN01000056.1 GCF_900110125.1 Cryobacterium luteum
ACTCGGCGGCATCACACCCACTCAAGCCATGCAACGACTACTGTCAGAGCCAGAAATACCCCTCGTTGCGACGACCGGTTGAATCCGCCGAACCCCTACCGGGCTTCTCCTAGACTCGGTCCCATGACTGGCAATGTGGTTCTGGATGCATACGCCGGTCGGGCGGAGGAATACACGGCGCTGCTGGGATCGATGGCTAACACGCACGAATCGGATCAGCGGTTTGTCGCCCAGTGGGCGCGCGACCTGCGGGGCGCGGTCATCGACGCGGGGTGCGGTCCTGGGCACTGGACCGATTTCCTCAAGAAGCGTGGTGTCGATGCGGAGGGTATCGATCACGTTCAGGCGTTCATCGTGCAAGCGAGAAAAAGATTTCCGACGGTCCCGTTCCGAGTCGCGTCACTGTGCGATCTCGAGGTCCCAGACGGACACGCAGCTGCAATTCTTGCGTGGTACTCCGTTATCCACCTTGCCCCGAATGACTTGCCAACGGTTTTGCGCGAGTTCGCCCGCTGTATTGCTCCTGGAGGCAGCCTCCTCCTCGGATTCTTCGAGGGCGACACCGTTGAGCCGTTTCCACACGCCGTTACGACCGCCTACTTCTGGCCTATCGGTGAGATGAGCACGCAGCTCGAGGCCGCAGGGTTTCACGTTCACGCGGTGAACACCCGAACCGATCCGGGCAAGCGGTCCCACGCCGCGATCATCGCCCATCGAATCGATGGTTCAGCGCCCTCAGAAGTTCCGTGCTAGCCACAAGCTCCGACGTCTATTCGTCCAAGGAACTTCAAAGGTCCAAATCTGAACAGCCTGTGTCATAAGCCGAACCCTATGCGGGCATATACGCCTCGGTCAATGACGCGTCGATAAGCATAGCGATCCCGAAGCCATCACTATCGTTCCTGCCACGATGATGACCGCCCTGATCGCTTCGATTGGCCCGCTGCTAGCCTTCATCCATGAGCCTCAGCGCATTTGCTTTCATCGACGACCATCGACGTGAGGTCCCGAAGCTGGTCGAGCTAGGTTCATGACACACCTTCGCTTGAGCAATCCGCCCGGTTCGCGATTCACTACGTGCGGCGGTCGAAGCTATTTCAGCCATCCTCACCATCGAGATCGGGGAATGTCTACTACGAAATCGATCTGGAGAATCAACGATGATGCAGAGTGTCACGTGTTTTGTCACACGGAGGTGCAGGAATCGGCGAGAGTCGCTCTGACTCAACCGGTTTGGGCCGTGGCAAGCGACGTCGCACAGCCTTTCGGCTCTAGGGGAGAGGTGCTTGCGCGCTTCTTTCCGCCACAGGTGGGATCAACAGACTGGCACGGTCACCCGGTTGGAAAAGGAAGCCCCGGGACTATTAAGACCGCGCCATCAGACGTGATCGAGGCTTGGGAGGCTAGCGGAGTAGTCTCCCACGCGCTAGCTAAGAAGCTGCGGAGACAGGTCATGTGATGGATATCCGACGACTTGTCCTACGGATTCCTGGCCAATGGGAAGATGCGTGGCTCTACCGCGGAAATCTGATCGTGTGGGACCGCCATGGCGCGATCTACTACGTTCCAGTCGACAAACTGCGGGCTAGCGCAATCCACGCCAGCGACCGGCATCATGGGGTGCTCGCTGATCACTTGGTGCTTCGCAGCGAGAGAAAATCGTCGCTCGAGTTCCAAGACGTATTGGCCATCCCCTCAATCCGGCGTGAATTTTTTTCGCCTCTCAAAGCAGAACCTGAAGTAGTCATTTCAATCACCCCAACAGTTCTCCGGCTAGCGTCAATTGAACCGATACCCGGCAACATCACCGACACCGTGGTATATGGGAACCGAATCTTCGCGACCAGCGACGCAGGGGTATACGAGACCCAATTCGACTCTCGTTACGACGAGCCGTCGCCAGTTCTACAGGTCATCGATGCCCCAGCCACAGCCGTAGTTGCCGGCAACGGTCAGTTTGCAGCATCGCTGGGAGACCTTGGCCTAATCTCTCGCGAGGTCGGCTTCGGGGATGGTGATCAGTGGATCCGGTCGGCGAAGAACGCTTCAGTCGAGACTCTGGCCCCCTACTCCCGCAATGTCACACGGTCATCGGTGCATCTGCTTAACTACGGCGTCGACCCGATACCGGACTTCATCCGTGCCACAACCCGGATCGATCGCCGAGAAAACGGATTTCAAGAGTCGATCGTCACCAAATTTCACCAGCCATCGTCGCTGCTGCAGTCGCTCCGAGGTGTGATGAGCGAAGAACTCACCGTTGACGAAATGACGGCCGGCGATCGATTCGAGGTGCTAGGCAACGCAAACTACCGCCTCCTCGTGCGGTTCGGGAGCAAGGTCCAAGTACTGAACTTGCGAGCATTTCAAAATCAGCCGCTCCGCGTGAATCAGGATCGTCGAATCGACGTTGGAAAGATGATGACGCGCCCGATCCGTCATGCGATGTCGACACAGGCGCTGCGCTCCGGATTCCTGGTGGAGCACACCGGCGGCGTGCATATCTTGAACGACTCAGGTGTCATCGAACTCACAAAAGAACTTGTCGTCCAGGCACGTACCTTCCCAAACTCACGACGATATGTAGACACGGTCGTCCTAGTGCGAGAAGAATGTCTTGATCTCGTCGGTTTCGTCGATCTCGCTCAGTAGGCGCATCTATCTATTGAGTGGTTCTTGCAATACGCCAATTCCACCTCTTTCAAGGCGCAATATCGCGGATCCCCACCCGCGCCTCTTCCCTAGCTCAATTGAACGTCCAATACTGTTTGCAAGCCGGACGACCAACGGGCGCGCTGAAGCGTGATTCCGCTCAAGTCGATTCGCTGAGCAAGTCGCCCGCAACGGGAACCCCTTGCGGAACGGTCAGAGTCGGGACGCTCAGAGAATTCAGGATGCGATAGTGAGGGTGATGGGGTCGGTCTCGGCAGGTCCGCCACATTGTTCAGTGCCGCCCACGCGGACCCAGTTGAGTGTCACGTCCCTCTCGGCGAG
>NZ_FOCN01000051.1 GCF_900110125.1 Cryobacterium luteum
CAAAACCGCGCCTGTTTCTTAACGAACTCATTCTTCAACCACACGTACAACACCTCACAAAAATCGAGTGTTGCGACGACCGGTTGAATCCGCCTTCCCCCTACGGAACCATTAGGAGGCCGCGGTCTTCGCCCGACCGCTCCGCCGTCCGCGGCCTAACCAAACCTAATAAGTAGTTGTCAGCAAGATGGCTAACCGCCACTATTCACTGTGTGTATAGTGGCGGTTGTGGACAACTCTCTCACCCTGCTCGGGCTGCTCAGTGTCGAGCCCAGCTATGGTTACGATCTCAAGCACACCTACGATCGTTTCTTTGGAGTGCGGAAACCCCTCGCGTTCGGTCAGGTCTATGCGAGCCTGGCACGCATGACCCGTGACGGGCAGATTCTTTCGCTAGCTGACGAGGCTGGTGGGGGCCCTGATCGTAAGAAGTACGAGGTCACCGAAGTCGGCCGAACCCGCGTCTCGCAGTGGATGTTCACGCCCGATATTCCCTCGGAAACTTTGCAGAGCAACCTTTTCGCCAAGACCATCATTGCCCTACTCGTCGACGACAACGCAGACCGGCTGCTCGACGTGCAACGCACGGAGCATCTCGCCCGTATGCGGGAACTCACCCGTGAAAAGCAGGGAGCAGACCTGATGCGCGTGCTGCTGTGTGACCACGCGCTCTTCCATATTGAGGCCGACCTGCGCTGGATCGACCTGACCGGCGCCCGACTGACCCAACTGCGAAACGAGATCAAACTGCCATGACCGTCCTCATACAGGCTCGGGGCCTGCGCAAGTCTTTCGGCCCGACGGATGCCCTCCGCGGCATTGATCTGGACATCCAGCGCGGCGAGGTCGTCGCGGTGATGGGGCCTTCGGGCTCCGGCAAGTCGAGCCTGCTGCACTGCCTGGCCGGTGTGGTGCTGCCCGACAGCGGCACGGTATCCGTTGGTGGCACCGTCATCACTGCCCTGAGCGAAGCACGCCGGTCGGCCCTGCGCCTGAAGGAGTTCGGCTTCGTTTTTCAGTTCGGTCAGTTGCTGCCCGACCTGACAGCGGTCGACAACGTCACCATTCCGCTGTTACTCGGAGGCATGAAACGCAGGCAGGCGTTGACGGCTGCTCGGGGATGGCTCGACCGCCTCGGCCTTGAGGTCGCCGCCGATCAGTTGCCCGGCGAACTCTCCGGCGGCGAAGCCCAGCGCGTCGCTATCGCCCGCGCTCTGGTCACGCAACCGTCGGTGCTCTTTGCGGATGAGCCCACCGGGTCCTTGGATTCCCTCGCTGCCGAGAACGTGTTGACAGCGATGCTCGAGCTTGTCCGCAAGGCGGGAACCACGCTCGTGATGATCACCCACGACCCGCGCACGGCGGCCTACGCCGACCGCGAGATCATCGTGCGGGATGGTCAGCTGGCGGCAACTGACCGGGTCGGCATCAAATGAATCCGAGTGTGGTCCGTCTGGCTGTGATCGGCAGCCGTGCATCCTGGGGGCGGCTGCTGGGCATCACCGCCGGAGTCGCCGTGGGCGTGACTCTGGCGCTCCTACTTGGGGGCGCATATCAGGGCTTGGGTGCCCGGGACGAGCGGTCCAGTTGGATGTATGCCTCCGGGGAGTACATGGTCGGCGGCGACACAGGCCCGGGCGCGGTGACCGCTGATATGGCGTCGCTGGGCGACGACCGAGTGGCGCTGGCCCACACGACCGACCGGCACGAGGGGGATCGGATCGTGCGTCTGGATCTCGCCGCCCCGACAACGTCGAGCGTCACGATTCCGGGCATCACCGACCTGCCGCAGCCAGGTGAGTACTACGCGTCGCCCGCGCTCATCGACCGCATTGCGCAGGTTCCGCCCGACGAGCTCGGCGACCGCTTCGGCACACTCACTGGAACCATTTCCGACTCTGCCCTCGCGAGTCCTGATTCGCTCGTTGTCGTTGTCGGCGCCAGGACGAGCGCCCTAATCGAGCGCCCGGCAGCGCAGATCGTGACCAGTTTCACAGACGTGCCACACCGTGCGGGCACGAACTACCAGACCGTGGCGATCGTGGGTGCCATCGCAGTGCTGTTCCCGGTGCTGTTGCTCGTGAGCATCGTGACCGGGCTCGGCGCCGTAGCTCGGCGGGAGCGTTTCGCCACACTACGTCTGATCGGCGCCACCCCGCGCACCGTTGCCGCCATCGCCGCGGTTGAAACAGCGGCCACAAGTCTCATCGGGGCACTGATCGGCGTACTGCTTGCCGCGCTGCTGGGCCCGGTCGCCGCGCTCGTCTCCGTCGACGACGGAGTGTTCTTCCCTTCAGACCTCGCCGTGACGCCGCTTACCGCGGCCACGGTAGTGGCGGTCACCGTCGCGGCATCCGCAATTACGGCAGGCGGGCGCATCCGTCGCGCGGGCATCGGACCGCTTGGACAAACGAAACAGCAGGCAGAGAAGACCCCCTCGCTGCTTCGCTTAGTGCCGCTTGCAGGCGGGCTGGGCATACTCATCGCCACGACCGTAGCGGTGCTCGCCGGACTGCCCGTTCCGCGCGTCGGAACGCTGATTGTCATCGGTTTCACCATCACCACCGTCGGTCTGCTCGTGGCGGGCCCCTACCTCACCCTGCTCGCGGGCGGCATCATGGCTCGGCGCAGCAAGACAGCGGCTGGAGTCATCGCGGGCAACCGCATCCGTCGCACGCCCGTGGCCACCTTTCGCTCCGTGAGTGGCCTCGTCGTTGCCGTGTTCATGGTCAGCGTCTTCGCGGGTGCCGCGACAACCGCCAACCAGAGCGTAGCCCCCGACGATGGGCCGGGACTGCTTCCGGTCAGTACCCTCATTCAGCATCTGGATTCAACGCCCGCCGCGACCGACCCCGCTCGCACCGAAGCGGCTCGCGCGCGCATCGCCGCGATCTCGGGCGTCACCCAAGTGACCACAATTTTCACGATTGATTCCGGTGAGGGACCCGACGCCAACCGGCTCCTGATTTCGGCGGATGCCGCGAACGACCTCAGTCTCGGGATTGTTCCTTCCGCTCCTATCGTCTCCATCAACAGCGACGCCCTGAGCGGAGCTCCCGCCGTCTTCACTCCCGCGGAAGCGACCAACGTGGCCAAGCTGACTCCGCGCATCCTGCTCATCGGCACCAACGGATCACCGGCCGCGATCGAACGCGCGAGAACCGCGCTGCAGGCGGGCACGATCGCCGGTACCGGATGGATGCCCGCGGGCACCCGAACGGATCTCGCCGACGATCGGTTGCAATCCATGGCCGCGAGTTTCGCGAACCTCGCGTACTTGGGTATCGGCGTTGCCACGCTCATCGCCGGACTCTCACTCGCCATCGCCACCATATCGGCCATGATCGACCGCCGCCGAATGCTCGCCCTGCTGCGGCTGCTCGGGATGAACCTCGCCGGCCTCCGCCGCATCATCACACTCGAAGCGGCAGCCCCGCTCCTGTCCGTGATGGCAATATCGATCGCACTCGGCTTTCTGGTGGCCGACCTCATACTCGTGGGGCTCACCAACGGTGGCCGATCGGTCGGCTGGCCCGATGCCCGCTACATCGGAGCGCTACTTGCCAGCGCAGTGCTTGCCCTCGCCGCGGTCGCTGTTGCCGTCAGCCGATTGGGGAAGAACACCGACTTGGCCGCGATCCGCTACGAATAGGCGACTCGCACTGGCATCACGAAGGAGGATTTCGCCGCAACACAACGTCGTCCCGCAAGACGTTCGGCTTACGGGCGGTTGGTGCTCGGCATCGCCTCGACTGTTTCTGGTCCAACTTCACGGTCCTCGGCGGAGGGTGAGCCTGACGCGATA
>NZ_FOCN01000049.1 GCF_900110125.1 Cryobacterium luteum
TCAGCGCATGGCTCGACGGCAAGGCTCAGCATCCCAATACGGCACAAAGAGTCGCTTGACACCAATAGGAGCATCCACTCGGGGGGACGCAACCCTAAGAGTCGCCATCGACAAGAGTCGATAGCAGACCATCGCTCCCGGTTCTACGTTGAAAAGAAGTGGTGGGCTTCGCGCACTCGAAGAGTGATCCCTCTGCAGGTGTAGTCACCGTACCTTAGCCCGACCGTGGAGAATGCTGCCGCAGGGCCGAGAGACAATTGGACTGCGCAGACGCCCAACGATCCCGTAAAAAGCGCTCACGCAGAAGCCTCTTGGTACCGTCACCCTCGCGGCCGGATGGTTGGTTGTGATTGCGGTCATCCGCCTCGCCCTGGATTGATTCGACTCTCTCCCTCATGAAGGCACAACCATCCAATTTCGCTACCTCGTCATCGCCGCGGCGGCGATCATGATCGCCATGCTCGCTTCGGTATCCGGAATCATCAACGTCCCAGAAAGTTCCCGGTCTGAGACGAAAATAATGGCAAAGAACAACGCATCTCGTTCGGAACTCGAGACCTTTGTATACCGCGCAATGGTCCGCAAGCCAAAAGGCAACGCAGCGCCTTGACAGGCTCTCAGCCTTTGCAAAGGGTTGCTGCATAGGAACCGGCGTTCTCGAGACGCTCCACGCGCTGCTCGGCCAGTGGGCCGACGTCATCGTCGCCAACGATGCAGCCCGGATCAGGTCATGTGCGGAACCTGATTGGACAATCGTTGCCCCTAAAAGTGGACCGGGGCCCTGCGCCACTTCTCGCAGTCGTCAAGTCCGCGGATCTGACCCATTCCGCGATGGCCTTCGAAGTGCTCGAAGCGAGGGTCACGGGGAAGTCGCTGTGGTTATCGCCCACGACACTAACGAAGGTCATTGGCAAGGGACACCGTTCACCGCCGACGAGTACGTGACCAAAGTTTTCATACAACGGCCACACGGCTGGCGTCGCGCATTTTCCGCTCTGACCCCGAATTATGCCTCAGCGCACTCACAGGCAAAAAGCTCCATGAACGCAGTCACCCCGTACCTGCTCTACGAAGATGTCGCATCGGCGCTGGTGTTCCTTTCCCGCGCCTTCGGCTTCGGCTTCGGCTTCACCGAGACACTGCGCTACAACGACCCATCCGGGTACATCAGTCACGCCGAGATGCGCCGTGGTAACGGCACCATCATGCTCGGCGACCCCGGCCCGTCCTATCGCAGCCCGAAACACGTCAGAGCCACCACCGTCCAGATCCACGTGCAGGTCGACGACGTCGATGCCGCTTACGCGCGGGCACGCGCCGCCGACGCGGTGATCACGAGCGAGCTCGAAGACCACGCTAACGGGGAGAGGCGATTCTCGCCAACGGATCCAGAAGTGCACGTCTGGACTTTCGGCCACCCATTTCGTGACGTTCCGGTGTCGCAGTGGCACACAGAACGAGCGTACAGGCCGGAGCGTTGCGGAGGCGGAAAGCCCCGATGTGCCGTGCTGCGGCACAGTCCTCGTTGCCCTGCCCTGCCCTGCCCTGCCCTGCCCTGCCCTGCCCTGCCGATGATAAGGGAGCTGTTGCTGGACGGCCCGTTCGAGTCGCGGCTCGAGATCGGGCTGGATGCGCTGCTGCATCGCGCGAAGCACCAGGACGGCTGACCGCCCGTTTGCCGGTCAGGACCGGACGAGGCGGGCGATCGCGGCGCTGGCCTCTTTGATCTTCACTTGCGCATCGGGGCCGTCCATGCGGACGGCGTCGAGCACGCAGTGTTTGAGATGGTCATCGAGTAGGCCCAAGCCAACAGCCTGCAGGGCGCTGGTGAGCGCACTGATCTGCGTGAGGATGTCGATGCAGTATTTCTCCTCATCGACCATCCGAGAGATTCCTCGAGCCTGTCCTTCGATCCGACGGAGCCGCTGAAGGTACTTGTCCTTGTCCGTGATGTACCCGTGCGGGTGTATTTCTGTGAGAGGCATTGTGGTCATTTTCAGTTCCTTCGTTCTAGCGGCCCAGGATGGCCCGGGTACTTGCTTCGGGGCCGAGATCGATGCGGCGCAAAAGCTGCGCGTTGAGAGCGACCACGACCGTGGACAACGACATCAGGATCGCCCCCACCGACATCGGCAACACGAAACCAATCGGCGCGAGCACTCCCGCGGCCAGCGGCACGGACAAGAGGTTGTATCCGGCGGCCCACCACAGGTTCTGCTTCATCTTGCGGTACGTGGCACGGGACAGCTCGATCACTGACAGCACCGAACGCGGGTCAGAGCTGGCGAGGATGACTCCGGCAGAAGCAATCGCGACGTCCGTACCCGCGCCGATCGCGATGCCAACATCGGCCTTTGCGAGGGCGGGAGCGTCGTTGACGCCGTCACCGACCATCGCCACCTTCTTGCCTTCCTTCTGCAGCTCCTCGATCTTGGCGGACTTGTCCTCGGGACGGACGCCGGCAAGGACCCGGTCGATACCAAGTTCGGCGCCGACCGCGTCAGCCACGGCCTGCGCGTCACCGGTGATCATGACCACCTCGACGCCGAGCTTGTGGAGGGCGTCGACGGCGTCGTGGGATTCGGGCCGGATCTCGTCGGCGAGCTTGAGGCCGCCGATGACAGCACCATCCTGGACGACGTGGAGAATGATCGCTCCCTCGTCTCGCCACTGGTCCGCGTGAACGATCTCCGACGCACCGACCTCGTCGAGCAACTTCGGTCCACCTACACGAACCTCTCGTCCGCCCACTGTCGCTGTGACACCGACCGCGGGGGAAGACGAAAACCCTGACGCCGTCGGCAGCGAAAGCTTCTTGTCCTGAGCGGCGCGCACGATCGCTTTGGCCAAGGGATGCTCGCTGTCGGATTCGGCGGCTGCGGCGATCGCGAGCACCTGGTCCGCGTCCAGGTCGCCCGCCGGCTGCACGGCGGTGACAGTGGGTTCGCCCTTGGTGAGCGTGCCAGTCTTGTCGAAGAGGACCGCGTTGACCGTGCGCATGCTCTCCAGCGCAAGACGATCCTTCACCAGAACGCCGCCACGCGCGGCGCGCTCAGTCGCGATCGATACCACCAGCGGGATCGCCAGCCCCAGCGCATGCGGGCAAGCGATCACCAGAACGGTGATGCTGCGCACAACCGCAGCATCGAAGTTGCCCACAAGCGTCCAGACGACGATCGTGATGACGGCGGCGATGAGTGCAAACCAGAACAGCAGACCCGCGGCGCGATCGGCGATCCGCTGCGCACGGGAGGAGGAGTTCTGCGCCTCGGTTACCAGCCGCTGAATGCCCGCCAGGGCGGTATCGTCACCCACGGCTGTGATCTCCACCCGCAGGCTCGAGTCCGTCGCGACGGTGCCCGAGGTCACGGTGTCCCCGATACCACGGCCCACAGGGCGAGACTCGCCGGTGACCATGGACTCGTCCATCGAGGCACTGCCGTCGACGATCGTGCCGTCCGCCGGAACGCTGCCGCCAGGCCGCACGACGACGACGTCACCAACCCGCAGCTCAGCAGGAGCGACCTTCACGATCAGGTCACCCTCCACGCGTTCAGCCTCGTCGGGCAGCAACGCGGCTAGGGAGTCGAGGGCGGAAGTGGTCTGCGCAAGGGAACGCATCTCGACCCAGTGACCAAGCAGCATGATGACGATCAGCAGC
The DNA here is from genome assembly GCF_900110125.1 of Cryobacterium luteum. Classification (GTDB taxonomy): domain Bacteria; phylum Actinomycetota; class Actinomycetes; order Actinomycetales; family Microbacteriaceae; genus Cryobacterium; species Cryobacterium luteum. The sequence continues at coordinate 3,662 of NZ_FOCN01000049.1, forward strand.
GCCAGCTCCCACCAGAACTCCAGTTCGTGGTCCAACAGCCCCAGGGTCGCACCCCACGAGGCCAGGAACGCCACTGTGATCGCGAGGCCGATCAACAGCATCATGCCGGGCTTGCGGCCCTTGACCTCGCTGACCGCGCCGGTAAGGAATGGCCACCCACCCCACACATACATGACGGTGCCGAGGAGGGGGGCGATGAACGTCGCCCACCCGGGGACGTCGTAACCAAGAATCATCGCGAACATGGGCGACAACGTCACCACCGGGACCGCGATGATCAGGTTGATCCAGAACAGCCGACGAAACTGCCCCACATGGTCACCATGACCCGCTCCGTGCCCGCCGTGACCGGAATGCCCCAGTGGGGTCTCGTGATCGGAGCGCCCCGTCTGCCCGCCATGAACGGAGTGATTCGAATGCCCCCCACGGCCGGAACCCGTCATAGGAGCTTCGTGTCCTTCATGCTCCTCACGGGTGAGATCGGAAACATGGTGCGCATCGTGGTCTGGTGGCATCGGCATACCACCAGGGTATACCCCGTTAGGGTATAAAGGCTAGGTGGTGTCCCGTAAAGGAGCCGAGCAGGGATTGTGAAGCCAAACCGGGACCGCGGTGCACTCAGGTTTCGCACCGTTGCAACCCTGGGCTCGCCGCAAGGTATAGGGACGTCCGGTTGCAGCCTCTCCGAGGCTTGCCCTGCATCTCAGTCAGGCCCGCCCGGCGTGAGCCCTGCGAGGAGGTTGAACGCTCCCGTGAGGATGTTGAGTGCGACAATGCCGACGACATCGGCAACCTCACGGTCGCTGGAGCCCTGGGCACGAATGCTGTCGACCTGCTTGTCGGTGATCGACGTCGGCTCTCGATATACCTGGAGGCCGAGGGCAATGATTGCAGCCAGGAGGCATCGGCAGACGACCCCTTATATGCCCGCTTGACCTTCTCCTCACTGATGTCGAGCGAGCGAGCGGCGACGACGTGCCCTGTTGAGCCTGGGCGATCGAGATGCGTTCGCTGATCTTGCAATCGAGCTTGGCACGCCTCATGGAACGACTGAGTTGCAGGTAGCCACCGAGTACGGCTGGCGAGTGCGCCATCGTTGACACCATGGCGCCAACCTGACCGTGCCGGTCCACTAGCTTTCTTGGGGGCCAGAAGTCGGGCGTTTGTACCGAGTTTTAGGCAGCGTTAGCCATGTGGGCGTCGTTGAGGTAGCTGTCGATGTGTTCC
>NZ_FOCN01000048.1 GCF_900110125.1 Cryobacterium luteum
AACCGCGCCTGTTTCTTAACGAACTCATTCTTCAACCACACGTACAACACCTCACAAAAATCGAGTGTTGCGACGACCGGTTGAATCCGCCGTTCCCCTTACGGGAGGTTGGTGCCGGACATCGCCTCGACTGGTGATGATTCAACTGCACAGTCCTCGGCGGAGCGTGTGGGCCTGACGCGATTGAGGCGCGTTCGTACGGCGATGCCGGCGCAGAGGATGACCGCGATGCCGCCGATGATGGTCTGCCACGTGAGCTCTTCGTGGAGGATGAGTGCGGCCCAGAGGATGCTGAGGGCGGGTTGGGTGAGTTGCACCTGGCTGACCTGGGCCATGGGCCCGATGGCGAGTCCGCGATACCAAGCGAAAAAACCCAGGAACATACTCACCACTCCGAGATAGGCAAACGCCGCCCATTGCGTTGGCGTGCCGGTAGGTGGCTGGTCGACGATAGCAATTGTCGTCAGGGCGACCATGAGGGGCGCGGCCAGAACGAGGGCCCACGATACGGTTTGCCAGGATCCGATCTCACGCGCGAGCAAGCCTCCTTCGGCGTAACCGATGGCAGCGGCCACGACGGCGCCGAATAGGAGCAGGTCCGACCACTGCAGGCGGATGCTTTCGCCACCCTGCAGGGACGCGAAGGCCACGGCCACCAGGGCCCCGACGGATGCCATGATCCAGAACGGCAGGGGTGGTCGCTCCTGGCCGCGCATGACGGCCGCGACTGCTGTCGCGGCCGGAAGAAGAGCAATGACCACAGCTCCATGGCTGGCCGACACCGTGGTGAGGGCGAATGAGGTGAGGAGGGGGAACCCAACGACGACGCCGCCCGCGACGACGGCGAGGCGAAGCCACTGGTTGCCGCGCGGAAGGTGTTGCCGGGTGATAATCAGGGCGGCCGCGGCAAGCACGGCAGCGATGACAGCGCGGCCGGAGCCGATGAACAGCGGGGACATGCTCTCGACGGCCACGCGGGTGAAGGGAACGGTGAAGGAAAACGCGGCGACGCCGAGCAGCCCCCAAGCGAGGCCGGACCGGGACGGTGATAGCGGTGCGGGCATTCGCTTGATAGCGCTATTATGATCTGACATGGATAACGATAGCAGTTTTCGGATCGTGGCCGCACTGCGCGAGTGGATCGCTGGCCGCGCGCCGGGCGCCCGGCTGCCCACCAGTCGGGTGCTCGTCGCCGAGTACGGGGCGAGCCCGGTGACGGTGCAGAAAGCCCTGCGCACTCTCGCGGCGCAGGGCTTGATCGAAACCAGGCCCGGCGCCGGCACGTTCGTTCGCGCGGTGCGTACCGCTCGTCCGCTCGACTTCAGCTGGCAGACCACGGCTATGCGTTCCCCGAACAGTCACCTCGGCGGGTTGAGTCCCGCGCTACGTGCCGCTCCGCAGGGAAGTATCGCTCTGCATTCCGGGTATCCCGACCGAGAGCTGTTGCCGGAGCGGTTGGTGCGGTCAGCGCTGGCTCGCGCGGCCCGAAGCGAGGCGGCGCTGACGCGTTCACCCGTCGCGGGCCTTCCGGAGCTGCAGTCCTGGTTCGCTCAAGAGCTTGGCTCCGCGACACCGGTCGGCGTCACTCCGCCGCTATCCAGCGATGTCATCGTGCTGCCCGGAAGTCAAAGTGGCCTGGCCACGATCTTCCGTGCCCTGGTCACCGCTGGAGCGCCTCTTCTGATGGAATCGCCCACGTACTGGGGCGCGATCCAGGCTGCCGCCCAAGCCGGGGTCGACGTGGTCCCGGTTCCATCGGGATCCGAGGGGCCCGATCCCGGCGAGCTCGCTCGGGCGTTCCAGGAAACCGGTTCGCGCGTCTTCTATGCGCAGCCCACCTATGCGAACCCGACTGGCGCACAGTGGTCAGAGTCCACCACGACGCAAATCCTCGACGTCGTTCGGGCGCACGGCGCCTTCTTGGTCGAGGACGATTGGGCCCATGACTTCGGCATCGATACCGATCCGCATCCTGTTGCCGCGCGCGATGACGCCGGCCATGTCGTCTATGTGCGATCCCTCACGAAGAGCGTCTCGCCGTCCCTTCGCGTGGCGGCAATTATTGCCCGCGGTCCCGCCAAGGAACGCATTCTCGCCGACCGCAGCGCCGAATCGATGTACGTCAGCGGGCTCCTTCAAGCCGCAGTGCTCGACGTCGTCACCCAGCCCGGTTGGCAGACCCACCTCCGCAACCTTCGCCCGCAACTGCGGGCCCGGCGAGATCTGTTACTGACGAGTCTGCGCGAGCATGCACCCGACGCCCACATAACCACGGTTCCGGCTGGTGGTCTCAATTTGTGGGCTCGCCTGCCCGATGGGACAAACCTCGAGCGGCTGGTCGCAGACTGCGAAGCCGCCGGGGTCCTGATCGCTGCCGGCTCGAGTTGGTTCCCGGCCGAGGCCACCGGCCCCTTCATCAGGCTCAATTACTCCGGGCCGAACCCGGGGGCATTTCCCGACGGAGCCCGCATCATCGGCCAAGCACTTTTGTCCAACCACTGACGCCCGCGGCCCGCGAGCGTTGTCAGCTCGAGCGCACCGCGCATAATTGGTGCCACCGCGGGACTACTGTCTCAGCTGTCCCGTCCCGAAACGGGGTTGGCGACACAGTCGCCGAACGCCTGCATGGGCGTCACGCTCGCCGTCCAGCTAACGGGTGACCTTTCGGCGCATGGGTGCGAATTTACGCGAGAGGAACCACCCGCGCTGTGCCTGGTTCATGCCATTTCTGCGGTGCCGGTTTCCAAATCTTGAGCTGATCAAGTAGGTCTTGAGCGTTGTCGGAAATGATCCGTGCGGCCCGGTAGGCCGGTCGGAGGAATCCTGCATCCACGCTGGCATCGATCGCAGCTATGAGCGGACCCCAGAAACCATCGATGTTATACAGCGCCACGGGTTTCGTGTGGATACCCAGTTGCTGCCATGTCCAGACTTCGAAGAATTCTTCCAGGGTTCCGGTCCCGCCGGGAAGAGCGATGAAAGCCTCGGACAACTCAGCCATGCGCGCCTTGCGCTCGTGCATAGACTCAACGATTTCCAGCCGTGTGAGGCCCGGATGGGCCAATTCACGGTCGACGAGAGATCCCGGCATTACACCGATGACGGCGCCGCCGCGGCTGAGAGCCTCGGTCGCGACGACACCCATCAAGCCAACATCGCCACCACCATAAACGATCCCGATTCCTTGATCAGCCAACGCCCGAGCGAGCGCTGCTGCACCTTCAGCGAACACTGGGCTGTAACCGAATGCGGATCCTGTGAAGATTGCGACGTGCATTAAGCGGCCAATGCAGGAAACACGAATTCGAGTAGTAATGGCGCGAGCGGAAACTCAGGTTCGGTCGCGGCTGTCGGATCTACCCAACGCAGCTCAACGATTTCCGCCGACGCGATCGGCGCGATCAAAACACTGCTGAGATAAACGGTCGCGTCGATGATTGTGTCCAGCTCGTTTGCGGCGGCGGCAGACCAGCTGCCAAGCAGTGAGAGATCTTCTTTCGCCACCCTTACCCCCAACTCTTCATAGACTTCCCGGAGAGCGGCCGCACCAGGAGCTTCCCCGGGTTCTGATTTTCCGCCCGGCAGCATGAAAAAGTCAGTACCGCCCTTACGGACCGTGAGTATCCTGTCGGCACCGTCACGAAAACACACAGCAGCGACAACGAGCGTCTGAGTAGTCATCCCGTCACGCTACCAATCCTCCGCCCCCGAGACGCGTCCCGCAGAACGTTCCCTATTTGGGGCGGCGAGTGTGTTCCAGTGAGGCGTCCGCTACAGGAACTGTCCATGCAGCTACGTGGGCGTCTGACCCGCGGGGCACGTGTCGTCAGTCTTGATGCCAGCGGGCGACAAGGTCGAGGAGTCCGGGGAAGCACTGGTTGATGTCTTCGGTGCGTACGCGGCTGCGTCGTTCGAGCCCGTATTGACGCTGCCGGATTAATCCCGCCTCGCGAAGTGCCTTGAAATGATGGGTAAGGGAGGATTTGGGGCGGTCGAATCCGAACCAGCCGCAGGAATGGTCGTAGTCCTCGGATTCAAGCATCAGTTTGCGCACGATCGTCAGCCGTAGCGGATCGGCCAGAGCCCCCATGAGCGCCTCCAATTGAAGCTTGTCGATCGACGGCTCTGGCAGCGGTTCCGGCAGGTTCTCAGGAGGATCCGAGACAGCGTTCCCTCCTGTGACGGTTTTCGAGGTGTCGGTCATACGTTCAGCCTAGAGCATGTACGAGTTTTCTCGAACTAGTGATAAGTTCGAGAAAACTCGTACTGAAGGATAGAGGTGGGACGATGGCACAGACCACAACTCGGCAGCCCGACGCGGCATTGCTCCGCAGGCCCGGCGCACGGCCGATGCTGTTGGCGGCCTTGATCGTGACTGCGGTGTTTGTTTTGTCGAACTCGCCGACACCGCTCTACGTATATTGGCAGCGGGAACTTGGCTTCTCCGCGGGAATGCTGACGGTGATCTTCGCCGCCTACATGGTCGGACTTCTGCTCACCTTGACCGTTGCCGGACAATTCGCCGACCGGTTCGGGCGCAAGTCGGTGCTCATTCCAGGGCTAGTGCTCGCGCTAGTGGCATGTTCCCTGTTCGGAGTTGCTTCTTCTGTCCTCGTGCTGGTGATCGCACGGTTCCTCACCGGCGTCGCGGTGGGCGTGATCGTCTCGGCAGGCATGGCGGCGGTCGTTGACCTCGGCGGCCCTGCCCGCCGTCGGCAGGCCTCTCTTGCCGCCTCTGTTGCCATGGTCTTCGGCGCCGGACTTGGGCCGCTGCTGTCGGGACTATTCGCTCAACGGATGGCGACTCCGGCCCCAGTAATCTTTGCGGTCGAGTTCGTTCTACTCGCCACCGCGCTTGCCATCGCCATTTTCCTGCCGCTGCGTCGTCCTCCCGCGAGCCAAAGCGCCGACACGGCTGAGGCACGGTTCAGCTTGCACTTGCCGAGTGTCCCGAAGCGAAACCAACGCCACCTCGCCTACGGCATCGCGGTCTTCGCGCCAGGGATCACAGCTACCTCTTTCGTGCTCTCCCTCGGCCCATCTCTATTGTCAAACCTGCTCAACGCCTCCAGTCCGTTGGTCGCCGGAGGAATGGCGTGTGCCATGTTCCTCGCCGCGACAGGTGTTCAATTCACCGTCAGTCGGGTACCGGTGCGCAGCATCCTCCTGCTCGGCTCCGGTGCGACACTCGCAGCGATGGCCAGCCTCATCATCGCCGTCAACGCCGCGGTCCCTGCGATCCTCATTCTCTCCGCCCTCCTTGCCGGCATCGGCCAAGGACTCGGACAGCTCGGAGGACTCACCCTCATCGGGACCCATGTCCCGGGCAACCACCGCGCCGAAGCGAACGCCGTCCTCAACATTGGCGGATACATCCCCGCCGGTCTACTTTCAGTCGCCACCGGCTACCTCATCAACGGCATCGGGCTGAGCGCCGGCGCCACCCTCTTCGCGGCGGTCCTCGCCGTGGCGGCCATCGCCGGAGGAATCCTCGTGCGCCGCGACCTCAGCCCACACTGAGCCATGGGTACGACTTGTTGGCGTCAGCACCGCCCTCGTGCACTTCTGAATTCAGAAGAGTGCCGCAGAGGGATCCTCTTTGGGGCAATCGTCCCGTAGAGGGTTCCCCTTGCGGAATACAATGCATGCGTGTTCGGACAACCCGCACTTGGCGACCTGCCAAACTGAAGCATGGCTCAAATCAAAATTTACGGTCACAAATCGGCGCTTGCTCCGCGCATCTCTTCGCTGTCCGACGCGATCCACGCAGCGGCGGTATCGGCGCTTCAGCTGCCGATGGAGAAGCGCTTCCACCGTTTCATCACGCTTAGCCCCGACGAGTTCATCACGCCTGAAGATCGTTCGATCGACTACACCATTGTCGAGGTCAGCATGTTTGAGGGCAGATCGACGGAAACAAAGAAGGACTTCATCCGCGAACTCATCAGCAATGTTGCAGCCGTCGGTGTCACTCCGCACGATCTAGAAATCACGATCACGGAGACGCCGCGTGCGAACTGGGGCATTCGAGGAGTGCCCGCTGACGAGCTGACGCTGAACTACTCAGTTGACGTTTGAGCACGCGGGCACCTCTGTTGTCGTGAAGGCGTCCCGCCTGTGGGCACCTATTTCAGTTCCGTGCATCAGACTGCCCGAGGCTCGCGGGTCATGGGCCGTGCTTCGGTGATCCGCGTGCTCAACTGGGCGGCCGATATGGTTCGACCGTCGACCGTCGAAGGTCGCAAGGTCGTGGAGCTCAGCCGACAAAAGTCCCGTTAGGGGTTGGCGGATTCAACCGGTCGTCGCAACACTCGATTTTTGTGAGGTGTTGTACGTGTGGTTGAAGAATGAGTTCGTTAAGAAACAGGCGCGGTTTTGG
>NZ_FOCN01000055.1 GCF_900110125.1 Cryobacterium luteum
CATGGGGTCAACGCCTGAGAGTGAGGGGTCCGCAAGAGGGACGTCCAGCAGGCGCGTTCAAACGTGATTCCGCTCAAGTCGATTCGCTGAGCAAGTCGCCCGCAAGGGGAACGTTCACCGGGCAGCGCGATGGCTTCGATCAGGGCCGGGAAACCATGGTCAGCGCTGGGCGGGAGACATGCTTCTGATGAAGCGGTCCAACGGTGCGGGATCCCCTTGGACGGCCTCGCGGGGTAGAGCCGCACCGTTGAAGAGCGCATTCGCCCAGCTGGTCGCGTCGATGCTGATGCGGGTGATGGGGTTGGGTAGGCGTCCGCGGTCGGCATGGAATCCATCGCTTCCCCAGTCGATGAAGTAGTCGTAGGCGATCTCGTTTCGACCGCGAGAGTCGCTGAGGCGCAGTTGCAGCTGCACCGGCGGGTCCAACGGATGAGGCGGGGCCATCGTTCGCATAGCCAGGACAGCCGCATCCGGGGTCAGCCCGCCCTCCTGCGGGAGAGAGGGTGAACGCTGCGCCCATCGCCCGAGGGCATGCATGATCGATTCGAGGTCACGACCCCACTCGGTGAGGTCGTACACGCGCACTCGGGCGGGAGGATCCAGTAGCCGCGAGGTAACGATGCCGCGGTCGTCTAGATCACGCAAACGCGTGGTGAGCATGGTCGGGGTGATGCCGCGGGCCGAGTCGAAGAGTTCACTGAACCGTTTGGGGCCGAGGAAGAGCTCGCGGATCACGATGTAGCCCCAGTGCTCCGCGATGAGCTCCATCGCGTGCGAAGTCGCGCAGGCGTCGCCGAGGTCCGCATAGGTCCGCTTGATGGGCATGTCTTCATTGTACCGCCATTTGAGTATTGAAAACGTAGCAACAGGTATGATAAACATATCTTTATGGTGAATCGCATCGCAGCGTCGTTCGACGGCGCTTTGCCGCTGCCGAGGGTGGCTGACCGAGCGGAGTGGCTTACGGAGCGAGCCAGTCTTCTGGAGAGGGAGAAAGCGCACACACGCGCGGGTGACGCGATCGCCTCGGCGCGACGCCGACTCCCCGTGACGCCGGTCGGCCCCGCAACCGTCGTCGGCGAGGACGGCCCAGTGCCGTTTGCCGAGATCTTCGAGGGACGTCGGATGCTCATCGCCTATACGTTCATGTGGAATCACGGGCAGCCGTTCGACGCGCAGTGCATGGGATGCACCTTCTCTGCGTCGCAACTTCCGACGCAGACGTACCTCTCGCAGCGCGACGTCACACTCGCCATGCTTTGCGAGGGGCCCTGGAGCGAGATTTCGGCGTACCGGGAGTTCATGGGGTGGACCCATCCCTGGTATTCGACGTCAGCTGCACTCCACAACCCGGCGGTGGCAGGTGAGAAATACTTGCGCTGCTACCTTCGCGACGGCCAAGACGTCTACCTGACCTACGAGGTCACCGATCGCGGCACCGAAGTCATGGACCCGATACTCGGCCTGCTCGACCGCACCATCTACGGGCGGCAGGAGCAATGGGAAGACTCACCACCTGGATGGCCGCAAGGCCCGGCAGGCGAGTGGTGGCGTCGAGACGGACGGCCAGTCGCCCAGTGGGAACGACCAAAGAATCAGAAACAGCACAGCGCTGAAGGAGTGGACCGATGAGTGAATCAGGAATCGCTGAGTCGACGGACGGCATCAGTCTGGCTTGGTCCCGATCCGGCACGGGCCCCACGCTTGTCATGATCGACCCCATCCTCGTGGATCGCGCATTGAGCCCGAACAACACACTCGCCGAGCGGCTGACGAGCCAGTTCACCGTCATCCGCTACGACCGGAGAGGCAAGGGCGACTCGACCGGCAATGACGCTCCTACTCCCGACCGAGAGGTCGAGGACCTGCAAGTCGTGATCGACGCCGCAGGAAACGGCCCGGAAACGATCGTGTACGGGTTCTCATCGGGCGGCTCCCTGGCACTCTATGCCGCATGCCAAGGGATGAGCATGAAGTGCCTGATCGTCATGGAACCGCCATCAGAGCTGGCCGGAACCGAGGAGTTCATCGCCGAAATCGAGAAACTGGTCGGCCACGGCCGGAACGCCGAAGCCGTGCGCCGGTTCTTCCACTACCAAGGGATGCCCGCCGAAGTCGTGGAGCAGATGGCTCCGTTCGCGGAGGCATGCGCCCCATATGCACACACCATCTCGAACGATCTCCGAATCGCCGATGAACTCACTCCCGGCGCGCTGTCTCGCGTCGGCATCCCGACACTGGCCATTGTCAGCAAAGCCAGCCCGCCCCCGCTCCACAGGTTCGTCGACCGCGTCGCGGAACACGTGACGACGAGCGAGTCCATCGAACTCAAGGGCGACTGGCACGGAGTCTCCGACGAACTCCTTGCGCAGACCATCGCCGAGTTTGTCTCGTGTGAGCCGAGATGATCCGGCTGCTACGCGAGACTGACGTGACGACGCAGCCCGTGGGCCGTCGGCCGTCGGGTGGAGGCTGCCAACTCAACGTTTCCGGCCACGACATAACGGGAAGGGTGCCGTGAACGAGGTCATCCGGCTGGCACCGCTTCTGGACGAGATGGCCAGGCTCAGAGCCTCGGGTAGTCAGGCCATTTCCTTCTTCCGCCTGCAAGGTCTGCTGTCGGCCGTGATCGGTGTGGTTGCCCCGCAGTCCGGGTTGCTCCGGTCGCTCTGCCTGTCCCGACGCCGGTTTAGCGGCGGGCGGGCGAGCGTGTCGGTGCCGAGGTGGCGGCGGTTCCAGCCGGTACGCGCTGAAGCTCGTGCCTACACCCGGCCCGCCAGCCGGCGACGTTCTGCGGCCACCACGCTGGATAAATTTGCCACCGGCGGGACGTCCCAGAGAAGGCCCGTATGGGAACCCCCAATGGGACGACCGGAATTCCATCAACGCTTGCCAGCATCTACGCCGTTCTCGGTGGTAAACGCCGCAATTGCCCGACGATATCGCTTCAATTTGACGAGCCCGACGATGATCATCCCTCCCGCGACGCCGAAGTACACGACCGCTCGCGTCGGCTCCGTTCCCACGACCACTTGGGCGATTGCAAGGCGGATTCAACCGGTCGTCGCAACGATGGGTATTTCTGGCTCTGACAGTAGTCGTTGCATGGCTTGAGTGGGTGTGATGCCGCCGAGTGTTT
>NZ_FOCN01000047.1 GCF_900110125.1 Cryobacterium luteum
TCAAGAATTGCAACTGTCATGACTTCGTTCCCGTTTCTTCGTTGAAGGGAAATCGCCGTTGGGTCGGGAGGGCAGACAGCACAGAGGTGAGACTGTTAGCCAGGCTCCTATCAAGTCATGTCGCCCCGATCAAGCGGCATTAGCGGCTCTGGTACGGCGGACAGATCCACTCAAAGACAACCTCGAAAGGAGTCAGTGTAATTTTGAGTCACCCCGCACCAGAGCCATATCCAGTATCTCTGTGTAATTCCCGGGGTTTGATCGTTGGATTAACAACGTAAAGAGCCACCGTGCGATGGTCAGTGAGTACCGATCAAAGAACTCACAGAAAGACACATCACACGATGGCTTTAGACCAGTCTGCCCTGCTTGCGCTCCTCGCGGAGCTCAAACTCACCAACGTCACCGATCGAATCCGAACGGTGACCGAAACGCTCTACCAAGAACTCATCGACGCCGAGGCCACCGCGCACATCGGCGCCGGCCGTTTTGAACGCTCCGATGACCGCACCAACCAGCGCAACGGGACCCGCCCGCGCGTGTTGACGACGACGGCCGGGGACCTGAATCTCAAGATCCCCAAGCTGCGGCAGGGGTCGTTCTTCCCCGCCCTGCTCGAACGGCGCCGACGTGTTGACGTGTTGACCAAGCCCTGTTCGCCGTCGTTATGGAGGCTTACCTCCACGGCGTCTCGACGCGCAAAGTCGACGACCTGGTCAAAGCACTCGGCGCCGACACGGGTATCTCCAAGTCCGAAGTATCCCGGATTTGCGCTGATCTCGACAGGGAAGTCGCCACGTTCCGTGGCCGTGACCTCGGCGTTACCGGCTACCCCTACGTGTACCTCGACGCCACGTATTGCAAGGCCCGCGTCAACCACCGCGTCATCTCCCAGGCGATGGTCGTCGCCATCGGCGTGGCCGCCGACGGCCGCCGCGAGGTCCTCGGCTTCGACGTCGGCGACAGCGAGAACGAGCCCTTTTGGACCGAGTTCCTGCGGTCCTTGAAAGCCCGCGGGCTCGACGGTGTCAAGCTCGTCATCTCCGACGCTCACACCGGTCTGAAGAAGGCCATCAGCACCGTTTTCCAGGGCGCCGCGTGGCAACGCTGCCGAGTGCATTTCATGAGAAATGTTCTCTCCATCGTCCCGCGCGCCAGCCAGGATATGGTCGCCGCGGTCATCCGCACCATCTTCGCCCAGCCCGACGCGAAGCACATCCAGGCCCAGTTCGACGAGGTCACCCGGATGCTCGAGCGCACGCACCCGAAGGTCGCCAAGATGCTGCACGACGCGCGGGCCGACATCCTCGCGTTCTGCGGTTTCCCTCCCAAACACTGGCGACAGATCTGGTCGACAAATCCGATCGAACGATTGAACAAAGAGATCAAGCGTCGGACCGATGTTGTCGGTGTGTTCCCCAACCCCGCGGCCCTGCTCCGCCTCGCAGGAGCCGTCCTCGTCGAGCAACACGACGAGTGGGAAGCTGGCGCCCGCCGCTACCTCTCCGAGGACTCCATGCGCCAGCTGGAGGCCTTCAACACGGCCCTCACCAACCCTGACGCCGCCGCACTGACGGGGGTGATTCCCATTCCCGAGCTCATTGCTGCATAATCAAATCAGCTGACCCGCACGGTGACGATGAATTACACCACCCGGCGGGACGTGACCGACTCTTAGGACTCTTAGCCCTCGTGTGGCGATCAATGCGGCCGGAATGAGAAGGAGGAAGTTGAGTTGCATGGCGGGAATGAGGCCAATCATTCCTTGGAGGATCCCAGAGCCGATGTAGAGCAGGCCGGCCAGACCGCTGCCGATTCCGATGACTACCCCGGCAGCGGCCGTCGGAGCGTTCGGGTTCAGCGTCTGCGCAGCCACGATGAGCAGCGGTTGACTCGCATACAACATGAACCCGGCAACCGCTCCAGCGATCAACGTGCCGCCTCCCGCCGGGAGTAGGAGAACGACCAAGAACGCAGCGGTGGCAGCAAGCAACGAGGCGACCGTCGTGGTGATGCCACCGATGCGTGGTGCCATCACACCGCCCGCCACTGCGCCCAGCGCCGCTGCGATGGAAAAGGCGGCAAGCGTCCAGCCAAGAAGAGGGGCATTCGTTTCGATGCGGTGTTCGTTGACCAGCCAGAGTGGAACGGCGCTGGTATAGGTGAGAAACGCCAGGTTGATCAAGGTTGATGCGAGGGTGAGGAAGATCGTTTGCCGGTTGAATGCGGACTTGACGAGTCGGAGCCGGGTGCGCCGAATGGCATGAGGTACGAAATCGGGCAGCAGCAGGTAAACCAACATGGCGAGTATGAGACCGGGAACCATCAGCCAAGGGGTTACCTGAATGCCGAATTGCGATATCAGATAGAGAATCAGAACCGGGCCGATGGCGAAGCCGACCATTCCTCCTGCGGTGAACAGTCCCACGGCCAGGCTCGGATTCTTCGCCGCCGCGCCGCCGACGATGCTTGTCGAGATCGGGTGCAATGCGGCGGAACCGAGCCCGCCAAGCAGAAGTAGAAGGATGAGTACGAGCACTGTCGGGGCCACCCCGATAAGGCTCAAAGTGATGGCGGCGAGGGCGACACCGATTGCGGCGATCTGGCGCAGCCCGACACGGTCAGCGACGGATCCCAATACCGGCTGGGGCGCCGACGAGCTGATGCTGAACACCGCGACCAACACCGCGAGGAGGATCGGGCTTGCCGAGAACTTCACTTCCAGTGTGGGCAGCAATGCTCCGAGAACCGCTGTGAGAGCATCGTTGGCCGCGTGTGTCAGTGCCAGGAGCATGGCAATCCACATGCTACTGATAGAGCCGGGACGGGTAATCACATGAGGCATAACGGTACTTCTTTCACTGACGCGGCGGCTGGGACCGTGAGGAAACCGGTCGGGGCTCGACGCTCAGCGCATGCCAACCCCGTCCATCTCGGTGGGGGACACCTGCCAGGAACGATCGGTGCCAGAGACCGTCGGGAACTAGGAAACCTGGTTGCGAGATCGCTGTTCGGTCGACTCTGCGTGCTACGCCCTTGATTGCCGGATCCGTCATGCATCTCTGCCTGACAGACCCGGCACGAGCGCCGTTGGCGATTTCCTACTCAGCGGGCGTTACAACCCGGCTGTTGCGGCGAGCTGCTGCCACAGCGTCCGACGGAATCACGAGGGTCGGGCGGGTGGCATGGTGAAGCACGCTCGCCGAGGTGCTCCCCAGCAAAGTCGCTTTGAATCCGCGCAGGCCGCGGGAACCGAGGACGATCAGATCGACGTTCAGTTCCTCGGCGGTGTCCACGATGGCCTCGGAGGCGGTGGCCATGGTGGAGGAGATGAGAGGCTCGGCGATCAGGCCGAGGTCGCGGGCCAGCTGCGCGCCGTCGGCCGCGATCTGTTCCGATACGTCGAGCGCTGCCGCGTCGAGACCCTGCAGCTTCTCCAGTGCCGGATGGCCTTCCAAGTGCGCTGCGAAGCCTTCCAGTGGTTGGCGGGCATAGAACAGCACCGCGGTCGCGCCCGGAAAGAGGCCTGCGACGGTGTGCATTGCACTTTGCGCGTTGGGTGACCCGTCGTAGGCGATGAGTAGTTTCGGAGTGGACATGGGTGTTTCCTTCCTAGTGATTAATGGTTGGGGTAGTTGTTAGACCGAGATTGATTCGTCGGATGCCCTAACGGATGCCCGGGGCTTCGTCATCGCGATTGCGGTGATGATTGCTCCGAGTAGAGCGAGGATTGCTGCGCCGATGAAGGCCGCAGAGTACCCCTGAGTTAGCTCTACCTTGGAGGCGTCGGTGCCGGCGATGCCGTAGACGATTGCCGTGAGGACGGCGAGGCCGAGCGCGGATCCGATCTGATAGCTGGTGCTGACGAGTCCTGAGGCGACACCGGTCTCGGCGGGCGGTGCAGCGTTGATGGCGGTACCGAGGGAGGGGACGAACGCGAGTGACATTCCGAGGGCAGCCAGGAGCGATGCGGGCAGAACATCGACCGCATAGTTGCCGTCGGGGCGAACGAAGGCGAGCCATACCATTCCTCCTGCCAGCAAGAGGAGGCCGCTGACGATCAGCGATTTCGCGCCGAATCTCTCCTGCAACCGAGGTGCCAACGCGATCATGACGATAACGACGAGACCGGTCATCGGGAGAAGTGCGGCGCCGGCGGCGAAGGCGCTCGCGCCGAGCACCTGCTGCAGATACAGGTTCAGGAAGAACCACATCGATACCCAGGCCGCACCCAACATCAGCTGAGCACTGTTAGCAGCACCGAGCAGGGGTGCGCGAAGCAGGCTGAGGCGTAGCAGCGGGTTGCGGCTTTGCGCCTGGATAATGAAGAAGATCACGAGCAGGACGATGCCTGCGGCCAGCACGCTGAGGGTTGACCACGTGAGCCAACCGACTTCCGGGGCATTCACTACGGCGTAGACAACTGCGGCGAGCCCGACTGTCACGGTGAGGGCCCCGCCGATGTCGATCGACCCCGATGCCTTTCGGACAGTTCGGGGAAGTGCTGTTGCTGCGAACGCGAGGACGAAGACCGCGATCGGAATAGTGACGTAGAACACCCACGGCCAGCTCGCATACTCGGTCAGTACTCCGCCGAGGAAGACGCCAGCCGTGCCGCCGATTGGCGCCGCTGCGCCGTAGACGGCAAAGGCCTTGGGGAGATCGGAGGTGCCGCCAAAGAGCATCATCAGCAGGGTCAGCGCCGCTGGCGCGATCATTGCGGAACCGGCACCTTGAATGGCGCGGCTAGCGATCTCGAGCCCGACGTTGCTGGCGGTTCCCGCCATCACCGATCCCGCGATCAGGACGAGCCAGCCGAGCACGAATATTTTGCGGGCGCCGAATGCATCAGAAAGGCGACCTCCTAGAAGGAGGAGGCCACCGAAGGCAACCACGTAGGCATTGAACACCCATGACAGGGACTCTGGCGTGAAGCCGAGATCTCGCTGAATATCGGGCAGAGCAACACCGATGATCGAGGTGTCCATGATGACGACGAACTGCGCTGTGGCGATCAGCACGAGGCCGAGCCACCGCTTTGCTGGTGATATGGGTGGGTGGGTAGACATGGGTTTTCCTCCTGAGAAGCTGTGCCGGCGTACCCGGTCGGGGTGTAGTCTATACCCGTAGGGGGTAGGGGAAGCGATTGGCGCTCTCCGGTAACTGCAACAAGTTTGAAAGCGATCCCACGCTGCGAAGGAGACAAGCGCATGAGCGAATCCGTCAGCCTCCCTGCACTCGGAGAGAGTGTCACGGAGGGCACAGTTACCCGCTGGCTGAAGAATGTTGGCGACCGGGTCGAGGTCGACGAGCTGCTGCTGGACCCGGTACCTCATGGCGGTCAAGGAGCGCCTCGAGGAGGGCGCGTTCGAGCCGGACCTCGGCATTTAGTCGAAAGTCTCGTGCAGTCGCCAATCGGCCGCGCCCAGATCGCGAGGAGCAAGGCCGGTCCTTGTTCGACCGTCGCGAGGGCAATCTCACACACGCCGCAGTTCAGCACCTCGTCTGTGACTGTTCGAGGTGGGTGATGCGTGCGGGGGATGACTATCGGTATTTGCTGAACACGGTTGTCATTGGTGATGCGAATCGTGATCTGTCGAGTTTGTTCACGAGGTGCTAAGCGGAGAAAAGGACGCCGCTCGGCATAGCGCTCGGCGGTGAGAGTTATCAGCGTACCTGTTGCGTGTGACGGTGTTGATCAGAGTTATAACCGTGGTCCAGGACTATCGGTATTTGCTGAACTCCGTTGTGGCAGGCGACGGCGTCCGGGATGCAGCGTCACCGTTTTCACGGTATTTCCTTGAATTTGGGACACCGCCAGGCACCTGGACCGGATCAGGCCTGGAAGGACTGCCCGGCAGCGTTCAGGTGGCAGTGAGGTGGATGAGACGCAGTTGCGCCGTTTCATGGGTTTCGGACAGGACCCGAACACTGGCGAACAACTCGAACGCCTCTACCCGAAGTTCACGACCACGGCCGAGCGTGTCGAGCGGCGTTTCACATGCATCCCGGTGAATCTGACTCCAGAAGAAGCCGCGGCGCAGTCAGCGTTGGTTGAGGTGGAAGAGACGGCAAAGTCGACGAGCGCCCCGTTGCGGGATTCGATCTGACGTTCTCCGCCCCGAAGTCGGTGTCTACCTTGTGGGCAGTTACTGATGGCGGGAGCCTGTCAAGTGTTTTGTGTAAGTGTTGGGAATTGGTTAGAGGTGGGGGTTGATTCGGTCGGGGTGAATCATCACGAGCTGGCTGAGGGCTTGCTTCCAATTCGTGGTGATTTGGCCTTCGACGAGGTGGCCTTCGGCGGTGCGTTTGACGCCTCGGGCTCGTCCGCGTTCCTTGGCTCGGTCGCGGGCTCGTTTGTCTTCGATGTTGCAGATGGCCAACCAGAGCATCTTGATCACGGCGTCGTCGTTGGGGAAGTGGCCGCGGTTCTTGGTGACTTTCCGCAGCTGATAGTTCAACGATTCGATGCTGTTAGTGGTGTAAATGACCCGTCTCAGCTCGGGCGGGAACGTCA
>NZ_FOCN01000020.1 GCF_900110125.1 Cryobacterium luteum
AAGCACTGCGGCTTTCCGCACCTTTGGGGTACGTATAGATACATTACGGCCACCCAGCCCACCCGTCAAAACACACCCCACCCGGGCGTGTCGCAGTACCACGCGCCTCTTCCGCGCGAGCGCCCCGACGCCCGGGCCCACCTTTCGAAACCGGGCCCACCGTCGGAAACCCGGCCCACGATAGAACATGGGCCCAGTTTCCGGGACCGGGCCCGGAAAGAAATGGCGGGGCCGGCATCCGCTCCCCCAGCGACCGGGCCCACCTTCGGCAACCCGGCCCCACGCGCCGGGCCCACCCGCCGGGCCCACGCGCCGGGCCCACGCGCCGGGCCCACGCGCCGGGCCCACCCTTTGACCACGGGCCCAGTTTAGAAACTGGGCCCAGGGACGGGGCCCGGGCCCCGTCCCACGAGTTGCAGGGGCTAGTAGCGGTAGTGGTCGACCTTGTAGGGGCCCTCGGCGGGAATGCCGAGGTAGGCGGACTGCTCGGGGGTCAACACGGTGAGTTCCACTCCGAGAGCGTCGAGGTGCAGGCGGGCCACCTTCTCGTCGAGCAGCTTGGGCAGCACATACACGCCGATCGGATACTTCTCGGGCGAGACATACAGCTCGATCTGCGCGAGCACCTGGTTGGTGAAGGAGTTGCTCATCACGAACGAGGGGTGCCCGGTGGCGTTGCCGAGGTTCATCAGGCGCCCCTCCGACAGCACGAGCACACTGCGTCCGCTCGGCAGACGCCACTCGTCGACCTGCGGCTTGATCTGCACCTTGACGGCACCCTCGAGGGACTCGAGCGCGGCCATGTCGATCTCGTTGTCGAAGTGACCGACGTTGGCGACAATGGCGAGGTGCTTCATGCGCAGCATGTGGTCAACACCGATGACGTTGAAGTTTCCGGTGCCACTGACGAAGATGTCGACCTGTTCGACGACGGAGTCGAGGCGGGCGACCTGAAATCCGTCCATCGCGGCCTGCAAGGCGTTGATCGGGTCGATCTCACTCACGATCACGCGGGCACCCTGACCGCGCATTGCCTCGGCGGCGCCCTTGCCGACATCGCCATAGCCGGCGACGAAGACGACCTTGCCGCCGATCAGCACATCCGTCGCCCGGTTGAGTCCGTCGGGCAGCGAGTGGCGGATTCCGTACTTGTTATCGAACTTGCTCTTGGTGACCGAGTCGTTGACGTTGATCGCCGGAAAGAGCAGTTCCTTGCTCGCAGCGAGTTCATAGAGGCGGTGCACTCCCGTGGTGGTCTCCTCGGTGACGCCCAGAAGGTCGGCGGCGGCGAGGGTCCAGCGGTCGGTGGATTCGGTCAGCGACTGACGGAGGGCGGCGAGTATGACGCCGTATTCGTGGCTGTCACCGGCAGCATCCGCCGGTACGGCGCCAGCCAGTTCGAATTCGCGGCCCTTGTGCACGAGCATCGTGGCGTCGCCGCCATCGTCGAGGATCATGTTCGGGCCGGTCCAGGCGGCTCCGGCGGCAGTGGCCTCGGCGCTCCAGTCGAAGATCTGCGTGGTGCACCACCAGTATTCTTCGAGGGTCTCGCCCTTCCAGGCGAACACGGGAACACCGGCGGGGGCATCCACCGTGCCGGTGGGACCGACCGCGATCGCGGCGGCCGCATCGTCCTGCGTGGAGAAGATGTTGCAGCTGGCCCAGCGCACCTGGGCGCCGAGGGCCACGAGGGTCTCGATCAGCACGGCGGTCTGCACGGTCATGTGCAGCGATCCGGCGATGCGGGCGCCGAGAAGCGGCTTCGACTCACCGAATTCGCTGCGCAGGGCCATCAGCCCGGGCATCTCGTTCTCGGCCAGGCGCAGCTGGTGGCGGCCGGCCTCGGCGAGGGACAGATCGGCGATCTTGTAGGTAAAGGTGGGGGGCGCGGTGGGTGCGGCGACAGTCATGGTGCTATCTTGCCATTTCTGTCTGGACGACCTCCGCATTGTTAGCCCAGGCGGCACGGTCGCCAGAGCGGATGCCGCCGGCCGGCGCCACACGACTGCTGCGCCGAGCACAGTGCCGAGGTTGAACGCCGCAAATTGGCCGCGGAGGTGAGCGTGGCGGCGCCGTCCGCGCAGCGCACGACCGAGTCGACGCTGTCGCGCGGGTCAGTTGTTGGCGCCCGGCTCGTCGGCGACGAGGCGGTGGCGCATCAGCTGCCAGCCCTGGGGAGCGCTCGTGCGTTCCGCGTGCCGGGAACACAGGTCGAAGCTGTGCGGTTCTTTGCGGCCGGAGAGTGGACCGAGCACGGCCAACGACTCCCCATAGTCGAAGGTGAGCGTGGCCACCGAGGGTTCGAGGCAGGCAACACGAGAACACGCACGGAATGTCATTGCCTATAAGGGTACCGGCTGCCGGCCCGCCGTAGGATGGCAGCATGTCCCGATCCCGTCGTTCCGCAGCGCCCGAACCGACCGTGCGCGGCCGTGGGCGCGATCGGCACGGCCGCGGCATCCGCAGTTCGGCGACGGGCCCGTTCCTGCCGCCGCTGCGCACCCGCATCGACCTGTTCGACATGACGATCGCCTCGACGATTGAATATTTGCGCGGCGTCTGGCCGGAAGAACTGGGCACGTCGGTGTTCGAAGTTGCCTCGGGCCCCACCTCGGTCATTCCGGGCGTCGGGGTGGAACGCTGGATGGTGACGCCGGAGACGAACCGCGTGGTGTTCTACCGCCTGCCCATCCAGCGCCTGTCGCGCCTGCACGAAAACGATGAGATGCACCAGCGCATGATGATCGAGACCTGCGTGTTTCGTGGCGTCGCCGAATTGCTCGGCAAAGACCCCTGGGATCTCGCGCCGGATCGCTTCCGCCACTTCTAACGCCGGACGCCCGCCCCGACAGCGTCGCGGCCCGGGCTCGAGAAGCCTGCACGGGTTCAGACCCGTGAGAATTTTCTCAGCACGAGCCGCGAGCGGGAAACGGGCGAAGCGGGCATCCGCTCGATCCCAATCCCGCGATCCCTTTCGACGACTGGGATCGCGGGGGTTTTGGCGCACCCACTTTGCTGAACGTTTGCTGTATTGAGTAACGGAAAGGTAACGGAATGGGGCAATTCCAAACCATTTCGGGGGTGGAGCCGAACACCATGCAGACCCCAACACCACCTGCTCGATCTACAGAAAAGGATTCATCCCATGCGCACATTCACCAAGGCCACCATCGGTTTCGCGTCAGCTGGAATTCTCATCGCCGGCCTCGCGGGATGCTCGACGTCCGCGACGACGTCGACTCCGGCGCCGGCCGCCAGCTCGTCCAGCTCGGCCTCCGCTGACCCGACGCCCCTCGCCTCGATCCCCAGCCTGTCCGGTGTCGACACCGCCGTGCTGCTCGACGCGGACTTCGCTGCGGCCCTGACGAGCCTCGGCCTCAGCGCCGGCACCGTGGGAACGGCCACCCTCGAAGAGGGCAGCCTGCACTTCCCGATCACCGGTGGAAACGTGGACTACTACGACCCGCAGGAAGACTACCGCCCCTACGTTCAGGGCTCCATCGAGCACGAGGGTTCCGGTTTCTCGCTGACCGCCGGCGACACCGTCGTCGAACTGACCAACTTCACCATCGACCCGGGCACCTCGGAGCTTCTCGGTGACGTCTCGGTCAACGGTGAGTCCGCCGCGACCCAGACCCTGCTGTTCAACCTCTACGGTGGAACCCTTGAGCCCCTCCAGATGGACGGCGACAACGCTATCCTCACCGGAACCACTGTTCACATCTCCTCCGTCGCCGCCGGCCTGCTGAACTCCACCTTCAACACCGACGCCGTCGCTGACCAGCTGCTCGTCGGTATCGCGACCATCACCGCCGCAACCAAGTAGTCAGTCGGCTCCTCACAGAGTCAGCTACACAGCACAAATCGGGGCTCGCCACACGGCGGGCCCCGATTTGTGCGCGCCCGGCCGGTTCGTGGCACGTCTTTGAGAGGTCGGCACGTGTTCAAACCCGTGCCACCTTCTCAAACACGTGCCGCGAGGGGATGGGGCGGCGGAACGGGCGGCGGGGCGGCCGGGCCGCGAGCATCCGCTCACCGCATCAAACGGATGCCGCCACCCGGCTGCGCAGGTCGTCGCGCACGCTGACGGCGAGGTCGGGGTGGTCGACGAAGACCCCGTCGATTCCGCTGGCCATGACGGCGGCGAACTCACCGCGCCAGTGTCCGAAGGTGGCGGCCAGCTCACCCCGCCGGTGCGGCTCGGTGAGGAACGCATTCTCGGGCCGGAGGGTCCAGCAGAAGATTTGCAGCCCGGCCGCGTGGGCGTCGGCGACGAGGGTCGACGTGACGAGCTCGCCGTCGGAATTCGCTTCGATGATCAATGATTTGTCGACGCTGATGCCGTGCAGCGTGCTGCTGTCGCCGAGGGCGGCGAGCCCGGCCTTGGTGAGGTGGTCGGCGTAGTAGGGCGCGGCGGCCCCGAGTTCGACGATTTTGTCGAGCGACTGACCGGCCGGGGCGATCAGGAACACGTTGCGGGCGATGATGCCGCGCGCGGCGATCTGATCGAGCACGGTGGGTTCGAAGCTTTCGATGATGAGGCGCCCGTCGTTGCCGTTCCAGCCGGCCGCGCGCACTTCAGCGGCAAACAACTCATCGAGCGGCAGGCCGATCGAGGTGAAGTAGGCGGCGCTCTTGATCTCGGCGACCATGCCGAGGGTGCGACGGTGCCTGTTCGACGCCGCGTCGACCAGGTCGAATAGGTCGCTCAGGCGCAGGATCGGGTGCTGGTCGTCGTGTCGGGCGCTCTTCGGCCGCAGGTGGGCGAGGCGCTCCCGGGCGCGCAGCGTGGCCAGTTCGGCCCAGGTGAAATCTTCGGTGAACCAGCCGGCGACGGTGTGGCCGAGAAACTCCTTGGTGGTGCGGCGGCCGGCGAACTCGGCGCGGGAGGCAACATCCGTTGTGACGGAAATGTCGTTCTCATGACGCAGCACCAGGATGCCGTCGCGGGTGGCGACGATATCGGGCTCGACGGCGTCGGCGCCGAGCTCGAACGCGAGGTCATAGGCGAAAGCGGTGTGTTCGGGGCGGTAGCCGCTGGCTCCGCGATGACCAATGACGAGTGGGGGCATCTGCACACCGTAACGGCGGGAGATGACGCCGACGGCCAGGGCGGGTGAACACCCGCTGAAGTTTCGGTTCTGTGCAGGCGAACGCCTCGCGACAACTGTGCATATCCCTGCAAATTGGCCGATCAGCGCCCTGTGCGCTGCCTAACCTGACAGAGTCTGCTGCTTGGCCGACGGTATTTTTCAGGAAGATTTCAGCGTATGCGCACCATCGAGGACCTGCAGCGCGACACCGATTCAGCGGTGGCGGTCGCGGCCCCGAACGGCGCTGTCGGCGCACCGTTGACCCCCGCGCCGCCCCGCACGTTCACGCCGCGTAGGAAGAAGAAGCCGTGGAAATCGTGGCTGCTTTTTCTGCTGTTCGCCGGCCCGAACGTGGCCCTGCTGATCGTCTTCACCTACAAGCCGTTGCTGCAGTCGCTGTACTACTCGACGCTGCAATGGAATCTCGGGTCAGCCTCGGCGATTCCGGTGGGGCTCGGCAACTACGTGGCCTGGTTCACCGACCCGGGCACGGCGCGCGTGGTCACGGTCACCCTGATCTTCACGGTCGCGACCGTCGGCGGCGGCATGGTCATCGGCCTGGTGTTCGCGGTGCTGCTCAACCGCAAACTGCACGGTCGCGGCGCAGCGCGCACCATCGTTGTGGCCCCGTACGTGCTCTCGGGCGTGGCGGTCGGCCTGCTCTGGCTGTTCGTGTTCGACCCGAACTTCGGCATCACCGCGGCGCTGCTCGACGCGATCGGCGTGGCCTCACCGCCTTGGTACAACGATCCGCACTGGGCGCTGGTCATGGTCATCATCGTCTACCTGTGGAAGAACGTAGGCTACGTGGCGCTCATCTACCTGGCCGCGCTGCAGTCGGTGCCGCGGGACCTGCTCGAAGCCGCGTCGCTCGACGGCGCCTCTCCGGTGCGCGCCTTTCGCAACATTGTGCTGCCGCTGCTCGGCCCGACGACGTTCTTTCTGTCGATCACGACGCTGCTGAGCTCGCTGCAGTCGTTCGACATCATTCAGGCCATGACCCGCGGCGGGCCGCTCGAGGGCACCACCACGATGATGTACCAGATCTACCAGGAAGGCTTTCAGGCCGGTCGGGCCGGGTACTCCTCGGCGGTCGCGACCATTCTGTTCGCCGTTCTGCTCGTGGTCACCCTGATCCAAATGAAATATGTCGAGAAACGAGTGCACTACTGATGGCCACGCCGAGCCTTTCCACACCCACGCGGCGCCGCAAGCCGCTGCAGCTCGGCGGCTACCTCGGCCTTGCGGTAGCCATCGCGATCATGATTCTGCCGCTGGTCTGGATGTTCCTGGCCGGGTTCAAGGAACGCGATGAGATCTACACCGTGCCGATTCAGTGGCTGCCCGAAGCCTATGACCTGTCAAACTACGCCGCCGCGCTGGCCGCCGTGCCGTTCGGCAGCTTCTTTCTCAACAGCACCATCACCACCGTGATCGGCGCCGGCCTCAAGCTGCTGCTCGGCCTGACCACCGCCTACGCGGTCGTGTTTTTGGAGTTTCCGTTCAAGAAGTTCGTCTTCGGTTTGGTGATCTTCGCCCTGCTGGTGCCGCAGCAGATCGTGATGATTCCCAACTTCACCCTCGTGGCGTCGCTCGGCTGGATCAACACCTACCAGGGCATCATCGTTCCGGGCCTGGCCAGCGCGTTCGGCACGTTTCTGTTTCGCCAGCACTTTCTCACCCTGCCGATCTCCATTCTCGAAGCCGCCGCGCTCGACGGTGCCAGCCACTGGACCCGCCTGTGGCGTTTCATCGTGCCGATTTCCGCGCCGACCATCGCTGCGGTCGCCCTGGTTTCGATCGTCTCGGAGTGGAACGAGTACCTCTGGCCGCTGCTCGTCGTGGACCGTTCCGACATGATGACGCTGCCCGTGGGGCTCATGCTGCTGCAGAACAACGACGGCGTCACCAACTGGGGCGTGCTCATGGCCGGCACCGTGCTGGTCACCGTGCCCGTGCTCATCGCGTTCTTTGCGCTGCAGAAGAAAATCATCGCCGGGCTGACCGCCGGCGGCGTCACCGGCTGACGCTGCGCACATCCGTTTATTTGAGCGGATGCGCGCCGCCAATTTTTCCTGTTCATCGTGTGTACCCCTTCAAGGAGAGTTCTATGACCGCGACACCCACCTTCACCATCAACCGCCGGCAGATTTTGAAACTCGCCGCGGTGTTCGGTGCCACCGCCACCCTCGCCGCGTGCAGCGGCCCGTCGCTCGGAGCGGGCGCCGGAGCCGCTTCGCGCGCCGCGACCGACTGGACCGGCATCGTGCCGGCGAAGGAGATCACCTGGTGGAGCAACCACCCGGGCACCTCGAAACTGATCGAACAAGAGATCATCAAGCGTTTTCAGGCCGAGAATCCGGAGATCACGGTGACCCTGGTCACGGCCGGCGCCAACTACGACGAGATCGCGCAGAAATTCCAGGCGGCGTCGGGTACCAACAGCGTGCCGGACCTCGTGCTGGCGAGCGATGTGTGGTGGTTCCGCTACATGATCAACGGCCAGGTGCTGCCGCTGGACGACCTCGCCAAGCACCTCGAGTTCGACACCGACGACTTCAACAAGACCCTGTACGACGACTACACCTTCACCGGCAACCACTGGGCCATCCCCTACGCCCGGTCGACCCCGCTGTTCTATTACAACAAGGCCGTCTGGGCCAAGGCCGGACTGCCCGACCGCGCGCCGAAGACCTGGGCCGAGTTCGACGAGTGGGCGCCGAAGATCGCGGCCGACGGCGGCGTCACCCCGCTGGGTCTCGGCAAGGGCGCATCCTGGGCGGCGTGGTGGTTCTGCAACATGCTGTGGGGCCAGGGCGGCGCGTACTCCGACGAGTGGACGATGACCCTCGACACCCCCGAAGCGATCGCGGCCGCGGACTACCTGCAGTCGCTGATCTACGAGAGGAAGGTCGCCACGGTGGCCGCCGTCGACCAGGTCGCCGACTTCGGCGCCGGCCTGACCGGCTGCATCATGGGCTCGACCGGGTCACTCACCGGCATTCTCAAGGCCGCGACGTTCGAGGTCGGCACCGGCTTTCTGCCCGAAGGCCCGGAGGGGCAGGCCTGCCCGACCGGCGGGACCGGCGTCGCCATCGCCGCCGACCGCACCCCCGAGCAGCAGCTGGCCGCTGGAATGTTCCTCAAATTTCTGACCAACTCGGAGAACACCGCTTACTTCTCGTCGAACACCGGCTACATGCCGGTGCGTACCTCGGCCCGCGACGGCGAGACGATGACCCAGGTCTACGCCGAGTTCCCGCAGTTTCGCACGGCGGTCGACCAGCTCGAGACCACCCGCTCCCAGGACTGGGGCCGCGTCTTCGTGCCGAACGCCGACAAGGAACTCACGACGGCGCTCGAAAAGATCATGCTGCAGCAGACCGCCCCGGCCGAGGCGTTCGCGGTCGCGAGCACGGCCATTGCGACCTCGTTCGACGAGAACGTGAGCCCGTACCTGTAGGTTTCGGGCATGAAGGAGCGGGCCCGCCGGATTGGCGGGCCCGCTTTGTGCGTGCGGGGCTCTTTGCGGGGGCGGGGCGCGCACTGCGGCATCGGTTCACCGAGCGGACGTTTGCATGCGCCGAGCCGTGAGTTTCGGGACATTTTCGCGCACTTTTGAGCCAGGACTCACGGGTCGGCACGCGAAACTCACGGGTCGCGGCCGGGTATTCGTTTAGCGCTTCGCGAGACGCTCGATCGGCGCGAGCTCGGCCAGTTCGGCGTCGAGGTCGTCGGGCACCCCGATCGCGCGGTAGAACTCGGCGACCGCTCGCCGGACGTAGGCCTCGTGGTCGAACGCGCCGGCCGCGACCTCGCCGCGCAGAAACGCCGTGAGGCCGGCCGCGAGACCGGCATCGGTCTGCGGAACGACGAGACCGGCCGCATGCGGCAGCGCATCGTGAACGGATGCGAAAGCCACCGTCACAACCGCACGCCCCAGTACCAGCGCCTCCAGGATCACCATCGGTGCTCCCTCGTAGTCGCTCGACAGTACAAAGCAGTCGGCCGCAGCCAGCACCGGGAACGGATTGGCGAGCGGCCCGGTGAGGATGACCGCCGTGCTCAGGTTGAGGTCACGGATCAGGGCGCTGAGCTCGGCCTTGAGCGGGCCGCCACCGACGATGACGAGTCGGGTGAGCGGATGCCGGGCGTGCACGAGCGCGAACGCCCGAATCAGGCGGGCCTGGTTCTTTTCCGGCGAGAGGCGGCCGATCGTGACGAACGTTGTGGTGGTGACGTCGGTTTCCGGTGCGAAAATGCCGGACCGGGCCGACTCCTGCTCCGCCGCGCGCGGGCCGGCCGCGGATAATGCGGATGCAGCGGAGTCGGTGGCGGATTCAGCGGATGCAGCATTGGGGTCGGCTGGTTCAGCTTCAAGTTCCGTGGCGGGTTCCGTGGCGGCCGCGCCGCGCAGGATGCGTTCGACATCGACGGTGTTGTGCGCGACGGTGAATTTTGATTGCGGCGCATAGGCGGCGAGGTCCCTGGCGTTGATCTCGGCGAGAGCCGGCGACACCGAGACCAGGCTGTCGTAGCGCTCGTAGCGGGTGAAGGTTGCGGTGAGGCCGCGCAGCATCCGCTTGGCTCCGCCGACGCTGCGGTGGGCGTCGGCGGCGAGGTCGTTGTGCAGCCAGATCGAGCGCACGGCCGGCGGCGAGTGCAGCAGCAGTTCCGCCCAGAACGGGCCGTAGCCGCTGAAGTCGATGACGTGGTCGAAGCGGCTGTCGCCGAAGCAGCGGGTGAATTCGGCGGCGAAAGCGCGGGCGGGGGCGCCGCGGTGTCGGCGAACGAGGCGCTGCCAGACTCCACCGTTCATGCCGCCGATGCGGGCGAATTGCCGCACGCGGGGGTCGACCAGGCGCTGGCTGGCGCGGCGGGCCGGCGCGTTGCTCTTCGCGAAGGCGACCGAGACGTCGAACCGGTCGTGGTCGACGGCGCCGAGCAGGTTGAGGGCGGCGGAGGTGATGCCGTTGGGTTTCATGCCGCCGAGGTAGATCAGCACGGACGTGCGGGCGGGCCGGGGCGACTCGTGCAGGGCACGGGCCGGGTCGGCGCCGCGAAAAACGATGTCGATCACGCGGGCACTCGCCGCGCCGTCATCCTGGCCGACGTAGTCGTGTTGGGCCACCCGATAACGTTGGGTGAAGGCTGGCAGCCGTCCGTGGTCAGCCACCTCGCCGATGACCGCGGCCACCGCCGCAGCGGTGCGGCAGACCGGGCCGGGCAGCTCGGTGGGCGCCAGGTACAGTCCGCGGGCCTGCTCGAAGTCGGCGAGATCGGGGGTGAAGAACACGATCGGCCGGCCGGTGGCGAGAAAATCGAAAAAGATGCTCGAGTAGTCGGTGACCAGAATGCTCGTTAGCCCGAGCACGACGTTGGTCGGCAGGTCGTTCGGCACGAGCACCCGCGCGAGGTCGGCGCGGCCGGCGGCGAGCGCGTGCACGGCCTGGTGGGTTTTCAGCAGCACGACATAGCGCGTGCTGTCGATGCCCTGTTCGATCTGCCGCACCCGGTCGAGCAGCGCATCGAGGTCGTCGTCGGGGTGGGCGAACGAGGCGCCCTTCCAGGTGGGAGCGTAGAGCACGATCTCCCGGTCGCCGAGATTCAGTCCGGCGAGCCGGGCGCGGGCGGCGCGCGACTGCTCCGGGCTCAGGGTCTGCCGGTCGATGCGGGGGTAGCCGGCCAGCAGCATCCGTCCCGCAAAAATGCCGTCGAGTTTGTAGGCGCGCTCATACATCTGGCGGGCCATGAAGGGGTTGGCGGCGAGTAGGTAGTCGGCGCTGACGAAATTGCGCACGATATTGGCGGTGCCGAACGCGCCGTCGACCATGTCGTAGCCCATGTGTTTGAGCGGGGTGCCGTGCCAGGTATTGAGGTAGATCTGCCCCGGTCGCTTGGAGAATTGCGGCGGAAAGGTGGCGTTGCTGATCAGGTACCGGCTCGTGGCGAGCGCCCGATAGTAGGCGGATGAGCCGCTCTTCACGAAACGCACCGTGCGGTCGCCGCGAAAGTCGCGCCGGGCGGCGCGCGGATTCTTCAACGCCCAAATGTGCCTTAATCGAGCCTGGTCGGGCGTCTCGCGCAGCTGCCGAAACAGGGCTTCGGGGTTGCAGAGCATCCCGGAGCCGTTGAACGCTTCGTACAGCACGGCGTTCGAGTTGATCGCCCTGGCGCGCCAGAAGGCGTGCACTTCATAACGCCAGGCCCGACGGATGCGGCCGGCCAGCCCCGCCAGGCGGCGTCGCGGCCCGGCCAGGGCCCGGGCGCAGGCGGCGAGGAGCCGGGCGAATAGGGTGAGGGTGACAGCGGGCGGGGTGACAGCGGGCGGGGTGGCGAGCGGCCGGCCGGCCGTCGGGGCTCGCGGGTCGGTGCGCACGGTCACGCCGCCGGGTAGGCGGTCGGCAGGCTCAGGCCGCGCGCGGCGAGCACGGCGCGCAACCGGGTGGGATAGTCGGTGATGATGCCATCGACGCCCAGGTCGATGAGGGTGTGCATGAGCGCGGTTTCGCTCACCGTCCAGGGGATCACCGGCAGCCTGGCCGCGTGCGCGTCGGCGATCAGCTCAGGCGTGACGGTCTCGAAGACCGGTGAGAGGGCGTCGTAGCCGGCGGCGGCGGCAGCGCGCGCGACCGAACCGTCGAAGTCGTCGATGTCGAGGCCGCCCAGGTGCGCGCTAGCGCCGGGCTGTGCGACCTCGAGCCAGTCGTCGTCCTGGGCGAGGGCAATCAGGCGCAGCTCGGGCGCGATCTGCCGCACCAGGTTGAGCGAGGCCCAGTCGAAGCTCTGCACGGTGACCCGGTCGGCGCGCCCCGATGCCTCGATGTCGGCGACGACGGCTCGGGTGAGCGCGGCCATTTCGTCGTGGTCGCTGGGGGTTTCGATCTTGGTTTCGATGTTGAGCTGCACCGTGTGGGCGCGGTGCGCCTCGACCAGCGCGAACACGTCGACAAGTTCGGCGATGGTGTTGCCGGGCACGTTCTGCTGCTCGGGGTAGCCGGGCAGCTGCTGGTAGCCGCAATCGAGCGTGTGAATCTGGGCGAGGGTCAGGTCACGCACCCGGCTGCCGGCGTAGGGGAACGCTTTGTCGCCCGGGAAGGCGGCAGCCGTGTCGCGGCATTTGCTCGCGGTGAGCACATCGTCGTGCCAGACCACGACGGCGTCGTCGCGGGTGAGGTGGGTGTCGAGTTCGAGGGTGCTGACGCCGAGGGAGAGCGAGGCGGCGAAGGCGGCGAGGCTCTCCTCGGTGTGTTCGCCGCGGCCGCCGCGGTGGGATTGCAGGTCGAACGCGGCGGCCGTGTCGAGGGGCGCGGCGGCCCGGGCCGGTTCGGCGAGCGCCGACTCCGCCTGCACGGCCACTACCGCGCCGCCGACGAGCACCGTGCTGAGGGCGGCGGCCGCCGCGATAATCAGAATTCTGCGCATGGCGGCACTCTTTCGTGGTTCGCAGCACGCTGAAAGGCGTGCATCTGCCCACGTTAAGGAGCGGAGGTGGCCGGCATCCGCTGCTCAGCCGTCCGCAGCATGAACTCTGTGTTAACACAGGTCTCGCAGCACGTCTTTGAGAAGCCGGCACGTGTTCGCACCCGTGCCAGCTTCCCCCACACGGGCCGCGACCGGGTCAGGCGGGGCGAGCCGGCAGCATCCGCGTGAGGGAGCCGGGGCCGGCGCGGCGCAGCGAGACGACGACGATGACGAGCACCGCGATGGCGATCGACGCCCGGGTGAGCTCGAGGTTCGGCACGAGCAGCCGCAGGGTGAGTGCCATCGGCACGAGCAACCATTCCCAGCGGCCGCTCAGCGCCACGAACGGCAGCAACAGCAGGGCATACCAGGGGTAGCGGGGGCTGAGCACGAGCAGCGTCGCGCCGATCATGACGAGCTGGCCGATCCACGGCTGGTTCTGATCGGTTGTGATGATGACGAGCACAGCCACGATCGCCAGGATCAGGCCGGCGACGATCACCGCGGATGCCCCCGGTGCGACCAGGGACACCAGCGCGAACCGGGAGCCGTCCTGGTAGCCCTCCTCGGTGAGGTAACCGGGCAGGTAACCGAGCACCCCGATGCCGGTGGCGAGCACGTAGGGCACGTAGAGCAGCGCGAAACTCAGCACGGATGCCGCCACCAGGCGCCATCCGCCCCGTTTCAGCAGCGCGGGAGCGGCGAGCACGGGGATGAGCTTGGTGCCGATCGCGATTCCGAGGGCGATGCCGCCGCGCCAGACCTTCTTGCTCGACACCAGGAACACTGCCGCGACGACGAAAATGACACCGAGCATATCCACGTGAGAATTGGTGATCGCCTCGGTCGCCACGAGCGGGCACCAGGCCCAAAGCGCCGCGTTTCGTTCATCGAGGCCGCGGCGCCGCATTCCGACCAGCAACAGTGCCGTCGTGCCGAGACTCAGCAGCAGGCCGGTCAGCTGCAACGGCCAGTATTCCGGCTCCGGTCCGGTGAGAAAACGAACGCCGACGAAGAGAATTTCACTGGCCGGCGGGTAGATCGTGGGCACGGCCGTGCGGTTGAGTGCCGAGCAGAGCCGGTCACCGTCGGTGGTGCGGGTGGTGGCGATGCGTTCGCCGACGCAGATCTCCTTGCCCGCGGCAGTGGTCTGCGGGGCGGGAAAGAGCCAGTCGGGTCTCAGGGAATCGAGGCGGGCATCCGCTGGGGTGAAGGCGTAGGGGCTGATGCCATTGGTTTGCACGATGCCGTCCCAGGCGTACCGGGCCGAGTCGGTGCTCGTGTTGGGCGGGCCGACCATGGCGGCGCCGCCGATCAGGGCCGAACCGGCGAGCACCAGGGCGATGACGGCGCGCGCATTCACCCGGCGCAGCAGCCAGTAGGCGACGCCGAAGAGCAGCCAGAGCGCGCTCGTGACGAGCACGAGCTGCACCTCGTCGCGATCGGGTTCGAACAGGTCGAGGGCGATGACGCCGAACGCGGTGAGGGCAGCGCTGAGCGCCAGCAGGGTCGCGATGATCGTGATGCGCACGGTTCAGTCTGTCTCACGGTGCTGTGTCGCACGGGGTCCGCCGCCGAGACACCCCCACACTGTAAGGAATTTCGTTCGGTTGTTGCCGCGGTGCAATGGTGCAATAGAGGTATGCGGCGATTGATGTATGAGTCCCAGCGGGCACTGGCGTCGCCCGTACGCAATCCGCGGATGGCGACGGTGATCGGCCGGCTGCTCGGCGCCGCCTTTCTGATCTGTTTCGGCACCGGCCTGTACAGTCATTTTCTGCAGGAACCGCTCGACTGGATGCGCTTTGCGACCCGACCGGAGTTTCTCTACCAGGTGACCCAGGGCACGCATATCGTGGCCGGCATCGCCTGTTTTCCACTGCTGCTGGCCAAGCTGTACATCGTCTTTCCCGAACTGTTCGCTTATCCCCCAGTGCGTGGCCTGGTTCACTTTCTCGAACGGGCCTCGATCGCCCTGTTCGTGGGCGCCTCGCTCGTGCAGATCACGATCGGGCTGCTCAACACCTACCAGTGGTATCCGTGGCCGTTTCCGTTTCGGCAGGTGCACTTTGCGCTCGGCTGGGTGCTGATCGGATTGCTGGTCATTCACATCGGTGTGAAATTGCCGGTGATCACGCGGTACTGGAGCAAATCAACTTCTGCAGACGATGACCACCTCGTCGACGCGGTGTCGAACGACCGTTCGGCCAATGCGGAGGCCGTGCGGCTGTGGGGTCCTTCCCGGCCGGGCGGGGTGACCGGGCGGGTGCTCGACTACATCGATGCCACGCCGCGCGTTGCCGGCGGCGTCAGTCGCCGCGGCTTTCTCACGACGGTCGGCGTGGCCACCACGGCGGTCGTGGCCCTGACCGCCGGGCAGACCTTCACTCCGCTGAACGCGGTCAACCTGTTCGGGCCGCGCAAGAAGGGCGTCGGCCAGCAGGGTGTTCCGGTGAATCGCACGAGCGAACAGGCCCTGGTAGCGGATGCCGCGATGGCCGCCGGCTGGACTCTCACCCTCGCGGTCGCCGGCACCGAACGTTCCTTCACCCGTTCTGAGCTGCTCGCGCTGCCGCAGACCGAGGTGCGGTTGCCGATCGCCTGCGTCGAGGGTTGGAGCCAGATGGCGTCGTGGCGCGGGGTGCGGCTGCGCGACCTCGCCGATCTGATGGACGCCGCCCCCGACAGCTCGTTTCGCCTGATCAGCCTCGAAGAACGCGGCAGCTTCAGCAAGACCCAGATGGGCCGGGAGTATGTGCGCGACCCGCTCACGCTCGTGGCGCTCGAGCTCAACGGTGAGACCCTCGACCTCGAGCACGGGTATCCGGCGCGCATGATCGCGCCGGGGCGGCCCGGGGTCCTGCAGACCAAGTGGTTGAGCCGAATCGAGGCGATCTGATGACGGCGGATGCTGGTAGCGCCGGTGTGAATGGCACCGGGTCCGGGCTAAACCCGCCGCCGGCTGGGATACCGGCCTCGACTGGCCGGCGGATGCGCGGCATCCGTTTGGTGCTGGTGGGTATCGGTGTGCTGCTGCTCGCCTGGGGCGCGTTTGTGCTGTTCGATTCGGTGCGGCTGACCCGCATTCCCGGGGTGGCGCTGTGGATCGCGGCGGCGATCGTGCTGCACGATGCGATTTTGGCGCCGATCGTGTTTGCGCTGGGCCTTGCGCTGCGGCGGGTGGGTCGCCGAGCGACCGGAATGGTGATTGCCATCGTGCAGGGCGGCGTTGTCGTGGGGTCTCTGGTCTCGCTCGTGGCGGTACCGCTGATCGTGGCGGAGAATTTCGCGCCGGCGAATCCGACCGTGTTGCCGCTGAATTACGGGCTCAATTTGGGGATCTTCTGGATCGTGCTCGCTCTCGTCACGGCGGCGCTGTCGGTCGGCGTGTTCCTGCGCTGGCGGCAGCCGGTCGCGGCATTACCGGATGATTCCGGGCGCTGAGGTGCTTCCGGGCCCACCTTGTAGCCCCGGGCCCAGTTTATAAACTGGGCCCGGGGACGGGGCCCGGGCCCCGTCCCTGCGTGCGGGAGCCCGCGGCGCCGCCGGGCCCAGCTTCGGGAACCGGGCCCATGATCTAGCCTGGGCCCAGTTTCCGGGACCGGGCCCGGAAAGAACTGCGGTCAGGCGCGGGCGAGGCGGGCGAAGGAGCGGCCGCCGCGGGTCCACTCGGCGACCTGCACGAGGCCGACCCGGGCTGCTCGGCGGCGCAGCGCGCTGATTCCGATCTCAGCCCAGGGGAACGCGTCGCTCGTGCGTCCGGCGGCGTCGTGCAGGGTGCCCTCGTAGGCGACGTCATGCTCGGGGTCGCGATGCACTTCGATGACGAGCACTCCGTCGGCGGCGAGCAGCGCCACGCAGCGATCGAGCAGGGCATCGGGGTCGCCGCCGATGCCGATGTTGCCATCGACGAGCAGCAGGGTCGCCCAGGTTCCCGCGAGCGGGATGTCGTCGAACACCGAACGCTGCAGCACGGCGAGTCCGGCGGCGAGCGCGATTCGCACAGCGGTCGGCGAGACGTCGACGCCGAGGGCGTCGAGCCCCTCATCGATCGCGGCCTGGATCATGCGGCCCGGTCCGCAGCCGATGTCGAGCACCGGTCCCGCGACGCCGGCGAGCAAGGAGCGGTCGGTCGCGTCCGCGTCGGCACTCCAGCGTGCGGCGTGCATGGTCGATACCCGTGCGGGGGTTCCCGGCTCGGCATCGGCGTGAGTGCTGTGCAGGTACAGCACGTTGTCGGCGCTCTGCAACGCCTGGGCATACGGTTCGGATCCGCCGGCGCCGAACGTGGTCGGGCGGCGAAAGCGCTCTGCGGTCGCCCGGTCGACAGCGTCATCGGCCGCCCAGTCGGCGGGCTGGCCGACCAGCTCTGGCGTGAATCGGTCAGCGTCGGCGGCATCGTCGCCGATCGCCCAGACGGAGGTTTCATCGCCGATCGCCCAGTCGACCGCCTGCCGCAGACGAGACGAGACGAGAGTCACGAGCGTGCCCCGATCAGCGCGGGGAGGTCGGCAGCACTCAGGTCGGCACCGTCGACGACGTCGCGCCGAGCGGATGCCCGCATCCCCGCGAAAGTACGCGCGAAGCGCGTATCGGAGGCGACCGAGGCGACCGCGCGGGCATCCGCTATGGTGTCGATGTCGGTGAGTGCGGGCAGCAGACCCACGGTGAGACCGGCCCGGTCGAGGCGTCGCAGCTGGTGCGTGCCGGTGTCGGAGCGGCTCATCGGAATGCCGCGAAGCAGGGCACCGGTGGGGTTTTTCAGGGCGAGGGCCCAGAAACCGCCGTCGTTTGCGGGGCCGAACCAGGCATCCGTTTCGTCACCCCAGCCGAAGAAAACCGGTTCGAGGGCCGCAGCGCTGACCTGCGGGGTGTCCATTCCGAGGAGCAGGGTCGGCTCGTCGAGGTGGTCGAAGATGGCGGCGAGGCGTTCGTCGAGGCCGCCGGTGGCCTGCGGCAGAATCTCCCAGTCGGACGCCTCGGGCGGTGGCGTCACACCATCGAACGCCAGGATGTGGCGGGTGGCGGGCAGCCGAGATGCGAGCATGAGGGTGTCGCTGAGGCTGGCGGCGGCGAGTTCGGCGGCCTGCTCGAGGGAGAGCGGCGGGTGCAGGCGAGTCTTCACCTTGCCGGGCAGGCATTCCTTGGCGATGACGACGATCGCGGTCATGAGCGGTCTCCTCGCTGGGTGACGGCGAGCAGCGCTGCCATGTCCTTGATCGCAGTGAGGGTGCCGCGCACGGTTCCGGTCACCTTGCTGCGACCGACCCGCGGCGAATAGCCGGTGTCGACTTCTACGATGCGCCAGTTGGCCGCAGCCGCACCGAGAAACATCTCGAGCGGATACCCGCTACGGCGGTCGCGGAGGTCGAGGGCGAGGAGGTGGTCGCGGCGGGCCGCTCGCATGGGGCCGAGGTCATGAATGTTCACACCTGTTATTCGGCGCAGTCGCCAAGAAAGATAGGTATTTGCTACACGGGCGTGCGGAGGCCACGCACTGCGGGTGGTCGGGCGGCGGCGTCCGAGCACCAGATCGGCCTCATCGTCGCTGATCGGGTCCACCACTCGGGGCAGGTCGCGGGGATCCATCGAGGCGTCGGCATCGCAGAACGCCACGATCGGGGCGGTCGCGGCGAGAAGCCCCGCGTGGGCGGCGGCGCCGAATCCGCGGCGGCTCTCGTGCACGATGTGCGCGCCGAGGGCTCGCGCAACGTCGGCGGAACCGTCGGTCGAGCCGTTGTCGACGACGATCGCCCGGTAGCCGGCGGGCATCCGTTCGAGGATCCAGGGCAATGCCTGCGCCTCGTTCAGGCAGGGCAACACCACGTCCACCCGAATGTTCATCATTATTCGACCCTAAGCGGGGGGTCTGGGCCTTCGAGGCGAAAGAGGTTACGAACCGCTGACGGATGCTGGGCTTTAGTGCGCAGAGTTACCCAGCACCGCCCACCCTCGGGAAGCGGGCCCAAGCACTCGGCGGGAGAAAGACGTGCGCCTGCGGCGGAACGGCGCGCAGGTCTGCGCAGATCCGCGGCCGCCCGCCTAGTCTGAGGGGGTGTCCCCCTCCCAATACTTTGCACCGCCCCGAGCGGATGCCCTCGCCGGGCGCCGCGTGCTCGTGATCGAGGACGACCCCATGGTGTCCGAGGTGGTCGGGCAGTATCTGCGCGCCGCCGGATTCGTCGTCGACGAAGCCGTCGACGGGCTCGCCGGTCTGCGCCAGGCCGAAAGTGTGCAGCCCGACCTCGTGGTGCTCGACCGGATGCTGCCGCTGCTGGATGGCATCGAGGTCTGCCGGCGCATTCGTGTGAACTGGGGCGCGCTGCCGGTGATCATGTTAACCGCCCTCGGCGAAGAGGAGCACCGCATCGAAGGGCTCGAGGCGGGCGCCGACGACTATCTGGTGAAACCGTTCTCGCCGCGGGAACTCGTGCTGCGGGTGCAGTCGGTGCTGCGGCGCAGCGGCACCGAATCGATTCCGGAGGGGATCCTCGACGCCGGCGAGTTCTCGCTCAACCTCGCCGCGCATGAGATTCGGCTGCGCGGCAAGCCGCTCGTGCTCACGAGCCGGGAATTCGACCTGCTCGCCTACTTGATCTGGCGGCCGTCGAAGGTGCTCACCCGCGAAGAACTGCTGCGCTCGGTCTGGGGCTGGGAATTCGGTGACCTCTCCACGGTGACCGTGCACGTGCGCAGGTTGCGGGAGAAGATCGAGGTCGACCCGGCGCATCCGCTGCTCGTGAACACCGTCTGGGGGGTCGGATACCGGTTCGATCCGGTGCCGCTCGGGCCGGCCTCGGGCGGCGAGACGTCGGGCGACACGACGTCAGCCGGCACCGCGTCGGGCAGCACGGCATCGGGCAGCGCGACGTCAGGCGGCACCGCATGAGGGTGCCGGCCAGCGACCCCCGAGCTGCGCTGAACAACTCGCCGAAGCCCACCGCCGGGAGCGCCCGAACGCGCACGGGCGGGGCGGGCGGCATCCGCTTCGCAGGAAGCGCCGCACGATGACCGCCGGCGTCTTCGCGACCGTGGCCGGCATCGCCCTCGGCTGCGCGCTCGTTGTGGGCGCGCTGGGATTGCTCGCGCTGCGCCTGTTGTCGCGGGGATCGCTCGTGACGCAGCTCATCGTCGTCGCGTTCGCGACCGTGGCGTCGGTGGTCAGCGGCACCGCAGCGGTGGCCTCGCTCATGTACCTGTCGGTGCACGACCTGACCGTGTTCTATTCGGTGGCCGTCGTCGCCGGAATCGTGTCACTCGTCATGGCGTCGGTGCTGGGACGCTCCCTGGTGCGCGACAACCGCTATTTTCGGGCCGCGGCGGTGAGTATCGGTCGCGGCGAATCGGTGATCTCACCGGAGCGGCATACCAGTACGGAGTTCGCCTCGCTGGCCGTGGAGCTGGCCGCGACGGCCGACCGGCTGAGCGAATCGCGCGAGCAGGAGGAACGGATCGAGACCGCGCGGCGCGAGATCGTGGCGTGGATCTCGCACGACCTGCGCACACCGCTGGCCGGGATTCGGGCCATGGCGGAGGCCCTTGAGGACGGCATGGCACCCGACCCCGACCGGTATTACGTGCAGATCCGCGGGCAGGTCGACCGGCTCAGCGGCATGGTCGATGACCTGTTCGAGCTGTCCAAGATTCACGCCGGGGCGCTGCAGCTCAACCTGGAACGGGTGGCCCTCTACGACCTGATCAGCGACACCATCGCCGACCTCGCACCGGTCGCGCTCGCCAAATCGCTCAACCTGTGCTTCGAGGGTGAACGCGGTCTCACCCTGCAAGCGGATGCCCGCGAGCTCGCCCGCGCGGTCGGCAACCTGGTCATGAACGCCATTCAGCATTCCCCGGCCGGCAGCGCCATCGTGGTCTCGGTCACCCGGCACGTCGACGGGCGCGCGGTGATCTCCGTCGTCGATGCCGCCGGGGGCATTCCCGAGCAGGACCTCGGCCGGGTGTTCGAGGCGGGATGGCGAGCGAGCGAGCCGCGCACCGCGTCCGATGCGGGACAAAGCGGCGGCGCCGGGTTGGGACTCGCCATCGTCGACGGTATCGTGCGGGCTCATGCTGGGCAGGTGACCGTGACCAATGTGGGCGGCGGGTGCCGGTTCGAATTGCTGCTGCCGCAGCATCCGGCGGGGTGAGGCGGTCGTTTCGGCTCTCCGCCGTGGCTAATTCAGGAAATTTTCCTGTGGGCCGCGTCGGCACGCCCGGAAACCGGCGGTAACGGCCGGATGCCAGCCCGGATTTCCTGAATTAGCCACCGAGAATGATCGGGACCGGTCAGGGAAGCACCGCCGCACGCAGCGGCGCCGTGGCGAACTCGCGCATGCCGTCGTCGAAGGAGACCTGGGCCGCCCAGCCGAGCTCCGTGCGCAGACGCTCCGACGATGCGGTGATGTGCCGCACGTCGCCGAGCCGATACTGGCCGGTCACGATCGGGGCCAGGCCACCGGATGCCGCAGCGAGGGCGGTCGCCATATCGCCGATGGTGTGCACGATTCCGCTGCCGACATTGAACGGGCGAAATATTCCAGAATCGGAATGCACGGTCGGCGGCCTCGACGAGGCCTCATCAGCGGGAGCGGGCCGGGGAGAGACTGTTGAATCGGTGGCGGGAACAGCTTGGCCCGCAACATCCGTTGTCGTGACAGCCGCTCGCGATACCCAGTCGAACGCGGTGAACTCCAGCGCGGCGATGTTGGCCGCGGCCACATCGCGCACGTGCACGAAGTCGCGGCGCTGCCGACCGTCTTCGTAGACGCGCGGGGCTTCGCCGCGCTCGATCGCCGAGCGGAACAGCGAAGCGACTCCCGCATACGGAGTGTTCTGCGGCATACCGGGGCCGTAGACGTTGTGATAGCGCAGGGCGGCGACGCGTCCGCCGGTCGAGCGGGCCCAGGCGGTGGCGAGGTATTCCTGACCGAGTTTGCTGCTCGCGTAGACATTGCGCGGGTCGAGCGGATCGGTCTCGCTCACCAGCACGGGCTCGAGCGGGCGCCCGGTGACCGGGTCGAGGGGGTCGAACCGTTTGGCGTCGAGGTCACTCGCGCGGCGCGGGCCGGGCCGGGTGAATCCGTTCGGGCCGCGGTAGCTGCCCTCGCCGTAGACGACCATGGAAGACGCCAAAACCAGACGACGGATGCCCCGCTCGGCCATCGCGGCCAGCAGCACCGCGGTCCCCACCTCGTTGCTGTGCACGTAGTCGGGGGCGTCGGCGAAGTCCACTCCCAGCCCCACCTTTGCGGCCTGGTGACACACCACATCGATGCCGTCGAGGGCGCGGGCGACCGTGGCCGGGTCGGTGACGTCGCCGTGCACGAACTCGACGCGCGGGTCGAGTCCGGCTGGAGCTGTCCGGGCCCGGGCCCGGAACGTGGGCCCATGATTTATCGTGGGCCCGGTTTCCGGGCCCGGGCCCGGAACGGATTCGATGTCGGACCC
The DNA here is from genome assembly GCF_900110125.1 of Cryobacterium luteum. Classification (GTDB taxonomy): domain Bacteria; phylum Actinomycetota; class Actinomycetes; order Actinomycetales; family Microbacteriaceae; genus Cryobacterium; species Cryobacterium luteum. Next base: position 22,005 of record NZ_FOCN01000020.1, read on the forward strand.
GGGCCCGGCACCGGATCCGGCATCGGCATCGGCATCGGCATCGGCATCGGTTTGACGTTCCGGCGCGGGGCCGTGCACGTCGGCGCGCAGCGAATCGAGCACGCGCACGCGGTAGCCGCGGGCGAGGGCAGCATCGACGATTGCCGATCCGATGAAGCCGGCGCCCCCGGTGACGAGCAGGAGTTCGCCGGTCATGACGGGTTCCGCTCGAAGTTGCCGGCCCGGCCCCGGGCCGGAGCGTGCGGCTGCTCCCCGGCAATCGTCAGGCGCCCGAGGCAGGGGGCAATCCAGGCGGTCATCGCGTGGACTCCTCGAGCGAATCCGACAGCGCCGAATCCGACAGCAACGAGTCCGACAGCACCGCACGCCCGAGCACGGCATCGACCTCGGCCGGGTCGACGAGTTGCCGCGGAGCGAAGTCCGCGGGCAGGGCACGCAGAATCCCGTCGATCGCGGCCAGGATGCGCGGCTGGGCGTCGCGGAGGCGACGGAATACGGCCGACGCGGTGACGGCATCCGTCTCACGGGTTTCGGTGCCGAGCACCGGTGCCAGCCCGGCGTCGGCGTCGGTCACGAACGACAGGTTGACCGTGCCCATGTTGAGTTCGCCGGCCAGCACGATCTCGGGGTAGGCGGTCATATTCACGATGTGCGCACCGATCGACTGGAACCAGACCGACTCGGCCCTGGTCGAAAACCTGGGGCCCTGAATGACGACGACGGTGCCGGTGGGCGCGAAGTTCTCGCCCAGATTCTCGAGGGCGCTCAGCGCATAACCGCGCAGGAGAGGGTCGAACGGGTCGGCGGCGGAAAGGTGCTGCACCGACTCCCGGTCGTAAAAGGTGTCGGCGCGTCCGCTCGTGCGGTCGATGAACTGGTCGGTGACCACGAGCAGGCCCGGCGCGTACTCCGGAGTGATTCCCCCGACGGCCGACGAGGAAATAATCGCCCGCACGCCGATCGAGGCGAGCGCCCAGATGTTGGCGCGGTAGTTGATCAGGTGCGGAGCGACACTGTGGCCGCTGCCGTGACGGGGCAGAAACGCGACGCGGCGACCGGCGCGCAGGCCGATCGTGACCGGAGCGGTTCCGTAGGGGGTGTGCACCTGGTGCATCACAGCGCCGGCCGGGTCGATGAGTTCGTAGAGCCCGGAGCCGCCGATCACGGCGATCTCCGCCCGCGCGGTCGGGTCGGCCAGGGGATCAGCGACAGGGTCAACCGTCGGGGCAGTCGGGTCAAGCGTCACAAGCGGCTCCCAGTGTTAAAAAGTCGAGTGTTCAGTGTGCCATCGAAACCTGCAAAACCCGCAGACGGATGCCCCGCCGACCGACCGGGCCCGGGCCCGGTCGCTGGGCCCACGATAGAACATGGGCCCGGTTGCCGGGCCCGGGCCCGGTCGAACCTTGTCGGCGCAACCGAAAGCAGAACCGGCCACCGCGAAAAGTGGATGCGGGCCCCCCTCACTCGGACGGGGCCCGGGCCCCGTCCCCCGGCCCAGGTTATAAACTGGGCCCCTGGACGGGGCCCAGGCCCCGTCCCTAAAGAGGGCTAGTGCGTGTAGACGCGGATCGCCGAGGCGAGCGGCCCGGGCGGGTTCAGCGCGAACGATGAGAGCACCCCGTCACCGGAGTAGTCCACGAGCGCCCAGAGTTCCGATCCGCCGCTCACGACGTAGACCGTTCCACCGGTCAGCGGCACGGTGGCGCTGGCCCCGGCCTCGACCTCAACAACCAGAGGGGTTCCCGCGGCGGGCGTGAGGGTGAGGGAGGTATCCGCTGCCCCACTGTTGACGAGGTGCAGCGTCGGTGACGGGCCGGCGGCCACGGCGACCGCAAACGATCCTGCGAGCGGCGCCGACGCCGAAAACCAGGCAAAGTCCTTGCCCCCGGCACTGTCGACGGCTGTGCGGGCGGCCGCCACGATCGGCTCGTCGGAGCGCAGCTGCACCGAGTAACTGCCCACGATCAGCGGCGCCAGCGGAATCTCCGTGGCGATCCCGGGCTCCACCTCCACCTGGGTCGAGGTACCCTCGGCGGTTCCATCGGCGCTCGTCACGCCGATCTGCACGGTCGCCGCGACCGCACCCGGCACGAACACCCGAATCGACGGGGTGTCGGCGTTGAAGCCCTCACCCGTCGTCACGGTCTCCTCCGAGACGGCCGCCATGACGCGCACCCCGGCGATGATCTGGTTGGTGCCGGGGGTCGCCGTCGTGCCGATGATCTCGACTCCGCCGGGTTCGATACCGCGGATGCTGCTCTGCTCGAGCGACGCCGCCACCTGCCCGCCGCGGGACTCCACGTGCAGCACCGGCGACTTCACGTTCGGGGCGAGTCCGGCGAGCGAGATGACCCGCTGCTCCCCCGGCTGCACCAGGATGCCGGTGGCGCCCGGCGCGTCGACGAGTCCGCTCTCGCCGGCGACCGTCACGTTCACGGTGGCGAGCACGGTGGTGGGGTTGCTCAGCAGCAGCAGGCTCGTGCGACCGATGTCGGTCGAGCCGCCCACGATCCAGCTGTCGCTGACCGCTTCGGCGCAGGCGGCGACGGCGAGTCCGCCGATGGTGTCGGTCGCGGCGACCTGCGACTGGCTGCCGGCCACAAGCGGCGGCAACGCAGCGCCGTCCTGCACGGGCACGGTCAGCAGCAACGGCGGCTGCCGACTGTTCGAATCGTCGACCGCGCTGATCTCGGTCACCTGCGGCCGAATCTGCGCAAAATCTGAAGCCGAGACCGCGCCGTACACAGCGGATGCCGCCCCGACGCTGGACGCCGCCTGCGCCTGGGTCGAATCCTCGGCCAGGGTCAGCACCGGCCCGGGGCAGACCCGCTGCTGTTCGCTCGGCAGCGGCTCGATCTCGCTCGCCTGCGGTTCGCGTTCCAGGGTCGGCAGCGTCACCAGGGTGGCTGCGCCGAGCGTGGCGACGACGACGGCGATGCCGACGAGGCCGAGCACACCGCGACCGGCCCGGCCGCCGATGCGGGCGAGTTGACTTCTATCGGGCATTGTCGTCCTCCACAGCCTGGGCAAGCGCATCATCGACGGCCGCGTCGTCGGCGAACCCATCGTCCGACTGCAGCCCGGTTCCGACACCGGTCTCCCGGTCGATGGCGAGGTCGGCTTCCAGGTCGGTACCGAGCGGCACGTCCAGGTCGGCATCGAGGTCGGAGATCACCTTGCTTCGCCGCGCACGTTTCGTCTTCTGCTTCGCGTCGGCGCGGGCCGCCCGGCGAATCGCGTCGCGGTTGGCCTGGCGCACGGCTTCGCGTCCGGCGCCGATCGGCAGCGACAGCAACACGGCGCTGCCCACCACGGCGAGGGCGATCAGCAGGGTCACGAGACCGAAGACGCCGCCGGCGCGAGCCGGCAGGGGGGTCGAGGCGGTAGCATCCGTTTCGCCGAACTGCCACAGTCGACCGAACTCGGTGTCGCCGACCGGGGCCAGCGCGGCATTGCCGTCGAGGGCGGTTTCGGTGCGCAGGGCCGTTTCGGCAGCGTCGACGCTTTCGCCGGCCGGCTGCAGCACGATAAAGCGGATGCCGAACTCGGCCAGCTCCGCGCTGGTCTCGAGCCCGCTGCGTGACGCCAGGTTGCCGGCGAGTTCCGCGAGTGCTTTCTCCCGGGCGCTGAGCGTCTGGTCGGTGCTGTCCAGCGTGGATTGCTGGTTCAGGGTGGCGCCGACGCCGCGCTCGACCGTGGCCAGCAGGCCACCGTCGGCCTGCGGAACGAGTTGCAGCGTACCGACCCGAGGGTCGATCTCGGCTTCGGCGGCGACGAAAGCCGGCTGGGTCTGCCCGGTGCCCTCCCGCACGGCGGCAGTGCCGAGGTGCAGCGAGGCGACGAGCGGCAGCACGACCACGGCCAAGGTGAGCGCGGCGACCACGCCGGGCGTCGACGCGAAGCGGTGCAGGGAGCGCAGGCCGATCACCAAGGCGCCGACCAGGCCGAGCCAGTACAGGCTGAGGCCTGACCCGGTCCAGACGCGCACCGGTTCGGCGCCGATCGCGGCGAGCACGAGCTGGTTGGCGGCGAGGGCGGTGCCAAAGCCGAGCAGCGCGACCAGCCAGGCGCCGCTGGCCAGCCGAGCGCCTGGCAGCAGCAGCGCCAGCAGGGCGAGCACGGCGAGCGGTGCGAGCAGAATGGGTACGAACAGCTGCGGGTCGAGGCCGACGACGCCGAACCGGTCGAGCACCCCGGCCCAGCCATCGGTGCCGGGCAGTCCGAGCAGCAGCTGCAGGGTGGGTGCGTGGGCGCTCGGCACGGGCAGGCCCGGGTCGGCGACGAGGTTCAGCCAGCTGCCGCGCAGACCCTGATCGGCAATGAGCGGCAGCGCGAGGGCGAGCGCCGGCAGCGGGATACCGATGAAGCGCATCACCCGGCGGCCGGCCACAAAAACGCTGAGCCCCCAGACCACGAGCAGGGCGGGGGCGAGCGACGGCGCGCAGGCGACGACCGCTGCGAACAGCAGGGCAGCGGATGCCGACGCCGACCAGGTGCGCGCGGCGGCGAACCAGGCGAAGAACAGCCACGGCAGCAGCAGGTGCACCAGAATGGCGGCCGGGCGACCGTCGGCGAGGGCGATCAGAAAGGTCGGGGCGAGCACCCAGAGTGCAGCGGCCAGGGCGCGCAGGCTGCCGCGGTCGGTCAGGCGCGTCGCGGCCATCCAGGCGCCGACGGCGGCGAGCGGGAAGGCGAGGGCGTAGACCAGCACGAGCGCGAACGACGGCGACCAGAACGCGACCCCGCCGAGCACGACGAGCACCGCGGCGAACGGGTCGGCCGCGCCGACGAAGCCGAGCCCCAGGTCGCGCCAGCCGTAGCCGACGCTCGCCCACAGCTCGGGCAGGCTCGGCGAGAGCGGCAGCAGCCCGCCGCCGGTGAGGGTGTCGGCGCCGAGCAGCGGCACCATCATGATGATGCCCGTGACGGCCGCGGCGAGCATGGTCCAGGCGCCGCCGCCGGAGAAGAACCGAATTTCGGGGCGTTCGCCGTGCAGCCCGAACAGGCTTGCCTCCCGCTTGAGGGAGTGGCGTCGGCGCACTTCGGCCGAGGGTACCCGCAGCGTGGAGATGGCATCCCAGCCGAGCGTGCGGGTCTTCGCGAACGAGCGGCGCGCGTTGCCGACGCGCATGCCGTTGAAGGCGGCGCCGAACGCGGCCGAGAATTCGCCGACGATGGCACCGGGTTCCTTGCGCAGCAGCTGGCCGATCGAGCGCACGAAGGCGAGCGGCAGCAGCGACAGCCAGTGAAAGATCAGGGCGCCGGCCGGTGCGTAGACCAGGCGGCGGTGCAGTTGCGCCGAACGTTCGGCCCGCACCCGGCGGCGACGCAGGCGGCCCCGGGACGACTGGTTCGGTCCGGCGACGCCGTCACCGGCCGAGGCGACGCGGGCGGCCGGAACCACCGATACGCGGTAGCCGGCCAGGCGCACGCGCACGCAGAAGTCGAGCGAGTCGTCAACGACCGGCAGGGCCGGGTCGAACCCGCCGAGCTGCTCCCAGACGGTATGGCGCACGAGCATGCCGCCGGCGCTGACGGCGAGCACGTCGCTCAGGCCGTCGTGCTGGCCCTGGTCGAGTTCACTTTCCACGAGGGTGACGGTGGCGCCGGTCGGCGTCATCGATTCACCGAAGTTGTGAATGTATTCGCCGGCGATCCACTCCATCACCTTCGGCCCGGCGACGGCCACCGAGGGGGCGATCTCAAGCGCGTCAACGAGGGCCTCGAGGGCGTTCGGTTCCGGTGCGCTGTCCTGGGCGAGCAGCCAGAGCAGCTCGCGGTCGTGCGTGGGCGGGGTGGTCACGCGCACGGCGGCGGCGATCGCCTGCCCGAAGTTCAAGTCGGCGTCGGCGGCGATGAACTGCGTCGGCCCGAATGCGGCGAGCATCGCGGCGGTCGCATCGCTCGAGCCGCAATCAACGGTGATGACAATGTCGGGTTTACGGGTCTGCAGCGACAACGCCTTGAGAGTTCGCTCAAGGTGTTTCGCGCCGTTTCGGGCGACAAGGATGGCGGTGACTCTCGGTTGCATAACAGCACCAGCCTAGGTCGGTATCGGCCGGGGGCCCTGAACCGAGAGGGCGCGCCCCCAATATTGACCCGGCAATAAGCGGATGCCGCGGCGCCTCTCCCGAGGCAACCCCGGGCGCAGCCGCGGTCACCGTCACCCGCTCAGCGGAGGCTCAGCACCAGCGGGCCCGAGCGCGGGCGCAGCGGCAAGCGAAAGCCGCGGCATCCGCTCACACCCGAGGTCTGGGTCAGGCGCGCTTACGCAGTTTGCGCCGCTCGCGCTCGGAGAGGCCGCCCCAGATGCCGAACCGCTCGTCGTTGCCGAGCGCGTATTCAAGGCACTGGTTGCGCACCTCGCAGCCGGAGCAGATTTTCTTGGCGTCGCGGGTTGAGCCACCCTTTTCGGGGAAGAACGCCTCGGGGTCGGTCTGCGCGCAGAGCGAGTCGGCCTGCCAGGCGAGAACGTTTTCGTCGCCGAGATCTTGTCGTACTCCCGGAACACCGAGGGTGACGGGGTCAACGAACCAGTCCTCTGGCACTCCGGAACGATAGTCGGGTATAGCCATATCGTCTCCCAGCGCTCGTTCCGCACCGAATAGTGCTGTACCTAATTACACCGGTGTAATTCAATAACGTCAAGTCGCGGATCGTAAACCCTCAATACGGGCTGGAGGGTTGCGACGCGCCGACGGCGCCAAAATCGGGCATTCGGGGGGTAGGCGGCGTGCGTGGCAACATTGCGAACGTAGCACGATGGCGGTCGGCGCCGGCGTGTCGCGCCGTCAGTGCGCGGCGGCGCGCGACGAATCCCAGGCGCTCTGCACCATCTGCTCGAGGGTGTGGCGCATGCTCCAGCGCAGATCCCGGGCCGCGAGCGCGCCCGACGCCACGATGCGATCCGGGTCGCCGGCGCGGCGCGGCGCGATCTCGGGGGTGAAGTCGATTCCGGTGACCCGGCGCACGGTGGCCATGATCTCGCCGACCGAGACGCCGTCGCCGCTGCCGAGGTTGTAGACCGGTTCGATCGGCTGGCCGTCAGAGAGGCGGCGGGCCGCTGCAACGTGTGAGAGCGCCAGGTCGGCCACGTGAATGTAGTCGCGCACACAGGTTCCGTCGGGGGTGGCGTAGTCGTCGCCGTTGATGCGCGGCGTGCGCCCATCGAGCAGGGCGGCGAAGACCAGCGGAAACAGGTTGTGCGGGCTGGTGTCGCTCAGGGCGAGGTCGCCGGAACCGACAACGTTGAAGTAGCGCAGCGACGTGTGCCGCAGGCCGGTCGCAACGGCCTGGTCGCGCAGCAGCCACTCGCCGATCAGTTTGGATTCGCCGTAGGGCGACTCCGGGTTCTTCGCGGTCTCTTCGGTGACGAGGTCGGTGCGCGGGGTGCCGTAGACGGCGGCGCTCGACGAGAACACGATGCGGTCGATCTCGGCCGTATTCATGGCCGCGAGCAGGGTGGCCGTGGCGGTCACGTTCTGTTCGTAGGTGTGCAGCGGGCGCTGCATCGAGACGCCGGCGTACTTGAACCCGGCCACGTGCACGACGCCGTGCACCGCGTGTTCGTGGAACGTGTGCACCAGCAGGCCGCCATCGAGCACACTGCCGCGCACGAAGGGAACATTGGCCGGCACGAACGATTCGTGGCCGCTCGACAGGTCATCGAGCACGACCACGTCGAGGCCCTCGGCCTGAAATGCCCGCACCACATGGGAGCCGATGTAGCCCGCTCCGCCGGTAACCAACCACGCCATATGCCCCGCTCGTTCGCGCGGCGCGTTCTGCGCCACCGCTACAGGCTAGCGCCAGCGAATCAGTGCGTCGTAGTCGGAGGTGATCCGGGTGGGCTGGCGGCGGTAGCCGTCGCTCCGGGCGGAGCGAATCGTCGCGACCAGACCGGCCACGGCAAGAACGGTGAGGAAGAGAATGAGAAAGGTCATGGCAGAAACTCTATGTATTGTGCTTTTCTGCCGCGAGTGGCAGAATCGACAGTGTTCGACACATTCCTGCCATCATCAGCAGAACGGATGCCCATGCTTCGCAAAATCGTCTGCGTCACCCTCCCGGGTCTGGCGCCGTTCGAGTTCGGCGTCATCTGCGAGGTGTTCGGCATCGACCGCAGTGCCCAGGGCGGGCCGGCGTTCGACTTTCACGTCGTCGCCGCCGAACCCGGCCCGATCCGCACCAAGATCGGCTTCGACATCGTCGTGCACGACAACCTGTCCGCCGCCGCCGACGCCGACCTCATCGCCATTCCCGGCTACGAATCCGGCGCGCCCATCGACCCGCGGGTGCTGCAGGTCGTGCGCGACGCCGCAGCCCGCGGCGCCTGGGTGCTCAGCGTCTGCAGCGGCGCGTTCGTGCTCGCCCACGCCGGAATCCTCGACGGACGCCGCAGCACCACCCACTGGATGTACACCGACGCCCTCGCTCGCTCGTTCCCGAACACGACCGTCGACCCCGACGTTTTGTTCGTCGACGACGACCACGTCGTCACCGGGGCCGGAACCGCCGCCGGCATCGACGCCGCGCTGCACATCGTGCGCACCGAACTCGGCGTGACCGCCGCCAACGTCATCGCCCGCCGCATGGTCGTGCCCCCGCAGCGCGACGGCGGCCAGTCGCAGTACATCGAGGCACCGGTCGTCGACTGCCAGGACGAGTCCTTCGCCGCCGTCACCGAGTGGATGCTGCGCCACCTCGACCAGGACCTCCCGGTAGACCTGCTCGCCCGCAAGTCGCTCATGTCACCGCGCACCTTCGCCCGCCGGTTTCGCGCCGAACTCGGCACCACTCCCACCCGCTGGCTCAACCGGCAGCGCCTGCTGCGCGCGCAGGAACTGCTCGAGGAGTCCTCGCGCAGCCTCGAGGAGATCGCCGCGGACACCGGCTTCGGCGCGGCCGCGGTGATGCGCCACCACTTCCTGCAGGTGCTGCAGACCACGCCCACCGCCTACCGTCGGGCCTTCGGTCTGCGCCAGGCCGGCTAGCCGGGGCATCCGCTCGGCTGCGCGCACGCTGCGCGGGGCAGCGAGCGACCGGCGACCGACCGGCGACCGACCGGCGAAACGGTCGGCCTCAGCCGAGCGGCGCGCTCGCGGATGCCACTGCCTCCTCGCGGTCAGCTTTCGGGCCGAGGGCCACCAGAATGCGTTTCAGGTCGATCACGATGGCGGCGGTGGGGCTCAAGGTCGCAGCCCCCGCGCCGATCTCGTGCTGCATCGCGCTCAGGATCGCCTCGACAGCTGCGTCGGCACGATCCAGGAGCTGCCTGTCGGCCTCAGCTGTGACGGCCGCCGCCACCGCGTGCAGGGCCTCGCTGAGCACCGGCCGTAATTTTGGCGGCAGGTCGAGCGGGATCGGCTTGCCCCAGACCATGCCGGCCAGAACCTCGGTGAGGTTACGAATGTGAAACGTCACGTTTTCGAGCGCCACCAGCGCGTCATAGTCGGTGTCGAGGTTCGCCCGGTGGAACCACGCTCGAGGGTTTCCCTTGCGGCTCTCGTCGGCGGTCTGCACGGCCGTACGCACCTGCCGGGCCGCCGCGTTGAGCGTGGTCCCCTGCGAGGCCCAGTCGTCGCTGCCCGGCGGCCAACTCGCCGTCAGGGCATTGCCGATCTCGGTGAGGTGCGCCGCCAGGGTTCTCCGAAATGAGGTCAGGCGTTTGCGCGCCGGGCCGATGGCCAGGGGCGGCAGAATCAGCAAATTGACGGCCAGGCCGACAACGATGCCCAGACACAGCTGGGTCGCGTAACCAATCGAATAGCCGTCGGCATCGGGCCCGCCGATGATCAGCACGAAGAGGGCCGTAATGGGCACGTATTCGCCGCCCACGCCCATCCACCTCATTCCCCCGATCAGGGTGCCCAGGCCGACGACGAACGAGAGGGTCCACACGTTGGGCTCACTCACAAGCAGAACGATGCCGGCCAGACCGACGCCGATGACCACACCGGCCAGCGTCTGGGCCGCGCTGCGAACCGAGCGCATAAGCGTGGGGTGCATGCTCAGCAGCGCGCCCAACGGTGCGTAGTACGGAAACTCCTTGGCGGTGCCCGGCATCAGGGGAGCGAGCGACCAGGCGATGGCCACGGCGATACAGATCTTGGCCACCTGCAGCGCTCGTGGCCGCATCAGCTGTTCGGTGACCCACTTTCGGGCCTGCCTGGTACGCGGCATCGTTTCTCGGTTCCCATCGCTTGCGGATGCCCTCCGGCGTCCGTCCCCGGCTGGAGGCTAGGCGAGGAGCCTGATGGGAATCTGGGAGGCAGCTACGCGCCGGGCATTGCCAGAAACACCTCTCCGGTGCCGGCAAAGGTCAGCGTGCCCTCGTCGGGCGTGACGTAGACGGCCTGACCTCGCTTCAACGGCCGCGACGACCCGGCGCCGGCCACGAGAAACCCGCCGGCCGTGCAGATGGCGATGGCCGGGCCGGTGAGGGTGATCTGTCGCATCGGAACGGGCGTCGCAGACGCCGCGTCAGCATCCGCTTCGATGTGCACGAGCTCGAATTCGGTCACTCCGGGCTGATACACCGACACCCCGGGGGCGAGCACGACCGGCACGAGGTACGGTTCGTGCTGCGGGGTGAAGTCGAGCACGGCGAGCAATTCGTCGATGTCGACGTGCTTGGGAGTGAGTCCCCCGCGCACCACGTTGTCGGAAGCGGCCATGAGCTCAACGCCGAGCCCCGACAGATAGGCGTGGATGTTGCCGGCCGGCAGATACTTCGCCTCGCCGCGCTTCAGCGAGATGCGGTTCAGCAGCAGGGCGAGCACGATTCCCGGGTCGCCCGGATACTCGGCGGCCAGGGTACGCACCGTCGCCAGCTCACGGGCATAGCCGATGGAGGCTCCCCCCTCCGCCAGAAACGCGGCGTGGTCGGCGAGCGCCACGACCCGTTCCACCAGCCATTCCACCTCGCCGGAGTCGCCGCCTCGACCGTCGCGCAGCAGCCAGTCCACGGTGTCGGACAGCCCGCGGGCCAGGTGGTTGTCGAGCAGATCGAGCACGGCGGCCTGCGGTTGCTCGGTCGCGAGGTCGAGCAGCCGCAGCTCGGCGATGATGCCGCGCACCTCGGCGAGCGGGCGAAAGCCGCAGAGCGCTTCGAAGGTGTCACTCAAAGCAAAGATCAGCTCGGGTTTGTGGAACGGGTCTCGGTAGTTGCGGTTGCCGGCGTCGACGGGGATGCCGGCTTCGTTTTCGAGTTCGAATCCGGCGCGGGCCTGCTCGGTCGTCGGGTGTGCCTGCAGCGACAGTGGGCGTCCGGCAGCCAGAATCTTCAGCAGGAACGGCAAGCGCGGGGCCACCGTTTTGCGACCAGCGGCCGGGCCGCCGGCATCCGCTTCGCGCGACGCCCAGTCGACGCCGAGCGCAGCCTCCGGCGCCGCCGCGATCCATTCGGCGAGGTTGGAAAACCCGCCCACCAGCGCCGGATCTTCGATCACCGACGGCGACCCGGCGTGGGCACCCAGCCACAGTTCGGCTTCTGGCCCGCCCGACGAAGTGCGTCCGAGCAGGTCGGCAATGGCATGCGTGGACCCCCAGGCGTAATTACGCGGCGTGTTGGCGATGCCCACAAACATTTTCGGCTCCTTCTCAAAGTGTTTAGACCAAACTACCAACCGACTTCGAGGGTTCAGCTGACGACCCTAAGCTGGCCGCCATCCCCCGCCCTACCTGCAACGGAGCATCCATGACCTTTGAGCTACTCGGCAGCGACTTCTTCGGCTACGAAAACCTTCTCACCGCGCCCGAGCGGGCGGCCATCGTGAAGCTCCGTGCCTACCTCGAAGCTGAGGTGCGGCCCATTGCAAACGGATGCTGGGACCGCGCCGAATTTCCCACCCAGATCATCAAGCCGCTCGCCGAGCTGGGCCTGTATTCGTTCGGCTGGGACGAGACCAGGCCATTCGAAAATTCGGCCGTGTTCCGCGGGTTCGTGGCGCTGGAACTGGCGCGAGTGGACGCATCCGTTTCCACCTTCGTCGGCGTGCAGAACGGGTTGGCGGCCGGGTCGCTCGCGGCCTGTGGCTCGGCGAAGCAGCGCGCCGAGTGGATTCCGCGGCTCGCCTCGGGCGAGATTGTGGGAGCGTTCGGGCTGACCGAGCCGCTCAGTGGCTCCGACGCGGCGCAGGGCCTGCGCACCACGGCCACCCGCAGCGGCGACAGCTGGACCCTGAACGGCGCCAAGCGCTGGATCGGCAACGCCACCTTCAGCGACGTGACGATCATCTGGGCCAAGGACACCGCCGACAACCAGGTTAAGGGCTTCATCGTGCCCACCGACACCGCCGGCTACTCGGCCACCAAAATCGAGGGCAAGATCAGCCTGCGCGCGGTGCAGAACGCCGATATCACCCTGACCGACGTGGTCGTTCCCGAGAGTCTGCGGCTGCAGAACGCCAACTCCTTCAAGGACACCGCCAAGGTGCTGCGGGCCACGCGCGCTGAGGTGTCGTGGGCGGCCGTCGGCAACGCCATCGGCGCCTACGACGCGGCCGTGGCCTATTCGAAGCAGCGCGAGCAGTTCGGCAAAGCCATCGGCGGGCATCAGCTGGTGCAGGATCTGCTGGTGAAGAGCCTCGGCAATATCACCGCGAGCCTCGGCATGGTCGTGCGGGTGTCGCAGCTGCACGACGAGGGCGTGCAGCGCGACGAGCATTCCGCGCTGACCAAGGCCTACACGACCAGCCGCATGAGGGAGAGCGTGGCCTGGTGCCGCGAGCTGTTCGGCGGCAACGGTGTCACCCTCGAATACAACGTGGCCCGGCATTTCGCCGACGCCGAGGCCATCTACTCCTACGAGGGCACCCAGGAGATGAACACCCTCATCGTGGGCCGCACGATCACCGGCCAGGCCGCTTTCGTCTGAGCCGCGTATGGGCCCCGGCGGCCGTCTGCACCGCGCCGCCGGCTGCACCGGGCCCGGCTGCGCGTTATGCCGGTAGATTTTGCGACACGCCGGGCGGGGTATCCGTTTAGCACGGCGTGTCGCACATTTACCGGCACAACGTACACAAACGGATGCCCGCCCCCGCGCAATACCGCCGGCCCGCCCCCGAAACCACCCCGCGGACTGTGCGACCGCGCCGCCCCGGGCTACGGTGTCGGAATGAGAGCACACGAGAGCGGCCGGGAGTGACGACCGATCAGGGGCTCGACGCGATCGTCGTCGGATCCGGCCCGAACGGCCTCGCCGCCGCCGTCACCCTCGCCCGTGCCGGCCTCAGGGTGCGTGTGTACGAGCGCAACGGGCAGATCGGCGGTGGGGCGGCGACCGCCGAACTCACCCTGCCGGGGTTTCACCACGACGTGGGATCCGCCGTGCATCCGCTCGCGCTCGCCTCCGAATTCTTCCAACGGTTCGGCCTCAAAGATCGCATCGAGCTGAAAGTGCCCGAGATCTCCTACGGGCATCCGCTGCCCGGCGGCCGCGCCGGCGTGGCCTGGCGCGACCTCGAACGCACCGCGTCCGGGCTCGGCCGCGACGGTGCCGCCTGGCTGCGGTTGCTGGGGCCGCTCGTGCGGAACATCAACGCCATCGCCGAACTCACCGGGGATGCGCTGCTGCGCGTGCCGCGGCATCCGCTCACCCTGGCCAGCTTCGGGCTGCGCACCCTCGAGCAGGGCGGCCCGGCCTGGAACTGGCGCTTCACCGGCGACACCGCTCCGGCGCTACTCACCGGCACCTTCGCCCACTCCATCGGCCGGCTGCCGAGCCCGTCCACCGCCGGTGCCGGCCTCACCCTCGCCGCGCACGCGCACGCCGGCGGCTGGCCCCTACCCACCGGCGGAAGCGGCGCCATCGTGCAGGCCCTCGCCGACGACCTGCTCGCGCACGGCGGTGAAATCGTAACGGATGCCGAGATCACCAGCCTCAGAGAGCTGCCGCCGGCACGCGTCGTGCTGCTCGACGTGACGCCGCGCGCCCTCATCGACCTGGCCGACGGCGCCCTGCCAGCCCGCTACCTCAAAGCCATGAAACGGTTCCGCTACGGCAACGCGGTCGCCAAGGTGGACTTCGCACTGAACGGACCGGTGCCATGGACCGCAGACGACCTGCGGCGAGCGCCGACCCTGCACGTGGGAGGCACCCGCGCCGACCAGGCCCGCGCCGAGAACGCCGTCGCCCGCGGCCGCCACGCCGATTCCCCCTATGTGCTCGCCGCGCAGCCGAGCATTCTCGATGCAACCCGCGCTCCGGCCACAAAGCACACCCTCTGGACCTACACGCACGTGCCGGCCGGCTCCACCCGTGACCAGACCGAGCAGATCACCCGGCAGATCGAACGCTTCGCGCCGGGCTTTCGCGACATTATTCTCGCCTCGGCCGGCCAGACCGCCGCGCAGATGCAGAATCACAATCCCAACCACGTGGGCGGCGACATCGCGGCCGGAGCCATCAGCATGGCGCAGCTCGTTCGCCGCCCGGTGCCCTCGGGCGACCCGTGGCGCACCCCCCTCGACGGCGTCTACCTCTGCTCCTCGTCGACCTCACCCGGCCCCGGCGTGCACGGAATGTGCGGCTACCGCGCCGCCCTCAGCGCCCTGGCCCACGAATACAACATCACGACGCCCCCCGACCTGTCCTCCTAACCCTTTCGCACGAACACCAAGGAGCCCCCATGGCCGTGAACTATCGAAAATTCAGCTGCACCGCCGAGCAGGTCTTCGCGGTGCTCGAAAACGGATGGCTCTACCCCACCTGGGTCGTGGGCGCGAGCCGCATGCGCGACGTCGACGCGAACTGGCCCGCCGTCGGCAGCCGCCTCCACCACTCGGTCGGCGTCTGGCCGGCCCTGCTCGACGATTCCACCTCCGTGCTCGAATGGCAGGCGCCCCGCCACGCCATGCTGAAGGCCCGCGGCTGGCCGATCGGCGAGGCGCACGTGACGATCGACGTTCAAGATCGCGACAGCGGATGCCTCGTGCGCATCACCGAAGACGTCGTCGCCGGCCCAGCGCGCCTCGTCCCCACCCCGCTGAGCGATCTGGCCATCGGCTACCGCAACACGGAGACCCTGCGCCGCCTCGCCTACCTGGCCGAGGGCCACGCCGACTGAACGTCTCGCGAGACCGGGCGAAACGTTGCTTCAGCCACCCGAGGCAACACGTCACCCGCTCGCGGGTGAAACGGCGAAGCGCATGCACCCCAATCTCGCGAACCCCGGCGCACCAGGAACGGTAATCTGAACCCATGCCCACCGTGCAGAGCCGCCTCGTCATTCGACTCTTCGCGACCTTCGTCTGGTTCACCGTTCTGGCCGGCCAGTTCTGGCGCAACCTCGGCGGCTGGTGGGGCTTCGGCGCCATCGCCGTGATCGTAGTCGTCGGCAGCATCATCGGCCTGAGCACCCAACGCACCAACGCCCGCAACCGGGCCAACGCCGCCGCTGCAGTCCCCACCCCCAACAGCACACCGTTCGACGACACCCCCACAGCTCGTGATATCGCCCGCGGCCACACCTATCAGGCCGCCCTCGCCCCGCCGCTGAACTGGCGCAAATTTCCCAAGACCATCACCGCGTTCCTGCTGCTGGCCACCCTGTCGATCGCGTGGTCGTATTACCCGGGGGCATCCGCTCTGGGAATCACCCTGCAGCTGATCACCACCCTCGCCGCGCTCTTCTTAGCCGTCACCCTCACCTGGCCGGAGCTGCTGCGCACCCTGGGCGGCGCCCTGCGCTGGGTGCTCGCGCTCAGCCTCGGGTTCGAGCTGTTCGTGGCGGTCGTCGTGCAGGCACCGGTGCTGCCGTTCTTCGTTGACTACGGCACCGACAACGTGCCGAGCGCCTTCTACTGGAGCCGCGGCCTGCTGCTCACGGGCGGCCCGATCGAGGGCATCGTCGCCAACCGCAACCTGCTCGGCTTCATCGCGCTCACCGCCATCATCGTCTTCGTCGTGCAGCTCAGGGCCCACACCGTCAAGCGCAATGCCGGCCTCATCTGGCTTGCCCTCGCCGTGGGGATGCTGCTGCTCACCCGATCCGCCACGGTCACCGTGTCGCTCGTCGCGGTCGTCGCGGCCCTGCTCTTCGCGCTCTGGGCGCGCACCGTGCACGATCAGCACCGGCGGCCGCTGTATGTCGTGGCGGCGGCATCCGTTCTGGCGGTGGCAGCAGCCCTTGCGCTGTTCTCCTCGCAGCTGTTCGGGCTGCTCGGCCGCAGCGACGACCTCACCGGCCGCTTCGACATTTGGGCCAGCGTCACCCAGCTCGCCCTCGAACGTCCCCTGTTCGGCTGGGGCTGGGTGAGCTATTGGGTGCCGTGGGTGGAACCGTTCAACGACCTTGCCGTGCGCAAGGGCGTCACCTACCTGCAGGCTCATAATGCCTGGCTCGACGTGTGGCTGCAGCTCGGTATCGTCGGCGTCATCCTGTTCGCCGCCCTGGTCTTCTCCACCCTGTGGCGGGCCTGGTTTCTCGCCGTGGACCGCCCCCGCGTCGGCATTCACGACACCGAACCGTTCGCCGTCTCGGCGCTGCTGCCGCTGCTGCTGCTCGCTGCCCTGATCGCGCAGAGCGTGGCCGAAAGCCGCCTGCTGATCGAGAGCGGCTGGGTGATTCTCATTGTGCTCGCCGTCGTCACGAAACGTCAGCAACACGCGCCCCGACCGATGCCGTAGATTGCGCGCGGTAACTTAGAGGATGCCCACCCTGCACGACGCCCTGCGCCGCGTGCTCGCGTCGCCGAAATTCGCGGCCGCGCTCACGCTCACCATTCTGGCCACCGCGTTCAGCACCCACCTGCTGCGCAGCGTCATGGGCTGGCCCGGCCTCATCGGCATTCTCGGCGGCCTCGTCGTGCTCGCCGTATTCTCGCTGCTGGCCCGCCGCCCCATTGTGGAATGGCACGGCCTGCTGCCCATCTCGATCATCGTATTCGTGGCCTGGTGCGCGCTCTCCGGTGTGTGGAGCGGTTATGTCACCGAGACCGTCATCGGCGTCAGTTACCAGATCACCGTCGGGTTTCTTGCCATCTATGTGGCCCTGGTGCGCGACACGTTCCAGGTGGTACGCGCCATCGGCGACGTGCTGCGGGTGCTGCTCGGCCTCTCGATCGTGCTCGAGGTGCTCTCGGGGCTGCTGCTCGATTTGCCCATCGCGTTTCTCGGCGTGGTCGGCGATATCGACCGGCTCGGCCCCATCCAGGGCGTGTTCGGCTCCCGCAACGTCTTCGGACTCATCGCCCTCATCGCCGCCGTCACCTTCTACGTGGAGCTGCGGGCGAGATCCATTCCGCGCAACCTTGGCATCGGATCCATGTGGCTGGCCGGCGTCTGCCTCGTGCTCACCCGCTCCCCGGTCATCGTGGTCGTCGCACTCTGCGTGGTCGTCGCCGCGCTGGCCCTCTATCGGTTGCGCAGCACGCCCGTCGAAGGCAGGTGGATGCTGCAGCTCGGCCTCCTGAGTGCGGCTCTCGTCGCCGCCGGCGCGGCCTGGCTCGGTCGCACGGCTATCATCGGCACCCTGAACGCCGGCAGCGAGTTCGAAGCGCGCTACTCGCTGTGGAGCGAAATGTGGCGGCTGGTGGAACTGCATCCGCTCGAGGGCTGGGGCTGGGCCGGATTCTGGCCGCAGAACGTGACTCCCTACGGCTGGCTGGAATTCACCACCGGACGCCTGCACGCCACCGGCCTCAACGCCTACCTCGACGTGTATTTTCAGGTGGGACTGATCGGCTTTCTCGCGTTTCTCGCCCTCGTACTGCTGGCCTTCGTGCGCTCCTGGCTGCTCGCCTCGAACAAGCGCTCGCTGGTCTACGTCTGGGTGCCGCTCATTCTGGTCACCCTGCTCGTGACGAGCGCGGCGGAAAGCACCATTTTGTTCGAGTTCGGCTGGCTGCTGCTGGTGATCTGCTCGGTCAAGGCCGCGCAGGGCCTCAGCTGGCGCAGCGCCCTGCCGCACAAGCCGCACCCCGACGCCCCGTAGCGTGTGCCCACGGCACGCCTCCGGCCGGTCTCGAGCTCCCCATCCCGCTGGTCGAGGCCACCGCAACCGCCATACGACCAACGCTGGCGGTCCGCGGGCCGCAACAATCCCGCTGGTCGAGCTCGCCGAGACCGCCATACGACCAACGCTGGCAACCTGTGCGACCGTGCGTCAGCTGGCTTCGGCATCCTGCACCCGTTGGAGTTCGAGCATGAGCGGGCTCTTGCTGGCGAGCGGAATCAGCGTCTGCGTCGGGTCAATGGTCGCGGGCGGTTGCAGCCAGAACGCGCCAGACTCGCCAATCACTCGCCAACCTTCCTGGTGAAGTCGGCGGTGGCAGGGGCCGCAGAACAACAGTCCGCGATCAATATCGGTCTCGCCCGTGTCACGCACCCACTGGTCGGCGTGGTGCGCCTCCGTTCGGGAAGGCGGCAGGTCGCACCCCGGAAACATGCATCCGCCGTCGCGCACGCCCATAGCCACGCGTTGCGCCTCGCTAAAGGTACGCACGGTGCGGCCCAATTTCAGCGGATGCCCCGCCTCGTCTACCAGCAGCCGCAACTGGCCGGTGTCACAGAGGTACTTCTGCACCGTTTCGAGTGAAATCGGGGCCGGGTTTCCCTCGAGAAAGCCGTGCCCAACGCGTTGTGGTGATTGTGCAGGAACACATGCCGGCCGAGTCAGTTTCAATGGTTCGGTTGGAGCTGGCGATCCGGCCCCCGGTGTCGCGGCGGCGGCTCCCGAGCCCGGTCGAGCGTTGCCCGGTGCCGCACTTCCCGTGTGGTTTGAGGCCTCCGACGTCCGGCTGTGGGCGTCTGCACCAGTCACGGTCACTGTCACGCCACGGGGCACGGCCAGTCCGGCCCGCTGAAGATCGGCCTGGGTGACGACGATGCGCACGGCCGGCTGGCGTCCACCGTACATTTTGGTGGGGTCGGCATCCGTGCCGGTCTTGAGCAGCGCGGTGAAGCAGTCGGCGGCGATCTGATCCACGGTGCGCGGGTCATTGCGCACCCGGTCGGCCCAGGCTTCCTGATCCGGGTCGACGAACCGCACGCCGCCGCGCAGGCGCGGGCTGGTGAGGCACTCGTACGCGCTGATCCAGTACTCGCCCTGCTCCGGTGCGAGCAATCCGCTGAGCACGACCATGCCGTCCTGGCGGCGGAACACCTTGAACCGGGTGTCATCGCGGGCCTGCTTCTCCCGCGCCCGGACGCCGGCTTCGTCGAGCTGGTCCCGTAAGCGGCGAGCCCGGCGGTACACCAGCTCCACGTTGAGCCCAGTAACCTCCGGCACCAGTTCGGTGAGGGCGTCCCGAAGAATTTGGGCCGACACGGCCTGGTCGATCTCGCCGAGGCCGCATCGCAGGGCGTCGGCCTGGTCGACCGTGAGGCTTCCGGCAGCGACGGCGTGCACGATCGGTGCCTGCCACGGCACCTCCACGATCTCAGATTCCACTTCGGCGAGGTCCAGATTGATCGAAGGGTTCAGCAGCAAATCCGCTGCTCGTTTCTCCGCTTGGTCCGCCGCGAACTTTTCTGCGGCATCCGTTTCGCCCATCAAGACCCCCGAGGCGACCAGCTTGACGGCCTCGCCCCGCGAGGAACCGTTCACGTGCTGAACCATCGCCTCCGGAGTGGCGAACCCCTGCCGTGCCGCCAAACCCTCCCGGCCCAACTCCGGCCGCGAGCGGCGGGCGACGGTGCCGGCCATCCACGCCGCGAACACATCGAGCAGGCGCCGAGCCTCGGCCAACGAGTGCTGACCGGCCAACACGTCAGCCTCGGGCAGTGCGTCGAATGCCGCGCTGCAATCGCCCAGAGAAGCGACCCGATCGGCCGCCCGGCGAAGCTCATCAGCGAGGTTGTTCATACCTCAATTCTCCCAGCAAATCGCACGAACGCCGAATTATCCTCAATACCCGTGGACAATAAATCGAACTGGAATCTGTGGAGGAGCGGCGCCAGCTGGGGCGCGCCAATCCCCTTGGCCCGTGACTGGCAATGCTGCACATGGACCGGAGCGTCTTCCGCGAGGCCGGGCTCCTCACGGGTGCCAGCTTGCGGAGCCTGGACGCCCTTCACATCGCCGCGGCTCTCCAAGCATCAGCCAACGAGTTCATCACCTACGATCCTCGCCAGCAGGCGGCAGCCGAAGCCGTCGGCCTGCGGCTACGAGCCCCCGGACGAAGCTGAGCCGCAGTGAAACGCAGCCGTTCACGTTTTCGCCCTCAGCAGCGGATGCCGTCAGCCCGTCTCGCCGGGCATGTTGACCATGCCCTCGAGCTCGGCTTCGCTCACCCGCACCATGCTGCCGAACAGGGTCCATTCGGGCGCACCAATGACGCCGCCGACGATGCAGTTGCTCGCGCCGACATCGACCAGGGCGGGCTCACGATTGCCGTCGCTCGCCTCGACATACACGAAATGCTTGCCGTCGTCGCGCAGCACGACCATCGAGCTGGCAAAGTCAGCGAAGGTCACGAGCCCGGGATCCCCCACGTAGAACCCAATGGTCTGCGCCTTGCAGAGCGCGTAGGCATCAATCGGTTCCAGCGGGCTGTCGGCCGTTCGCGCCGACGGATCCGGCGTGACCGTGATGGTCGGAATCGGAACCGGCTCGGCGCTCTCAGTCGCGTCCGGCGGCGCGGTCGTTGGCACGCACCCCGTTAGCAGCAACGCGGCCGCGCTCAGCGCCCCGGCCAGCAGTATTCTCGTATATTTCACCGTGCCCCCCTCTTTCAGCCACAGCCACGGAACATCAGTTGACGCCCGCCCACAAGGCAACAGATCAGACAGGCTGCACCAAATCACGCAGCACGTCCTGCAGCCCCAGCCCGAACCGGGAGTAGTCCCCCGCACGCCAGCCGCGCATGATCGGCGCCACCCGCAACGGCCGTGCCGCCGGCAGTCCACTGCGGCGACGCTCGTGCGCGAGCTTCCCATCGATCAACGCCAAGACCGAAGCGGATGCAGCCGGCTCGAACCCCGCCGCCCGTTGCTGCAACGCTTCGGCTCGCGCCAACAGCCGCGCGTTCCGCGCCGTGCGCGGCGCCCGAAGCCGGCCAAGTTTGCCGGAGGCGTCGAGGCTGGTCACACCGATCTGGTTGCCGCCGTGCTGGCGATAGTCGGTGAGTGGCTCCTCGAGCAGGTCGACCAGGCCGGTCACGGCAGCGACCATGGCAATCCACTCGTCGTGCACCCATGCAGCTGGGAACGGTCGTGATCGCTCAACCAGCTCGCGGCGCACCATCATCGTTGCGCCCGTCACGATGTTGCGGCGCAGGTAGGCGTCGATGGCGTGCCCGGCGTGCACGGCTGCCCGATCGGCATCTGACACACCCAATGTTTGCAGCAGGGTGAACCCGAGGGGATCCCCCGCGGCGTCGACCAGCCGTGCGTCGGCGTGCACCATCTGCAGCTCGGGCCGTCGGGTGAACTCGGCCACCATCCGCTCTACTCGCTCAGGCCACCAGATGTCGTCCTGATCGCAGAGCGCGATGAGGTCACCGGAGCAGGCCGCGAGCGCCTGCTCGAAGTTTGCCGTCACCCCGAGCGCGGTGGCGTTCCGCAGCACCACAACGTCGATGCCGCGCCAGTCAGCGATCACTCGCTCGAGCACGGCCAGGGTGTCGTCCGTCGATCCATCGTCCGACACCACAATCTCAGCCACGGGCAGCGACTGCCCCCGAATGCTGAGCAGCTGCTCTTCGAGATAGGCGGCGCCGTTGTAGGTGCACAACGCGACGGAGACGCTCAGCGCCATTAGTTGCGCTTCACGCCAACAGACAGAACACCCAGGAACATGCCCGCCATGATCGTCTGCGAACCCAGCATCATCAGCAGCGCAGCCGGAATCGCTGCGCGCAGTGTGGCGCCGGCTTCGAGGGGGCCAAAGTCGTTCGCGGCCCAGCCAACAAATTGCGCAACCGCCACGCCCAGACCGATAAGAAAGAGCAGAAGGCCCACAATGGCCCCGCTCTCCAGGCTGATGCGTTTCTGCAGCCGGTCGAAGTTACGGCTGCGCGGAATTCGGAACCCCTCTTGCTGCGCATAGATCTTTGTAAGAATGGCAAATAGCACAGATTGATAGCCGACCACGGTGAGCGCCGCCAGGTAGAGCTGACTCGAGTAGGTGAATCCCACGGGTCCGACGACAACAGGACCAAAGCTCAGCAGAATGACTCCGACGAAGCCCAACACAAAGGCGGCCGTTCCAGGAATCAGAAACAGCCAGCGCGGGCTGAAGATGAGCAGAAAACGCAGGTGGCGCCAGCCGTCACGCCAGCTGCGCAGGTGCGGCGGCCGGCTGCGCCCGTCTTTCGCGAGTGTGGTGGGCACTTCGCTGACGCGCGAACCGCCGAGGGTCGACTTGACGACCATTTCGCTGGCGAATTCCATGCCGGTGGTCTGCAGGTGCAGGTCGAGCATCGACTGCCGGTTGAATCCGCGCAGGCCGCAGTGAAAGTCCTTGATCGGCGAGCGAAACAGCATGCGCCCGATCCACGAAAGCACCGGATTGCCAAGATATTTGTGGAGCGGGGGCATGGCGCCGGGCTCGATGCCGCCACGAAAGCGATTGCCCATGACGAGTTCATCGCCCTCGCGCAGGCGTTCGACGAATCCGTCGAGGCTGCTGAAATCGTAGCTGTCATCGGCGTCGCCCATGATCACATAGGTACCGCGGGCGTGCTCGATGCCGCCGTTGAGAGCACTGCCGTAACCTTTCTCGGCGATGGCGACCACACGGGCGCCGAGCGACTCGGCGATCTGCTGCGACCCATCGGTGCTGCCGTTGTCAGCAATCAATACTTCGCCAACCACACCGCTGCGCTCGAGATAGCCGAGGGCCTTGTTGACGCACACCGCCAGCGTCTCAGCTTCGTTCAGACAGGGCATAAGGATCGTCAGTTCGATCGTCGAGGTTTGCTGCATGTGAGTGTGGGTCCTGTCTATGTTCTTCGGTGCGCCCCCAATCGTACAGACTTAGTGCACTATGAACATTGGCCTCGTCATCACCACGCTCGGCCGAGAGCAGGAATTGCGGCGACTTCTTCGCTCGCTGGAAGGCCAGCTCACGACTACGGACGTGATCGTGATCGTCGCGCAGCGCAACCTCGAAGCAGTTCGAAAACTCGCCAGAGAGTTCACCGCCCTCACCTGCGAGATTGTCGTCACAACGTCACCGATGGGCGCATCACGAGGGCGAAACGCGGGTGTCGAGGCGCTCCCGGCTGGTGTCGACTACCTCCTGCACTTTCCCAATGACACGACCTGGTTTCCCCCCGGCACCATCGCTGGCATTCGTTCCACGCCGAGCACCGCTAGCGCAGGCGCACTCACCGTCACCGATGAAAACGGCCCGAAATTTCAGCTGCCGGCCCCCGGTACTCCGCTTGACCGTTGGAACGTTTGGACCGTCATCGAAATGGGCCTCGTCATTCGCCGCAGCGTGTTTACAATGATTGGCGGGTTCGCGGAGTCGATCGGCACCGGGGCCTCCACACCGTGGCAGTCCGGCGAGGCCACCGATCTTCTGCTGCGCCTGATCAGGTCTGGCCAGGCTGATTCGTTTGTGTGGTTGCCCGCAGAGACGTCAATCGGCGGCATTTCCGACCCGCACGGACTCTCCAACGTCGAGCGCCGACGCAAGCTGCGCACCTATGCCCGTGGTTTCGGCCGCCTACTCACCAACTGGAAGTACCCGCTCTATTGGCGTGCCGCAGCCCTCGCTGGCGGTCTGCTCTTCGGTGTGCGATATCGCTCTTCTTTTCAAGCGGCGGATGGCTGGTGGGTCTTTGTGGGTCGTTTCGAGGGCCTCACGGGTCATTGCTTCGGCACCACGCTGTCGACAGCGGTCGATCGATGAGTCTCGCTCTGCCCCCGCAAATGCGCTTGCGCGGTGCAGCGATGTCGCTGATCACACTGCTCGGCGGTGTGTCGTTGGCTGTGATTCCCGCCGCTACTGTGGCGATTTCAGCTCGTCAGTTCACCCTCGCTGAGCAGGGTGCCATTGCTGTCGCAGTGATGCTCGCCACGTTCGTTGGCCAAGTCACTTTCGCGGTAGTCGTTGAATCCCGGTTGAGTTCGGCAGCGACGGCTCGACGGGTGACCTTCCCCCTCTGGCTGGCCGCGCTTTCGGTCTTGACGGCCGTCATGGTGGGGTTCAACTCGACCAACGCCATCGCGCTGTGTGTCGCCCTACCCATTCTGCTGGCCTCGCTTGAGGTAGGTCGTGGGGTGTCCGTTGCTGAACGTCTGGATACTCGCGAAGTCTGGGCATCCGTGCTCGTCGGGTCGGGGGCCCTCGCTGGAGTACTGGTGGCCTTCACCGCTCAGACCTGGGGAATGATTCCCTTGGTCGCTGGCATCGCGCTCGCCACCTGTGTGCGGTCGCTGCCGGTGTCCCACCAGCCCAGTCGCCCCGACCCGGCAGTGATGGGATGGGTGGTCGCAGACACCTCCATCACCGGCGTCATCTACCCGCTGCTGAACGTGATGATTCTCGCCTTCATCGGTCCGGCCCAGGCCATTATCTTCACCGCCCTCTCAACGGTGTCGGGGTTGCTGGCCATTCCGCTCAACTTTTTGCGACTTCGGCTGCTGAAGGAGCACTCCAGACTCGATATCGGGGTGACCGGGCTCGCCTTGCTGGGGGCAATCGTTGCACTCGGCATTCTCGAAGCGACCGGCGCCTTCGGTTTCATCTTCGGTTCCGCCTGGTCGCTCAGCGACACGGCCCTGCCGCTCGCCGTTGCCTGCGCCTGGCGAGCCACATCGATTCTCACCACAATCCCATTTGCTGCCCTGCGACGAATGGGGGCGGTTCGCCTGCTGACCGGGCTGCGCGCTATCGTCGCCGCCGTCACCTTTGCCCTCGCCGGGCTGGGTCTCGTCACGCAAAACATCGTCTGGGTATTTGCGGGAATGCTTGTGGCCGAACTCATCTCCGCGGTGATCTACGAGGCTGCCCGACGTTCCCGAACCGCTCGCGCAAGCAAGGACTGACTCGATGCCGCTCCCGCTCATAATGGTCGACCTGTTGTTCTTCACCGGCAAGAAGGGCGGCATGGAATCGTATGTGCGCGAGGTGTACAGCCGAATGCCTCGCGAGAACGACGAGGTGCGGTTCATCGCCCTCGCGTCAAGTGAACTCGCTGCCGGCGACACCTCCTGGTTTCCCGGCGACGTGATCGATTCCGGTATCAGCGGCGAGAACAGGGTGGCGTGGGCGCGTGGTGAATTGTTTAGTGTCGCCGGGTTCGCACGCCGCCGTCGCGCCACGCTCATCCACTGTCCGGCCAACCTCGGTCCGCTCATTTCACGGGTTCCGGTCGTCATGACCATCCACGACCTGCTGCCCTTTCGGCATCCGGAATATGTTCCCGGCGCCTACTCTGTGATCCTTCGCACGCTCATTCGCCTCGGTGCGCGCACAGCCCGCCGTATTCTCACAGTGAGCGCCGCCTCCCGCACCGACATTCGACGCTTCCTTCACATCAGGCGCACCCCAGTCGACGTAATCCCCCTGGCGGGCGAAATGCGTGACGCGAGAATCGGTTCGACCACTGTTCGCCGAACCGACCAATTGCTGGCCGTTGGTAACCGGATGCCGCACAAAAACTTCTCGACACTGCTGACAGCGCTCGCGATCCTGCCTGAAACGACGCGACCACACCTGGTGATTACCGGCAGCCACGGCGACGACCCGCTTACCCCGCTCGTGAGTGAACTCGGACTTCAGAAGTGGGTGTCGTTGCGTGGCTGGCTCACGCCCGCGGAACTCGACGCGCTCTATGCCGAATCAACCCTGTTCGTGTTTCCGACCTTCTTCGAGGGCTTTGGGCTGCCGGTTCTCGAAGCAATGGCGCACGGCTGCCCCGTGCTCTGTTCAGATATTCCGGTGCTGCGCGAGGTCGCCGGCGATGCGGCCGGGTATGTCGACCCTCATAACGCCGCGCGGCTCGCCGACGGTATCGGCGAGCTCTTGTCATCGCCCACCAAGTTGGCGCGTCTTGCGACGACTGGGCTCGCTCGGGCCGCAGAGTTCACCTGGGACCGCACCGCGCAGCAGACGCTCGAATCGTTTCAGCTGGTCCTGGCAGAACGATAGGCCTGCAAGATCTGGTCGATGGATCGACTGAGACCACCAGCCGTGCGTTCCTGCTCGAACCAAGCCTGCGTGGAACGTCGCAACGGCTCACCGGCGGTCACCACCTTCACCATGGCCTCGGCGAGGTCGCGAGGTCGCACCGACGATGCGACGAAGCCGTTGACCCCATTGTGAACCAGCTCGGCCGCCGCATTGTCGGGGCCGGCCACCACCACGCTCGGCGTAGCTACCGCAGCCGCCTCGGCGACAACCAGCCCAAACCCCTCACGGCGCGACGGGTTGACCAGTGCCCGGGCCCCGGCCAGCAGGGTGTGCAGTTCGTCATCGCTGACCCGACCGGCGAGAGTGACGACGTCGTCGAGACCCAGCTCGGTGCTACGCGCGGCCACGGCGACCGTTTCGGGCCCGGACCCCACGATCACCAGGCGTAGGTTGTGAATGTGTGTGCGCGCCTCCCGCAGGGCTGGCAGCAGGTCGATGAGTTGCTTGTCGGCGATGTGCCGGCCGACGAAAATCAGGTACGGTTCTTCGCCGCGTTTGGTCGTCACATCGGGAGCGGCACCGACGAGGTCGATCAGCCCCAACGTGACCGGAGCTGCTCCCCGGCGATAGCCCCGAATGCGCGAGCCGGTGAAGTGACTGTTTACGGTGTGCAGGTTGCCGAGGCGAATGGCGACAAACTGAAGCAGCGAGGCGACGGTGCCCATCAGCGCGCCCGAATACGCGCGCCACTGGCGCCAGCCCCACACCTCGAGCCAGTCACTGACCACGAAGGTTTTGCTTCCGGCCAATGCCAGTTGAACTGCGAAGACGTTGAGCACGGGCAGCGCGCTGACGATGACCACGTCATAGTTAGCGCGCTGCGCTCGAAAGTGGCGAAAAAGCGCCAATGCAAACTTCACGGCGCTCACGGGCGTGCGCGTGCCCTCGCTGTTGTAGATCGCCCCGTGCCACACCGGTACGACCGAAAAGCGCGCTTCGGGAGCTGGGCCATCCCACTGGCTGCGCGTTACATAGTCAACCGGGCTTCCCCGTTCGGTGAGCAACTCGGCGATGCGCCGATACACCCGCTCGCCGCCGCCCGAGTTGATTGGAAAGAAGCAGTCGTAGGCGATCGCGACCCGTGGTTCAGCCACGAAGAACGCGCTCGGGTGATGAATCTGCCGCTGTACCGCTCACAGTCGAGTCACCGGCATCGTCGAGTCGGGCCGCGCGGCCGGCCAGCCACCCCGTCCAGACAACGAAGACAATTGAGACCAGAGCATAGAGCGCGACCAAAGTGGGCCAGCCGAGCGGCGGCTGCCAGGCCGGGTTCTTCCACATCTCACTGATCGGCGCAGCACTGCCAACTACGTAACGCCACATCACAGCGACGAAGGCCAGCAGCCCATACGACGCGATCATTGCTGCGCCAATCCAGGTGAGTCGTGTCGACAGGAACGCAGCGCGATCCCCGTCTTTGGCGCACAGCACCCACGCGGCCAGAATTGTTATGCCGAGATAAAGGAAGAGACCATATCGCCCCTGCCAGATAATTCCCGTTTGGCTCACGCTGTAGCCCTGCACCAACGCCGGTACAAAGATCGCCGCGGCCACCATCACAGCGACGGTGATCAAACCGCGTCGCCTCGAAGCGGTGAATGCCAGAATAATGAGCGTGCCCAGCGGGATGACAAACAACCAATACGCGGTTGTCGGGAGTGGGGCATCAAACCAGCCAAAGTAGCCAATGGCCTGCTGAATGAACCCCGGGGTAGTGCGCAGCACGTGAACAAAGCCCTGCATGAATGAGGCGCCGACGAGCGGTGCGTCCGACTTGTCGGCTTGGCTTGAAAGACTGCCGCCGCTCAAAGTCCACACGATCGAGAAGATGCCTCCGGCAGCGACAAACCCGAGCGGTATATACGCGCGCCCGGTTGTGAACAGCGCCTTGACCGGCTTCCAGCCGGTCGCGATGAAACAGATGCCAACAACGACAATCAGCCAGAGAGGTCCCGTTGCTCGAGCTGTCGCGAGCGTAACGGAGGCGATGGCCACAATCATCCAGAGATACCAGCGCGGAAGCACCCACACATCTCCAACCATTTTTCGCGAGTCGAATTGTTCGAGAAGACGAGGGAGGGCCGTCCAGAGTGCAACCGCTGAAGCAATTTCGATGCCATTGGGGTTCACTGAGCCGAAGAAATAGACGACCATTGGGGCCGCCACAAACGCCAGGCCCAACGGCATCCAGCGCGACCTGCGCACAGACATTGCGGCTTGAAAACCCCACGCAACGAACACAGCGGCTAACAAGCCACTCACAATGCGCATCCCGTAGATGCCGGCTGCCCCGTCAAGAATCAGGCTCGGCCAGCCGACCGCGTAGTAGTACAGCGGGTTGTAGGCGCCCACCCAAGTATTGAACCAATCTGTTCCGCTGGCATCACCAAGTTCAACGCCACAGTTCGCAGGCTGATTCGGGTGATAGGCGAAACAGAGGATGTGAGGCGCGTACGAATACCCCTCAGGGAGGTCGACGACCGTGTGTTTGACACCCGGAACGTGGTAACCGATTACTTGCCCATTAACCTGGGCGATGGCTTTTGTGGCGTGCGCATTCTCGTCCGGCACGGAAAAAATCGGGCTGGCGAGTGACCACAAAGTAGAGAGTGCAGCCAGAGTAAAAAAAGCGAACCAGAAAATGGAGCGGGACGAGTTTGCGGTTCGCCGACCCCCGGCCTGATGAGCCTGCAAAGAAGTTCGTGACACAGTTTCGTCGCTCCAGACACGTCGCCAGGACGAGCGCCCAGTCCCCTTTAGAATACCGGCGAACACGTTGTCGCAGGGGTGGCCCACGAGCGCTGCGCCGCGGGTCGCTCCTACTTTAGTAAGATCGGGGCATGCCGTCACGTGGAACGACCCTTATTGTGATGCCCGCTTATAACGAAGAAGAGGCGATCGGGGCTGTAATTCACGAGGTATTTGCAGCTCTTCCTGGGGTCGCATGTCTCGTGGTAAGCGACGGCTCGACCGACCGCACGGCAATCGTCGCAGCGGCTTCCGGCGCGACGGTGCTCACGCTTCCGTTCAACCTGGGCGTCGGCGGCGCCATGCGTCTCGGCTTCAAGTACGCCGTGGACAACGGTTTCGAGAACGTGGTCCAACTTGATTCCGATGGACAACATGATCCCAGTTGTGTGCCGAGCCTTCTCGCCCAGTTGGATGCCGCCGATATTGTGATCGGCGCACGTTTCGCCGGAAGCGGTGACTATACCGTCAGTGGGCCACGCAAATGGGCGATGAAGTTTCTGTCCACCGCCATCAGCAGCATCGCAAAGACTCCACTGACAGACGTGACGTCTGGGTTCAAAGCCGCCGGCCCTAGGGCCGTGCGCCTATTCGCTGTTCACTACCCGGCCGAATACCTCGGCGATACCATTGAGTCTCTAGTTCTCGCCTCCCGCGCGGGGTATTCGGTCGTTCAGGTACCCGTGGCTATGCGTCCCCGCGCTGGCGGGGTCCCGTCCCACAACCCAATCAAGTCCGCGATTTACCTTGGTCGCGCCGCAATGGCTCTAGTGATCGCCCTGTGGCGGACACCCATTACCCCACAAGGCTAGAGAGAACCCCGATGAATCCTGTCTCCTATGCCTTTGCGATCGCTGCGGCCCTTATTGCTCTTCTTGCCGTCATTGAGATGCTCCGTCGACAACGCTTTCGCGAACGGCACGCCTTCTGGTGGTTGCTGGCGGCAATCGTCTCGCTGGTCGTGAGTATCTTCCCGGGAACCTTGGAGTGGACAGCCACACTGGTCGGCGTCGAGGTGCCGAGCAACCTCGCGTTCTTCGCGAGTATCGTAATACTGTTTTTCGTGTCCGTCCAGCACAGCTCGGAGCTGACCACATTGGAGGAAAAGACCCGCGTCCTGGCAGAACACACCGCGATGGTCGAAGAGAGACTTGCAACGCTGGAAGCCCAGCTCAGCGGCAGACCAAATCGTTCATGACTCGACTACGATCCAGAATTCGCAGAATAGCCGACCATAGCGGATCTCGTTACCTCTTTATCGGTGGAATCAGCTTCTTGATTGATATCGGCCTTCTTGCACTATTCCACGAGGCCCTAGCCTGGCCGCTCTGGTTGGCCACAGCGACGGCATTTTTGGCAAGCTTCGTTTTCAACTATTGCCTGCAGCGCGCCTTCTCTTTTGGGTCCCAAGGCGCACACGGCAACACCCTCGCAAAATATGTGACGCTCTTGGCGTTCAACACACTCGCAACGATCGGCATCGTCGCCCTCCTCGATCTGACGGATTTCGGCTGGGGCACAGGTAAAATCGTGGCGACGGTCGTGACCACGGCGTGGAACTATGCCGCCTACCGATACTGGGTCTTCGCCCCAGCTCGCCCCAGCCGGAATTAGTCAGCGATGACGGTTCAGCCGCCGCTTAATCTTGTGCAACACAACCTTGGGTCCACCGTTGTTGAGATAATGCACAACGAGCCCTAGGTCGTGCCGCAGCCCGCGACGCTTTCGACGCGGGCCAGCAGGGAGGCCCCGCGCCGACGGGGCAGAGAGCGTTCCGAGCCGGTCGCCTGCAGGACGGGCGTCAGCGACGAAGCTCACGAGCGGCTCCAGGACCCTGTTCCAGTAGTAATCTTCGCGAACCCTATGAATATTCGCTTTCACCCGAGAGATGAACTTCTCGTCGAAGAGCACCTTTTCGAGCGCTGCTGCGAGGCTTTCAGCGTCGTTTGCCGGAACAACAACGCCCAGCTCTTCCGCTTGGACGAGTTCAGCGAAGTGGTCCCCCTCCGTGACAACCATCGGTAGTTCTGCCCAAAGATAGTCCAGAATACGGGTGCGGAACGAGAAAGTGGTCTCGATGTGATCGAAGTGAGTGCTGACACCGGCATCCGCTTCGGTGAGGAAATTCTGTCGCTCAGAGTAGTCGACCCATGACGGGTTGAAAAACACCGAACTGTCGAGAACACCGAGCTGGCGGGCCAACTCACGGGACTGGCCCACGATTTCCATTTCTGGAACGCCAGGGTGCGGATGTTTCGTCCCCTGGAAGAAAAGCCTGACGTCCCCATGATCACTCGTCAATTTGGCAACTGCACGAATTAAGATTTTCGGATCGAACCAGTTGTAGAGTCCACCGCTCCAAAGAAGAACTTTGTCATCTCGACCGATCCCGGGCAGGATCCCTTTCAAGACCTGCTTTTCGTGCCTCGGCGGCGTTGAATCAAGACCGAACGGCACGACGGCGATAAGGCCGGTGAGGTCAGGATCGGACGCATAGTTCGCCGGGTTCACTCGACCGAGTGCTGCCAACTGACCAAGATAGAAATGCCGCTGCCGCTCGGAGGCACATAAAAAAAAGTCACCACGGGCAAGTTGTTCGTTGAGCACGTCTGTTGCGTCGCTGACTTGTTTCTTCCATGTTTCAGCTGGCAGCGTGCGCGCCTGCTCCAACTGTTCGAGGTGCATTGGATCATAGACATCTGCTACGAGTACCTTGTTTGTGGATCGCAAACAGTCAAACAGCGCCAGAGCCAGGCCCTGAAAAATTATGACATCCGCGAGCTTCTCCAACTTACCCATCGCACGTTCATCACCGGGGCGCACATACACAACATTGAACGGTGCATCCACCAATTCGGTACCGCTTAGGCTCACCAAAGTAACATCGTTGTCCTTTGCTAAGGCAAGTGCCATATTCCACGAACGAATGGCCGGCCCAGCCATTTTTGCTCCGAGGGGGTCGCCAGTGATGATCAGTACTCGCGTCAGGGGCGGGGCCTCCGTTACCTGAAAAGCTGTGACGAGGTTTTCGTACCCGTCGAGAAACTGTTCGGACTGATAAGACGGCGCATCCGATTCACCGAACAGGCGCCAAATCTTCGCATCCGAAACGACGCGCTGAGCTTGAATGCTGTCCCGGGATTTCTTAAGCGACGGCAACTTCTCAACGAATTGGTCAATCGCGTAGACACCCGCCATCGTCGTTTTCGAGATACCAACAGTGTCTTCCAGGTCGCCACCAGGGCGACGAATGTCTAGCGATTCGGAATCAAGGTCGCCTTTCGCTACCGACCGGCGAATCGCGAGCGCCATGGTCGCTGGGAGTGCGTCACGAAGCGCATCCTCACCGAGATTCTTGTACTGAGTGAATAGCGCATTGCGTTCGAGTAGATAGGTTTCCTTGAAGGAACCGAACGACGTCATAGATGCGTGGTGCTTGTGGTAGGCAATAGATGCCGGTTCATATACGAAACGCCAGCCCCTCAAGTTCATTCGCCACCCCAGATCAACGTCCTCGAAGAACATGAAGTAACGTTCATCGAAGCCGTCCAACGCGTCGTACACCCTGCGGCGAACGAACATAGCTGATCCCGTCCCGAACAGAACGTCCCGCCGGCGATCCGCGTTATCGGGTTGTGGCTGAGCCGTGAATGGCTTGTATCCCTGGCCGAACCACGTCATGGCCGACCCAACGTAGTCGACCAGTTTGCCGTCCCAATCCAGAACTTTAGATGCCACGCCGCCTATCGCTGGTGATTCTTCGAATCGCGACACAGCAGCGCGAATCCAACCCGCATCGGGTTTAGCGTCGTTGTTCAAGAATGCGACGTACTCACCTGTGCTTGCTTTCACTCCCAAATTGCATCCGCCAGCGAATCCCAAATTTTCCTTGGATACAACTAGTTTGATGTCCGGTGCCGCCGCGCGAAGCACAGCCGCACTGTCATCCCCGGAACCGTTTTCGACGACGATGATCTCGAGCGCCAAAACATCCCAATCCACTGCGCGAATGAGCCTCAGCGCTTCGATGGTATCGGGCGTTCCTCGAAAGTTTACGAGGACAACAGAAACAACGCCTGGACGCAGATTAGACATGCGTACCTTTCATTTAGAAAATAGAGACCCTGACAAGCGATACATTACGCAGGAGGCATGGGGCCGAATGTGTTCAGAATATCGGACAAAACATCAGCCCTGAGATTTTCGATCACGAGGTGAATCAACTTCGTAGATCCAAATTTTTGAAGCTCCCTGCCGCTCCTCTGAAATCTCCGTCAAGCACATCTGGGGTAGCTCGATGTCAGATACGACGTTGCTTACATGCCCTTGCGCAAAGGTACTGCACGAGTCGAACGACACCATGATCTGGTCGCGCACAGGGTTCGTTACGACTGGCTCCCCAACCCCAGGAGTCCAGTTGACATTTGCAAGTCGGTTCCACTCTTGTTCGAAGACTCCTGCCGGATCGATATCGGACCACATTTCTTCCGGCGGATACGTCTGAACACCATTGAACGCCTGCACCCCACTCTCGACAAGTAGCGCAGTCGGCACATAACTCCCCACTCCCACCCAGGTGGAGGTTGGATCCGATGTCTCTATCACCGAGATTTCCTTGCCCGCTTGAGTTTCACGCAAGTCGAAGACGCCGCTATACAGCGGATTCACACCGAATCCAACGATCAAGGAAGCGGTCATGAAACTCACCGCCGAGTACGCCGCGTATCCACGACAGACGAAAAAGACTGCAAGGGCCAGCAGGATAGTAGTGACAATGTAGGCCTGCCCGACCTCCAGAATCTGGGACTCGTGCCGGTACATGTACCACCACACGGTCGCCGTCGCGGCCACGACTGTCCCCGCCGCTAAGACCGCGATTGCCATCGGGACCCGGGCGGTCCTTTCGTCGATACGACGAATCAGAAGGACAATTCCGACGATTCCGAGAAGCACAAAAGCGAGCCGCATTCGAGATGCCGTCGACCGATCTAAAAGAAGCAAATGAGCCAACGCATCCCAATTCGGAACGACCAAAAATGCAACGACCACAAGAAAACACGCGACTGTGCTGAGGAGCAGCCAATCCGTCGGCACAGCTTGGGAGCGTCGACTACGGATCCCGAGCCAGACCATGGGGACTATGAGGAACGCGATCAGGAGCAAGGGTGTAGACGCTTCGGACTGATTTGACGACAAAACATCCGTCGCCTTGACAAAAAGTGCCTTCTGAAATGGACCGCTGAAGAGCGCAGCCGCCTGTCCGATCGTGTTAAGTGTTCCGGTCGCCTCAATCCTGAGTCCCGGATAGACCGTCGATGTAACCGCGCGGATCGTCTCAATGCGAGTGACTATCCAAATCACCATGACAATAACGGCGAAGAGCCCCGCGCTGGCGATTGGCACGAGACTCCGAGCGATGGAAGACCAGGACTGAGACTCCCTAAATCGCGCAGTCAAAACGGAACCAATTGCGAAGAACAAGACGACGAGAATTGCCGGGATCATGAAAGGCACATAAATGCTCATTGCCATGGTGATCGTCACATACCCGGTCAAGACCGCCCAGGCCACTCTCGCAGCTACGCTGTGGCTTCGGAATGCCCACGCGATGGCTGTCATAGCAAGGAACGCCCAAGCTACCGGCCAAAGGGTGATGGGGAGAAACCACCATTGCAGCAGTGGTGAGCACAGCACCGCAACGGCGAACATCGTGGCTGCACAGGGTCGCCGCGGCAGGAGGCTAACGCAGAACCAGTACACGCTTACGAGAACTGCGAAGGCCGGAAACCACCAGCGCCACGCCATTCCTTGATCCAGGGGAAGGAAGAGTAGCCCAGCGGTGTGCGGCCGAAAGATTGACGACCAGTCCCATGACGGAAGGTCGTTTTGGACCGTAGCGTCCATGCCTCCGGGAAGGGTGCTATTCAGCGCGCCGAAACCACTTTGTGCTTGAGAAACGATCCAGCTTGATTGGACGAGCCACTCATCGCTGCGAATGCCCCTGGGTTCACCTGCTAGAAGTGCGGGGTCAACTCCCGGACCTCCGAACGTCTCCCAGTACACGCCTGTCGATGATCCTGAAATACCAAGCATAACGAGGACGATCAAACCAAGGAGCATAAGGAGCGGAATACCGAACACTACAAGCAGATTCGGCAGACCCGATTCACGCGGCATCACGAGGTGGCGGTGCTTGCCACGCACAGACACTAACACGCCAGCAAGTCCGCGCGGTCGCACCTTCCCAATTTCTTTTTCCAAAGCTATGACGCTGGCACCGTTATTGACTCGCATCCGAGAAGTTTATTAGCACCGCGCCCAACATTTATTCCGTACGCGCAAATCACGTGCGAACCCGGTGCCGCCGATACCGAAATATCAATGCCGTGGTTTGGACCTGACGATGGGTACGCGCGACCTACGTCTGGACGATTGATGTTGGCCGAACTTACGGCGACTCCAGCACCGTCCATATAAGTGTGAACTGCAATGGACGCCATCGTGTCTGGATCGATCGTCCAGCCCGTGATCGTAGCTCGATTGGCAGAAGGAGTGACGGTAATTCCACCAAATGGTGAATAGTCCTGCACAGATACCGTCTGACAACCTAAGAGAACATTGCCCCCTCTCCCCACGTTCAAGGCATAAGCGCACACGTTGTGGAGACCTGGCTCGACGTCCGTCGAAAAGTCGATTCCATGATTGGCGCCGAATCCGGGAAATGCCTGTTCGATGTCAGGCCGCCGTACTCCAGCTGTCGGTGCCCCTAACTGGACGTCGTCAACGTACACGTGCACGGTAATTGCGTCGCTGGTGCTGGGATCAATCGTCCATCCTTGAACTGTGATCGACCTGTCGCCAGTGACGACATTCATTCCACCGAAGGGTGACATGCTTTGAACCGTGACGTTTTGACATCCGAGGAGCGCGTTCCCTCCACGTTCCTTGTTTATCGCGTAAGCACACACATTGTGAGGACCAGCCACGACAGGGAACGAGACCTGAATCCCGTGATTCTCACCAAATCCAGGTACATTCCGTCCAACATCTGGCCGATTGATGTTCGCGAGAGTCGTTGCAGTACCCACTCCATCGACGTACAGATGGACGTCTAAGGATGCTGAAGTGTCTGGATCAATCGTCCAACCTTCGACGCTCACTTCTCCGGAGAATCTTGACGAGAAAGCATTCATACCACCGATAGGCGACCGATTAAAAATGGTGATCGAGTCGCAGCCGAGCTCTGTATTCCCGCGCCCGCCAAAGAGATTAATGGCATAAACGCAAACTCGATGTGTTCCGGTGCTTGCCGCAACAGATAGATTGATGCCGTGCTTGTCTCCATAGCCAGGGAAGGCGCGACCAACGTCGGGCCTCGCGTCATCGGCTGTCGAAATTGCGGCACCCTTGCCATCGATATAGACGTGTACTGCCACAGAATCTGCAGTGTCCGGGTCGACTGCCCACCCCTGAATTTGAATTTCACCGCTGTCAGGGGCGACGAGATTTATGCCACCGATAGGTACCTCTCCGCTATTCGGCGAGCCAAACCAATCGGTGTAGTAAACCCAGAAGTTTCGATTCCCATACGACGAGCAACTATCACCGGTTCCGCCAAGATTGGCAAGAGCAGCTGCGTTGGGCTGGTACGGAGTGTAATAGTAGAGAGCGGCTGTTGCACGATTGCGAATCACGACGGCGCTCGACCCACAGGCAGCGCTTGGGTGAAAACGCACCGCGTTACTCTGCCCAACTTTAATAGAGGTATGAGATCCTTCAGGATTGCCATACCAGGCGAACTGTCGAGCAGCAGAATAGACCTGCATAAAGAATCCGTAATACGCAGAATCACATTGCGCAGTGTCGGGGCACCCCTGCCCCAGAGCCTTCCGGAGGACGGCTTCGGTCGGCGCCTTGCTGGTGACGAGGCCCTGCTCTTTTTGAAGCGTCACGAGGAGAACCTTTGCACTGATCGCACAAGCTTGTTGCACCTTATAGATCATCCGAGACG
Organism: Cryobacterium luteum; assembly: GCF_900110125.1. Taxonomy (GTDB): domain Bacteria; phylum Actinomycetota; class Actinomycetes; order Actinomycetales; family Microbacteriaceae; genus Cryobacterium; species Cryobacterium luteum. Next base: position 58,854 of record NZ_FOCN01000020.1, read on the forward strand.
CTAGTTCGTTTGCTTCGCCTTGATAAGTCGCGCAAGTCCCAAAAGACAAAGTCGTCGTCGTCGTGTCAATACGCAAAACGTTTAGGCACAATGAATTCTGGCACGTCCCGATTTTAGCGTCGAGAAAATCTTGGATCTCTCCCTGCGTCATTGCATCCGCCGTGTAAAAATTCTCGTCTGAAATCATGTATCCAGGATCAAAGTCAATCCCGCTAAGGGCCTCGGCTCTCTCGGCGGGAGAAACAAGAAATACGGCGATCAAGCCTGAGACGAGGACGCCGGTCAGAACGCGCTTAACTTTGGCCAGGATCATTCGGTACTCCATCACTGGCTTCGCACAAACTACAAAGCACTCTTCAACCATACGTGAAAATCTGAGCGATCAGAAGTGCGCTGCAGGAACCAATATTTTCTAGGAGCGTGGGTCAGTAACGGCAAAGTTTAAAACGCCGCCGGATTTCCCGTCCTTGGCCGTGGGGTCTGGGAAAATTGCTTATGAGCGATTCTGATGGCCTGTTCCCCGCGACGGAACTTGAGCACGTTGACTTGGTCGTGGATGACGGGGTCGAAGCTGGCGCGGGCGTGAACAAGCGATTCCGGGCGTTCGAGCCGGCGGCGGTGATGTTGGTACCGCCGTCGTTGGATGAGTGGCTGCCGCAGAATCACCTCTCCCGTTTCATCGCGGACATCGTCGAAACCCAGCTGGATCTGAAGAAGTTCTACGCGTCCTACGCGAAGACGAAGGGCCAGCCGCCTT
>NZ_FOCN01000058.1 GCF_900110125.1 Cryobacterium luteum
CTGCGATCTTCCAGAACGCTTGTGGGATCTTCACGCCCCGGCCTGTGTCTCTGCCCCGAGTTTAAGGGGCGATGCCTTGATATGGCGAGAGCGTCTTCCAGACGTCTGCCTCGGAACTGGAGGGCACCTTATCGGCGAGGGTCAGGTACAGTGTGGCATCGGCAGTCGTCTCGAGCAGGCCCGCTTGGCTGGTCGGCGGTGACGTGTCACCGTCAACGGCAGGCACGACCAGGATGCTTTCGCTGGCGCGCACAGTGATCCCGCCTTTGCGTACCTCCGAGACCACGACCTCATACACTGCGACGTCGAGGGAGTCCGCGTGTTGGGAACCGTCCGGCGAGACTGTCACGCGATGGGCAGGAAGGGCAAAGATGTGCTCTGTTTTGATCGGCAGGCCAACGGCTTCGACAACGAGGTCCGCGGACTCGAACATTGCCGTGGTGCCCGTGAACCACTCATAGGAGCTTTCTCCCCCTGCGGATGGCGTCTGCCCGTTATCGCTGTTGCTGCACGCCACGAGCGCGCCCGCGGCCAGACCAAGGAGAGTCATAGCAACTCCTCTACGGAGAAGAAGCCCATTCCACCCGGACCAACGAAGGCGCTGCTGTGGCTCACCCATACGCGATCACGAGGTTCCGCTGGTCCCCGTAACCTAGTGCGCGCTGATCAAGCTCGCAGGGGCTGGAGGCTGGCTTCATGACCTGCTGGCTCTCCTGGAACACGTGGCCAAGTCCCATCGCATGACCAAACTCGTGGGTTGCGATGCCTGAAACATCGAAGCTATTGCCTGAACAGGAGTTCGAGGTGTTCCAAGACCTATTCGACGTATCAAATTTTATATCACTCTTGACGATGAAGCTGCTCTGTCGCCAGGTGCACGCGACCGCGAGTGTGGAAGAATTATCGAGCGCACCCCAGCCCACCGTGTTCGTATTCGAGAAAGTGCCGCATCCCCCGCCTGCAAGAACCTGAGGATCGTCCCAGTAAACCCTTCCGGTATACGTCAACTCTGCACGATTTGGCCAGTCCCCACACATCGCGCTCTCGCCGCCCGCAATCGAGTCTGACGCGGATACAAGCGCAGTTGTCGTTCCTGCGTTGGGCTCGCCCGTCGGGTTGTGCTTCCATGCGTACTCACGCCCTTCCCACCGCCCGTCATAGGCGGTGACTTGACCCACGCTGGCGCATTTGACGGAGTGGTCCGCGTAGGCCTGCAGGTCAACCTGAGGTGAAGTGGGTGCGGCGTGCGACACATTGGCGTTGAGTATGGCCACAGCCGCTGGTGCACCGAGCACAGGTTCTTCACCCACTCGAATCGCCACCTCGTCACCAGCGCGAGCAATGCTGACCTCCTCGACGTGTTCGCCGCCCGCTTCTACGATCGCTGACGAGGTCACGACCATCCCATCCGGCGGAAGCTCGAATATCTGGTCATCGAAGGCAAGACGGTCGATATCTGACCCCCGAAGTCCGCCATTTGATGACAAGGCGCAAGTCCACTCATCGCTACTCGACGCTGAAGTTAGAGTCCGCTCTGGCTCGCCGACGCAGGTGAGGATGAACGGAGTAGTGGCCGGTGGTTCAATTGCCGAAGCGGAGAGCGGCAACGCCAGATTGATCCCGATGAATCCAAAGAACGCCGCCGCGACTCCCAGGCCGAGACGAGTTGCACTTCTCATGACTGCTCCTTCACATACGGTACGGACTAGACCTTCCAGGTAGCTCAAACCTGACACCCCGATCTCTCCCGCGTCAAGCACGCGGGAAAATGTTCACGTGTCGGTCGCGTGTCGTCAACGTCCCGGACACTTGGACATCTCCGGCGATTGTCTCGCCCCGGGTTTAATGGAGGTTCTTGATCACCCGGAAAGGTTGAGAATCATGCCAGCAATGAAGAAATATCCGCCGGGGTTGAAGGAACGGGCGGTGCGCCTGCTGCTTGCCGCTCGTGAGGATGCTGGTGGCGCCCGCGGGGCGTCAACCCGCATCCCTACGTGTCACCGTTGGGTGAGGCCAGTGCCTCAGAGCAAGTCCGCCGTGTGATGTAGGGCGAGAATCAGGAATCATCACCATGTCCAGCCCGTCTTTGATCGCCGTGCGCGACGATAGTTATATGAGTAGTCCCGGACCCCGAGCGGGTGGTCCGACCTCGAGAAGGTCGTTCACCCCAGCGCAGAAGCTTGCCCACCTCGCCGCGTACGACACCGCCATCAAGGACCATGAGGGCGGCGCGTATCTGCGCACCGAGGGGCTGTACTCCTCGCAGATCACGGAGTGGCGAAAGCTTCGTGACGCGGGTGTCCTCGCGGGGAGGAAACCCGGCGAGAAGATTGGCCGGTTGACGCCGGAGCAAGCTGAAATCGCCCGGTTGCGCCGCCAGCTGAGCAAGACCGAGCAGCGGTTGGAAACGACGGGGGTGGCGTTGGAGATCATGTCAAAAATGCACGAGCTACTCGAAAGTCTTTCGAAGAGCTCGCGGGACGAAACACCGTGCGCGTTGCCGTAATGACCGCCTACCGTGAACTGGCCAGCCGAGGAATCTCCACTCACGTCGCGGCCGACTTGGTCGGGATACCTCGAGCGACCGCCACCCGGAAAC
>NZ_FOCN01000050.1 GCF_900110125.1 Cryobacterium luteum
AAAACCGCGCCTGTTTCTTAACGAACTCATTCTTCAACCACACGTACAACACCTCACAAAAATCGAGTGTTGCGACGACCGGTTGAATCCGCCAAACCCCTACGGGACGCTTTCAGCGGTTGAGAAGTTCGCGCGAGTGGACGACAGTGGCGAACTCGTCGTGGAGATTGATCGCGGTTACTCGGGAAAGTTCCTCGGCGCTGATCATGCCACCTTCGAGGTCTGCCCTGTCAAATGTGTGAGTTGCATCTATAGCAAAATAGACGGTGTATCCCAAGTTTCCGCCAACGCGAGCTGTTGTTTCGCAGCAGTGATTGGTGGTGATGCCACAGATCACAATGATCGAGATAGCGTTTTTGCGAAGCCAGGAGTGAAGATCGGGTGTGCCGTGAAAACTTGAGTTGACCGTCTTTTGGACCAACAAATCTGGAGTACCGGACATGTAGCTTTTCAACGCATAGCCAGGGTTGCTGGGGTGCAGCGGGGAGAGCGGACTAGAAGAATTATGCTGCACGAAGACGACCGGTCGCGAAAGCCTGTGCCACTCGTTCACTAACGCTGCGATGTTCTGATCGCAGTCCTCGTTGTTTCGCGGTCCCCACCATTCGACTTGGTCAAATCCTTGCTGAGCGTCAACGACGATCAGGGCGGTGTGGTCATCGATCGAGGGTAGCTGTGTCACGATTTAGAACTCCTTATAGGTTTCAGATCAACGACAGAAATGATTGGTCCCCAGCTGCCATGTGGACCGGGACCGCGTCAGACATCATTCAGCATCCCACGACTGCGCACCACGTCAGTTCGACACCCACGGTGGGACGCAGACGCGATCTCACAAGCCGGAACTCTAATGTTCCAGAACGATCAATACGGCCGGCGGCACGCCGGTCGCTCAGAGTTCCCGCAAGGGGAACCCCAACTGGGATTCCCAGGACCTGGGACTGCCGCTGGCTCTGAGGTTCGTGCTCGGCATCGGACTGGTCCGGATAACGATGAACCCCCGCGATGATCATCGGGGGCACCGCACCGTTGGTTAACACGATCCACGCATCGTTCATCACCCTCGGCTCCGCGTTGATCCTTGGCTACGGGGCTCCTAGCGCCAGATGGTTCTTAGTTGGCAGACGCGAGGTCGTGCAGTCGTTGCTGTCGCTCATACAGCTCACCCTGCCTCCGGTCGAGGCATTCGGAGATGGAGGCGAGTTCGGCGCGGAGATCCGGGCATAGTTCAAGCCACGTGCCGTGGTCACCGACGCGAGCGCAGTCGAGGTAGCGTTTGACGGAGGCGGTGTTCAAGCCTGCGTCGATCATGGTCTTGATCTGTGCGACTCGGACGATGTCCTCTTGGGCGTAGTCGCGGTAGCCTGCGCTGCTGCGTGCGGGGATGAGCAGGCCGCGCTCTTCGTAGTGGCGCAGCGCGCGGGCGCTGACCCCAGTCTTGCTGGCGAGTTCGCCAATCTGCATCGCTGTCTCCTCTCATCAGGCTTGACCTTCACGCTAGCGTCAGGCCGTACGTTCTTGTTCGTGACTTCTTTAACAACACTTCAGGATGCCTATATCTTCCACGGCTACGGGGCCGTCCCAGACGATCACTGGTTCGGCTGGCTCGCTCGGCAACTCGACGCCGCCAACATCCGGACCGTCGTCCCTGCACTGCCAGACTCTCGCGCGCCCGAGGCGCCCCGCTGGCAGGAGACCGTAAGCGCTGCCGTGGGCGAGATGGGTGAGGACACGGCCGTGATCGCGCACAGCCTCGGCTGTCTCGCCGTACTGCGGCACTTGGCGTCCCTCACCGGCGTGTGGCGGCTAGGAAGCCTCGTCTTGGTGTCCGGGTTTCTCGATCCGCTGCCGGTGCTGCCGGAGTTGGACAGCTTCATCGGTGCCGGTTGCGATGTGACCGGGCTAAGCAAACACATCGACCGGGTTATCGTGATTCGCTCCGACGACGATTCCCTGGTGCCTCTCTCTCACACGGATCGGCTGGCTGAACTTCTCGGGGTCAGGGCCGTGGTGGTCCCCGGAGCAGGGCATTTCCTCGCCGCCGATGGCCACAGCACCCTGCCCGCCGCGTACGACGCCATCGTGTCCTGAATCCGCTTCCGTTCGAAGGGATTTCCATGTACTTCCGGATGGCCGTGCTGATCCTCGGTATCTTCTGCGTCGGCACTGCCGAACTCTCACCCAGCGGGATGCTCGGAGAACTCTCCCGCGACCTGTCGGTGACCATCCCCACCGCAGGCCTGATGGTCACTGTCTATGCTCTTACTGTGGTGGTAGGCGGCCCGATAGTCACGGCGGTCACCACTCGTATTCCCCGCAAGTACCTGCTTATGCTGCTCTTGCTGGTGTCAGTGCTCGGGAACGTGCTGTGCGCGCTCGCGCCGACGTTCGCGATCCTGCTGGTCGGAAGGATGATAGCTGCCATCATCCACGGCACGTTCTTGGCGGTGTGCGTCGTGACGGCAAGCAGCCTGGCTTCTGCCGAGAAGCGAGGCTCTGCCGTAGCTGGCACCCAACTCGGCGTGAATCTCGCAACCGTCCTCGGGGTGCCGTTAGGCACACTCATGGCACAGCAGATCAACTGGCGCGCCACCTTCGGCAGCGTCGCCGTGCTCGCTCTGATCACGTGTGTGATGATCCTGATCGCGATCCCCGCCAACGACAAGGCCGTGGATCCAACCTCGGTGCGGCACGAGATACGGGCGTTCACGAACTGGCAGGTCACCGGCACGGTGCTCGCCACGGTGCTATGTTCAGGCGGCATGTTCACTGTGATCACCTATATGGTGCCGCTGCTCACCGACGTCAGCGGGTTCCCCGCCGCCTGGGTGCCCGCCGTGCTCCTCGCGTATGGTGGCGGGTCGATCGCCGGGAACTTCATCGGAGGCCGGCTCGCTAATCGCTCTGTCGAGGCCACCGTCGGGTGGCTCTCCTGGGCGCTCACAGCCGCATGCGTTCTTTTCTGGATCGCCGCCCCCTCCGCAGCCGGAAGTGCTGCGTTTCTGGTGCTGTTCTCCATCGCGACGTTCGCACTGATCCCCGGTCTGCAAGTCAGGATCCTCGCGACGGCGGCGGACGCGCCGACCCTATCCCTGACGGTTAACATGGCCGCTTTCGCGCTCGGCGCGGCCGTTGGCTCGTGGGCCGGTGGCCAGGTTATCGCCACGGGACTCGGCCTCCGCGCGATCGCCCTGGCCGCTGCCGCTTTCAGCCTGTTCGGGGCGCTCGTGATCGCACAAGTGGTCTATGCCGCCCGAGACCGAACCGGATCGACCAGCGGTGAAACGTCTCCGGCTGGAGAGGATCAGCCCGTTTCCTTAGTTGGGAGCGATAGGCCTTGATGGTCTGTTGAAGATTTGGCTGACTCCAGAAATGCATAGCGAGCTCCCGATCGCAGTATGCCTCTCGGCCACCCTCGGGGTCAGCAGTAATGGCCCCACCACATCATCGGTTCAGCACAAGTTGGCAAATGGATCGATGGGGCTCATCACTCATCACTCATCAGGGCGATCAAGGATCATGACGATGTCGACTCGCGGGGTTCGCGCCTACGTACGGACGGGATGTTGAAGCGAAACGCGATCAAGCATTAAGACGAAACTCCACTGAATACCCAACACCGCAGCATCCAAAGTTAAACGTCCGCAAACGCAAGAACTCAGGTTGATGCCGATACGCGACAAGCAGATCGGACAACAGTAAGGGGCGTCCCGCATAGACACCGCGTTATTGTCCCGCAAGCCGGAGGCGGATTCAACCGGTCGTCGCAACACTCGATTTTTGTGAGGTGTTGTACGTGTGGTTGAAGAATGAGTTCGTTAAGAAACAGGCGCGGTTTTG
>NZ_FOCN01000018.1 GCF_900110125.1 Cryobacterium luteum
AAGTGCAGGTTGGTGGCGGTGGTGGGGCCGCCGAATTGTTTGTCGATGGTGTGGTCGAGGTCGCTGTGCCCGGCGGAGCGGTTGCAGCCGGGGAAGCGGCAGCTTCCGTCGCGCAGGCGGAGGTATTTCTTCAGTGCGGCGGGTACTCGGAAGGGTTCGGCGCTGACGTCGAGGACGATGCCGGTGTGCGGGTGGGTGAGGACGCGCAGGAAGCTCGTTGCGGTGCCGGCCAGCTTGCGGGCGGTTTCGGGGTCGATCGGCCCGTAGCCTTCGAGTTCGCCGGGCTCTTCACTCTTACCCATCAGGGTGAGCACCGGCACGGTGATGTTGACGTTCGCGGTGAGCCCGGCGCCGAGGCCGCTGCCGGTGACGCCCTGCTGAAGCAGGTCAACGGCCACATCAGCGCGTAACTGGCTGAGGGTGCGGGGTTCGTCGGGGCCTTGCAGGCTGATGGCGGCGTCGGTGACGCGGGTGTAGACGGCCTGGAGGTCGTCGCCGGCGGCGCGCAGCCACAGGGTGGCCATGCCGTCTTTATCGGGGAAGAACTGCACCCCGCGGTCGGCGAGGCAGCGGGCGCGGCGCACGGTGATGCTGTCGGGGTGGAAACGTTCCCGCAGTTTGCGTGCTTTGCCGTCGAACTGGGCAGGGGTGAGGCGTTTCGCGTGGGGCAGCAGCACCGTTTCGAGGTCGGTGCGGGCGGGCTGGGGGACGGAGCTGAGTTGGTCGAGGACCTGGCGCACGTGGCGCAGCGAGATGTCTCCGGTTCGGAGGGCTGTGAGAGTGTCGGGCCGTTCAGCCACCAGCACTCGGCTTTGCTGGAGGAGGCCGGAGGCGGTGCCGCCGGGGATGCGGAGCGCGCAGGCGATCTCGGCGACGAGGCCTTGTTGGGCGGCGAAGGTGGCGGCCCAGTCGTGCTCGTGCTGCGGTCCGGCTTGGGGGCGGCCGGTTTCGGCGGTGTTGGTGGTGTAGTCCCACGCTTCGGTGAGTACTTCGGCTTTGCTGGCTTGGGCCCAGCCGATGAGCTTTTCGAAGTAGAGCACCCGGTCGACGAACTGCGCCTGCCGCCGCTGAAACGGATTCAACCCCTCGAGGGGATCCAACTGGTCAGCGCCGGACCGATCAGTGCCGGACCGATCAGTGCCGGACCGATCAGCGCCGGACCGATCAGTGCAGGTCCGGTCAGTGCAGGTCTGGTCATCGGCGGATGGGTCATCGGTGGCCGGGGCGGAGTGGTGCGGCTCGTCGTTCGTGTCGTGCGTGGTGCGCAGGTACTCGGCGTAGAGGAACTCCTCGCGGAGGTCGTCGTCGAACCGGTGCTCGGGCGGTACCGCCGCGAACACCTCGGTGAGGTCGAGGCCGGCCGGAAGGGGCGGGCCGTCCGGCATCTCACGCCGATAGATCGCCGTGCCGACCGGGTCCGCGCCGACCGGGGCAGCCCGGAACGGCGCGGTAGTGAAGGGTTCAGTGTCGACGTCTTCCAGGGCCTCGTACGGAGCGAACTGCCCGAGGCCCTCAGCAATTTCGACCTGCCAGTCTGCCTGGCACTGCGCCCAGAACACCTCGAACTCGGCACGCTCCTCGAGAGTGCTCGGCGGTCGGCCGTACGCGGCGAAGAACGGATCGGCGCGGCCCGGCTGGGGGGTGTCGCCGCGCTGGCTCATAGAACAAGTGTACCAAACCCACCCCGCGAAAGCGAGGCTTTCTCAGATCTGTCGGGAATTTTGCCCGAAGCTGCATTCACACGAGCGGCCGCGTTTCGCAGACCCGCTCACTCTGGTCGAGGGTGGTCTCGGCGGGCTCGACCGACGGAGTGTGTCCGTTCGCAGACTCGCTCCAGCTTCGCCTTGAGCCTGACAAATTTCGCCTCAACTTTGTGTGAGGGGACCTATTCGGGCGCGTTTGAATGTGCGGCGATTCCTATTCCCGAGGCTGGATGGTGTGACGCCGGTGATCGCGGGAGGGGTTGCGCTCGCGCGTCTGACGTACCAGGTCGGGATCGACGACGAGGGTGACCAGATCTGGTGTGCGGCCGAGCTCGGCGAGTACCCGACCGGCCGGATCGGAGAGCAGGCTGTGCCCGATCGAGATGGGTGCACACTGCGACACGGCGCCGACGAAGTAGGAGTTCTCGATGGCGCGCGCCTGCGCGAGAACCCGCCACTGTTCGGTCTTGTCGGGGCCCGGGACCCACGAGGAGCAGACCAGAACCAGGTCGGCGCCGGCATCGGCCAGTTCGCGGCCGAGTTCGGGAAATCGCAGGTCGTAGCAGGTCATCAGGCCGATGCGCATCCGCTCGCCCGAACGCCCCACCACCTCACACACCACCGGGGTCAGATCGGTCGCCGGGGCGATCCACTCTGACTCTCGAAAGCCATAAGAGTCAAACAGGTGCATCTTGCGGTATTTGGCTAGCAAGTCTCCGTCGGGACCCAGCACCACAATGGTGTTGTATGGTCGCGCCTCGTGATCGTTGATCTCGACGATTCCTGCCACGAGAGTGATGCGAAGCGACCGCACGGTCGCCGCGAGGGCAGCCACAAACTGCCCGGTCACCGGCTGGGCTACCGCAGAGAAAGTCGCATCGACCATTTTCTTCTCGTACATGGCGTATTCGGGAAACACGACGAGGTCGGCCCCGTCAGCGGCTGCACGCCGGGCGGCCTGCTGAATCAGCAGTAAATTGCGGTCGACGTCTGCGCCGGACGCAATCTGGGCGAGGCTGACTCGCACGCTCACCCTGCTCTCCGCGTGCCGGTCACGCCCGTCCCGTCAGCCTAAACGACGTCAGCCTAAACTCCGTCAGCGGGTCTCGGTGACGAGAGCTTCGTCATCCGCTTCGACGTAGTCCATTTCGGGCGGCTGACGGCGAAAACCGCGCGTGAGTACGCCGAGCACGATTACCCCGACGGCGAGCCAACTCAGGCCGAGAACGATGGCGTTCGCATCGAGGCGGGTGAGGAGGTAGAGCGTGATCAGGCCACCGATCAACGGGATGACGAAGTAGAACACGGGATTGAGGCGGTTGCCTTCGCGTCGCTGACGCACAAAGTAGAAGATGACGGCCACGTTGACCATGGTGAACGCGACGAAGGCCCCGAAGTTGATGAACGAGGTCGAGGTGGCGACATCGAGGAAGATCGCGATGAAACCGACCACGCCGATGATGACGAGGTTGAACACCGGTGAGCGAAAGCGCTTGCTGACCTCGCCGAAGATACGACGCGGGAGCACACCATCGCGGCCCATGGCGAACAGCAGCCGGGAGGCCGCAGCCTGGGCGGCGAGGCCGGAGGCGAACTGGGCGATGACGAGGCCGGCCAGGAACACGGCCCCGAACACGTTGCCACCGATCTGCATGGCGATATCGAACGCGGCCGAGGACGCGTCGGTGAAGACTCCGCCCGGACGCACCAGCTGGGTGGTATAGGAGACCAACACGAAGATGGCGCCGCCGATGAGCGCGACCAGCAGGATGGCCCGAGGTACGGTCTTACGCGGGTTGATGGTCTCCTCGGTAAAGGTGGTGACGGCGTCAAAGCCGAGGAAGGAGTAAGCGGCGATGGCCGCGCCGGCGGTGATTCCCGCGAAGGTGGAGGTGGGGTTGGCGAACGGCGAGGCGTTGATCAGACCGCCGGCGCCCTGGCTGGCGACGATCGACGCGATCGACAGCGCCACGAAGGCGCCGATGACGAGCACCTGAAAGGCCATGAGCAGGAAGTTGGCCTTGTCGGCGACCTTGATGCCGAGAATGTTCAGCAGGGTCGTGATCACGACGAAACCGATGATCCAGACCCAGGCGGGAACGCCGGGAAACTGCGCTTCGAGGTAGGCGGCACCGATGAGCCAGATCACCATGGGCAGAAAGAGATAGTCGAGCAGCACGGCCCAGCCAACCAGAAAACCCACCCGGGAGTCGACGGTGCGCCGCACATACGTGTACGCGGAGCCGGCCACCGGGTAGGCGGCGGCCATGCGGCCGTAGCTCGAGGCGGTGAACAGCATCGCGACGAGGGCGACGAGGTAGGCGGAGCCGCTCGCACCCCCGGTGGTCTCGGCGACGACGCCGAAGATGCCGAGCACGATCAGTGGTGTCATATAGGCCAAGCCGAACAAGACGAGAGAGCGCAGGCCGAGGGTGCGCGCGAGAGCGGGGGTGCCGGTCATGTCAGGAGTTCCGTTTCCAGGAAAGTTTCGGTGAGTTGTGGCGTCCAGCTCGTCGGGTCGATGCGCCCGGCGTAGAGCGGCAGCTCGAGGGGGGCGTCGGTCGGCAGGAACTGCGCCCACAGCCGGTTCGTTCCAGCCGTGCCGTGTTCACGTACCCGCGCGACGTGGTCGAGATCGAGGGTGACGGCCAGCGCGACCGTTTCGGTGCCGGTGGATTCGGCCAGGGTGGCCCCTTCCGGGTCGACGATGAGACTGCGGCCCTCGCCGAGCGGGCCGGCACAGTTCACACTCACCGTGAAGGTCTGGTTGACGATGGAATTGGCCCGGGCCAGTACGACTTCCTGGGCACGGTCGGGGGTCGTGGTTTTGACGATGTTGAGCACGACCTCAGCGCCCATCCAGGCCAGGTGCCGCGTCACCTCGGGAAACCAGGCGTCGTAGCAGATCGACAGCCCGAACCGGCCAATGCCGGGGGCGTCGAACACGACGAAACGGTCGCCGGGTTCGTAGGGCTCGTAGGGACGCCAGGGGAAGATCTTGCGATAGCTCGCCACGAGCTCACCCGTTGGAGAGAACACCACGGCCGTATTGAACAGTTCGCCGCCCGGCCCACGTTCACAGATGCTTCCCGGCAGCAGCCAGACGCCCGCCGCCCGGGCGATCGCCCCGAGCCGGCCGACCAGCTCACCATCCAGCGGCACAGCGGATGCCCGCAGCACGTCGTTGCGCTGCTCCAGGCTCAGGGCTTCACCCGTTTCGGTACCGAACAGGTGCAGCTCGGGAAAGACGACAAACTGTGCGCCCGGGTCGTCGACGAGAATGTGGTGGAGCTCGCTCGCGAAGTCGTCCAGCGACGCACCGAGGGCATGTGGCGCGGCCTGGACGGCGATGATGCGCACTGTTCGTGGCATGGTGACTCCTTCGATCTGGACAACCGTGTCTGCAACAAATAAATTAGATCATAATGATCACTTTTGTCTAGTCCATGGTGGTACGCCGGCGCGGGCAGTTACTGTAGGTGCGTGATGGTTGACGGAAATGACACCCACGGGGCGGTGCCCGCCCTCGCCAACCCGGCGGTATCCGGCATCACCCGCTTGAGCGCCACGGACACCGTACGCGCACGCATCGCCCTCGCCATCGAGCTCGGACTCATGGTGGTGGGGGAGCAACTGCCGTCCGACCACGATGTGGCCGCAGCGCTCGGGGTCAGCGAGATCACGGCCCGCCGGGCCTTGAAAAGCCTCGCCGATGAAGGGGTGCTGGCCCGCAGGCGCGGACGCACGGGGGGAACTTTTGTGGCCGAGCCTGGGGCATCCGCTTCGGTCGCGTCGATCACCGCTTACCTGGCCGATGCCGCCGACGTGCACCGGCTCATTGATGAGCGGGTGCTGCTGGAATGCGCGCTCGTGCACCATGCGGCGTTGAATATTTCGGCCGGGCAGCTCGACGTGCTCGATGAGGCGGTGGCGCAGGCGGCGACAGCTGAGAATTGGACCGACTACCACGCGGCCGATGCACGATTTCACTTGGGCGTGGCCGCGGCCAGCGGGCTGGACTGGGCGCTACCGCAGTACGCTGCCGCGCTCAACGCCCTGTATCGGTATTTTCTGCCCTACCCGGTGGATTACCTGCACGGCGTCAACCGTGAGCACGCCCGCCTGGTCGCCGCCCTGCGCGAGCACGACCCGGTGGCCGCCGTTGCCATTATTCGGCAGCACGTGTCGGTGCTGCACGACTCTATGTTCGTCGGGCTGGCCGCCGGCGACCCGCGTTCCTGACGCGTCGGGCGGCAGCGCCAGCTGGCGGTGGGCGCGCCAGCTACAGCTGGAGCGCCCACCCGTAACTGGCGCGGTGTGTACTGACGGCGCCTAGTGGTGGCGCTTGGCGAGCAAATACATGCTCACATTGATCTGCATGAAACGCACGAGCTGAACCAGCACGTTGCTGCGTCGCCGCAGCTCTCGTGCGCTCGGCAGCGGCGCGACATCGATGTGGCTTTGGGCGGTGTCCATGGTGTTCTCCTTCTAACGACGTACGAAAAGCGGATGCGGCCTGCCGCCACTCACTCGGGAATGAGGTACCAGAACGGATACGCCTTGGCCTTGTAGAGGAACATCGTGTGCAGCACGCGCTTGACCCAGTGTGCGGCCAGCCCGATGTCACCCGTCGTCTCGGTCGGGTGGCGACCGGCGGTGGTGGGATGCTTCGAGAAATCGGGCACGATCGGGGACATCGACATTGCCGCGGCAGTGCCGGTGAGCAGGCCCGTGCCGGTCGAGGCGATGCACGCGGCCGACATCTCGCCCATCGACGCGGTGTGGGTGGGGGTGGTCGCGCCGTCAAGGATCATGTCGGAGATGGTCATGGCGACCATCTTGCCCATGGCGCCCGACGGCATGCCGGTGCGGGGCGGTGCCGGAGCGACAGCCACGCCGCCGGGGGTGGCGTAGGGGCGGGAGATGGCGTGCGGCGGGGCGAACGCGATGCCGACGCCGAAGACGTTGTGAAAACTCGGGTTCTGATAGGTGCGCGGCCAGTCCTGAGCCGTCCATTCCTCGAACGGCTTCGCAGTGTAGTTGGCGTCGACCCGCATGAAGCCGCTCGGCGCGAACACCACGTCGGTGATGTCGGCACCCGAACGGTCGAAAGCTTTGAGGCCCACGCCTCGAAACGGTGGCAGCAGCATGGCGAAGTCGAACGCCTGGGTGTTCTCGGTGCCGTCGATCTGCGTGTAGTGAATGACTCCGGGGTCGATTTTGGTCACGGCAGCCTGGGTGATGGCCTTCATGTTGCGTTCGCGAAAGAGCGAGTCCATCCAGGTTTCACTCGTGACGCGCTGGCCTCCCTGGCTGAAGGTCATGCCGCCCACACCGAAGTCGCCCAGTTCGTGTTCGTTAGTGAGGTAGATGACCTCCGCCTTGTCGCGTACGCCAGCGGTGCGCAGTTCCTGTTCCACGTTGAAGGCGTATTCGAACGCCGCGCCCTCGCAGGTGCAGGTGCCGTGGCCGACACCGACCACGAGGGTCTGCTCGCGGCCGGCCTTGAGTGCGTCGATGACGGAGTCGAAGTGTTTGGCGGCTTCGACGGCGTGGCTCGGCGTGCAGACCGAAACGGTGTGCCCGCCCGGGCCAAGACCCGGGGTGGCCTCGAAGTTCAGTTTCGGTCCGGTGGCATTCACTAGATAGTCGTAGCGGATGCGCTCGGTCTGGCCGTCCCGCACCGGGTCGGTGTAGACGACATCGACGGCGCCCTGAGGGCTGGCCTCATCGCCATCGGGACGAATCGCCACGGCCTTGGCCTGACGAAAATCGATCTTCTTGCGGCGATAGATCGGAGCGAGCGGAAACACCACCTTATCGGCGCTCATCTTGCCCACACCCATCCAGATGTTAGAAGGGATCCAATTCCACTTCGAGTTGGGAGAGACAACAATCACTTCGTGGGCATTGCCCAAACGCTTCTTCAGATAAAGCGCTGCGGTGTGACCGGATACTCCGGCTCCCAGTACGACGACACGTGCCATTTCAGACCTCACTATCTCAGCAACTGCGCTGTTCACCTGACCATACACCTATACCCGACGGGGTATTCACCGCTGGTGTGTTCCGTTTTCTGGTGGTGACCGGCCCGTAAGATTGCACGGTGCCTCACTCTGCTGAAAGCCCCGCAACGCCCGGTGCGCTGGAACGAATCATCGCCATCCAGGTGCGCAAGTACCGCACCGAGAGCGGCCTGTCATCGGCCGATCTTGCCCTGCGTACCGGCCTGTCCAAAGCCATGATTTCCAAGGTCGAGAGCGCGAGCACATCCTGCTCCCTGACCACACTGCAGCGTCTGGCCGAGGGGCTGAAAGTGCCGGTCACGGCCTTGTTCCGGGGCGCCGACACCGATCGGGACGCCACCTTCACCAAGAGTGGCGAGGGCAGCCTGAGCGTGCGCAGCGGCACCCAGCACGGCCACGAGTACCGGGTGCTCGGCTCACTCAAGGGCCGCACCGACGCCATCGAACCCACCCTGGTGACGCTCACCGACGCCTCGGACATCTTTCCGCTGTTTCAGCACGCCGGCACCGAGTTTCTCTACATGCTGACCGGCAAAATGGTCTACGGGCACGGCGCCTACGAGTACACCATGGTGCCCGGCGACTCGCTGCTGCTTGACGGCGAGGGCCCGCACGGCCCGTTGCAGCTGCTCGATCTGCCCATCACCTTTCTGGCGATCACGGCCAAATAGCTCAGCTCCCCAGCAGCCAGGCGGAGGCCGAAGCTCGATATCGGTCGATGCCCTTGTACTCGGCCATGTCGGCCGGAAGTTCCGCCAGCACCTGACCGAGTCGCCGCCGCCAGGCCGGAACCGTCGCAATCTCGGTGAGCGAGACCAGGTAGCTGCGCACCAGAAAAAGCACGGTACCGGTGCGTGGCAGTCGGATGAGGTGCTGCACCTCGACCCGCAGGTGCAGCCGATCCGGCAGCGCAGGGTCGAGCAGCACCAGACGCCGATCGGCGCCCCACTCGGGGTAGCTGTCGGTGGAGGTGTCCAGGCGGCGATCCACGGTCATGGTCCAGTTGGTACGACGGAAATTGTCGCCCGGCTGCAGTCGCAGCAAAAACTGTTCGGCCCGGCTGACGATGCGTTCCTCGTGCACGCGGGGGACCGGCCCGTGAATCTCGGTGAAGCGCATGCCCACATCGAAGCCGAGGCACCAGTCCGCGGCGAAGGTGACCGACCCGGCATCCAGCCAGAGTGCGCCGTCTCGGGCGTCGAGCAGCGCGATGTCATCCTGGATCTGGCCGCCGATGAACACCAGCGGGTCCATCCCGAGCGAAGAATCATCGCCGATCACGAACTCGAGCTCGAGCCCGAGCAGGTCGTTGCGCCAAGAACAGTTGAGCCCGTCGCGGTAAAAGGCCATCATCTCGGGATAATCGGCGGCCATGATCGGCAGGAGCGTCTCGATCACGTCCCAGACCGCGGGACGCATGTGCGCGAGGGTCTGGCAGCGCGAGGGATCGCGGGCGAGGATCTCGGCCCGTTCGGCCAGGTCGCAGCGGTAGTCACAGTCGATGTCGATGATGTTCTCACCCCAGTGGCCGGCATCGGTGTCAACCCGGCCGGGGGCTGGTTCCACGTTGGCGCTGTAGCGGTAGCTGTTCGCCGTGAACGGGAAGGGCAGGTGCCGGGCACGCTCGGCGAATGGGGCACCGGAAGCAGGATCAGGCAGCGGTGCAGTGTCGGTCAGTGGTGCAGGCGTCATAGGTCCAACTCCAGTTCGTGGTCGAGGCCGCGCGAGACGCAACACATCATGCTGGCGTTCTCAGTTTTTTCGTCGTCGCTGAGATACAGGTCGCGGTGGTCGGGTCGGCCCCGGAGCACGGGCACGATGCACTCGCCGCAGATTCCGCTGCGGCACATGTTCGGTACCACGTGGTCGGCCCGCTCCAGCGCGTCGAGCAGTGACACCCCGGCGGGTACGTCCACGTCCACGTCGCTTCGAGCCAGGTGTACTCGAAAAGGTTTACCCGGGCCGAGATCGGCGGCAGCGAACGGTTCGGAGTGCAGCCTTGAACCGGGCCAGCCGGCATCCGCTGCCGCCTGCAGCACGTTCGCGCTGAACTCGACCGGCCCGCAGACGTAGAGGTGGGTGCCCAGAGGTTGGCTGCGCAGGTGCTCGGCGAGCACGACGGTGAAGTGTTCGCGGCCCGTGCTCTCCACCAGCGCGGTACCGGCCAGGGCCCGTGCCTCGTCGAGGTGAGCGGCCGCGCCGGGGCGGTAGCGGTACAGCAGGGTCGTCGGCCGTTGCCAGTCCCGGCCGGCCTTGAGGTGCGAGATCATCGGGGTGATGCCGATTCCGGCGGCGATCAACAGGTGCCATCTGGCCGTGGCGATCGGCGCGAACGCGCTGCGCGGGCGAGACACGCTCACCGCGTCGCCGACCCTAAGGGTGTGCAGGGCCAGCGAGCCGCCGGCGCCGCCTGGCTGGCGCAACACCGAAATGGTGTACTCGCTCGGGTTGCTGCCCGATCCGGTGAGCGAATAGGAGTTGGTGCGCCCGGCACGGTGCACCACGATGTGGCTGCCCGCGACGTACGCGGGAAGAAGGCCACCGTCGGTCGCCTCGAACGCCAGCGAACGGATGCCCGGGGCCGCCACGGTCACACCGCGCACGACGAGGTCGAGCAAGGCGCCTGTCACTGCGCCTCCTCGGCGTCGACCATGAACCCCAGGTAGGCGGTACTGCGCCGGGAGAAGTGGTGGTAGGTCAGCAGGGATCGGTCGCACCCGGCACAGCTCACGACGCCGCCGATCGGCTGCGCGGTCTCAGTCACCGTCTTGCAGTGGGCGCAGTGCACCCGGAGAGTACTGCGGTCGGTGGTGCAGAGCGCGATTTCCTCGTCGAGGGCGCCGCAGGCGAGTGCCTGGGAGCGGGCCTGGTAGACATCCGTTTCGGGCCCGGCCAGGAGTAGCCGAACCCCGACGTGCGCGGTGGACAGAAGCGTGCCGATGTGGGTGAGGGCGGAACGGTCAGCGCGCGGCGCGGTGAATTCGCGCCAGAGCGCGGCCGGGGCGCTGGCGCGCGGCCAGGTGGTACTGGCCGCAGCGGGAGCGGCCGTTCCAAAGCAGTAGACGATGCACTCCCGGGCCGCGACGAGCAGGCTGATGGTGTAAGCACTGCTCGTCGCGGCCCGGGGAACGCTCGTGGTGGCCGTGGCGAGCACGGCGGTACCGGCGGTCATGATTTCTCCGACCGGCCTAGGGTGCGAACGAGCGGTGTCCGACGTAGTATCCGAGCGCATAATCGAGCGTCTCGAACTTGACCGTTGTGCCCTTGGGAAAGAACAACACGTCCTTGGCGACGGCATGGGTGACCTCGCCGGTGGCCTGGTCGGTCAGGATGAATTCGCCGTCGACGACCACCTTCATCTCGTCGTAGGTGTACTCGTAGACGAGCGGCTCCGAGGCCTTGAGTTCGAAGAAGCCGCACGAGATTGCAGCGCCCCCGGGATTGGACAGCGCGTCGCCGATGAAGGCCTCCGACCCCGGCGCGTTCATGCTCGGCAGGCCCAGGTAGGCGCCTTCGACCTTGTGGATCGAGCCGGCCTTGGTGAGCGTGCCGTTGAGGGTTGTGGTCATCGTGGTCTCCTTGTCGCTGTCGTGCGGGCAGTGAATCTGCTTACACAATGATTACTCGCAGTAAACCCGGATCGGGTTTCCGGATTGTTAAATGCACGTTTCGTCTGGCCGGTCACCCCCGTTCGGGATGGTGGCGACGATCGACGCGGCGATTTTACGTGCGCGAAACACCGACCGTGTTGATTGCCGGTAAACATGGTTGCACCACAGTAATCATCGATTGATTGGAGAAGCCGTGCCGACGCTCAATAGCGTGTACGTCCACCCACCGGCTCGCAGCCTGCCGCTCTGGCCTGCCGGCGACCTCGACACCAGCGCGCGTTCGCACCTCATCGTGCCGATTGGCGGCCGGGCCGAGACCGACCTCGCCCGACAGCGACTGCGCCAGGCGCAGCTCCTCGCGCCGAGCACGCTCCTGGCCTTTGCTGCCCTCGGCCCGGCCGAGGCCGACACCCTGAGCGCGGTGTACCGCAGCGCCCGCGTCGGGCTGCGCGTTCTCATCATCGGCGGCCAGTTCGACGTGTTTCAGGCGCTCGCCGCGGCCCGCGGCGCGGGACTGTTGCCGCCGGAACTGCGCTGCATCCTCACCCACACCAGAGACCTCCCGATGTTCTGCGCACACTGCCGGGCCACCAGCCGGGTCGCAGCCGCACCCGGTTCCCTCGTCACCTGCCCCGGCTGCGCGCGCACCCTCGAAATCCACGAACACACCTCGTCGCGGCGCGGCAGCTTCCTCGCCTCGCAGGCCGCTGTCCCGAACACCCTGGCGCAGGCAGCATGACGGTGGTCAGCCCGGCGCCGACGCGCGCGGTGGATCCGCGCAAACCGGGCCACCAGCATCCGTCCTTCGATACCGGCGTGCGATCGCTCGTGGTGACCGCGGTGCGCGAGCTCACCGACGCGATCGTGCAGATCGTTCTCGAAGACCCCGCCGGGGGCATGCTCGCCGCGTATGAGCCCGGCAGCCACCTGATCGTGCAGGCCGGCCCGGTGCGCAACACCTATTCCCTGATCGATGACGGCGTCAACCCGCACCGCTACGCGATTTCCGTGCTGCGGCGCAGCGCCCCTGTTCCAGCGGGCGGGTCAGCCGAATCGAGCGGTTCGGCCTGGCTGCACGACTACGTGCAGGTCGGCCGACGGGTTGAGATCGAGGGCCCGCGATCGCTCTTCGCACCCGTCACCACCGAGCGTAAGGCCCTGCTGATCGCGGGGGGAATCGGGGTCACTCCCATTCTTTCGCACACCCGGGCTGCCGCACGCTGGGGCCGCCCCGCCGAGGTGATCTACAGTTACCGCGCCGGGTGCGGCGCCCACCGGGATGACCTGCGCGCCCTCGCCGCGAGCGGGGCGATCACCCTGCACGAAGTGCACACCAGAACGGATGCCGCCGCCCTGCTCTCCGAGCGCCTCGCCGCCCAGCCGATGGGTACCCACGCCTACGCCTGCGGCCCACCCGCCTTCGTCGACCGCTATCTCGAGCTCGGCGAGGCCGCCGGATGGCCGGCCGATCGCCTGCACTCTGAACGATTCGAAGTGCCGCCGCAGGATGCCGGCCTGCCGTTCGCGGCCATCATCGCCTCGACCGGCGCGCGCCTGGCGGTGCCGGCCGGCGTCAGCCTGCTGCAGACGCTGCTCGACAACGGCCACGATGTGGCCAACCTCTGCCGCCAGGGGGTGTGCGGCGAATGCCGCATCCCGGTGCGATCCGGACAGATCGAACACCGAGATTACGTACTCTCCGAGCGGGAGAAAGCCGACAACACCACCATGCTCTGCTGCGTTTCACGCGGCGCTGAAATCGAGGTAGACCTGTGACGAACACCAGTACGGCCGAGATCACCCACACGACCAACCTGCCCTGGCCGTTTCCCGACGACCTCACGGCCTTTCGATACTCGGTCAACGTGGAGCCGGCCCGGGTGCTGCGCGCAACCGCCGGAGGCTCCTGGGGCGCCCACATCGTCGATCTCACCAACCCCGACTACCCGCAGGTGATGGCGGAGCGCCGCCGCATCCTCGACGCTGATCCCGGGCGCACCCAGATTCTGGACGGCATGATGCCGGCCTGCTGGGACATCCTGGTCTACTACCTGCGAGACCTGGCCCTCTCCTATCCGCTCAGCTGTCACCTCGCCGAGAACGGTGACCGGTTCCACTGGCGCAACAACCTGCTCGGCACCGACCAGACCTTCGTGCTGGGCGACCTCAGCACCCTGCCGTATGACCCGCTGAGCTTTCTCGGCCGGGAGATTCCCGACGATCTGCTCCTGGTGAAGGAGCGCGACGGACAACTCTTCTTCGACGCCGGGCTCGTGACCTTCGCCGCGGCCTGGTCGGTCAGCTTCGACGTCGGCATGAATTTTCGGGAGATCCACGGTCCGGTTCCCCGTTTCACCGGCGAGGGACTCACGAGCCGCGCCGAGTTGTTTCTCATGCACCTGCCCACCGATTCGGTCTACCGGCGGGTCAACTGGACCCTGTCGGCCTCCGGATCGCGCAAACTCGACGTCAGTCTCGAAGAACTCCCGGAATGGGGCGGCGACATGCCCCGACTGGTGAGCGACCGTGACTTCGGCAACGTGCAGCTGCGCATCGAACTGGAGCATTTCATGCGCCTCCCGATGTCGGGGGCGATCACCTTCTGCATCCGCACCTTCATGGCGTCATTCGCCGAGATCAAGGCCATTCCCGCCTGGCGAGACCAGCTCGCCCAGGTGCTCACCGAACTTCCCGACGACCTCGCCACCTACAAGGGGTTCATCGGTCACCGCACCGAGGCCGTCGCCTGGCTGCTTGCCTAACCGCGCCACCCGCAGCATCCACTCCCCAGAGCACCAGCCACACACCACCAGCAACAGGAGAACCCCTATGCCCGCCGCAGACCTCGCCTGGCTTCTCGCCGCCTTCGCCCTCGTCTCGCTCATGTTTCCCGGTCTCGCCATGTTTTACGGAGGCATGCTCGGCAGCAAGAACGTGCTCAACATGATCATGATGGTCATGAGCTCCCTCGCCGTCACGAGCGTGCTCTACGTGCTCTACGGCTACAGCATGGTCTCCGGAAACTCCCTCGGCGGCCTCGGCATCATCGGGGATCCGCTGGAATTCTTCGGGCTGCAGAGTTTCGTAGCGGATGCCGGCAGCAATGGTGCCGAGGGCCTGTATTGGGCGGCATTCTTCATACTGTTCGCCGCAATCACCATCGCCATCGTGGCCAGCGGCGCGGCCGGACGCATGAAATTCGGCGCCTGGATTTTGTTCTCCGGACTCTGGCTCACCCTGGTCTATTTTCCCCTCGCCCACCAGGTCTTCACCTTCACCGACGAGGAGAGCGGCTATGTCGGCGGCTGGCTGCGCAACGTCATCGAACTGCACGACTTCGCCGGCGGCACCGCCGTGCACATGAACGCCGGCGTCGCCGCGCTCGCGCTCGCGCTCGCGCTCGTGCTCGGCAAGAGCAAGGGCGGCCACCGCCCGCACAACCTGCCGCTCGTCGTACTCGGCGCCGGTATTCTCTGGTTCGGTTGGTACGGCTTCAACGGCGGATCCGCCGCCGGCGCGAACTTTCTCGCCCAGTACGTCGTGCTCACCTCGCTGCTGGCCGGTTCGGCCGGCATGATCGGGTTCGCGCTCGTCGAGAAGATTCGCACCGGACGTGCGACCACCCTCGGCATGGCCTCCGGCGCCATCGCGGGACTCGTGGGCATCACCCCGTCAGCCGACGCCGTCAACCCGGTCGGGGCGCTGCTCGTGGGCCTGTTCAGCGGTGCCGTCGTTTGCCTGACCCTAAAATGGAAGACCAAACTGGGTATCGACGACACCCTCGACGCGTTCGCGGTGCACGGCGTCGGCGGA
The DNA here is from genome assembly GCF_900110125.1 of Cryobacterium luteum. Taxonomy (GTDB): domain Bacteria; phylum Actinomycetota; class Actinomycetes; order Actinomycetales; family Microbacteriaceae; genus Cryobacterium; species Cryobacterium luteum. The sequence continues at coordinate 15,154 of NZ_FOCN01000018.1, forward strand.
GTGGTCGGTGTGATCTGTGTCGTGCTGTTCGCCGCGAGCGACGCACCGGCCGGCATTACCGGCATCCTCTTCGGGGGCAGCTGGGATATCGTCTGGCGTGAGCTGGTGGCCATCACGGTGACCTGCGTCTATTCCTTCACCATGACCTACGCCATCGCCTGGACCCTGAACAAGACCATCGGGCTGCGCGTGTCCGAAGAAGAAGAATATGTGGGCCTCGACGTGAGCTACCACGCCGAGACAGCCTATGATTCCGGCCGCGTCTAACACCCCCTCCGCACCCGCCACCAAAGGACTCACCATGAAACTCATCACCGCGATCATTCAGCCGCACCGCCTGGACGCCGTGCACGATGCCCTCATCGGCGTACACGTGAACGGCCTTACCGTCACCGAGGTGAGCGGGTACGGCTCGCAAAAGGGCCACTCCGAGATCTACCGCGGCGCCGAGTACACCGTCTCCTTTCGGCCCAAGGTGCGCATCGACGTGATCGTCACCGACGAAGACCTCGACTCCACGATTCAGACCATCGTCGACGCGGCCTGCACCGGCAAGATCGGCGACGGTAAGGTCTGGGCCACCGACGTGTCCGACGTCGTGCGGGTGCGCACGGGGGAGCGCGGTCCCGCCGCCGTGTAGGGCAGGGGGCAGCGCGGAACGCCGGAGTATCCTGTGCGGCATGATCGATTCGCTTTCCACCACGACCGTGCGCGGCATGATCGACTTCGCACCCGGCCAGCGGCCACCGACACCGTTCACGGTCACGGTCCTGGTCGAAGACGTGTCGAAAGCGGATGCCCCGAGCACCATCGTCGGCCGGTCCCGTTTTGAGATTCCCGCGTCGGCACCCGTCGACTCGGCGTGTGCCGCGCGGCCCGACACCGGAGTGCCCTTCCACGTGGCCGTACCGACCAGCCTGATCGCTGCGCCGCGTCGATTGAATGTACGCGTGCATGTGCGATCGGGCGTCACGGCACACACCGCCGACACCGAGAACGTGCGCCGCGAGCCAGATTCGCGCGAGCCGATGGCGCACCCCGAGGCCCGAGAGCCTTCCCGAGCCACGCATGAGTTGGAGTTTGAACGGCCCGACATCACCGAGGGGGACTTCGTCTCGACTCAGTCCCACTCGGTGCTGCCAGGCCAGGGCCGTGCTTCAGTTCGTATCCCGGTGCTGCGAGTCTGAGCTGGCAGTGGCTGCGCGTACCTCGGCCTCGTCAAACGAGGTGATCACGCCGCCGAGGCTTTCGTAGCCCGTGAGCGACGGACCCCAGGCGGCGCCGTTGAACCACTTGTGGAACAGCGCACTGTTGGTTCCGGTCAGGAACACATCGAGCCGGCCGGACGACCACGACACCACGCGCGGCTGCGAGGTAGCGATGCCGCCCATGTTCTCGTACCCGAGCACCGACGGGCCCCAGGCATTGCCGTCGAACCACTTGTGGTACAGCGCACTGTCAGTGCCGATCACAAACAGGTCCAGCCGGTTCGGCCCCCAGGAGACGGCCTCGGGTTCGCCGACGACGATGCCGCCGAGCCGTTCGAAGTCGTTCACCGGCGGGCCCCAGGCGCTGCCGTTCCACCACTTGTGGTACAGCGCGCTGTCGGTTCCGGTGACGAACAGGTCCAGCCGATTCGGACCCCACGCCACGGCCTGCGGAGCGCACTCGGCGATTCCGCCCATGTTCTCGTACCCGGTGACCGACGGTCCCCAGGCTCCGCTGAACCATTTGTGGAACACGGCGCGGTTGGTGCCGAGAACGAAGGCGTCGAGCCGGTTCGGGCCCCACGACACAACGGGGCTGGAGCTTGCTCTGGCCGTCTGCGGATACATGAAGTTGACCGCGGCGATGTCACCGGCCGACAGCGCGGTGCGCTGGCCGATCTGGGCACCGGCCTGCACCGGAGTGATCGTCTCGAGCCCGTTCTTCGAAAACGCGGTGCGGGGGTAGTGCATGATCGAGCCGTAGTCATAGCCGCCGACGTCATCGCCGTCCACGATGTGCTGGTCGAACTGACTCTCCATACCGGTTTCGATGTTGGCCACGTTAATGGTCACGAAGGTATTGCGGTCCTCGCGGCTCTGCTCATGCCAGAGACCGACGGCGTGGCCGATCTCATGGATGGCGTTGCCGGTGCTGCAACCGGTACCCAGACTGATGGTCTGCATGCCGTTCCCCTGCATGCCCAGCATCGACCAGCATCCGCCGGCATCACTGAACTCGACAAAGTTGGGAAACTGCGCCGCATTGGCCGGGGTGCGTTCCGGAAAGCGGATGGGCGTGCGCGCCTCCCAGTGTGTGATCGCGTCCCGCACGCGCTGCTGGTTGGGCAGGGCGGAATCGATCTGAAATGGAACCTGGGCGTTCGGCCATCGAAAGCGAGCGCCGGTGATGATGACGCCCCGTGCTCGGGCATCGTCCCGGTTTGCTGCGTCTTTGGTCTGCTCCAACTCGGCAACGGTTCCCAGCACGATGTCGCCTTCGAACACGGCCAGGTTGTTGACCTTGTAGTAGACCACCTCGGTGGGCCCGAAGGTGACGCCGGCGATGATGCCGGAGGCCGCCTCGCCCGCCTGAAACTCACCCTCGCTGACGAATTTCTGGTCGCCTCCGGGGCCAAAACTGTTATCTGCCATGGAACTGCTCCTTGTATGTTCTGTTCCCCTGGCACTGGCCGATTGGGCGGTGCCGCAACTGGGCGGCACCAGGACTGGCACTTCGCCCACTGGCGGTCAGGCTACGCCGACGGGCGTTATCGGAGCGTTATTCGTGGTCGGGTTCTATGGAGCAATACCAGTGCCGATCGCTCTGGGTATCATGGCTGAAATCGTCCACCCCTGGGGTGGTCGCCCAGGCCCCGAAGGAGTAGCCAATGACGAGTATCAGCCCCTTTCTCTGGTTCAACGGCCAGGCCGAGCAGGCCGCCGAGTTCTACGTCTCGATCTTTCCCAATTCGCGCATGCTCAATGTGGCGCGCTACCCCGAGGGCGGGCCGGCGCCGGCCGGCAGCGCCATGTCGGTGTCATTCGTGCTCGACGGGCTGGAGATTCAAGGGCTCAACGCCGGACCGCAGTTTCCGTTCACCGAGGCCATCTCGTTCTTCGTGCAGGTCAACACGCAGAAGGAGGTCGACCAATTGTGGGACCAGCTCACCAGCAACGGCGGGCAGCCGGGGCAATGCGGCTGGTTGAAAGACCAATTCGGTTTGTCGTGGCAGGTGGTGCCCACCACGCTCGGCCAGCTCCTCAACGACCCCGATCCGGCGCGGGCCGGTCGGGTAATGGCAACGATGATGGGCCAGACCAAGATCATCATCGCCGATCTGCGAGCCTCGGCCGCCGCCGAATAGATCCGTCAGATCAGCTCAGCCCAACTCACCGCGGCCGACCAGCCGTTCGATTGCGGCGAGCGGGATCGGCAGCCAATTCGGGCGATTGCGTATCTCGTAGACCGCTTCGTAGAGCGCTTTGTCGAGCTCGAAGGCGTCGAGGAGGTCGCTCTGCTCGGCCAGGTCGATCCCGGATTGTTCGGCATATCCGTTGAGGAAGGCACCGCGGCAGGCCCTTGCCCACTGAAAAATCGTGAGCGCGGTCGTGAAGGTTTTGCCAATCTTCTCGGCACCGGCACCGGCACCGGCACCGGCACCGGCGGACTGCACTGTCGCGGCGCTTGTTGCCGTCATCGCCCCCGCCACATAGGAGAAGGACCGCAGCATGCCGGCGACATCCCGCAGGGTAAGGTCGGGTCGGGTGCGCTCCCGCAGGGTGCGCAACGGTTCCCCCTCGAAGTCGAGCAGCACCCAGCCGCGGCCCCGCACGTCGAGAACCTGGCCGAGGTGGAAGTCACCGTGAATGCGCTGAAGCCTCGGCCAGGCCGCGGTCTCCGCCCGGGCGAAAACCGCCTCGATAACATCGCGATGCCCGGCCAGAGCGGGTACTTCCTGCAGAGCCTGACTAGAGCGCAGCCGCATCTGCGCCATCTCCTCGGCGATCACCGCGGGAGTCGCCTCGAGGGTGGGCAGTGTGCCGGCCAGATCGTGGTGAACTTCCGCGGTGGCTTGCCCCAGTCGAAAAGCGGGGCCGGTGAAGTCGCTCCCGGAGGCCGCAGCGACCAGGGCAGTCCGCCAGGCATCCGGTGCGTCCGGCAGAAACTCTTGGGCGAAGGCCAGATGGCCGACAGCACGGTTGCCGGGTTCGGCGGGGTCGTCCCACTGGCCGGCTATGGCACCGAATGGCAGCGGTATCCGACGCGATGCGGCGCGGGCGAGCGCGGCCTGCACCGTCACATCGGGATTCTCCCCGGCATGGATGATGCGAAAAATCTTGCAGATGATCGGCGGCGTCGGTGCCCCGGCCGCATCGGCACGCTGCACGATGATGGACGTATTGGATTGTTCGCCGCTGAGCACGCGACTCGAGACGACGAGCGCCGCCGACGGGATTTGTGTCCCCGGTCTCAGATCCTCGCCACGCGCGCTGGCGGACCAGCGGTCGGTCTGCCGTGGGCGGGTCGACGTGGACACGCCCTGCCCTTCCATAAAGGTGAGCACCGCAGCCGCGAAGGCCGGATCGTAGGGGGCGTCGTAGATGAAACGCGCGTGGTCGGAGCCGGGCCTCCGCACCGTGATCAGGGCATCGGCAGCACCGGGCAGCTCCGAGGCGCGTTCCGTGGTCGGCAGTTGGTACAGCGTCAGGCCGAGACTGGCGGTGTCCAGCACGAGGTCGACGCGAATGGTCACGCCGGCTTCGGACGAGGCCAGGGAGAAGTAGCCGATGCTGCGCAGGGCGGGTACGTGTCCCTTGTTGCCGAACCACCGCTGGGTTGACACCCAGGCGTTGACGTAGTCGGGCAGAGGGATACCGCGGTGTGCGGGGGCGAGGTCGGGATTGGCGGGGCGGCGTGCATTATGGGCGCGGTCTCCATCGATCATGCCGCCAGCGTAGCCTCCCCACCCGTGCGCCGTGCGATAGCGCGGGTCTCCCTCGGTTGGATGGAGAAAAGCTGAACTGAGGGCCAGACGGTAAAGCGGCACCTGATCGTCGAGCCCCCAAGTAGGATTACGCCAATCAAGCGATAGTGCGAAAGGCCAGCGATAGAATTGTAAACAATTGACAGATGGCTGGAATCGGGTCACACTGTCGATGGAATTTTCACCCGCGTGTTTAGGTACTGACTCGAGAAAGAACTGTGAAAGGTATGCCCCAGGGATATTCATTGGAACCCGTCGTCCAAGAATCCACCCCGTCGATCATCGCCCGCAAGCTGCGCTACGCAATCGCCCACGGCGAGGTTGCCCCCGGATCGCAATTGGGCGAGGCCGAGCTGGCCCGGGAACTCGGAGTCAGCCGGGGCCCGCTGCGCGAAGCCATGCAGCGGCTGACCCAGGAGGGCCTGCTGGTCAGCATTCGCAACCGTGGCTTGTTTGTGATCGAGATGACGGACGCCGAGATTCGCGATATGTACGTGTTGCGCACCGCCATTGAATCGGCCGCCTGCAAACTGCTCGTACGCGCCGACCACGTCGCCGCCGGTAACGATCTGCTGGCCAAGGTTGCGAAGATGGAAAACGCGTCAAACGCCGGCGATCGCGCCGCCATGAGCGACGCCGACCTGGCCTTTCACGAAGACCTCGTGGCGCTGAGCGGCAGTCGCAGCCTGGCGCGCATCCACAGCACCCTCATGACAGAGACCCGCATGTGCCTGACCGTGCTGCAGGCGTCGTACCGGGGCACCGAGGAATGGATCGCCGAGCACCGCGGTATCGCCGAGGCCATTCTCGACGGTAACGGGCCCCTCGCCGAGCTCCGGTTGGGCGAACACGAAGACGACGCCCTGGCGCGATTGACGAACTCGCCGAGCGAACCGGCATCCGTTTCGATCGCCTGAGAGCTCCCATACGCCTGTACTCGCCAAACAGCGGATGCCCACGCGTCGCGACCCGAGAACGCGTCGCGGCCCGTTCACCCCGGGGTGCGCGGCGGGGAAATCAGACCGTCGCGAGCGCCGGGCGAGCCACTCGGGGAAGGCGCACGGGTTCGACACGAATGCTGGTGCGCTCGCAACCGGTGCACTTGAGAACGTAGAGGGGAAGAGTGATGCGCAGGGCCTGCGCGGGGTTCGGATTCAAGTCGGCTTGTGATTTGCAGAAGGGGCAGGTAATTCGCATCGATGGGGGTCCCTTGGCTTGAGTCTGCGCAAGCGATAACTCACGTCAGGATGACCCTAAGGGGCAAGCACACAACACCGCACCCCCTTGAACTTCTCGCCAGTTTGTGTATACAGAGCAGTGCGTCTGTCCCCATAACGACGGACGAGCGGGCGAGACGCTAAACGGATGCCGCCAGCAGACTCACCACGACGGTGTCGCCCTTGGTCGACTGCTGGCCGACCTCGGTGAACCCGAGCCGGTCGTGAAAGGCGAGTGAGCCCGGGTTTCGCGGCTGCAGGTTGACCTCGCAGAGCACCTCGGCGAGCTTCATGCGGCGGGCAGCGCCGAAGATGGCGTCGTACAGGAGCTGGCCGAGGCCCTGCCCGCGATACCCGTCGGCCACAACGATGCGGTCGACGTAGAGAAAATCCTTCGACCGGGCCGAGAACCAGCGGTAATTCTCGCTCGCATAGTCGGCTCCGGCCACGAACAGAACGGCAAAGCCGAGTGCGACGTCGGCCGCGTCGTCGTCGACGACGGCAACCGCGAGCTGGCTGTGGTCGACGAGTACCGCCAGCGCGGGGGCATCCAGTTCGTTGACCGCGGGAACCGCAGCATTATTGAGGGCGAGCAGGAGCGGCAGATCGGCCGCAACGAGGGAACGAATGGAATAGGTCACTCCCCAACGATAGGCCGCACGTTACCCTGCCGGCGCTGCCCGGTGTACGGTCGTCGCAATCACGAGGTCTTCCCACGACATGCCGGTGCTCTTGAAGACGCGCGGACGGGCCGTCTCAGCGGCGACCGTGCCCCTGGCCAGGTCGCGCAGCGGCACGAGGTTGCCCGGTTCGATCGCTCCCTCGGCGAGCGCCAAGATCACGTCGCCGGCCTCACGCCGGGCCGTTGCAGCGTCTTCGACCACGAGCTGGGAGCGGGCGGGGAGCGCCGAGTCGAGCTCTCGGGCATCCGCTTCATGCGAACCGACCGTGACCACGCAGCAGTCGGCGGGTACCAGGGTTCCGTCGAACAGTGGAGTGCGGGCGGTGGTGGCGCACACGATGAGTTGCAGGTGTCATCCTTCGCAGACTATCGGCCCGGCGACGACCGCCCGCGGGTCCTGACAGAATGGACTGTCGTCGCACTGGGCGACTCGTTCGAGGAGACAACGGCGTATGACTCACCAGGTGAGCACGAACACGACCAACACGAGCAAGACCAACACGAGCACGCTGAATTATCGTGCAGCACGCGACCAGCTGCTGGCCCTGCGCGACGATCACGCCCGCGCCGCGCAGGAGTTTCTCTGGCCCGACGTGGGGGAGCACTTCAACTGGGCCACCGACTGGTTCGACGTGCTTGCGCGCGGCAACGACAAAATCGCCTTGTGGATCGTCGAAGAAGACGGCAGTGAGCAGAAGTTCACGTTCGACGAGATGGCCCACCGCTCTGACCGGGTCGCCACCTGGCTCAGCCGGCAGGGCGTCGGGCGCGGCGACCACGTCATGCTCATGCTCGGCAACCAGCGAGAGATCTGGGAGGCGATGCTCGCAATCATGAAGGTCGGCGCTGTCATTATGCCCACGAGCGCAGTGCTCGCCTCGCACGACCTGACTGACCGGGTGCGTCGCGGTGGCGTGAGGCACGTGATCGCCAACTCGGCCGACGCGGCCAAATTCGACGACGTTCCCGGCGACTACACCCGCATCGGCGTCGGCGAGCCGCGCCCCGGCTGGGCAAACTTCGCCGACGCCTACCGAGTGACACCGGAGCCGATCACGACGGTCGTCGCATCTGCTGACCCGTCGCTGATCTACTTCACCTCCGGCACAACGAGCAAGCCGAAGATGGTGCTGCACTCGCAGACCTCCTACCCGGTCGGCCATTTGTCGACCATGTACTGGCTGGGCCTGCGCCCCGGCGACGTGCACCTGGCCATCAGCTCGCCCGGCTGGGGCAAGCACGCCTGGAGCTGCTTCTTCGCTCCGTGGATCGCCGAGGCCACCGTCTTTGTCTACAACTATTCCAAGTTCGATCCCAACGCCCTCATCGCGCAACTGCACCGCGCCAAGGTCAACACGTTCTGCGCACCGCCCACGGTCTGGCGCATGCTCATCCAAGCGGATGTCGGCGCCCGCCCCGACAGCCTGCGCGAGTTGCTCTCCGCCGGCGAACCACTCAACCCCGAGGTCATCCGCCAGATCGACAACGGTTGGAAACTGACCATCCGCGACGGATTCGGCCAGACCGAAACCACGGCGATCGTCGGAAACGGCCCCGGATCGCGGTTGAAGGCCGGCTCGATGGGCCTGCCCCTGCCCGGCGTCTCGATCCAGCTGCTCGACCCCATCACGGAGTTACCCGCCGACGAGGGCGAGATCTGCCTCGACCTGTCCCAGAGCCCGGTCAACCTCATGAGCGGCTACCACGGCGAACCCGACCTGACCGCTCACGCCATTCGCGGCGGCTTCTTTCACACCGGCGATGTCGCCACGGTGGATGCCGACGGCTACCTCACCTTCATCGGTCGCACCGACGACGTGTTCAAGTCGAGCGACTACAAGGTGTCACCGTTCGAAGTGGAGAGCGTGTTGCTCGAACACCCCGCGGTCGCCGAGGCCGCTGTCGTTCCCGCGCCCGACGTCACCCGGCTGAACATTCCCAAGGCCTACATCCACCTCGCCCCGGGCTGGGAGCCGACCGCTGAGACCGCTGAGGCCGTGTTGCGGCACGCGCGCACCGGGCTGCCCGCCTACATGCGGGTGCGGCGGGTGGAGTTCTTCGACCTGCCCAAGACCATCTCGGGCAAGATTCGCCGGGTCGAGCTGCGCGAGCGCGAGGACGATGCGGCCGCCGCCGGAACGCGGCTGCCTGACGAGTGGCGCGACGACCAGTTTCCGGGGCTGAAGCGCTAGCGGCATCCGCTTGCCGTAGCGCGCAAAGAGGGGACTTACGGCCCGAGACAGCAGCCGGCCCGGTCGTTAGCGTGGGAGAATGACCCTCCTCGACTCCCCGCGTGCCACGACCACCGACGACACAGGCTGGGCCGGCTTCACCGCCGGGCCGTGGCAGCACGGCGTTGACGTGCGCGATTTCATCCAACGCAACTACACGCCGTACACCGGTGACGCGAGCTTTCTGACCGGGGCGACCGAGCGCACCCTCGGCCTCTGGGCCCGCCTGTCGGCCATGTTCCCCCGGGAACGGGCACTCGGCGTCTACGACGTCGACCCGACCACCCCGGCATCGATCACCGCGCACGCGCCCGGCTACATCGACCGTGCCAATGAGATCATCGTGGGTCTGCAAACGGATGCTCCGCTCAAGCGCGCCATCATGCCCTTCGGCGGCTGGCGCATGGTCGCGACCAGCCTGGAAACCTACGGCTACCCGGTGTCGCCGGAGCTCGAAACCATCTTCACGAAGTATCGCAAGACCCACAACGACGGTGTCTTCGACGTGTATCCGCCGGCCGTTAAGCGGGCCAGGCACAGCCACCTCATCACCGGGCTGCCGGATGCCTACGGTCGCGGCCGCATCATCGGCGACTACCGCCGCGTCGCGCTCTACGGCGTGACCGCGCTGATCGCGGCCAAAAAGCTCGAACGTGCCCGGCTCGATGAGTCATTCAGCTTTGACGACGTCATTCGTTCCCGCGAAGAGAACGCCGAACAAGTTCGCGCGCTCATGGAACTCGTGCAGATGGCGGCGTCCTACGGTTTCGACATCACGCGGCCGGCGAGAACCGCGACCGAAGCGGTGCAGTGGCTGTACTTCGCCTACCTCGGCGCGGTCAAGGAGCAAAACGGTGCCGCCATGTCGTTCGGCCGCACCAGCGCGTTTCTCGACGCCTACCTGGAGCGTGATCTGGCGGCGGGAATCCTCACCGAAAGCCAGGCCCAGGAACTCATCGACGATCTCGTGATCAAACTGCGCATCGTACGGTTTCTGCGCACCCCCGAGTACGACCAGCTGTTCTCGGGCGACCCCACCTGGGTCACCGAATCGCTCGGCGGCATCGGCCTGGACGGACGCACCCTCGTCGTCAAAACCGCATTCCGGTATCTGCAGACCCTGTATAACCTGGGTCCGGCGCCGGAGCCGAACCTCACGGTGCTCTGGAGCGACCAACTGCCAGAGGGTTTCAAGCGTTTTTGCGCGCAGGTCTCCATCGACACCTCGGCCATCCAGTACGAGTCCGACGACCTCATCCGTGAGGCCTGGGGCGACGATGCCGCCATCGCCTGCTGCGTCTCACCGATGGGTGTCGGCAAGCAGATGCAGTTCTTCGGAGCCAGGGTCAACGTCGTCAAGGCGCTGCTCTACGCCATCAATGGCGGCCGCGACGAACTGACCGGCGAGCAGATCGCGCCGGTCACCGCCCCGCTTGTGGGCGACGTGCTCGACTATGACACCGTGTGGACGGCTTACCTCGCGAGCCTTGAATGGCTCGCCGAAACCTACGTCGACGCGCTCAACTGCATCCACTACATGCACGACAAGTACGCCTATGAACGCCTCGAAATGGCGCTGCACGACGGCACCATCCTGCGCACGATGGCCTGCGGCATCGCCGGCCTCAGCGTCGCCGCCGACTCCCTCGCCGCCATCAAGTACTCCACCGTGCGGCCGGTGCGCGACGATACCGGCCTCGTCGTCGACTACGTAATCGACGGCGACTACCCGGCGTTCGGCAACGACGACGACCGGGTCGATGCGATCGCGGTCACCATTGTCGAAACCTTCATGGCCATGATCCGCAAGCACCCGACCTACCGGAACGCCGTGCACACCCAGTCGGTGCTCACGATCACCTCCAATGTGGTCTACGGCAAGAAGACCGGCAACACCCCCGACGGACGTCGGGCCGGCGCGCCCTTCGCACCCGGCGCCAACCCGATGAACGGCCGTGACACGCACGGCATGCTGGCCTCGGCGCTCAGCGTGGCGAAACTGCCTTACTCCGAAGCGCAAGACGGTATCTCGCTGACCAACACCGTGGTGCCGGCCGGGCTCGGCCACACCCCCGACGAGCAGGTGACCAACCTGGTCGGCCTGATCGACGCCTACACGCTCTCGAGCGGCTACCACCTCAACATCAACGTGCTCAATCGGGAAACCCTCGAAGACGCGATGGAGCACCCGGAGAACTACCCGCAGCTCACCATCCGGGTGTCGGGCTACGCCGTGAATTTCGTGCGCCTCACCCGGGAGCAGCAGCTCGACGTGATCAGCCGCACCTTCCACACGAGCGTCTGACACCGTGGTCGCGGTACAGCTGGGCCGACCTGAATTTCACCACGAGCAGGTTGAGGGACATCGCACGGGCACGGTGGCGAGCGTGCACTCGTGGGAACTGGTGACAGCGGTCGACGGTCCTGGCACCCGGCTGACCTATTTTCTGTCCGGCTGCCTGCTGCGCTGCCAGTACTGTCACAACCCCGACACCTGGAAGATGCGGGACGGTGCGCTCACGCCGATTGACGAGGTGCTGACGCGCATCCGCCGGTATCGGGGTGTGTTCACGGCGACCGGCGGCGGCGTCACGCTCTCCGGCGGGGAGCCGCTTATGCAACCCGCATTCGTGGCCCGCGTGTTCGCCGAATGCCGTGCGCTGGGCGTGCACACGACGCTCGACACCTCGGGGTATCTCGGCGCGAGTGCGTCGGACGAGCTGCTAGAAAATACCGATTTGGTGCTGCTCGACGTGAAGTCGGGCCTGCCCGACACCTACCGAGCGGTGACCGGTCGCGAACTGGCACCGACGATCGCGTTCGGCGACCGGCTCTGCGCCCGCGGCACCAACGTGTGGGCACGGTTCGTGCTGGTTCCGGGGCTCACCGACGCCGTCGACAACGTCGACGCGGTCGCCGAGATTGTGGCTCGCTGGCCCAACGTCACCCGGGTCGAGGTGCTTCCGTTTCACCAGATGGGCGAGGATAAATGGAACCGCCTGGCCATTTCGTATCCGCTACACGGAGTGCAACCGCCGGATGCCGCACTGCTCGAGCGGGTGCGGGCCCAGTTTCGTGTGCGCGGCCTGACGACCTTCTAGTCAGCACGAGTGTGCGGCTCGCCCGGTGCGTTACGCCGGTAGAAATGCGACACGCCGGGCTTTCCGTGCTCGGATCACGGCGTGTCGCAAAATTTACCGGCGTTACGTACTTGGACGACAGGAAAACGATCTGACTTGCTAGTAGCGGGCGAGCAACTCCGTCTTCTTGGCGAGGAATTCGGCATCCGTCACCACGCCGGCATCGCGCAGCTGGCCCAGCTGAGTGAGGTGCAGAGCTATGCCGGTGGATGCGGCGGGTGCGAGTTCGCGACGGATGGGCCCGGCGGCGAGCGCTGCGACCGGCTGCGGGGCGATGGCCGGTGCCGGCACGGTCGCCGGCGGTGCCGCGTGACCGGACTGCGACATGCGGTCGATCCACGCCAGGGCGATCGCCGAGAGAATGAACACCATGTGGATGATGACCTGCCACAGTACGCCGTCCCAGGTGTAGACATTGCCGGTGATGGTCTCGGTCGGGTCCGAGCTGACCGGCGTGCCGCGCGCGGCCAGGTCGCCGACCTCGATAAAGGTCTTCAGCAGGTGGATCGATGAGATTCCGACGATGGCCATGGCCAGCTTGACCTTGAGCACGTTGGCATTGACGTGCGAGAGCCATTCCGGCTGGTCGGGGTGGCCCTCCAAACGGATGCGGGACACAAACGTTTCGTAGCCGCCGATGATGACCATGATCAGCAGGTTCGCGATCATCACGACGTCGATCAGGCCAAGCACCGAGAGCATGATCGCGGCTTCTTCAACGTGGATGCCACCGTCGTCGCCGGGCACGGTCAGAGAGGTCCAGACGTCGCCACCGAGGTTGATGAGCTCGACCATGAATACGATCACATAGATGATCTGCGCGATGATTAGGCCAATATAGAGGGGCGCCTGCAGCCAGCGGCTGAAGAAAATCATCAGGCCGACGCTGCGTACCCAGCGGGACTGGGGGCGGAACGGGCGGGGGAAGGCTGTTTCAGTCACCGGTCGATCATAAGTGAGGGTCGGGTGGGAACCTCCTGTACGCCTGGCGCTCTAGTTTTTCAGCGACCGCACCAGCAGGCGGGAATCACTCGTGGCGGTCTCCAGCCCGAGCAACTGCGCAAAACGGGCAGACGGCGCAATGCCGAGCTCACGGCGCAGGTGGGTGCGATAGCTGCGGTAGACCAGCACCGCCGACGCATAGTTGTCTTCGGCGAGGTGGCAGCGCACCAGAAGATGCTGCGCGCTCTCCCGCAGCGGATCGACGACCGCGGCGGCACGCGCCGCGCTCAGGGCTCGACCGAAGCTGCCGGCCGCGAGGTAGGAGCGAGCCACGGTCTCCAGGGCGTCCAAGCGTTGATTCAGCAGGTGATCCTGCTGATTGATCACCCATTCCTCGTACCAGCCCGGCAGCAGGTTCGCTTCCTGCAGCAGATCGATGGAATCCGGTGATACCGATCGTGTGGCGTTCAGGGTGATCTCGGTGATCAACGCGCGCACCTCGCGCAGATCGACGCGCACCACAGTGTCCATCTGCAGGGGATCGGTGGCGCTGAGCAACCCGGGCAGCTCATGGGAGATGCGAAAGACGCTCGCCCGCAAGTTGCCCGCAGATTGATGCTCCGGGCTGTCCGGCCAGAGCAGGGCGGCGAGCACGTGCCGCGGCTGGGCGTGCAGCAGGGCGAGGGCGGCGAGCAGCCGCTGCTGGCGGGCACCGACCTCAACCGGCACGCCGTTGAAGCGCAACTGCCAGTAGCCCAGCACGCGAAGATCCCAACCCGGTGTCGCCGAAAATCCCATGGTGCTCGATCCGCGAAGAATACACAGCTGCCCCGCACCGAAGAGGCGGGTGCTACCGCCCAGAATGGCCAGCCCGGGCGGGATTGTCAATGCCGTCACCCCCACAACGGATGCGTGGGCGCGCGTCACCGCGCCGCCCTCCAGTAACTCACCGGTAACGCCGACGGGGCTAGCCTCACCGGGCACGGGCTTTCGAGATTGGACGGCCATGAGTCACTTCGCCCTCTGCGTGGGCATCAACCGGTTCGAGAACCTGCCGATGAGCAGCTGGCTGAACGGCGGCGTCAACGACGCCGCCGACGTGAGCGCCCTGCTGAGCAGGGATTTCGCTTTCGCCGACTCGAGCATCACCGTGCTCACCGACCAGGCCGCGACCAAGGACGCCGTTTTGGGCGCGCTGACCGAGGCCCTCGACCGGGCGAACCTGCCGGGGGAACACCTCGACCACATCGTGTTCACCATGTCGAGTCACGGCACCCAGGTGCCCGACACGAGCGGCGATGAGGCCGACCAGGTCGACGAAGCTTTTGCCACCTACGACCTGCGGCAGAACGGTGCCGCCTGGGACGCGAGTTCCCTGATCCTCGACGACGAGTTGCACCAGCTGTTCACCCGGTTGCCGAAGGGAGTGCTGCTCGATGTGATCCTCGACACCTGCCACAGTGGCAGCGGGCTGCGTGCCATGGATCTGGTGCCGACGCTGGACGACCGCCGCCCCCGGTTCGTTCCACCCCCGACGCCACTCGGCCGCGACGGAGCCGAAGCCGAAGGCGCGGATACCCGAACGCTGCGCGACCTGGTGCGCACCTCGAAGGCGGCGGCCAAGCCGGTTCTGTTCGCCGCCTGCCGGGCCGACCAGACCGCGGCCGATGCGAACTTCGACGGCCGGTATAGCGGGGCGTTCACGCATTTCCTGCTCGATGCTCTGCAGCCCGGCGTCGCTCCGAGTCGCGCCGCGGTCATCAAGCAGGTCAATGTGAAGTTACGCGGGCGCAAGTTCGCCCAGCGGGCGCAACTGGAGGCATCCGCTCCCGGAAAAGCGACCGCGTGGGGCACCGCCTTCTAGTCACCGGGTGAACCGGTCAGGGGTGAAATGTGGGCCGCCGATGCGCTGATACTTCGGGCGGCGCAGCGGCAATCCGTCGGGTCGCGCCCGGCAGCACAGGTACGGGGGGTGGGGCAGCACGCGGGGCGACGGGCGGGGCAGCCGGGGGTGCGGCATCCACCGGGTGAGGCGCCTGGATTGCGGCGTCGAGCTTGGCCTGCTGACGTTCCGGGTCGAGAATCGGTTTGAGGGCGGCGAAGCTGAGGCGCCCGCCCTCGTCGAAGCGCAGCTGCCCGCCGCCGCGAATGAACACCGGTGCCCGGGTGGTCAGACCGAAGCGGCGCGCTTCGGCGGTGCTCAACTGAAACCCCTGCGTGAAGGTGGAGCCGATCTCCGAGACCACGAACCCGTCGGGGCCGACCCGCAGGGTGGGGCGCACCCGTTCGACCACGATCGGCCGGGTCGGATCGATTTTCGCCGCCGCGAGCAGGGTGGGGTTCTCCCAGAGGAATCGCACGATTTCCTCCGGATCCGAACCCAGGGCGGCGAGTCGCACCGGATACCGCAGACCGGTGAAGGTCGACACGCCGTAAAGGTCGGTGGGTGTTGGCAGCACGATTCCGGCCTCGGCGAAGGCCGTCACTACGACGCCGCGGTAGTCGAGGTCGTCATCGGGCACGACCGTCCGGTCGGCGGCGAGGATGCCGCGCAGCAGGTCTTCCCAGGTCACATCCACCGGCGGCATGTAACCGAGGCTGCGAATGAGCATGCTCAACACCTGCCGTCCGACGGATGCCCCGGCTCGGGCCACCTGGAACAGGCTCGAGCGGCCACCGGGCGCGTCGAGACGCGTGATCCACAGCCGGGCGACCACGCGCAGGAGCACCTGCACGATTGCCCCGCCGCGCAGGTGCGGGTCACTGAGCGTGCGCCAGTTCGGGTGCGGGTCCTCGGCCAGTGACGGCCGGGCCGAGCCACGGGTGAACATCCCGTCACCCAAGCGGAACAGGTCGCTGCGCAGCAGATTTTCGTCGAGGGTGTCGAGGTCGAGGCTGGCCTCGCCGTTCTGGGTCAGCAATTGTTCGACCAGGGTCTGCGTGGAGAACACCGACAGCAGTGCCACGAGATCGGCGATGGCTTCGTGCAGGGCGAGCTGGTCGGTTTCTGCATGAGAATCGGCCCACTTCGGCCGGTAGCCGTCGACGATGGCGTGGGTGACTTCGTGCGCCACGAGGTCCCGAAACAGGGCGAGCGGCACGGCTTTCTGCGCGCGGCCGTCGCGCTTGTGCCCGAAGCGAATCAGGCCGTCATCGCGATAGTAGCCAGACTCCCGGTAAGAGACCCGATCGTAAGCGCTGATGGTGAGCCGGCCGCCGCCGACCCAGCCCATGCGCCGCCCCAGCGTCGACTCGAACAACGCCAAAGTGGATGCCGCCACCGCGTACACCTGCTGCGCCAGAAAGCGGCTGTCCTGTAACAGCGCCGCGAGACTGTCGGGAGGTCTTTCGTCGACGACCATCCAGGGCGGGGTGGGGGAGCCCAGTTCGAGGGTGAAGGGTTTCTCGCCGGGGCGGCGCACGATCACGTCGAACCGGGCACTGCGCGGACCCGGACCGATGCGTTCGACCGGGACCCGCAGGGTTGTCGTGAGCGGACCGTCGGGGCCCCGGGTGAAGGGCCCCTCGGCGAGCACGGTCAGGCCCACCTGCTGGCCGCTGTGCGCCGGAATGCCCGATCCGGGGTCGGTACCCGGCGGCTCCGCGGCAGGCAGCTCAGAACAATTCGGCTCCGCACCATTTGTCTCCGCACCATTGGTCATAGTGGCCCCGCAGCATCCGTTAGTGCCTGCAATATGCAACCGAACACCCGGTCTGTCAAGGCGACGCGGTGCAGCGGGCGTGCAGTAACGCCGCAGTAACGCTTCCGGGCCATAATCACCGTGCCGTCAGTATCGTCGCGCCGGTATCGTCATCGCGGTGATCTGTGCGGCGGCACCCGTGTTCGACCGTGAAAGGAACGACGCTATGAACGAATCGAGCCCCGCCCAGTCGACCAGTTCCACTCACCAGCTGGCCACGAAACGGCAACCATCGTTACCGAAAAGCGAGCTCGAGCAGCTCCGGCCGCACGTGGTCAATCTCATCGGCGGCAAATTCTCATCGAGCGGGGCGTTCGCAACAACGAAGAAAGATGTCGACGCCATTTTCGCCACCCACCTCCCGGCCTTCGCGGCCGAGCAGGGCGGTGTCGTTCCCGTGGTCTTCTACGCCCACGGCGGGCTCGTCGACGAGCAAGCCGGGCTGCGCATCGCCGCTACCCAGGTGGACTGGTGGAAGTCCAACGGCGTGTACCCGATTCACTTTGTCTGGGAGACCAGCCTCGCCGGTGCTATCACGAGCGCCGTCGGTGATTGGGCCCAGGGCCGCCGCGGCTGGCTCGACGAAGCGAAAGACCGAGTGCTCGAATTGGCCGCCCGATTCGGCCAGGGCCAGGCCATCTGGGGGCAGATGAAGCGTTCGGCCGAGGCGGCGTCGGCCGGAGACGGCGGCGCCCGCTACGTGGCCGAGGCGCTGGGCGCGTACTGCATAGCCCACCCCGGCACGATCAGTGTGCACGCGGTCGGGCACAGCGCCGGGTCGATCTTCCACTCCTTCTTTCTTCCGGCCGCCTTGAGAGCGGGGGTGCCGGCCGTCGAGACACTCAGCCTGCTCGCGCCGGCCGTGCGCACCGACGTCTTCGAAAAACAGCTCATGCCTCTCGTTGGCCACGGGGTGGAATCGCTCGCCCTGTTCACCATGACCGAAAAGCTCGAGCGCGACGATACTTGCCTGGGCGCTTACGGAAAATCCCTGCTCTACCTCGTGCGGGCTTCGTTCGAACCCGAGGAATTTTCGCCCATACTCGGCCTCGAGGAGTGCCTGCGGGCCAACCCGGTGCTCACGAAACTGTTCGGTCTGTCGGGCGCGAGCGGGTCGCCCGGTGTCGGTGGTGCCGCAGATATCGTCTGGTCGAAGACGACGACGGGCCCGTTGGCCAGCCGCAGCACGTCGACCAGCCACGGCGGTTTCGACAACGATATTCCCACGATGGACAGCGTCGCCCGCCGGGTCACCGGCAGCTCGCGCATCCAATCGTTCCCGATCACCCGCGACCTCGGCGATCAACTGTGGCCGGCTCCAGGCCCGACCGCGCCCCGGCCGGCCGGCACCCACCACGCCCTCTGCGTGGGCATCAACGCCTACCCGGGCGGCGATGCTCTCTACGGCTGCGTAGCGGATGCCGAGGCCTGGGCCGCGCAGCTTGCCGCCGCCGGCTTTGCGGTGCGCACCCTGCTCGACGCGGAGGCGACCCGGCAGAACATTCTGCTCGGGCTGCTCGATCTGGTCGCGAGCAGCGTCGTGGGTGATGTGCTGGTCTTTCAGTACGCCGGCCATGGCACCTATGTCGACGACCTCGACGGCGACGAAGCCGAGGCCGGCAATGCGGAGAAGAAGTACGACGAAGCGCTCTGCCCGGTCGACTTTCGCGAGGGGAACCTGATCATCGACGACGACCTGGGCGAGATCTTCGACCAGCTGCCCGACGGTGTCAGTCTCACGGCCTTCTTCGATTCTTGCCACTCCGGCGACGGCCAGCGCCGGCTGCAGCTGCAACCGGCCGAGGTTGCCGACCTGAGTGCGGCATCCGCTCCCCATGGGCGTCGGGCGCGGTTCATTATTCCTGATGAGCAGACGAGCAAGAATTATCGGGCCAAACGCGGCACGCCGGCCAGGGCCGGCAAACGTGCATTGGCGCGGGAGGTTCTGTTCAGCGCCTGCAAGCCCACCGAGGTCGCTTACGAGACCGGCGGGCACGGCGACTTCACCGTGGCGGCGAGCTTGCTCGTGGTGCCGAGCGCGAACCGGCTGACCAACGGGGAGTTCCTGGCGAAGGTGCGGGAGGCCTTCTCGAGCCAGCCGCGGCAGAACCCCGACTTTAACGGCCCGCGGGCGGCGAAGTCACGCGTCTTTCTGGCGCCGCTGGGTGGTGCTGGTGCTGCGGCCGAGATGGCTGGCGTGGTTGCCGCGGCAGGAATCCCCGACGCGATCACGGCTCTGCTCGATGCGGCGGCCGCCAGTGGGGGCGGTGCCTCTGGTGGTGGTGCCTCGGGTGCGGCCAGTGGTGTTGGAAGCGGCGGCCCGGTGGCCCCGGCTGGCGCGGGCAGCGGCGCTCTCGCCGGTTCGCGCGAAGCGGATGCCGCAGCGCGCGCCCTCGCCGCCGCCGCGTTTCTGCGCGCTGCCGCCGACTTCATCGACGGGTAGCCGGTCACATGGCCGAGAGGATGGGCACACGGGCGACGCTCTGATTGTCGACATCTTTCGCATCCGGCGCCGTGGCCTGCGAGACTGGGCAGACAGCTCGGCGCCACGGGAACCCGACCGGATCGCCGACACGATGTACGCGCCTCGCGCCTCGGAAGGAACCCATGCTCGATTTTCTGTTCAGCCCGATCCCCGGGATCATTTTCACAATCGTCGTTGTTCTGCTCATCGGCCTGATCTACGCCAAGACGATCTACAAGAATGCCGGGCCCGACGAAGCCCTCATCATCACCGGTAAGAAGAGCCGTAAGACCATCGTTGACGGTGCGACGCTCGAGGAATCCGGGCAGCGGGTCGTGCACGGCCAGGGCGTGTTCATCACCCCGTTCTTTCAGAAGGCGTTCAAGATCAGCCTGCGCAGCCGGGCGATCGAGATCACCGCTGTCGCACAGGACCGCAACGGCATCACGCTTTCTGTCGAGGCCGTCGCTATCGTCAAGGTCGGCGACGACCCCGCCGCGATTCGGGCTGCGGCCCAGCGCTTTCTCGGGCAGGACAAAAACATCGACGGCTTCGCGCAAGAGGTGCTGAGCGGTTCGCTGCGTTCCTCGATCGGCGCGACCGACGTCATGACCGTCATCCAGAAGCGTGACGAGCTCGGCAGTTCGGTGCTCGCCACCGCGCGCGAATCGCTCGCCAATCAGGGCCTCGACGTCGACTCGTTCGAAATCAAGGGCATCACCGACGAGAACGACTACATCCGCGACATCGGTCGTGCCGAGCAGGCCAAGGTGCGTCGTCAGGCCGAGGTAGCCGAGCACGTCGCCAACCGCGAGTCGCAGGAAGCCCTGATCACCGCCGAGCAGGCCATCGCAGAAGCGCAGAACACGCTCGCCCTGCGCAGGGCCGCGCTGCAGCTCGACACCGACAAGGCCTCCGCCGAGGCTGCGGCCTCAAAGCCGCTGGCCGAGGCGAAGGCGCAGCAGGCCATCGTGCAGGAGCAGGAACTCACCGCCCAGCGTCGCGCGAGCCTGCGCAAGGCCGAGCTCGAGTCCGAGGTCAACGCCATCGCCGACGCGGATGCCTATCGCATCCGGGTGACCGCGATCGCCGCCGCCGAGGCATCCGTTGCCAAGGCCACCGCTGATCGCGACAGCCGTGTCGCCAACTCTGAGGCCACCCGCGCCGAGGGGCAGGCCGAAGCCGACGCCATCCTCGCCCGCGGTACCGCCGAAGCCACGGCCACACGCCTCTCTGCCGAGGCCGTCGCGCAGCAGTCCGAGGCGCTCATTCAGTTGCGCCTGGTCGAGATGCTGCCGCAGATCGCCCACGAACTGGCCGCTCCCATGGGTAACATCGACCAGCTCACCGTCATTTCAACGGATGGCGCCAGCCAACTCTCCAAGAACGTCGCGTCGGGCTTCAGCGAGGTCGATGCCGTACTCGGTTCCACCATGGGCATCGGCATCAAGGACCTGCTCGGCGGGCTGCTCGGCGGCACCGCCGGGGCCGCGCTGCGAAGCTCGGGGCCGGCCCGCGCCGGCGCATCCGCTTCGCCGGCTGCTGGTGCCGCGCCGCGTTCGACCGTGACGGATGCTGCGGTTTCGGCGCCGGCATCGATCGCGGACGCCGGGTCAACGGTTTCTGCGGTTACACCCACATCAGTGTCATCATCGACCGCGACGGCTGCTGCCGCGGCGCGAGCGGCAGCCGGGGCATCCGTTGCTGATTCGATCGATGGCGTCGACTTCGACGCTGTCGCCAACGAAGCCGAATCCGCGATCGCCCGTGCCGCCGCGGACCGGTTGCCCAGGATGGCGGGGGACCGCCTGCTTCCGTAACGAGGTGGCCCGCGGCCTGGTCAGTGGCCAGGCCGCGGCGGTCATGTTCGCGGGGCTCACAGCAGCCGGGACCGCCGGGGTCGGCGTCACGGCCTTCAGCCACGAGCACCGTCGACTCCCGCGCTGCGACGGAGGTGAATGCTGCGGGAGGGACTACCGCAGGGTACCAACGAGCAGCGCCTCGATCATGCGGGCCTGCACCTCGCTCGTGAAGTAGTGCGGGTCGAGAATTCCTTCGAGTGCCATGATGTTGGTCGCCGACATGATCAGGGGAGCGAGCACATCCACTCGGTGGGCGGCCGGGTCGATGCCGAATCGGTCGGCGCGTTCCAGGATGACCGCGCCGAGAGCGAGCCGCACGCTCTGCCGGCTCTGGCGATAGAGGTCAGCGGCCTGGGGATCACGCGCGGCGTGCACAGCCAGTTCCATGAGCAGCAGGTGCCAGGGGCCGTCGTCGACCAGCGTCTCGGCCAGACGACGGGCGATGCGGGCGAGGGCCGCGTCGTCGAGTTGAACTTCGTCGCCGAGAATGGTCGCGAACCGCCCGCCGAGCAGGGTGGCCAGCCGTTCGTTCAGGATCGATCCGAACAGGGCTTGTTTCGACCCGAAATTGGAGTAGACCGCTCCCTTGGTATATCCGGCGCGCGTCGCAACGTCGTCGAGTTTGGTGCCGAGGTAGCCCGATTCGAAAAATTGCTCGGTGGCCGCTCGCAGAATGTCGGCCCGCACGTCGGTGCGCAGCGGCCGCTTGCGTGGCAGGGGAGCGCTGGCGGGTGGTGCGGCCGTCTCGACCATGAGTTTTCTCCGAATTGCAATTGACAACTGAATACTTTGGGTATTGGATACTCTCGGTACTGAAATACTAAGGCGGCCTCGCGCCCCGCACAACCCGACGCTGGATGGAAACCCGCATGACCCTCGACCTCGAACCTGGCGACTTCGCCATCCGAACGCGCGATTTCAGCATCAGGAATCGCCGCCGGACCGTGATCGACGCCGTCACCCTCGACGTTCCGGTCGGCGCTCTCTTCGTGGTCTCCGGTCGGTTCGCCTCGGGCAAGACCGCCCTCCTGCTCGCTCTGGCCGGCCGCCTGCGCGGGTTCGCCGGAACGGCGACCGTGTTCGGGCATCCGCTTCGCGGTGGCGGCGGGCAGGTGCGGCACCTGTCGGCCCTCGCTGAAACACCGATCGTAAACCGGCTCGACGACGACCTCACGGTCGAACGCCAGATCGCCGCCGCCCTCGTGCTGCGCCAGCCCTGGTACAAACCGCTGGTCAGCCGAAAAACCGTGGCACTCCGCCTCATTCGGGTGAATGCGCTGCTGCGTCAGGTCGACGCGCGCGCCGGTGACATTCTCGACCGAAGTGCAGCCGGCCTGCCACGACTGACCGGCACCGACCGCATCCTCAACCTGCAACCGCTCGATCGCGCCGTGCTCGGCGTAGTCGTGGCTCTCATCGGCCGGCCCCGCCTGCTGATCGTCGACGACGTCGACACCCTGCGAGACACAAATGACCGCACCCGCGCCTGGGCTGCACTGCTCACCCTGCGCACGGCCGGCTGGCACGACCTCACGATCGCGGCGAGCGGACAGGATCCCAGGGAGCTACTGGAGATCCTCGACCGCGTCGACGACGATGTGCAGCCGGCGCCGACGCGCCCGGTCTGCCTGCTCGACCTCGACTGCGCTGAACCAACCCTGACCACTCTCACCCGGAAGGTCTGAATCGTGGCCCGCCCGTTCGCACCCCGCCTGTTCACACCGCGCCTGTTCGCACCCCGCCTGTTCACACCGCGCCTGTTCGCACCGCGCCTGTTCACCCCGCGCCTGTTTTCACTGCCGGGCATCGAGCTGTCGAGGTTTCGATCATCCCTCCTGGCCATTGTGGCGCTCGTCATGATCGCCGCCGTTCCCGCCATCTACGGCGGCGTCTACCTCTCGGCGAACTGGAATACGAGCGGCAATGTCGGCAGACTCCACGCCGTCATCGTCAATGACGACCTGGCCGCGAGCATCACCGGCGCCGACGGCACCGAGCAGACCATCACTGCCGGCGCCGACCTCGTCGACTCGCTCGTGGGCAGCGACAGCGCCGGATTCACCTGGAGCAGCGCCACCGACGAAGCGGATGCGCGCCGCTCGCTCGCCGACACCACCAACTTCGCCGTGCTCGTCGTTCCCGCCGACTTCTCGAGCACCCTCGCGTCAACCGCTACCAAGCCGGGCGCGGTCACGGCCGGCACCGCAGCATCCGCTTTCGCGCCAGAACAGGCCCGACTGCACGTGTACACCGACGACGCCTCAAACTTCATCGTCGGCCAGGTCACCCAAACGGTCACCGCCGCCATCCGGTCCGAGCTGTCGAGTTCCATCTCTGAGACCTACCTCGACCACGTCTATGTGGGCTTCACCAGCCTGCACGACAACCTCGCGCTGGCCGCTGACGGCGCCGTCACCCTCCGCGACGGCGCCACGAGCGCGAGCGACGGGTCGGAGCAACTCGTCATCGGACTCGGTACCCTTGCCAGCGGCGCCGCCGACCTCGCCAGCGGGGTGTCCCAGGTGGATGCCGGCAGCCATACCCTCGCCACCGGCGCGAGCTCCCTGGCCACCGGTTCGGCGTCGGTGGCGAGCGCCGCCGCGCAGGTCGCCAGTGGTGCGTCACACCTCGCCACGGGAGCGGCCACCCTGGACACGAGCGCGACAACGCTGCCGACGGCGACCGCCCAGCTCAAGGCGGGAACCGACACCGTCGCCGAGAACCTAGCCACGATCGCCGCCCTCACCACGGCGCACCCGGACTGGACCGTGACGCAGCTGAACGCTGCTCTCGCCGCCGGTGGGGGATCGATCACGGCCCTCGCCGACGGCGCCGCCACCGTGGCAGCCGGGGCGGCCGCGCTCGACCAGACTGCAACGCCGCTCGTCACCGGCATCGGCACCCTCGCCGACGGCGCCGGTACCCTGGCTGCCGGAGCTGCGAGCGTCTCGACCGGAGCCCACTCCGTCTCGGCGGGTGCTGCGTCGCTTCAGGCCGGCGCCGCCACGCTCCAGGCCGGGGCCGACAGCACGGCCGCCGGCGCGAGCAGCCTGGCTGCCGGCGCCACCACGGCCAGCACCGGTGCGGGCACCCTCGCCGCCGGGCTCGGGCAGCTCGAGGCCGGCGCCGACACACTGAGCGCCTCGCTCGAGGTTGGCGTCGACCAGATACCGAGCTACACCGCCGACCAGGCGAGCGCTCTCGCGGCGGTCACCTCCGCGCCCGTCGCCGCTGAACACGTACGGGAGAACCCCGTCGGGTTCTACGGGGAAGGCCTCGCCGCGTACTTCATTCCGCTCGCGCTCTGGGTCGGCGGAATCGGCATGTACTTTCTGTTTCGTCCGCTGTCACCGCAGGCCGTCGCATCCACTGCCCGACCGGTGCGCGTGGCCCTGACCGGCCTCGCTCCCGGGCTGCTGTTCGGACTGTTGCAGGCCGGACTGCTGCTCGCGGTGCTGCACTTTCTGGTGGGGCTCGAGGCGGCCAATTTTGCGGCCCTCGCCGCTTTCACGGTGATCGTGGCACTCGTCTTCACCGCCATTCACCACAGCCTGATCGCACTGCTCGGCGGCCGCGGACGCCTCGTGGCCCTGCTGCTGCTCATTCTGCAGCTCGCGTCGGCCGGAGGCACCTATCCGGTGCAGACCTCGCCGGGATTCTTCCAGTGGATCAGCCCGGCCCTGCCGATGACCTACGCGGTCGACGGTGTGCGGCGGCTCATCGCCGAGGGGTGGACGAGTGCCATTCTGGTTGACGTTCTCGCCCTTCTCGCGTTCGGAATCGGCGCGTTCACCGTCTCGGTGTTCGCCAGCCGCTCCATGAAGATCTGGTCGATCGGCAAGCTGCACCCCTCGCTGAAAATATAGGGAGCCATATGCGCGGCGCTCAGTCGTGTGCGGTCAACGCCTGTGCGAGCAGGGCGGCGAGGGCCGGCTGTCCACCGGCACGTATCGCGGCGCGCTGGCGCTCCGCCCCGGTGCCGAGTCGCCGTGACCGGGCCAGCAGCGCCTCTATGCGATCGCGGTTGCCGACCTCGTCGATGGCATCGCCGGCGTAATGCTGCAGCGCCGCCGTCACAGCGGATGCGCTCTCCAGCGCGCCCGACACCGGATTCAGCAGCGTCGACTCCATCCCCTCCCGGGCGGCGTGCCACAGCCCCGCGTCGAGCAGTTCCGGCGCGATGTCGATGGGGGCGACATCCGTTTCCCCGTCGCGCAGCGCAGTCGTGACCGCCGCCCGGGTCAGGGCGGCGAGCAGCAAGGTTGACGGCGCATCGAGCTGGGCGTCGCAGACGCGAATCTCCACGGTCGGATGATCCTCGGCGAGGCGGGCATTCCACCAGATCGTGCGCAGGTCGTAGGTACCGCCCACGCCGACCAGGCGGCGGATGCGGCGGTCGTAATCGGCGGCATCCGCGAAAATCGGCGGGCAGCCGATCGTCGACCAGCGTCTCATGTGCACGCTGCGCCAACTGGAAAACCCGGTGTCGGCACCGTGCCAGAACGGCGAATTCACGGCCAGTGCGAGCAGCGTCGGCAGCCAGACCCGCACCCGATTAAGCGCCTGTACGCCGGCTTCGCGGCTGGGAATACCGACGTGCACGTGCAGCCCGTTGATGAGGTGGTCGGGCACCAAGCCTCGAAACTCGGTCTCAACGGTGTGATAGCGCTCCACATTGGTCACCTCCGGCCAGCCCTCGGTCTGGAAGGGCGCGCCGACGCCGGCAGCGAGCACTCCGCGCCTGAGGGCGGCACGGGCCAGCCGCGACCGAAAAGCGAGCAGATCAGCGGATGCCTGCTCGAACCGATCAAAGACCGGCGTTGACCGCTCGATCTGTGAGGCCAGAAACTCGTGGCTGACAAACCGTGACACGGGGGAGCGGCCACGCAGCTCGGCGTGCACATCATCGCCTACGTTGGCCGGCTGCAGTGTCGAGGGCTTCAGAAAGATGAATTCCTCTTCAATGCCGAATGTTCGCATTCATCACCTCCAGCACTTTCACCGGATACTACTTGAGAAACCGGTATCAAGCCGATACATTCTCAGATCGGCCAGGGGTCCCATGGGCATCCGCAGATGACTAACATGACATTTAGTTACGAACTTTGTGCAGGCGTAGGCTCTCGCACTGGATGGACTTATCTGGGGGTAAACGTGGTGCAGGTGACCGAGGTTCCATCCGGCGCGGCCCTGTCGTGGCGGCGCACCTTTCACGGAGCTCTCGGCGGGCTCCTCGGCTTCGTGGCCATGAGTGCGGCGGCCGGCGTTCTCGTGGCCGTGTCGGTGACCCCGGTGGTGGCGCTCTCGGGTCTGGCTGCCACCAACACCATCTCGGTGTTCGAGAACCTGCCGGGCTACGTCAATATCGAGACCCTGTCTCAAAAGAGCGACATCTTCGCCACCCGCAGTGACGGAAGCGTCGAACTGCTCGCCTCGTTCTACGATCAGAACCGCATCGAAGTGGGCTGGGACGCGATCAGCCAGTTCGCGAAGGATGCCGCGGTGTCGGGAGAAGACCCCCGATTCTACGAACATGGCGGGGTCGACCTGCAGGGCACCCTGCGTGCCACAGCCACGACGGTAGCCGGGGGCAACACCCAGGGCGGGTCATCCATCACGCAGCAATACGTGAAGAACGTACTCGTGCAGAAGTGCGAGCTGCTCACCGACCAGCGTGCGCACGATGCCTGCTACACCGCGGCGACCAAGACCACGCCCGACCGCAAACTCAAAGAAATGCGGCTCGCCATCGGGGTCGAGAAGAAGTACAGCAAACACGACATCCTGCAGCAGTACTTCAACATCACCGGTTTCGGCGGCACCGTCTACGGCATTGAGGCCGCCGCAAACTACTACTTCAACACCACCGCAGCTAACCTCACCCTGCCCCAGGCGGCGAGCCTCGTGGCGATCGTGAACAACCCGGTCAAGTTTCAGCTCGACAAGCCCGCGAGCGAGACCAACGGGGCCGCCAACGGCTACGCCGCCAACAAGCAGCGCCGCGACTACATACTGCGCGAGATGCTGCGTTACCAGAAGATCAGTCAGGCCGACTACGACGCCGCGGTTGTCGCTCCGGTCGAACCCGTCATCACCGAACCGAGCACGGGCTGCCA
The DNA here is from genome assembly GCF_900110125.1 of Cryobacterium luteum. GTDB lineage: Bacteria > Actinomycetota > Actinomycetes > Actinomycetales > Microbacteriaceae > Cryobacterium > Cryobacterium luteum. The sequence continues at coordinate 42,481 of NZ_FOCN01000018.1, forward strand.
GACCGCACTGGCCAACGCGTTCTTCTGCGACTACGTGACCAAGATTCTGCAGACCGATCCCACCTTCGGCGCCGACGCCGCCACCCGCATGCTTAACTTTCGGCGCGGCGGCTACGACGTGTACACGACCCTCGACCTCGACGTGCAGAACGCTGCCGTGACCACCATGAACCAGCAGGTGCCCAAGGTCTATGCAGGCGGTGACGTGGGGGCGGTCATCACGAGCGTGCAGGTTGGCACCGGCCGGGTGCTCGCCATGACCCAGAACAAGGACTACAGCCAGGATCCGGCCGTGCAGGCGACCGGCGCCAACTACACGGGCATCAACTACGCCACCGACTACGCCGAGGGCGGGTCGAGCGGGTTCCAGCCCGGGTCGACCTATAAGGTCTTCACCCTGGCCGAGTGGGTGAAAGAGGGCCACTCGCTCAATGAGCGGGTCGACTCCCGGCGCAAGGCCAACTGGGGCAACTTTCAGGACAGCTGCCTCGGGCCGCAGAACTACGACAAGGAGAAACCACCCTGGAACCCGCGCAACGACGCGAACGAGTCCGGCGCCAACTACAGTGCGCTGCAGGCCACCGTCGGCTCGATCAACACCGGTTTCATTGGAATGGCCAAGCGGCTCGACCTCTGCGGCATTCGTCAGACGGCTGAGGCCTTCGGGGTGCACCGGGCCGACGGCAACCCGCTCTTACAGTCCGCGGCATCCGTTATCGGCACCAATGAAGTTGCGCCGCTGACGATGGCCGTCGCCTTCGCGGGCATCGCCAATAAGGGGGTGACCTGTTCGCCGATCGCGATCGACCGCATCGTCGGCCCGGGCGGGGTCGAGATTCCGGTGCCGCCGTCTACCTGCACACAGTCGGTTGATTCCACGGTGGCTGCGGGAATGGCCTATGCCATGCGCCGGGTGATGACCGGGGGAACGGGGCAGACATCAAATGCGAACACGAGACCGTCCGTGCCGATGATCGGCAAGACCGGCACAACGGATGGCGCCAAGGACACCTGGATGAGCGGCGCGAGTACCAAGGTGGCCACGGTGGTCGCCGTGGTGAGCGTGACCGGAACGCTCAGCCAGCGGCGGCAATACTTCGGGCGCGACCAGATCGCGACGGCACGGCACCGCATGTGGCCGGTCGTGATGTCCGTCGTCAACGCCAAGTACGGCGGTGACGCCTTCGAGGAGCTCGCCCCCAAGTACATTCCGCCGCCCGTTGTCGTTGCCCCTCCGGCACCAGCGCCGCCGCCACCCGCACCAGCGCCGCCCGCGCCGCCCGACGCGGCTCCCGCCCCGCCCGGCCAGTAGCGCGCACCGTTGGACCGGCACGGTCAAGCGCTCTGCGCCGCATTGAGCTGATGCAGGGTGCCACCGACACTCGATGATGCTGAGTGCTCGATCAGCGGATGCGCACTGAGTTCGGCCGCGTAGGCGGCCGCGCTGGCCGCTTCCTGCGCGGCGGCGCGCTCAACGGCATGCCGCTCCTGCACCTGACGAGCCACGTCGAACAGGTTCCACAGGTTCTCCCCGGTTACCGACACTCCCTTCGCCCCTGAGCGGCGGGTGCGACCGCGCACGAGCATGTAATTGGTCTGGAACACCTGCCCGCCCACTCGCTCCTGCGCGTCGTGAAAGAACACGACATTGGAGACCGGGCCGGTGCCGTCGTCGAGGCTGATGAACACCACCCGGCGGCCACCACGCATCGGCGGCGTGTTCGTGGCTCGGCGCACCCCGGCGAGCAGCACCTCGGTGCCACCGGGCAGATTGCCGAGCTCGCTCGCCGGGGTGACCCCCAGCTCCTTGAACAGGGAGTGAAAGCGCTTCATCTGGTGGGACCCGACGGCCAGGTTCAGATCCAGCAGCTCCAGATCGGTCTGGGTGCGGCCGCGCAGTTCGAGCGACGTGATGGCGCCGGCCCGGTCGCCCGAGTACCGCGGCACGGGCAGCTCCACCTCGAATGCGAGCTGGTCGGCGCGAATCACGACGGCGGTGCCGCGCAACGACTGAATGTGCGCGAGCAGTTCGTGCCGCCGGGTGCGGTCATAACCGATGAACGTGTCGAGGGCGCCCACCCGGGCGAGCGCCTCGAAGGTGCGCCGCCGCGGATGCACCCGATCCCGAAAGTCCTGCAGCGAGCCAAACGGCTGGTGTCGGGCAATGCGCGCCCGCTCGGCCTCGGTGCTGCCGACCAGTTCCGGCAGCGCCAGACGGATGCCCTGGCTCCCGTCGGCGAGATCCTCCACACGGTAGTCCAGCGCGCTCGACTGCACGTCGAGGGGGAGCACCGGAACCCCGAGCACCCGGGCTTCGGCGACGATGAGGTCTTTGGGCCACATGCCGGGGTCGTGGGTGAGCAGCCCGGCCAGAAAAGCCGCCGGGTGGTGGGTCTTCAACCAGGCGGACTGGTAGGTGGGCAGGGCGAAGGCTGCGCCGTGCGCCTTGGCGAAACCGAAGCTGCCAAACCCCGCCAGCACCGTCCAGATCTGGTCGATGACCTTGTCGCTGAAGCCGCGGGCGAGGGCTTTCTCCCGCAGGTACTCCTCGATCTGCGGGAGCTGCTCCGGCTTACCCAGGTGGCGGCGAAAGACATCCGCTTTGCCGAGCCCGCAGCCGGTGAGTTCGTCGAACAGTCGCATGACCTGTTCGTGAAAGATGACGACGCCGTTGGTCTCGCGCAGAATCGGCTCGAACCGGGGGTGGATGTAGTCGGGCGAGACCTCGCCGTGCCGGGCCTGCAGATATTTGAGGGGCATGTTGTTCTTCATCGGTCCGGGCCGAAACAGCGAGATCTCCACCGTGAGGTCGTTGAACACCTCGGGCTGCAGCTTGCCGACGAGCTCCATCTGACCGGGGGACTCGATCTGGAAGATGCCGAGCGTGCGGGTGGAACGAATCAGTTCGAACGTTTTCGCATCGTCGAGCGGAACCCGGTCGAGGTCGATGCTCTCGCCGGTGAGCCGGTGGTGCTCTTCAACGGCGTGCGCCATGGCCGATTGCATGCGCACGCCGAGAACGTCGAGTTTGATGAGCCCCATCGGGTCCATGTCGTGTTTGTCGTACTGCGACATGGGCAGGCCCATGCCGCTCGCCTGCACCGGAGTGCGGTCGAGCAGGCTCGCGTCGGAGAGGATCACCCCGCAGGGGTGCACCGAGATGTGTCGGGGGAGCCGGTCGAGCCGCGCCGTGAGGTCGACCAGCAGGTCGAGCTGCTGCGACTCGCGCACTTCGGCGGCGAGGGCCTCGAGCTCGGGCTTCTCTTCCAGGGCGCGGCGAAAGTCGCGGGCGTTGAACCGCCACATCTGCTTGGCGATCACGTTGATCTGCGCGTCGGGCAGGCCGAGGGCCAGGCCGGCGTCACGCACGGCGCCGCGGCCGCGGTAGGCGTTGGTCATCGACATGAGCGAAACCCGGTCGCTGCCGAAGGCGCGAAAGACCTCACGGTAGATGTCGTGCCGCCTGGCCGACTCCACGTCGATGTCGATGTCGGGCAGCGTCTGGCGTTCGGGGGAGAGAAAACGTTCCCAGAGCAGTCCGTTCGCGATGGGTTCGACCGAAGACGTGCGCAGCGCATAGTTGAGCACCGAGCCGACCCCCGAACCGCGAGCCTGAATACGGATGCCCATGCCGCGAATGATGTCGGCCACCCGCGACACGGTGAGAAAGTAGCTGGCAAAGCCTAAGTGCTCGACCGTTTTCATCTCGTGGGCGAGCTGGGCGTGGGCGGCGTCGACCGCGCGCGAGCCGCTCGCGGAGTACAGGTCGGCGATGCCGCTCCTGGCCCGCCGCCACAGCTCGGTGACCGGGTCACCGGTGACGCCGATGATGCGCGCTTCCGGCATGCGCGGGCGGCCGAGGCCGATGTCGCTCACCGGGTCGAGGCCGCAGCGGTCGGCGAGCCGCTCAGTATCGCCCAGCAGCCGTTCGAGTGCTCCGCCTTCGTGCAGGCCGGCGTCGACGACCATGCGGGCTACCTGGCGCATCATTCCGGCGGGTTTGAGCCAGGCCTGGCCGTTGGTCTGCGGGGTGTCGATTTCGGCGAGCGGCAGCAGAAAGCGCGCAGCGTCGGCGAGGTCAGCGGTGACCGCCTCGTCGGGGGTGCCGTACCGCACGGCATTGCTGAGCACCGCTGGCAGCCCGGCATTCTCGGCGAGGGCGAGCAGGCGCGTGGCCGGGGTCACACTGCCGACCGTGCCGCTCTCGGCGAGGTGGCAGACGATTTCGAGCACGACGGCGCCTTCGGGCAGGGCCCGCTGCCAGTGGGCGAGCCGCGCCGCGGCATCCGGGTTGTCGCGCCTGCCGACAGCGAGACCCACGTCGGAGTCGGGGCCGAGCAGCACGGTGAGCGAAGCGAGCCCGGCCAGGTCGGCCAGTCGTGCGCGCGAAATGCTCGGCCCGGTGTGTGCCGGCGTGAGCGCTGAGCGCTGGCCGGTACTGCCGCTGTGGGCGGCGCTGACCGCGCGGCAGAGCGCGGCGTAGCCGCGACCGTCTGTGTGGCCGTGGGCGAGCACGACCACCCGGCCGAGTGAGCGGTATTCCTCGTCGTGTACGGCGAGGTCGGCACCCAACCCGGGGCTGATGCCGGCGCTCACGCAGGCGCGCACGTGCTTGACGGCGCCATAGAGGCCGTCACGGTCGGTGATGGCCAGAAAACTCGCGCCCTGCGCGGCCGCCTGCTCGGCCAGGGCTTCGGGAAGCGTCACGCCATAGTGGGTTGAGTAGGCGCTCGCAACGTGCAGGTGCGCGAAATTCGTGCCCGCTGTTGCTGACCCCAGCGTGCCGGTCATCCCCAGTCCATTGCCAGAGTCCAGGACCCGTCCGTTCCGCGGCGCAGGTCGTAACGGTGCTGTTCTTCGCCGCCACGACTCGCGTCGAGTCGCCACAGCTCGGTGTCGATGCGGGTGGGGATTCCCTCGTTCTCCCACCACCGGGTGCGTTTGAACACGGCCTGCGGCTGCCCGATGACGGTGTGTTCAAACCGATTCCAGATGAACGCGCGCGGGTCGCCGTCGGCGGAGAGCTCAACGTCAACCGGAGCGTCAATGATGTGGGGCAAGGCGGGCTCCCTGGTTTGAGAAGGCAAAAATGCTGGTGTGTTTACAAAAACGAACGAAAGAAATATATGCTACAAAGTTCGAACAAAGCATTGTTCAGGTCGAATTTTATAGAATAAATCTTCTATGTGAAAAGTGTATGCCACACCACCGACATGCGCCATGGGAGTCTGTGTTGTTCCGGTCGGGGCTAGCCTGAACCAATGCACGATCATCCGGCAGGGAAGCCGCTCACCATAGTCATCGCGCCGGATTCGTTCAAGGGCAGCCTCAGCGCGGCCGAAGCCGCCGCGGCCATGGCTGACGGGACCCGCGACGCTTTTCTCGCGCTCGGCCGGCCCGAAATTCGCCTCACGCTCTGCCCGATGGCCGACGGCGGCGAGGGCACCCTCGATGCCATCACGGCGGCCTGGGGCGCCCTGCCCCGCACCATGCTTACCGTCGATGCGCTCGGTCGCCGCCGCCGGGCTCGCTACGCCACCTCCGCCGACGGGCGCATCGGGTTCATCGAAGCGGCCGAGTCCAACGGCCTGCCCCTCGTAGCGGATGCCCCGCCCCAGCCCCAGCGCGCCGACACCTTCGGGGTCGGCTTGCTCGCCCGAGAACTGCTCGATCAGCGAGTCGACGAAATTCTGCTCTGCGTCGGAGGTTCCGCCAGCACCGACGGCGGAACGGGCCTGCTCGCCGCCCTCGGCGTGCGTTTTCTGGACATCGCCGGGCTGCCGGTCGCGCCGGGTGGTGCCGGACTGGCCCAGATCGCGTCAATCGACCTGGCCGGACTGCACCCGCATGCCCGAGCGGTGCGCTGGCGCGTCGCGGTCGACGTGAACAATCCGCTCTGCGGCCCCGCCGGCGCTGCCGCCGTGTTCGGCCCGCAAAAGGGTGCGCGGCCACGAGATGTCGCCGAGCTCGACGCCGGCCTGGCCCGCCTCGCCGCGATCGTGTTCGCCGAAACCGGCGAGAACATGCTCGACCGGCCCGGCGCCGGAGCGGCCGGCGGTATGCCGGCCACGCTCGTGCCGTTGCTGCGTGCCGAACTGGTTCCCGGCAGCACCCTGGTCGCGGCTGCCGTTGACCTGGCCCGCAAGATGACCTCCGCCGATCTCGTGCTCACCGGCGAAGGCAGTTTTGACGCCCAATCCCTCGGCGGCAAGGTGGCCGTGGCCGTTGCCCGCCTGGCCCCGGCAGGATGCCCGGTCGTCGTCATCGCCGGCCGGGTGGAACTGTCAGCGGTCGACTCCGCAGCATCCGGTGTCACCGCCGCCTTCTCGATCGCCGGCGGGCCGGCGACCCTCGACGACCTGCAGGCTCACGCCGCCGAACGGGTACGCGAAACCACCGCACACGCCGTGGCGCTCGTTCTGCAGTCCCGAAATCTCCGGTAGAGCCGGCGCCCCGAGCGTTCACCTGCGGTTCACCAACAAGACACCGGGTGGTTTCATGACGGAGAGGTGACGGCGGGAGGGTGGTTCCACCCCCGTTCGGGGCTCACCTGCCTGAGGAGCACTATGTCGCACCGTGAATCCACCGCCGCTGGTCGCCCGTTGCTGCCGTTGCTGCCGATGCAGGGGCACACCCTCGGCAAGCGCAGCGCAGTCACCTGCCACCTCAAGTGCGCGGATGCCTGCTTCCACCCGGTGCCCAACGAGAGCGGCAACGACTACTTTCGTGACATCGTCGGCGCGGCGCTGAGCCGCCGCTCCCTGCTCGTCGGCGTTGGTGTCGGTGCTGCGGCGATCGTTCTCGGGTCGGGCCAGACCCCTCCCGCGCTGGCCGCACCGGGCGGTCCGGCCGGCGGTTCCGGCGGCCTTGCCTTCACACCGATAGCGCCGGTTCCGGCGGCCGTCGACGCATTCTCGGTGCCCGTCGGCTACTCCTGGAACCCCATCATCCGCTGGGGAGACCCGCTGTTCGCCGCCACCGATCGGTTCGATCCCGTGCACCAGAGCGCCGCGTTGCAGGCGCTCCAGTTCGGCTACAACAACGACTATCTCGACATTCTCGAGGACCACAAGGGGCGAAACGGCATTCTCGTCACCAACCACGAGTACACCAACGAAAACATCATGTTCGCCCCGGCCGCCACCCCGGCCGAAGCGGATGAGCAGCGTCGCATCGCCATGATGGCCCACGGCATGTCCGTGGTCGCCCTCGAACGGAAGCGCGCCGGCTCACCCTGGACCTACCGTGTTGGCCACCGCCTCAACCGACGCATCACCGCGAACACCCCGTTCACGGTCACCGGTCCGGCCGCCGGCAGCGATCTGCTGAAGACCAGGGCCGACTCAACGGGCCGCACCGTGCTCGGCACTCTCGGCAATTGTGCTGGCGGCACGACCCCCTGGGGCACGGTGCTTTCCGGCGAGGAGAACTTCAACGGGTACTTTCGCACCAAGGGCACCAGCTCGGCGGATGCCCGCTACGGCCTGGCCGACCGCCCCACCGGTCGGCTCTGGGAGAACGTCGACGACCGGTTCGACGCCACCGTCGCCGGCAACGAGAACGAGCCCAACCGGTTCGGCTGGATCGTGGAGATCGACCCGGAGGAACCGAACGAGCCCCCGGTCAAGCACACGGCCCTCGGCCGATTCAAGCACGAGGGTGCCAACGTGATCGTCGGAAAGTCCGGCCATGTCGCCGCCTACATGGGCGATGACGAACGCTTCGACTACCTCTACAAGTTCGTCTCCCACGACCGGTTTGACAAGAAGAAGAGCCCCAAGGCCCGCGTGCATAACAAGGCCCTGCTCACCCGCGGTTCCCTGTACGTGGCCCGCTTCGCCGGCAACTCGCCGGTCGCTGAGATCACCGGCACCGGCCAGCTGCCCGCCGACGGCCTCTTCGACGGCACCGGCCAGTGGGTGGCGCTCGTCATCGACGGCGTCTGCCAGGTGCCCGGCTTCAGCACCGACGAGGCCCTTGTGAACACCCGCCTGGTAGCGGATGCCGTCGGCGCCACCAAAATGGACCGCTGCGAAGACGTCGAGCCAAGCCCGGTGACCGGCAAAATCTACGTCGCCTGCACGAACAACACCGATCGTGGCCTGCCGGGCAAAGAGGGCGCGACCGAGCCCAACCCGCGGGCGGTCAACCGGGATGGCCACATCGTGGAAATCACCGAGACCGGCTCCGACGCGACCGCGGTGACCTTCGACTGGAACCTGCTGCTCGTCTGCGGCGACCCGAAGACGAACACGAGCACCTACTTCGCCGGCTTTCCGAGCGAGAAGGTCTCGCCCATCTCCTGCCCGGACAACGTGGCCTTCGACACCCAGGGCAACCTGTGGATCTCCACAGACGGCGCGCCAAGCACGATCGGCTTCTGCGACGGCCTGTTCAAGGTTCCGCTCGTTGGACCCGAGCGGGGGCGTGTGCAGCAGTTCCTCGCGGTGCCGCGGCAGGCTGAGACCTGTGGTCCGGTCATCCGCTCCGAACAGTCGATGGTCTATGTCGCCGTGCAGCACCCGGGGGAGAACGGAAGCTGGGCCGCGCAGGCCAGTCGATTCCCGGACTATGTCGCGCTGGGGGCGACCGCACCGGCCGGCGCGTGGGCCGGACCGCGGCCATCCGTTGTGCAGGTTTGGAAGGCCTGAGGCGCTTCCCGCTGGTTTCTGCTTAGGCCAGAACGGGGGCCAGGAACTGGCAGTTGGCTGATTGTAATTTCTCGGAACCGTGGTGGAGTGAGAGGGCTGCTATCAGAATCAGCAGCGCTCACCCACTGCGGAGAAGGTTATTCGGCCTGCTCCGCGAAGAAAACGAGAAAGGTAGTTCATGACGGGGAACAGAGCAGTTGCCTACAAGAGCGCCGGAGTCGTCGAGGTCATCGATATCGACTACCCCACGTTCGAACTCAAAGACGGACCGGGCGTCAACCCGGCCAACGTCGGCCGCAAGGTACCGCACGGCGTCATTCTGAAGACCGTGACCACCAATATCTGCGGCTCGGACCAGCACATGGTGCGTGGCCGCACCACAGCACCGAGCAACCTGGTGCTGGGTCACGAAATCACCGGCGAAGTGGTCGAAGCCGGCCCCGACGTTGAATTCATCAAGGTCGGCGACATCGTGTCGGTGCCGTTCAACATCAGCTGCGGTCGCTGCCGCAACTGTAAGGAACGCAAGACCGGTATCTGCCTCAACGTCAACCCGGACCGTCCGGGCAGCGCCTACGGCTACGTCGACATGGGCGGTTGGGTGGGCGGCCAGGCCGAATACGTGCTCGTTCCCTACGCCGACTGGAACCTGTTGAAGTTTCCCGACCGGGACCAGGCTCTCGAGAAGATCATGGACCTCACCATGCTGTCGGACATCTTCCCGACCGGATTCCACGGGGCCTACACGGCCGGGGCCGGCGTCGGATCGACCGTCTACGTGGCGGGAGCCGGCCCGGTAGGTCTCGCTGCCGCCGTGTCGGCCCAGCTGCTCGGTGCGGCCGTCGTCATCGTGGGCGACATGAACACAGAACGTCTCGCGCAGGCTCGCAGCTTCGGCTGCGAAACGATCGACCTCACCCAGGGCGAGCCGGGGGAGCAGATCGAGCAGATTCTCGGCGTTCCGGAGGTCGACGCCGGTGTCGACGCCGTCGGCTTCGAGGCACGCGGCCACGGCAAGGACGCCGACCACGAGGCTCCGGCCACCGTGCTCAACTCGCTTATGACGGTTACCGCCGCCGGCGGTGCCCTCGGCATTCCGGGCCTCTACGTCACGGGTGACCCGGGAGCCAAGGAAAAGGCCGCCCAGGTGGGCTCGCTGTCGATTCGTTTGGGACTCGGCTGGGCTAAGTCGTTGTCCTTCACCACCGGACAGTGCCCGGTGATGAAGTACAACCGCCAGTTGATGATGGCGATTCTGCACGACAAGGTACAGATTGCCAAGGCCGTCAACGCCCAGGCCATCAGCCTCGAAGATGCGCCGCGTGGCTACGCCGAATTCGACGCCGGCGCGGCGACGAAGTACGTGCTGAACCCCAACGGCTACGTCAAGGGCTAGCAACACTGCCTCACGGCACTCATCAAGCGGATGGCCTGGCCGGGAATTCTCCCGGCCAGGCCGTCCCTGTCTCGGCGACCATCGGCATCCGCTCGTCGCGTGGCTTATTCAGGAAACCCGACCCGAATCTGCGTGAATCAGGTCTGAGCCGCTTCCAAACTGGCGAATTTCCTGAATTGGCCACGGCGTGCGGCGGTGTGCGGGCATCCGCCAGGTGTCGGTGTGCTTAGAACCGGTGTTCTGAGCACGCCCGAACGGGGGCACGGCGATTAGGGTGGAAACATGACCGGCGCCGACGTTGAAGTACCAGTTCCGCGCTTCTATCGAGAGCGGGCGGATATACCGATAACCCTCGAAACCCCGACCGGGTTAGTGACCGACCGCATGAACCGTCCGCTGCACGACCTGCGCCTGAGCGTCACCGACCGCTGCAACTTTCGCTGCGTGTATTGCATGCCCAAGGAGATATTCGGCCGGGACTTCGCGTTCATGGAACACGACGAACTGCTCAGCTTCGAGGAACTAACCCGGCTCGCGCGCATCAGCGTCGCGCACGGAGTTGAGAAAATTCGCCTGACCGGCGGTGAACCGCTCTTACGCAAGGGCCTCGAAGACCTCATCGCGCTGCTGGCCGAGCTGCGCACGCCCGACGGGCGGGAGATTGACATTGCGCTCACCACCAACGGGTCGGCGCTCGCCATGAAGGCGCAGGCGCTCAAGGATGCCGGCCTCAAGCGCGTCACCGTCTCGCTCGACTCGCTCGACGACACCACGTTTCGCACCATGAACGACGTGAAATTTCCGGTCGCCAAGGTGCTGCACGGTATCGACGTTGCCGAAGCGGTCGGGCTCGGTCCGATCAAGGTCAACATGGTCGTGCAGCGTGGCAAGAACGACCAGGACATCGTGGCCATGGCCCGTCATTTTAAGGACACCCCGTATATTCTGCGGTTCATCGAGTTCATGGACGTCGGCACGAGCAACGGCTGGGAGATGGGCGCGGTCGTGCCGTCGAAAGACGTGATCGCGCGCATCCACGCCGAGCTGCCGCTTGAAGAGATCGCGCCGAACTACAGCGGCGAGACCTCACGCCGCTGGCGCTACCAGGACGGCGGCGGCGAGATCGGCGTCATCTCGAGCGTCACCCAGAATTTCTGCCAGACCTGTTCCCGCGCCCGGGTGTCGACCGACGGCAAGCTGTTCACCTGCCTGTTCGCCACCGAGGGTCACGACCTGCGGGCGCTCATGCGCGGCGGCTGCTCCGACGCCGAGCTCTCCACCGTCATGGCGCACCTCTGGCGTGAGCGCACCGACCGGTATTCGCAGCTGCGCAGCGCCAAGACCAGCGAACTGCGGGCATCCGGTGCCAAGAAGATTGAAATGAGCTACATCGGCGGGTGAGCGGCCGGCACCCAACGCCGGTAAATTTGCGACACGCCGGGCTCGGACGAACGAAATCACGGCGTGTCGTGAATCGACCGGCATAGCGTACCGACCTGCGGCCCGGGCCGACCCGTGGCAGACTTTGAACATGAGCAGAATCACCGCGCGACGCAAAATCACCCGGCTCACCGTCGGCTCCCGAACCCTGGCCGGCGAAGACCTGCTCGCGGTCGAAGAACCCCTGGAGATTCGCGTGAACGGCCGCCGCCTCGCCGTCACGATGCGCACCCCCGGCAACGACATCGACCTCGCGGCCGGGTTCCTGGTCTCCGAGGGCGTCATCACCACGGGCGACGGCTTCAACACCGCCCGGTATTGCGCGGGAGCGGTCGACGGTGTCAACACCTACAATGTGCTCGACGTCACCCTTGGCCCGGGCGTCGCGCCGCCCGCACCGAGCCTCGAACGCTCGCTGCTGACCACCAGCTCCTGTGGCCTGTGCGGCAAGGAGAGCATCGACGCCGTGCGCACCAAATCGGCCTTCGTTATAGCGGATGACCCGGTGCGAGTGGATGCCGAATCGCTCACCACGTTCCCGGAGCAGCTGCGCGCCGGCCAGAACGTGTTTGAGAAGACCGGCGGCATTCACGCGGCCGGTCTATTTGACGCTGCCACCGGAGACCTGCTCGTGCTGCGCGAAGATGTGGGCCGGCACAATGCCGTCGACAAGGTGATCGGCTGGGCGGTCAAGGAAAACCGGCTACCGCTGACCGGCACCGTGCTCATGGTGTCGAGCCGGGCCAGTTTCGAACTGACCCAGAAGGCCCTGATGGCCGGCATCCCGGTGCTGGCAGCAGTCTCGGCGCCGTCCTCACTCGCCGCGGAGTTCGCCGCCGAGGTGGGCATGACCCTGGTCGGTTTTCTCCGCGGCGACTCCATGGTCATCTATGCCGGCGGTGACCGCATCGTCGACCGAGCGGATGCCGCGTCCGCTGCAGTGGCGTAGCCGCCAGCACTGGCGCAGCTCCAACGACACTCGTCGCGCGGGTGTTCTGGCCAGGCCAGAACTCCCGCGCATTGGCGCAGCTCCCGCGCGACGGGTGGTACCGGGTCAGGCAGCGGTGCCGGCCCGCACGAAGCGCACCGTCATAGCCTTGTATCCGGGGGTGTTCGACTCGCGGGCCACGAGTTCGCGGTGCATGAGGGCGTTCGCCTCGGGAAAGTAGGCGGCCGCGCATCCCCGCGGCGTGGGATAGACCACGAGACGGAAGGCATCCGCTCGTCGCTCCACGCCCCGGAAGGTGCTGATCACGTCGACCAGGTCGCGGTCCGCAAAGCCGAGTTCGGTGACATCATCTTCGTGGATGAGGATAACCCGGCGGGCGTTCTTGATTCCGCGATACCGGTCGTCGAGCCCGTAGAACGTGGTGTTGTACTGGTCGTGGCTGCGAATGGTCTGCAGAATCAGGTGACCCTCGGGCGGTGACAGATATTCGATCGGGCTCACGGTGAACCGGGCGAGACCGATTTCGGTGGCGAAGCTGCGGGTGTCGCGCGGAGGGTTGGGCAGCACGAACCCGTTCTTGGTCTTGAGCCGCGCGTTGAAATCGTCGAAGCCGGGCACGACGCGGGAGATATGGTCGCGAACAACGTCGTAGTTGTCGGCCATCGCCTTCCAGTCGACCGGGTGGTCGTCGCCGAGAGTGGCGTGCGCCATGCGGGCGATGATCACCGGTTCGGCCAGCAGATGCTCCGACACCGGCTCCAGTCGACCCTGGGTCGTGCGCACGACCGACATCGAGTCTTCCACCGACAGCACCTGGCGGCCAGACGGATGCTTGTCATCGGTATCCGTGCGGCCGAGCGTTGGCAGAATGAGCGAGGTCTTGCCGTGCATCACGTGCGAACGGTTGGGTTTGGTGGAGACGTGCACGGTGAGGCCGACGCGCTGCATGGCCTTCTCGAGCATGTCCGTGTCGGAACAGGCGAGGGCAAAATTGCCGCCCATCGACACGAACACGTCCACCCGGTCGTGCACGAAGGCATCGACCGTGTCGACGGAGTCGAGGCCGTGCTCCCGCGGCGACACGATGCCGAACTCGGCGTCGAGCGCGGCGAGCATGTCTTCTTTCGGCTTCTCCCAGACACCCATGGTGCGGTCGCCCTGCACGTTGGAGTGGCCGCGCACCGGGCACGCGCCGGCGCCGGGCTTGCCGAAGTTTCCCTGCAACAGCAGCAGGTTGATGATCTCCTTGAGGGTGTTCACCGAGTGCGGCTGCTGGGTCAGGCCGAGCGCCCAGCAGATGATGGTGGCCTTGCTGGCCACGAGCAGCTGCGCCACCGTCTCAATCGCGGCACGTTCGAGCCCGGTGGCTTTCTTCGTCTCGTCCCAGTCGACTACCGATCGGGCCGCGCGATAGGCCTCGATCCCGTCGGTGTTCGCGGCGACGAACTCGTGGTCGATGACCGACCCGGGAACGCGCGCCTCTTCTTCAAGCAGCAGGTGACCGAGCGCCTGGAACAGGGCCAGGTCGCCTCCGACCTTGATCTGCAAAAACTCATCGGCCAGGTTGGTGCCCTTGCCGACGACGCCCTTGGGGGTCTGCGGATCCATGAAGTTGAACAGCCCGGCCTCCGGCAGCGGATTGACCGCCACGATCCGGCCACCGTTGTCCTTGCACTCGGCCAGGGCCGACAGCATGCGCGGATGGTTGGTGCCCGGGTTCTGGCCGACCACCAGGATGAGTTCGGCCTGGTGGATGTCCTCGAGAGAGACCGTACCCTTGCCGATGCCGATCGTGGGGTTCAGAGCAGAGCCCGAGGATTCGTGGCACATGTTGGAGCAATCCGGCAGGTTGTTGGTGCCGATGGACCGGGCGAACAGCTGGTACATGAACGCCGACTCGTTGGCGGTGCGACCGGAGGTGTAGAACACGGTGCGGTCGGGAACGGTGGCTCGAATCTTCTCGCCGATGAGTTCGAAGGCGTCGTCCCAGGAGATTTGCGAATAGTGGGTGTCGCCCGGGCGAATCACCACGGGGTGCGTGATGCGGCCCTGGTTGCCGAGCCAGTATTCGGTCTTGGTGGCGAGCTCGGCGATGGAATGCTCGGCCCAGAATGCCGGCGTCACCGTGCGCAGTGTGCTCTCCTCGGCGACGGCCTTCGCGCCGTTTTCGCAGAATTCTGCGGTCTTGCGGTGTCCACGGGACTCCGGCCACGCGCATCCGGGGCAGTCGGTGCCGTCGCGCTGGTTGAGTCGCAGCAGCGAACGGGCCGTGCGCCCGATACCGGCCTGGGCGATGCCCCGATCGAGAGCCACAACTACGGCTTCAACACCCGCCGCATGGGTTTTGGGCGCGGTGACAACGAGATTACTTTCGTTGATGTCTTCGATCGGAGCTGAGCGTGTCATAGAACCATCCTGCCTTGTCACCCGATCAAAATGCCCCTCAATGGCGAAATGGGTAAGGAATCCGAAAGAGAACTCGTTCCAGTCGTGCGTATAGTCTGTAGTTCGCGCATCACCAGACCCCCCGTTTGCGCACTACGTTCACGGTCACCGTGAACCGCCGAACCGCACAGCAACGTCGCTATACGCCTTCCCGGCAGCAAGGACATCTCAATGAGCTGGCTCGATCGAGACCGCACCATCGCCCCACCCGGATTCAACCGCTGGCTCATTCCGCCGGCCGCCCTCGCCGTGCACCTCTGCATCGGCCAGGCTTACGCCACGAGCGTCTACAAAACGGCGCTCGTGGCGCACTTCGACGCCAGTCTCGTGCAGATCGGGGTGATCTTCTCGATCGCCATCGTGATGCTGGGGCTTTCGGCGGCCATCATGGGCACCTGGGTCGACAGCAACGGACCTCGCAAGGCCATGTTCGTTGCGGCCCTGTTCTGGTCGGGCGGATTCCTGATCGGTTCGCTCGGAATCTTTTCGAATCAGCTCTGGCTGGTTTACCTCGGCTACGGCTTCATCGGCGGTATCGGGCTGGGCATCGGCTACATCTCACCGGTCTCGACCCTGATTAAATGGTTCCCGGACCGCCCGGGGCTGGCCACCGGCATGGCCATCATGGGCTTCGGTGGCGGCGCACTCATCGCGAGCCCGGTGTCGACGATGCTGCTCAGCTTCTACGACCCGAACTCGGGTGCAGCGAATTGGGTTGCCAGCGGCGATGCAGTCGGCAAGCTGTTCTTGACCCTCGCCGTGATCTACTGCGCATACATGATGTTCGGGGCCTTCACCATTAAGGTTCCGGCCGCCGATTGGGTGCCGGCCGGATTCGATCCGACGAGGGTACGTGCCAAAGCCCTCGTCACCAGTAACCACGTCTCGGCCCGGAACGCCATTCGAACGCGTCAGTTCTGGTTGCTCTGGGTCGTGCTGTTCTGCAACGTCACGGCCGGTATCGGCATCCTCGAACAGGCCGCACCGATGATCCAGGACTTCTTCCGCCAGAATGACGGCGACTCGCTCGTCTCCGCCGCCGTTGCCGGCGGCTTCGTCGGCCTGCTATCGCTCGCCAACATGGGTGGACGCTTCATCTGGTCGGCCACCTCGGACAAAACCGGGCGCAAGAACATTTACATGGTCTATCTCGGCGTCGGCACCGTGCTGTACCTGCTGCTGGCCCTCTTCGGCCCCAGCACGACCGCGCTCTACGTGATTCTGGCCTTCATCATCATCTCGTTCTATGGCGGTGGTTTCGCCACTATCCCGGCGTACCTGCGCGATCTGTTCGGCACCTTTCAGGTGGGCGCCATTCACGGCCGCCTGCTGACCGCGTGGTCGGCAGCCGGAATAGCCGGACCGCTCATTGTGAACTCGTTCCTGGACGCCCAGGGTGCGCCGGGAGAGCTCACCGCCGCGGCCTATCAGCCGGCCCTGCTCACCATGGTCGGGCTGCTCATGGTCGGTTTCGTGGCGAACCTGTTCGTGCGACCGGTGCCCTCCGAATTTCACGAACCCGACAAGCCCCTCGTCGGGTCAGCAGCAGGAAGGGCGCAGTCATGAAGAAGGCACAGCTCGTCGTTGGGTGGGCCTTGGTCGGTATTCCGCTCGCTTTCGGCATCATTCAAACACTCACCAAGGTGACGGCCCTGTTCGGCTAGATCACGTCAGACATTTTCGAAAACACAGAGTCACGCTCCAATCACTGGGGCGTGGCTCTATTCGACTAACCGGTATTTTTCCGCGCATCCCTGTTCTTGGCGCGATGACGGCGCTCTGAACGATTTCGGAAATCTCCCAGCTTCAGGGCTGTGAATCATGCAATGATGGCGAATGGGGATTTAGCTAACCCAGCTAGCTACATCCATTCCGGGCGGATCAAATGCCCGGTTTTTTGGACTTGTCGACCTGGGATGGTCGAGATAGCCCCCGTTCACTCGCGGTGAGCCCGAATTGCCGCGATCGTTCCGTGGAAAATTCCGCGGGGAGGAGATGCCCGTGGCCACCCACACCGCCCTTGACGAGCAACGCGCTGCAGCCAGCATTCTTGACGGTATCCGGCGGGCCGATGACCTCACGGTCGCCGCCGCTCGCGATGGAGGAGTGCGGGCCGTGCGGCTGCTGGCTCAAGCGGCAACCGACCCCAGCGACCAGCTCACCGCCATCGCGGCGGTGCACGCTCTCGCCCAGGTCTTCGACGATTCCGCCGACGAGGTTCTGGTGGCCCTGCTGCACCATGACTCGGCGTTCCTGCGCGAGCACGCAGCCTGGGCCTTCGGCACTCGCCTGCCCCGCTATGACGCGATTGCGGGGCTCGTCACGCTCGTGCGTGAGGGCGGTTTCACCGGCATGCTGGCCCAGCGCACCCTGGAGCAGTGGGGTTCCTCGGCTGGCGATCAGGTCGGGCTTTTTCTCGAGGGTGCCCTGCTGGGCGTCAGCGAAGTCTTCGCCCGCGCCCGCCTGGTCGAGACCATCGGCCTCATCCCCGGCCGCGTGCCCGAACGCCTGCTGCGCCGCGTGGCCGTCGACAGCACCGAGAACCTGCGCGCGCGGGTTGCCGCGATCGCCGCCCTGGGTGACCGTGCCCCCAACACCGTCGTCATCTCGCTGCTCAGCGCACTCTCCCAAGCGGATGCCGCACCACCCGCCTCCGAGACCGCCGAGCTCGCCGCCGTTGCCCGGCTGGCGCTGTTCGACCTCACCGCGACCGATGCCCCGCGGGCATCGTGGAATCGGGGGACCACGATCGCCCAGCTGTTCCTGCACGCCGACATCGATGGTGAGTTGTCCCAGGTGGGTGCCGGAGACAACGGCGGCATCGCCACGCTGCTCGTGCGCCTCGGCGACGCCCTCGTGGCCAGGACCAGCGCGGCCGGCACCCGTACAGCTGAAACCGGCGTTGCCGGAGCGGTCGACCGGGTCATCACCATCTCCCGCGGCACCCATGACGGCGCACTCCGGGCCCTCGCCGACGTCGGATCGACCCTGCCAGGGCATTCCTTCGCCGCGGTGCCGTTCGTCGGCGGCCCGGTTCCGTCGATCGACGCCTGGCCGCGACGGGTCGCCGCGCAGCGTGGCATCCGCCGCATTCTGCGCTCGGCCGGCGTGGTCGATGCGATTCACCTGCGTATGGCAGACGTCGGCAGCCTCGCCGCGGCCACCGTCGCCCGTGACCTCGACATTCCGGTGGTGTTCACCGTGGCACCCGACCCGCACGGCGTGATTGACTCGCTCGAATCGAACGGCACCCTCACCCGCGCAAATTTCGGCACCGTCGACGCGAACGAACATTTTTGGTTTCGTGCTCGCCTGGTGCAGCGGCTCGCCGCGGATGCCGCCCACACCGTGTTGTTTCCGCGCCCGCACCTGCAGCAGGACATCGAGCACCTGACCGGTATCGATATCGACGCGCATCCCGAACGGCACTCCGTCATTCCCGAGGGCATCGACCTCACGGTGATCGACCGTTCCCGAACGGATGCCCTCGGCTCGCTCGGCCTCACCGGTGGAAGCCTGCTGGTCTCCCGCGCCGCCCGCACCCGGGCCGCGGCCGAACCAGCCGCCCTGGCCTTCGATCAGCTCGACGACCTGCTCCGTACCCTCCCGCCCGAGCGCCGCGGCCTGCCCCTGCTGATCAGCGTCGGACGACTGCACCGCGTCAAGGGTATGGCCGCCCTGGTCGAGGCGTGGAACACCGACTCGTCACTTCAGACCCGCTGCAATCTGCTGATTGTGGGAGGTGACCTCGAGCATCCGTCCTTCGACGAGGGTATCGAGCTGCAGCGCATGGCGGGGTCTCTGGCGAGCGGCGACCTCGGCGATGCTGCGGCACGCGGACTGCTGCTGGCCGGACACCGCGCCAACGACACGGTAGCCCGCTGGCTCGCCGCGGCCCGCTACGGCCGGCCTGGTCTCGCCGCACCGTTCGGGGTCTATGTCTGCGCGAGCATGAAAGAGGAGTTCGGCATCGCCCTGCTCGAGGCGATGGCGACCGGGCTCATGGTCGTCGCCCCCGACGGCGGCGGACCGGCCACCTACGTCGAGCACGGCGTGACCGGATTTCTAGTTAATACCGGTGACAGTGCAGCCCTGGCCCGGTCCATCACCGACGCACTCACCGTGGCGGGCGGAGTTGACGGTGGTGCCAACGCGGCGCGGGCCCGCAGCATGGTCTTGGACAACTTCACGATCGAGGCAATGGCGACCACCCTCGCCGGCGTCTACCGTGACGTCGCCCTGGCGTTCGAACCGGCCGCGTGGAAACTGAGCGTTTCGTGACCCTGCTGATCATCAGTCCGGACTACGCCTCACACCTATATCCACTTGCCACGCTCGGCACCGCCTGGGCGCGGGCCGGCGAACGCGTCGTGGTCGCGAGCGGGCCGGCCACAGCCGATATCGTGACCTCGTTCGGATTCGAACGGGAGAATCTGCAACTGGGCCGTGGTTCGAACCCCGGCACGATCCGGGTCGAAGCACAGCCCGTCGGCGAAGACGACGCCCTGCGCGGCTTCTTCGACGCCACCCGCCGCGGCATGGTCGATACCCTGCGTTTTCAGGCCGAGGCGCGCAGCAATGACCTGCTCTACAACCCGGTCGAGATCGCTCGCGAGGTTCAGCGCATCGTTGCCCGGGTGCAGCCCGACCAGGTGATCGTCGACCATCTGGCTTTCAGTGCCCGGCTGGGCTTGCTCAGCGCTGGCGTTGCGCACGCCGACGTCGTGCTGGGGCATCCGTCTGCGCTGCCTGTCGGCACCGAGGTCTACGGCTACCCGCCGGCCTGGCCCACTGTGTTCTCGCCCGCAGCCGAGGAACTGGGCCTGCTGGAATTACAGTGCGAATCCGTGCGCGACACGTTCACGGCCCAGTGGAACGACGCGCTGCGCGAGCTCGATCCGGCAGCGCTTCCGAGCGTCGACGCTTTCCAGGAAACGGGCGACGTGCTGCTGCTGAACTACCCGGAAGAATTGCATTCGCCGGCGCGCACGAGCCAGCTGCCACCCCACGTTTTTCTCGGGTCTGCCGTGCGGTCCGAGGCGGTCGACCCCGAGGTCGAGGCCTGGCTCGCTGCCGATTCGCTGCCCGTGGTCTACGTCAGCTTCGGGAGTTTTCTCTCGGTGCGCGGTGACGTGCTCGCTCGCGTCGCCGCAGCCCTGGCCGGCTTGCCGGTTCGGGTCGCCATCGCCGTCGGTGCGACCGACCCCAGCGAGCTGGGCCCTATTCCGCATTCCTGGCTGGTGCGGGCGTTCCTGCCGCAGGTGCGCCTGCTGCAGCAAGCAGCACTCGCCGTGACCCACGGCGGCAACAATTCGGTGACCGAGGCGATGACGGCTGGTGTTCCGCTCGTCGTGCTGCCATTCTCGACCGACCAGTTCGCCGGCGCGGCCGCCCTCGACGCGGCGGGGTTCGGCGAGTCGCTGCCACCCAATACCGCTACGGTTCCCGATCTGCGGGCTGCCTGCGAGCGGATGCTGCGCCTCAGTTTCGACCCGAGTGCCGAGCAGCGCGCCCGCCTCGACGCACTCGCGCTGTCGCTGGCCGCGCAGTCCGGGGCCGAGCGGGCCTACGCCGCTCTCGCCCGGGTACCGGCCCGGGGTTAGTACCTGTCCCAGATTGTGGCGCTCGATCGTTTCCTGGTCTCGTCGTAATCAGCAGCCGGGTCCGTGGGGGTTGGTGTTGCAGTCTTCGGCGACGAGCACGGTGGATTCGTTCGCTGCGACGACGGTGAACGGGGCGGAGGGCA
>NZ_FOCN01000015.1:0-74995 GCF_900110125.1 Cryobacterium luteum
TCTGCAACGCCGCCCACTCCAGCATCGACACCTCCGGCTGGAACATCCAAATGCGAAACGGCCGACCCTGGATCCGCGGCCCCCTCCTCTTCGACCCCACCCAAACCTGGCGCCCCGCCGGCCAGAACCGCGCCGCCACCCCCACAGAACCACCCAACTGGAACAAATAAGTCCCACAGACGCACGGCCAGCTAAATCGCCTTGGAGGGCGCCCGCTCGGCAGTAATCAGTCTCTCCATGTTTGCGGAGATGACCGTTGACCAGATCGAGGATTAGGGCAATAAGTCGACCGTCAGGCTAGCTTTTCTACCTCAACGAATTCGATGATGCGCGACCCGCGATTCTCGACGGTGTGTTCGGCACCCGAGGGGCGTGTATAGCTCTGGCCGGCGCGAATTTCCGCGACGATTTCGGAACCGTCGGCGTTGATGACGTGCATGGTTTCACTCACCATGGGTACGACCACGTACTCATATTCGTGCACGTGCATAGGAATGGCGTCTCCCGGTTCAATCGTCCACTTGGTCGACCGAAAAATACCATTGTCGATTTGCGTCTCACCGGTGGCCATGCGTTCCCCTTGCTCGATTAGCAGACATTGGGTCGATCCTACTCAGGGCGGGACGGCCTACGCGGCGGGTGCGGCGGCATCCGCTCGTGCGGTGTTGGTGTCGGCGCGGTCTCTCTGGCGGCGGCTGGCCAGCAGAAACGGCACGCCGATCAGCTCGACGACGGCGCCGATCACGAGCGACGGGCCGTAGCCCTGCAGGTCGGCCGCGCGGCCCAGGGCTGGCTGAATGACAACCCCACCGAGGCTGCCGAACAGGGAGTCGAACGACAGCACCGTCGCGCGCTGCTTCGACGGGATCATGTCGTTGAGATAGGCCTGCCGCACCGGCCCGGCCACGGCGAAGACGAAACCCCAAACCACCAGGAGCACCACGGCTAGCCAGAACACGCCGTTCAGGCCGAGCGCCACGAGTGTGCCGATACTGATGAGACCGGCCACGAGCATCATGCTCGTGCGCTTGGCGAACAGGGAGCGGATGCGCGGCGCCAGCAATCCGCCGCCCACCTGCGCCAGAGACAGCACGGCCGCGGCCAATCCGGCGATGGAGTAGGCCGTCGGGTCGCCGTAGAGCTGCAATAAATAGGGCTGCAGCGCGTAGAACGCGTAGATGCCAACCCCGCCGGCGAACGGCGCCGAAAAGATGACGTAGCGCACCGAGCGCTTGCGCAGGCCGTGTTCGACCGACTGGGTGAGCACGTTGCGGGTCGCTTTCAGCGGGCCGGCGGAGCGGTCCGGGGTGAAGCCGAGGTCTCTCATCACCATGTAGGCGAAAATGAACATCACCACGAGCACTCCCGCGCGCACCAGGAACGGCACGCCGAGGTTGGTGGCCTGGGCTATCACGCCGCCGAGCACCGAGCCGGTGAACATGGCGATTCCGGTCACCACGAGACCGCGGCCGAACACGGCCTCGAGGCTGCCGGTGTATCCGGTGAAGGCGAGGGCATCGACCAGCCAAGCCTCCACCGCACCGGAGAAGAAGGTGAAGCCGAGCCCGAGCAGCACCGAGACGAGCGCCCACCAGACGAAGGGAGAGTGCCAGAGCCACAGCATCCAGTACAGGCCGGTCGTGACCGACAGGGTGATGGTGCCGAGCAGGTACGACACCTTGCGGCCGACCGTGTCGGCAACCACGCCGGTGGGAATCTCGAAGATCACCATGCCCACCGTGAAGAACGCGTTGGCGGCGAAGGCTTCGAAGTTCGACAGCCCCGCGTCGAGCAGAAAGAGCGTGTTGATGCCCCAGATGAACGAAGCTGCGAGAGTGTTGCCGAGCATCAGCGTCAGGTAGATGCGCTGCACCCGGCGCGCAGCCGGGTTCACAACCAGCTCCGCACGCTGCATGTTTTCACAGAGCAATCATCGACCCTGTTCGAGCGGATGGCTACCGCGAGCACCCCGCGGCGTTTCGGTCACCCGCGTCCAACGTAACCGGCGGCCGGGCCAACATTGGGCCCGGCCGCTGATCGTGAGGACCGTGGCTGTGAGGCCACCAGGGATCAGATCGCCGACGGATGCTCGGCCAGGTAGGCCTCCGGACCCTGTTCGGCGGCGACCGGGTCCATCCAGAGGGCGCTGAACTCGTTGCCGTCGGGGTCTTGAAAGTCGCGGGCGTACATGAACCCGTAGTCCTGGGCTGCACGCGGTTCGGTGGCGCCCGCGGCAAGCGCCGTGTCTACAATCAAATCGACCTCCTCCCGGGAGTCCCGGCTGAATGCGGTCTGCGTGAGTACCGTGGTGCTCGGGTCGGCGATCGGTTTGTCGGTGAAGGTGGCGAAGAAGTCTCGCGTGAGCACCATGAGGTAGAGGTTCTCCTCGATCACGATGCAGGCGGCGTTCTCATCGGTGAACAACGGGTTGATGCTCCAGCCCAGTGCGGTGAAGAAGGCTTTCGACCGGTCGAGGTCGATCGTGGGGAGATTGACGAAGATGCTGGTAACCATGGTGACTCCTTGGTCTGGCGAGATTGGTCTGGCGAGGTTTGCCCGGACGTTGCGAGCTCCTTCCATCGTTGTGAGAACACGCGATGTGTCAAGGGCCAGTTGCCGGGCGGGCGGTGCCGACCAGGTCGCGCTCAACCCGCAACCGATGGTCCGTGCCCCAGTCGATACCGGCCGACGTTGCGAATTTTCCCAGAACGTATATGATTCGACAAATGATAATAGAACACCTCGTTCTATTATCGAACAAGCAATGAGGCTGGCATTCGACCTGCCGCCGACCACACAGAGAAGTGAGGAAGCCGTGCAGTTTCACCACCACGGATACGTGTCCACCGATCCCCGCAAACAGGATGCAGCCGGGGTCGGCATCGATCGCCCCGAGGAACTGCCCGACAACGTCGACGTTCTCATCGTGGGAACGGGACCGGCCGGCATGATCACCGCCGCCCAGCTCTCCCAGTTTGCAAACATCACGACCCGCATCGTGGAGCGTCGCGGCGAACGCCTCGCGATCGGCCAGGCCGACGGCATTCAGGCGCGCAGCGTCGAGACCTTCCAGGCCTTCGGCTTCGCGGAGCGCATCATCGCCGAGGCCTACCGCATTACCGAGATGGCGTTCTGGAAGCCGGACCCCACCAACCCGGCCAACATCATCCGCACGGCCCGCGCCATCGACGATCCCACCGGCATCAGCGAGTTTCCGCACCTCATCGTCAATCAGGCGCGGGTGCTGGACTACTTCGCCGAGGTGATGGCCAACGCCCCCACCCGCATGACCCCGGACTTCGGCTTCGAGTTCGTCAGCCTCATCAACACCAACGAAGGCGACTACCCCGTCACGGTCACACTCCGATACACGGCGGGTGCCGAGCAAGGCCAGGAGCGTATCGTGCACGCCAAGTACGTGGTGGGCGCCGACGGCGCTCGCAGCGGAGTGCGCGATTCCATCGGCTGCACACTCGCCGGCGACGCGGCCTTCCACGCCTGGGGCGTCATGGACGTGCTCGCCGTCACCGACTTTCCCGACATTCGCACCAAGTGCGCGATCCAGTCCGGAACCGGCGGGAGCATCCTGCACATTCCGCGCGAAGGCGGCTACCTGTTCCGCATGTACGTCGACCTCGGCGAAGTGGCCGCCGACGACAACGGCGAGGTGCGCAAGACCTCGATCGACGAGATCATCGTCAAAGCAAACGAAATTCTCCACCCCTACACACTCGAGGTGAAGAATGTCGCCTGGCACAGCGTGTACGAGGTCGCCCACCGGCTCACCGACCGGTTCGACGATGTGCTGCCTGACGAGGTCGGCATCCGCTCGCCGCGGGTGTTCATCATGGGTGACGCCTGCCACACGCACAGTGCCAAGGCCGGCCAGGGCATGAACGTCTCGATGCAGGACGGCTTCAACCTCGGCTGGAAGCTCGGCTATGTACTCGACGGCCGCAGCCCCGAGACGCTCCTCGGCACCTACTCCGCCGAGCGTCAGGTCATTGCCAAGAACCTGATCGACTTCGACAAGGAGTGGTCGTCTCTCATGGCCGCGAAGCCGGAGGACCTCAAGGTTCCGCTCGAAGATTTCTATACCCAGACGGCGGAGTTCCCCTCCGGCTTCATGACGCAGTACCCGCCGTCGATGTTGATCGGCGAGGCCACGCACCAGTCACTCGCCACCGGTTTCCCCATCGGCAAGCGCTTCAAGTCCGCCCCGGTTGTGCGCGTCGGCGACGCCAACCCGGTGCAGCTGGGCCACCACCACCGCGCCGACGGCCGCTGGCGCGTGTACGCCTTCGCTGACGCCGACAACTCCGCCGTCGCCGACTGGGCCGAGTGGATGCGCACCGCTGCCGATTCTCCGCTGCTCGCGCACACCCCGGCCGACAGCGACATCGACAGCGTCTTCGACGTCAAGGTGATCCATCAGCAGGCGCACACCGAGGTGGACCTGGGCCAGGTCGACGCGGCGTTCCTGCCGACGACCGGCCCGTTCGGGCTGATCGACTACGAGAAGGTCTACGCCGCCGACCCGCACGACGACATCTTCGATCGCCGCGGCATCAGCTCGGGCGGCGCCGTCGTCGTGGTGCGCCCCGACCAGTACGTCGCCCACGTGCTGCCGCTGACCGCCACCGCCGAGCTCGCCGCGTACTTTCGGCAGATGCTGCTCGTTCGGTAGACGCTTGCCGCCGGGGTGTCGCGATCAGCTGCGGGCGATTTTTACCTCGAAGTTGCCCAGCAACAAGGCGTCGCCGTTTTCAACAACGTATCGACGACCGGGCACGCACTCGACGCGTGTGCCGTCGACTGCCATGATTTCGCTGCCATTTGCTGAACGCAGGTCGACGACGAGCAGCCGACCTCTGGCATCCACTTCGAACCCGAGGTGGTTACGGGAAAGCGACCGCCCGTCATCGGTGACAGCGATGGTTTGCAGGCCGCTGGAGGAGTCCGGACTTCGGCCGATCACTCCCGACGGGGCCTCCACCGCGATCGGTCGACCGTCAACGATGAAACGAAAATGCGGAGTGTCCGCAGCTCGCCGACCGGACACTGGCCGTACCGGGACCGCTACGGGGAGCTGCGCGGGCCGCACGATCGCGCTCGGCGTACCGGGCGCCACCGACTCCGGAATCGGATACACCTCAATGCGGCCAAAATGGCCAGCGCGCCACCGAGCACTCACGTCGTCGGCCGTGATCACGGGCAGTTCGGGCACAACGTCCACTGAGCGACGAGAGCGTCTGGTCACAGGGTCCCGAGAACAAGACAGGCCAGCACTATCGCCAGGAGGACTGCACTCGCTTCCCAGAGGAGAAATGCGAGAAATCCGATCTCATAACGAATGGGACGATGCTCGAGCCAGGTGTAGTAATCCGGCTGTCGCTTAGCCACAGCCAAGGGACTGATCGACTCGGAATGCACGCGAAGCCTCGCTGGCATTGCTTGCGCGATGGCGACCAGGTCATTCATGCGCCAGAGCCGCATGCTCAGGCGCAGCACCGTCTTCTTTCCAGAGCGTATGACCGCCCAGCGTTCATCGTTGACTCCAATCGGCGTTCGAAATTCGCGAATCGGAATCGATCCCGAACCCACCACCGACGCAAAATACACGATCTCGGTCGATGCGTCCGACTCAATCCGGCGCAGGCGAAAGAATACATCCCGATATTCCAGGTAGCCACCGGGAACGATACGCACTGATCTCGACCGTGCTCCGGCATACATGACCGTGAGGATTCCCGGAATGATGAAAACCAGAAACCACATCACGCGCGCAGCCCCAGGATAAACGAGTAAGAAGGCGATTATGGCGAGCGCCGTAGCGCTGACCATCCCCACCGATGCCCAGAAACGCCAGCGTATTGGCGTCAGCACAACGCTGTCGAGAACAACGGATGCCTCAATCGCCACGCGTGATCCCCTTCGCGAATTCCTCGGTCAAGGTGCGCAGTGTCGGGGTGAACGTGAGATCGTCTGTGGTTGTCGTGACGGTGAGCAACATCGTTGGCCCGGCGTGATCGTCGAGAAGCCAATACCAGCAAATGTGTTCGGAGATCACCGCATCGCTTTTGCGCGCGCGGCCGCGGCGGAGTGCGCGTCCAATGGCCTGCGGCTCGTTCACGTAACGTTGAATGCACAGCGTTGCCTTGCCAAGCGGCGTGTCGTTCGGCGAAATCTCCGGATCATCGATCATGAGCGGGCCCGCTGCTAACGACTCAGTAATCGCATCGGCGACGGCACCATCTCCGGCGGCCAACCGCCATCGCACAATCAGTGCGCCCAGGAGCCCCACATTCGGCGCATCGGGCACAAGAGCAAACCCCGCGTCGGCTTCGACCGAAACCATGAGATTCGCCGTGGCTTCGAACCTTGTTTCCAGATCTGCCGCGAGTTCGCGCGAGACCGGTGCGTCAAATCGACTCAGTACCACCTGAGCCGCCATGATCGCTCCGGCGTGAACGTCGTCGAGATGGAGCTCGACCCAGGAGTCAGGATAGGTGAAATTCAGGGGAACGGTCACGATCAGACCCACTTCAATGTCGTCACAATGGCATCGAACATCAGCACCTGCACCTCGCTGAAACTGCTGTCGTCGCAGCTGAAGACGACGAGAAGGAAGGCTCCCGGCGAGGCAGGAACCGGTAGGAGATAACTCACTCGTGTGCTGGGGAGCATTCGTCCGGACGATTCCTCGTTCCGGATGAGCGCGACGGCCTCAAACGCTTGGGCGGTATCGGCCTTCGGTAAGTCGAGCTGCGCACTCCCAGCGAATTGGCCTGCGACGAGACGTCGAAACTCAGCCACCGTCGATGCCCGATGTTCAACCGCACGAAAGCAACGCCCGACTTCAAGATCAACGAACTCCGACTCTGTCGCTCCGAATCCGGCAACCTCGGCCAGGTCCGCCTCGTCGAGGTCAGCAGCACTTGCGCCGAGGTACGTCATCGAGACGACAAAACTCATTACTACCGGGACGCCGCGGATCTCCTCCGAAAAAACGTAAAGATCGAGTGCACCGGCCGCCTCCGCGTCGGAGACCAGACGCGGCATCTGTTCACGCAGAGCGCGCTCCGTGAGTACGTGGTCACGTCCAGACTGTTTCCGCAGTTTCCAGGCAATGAACCGTTCGATTGATTCAGCTGAGCCGTCGCCGGTCGTGACCCGTTGCCAGCCCGCCGGAACGGTGATGCGGTATCCGGAAACCGTGTCGGAAGCCGTCATCACAGTGAACCGACATGAACGCGCGTGAGGTCTGCCACGTAATCACCCGCCATGACTCCGCCAATATTTTGTACGCTCTCAAACAGGCCACCTATGCCGAACATGGTCGCACCCGTGGCAGCAAACGCCGGAATGATTCCGGCCTTGAGCCCGCTAGCTAGAATTTCGGGGGCTCGCAGGGACGCTCCCGCGCTGTTCACGCTGAGAAGTTTGGCGAGTCCGTGGCCGAAGAGTTCGTCGACGACCCGGGTCGACGCTGCCGACTGCGTCGCCACTGCTTTCGTGCCGGAGTAGGCAGCACTGTAGCTGAACCCAGCCGCCCTCGCCGCATGGCCCGCGGAGTGAGAGATCGAGCTGGTGAGTTTTGTGGTGACCTTCGCCAGCGCACCGCCAGAACCGAAAGCGACACACGACAACGCCAGGCCGGCCACGGAGATCCACACGTCAGTGCTGGTGGCGTCACCGGTGCCTGCTTGCGCCAGGGTGATCGCGGTGCTGACGGCGGCCAGGACGATTCCGACCAGTACCAGGCCAATGATGCTGGTCGCCGGGAACACAACGAGAACGAACAGAACCGCCAGAGCGAGGATAACGCCGATGACCGACAGGATGTCCTTGACCACGTTCAACCAACCGCGCGCATCGTGGACCCACTGTTTAATGCCTTCGTACCACTGGTCAGTCATCTCGTCGTTGCTCGAGGCCCGGATGGCGTTCGCGGCACGAGTATTGGTGGCCGCCCACTCGCCCCCCGCCTCGGTGAGGCGTGCGATGTAATTCTTGTTGTTCCGCACAACCGTCTGTGCCGCCTCGAGGGCCTTCTTACGCTCAGACTCGGCAAGGACATATTCCGGGCTGCCGGGTTCTCCAGGCACAATCCGGTGCA
This sequence comes from Cryobacterium luteum, assembly GCF_900110125.1. Taxonomy (GTDB): domain Bacteria; phylum Actinomycetota; class Actinomycetes; order Actinomycetales; family Microbacteriaceae; genus Cryobacterium; species Cryobacterium luteum. Next base: position 8,120 of record NZ_FOCN01000015.1, read on the forward strand.
CGGCCTCGCTGACGTCCACGGCCCCGATGCGGGCCGCCGCGAGATACCCATCGGCACTCGCCTGCACGAGGTCCAGCTCGGTCTTGTAGTCTTCCAGGGCCTTCGCCGTTCCTTCGTATCGGCCCTTGGCCTTCTCGATTGCGTCTGCGAGATTGCCTGCGGCCGACTTGAACTCGCGTCCTGATTCCGAGTCCCAGCCATCTTCCACGTATAACTTGCCGAGCGCGGTCACCTGGTCAGCAATCCGCCTGGCGACGCGGCGCATGTCGCGCGCACTCGCCTCGATCACTGACGTGTCCCCAGCGACAGGATCGCCGGACAGCCCGAGCGGCTGCCAATCTGTTGGACGTGCCATCGCTAGGTCCCCAATATTTCGTTGGCTAACTTGAGATCGACCTGCGAGAACGACGATTCAGCATCGCTGGCCATCGTTTGCACGGCGTCGATCGACTCGAGCAACCGTCCGCGCCGGGTCTTCCAATTGTTCCAGAACTCGTCCAGGGCATCGAGAACGTCGTGCGCACTAATCGCACTCGCGGTTTCGGCGGCACTCTCGGGGACCTCCGAGAAGTCCGAGTGGAGGGTGCTGAGATTGGTGGCCAATCCTGCGATGACGCCCAGTGAGACGGAGATGCGCGTAGTCATGCCGGTTTCTCCCTACCGCAGCGCCACGCGAATGACCCTGGCTATCAAGTTGCTCAGCCCTTCAGTGCGTTGGCGAGCTCGGTGTCGGTGGAGCCCAAGGCTTCGGCGGTCTTCTCGAGAAACGTTGCAAGGCCGTCAATGGCCTGGATCGTTTCGGTCGCGCTCTTGTTATAGCTCGTGTACGTCTCCTCAAAGGCAACGGAAGACTTTTCAGTGACGAATCCATCACTCACCAGGCCTTCGATGTGACTCTTGAGCTTGCCGAGGACGCCCTCGGCCTCTTTCTGCCCGTCACGTAAAACCTTGGCGCCGGTTGCGAGATCCTCATAGCTAACCTTGATGCTGCCCATCGTGCACTCCCCTTGTTCGAAATCTCAGTGTTGGTTCCACGGAGGCGAACGTCGCCCACCCCGCGGTTCCTATCAAAGATAGCCGACACCGAACCCCACAATGGGTGACTTAGGCTCGTCAAGACGGTTTCATACGATCTGGGGGTGGACATGCGCGCAAAACAGAAGGCACCGGGGTTCAGCAAACCGAAGTCGCTGTGGTCGCACATTGGCAACGGGATCATCATCGTCGGTCTGCTCGGCTGCGCAGCCTATTTCATGTACGCGGGAGCAACCGGAGTTGCTTTCGACCTGCGCCGCAGCAACCTGACGGGGGCCATGGAGCATAGCGCGGCCGCTTCGTCGGGGAAAGTACCGTTCATCGCTAATCAACTTCTGTGGTTTCCGGTCGCCCTGGCTTTTCTGAACATTTTCGCTCTGAGGTATCTCAGTCGTTCCGATCGGCAGTTCTGGGTCATTTTCAAGTCGGGTGCAGCGAGCATGGTGGCGTTGTGCTGCGTCGGCCTCGGTGTGGAAATAGTTTGGGTCGCCAGCGGTGTTCCGTTCTCAAACTATTCGGGCATCTCGTCGAGCTGGACCGATCCGGCAAGCTACTTCTGGTCAATCGTTGCCTTCAGCGTCTGCCTGCTGACCGCTGTCGGGGTCGCCGCAGTCGGGGTATTCGCGGCGCGATTACAACGTCGAATTGTGAAGCCCGGGAGCTCCGGAAGGTCGCGCAAACCTGCCTGAGATGCTGGCCCAGCCAATGGCGCAGCGTGCCACCGCATACTCTGGATCTGCACTCATCCGTTTGGGGGATCAACGTGAAACTCGCCGTCACCGTCACGCATTCTGCGTCCGAGCGCAGTTCCGACCTGGTATTCGAGGTTGAAGCAGCGACGCTCATCGGTGAGGTTGTGCGCCACGCCGGCAAACTCTTTGAACTACCTGACGACGAGCTAACGGTAGCGTTTCTCGACACCGTTCCGGTCGACCTGTTGGATGAAATCGGTTCTGGCCCCCTCCTCGACGGTGCTGAACTCATGATAGGAACCCCCCGTGCGTACTCCGCTCGCCCCTTCGAGCATCAATCCAGTCTGCGGATCGTCAGTGGTATCGGCGCCGGTACGGTGTTCTACCTGTCACCGGGCATCGGCGTCATCGGCACAGATTCGCGCTGCACACTGCGCGTTGGAGATCCCGATGTCGCTCCCTTCGCCGCTTGGGTATCGACGGATGCCTCCGGTCGCGTTGAAATCACTCCGTCCAGAGACGCTCCCCTCTTCATCTCCGGCCTGGCCGTGGCCGCAGCCACCGGAGTAGACCCGAATACCGAGATCCGCATCGGCAACACCTTGTTTGAGTTCGCTGTTCCTCAAGGCTCGGATGCCGCTATCACCCGTTCCGACGAGCTGCCCCGGCTCGACTACACCCGACCCCCTCGGTTGCTGCCGCCGGAACGACCGAGCGTATTCAAGCTTCCTACCCCGCCGAAGGAATCTGCTCGGCGACCGCTGCCGCTGATCACGGCCCTCGCGCCAATCGTGGTCGCAGTCCTGATGGCCGTTCTCTTCAAGCAGGTGAGTTTTCTCGCCTTCGCGGTGCTCTCTCCCATCATGATGATTGCCACGTACACGAGCGATCGACGCAATGGTCGAGTGTCATTCCGCAAGCAGCGGGAGGACTACGTCATTCTCAAAGGAAGGATCGAAGCCGACGCTGATGCCGCGCTCGTGCGCGAACGCATCGAACGGCGCAGGGAGGCACCAGATGCCGCAACCCTGCTCGAAATTGCCGTCGGTCTGCGGTCACGCCTGTGGGAGCGCCGCCGAACCGACGATGACTACCTGAATGTGCGCATCGGAACGGCCGACCTTCCGTCCGAGGTGATCCTAGAAGATCCGGAAGAGTTGGAACACCGCCGCGGTGTCACGCGGATTGCCACGGAAGTACCCGTCGTCCTCGATCTTGCCGCGAGAGGGGTTGTGGGAATTGCCGGTACGAACCCGGCCGCTCAGAACCTGGCGGGCTGGTTCGTCGGGCAGATAGCTGTACTGCAAACACCGCGCGACACCTCGATTTATGTTCTGACCGATTCACACTCGGTGCAAAATTGGTCGTGGTTGCGCTGGCTTCCCCATGCGCGTCCGGCGGTCGGTCAGGACGCAGCGGTAATGATCGGGAACGATGCCGAGACCCTTGGCCGTCGCGTGGCGGAACTTGGCCAGATTGTGGAAGCCCGGCTGCGGGCATCCGTTGGCACTCGTGGACGCGTCTGGGCCGACCCGGATATTGTCGTCATTATCGACGGCGCGCGCCGCTTGCGAGCCTTACCCGGGCTGATTCGTATTCTGAAAGACGGGCCGGGCGTCGGCGTGTACGCCGTCTGCATCGACGTCGATCGACGACTCCTTCCCGAAGAGTGCACGGCCGTCATTGTGATGGGGCCGACCAGCGTTGACCTGTTTCAGCAGCGGGCCGAAGATGTCATCAATGCTCGCACCGATGTGCTCCCTGAGGCCTGGTTCGCTCAGGTAGCCCGTGCTCTCTCCCCCATCGTCGACATCAACGACGAAACGGCATCCGGAGCACTGCCTGGGTCGAGCCGGCTGCTCGACGTGTTGCAGCTCGACCCCCCAACCGAGAACGCAATTGTTGCGAAGTGGCGTATGGGCGGTCGCACCACGGAGGTGGTCGTCGGCGAGAGTCTCGATGGCGCTTTCAGCTTCGATTTGCGGCGCGACGGGCCTCACGGCCTCGTCGCCGGCACGACCGGATCGGGTAAATCCGAGCTGTTGCAGACTATTGTCGCCTCACTCGCTCAGGCGAACAGACCAGACTCCATGACTTTTGTACTCATCGACTACAAGGGCGGGGCAGCGTTCAAGGACTGCGTCGACTTACCGCACACGGTTGGCATGGTCACCGACTTGGACACCCATCTGGTCGAGCGCGCCTTGGAATCACTCGGGGCCGAACTGCGCCGACGTGAACATCTGCTCGCTGTTGCCGGAGCCAAAGACATCGAAGACTACACCGAGCTGTCCGACGCCGACCCGGCGATCCAATCGTTTCCCCGGCTGCTGATTGTCATCGATGAGTTCGCGTCGCTGGCACGTGAACTGCCCGACTTCGTCAGCGGCTTGGTGAATGTCGCCCAGCGTGGTCGGTCATTGGGGATCCATCTCATTCTGGCGACTCAACGCCCCAGCGGAGTGATTTCTCCCGAAATCCGCGCGAACACGAATCTGCGTATCGCCTTGCGAGTGACGGACGCCGCGGAAAGTGCCGACGTCATAGATGCGCCCGACTCGGCACAGATCTCAAAGAACACTCCGGGTCGGGGATATATTCGCCTCGGAGCATCAGCGTTGTTGCCGTTTCAGTCCGGACGTGTTGGTGGTAAGCGACGCAGTGCCAGTGCAGCCCCCAGTCGCGCCCTATGGAGCAATGAAACTCGCTGGGAGGACCTCGGACGTGCGGCAGCGGAACCGCCAAAAATCGAACGGAACACCGAGAAAGAAACGGATCTGCAAGCACTCGTACAGGCGATCTGCCGGGCTAGTGAGAACATGGCTATTCCGCCGCAGCACAGGCCCTGGCTTCCGGCCCTCACGACGTCCATCGTGCTCGATGACATCAACGAATTCGCCCTGGACGACAGCCACGACACCGGCTGGTCGATCAGCCCGATTCCTTACGGTCTGCAGGACCTGCCGGCACTCCAGCAGCAGGGCACCGCGTTCTTCGACCTCGATTCTGCCGGGCACCTGTTCATCGCGGGGGCGCCGCGAAGCGGACGCTCGCAGGTACTTCGCAGCATCGCCGGCGCCATCGCTCGCAACACGTCGGCCGCCGACGTACACCTGTATGCCCTCGATTGCGGTAACGGTGCGCTCATTCCCCTCGGCGATATGATGCACACCGGCGCCGTCGTCATGCGCACTCAAACCGAACGCGCGCAACGCCTCCTCGCCAAGCTCGTCCTGGAGACCCACCGACGTCAGGAAATCCTCGCCAACGACGGATTCGCTGGGATCACTGAGCAGCGCCAGAACGTGGTGGCGGGCAGCCGACTCCCGCATATCGTCCTGCTGATCGACCGCTGGGAAGGATTCCTCGGCAGCCTCGGCGAGCTCGACGGTGGGGCCTTGGTTGATCAGGTGACCATGCTCTTACGCGAAGGTGCGAGCCTCGGGGTCCACGTCATCATTGCGGGTGACCGACAGCTGCTCTCGAGCCGCATCGGAACGCTCGTCGAAGACAAGCTGGTCTTGCGACTGTCTGACCGCGGGGACTACAGCTACGCCGGTCTGAACGCCAAGAAATTGCCTGATGTCATTGGTGAGGGTCGCGGCTTCGTCGCGGAAAGTGCGATCGAAACTCAAGTAGCACTCCTCACCGCAGATTCCACTGGTCAGGCGCAGTCCGCCGCGTTAGTCGAACTCGGCCGAATGACTTCAGCGAGGGATGCCTGGGTGCCGCGATCACGCCGTCCGTTCCACCTCGACGTGCTGCCGAGCACGATCACATTCGCCGAGGCCTGGGAGCTGCGCGCTCCGGAGCGCACTGGACTCTGGGCAATGGTCGGGGTGGGTGGCGACGACTTGCTGGCGGTAGGCCCGACCCTCGATGACGGCATGGGTGCCTTCATCGTGGCAGGAGCGCCTAAATCGGGCAAGAGTACTGTCCTCGTGACGATGGTGCGCTCCCTGCTTGCTCAGGGTGCCGAGGTTGTGTTACTAGCTCCCCGGCTCTCGCCCCTGCGTGATCTGGCGGGAACACCGGGCGTGCTGGCCTTGATCACCGACGCTGAGGTCACCGCCGACACTCTTGAAAATTTGTTCCCGGTCGGCCGCCCGCGGCGGGTGCTCGTGATCGACGACGGCGAGCTTGTTCGTGACACCGCTGCCAAGTCGTGGTATTTGCAGTTCGTGAAGTCGTGTGCTGACCATGGGCAGGCGATCATCCTGGGCGGCGGAATCGGCGAGGTAGCCTCCGGAATTACCGGTTGGCAGATAGAGATGAAACGCGGCCGCAGAGGTGCCCTGCTGAGTCCGCAAGCCACGGGCGACGGAGAACTCATCGGAACGCGTCTTCCACGCAGCTCCGTTGGCGGTCCGGTTCACCTCGGCCGCACCATCCTCAACCTAACGACGGGCGGCGACCTCCTAAACGTGCAGGTGCCCGTGGGATGACAGCATTACCGGCTACTCGGCCGCGGGCCGCTGGCGGTTCTGCTTCGTGGCCGAGCGCTGTTGCTTGACGGCGAGGTGCCGGCGGGCCGAACCCCGGGTCGGTTTGGTCGCGCGGCGCGCGGCCGGTTCCGCCGCCAGCCCTGCAATCACCAGGTCGGCGAGCTTGCGCAGGGCAATCTCGCGATTGCGCAACTGGGACCGCTGCTCGCTCGCGGCGATCGTGACCACGCCGGAAACGAGACGGTGACCGAGTCGGGTGAGCAGCAGCATCCGCGCATCGTCGGCGAGCACCGCGGAGTCGGCGACGTTCCAGGACAGTTCGACGCGGCTGTCGGAGGTGTTCACGTGCTGGCCGCCGGGCCCGGACGATCGGGAGAACCGCCAGCCGAGTTCGCGGCCTGGAATGGTAAGCGCCGGTGACACCTCAAGATCCATGCCTCCAGCGTGGCACAGTATCTGCGTTTGTCGCAGCTAGAACAGCGGCCAAGGCACCGCGGGCATGTCGCCGCTCGGGGCCGGGAATCGTGCAGCCGTGTGCAATCGGCTGCAACGCTCGGCGAGCGCGGCGACTTCGTCGGCGCTGAGGAGGCCAGCGAGGCTGTCACCGAGGGCACCGCTCAACTCGGCGCTGACGCGGTCGACGCCATCGAGCTCGTCGGTGCTGAGCGGGTCGCCGAGCCACCCCCACAGCACGGTGCGCAGCTTGTGTTCAGCGTGAAAGGTGAGTCCGTGGTCGACGCCGTGCCGATGACCGTCGGGCATCGGCAGAATGTGGTCTCCCTTGCGATCGGCGTTGTTCACGACAATGTCGAACACAGCCATGCGTCGAAGCGGGGCCGTGTCTTCGTGGATGAGGCTGACCATCCGTTCGTTCTCGTCTCGCCCATCGAAAACGTGGCGCCATCCAGACCCTGGCACGGCCTCGGCCGCCACGATGTCGACGGCGGTCTGGGCCGGGTCGGCATCCTGCCAGAGCTGCACCATTCCCGGGCCCATCGGGCCGCCCCGCAGCCAGGTGCGCGGCACCACATTCCAGCCGAACACCTGTGAGACGAGGTAGGCGGCCACCTCGCGGTTCGCCAGACCGGCGAAGTCCCAGAGCGGATGCTCCCCCGCAACCGGCTTGTAGACGACCGCCACCCCGTCGATGCTGGCGAGAAATGTCGCGTTCGATGCCGTGTTGATGCGGCCCGTGAGCCGCAGCTCGCCGTGCTGCAGGTCGGGCTCGGACATCAGACCTCGGGCAGGGTGCAGGTGTGTCCGTCGGCGTCCACTGGATAGCCGCACAGGGGGCACATGGGCCGCCCTGCTCCCACGACCTCGCGGGTGCGCTTCGCGAAGGCGCGCGCGGTGCCGACGGGTATGCGCACCAACAGCATTTGCGCGATCTCCACCGAATCGGGCGAATCGTCGTCGTTTTGGTCTTCCTCCTCGTCTTCGCCGTCGATGAGCGGGTAGGCCTCGATCACGACCTGCACCGTCGAGGGATCCCAGCCGAGGCTGAGGGCACCGGTGCGAAATTCTTCTGCGACGGGCTGATCGAGGGGGTCGTTGTCGACCAGCTCGACCGGTGTCGTCGTGGGAATGCTGAACGGATTGCCTTCGAAGGTGATCAGCTGGTCGAGAATCTCATCAATTTTCTCGGCGAGCAGCGCCGACTGCTGTTTCTCCAGCGCGATGCTCACGATCCGGGTGCCGGTGCGCACCTGCAGATAGAACGTGCGCGATCCGGGCAGTCCGACCGTGCCGACGACGACCCGGTCGGGCCAGTCGAATTCATGAACGATTGTGGGCATACAAATACTCTAAGCGCGTCAGGTGCGCGGAGCCTGAGGCCCGGCCCCGCCGCCGACCGGTGCGTCAGCCGAATGGATGCCGGTCGCCAGCCACGACAGGTCGCCGGCATCGGTGTTGGTGGCGTGAACGCTTGGCCGCCCCACGCCGTACCGCACGATTGAAACGGATGCCGGCCCCACGTTGATGCGCTGGAACAGGTCAAGGTGCATACCGAGCGCGTCGGCCAGTATTGACTTGATGATGTCGCCGTGGCTCACCGCCACCCAGACTGCGTCGGGCCCGTGCTCGGCTTCGAAGACAGCGTCGTGGCGTCGAATAGCGGCCACCGAACGCGCCTGCATGGCGGCCATCGATTCGCCGCCCGGAAAGACTACGGCTGAGGGCTGCGTCTGCACGACCGACCAGAGGTTCTCGGTGGCGAGGTCGCTCAGGCTGCGGCCCTGCCACTGGCCGTAGTCGCACTCGGTTAGTTCCTCATCGAACGGCGTCACTGGGGAGCCGGTCTGACGGTCGATAATTAGTTGCGCCGTTTGCCGGCAGCGCTCCAGGGGGCTTGAGACCACGCCCACCAGCGGCACGGCCGCGAGCCGTTGCCCGGTCAGTGCCGCCTGCTCCCGCCCGAGCTGGTCGAGGCTGACTCCAACGGTTCGTCCGGCCAGCACTCCGGTGGCGTTTGCGGTGGTGCGGCCGTGCCGCACGAGAATAACTGTGGCCATGTGCCCAGCCTAGACATCCGCTCACCGGTTTGATCGCGGGTCAGGCCACTATTCAGTCGTGCGGTTCGTCTACCAGCCGGGCCTCGTCGCCAACTGACACCGCTCCGGGTTGGATGACGCTGGCATAGACACCGAACATGATGTCGTTCCCCTTCAGGCGATAGCCACCCAGGGATTTCAGCAGGTGAGTTCCCCGAACGCCGGTTTGCGGGTCGATGTCGATGACCGCGCATCGCGGTATACCTCCCTTGATGAGCAGTCGGGCACCGCCCACTACCAGCTCGCGGCCGGCCCACGAATCCTCGATGTGCGCGTCGGCGTCGCCGGTATCGATTGTGAAGGTGGAACGGAAGCGGCGTGTGTCGACGGCTCCGCCGACTTTGTCGGCCAGCCGATCGAGTGAGCTGGTCGTGGAGATCGTGATCGGATCGGCGTAGACCACACCTCCCGTGACCAGGCTCCGCGCGAGAACGACGCTGCGCCCCAGCAGACGCGAGAACTCGCTGGCCCAGGGTCCGTCAACCACCTGCATGGGCGTGCCGCGACCCCAATATTTCAGTTCGATCTGTTGCCCGGTCGGCTCCGGCACGGCCGAGAATCGCCGTCCGTCGATCTCCACCGAGAGAACTCCAGCGGCCCAATCGGCCTCGCAACCCACCAGCGCGGCATTTTCGACGGTTTTCAGAATCTGTCCGGTGTGCAGATCAACGACGGCGAAGTCACGGTCCCCGGCGGCACCGTCGTGCCCCAGCTGAACGCTCTGCCGCGGCTGGTGTCGGCCACCTTTCAGGGGCGAAATACCGATATCTCGAATTTGCATGATGCTGATTACCCTAGCGAGGGGGCGGGGCATCCACTTCTCATGCGTCTCGTCGGCCGACCGGGCGTCGAGTGGCGGCGATCAAGCACCGATTGAGAGCAGCACGTGGTAGACGACATAGACCGGCCAGACGATAGCCTGCAGCAGTCCCAGGATGACACCCCAGAAGGTGCCGGTCGACACCGAGACGAAGTAGATCGCCGCGCCGATGTAGGCCAACAGAAACACGAACCCCCACGGGCCATCGCGAACGACCACCCGAGCTCGACTGTTTGTGGTCATTGCGTCCTCCGTTGATCGTTCTCCGTCACGAAAGACAGTAGTCCTGTCTCGATCCTGGACCCAGCTGGTGTGCGGCCGGCGGCACCCAGAAGGGCGGTTTCGAAAAAGAACGAGCGTCGCCCCTCTTCCTCGGTCACGTCGAACCCAAGTTGCCCTCCACCCGCAGCTCGGCGCAAACTAGGAGTACCGGATCGCTACTGAGTCTTCCGCCTGCGGCTGAGGAGCTCACCATGACCGAACCAAACGACGCGCGCGTCGGTCTCTATATCGACTTCGACAACATCGTCATCTCGCGGTACCAGCAGTTGCACGGGCGAAATGCCTTCCAGCGTGACGGCATCCGCGATTTCAATCGACGTAGCCCGGATGCCGACCCCGAGATCGCCGCTCGGCTCGCCGCTGCGACGGTTGACTTTAACGCCATCATCGACTTCGCTGCGTCGTTTGGCACCTTGGTGGTCAACCGGGCCTACGCCGACTGGTCGGTTCCGGTCAATGCGAGTTACCAGCGCCAGCTCATGTCCCGAGCGGTGGATCTGACCCAGCTGTTCACCACCACGACCCGAGGAACCAAGAACGGGGCGGACATCCGTTTGGCCGTCGACGTGGTCGAAGACCTCTTTCGCCTGCCCGACCTGACCCACGTCATTATCATCGCCGGCGATTCCGACTACATCGCCCTCGCTCAGAAGTCGAAGCGGCTGGGCCGTTTCGTGGTGGGGATCGGCGTTGCGGGTTCGACGAGCACGTCGCTCGCCGCCGCCTGCGACGAGTTCGAGGACTACGACTCACTGCCCGGGATCGGTTCGGCCAGCCCGGTCGTCGCAGAGTCCCCGCGCGAGAGCCGCAAGGCCGCCGAACCGGCTCCTGCCAAGGTCGACCCGGTTGTCAGTCCGGCCCGAAGGCTCACCACGATTCCTATGTTCTCGCACACCGAAGACGCGCAATACGACGAGCCGGAGCTTGGCGATGACATCGACCCGCAAACTCTGGCCACGGACCTCCTGGTGCGTGCCCTGCAGATCGGTCACGCCAAGGGAGATGCCGACGAGTGGCTCAATACAGGCACGATCAAGAACCAGATGCGCCGCATGGACCCATCGTTCAACGAAAAACCCCTTGGCTTTCGTTCCTTCACCGACTTTCTCGCCTCACGCAGCGACCAGGCAGAGCTGAAGGAAGATGGCCCGCACCGGCTGATCCGGCTGCGCCCCGAAGCAGGAAGTCGGCGCTAAGCAGTCACTTGACGCCGCGCAGCGGATCGGCGACGAGAGCGCTCTGCCATCCCTGCCGCTACGAGCATCGCCACGCCTGCCGCGGCCGTCGACACGGCGACGATGGTCTCGGTGAAGGGAGTCGTGTCGTGCGACTGATAGCCCAGAAGGGCCGGAGCAATCTGGAAAGTGGCGACGATATAGCCCGGCAAGGTGACGCCGAGCAGCAAGAGGCACGCAACGGATGACGCCCATGACACACGCAGCCAGCGCACGCTCAAGGCGATCAAACCCGCGAACCCTATCAAGCTCAGCAGCATCTGCACCGGCAGGAATTGCAGCGGGGACGGAACACCCATGAGGCCCGAAACGAGGGCGTGCATGCCGGTGATGCCAAAGGATGCTGCGGTGGCGACGGTGAGCATCCGCTCAAAGCCACTGTCGCGACTCGCGGCTGATCGCGCCAGGGCTCTGATGCCCAGCGCCAGCAGCAGAAGACCCAAACCGAAGAATTGCGCGGTCGTGCCGAGGTTTTCCCACGGGTCAGCGGGGTAGGAGTAGTCGAAACGGTGGTCTTCAATCGAGATGTCGGTGCGCGTCCATGAGCCGGTGAGCACGACCCACCGTTCCAGCGAGGCGACAAGCTGCAGCGCGGCCGCTGCAAGAAACAGCCCGGCCGCGGCGAGCGACCAGCGGACCGAAACACGACGGGCGCGAACGATCGGGGCGGGGTGATCGGTGCGTGCGATGGCTACCATGCGATCAGAGTAGCAACAGGGTTACGTGAATCTAAGCGTGAGGGCGTTATTGCCGCCTCGTCTCACGAGAGCCTTATCGTCGCCGGACCCGTCGCGACGCAACCAACGAACCAGGTCAGCACGCAGGCCGCGGCAATACCAGGGCGATCGTCGGTGCCCTTTCATGTGTTCATCGGTCCTCTCATAAGGCGGTAAGCTCTTACAGTTGTCTTCCGCAGGTTTCGAATCTTGGAATCGCTGTGCGGAAGCGGCGGGCTGTGGCGCAGCTTGGTAGCGCACTTGACTGGGGGTCAAGGGGTCGCAGGTTCGAATCCTGTCAGCCCGACCAAAAGTCCCGGAAACTCAAGGGTTTCCGGGACTTTTTAGGTTAAAGATTTGATTAAGTCATCACTACCCCATCACTTTCAGCGTTCCAGAGCCGGTGACTCGGCCTTCTCGTGCGAGTCGCTGTCGTCGGTTTCGGTACCTCCCGATTGTCCGGGATTGTCGTGCACACCTTCTGGGCATGAGTATCCACGACGACAAGCTGACCTCCCTTCCCACCGACGGCTGGGGGCTCGAACCCCTGATGGACGTTGCCGAGCTGGCGGCCTACCTGGGCATCCCCATCTCCACCGTCTACGACTGGCGGGTGCACGGCAAAGGCCCCACGGCCTACCGGTTCGGCAAGCACCTGAAGTTCGCGATCTCCGATGTGCGAGCCTGGATCGCCCAGCAGCGGGAGCCCTCCCCCAGCGAGCCCAGGCGCACCGATCGGCGGTGAGCTGAGATGGCCCGGCAACGGTTGACGATCGGCACCTTCGGTGACATCAACACCCGCCAGACACCGACCGGCCGGTACGAGGCGAGAACCCGCTACCGGGACTGGGACGGCCACGCGCGCCTGGTGCAAGCCACCGGTGCCACGGCCAACGCCGCCAAGCGGGCGTTGAAGGCCAAGCTCGCCGACCGGGACCTGTTCCAACCCGCCGACACGGCGCTGACGCCCGACAGCCTGTTCAAAGACCTGGTGACGTACTGGCTGGAAGACATCGACCTGGAGGATCGGATCTCCCGAACCACGCGCAACCTGTACGAGCGCAACATGCGCACCCTGGTGTCACCGAGCTTTGACAACTTGGCGCTGCGGGAGATCGGCGTGGCCCGGTGCGACAAATTCATCAAGCAGCTCGCGAAGCTCTCCTACAGCCGGGCCAAACAGGCCCGAGTCGTGTTGCGGCTGGCATTGGAACTGGCGGTGCGGCACGAGGTACTCCCCCGCAACCCAATGGACCACGTCGCCCGCCTCCACCGCGAGCCGCACGTGCCCAATGCCCTCACCGCCCCAGAGGTGAACGTCATCCGCGCGGCGATCGCGCACTGGGAGAGCGCCGCCAACCATATCTCTGGCCCCAAACCCGATGGCCAGCTCGGCGCGATCATCGAGGTGATGCTCGGCACCTCGGCCCGCATCGGTGAGGTTCTCGCCATCCGACGCCGGGACATTGACATCACCAGTGCCGTGCCCTCCATTCGCCTGGCCGGAACCATCGTCAGTCGCAACGGCGAACTGACTTTCCGGCAAGACCATCCCAAAACCGCGAAGTCCACGCGTGTTGTGGCACTTCCCACTTTCACCGCTGACGCCGTACGCCGGCGGCTCGCCAAAGTCGGGAGTCTGGGCCTGGATGGGCTGCTGTTTCAGTCCCGCGACGGCACTCCGTTGACGACCGCGAACGTGCGCCGTCAGTTGCGACAGGTACTCGAGGGAGCGGGCATCAACGGAGTAACACCGCACATGTTCCGCCGCACGGTCGCCACCGCGGTCAACACCAACGCCAGCATCGAACTCGCCGCCGAGCTGCTTGGCCACACGGACACAAGGGTCACGGTGATGCATTACATCCAACGCAGCGAGCTGGTGAACCCCGCCACCGCCGCGCTGCTCGACCGCGCGTTCAAAAAAGATGAGGAGTGAGCACGGTGCTGCCACGGTGGCAGCACGGCTTGATCTGGGTTTTCTGCAAGTCATGCCACAAGCTGCCCAACCGCCGCCGAAGATGTCGACCGGAGCTTGGCAAGAGTTGCCGACTGGAATGCGGTGGTGCCACGGTGGCACAACCGTCTGATCTGGAGTTTTGTCGAATCCGTGTTCACGTTCGTTCCGGTACCCAGGGTGCCTGCTAGAACTATCCTCAGTAATACACCGAAATTTGAGCATGCGCAATCGTCTTTTGGCCGCGTGGAAGGAATAGCATCTCGCCATGGACAGCACCGAGAGCGAAGTTCAGAAGGCAGCGGAAGGTGCTGCGGTGTCGGGAGATGCTGCGTGGGCGTTGCCTGAAGCTATAACTGGCCGAGCGAGCCCCGCGAAAGCGGCCGTCGGCGACAAGCCCGTCTCCGCCTAAATCGCCAGCCTTCCGCAGCCGCAGCGCCGCCGCCAAAACACTGCCCAACGTCAAGCGCTCTGTGAAGTGGGGCATGGCCTACTGCGGAGTAGGCGACGGGTGGTGCTTCAGCAGCGGCGGCTTCGCCGGCCACGTCAAGCTCATGTTCATCAACGGCGCGGCTCTCAAACCGGTACCGCCGGTGACACCGGTAGGGATGGGCAAGTCAACGCGGGGTCTGGAGCTCGAGTCCGTGGGCGACTTGGACGAAAACGAGATAGCGGCGTGGATGACGCAAGTCGCGTCTGTGCCGGGAATCGGAGGCAAGAAAAAGTGATGCCGAAGCTTGTCGCGTCGGCCAGAGTTCGTCCGCGACGTAAGACACGTGTGTCGAGCCATCTCCCGAAATTACCGGGAGCGGCCGCGGCGGTACTGGGCCGACCTCTGCCCATTGCGAAAATCGAATTGGTGGGCGGGCCATGCGCGAGTCACTTCCACCTGTCGTAGCGCCGTCAGCGGAATCGGTGCCGCTGGCACCTAGTGCACTGTCTGGCGGCCATCAAAGTCTGGTCCCAGACCTTCTCGGAAATCTGCAAACGTTCCTCGATCAACCTCATCCATCGACGCGTGCGATCCGATCATGAAGCACCACCGGGACACGGCCTGGCTTAGTTGGTCGACTGTCAGGCCCGGCATGATGCGGATGAGTTCCTCCGCGCGCCGCTTGCGCCGTTCGTCATCCTGAAAATCACTGTCGGTCTTATAGTCAAAGCCCATACGCACACAGTAACGGGGGGTATGCCCTGAGCTCGGGAATTTGGACTACCTGTCATAGGAGGTGTATCGGCGCGAAAGTACTTGGCCGCCACCACCACGGTCACATCGCCGACCACCTCGGTAGCGTTGGATTGAACTAGCGAACGATCAGCAATGTAAAAGAAGAAGCTCGTGTCATCCACAGCGCGAACTGCGGCCCCGCACTCCGGCATCGCCGAAGATGCCATAGTTATACTGTGCGAACGAGAAGCGATGTCCGGGGAGAATTTCTTTGGGCACCCGGTGAGGATTCGCACGGAGGAGCTGTCTCTTGAGCTTCCTTTCACATTTCACTGAAAACGAAATGCTCACCTTAACCCGATCAATACATAGGTCCATTCTTAGCGCTGGATACCCGGGAATCCAGGACTTGTCCGAGGAAAGCGCCTTGGGCTTTGTTCGCTACTTCATCGAGCAACATCCCGACGTGATAATCGAGAAGTTTTCTTTTGCGACTTCGTACACCGTCGAAATTCTTGAACAAGCACGAAAGTTTGCTGAGGACGAAAAGTTTGAGTTCGCGTCCATGTTTTACTCGACATGGATCGAACACACACTTAACGCTCTGATCGCAGCTGAGCTGCGGTTTCAGGGAAAGGCCGACGGCGAAATCGAGTCAGTCATTCGAGCCAATTCCCTCAAGAAGAAGATGACTTCCGGCTGGATTTCTGTGTTCGCGGCATCTTTTGGACTCTCGAAAGAACTAGTCGAAAGGATCCTTCGCTTAGCTGAAGTTCGGAACGAGTTCGCTCATTACAAATGGCGGGCCTCTCAAGCGCAGGACCCAGTCGAGCTTCACGACGACGCGCGCACTGCCATCGGGGTAGCTGAGTCTGTGGTCGGTGACCTATCCAGGATTGTGGATGCTTACACGCATCGTCATGCTCAAGTAGATAGGAGGGGGATTGAAGGTGAATGCAATGCCCCGTAAAGGACGTGGTGTGCCCCACTCGTTACACGATTGGATCCCGGATCGCCATCTCGGCGTCGCCGCAACGCTGTCACACGCCGACGAGTTGGTCGGACAGATCGGTGATCTGCTCTTCGACTACCAGACGCTACCCGGGGGCATTATCTCCCTGAGGGAGGTACTGACGGGCTCCTACAGTAGGACCGTGGTGGAACAGCTGGCTCCTATCCCGCGCAAGATACCGCTGCTGGTTGCTGACGCTCTGGTAGCGCTGAGGGCAGCGCTCGAGCATGCGCTGTTCACTGAGGTCGAGTTCTTGGACGGTGCGCTCGACGAGAAGGCGGCCAGGCTCGTCGAGATGCCCGCGTCAGACACCTACGAGAAGTTCGACGAGTGGACGAAGAAGCGAGTCCGCAATGGCCCGCCGTCGCTAAGAGCTGGTAGCGAGCTCATGCGACGGATTGATGGGCTGCAGCCGTTCCACCGCACGGGCGCCCCTCAGGCGCATCCTCTTGCTCGACTCGTGCTTCACACGAACCACGCGAAGCACAGGACACCCGCAATCACTTCGGTCCGCTTGGCCGCCCTGTACCGCGACGATCAAATGCCCCATTCGGTGCGCGACCTGAGTCCGCGACCTGAGGAGCCGCTGCGCGTCGGAGACGTCATCGCGGAAACCCCTCTCGGCGCTCGGGTCCCAGTCACGCTATTTCCAACGATTGGGATCAACCGGCCGGGTTCGGATCGGTGGCCGGTGCTCATCCAGGAGCTCGATGAAATCTCCCACTGGGTGCGCACCCAGGCCGTGCCACGCCTCATCACCGGCGGGGAGCCACCCGAGCCCGCGCTCCCGACTCGTTACGAGATCTCAAGCGGCCACTTTGACGAACGCAGCGCAATATCTGCGGGGTCGACGACATCGGCAGCGGAGCGCCAGAAGCAGCACGTGAGTGCGGCGACGTGCCGCATCAACCTTGTCGACGTCCTGAGCAAGCTTGAGGGCTCTCCGAGTACTCCCGCGATCATGGCGTGGCTGGCCGAACTCTCCGACGGGGAGGTGCTCACTAGGATGTACCGAATAAAACCGACCCACAACTACGACCCGAATATCGTGCTTCGCAACCTGGAGGTGTTGGAGGGCCTGCGTGTCGAGGCTGAGTCGTTCGCCTGTGACTACACGCAGCCCGTGCCACGTCCCGGCGCTGAGTGAAAGTACCGAGCCTAGGACTGCGGCAGTTCGAGCCAGCCTGCGGCGACGAACGTCGCAGGAGTTCCCTTCCGTTGGTCGGATGGTTGGTGCGCCGAGACTTAATTTTGAGACGCACATACCGCCGGTCGCCCAGTGACCGCGTGCGGTGTTAGGACTCCTGGTTGGCGACCGGCATGTCCGATTGCTTCCCGAATTCAAACGTCAAGTTTTTTGAATCACGTCAGCGGGGGTTAGGAACACCCGCCAAGGGACACATCCGTTGATCAAACACACGTAGCGCGGGAACCTCGTCCCAGCGACCGGGCAGCGCGATGGGTACGCCATCGGTGTTGGGTGAACCCAGCTCAAAGATTGGTTCCAATCGAGCGAAAAGTACACAACATGCACAATGAGATAGACTTTTGGTATGTCTGGTGACCAGTTGAAGCCTTTTCTGAACGTGCGGGAGACCGCGCAGATTCTAAGCGTCCATGCGAACACCATCCGAAACTGGGTGAAGAGCGGAACAATCGTATCTTCTCGCGTGCCGGGATCGACCACTCATCGCTTCGCGCGAGAGGAGGTTCTGCGGCTGCAGAGAGAGAGCGGGAAGGCCACGTCATCCGTCGCACCCATCTTGCGACTCGACGGGCCGGAACTGGTTACGGCTAACGAGCTCAACCTGTGGGCCACAAGGGCGGATGCCAAGGGAACATTTCCTGACTTGATGCGTCGATTGCTCGCCGCTACGACGGGCATCACAAATCTGGACGTGCGAGCGTATGAAGGCGTAGCTGCACACGGGTGGGATGGCAGCGCTAATTCCTCGGGCAGTACATACCTCCCTGCGGGAGCACTGCGGTTCGAATTCGGCACTAACGCGGATCCCAAGTCGAAAGCGCAGAACGACTATGACAAGCGCGTAGAAGCACTCCCCACCGACGCCTCCTCCGTTGTCATCGTGGCCACCCCACGCAATTGGCCTGGAGGGAAGGTTTGGGCTGCTGATCGCGCTAAGGAGAATAAGTTCGCTGGCGTCGAGGTCTTGGACTCCCATCGGCTCGAAGGCTGGCTTCGTGAAGCGCCTCCCGTTCACTACTGGATTTCGGAACGGCTGGGATACTCTCCCAGAGACGTCCGGACGCTTGAACGCTGGTGGAGCGATTTCGAGGGTCGCACGACTATTGCGCTTCCCTCGACGCTGTTCGGTGCCGGGCGTTCCGCGGAAGCCGAAGAATTTCGCGCGCGTCTTCTCGGAGGCGGGTACGTGGGCGCAATCGTTACAGTTCAGGCGCCGTGGAAAGATGATGCCTTGGCATTTATTTATGACGCCTTGAGTGGTCATGACGATATGCTCCACCGCACACTCTTGGTGAGTGATGAGGCTATTTGGGCCCGCCTCGTCGAATCGACGTCCCCCTCAATTCTTATTCCGCTTTTCAGCGGCCAAGTGGATCTCCGCGCGGCGACGAACAAGGGACACCGCGTAGTGCTTGTCGCTGACGGTGACGACGTCGTGCGCGATGGGAAGATCTCGGTTCCGAAGATCGACCACGTTGCCGCTCGCGAGACACTCAAGCCCGTGATTGCAGATTCCGTCAAAGCGTCGAGCATGGTTGCACTTGGACGTCGGAGCATGCCGGCTCTCATTCGGTCAATTGCCCGCGAACCGCGATTCAAGGCACCCGAGTGGCTGGTTGACCCTGATCAGGCGGCTCTCCTCGCCCCGCTCGCCCTCGCCACCTCGTGGACAGCGATCGACAGCGATCTCAGCGTTCTTGAAATGCTAACTGGTCGGTCGCGGCAGCAAATTGAACTCTTGCTCAAAAGCCTTTCGAGCCGTCCGGACGCACCGTTCGTCCGCTCGGGCGGGATATGGCGGATGACTTCGCCAGCCGAAGCCGCCCTCCTACTTCTTCCGAGACTCGGCGACGAGGATATGAGTCGGTGGGCTGAGATAGTTCGTGAGGTGCTCCTCGAGCGTGAGCCCTTCGAGGGGATGGACGCTGTCGCGAGGATGACCGCAAGCATGACGGGCACCGCGGCCAAGTACTCGGAGACCCTCCGGAAGGGACTGGCGGAAGGCCTGGCGCTTGCCGGCGCTAGCAATGGAGAGCTGTCAGGTGAGTTGATCCAGCGAACGGTCGATGCTATCGTCCGCCAAGTACTTCAGGCCGCGAACTGCGACGCGACCGGCGCTACATGGGCGCGCTTAAGCTCGGCTTTACCCGATCTCGCTGAAGCGTCACCCGACATATTCCTCGATGCGCTTGACACCGACCTCGGCACCCCAGATCCGATTCTCCGGACGATGTTTAGGGACTCGGGAGCCGACTCCATTTTCGGTGCGTCCTCACCCCACTCGAGTTTGCTGTGGGCCATCGAGGGTCTTTGCTGGTCGCCCTCGCATTTCGGACGGGCAGCCTGGATACTGGCGCAGCTATCGTCAATCGATCAAGGTGGGCGACTCACGAATCGACCGGCCGAAAGTCTGCAGAAGATCACGACGGCCTGGGTGCCCCAAACAGGTGCTTCGGTCGACGACAAGCTCGCGGTGATCGATCGTGTACTCCAGCGACTACCAGAAGTCGGCTGGAAGGTTGCTTTAGGAGTATGGCCGAGCCATCATGCCGTTGCGTTCCCTCCCCACCAACCCACCTACCGAGATTGGGCTCCGACCAGGCAGAACGTTGCCATTCCCGACTGGATGCGCTTCGTGCACGAGCTCATGAATGTCGTCGTCAGAGCCGCAGGTCTTGATGCCAACCGTTGGAAAGAAGTGATCCCGCATATTGCGGAACTACCGAGTTCCGATCGTCTGCACATCATCGAGAAGTTTGGCGAGGTCGTCGCCCGCCAAGATTGGGGAGACGAGAAATTGCACGCCGTATGGGGGACGCTCGACGTCGAGCTCGACCGACACGAGGAGTACGCGGATGCCGCGTGGGCGATGCCCGCTTCCGATGTCGCGCTTCTTCGCAGGATCGCGGATCAGCTTAAGCCGAGCGAAGACTCGCGGAAGTTTTCCAAGCTGTTCGACTGGCGCGTACGCGTCCCCGGCCTCAAACTCGGGGACGAAGGATATGACGCTGAAGTCGATTACCTACGTCGCGAGGCGATCGGCGCCGTGCTTATGCTTGGCGTAGAGCAACTCAGGACTCTTGTCGAGGACGTGAAGACGCCGCACGTCCTGGGTTACCTTCTAGCCTCAAGGGAAGACGTTCCCGAGCAAGAGGTGGTGAGTTGGCTCGCCTCCGGCCGAGACAATCTTCGACAGGCCGCGTTGGCATTTGCCACTAGCAAAATTCAAGTCACAGGCATCGAGTGGCTGAAGACTGCGCTCACTAGTCCGCACTTAGAGCACACGGACACACGTGAGCTCCTTATGGGAGCCGTTCCTTTCAAGAGAGAGTTCTGGACGGAGATTGCATCGCTAGAATCTGACTTGCAGAATGCGTACTGGCAGCGGGCCAATCCCTACGAAGTTTCGAAGCAAGATCGTAAGGATGCAATTCGACTCCTTCTCGAACACGAACGTCGCTGGGCAGCGATAACTCTGCTAAGTGCGGTCTTGCATGATGATGTCACGCTTGACGTTGACCTCGTCAAGTCGGCGTTTTACTCCATTCTTGAAAGTACTGAACCAATTCAGGACTTCACGATGAGCAGCTACCACGTTGGCAACCTTCTTGAATATTTGGAACTTAAAGTTCCTGAAGATATCGAACTTCCGAGGTACGAGTTCTACTTTTTTGAGTTGCTACAGAATCACCACCCGTCGAAGGCCCTCTACCGAGCGCTCGGAAGTGATTCAGAGGACTTCGTCAACATGGTCAGTGCCATCTACCGCGGCCAGAACGAGCCCAAACGATCGCTCGATGCGAATGAAAGTGCCTACGCCAACTTGGCCTGGAGCGTGCTGCGGGAGTGGCACACGCTCCCCGGGCAAGGCGACGACGGCTCAATCGATGCCGCTCACCTGACCGAGTGGGTTCGCTCAGCTCGGCTCGCATTGTCGGACACCGGGCGATCCGCAATCGGTGACGAACAGATCGGGCACGTACTTGCGTCTAGCCCCATCGGCCTGGACGGCGTTTGGCCAGCCGAGACCGTGCGGGAACTGATCGAAAATATCGGAAACGCCCGCATCGATGCCGGTCTCGCGATGGGAAGGACTGGCCGGCGTGGCGTTACCAGCCGCGGTGTTTTCGATGGAGGTGAACAAGAGCGCGTACTTGAGACTGAGTATCTTTCCATGGCTGCCAAGGTCGCGACGAAATGGCCGCGTACGGCTCGAATCCTTCGATCTATTGCCGACGATTATCACCGGGATGCGCTCCGCAACGATGCCGAAGCTGAACGAATGGGCGATCGAGCTTAGGCGAACTTCGGCGCGTCCAGAAGTATCATGCTATGCAGTCCGGAAATAGAATGTCATTGGAACCCAGAGCCTTGACTCGCGGGGTACCATGCTGCACGGCGGGATGAGACGTAGGCTTCTAATGGTAAGAAATCAACCTGGACCCCGTATGAGCACGCCACCACAGCCGCGCGGATTCAGCTATCCGCAGTTCAAGACTGCAGTCAGAAGATCAGACTGTGACGCCGGCGCTCGTTGCACACGGTTCTAGCCTCTGGGAAGGTAGGGTCATTCGCTCTCGCTGCACGGCTAGAGTGCTTCAGCCTTGGGCGCTGTCAGGGATTTCGTACGTGACATTCGCTGGTGGGCACCGTAGACCAATAATGCCACGTCTGAGATTCTCTTTGACCTTTCTAACACGCTTTGACGCCGACCAAAAATGGGGCCATTACGGGCAGTTGGTTCTACGGCTAACCATGGGCTGCGACTCTAGTCATCATCGTTGGCAGGTGGCTCTTTCATCATATGCAGCAATGTGATGCCACCTTGGTTCACGCAGTCCTCGGCCAATCTGAAGGCGTCGCGGTGGAACGACTCGTTGGAACCCGCCGCGTTGATGGTTGAACGTACCGATTCGAATCTCCGCAGAGTCGTCGAAGTTCCAATGTGCAGGTTCAGTCTTCCGTCAACGTCCAGAACCTGAAGTGGCTGTTCGCCGTTCCATGCGACGCCCACCCGAACCTCATACTCATCGAGATGCTGGGCTTCAGCCACGGCACGCACAAGTCCTGCGAAATCTGCGATGCAGCCTTCGAGGCCGCGTCCTTCAACCTCCCATCCGTCAAAGTAGGCGTCAGCGCTCCTTCGGTGCCCTCCGATAGCAGCCGCCAACATCACGGAGCCGTCATGGTGAACGTCAGCCCACGCTTCCTTCCAACGCTCGCGTTCTGCATTGGCCTTATTGACTGCGGTCCATCGCCGCAGACCAGGGCGAGGGTTGAGCCTATCCATACTCTCGAGCGGATGGACGCCGTGATTATTCGAGTACGACAGCGACACTGTTTCGGCTCGTGCGAAGATGGCTCGCGTCTCGTGGCGATCTGGCCGGGAAAGGAGCGACGGAATACGCGGATGTGCAACAGCAACGAACCAAGCCCTCTTCTGGCTGTCCCGTCCTTCAGCGGCTTCGTCATACAACGCGTTCACTGCGTCGGAGGATCGTCGGCGTTCCTCGAAGCGTGCGCGGTACATGACCTCGATCTGCCGTTCCTTCATCCAGGCCGTGTCAGCATCATTGCGGATGGGTGCGCCGAATAAGTCGTTCTTGTATACCAAGTGCGGGCCGTCCACGCTGGCGGGAACCACCACGGCGACCGCATGGGTCTCCATCCCCAGTCGGTAGACACCCAGTCCGAACACGGGAGGAGAGATCGCTGTGACTGCGGCGCTGCGATAGGCGCGCTCGTGACCCTCAGTAAACTCGCCGACATCCTTGCGCCCTGTCGCCGCCTTCTGGCTCTCCGCGACGCCGTAGACGATCATCCCGCCGCCGCTATTGGCCATCGCGGCGATGTCCTTTGGCACGTCTGTCTGCGACAGATTCTTGATCGGTGGCAGCTCTGACTTCCAGTCGAGGTCGTCGGTCTCCGTTACGCCGACGTCAACCGCGGAATCAAGGATCTCGTCAGTTAGAGGGCGCGGTGTCAGGCCGAGTGCCCGGTGCAGCGGTGTGAAGTTCATGCTTCAAGGCTACGGAATACCGCCGACATTTAGCGCAACCGCGATGCGCGGCATGTGAACATTCCCCGTACCGGCCTCGGAGAAGATTGCTCTGGGCAGTTGCCTATCGTCCGGACTCTTTCCGTCGGCTCGCAGTAGGGCCGCACTTAGCCGTCAATGGGAATCTGGCCTTCGCTCGCGACCTGAGCGACCGACGCCGGCATCCAGCTTGGATTGCCACGCCTCTTGCAGATCGAGGGGCCAGCTGTTTCGTCGGTGATGAAACGGTGCAGCCTGGCGCTCCTCCTGAGTATGAGCGACCTGCAGAAATCCACCATCCGACGGATGATCTCGACCTACTGCGTCCGGTGTGGCTCGGCGCTGCCGCCGCCCGCGGGCACCGGACGACCGCGCGTCTTTTGTGGGCCTGCCTGCCGCAAAGCAGCGTACGACGACAGACGGGCTCGTAAACCGGAGGCATTTCACGTGCGGATTGTCGACCGTACTGTCGTTGAGACGGTCGAGATGATTCGGACCATCGATGATGGGCACGACATCGCCGAGTGCGTCCGACAGGTCTGCGGATCACCGCGGGCGGTTGCCAACGTCCTCCTCGCTCTGACTAGCTTGGCCCGGTTGGACACACTGCTGCTGGACAACAAATGGGCTCCCGCACTGCGTCTGATCGTCGACTTGAACCGGGCCGTTCAGAATGCTGCTGAGCGCACAAGCCGGCGCCGTGGACACTGAGATCGTCGAGGGACTGGACCACGGAGAGATCGAGACTCACGCACGCGGCATCCTGCTCGATTCCATCTAGAGAAAACACGCGCTAGTAGTTATAGTGAAATAACTCACTAAAGGGAATATGGAGATCACGGTGACGGCTTCGGCGATTACTGAGTCTGACGCAGTTGACGTGCTCATCGCGGCCGGTTTCGACGTGTCCGTGTTTTCCGACCAGCGGCGGGGCGTTGGCCTTCTCTTGAGCAGAGACGGAGAAACCGCTGCAGTGCAAGTGAAGGTGCGACAAAAGACAATCTACGAATGGGACGCCCTGCATTTGCTGGAGAATGCCCACGAGCGAGTCTTGGTCGTGGTGCCCGTCGCAAGCCGCGGCCTGATCGACGCCGCGAAGCGCGATCGGCGGTTGGGCGTTGTATCGCTCAGGGATCGACTCCTTGTCTGGGACCGCGAGGAGATTCACTCGCCAGACACGATCGGGGCGGCAAATGCGTCAGAGGCTGTGCCTGGCCGTCGACGCAACCCTTGGGGTCGCTGGGCACTCATGCGTGCGTACCTCCTCGACGGGGAGCCTCGATCCCAAGTCGAACTGGCGAAGGAAACCGGCGTGACGCAGTCTGCCGTGTCCAAGTCAAACAGAGCGCTCGATGGCCTTATCGTCAGATCAGCTTCTGGCTGGAGGGCGACAGATCGCTTAGCGCTCTGGGAAATGTTCATGGCTGAGTACGCGGGACCGGGCGGGATCACAACACACTGGTATGGGCTGGATGCTGTCACTGACCAGTCGAATGCGGTTGTGGCCGCCGGCGCATCCGCTGGAGTTCAGGTTTTGGTCTCTGGAGACTCCGCAGCTGACCAGTTGGCGCCGTGGCGGGTGCCTACGCGTGCTGTCATCTACGCCTCGTCGGGGATCGCCCTGAGCAAGCTTGGCTTCGCGCAGACCACTGCTGCGCGTGCCACGCTCACGTTTACCGTTCCGACCGACCAAACGATTTGGGCGACCGCAGCCTCTCGTTCGCAACGAACCACCATGCCGACCGTCGATCCGGTCATCGCGGCGTGGGATGTCAGGCGGACGGGTGGCCCGGACGCGGATGAGGCTGTTCAACGGATCCGTGACTTTGTGCTGGCACGAGGAGGATCTTGATGATCCGACGCTCGGTGGAGACGGTCGCGACCTCCAACGCCGACGACGCCGCCTACCAAGCGTTGGAAGACGTGGTCCGTATCACCGAGCACCTCGAGGATGTCCGTGTCGTCGGCGGCCACATGGCCAGCCTGCTGCTGACCGCATTCCCCGTCGCGGGAGCCATCATCCGGCGCACGGCCGACGCGGACGCCGCGATATCGACCTCGATCGCCGCCTCTGGGCAGATCCACCGTGCGCTGACGGCTGCGGGATACGTTGCCGCGAGCGGCAACCACTATGCCAAGGGACCCCTCGCGATCGACCTGCTCGTGCCGTCCGGCACGAATGAGTTTGTGAACGTAGAACACGGAGGACGCGGCTTCGACGCCGCTCCTGGCCTCATGCGTGCTTTCGCTATGGAGCCCATCTTTCTCGATGTCGGCGTCATGCTCACCGATGGGAGCCGCCACGAGTTCGCAGTCCGCGTTCCATCGGTCGAGATCGCGGTCACCTTGAAGGCCTACGCAACCACCTCACGAGCCGCACCGAAGGACCTCACGGACCTCTACAACCTGCTGAGCGTCGCGAACTCGTACGACGAGGACCGAATCGGCGCTTGGACGCTGAACGGCCACCTCCAGGGCACCCGACTCGACTCTGGCCGCATCCTCCACAACATCGCGGACAGCGCTCAGACCAGTGCGCTGATACGCGAGGCGGGAATTCCGCAGGAGCGACTCGCCGCCCTGATCCGGAAGCTCGTCACAGATCCGCGCTAGCAGCCGACAGAGGTTCGCGGGCTTGTCCATTTGTGGAGGTGCGCACGCGCAAGCACTTCCATGGCTACGGTTGTAACGAGCACAGTGATTGAGAGCGCGTGATGACGTACAGCGTAATTCGAGTTCGCGCGACGCCTGGTGCCTCGCGCTCAGGGCACATGGGTAACGTGCTCGTGGTTGCTGGTATCGCGGTGGCCGCGTGGATCTCTTTCGGCCGCCACCTCTTCGGGATCGGTGGCGACCTCACCATCATCTACGCGGCGACGCTGGGTGTGACTTTTGCCGCCTTGCTGGTGTTCACGGGGCTCGCGGTACGACGCACGGCACGTCGAGGGTTCGAAACTCGCGCGATAACATACGTGTTTTTCCTTGCATCAAGCGGTATCGGACTCTTGCTGGGACTCACGCTTCCAGATTCAACACCTCGCGGTTTGCAGACAATCATCAGCGGATCCACACAGCCTGCGTTGGATATCGCTATTGGTATCGCGAACCCCCTGGGCGTTATCGGAATCGCGACCGCGATCATTGCGCTCGTGCTTTCGATTCGCGATTCGCGCGGGCGAATTACGCTTGTTGAGTCTTGGGGCGACGAGGATGACGGCGCCCTTGTCGACCCCGCGTAGCGGCAATACGTTGCATCGACGCCGCTCCTGAAAGACCCACGTGCAGCGCGTCAGGCCGGAAACACCGTCTAAGAGACAGCCCCCACCTAGGCTGAGCAGTATGACGGTCGAACAGGTTGAGCAAGGGCCTCGCCAAATCGCGCGCACTGTTGAGGTGCCGGCTTCGGCCGAAGACATCTTCGCGTTGGTGGCTGATCCGCACCGTCACGGTGAGCTGGACGGCTCGGGCACCGTCGGCGGTACGGTGTCGGGACCGCGGCGGCTCACCCAGGGCGCAAAATTCTCGGTAGCGATGAAGCAGTTCGGCTTCCCGTATCGCTTCACCAGCACGGTGACGCGCATCGAGGACGGTCGGCTTGTAGAGTGGCGTCACCCCGCGGGACACCGGTGGCGCTGGGAACTCACGCCGCTCACGCCCACGTCTACGCGCGTTACTGAGACGTTTGACTACAGCACCGTCCCAGCCGTTCAGGGAAAGGTCTACGAGCTGCTCGGCTTTCCTCGGCAGAACGCAGCCGGCATCGAAGCCACCCTTCGCCAACTCGCGTCGCGCTCCGCCGGCGCTTGACGTGAGGCCACCGGGCCGGAGTCGGTTACGCGGCCGTGATTACCAGCGCCACCGACTCGTCGGTCGTCCGGCTCAGGCGCCGGACCGCATGGTGGCGAAGTGCTCAGTGACTAGATCTCGCTTAGCGCTTCCGCATCCGCCGCAACATTCTTCTGCACGGCGAACTGGGTCCGGTGCAATTCCTCGTACCGCCCACCCACAGCCAGCAGTTCCTCGTGCGTACCGCGCTCCACGATCGAGCCGTCCTCAACCACGAGGATCAGGTCCGCGCTGCGGATGGTGGAGAGGCGGTGTGCGATCACCATCGCCGTCCGTCCCTTGAGCGCTTCGCTGAGCGCCGCCTGCACGGCGGCCTCAGACGTCGAGTCCAGCGCCGCCGTCGCCTCGTCGAGGATGACGACGCGCGGCTGGGCGAGCAGGAGCCTCGCGATGGTCATCCGCTGGCGCTCACCCCCGGACAATCGGTAGCCACGCTCGCCCACCATGGTGTCCAGCTGGTCGGGCAGGGACCGGATGAGCGGCTCGAGCCGCGCACGGCGGACGGCGTCCCACACCTCGTCGTCGGACGCTTCCGGCCTCGCGAGGCGCAGATTGGAGAGGATGGTCTCGTGGAACAGGTGGCCGTCCTGCGTCACCATGCCCAGGGTGTGCCGCATGGAGACGAAAGTGACATCGCGGACATCCGTCCCCGCGAGGCGCACGGCGCCGCTGTCGACGTCGTACAGGCGCGAGAGGAGCTGCGCAATCGTGGATTTGCCGGCACCGGACGAACCAACGAGGGCAACGGTCTGACCCGGCTCGATCCTGAAGGACACGCCGTGCAGCACCTCCTCACCGCCGCGGGTGTCCAATGTGGAAACCTCCTCGAGAGACGCGAGAGATACCTTGTCCGCGGACGGGTAGGCGAAGCGCACGTTGTCGAACTCGACGGACACCGGGCCTTCAGTCACGGCGACGGCGTCGGGCTTCTCCTTGATGAGCGGGTCAAGGTCGAGCACCTCGAAGACGCGCTCGAAGCTGACCACCGCGCTCATGATCTCCACCCGTGCGTTTGCGAGGCCGGTGAGCGGCGCGTAAAGGCGGGTGAGGAGGAGCGCCAGGGTGACCACGTCACCGGTGTTCAGCTGGCCGGCTAGTGCGAGGAAGCCGCCGAGCCCATACACGAGCGCGAGGGCGAGAGCGGAGACGAGCATCAGTGCGGTGTAGAAGACGAACTGCAGCATCGCGGTGCGCACCCCGATGTCGCGGACACGGGCGGCGCGGACGCGGAACTCCTCGGCCTCCTCGTCGGGCCGGCCGAACAGCTTGACGAGGGTGGCGCCGGGCGCTGAGAAGCGCTCGGTCATCTGCGTGCTCATGGCGGAATTGTGGTCGGCGGCCTCGCGGCGGAGCGCGGCGAGGCGGCCTCCCATGCGGCGGGCGGGTACCAGGAAGATGGGGAGCATGATCACGGCGAGAACCGTCACGAGCCAGGACGTGCTGAGCATGACGATCAGGGTGAGGATCAGCGCCACGACGTTCGTGACCACGCCGGACAGCGTGCCGCTGAAGGCCTGCTGAGCGCCGATCACATCGTTGTTGAGCCGGCTCACGAGGGCGCCCGTTCGTGTGCGGGTGAAGAACGCGATCGGCATCTTCTGCACGTGGTTGAAGACGGCGGTGCGGAGGTCGAGGATCACGCCTTCACCGATCCGCGCCGAGTACCAGCGCGTCACGAGTGACACGGCGGCGTCGGCCACGGCCACGAGCGCGATGACGACGGCGAGCCACACAATCGTGGTGACCGCGCCCTGGGCGACGATGACGTCGACCACCTGGCCGGCGAGTACCGGCGTCGCGACCGCGAGGAAAGCTCCCACGGTGGAGAGGGTGATGAAGATCAGCAGCTTAGACCGGTAGGGCACCGCGAACGTCATGATCCGCCTCACGGACTCACGGGAGAAGCCGCGTTTGCTGTCCCTAGCGCTCGACATCTTGTGCAGCGAGCTCCAGGCCGCGCCTTCCATGCTCATGGTGGTTCCTTTCGCTCGAACAAGTTTAGATGGCGAGTTGCCCGAGCTCCGTGTTCTCCCCAGTGGCGGCGAACCGGGGCTTCTTTCATGAAACGGCTCGGCCGGCAACGAGCGCGTGGGCGGGGTTTGCAACTTGGCTGCCGAGGCGATGCGCGGTGCGCCGGTCAGCGTCATGGACCGCGTCAGGGCCGCGGTCATTCCCCGACTGTGCGCCCGCCAAAAACGATTCATGAGGTCATCATTTACTCATCACATTCATCACTAAATGACCCAAAATGATGACTTAGAATTGGAGGCAGCGAACCGCCCGGTTCCCTGTAAACACGAGGGAATCCGCGGGTTCTCGGGAACTTTCGGCAATGACAGAATTTAGGCTAGAACCTACAAGGGGTCGCAGGTTCGAATCCTGTCAGCCCGACCCATCGAAACGTAAAGTCCCGGTAGATCGCAAGATTTGCCGGGACTTTTCGTTGCCATGTGAATTGACGGTTCGGGCGCGACCCAACACCGTGCGTCGACCCAACATCGACAATCCAACAGCAGACACGCTGAATCGCCCGGCTGCTGCCCTTGACACCGTGCAGCAGAAAATTCTTGGCCTGAATTGGCAGATCAACCTACAGGGAACGGGCACCACGACCGTAAGCATGTGTCTCAGGTCGGGTACCGGCAACGAACGCACTGTCTCCAGCGACCGGGCTGCCAAGCGGTGATTTTAGTACTGCGGGCAAACGCGCAAGTACGCTCACAAGGCCGTGGATGGCCACCTGCTTCTCAACCGGGAGTGGACCGCCGATCTCAACCCGACTAGCACCGGCAGCGCAACGAGGGTGCATTGTGCAATAATCTGCGTATGAATGCAGATAAGAAGATGTGCACGCTGGATTCGGATGGGGAGTACGTGGAGCTGGCGGTGGAGGTCTTCGCGATGCTCTCCGACGCCACGCGCATTCGCATTATTCTGGCCCTGCGCGACACGGAGTTGTCGGTCAACGAGCTCGCCGAGACGGTCGATAAGTCTCAAGCTGCCGTCTCCCAGCACCTCGCGAAGCTGCGGCTCGGGCGCATCGTGGCAACGCGCCGAGAGGGCACGCGGGTGTTCTACCGTCTGACCAATGAGCATGCCCGCCAGCTCGTCGCGGATGCGATTTTCCAGGCTCAGCATGCCGTCGAGGGAACACCGACGCACCACCGGAATCCGGTTAAGCGGGCTGCAAATGGCCACGATGTGAGCGCTCATGCTTGAGGTTCTGCGCAACCGAACCTATCGCCGGTTGTTCAGCGCGCAGATCGTGGCGCTGGTCGGCACCGGGTTGCTCACCGTGGCTTTGGGCCTGCTCGCGTTCGACCTGGCCGGCGGCGACGCCGGCATCGTGCTCGGCATCGCACTGACCATCAAAATGCTCGCCTACGTCGGCATCGCCCCTGTGATCTCCGCATTGACTGCGCACGTGCCGCGCAAGACCTTGCTGGTATCAGCGGATGTGCTGCGCGCGACCGTCGCCCTCTCCCTGCCGTTCGTCACCGAGGCTTGGCAGATCTACGTTCTCATCTTCGTACTGCAGGCCGCATCGGCTACCTTCACCCCGGCATTTCAGGCCCTCATCCCGGCCGTGCTTCCAAAGGAGAGTGACTACACCCGGGCGTTGTCACTGTCCCGTTTGGCCTACGACCTCGAATCACTGCTCAGCCCGATCCTGGCTGCTACTCTGCTGACCGTGGTCAGCTACCACTCATTGTTTGTGGGAACTGTCGTCGGATTCGTTGGTTCTGCCGCGCTCGTGCTCACCGCAACCCTGCCGGCCCATCAAATTTTCCCTCCGACACCGTTCTGGGAGCGCCTCACCCGCGGTGCGCGCGTCTTTTGGCGCACACCGGAATTGCGCGCCCTCCTCGCCATGAATATGGTCGTCGCCACGTCGACGGGCATGGTCATTGTCAATACCGTCGTTCTCGTGCAAAGCCACTTCGGCCGGGCACAGTCCGACTTCGCCCTAGCCTTGGCCTGCTACGGATTCGGGTCCATGCTCGTCGCGCTCGCGTTGCCGCAGGTACTCGAGCGATTAGCCGACCGAACCGTCATGCTGCTCGGGTGCGCTGTATTACCCGTGGGGCTTTTGGCCCTCGCCGGCGTTGTTGCCCTACCCGTAACCATCCTGACCTGGTCTGGTCTTCTCGTGATCTGGTTCGCGCTCGGCGCCGCTACCGCCCTCATCCTGACGCCGTCGGCACGACTGTTGCGCCGCTCGTCCGATGAGACGAATCGGCCGGCCGTCTTTGCCGCACAGTTCTCGCTCTCTCACGCCTGCTTCATCGTCACCTACCCTCTCGCCGGGATACTCGGCGCCCTGCTCGGGCTGGCACCAACCGCAGCGGTGCTTGCCGGCATCGGGATATTCGCTGGCATCATTGCAATTCGTGCGTGGACGACTCAGAAGACGCTCAAAGCGCCCACAGATACACCGATCGCCGCCTGAACGAACGGCGTACTGCCTGACGTGCTGCCCACGGAACGGATTGTCCTGGTCGGCGGTAGTGCTCTGGTGAAACTGGCATTCAGGATTCACCGATCGCCGTGGGGTACGCTGGTAAGGAAGACATCGGCAGGTCGGTCGTGGACTGTGGGCAGAGAAGTAGGTGAAATGACGCTGGAGCGTGCGGTACGACGGCTGATCTCACCCGTCTCTGTGTCGCCGTTGGTCTCGCTGCTTGCCTTGGCCGCGCTGCTCTTTGCCGTGTTTGCCATACACTCCGAGGCGACCGGGCATGCCATGCACACGCCGGCCCCGGCTTCATCGAGCGTTGCTGTCTCATCGTCTGCTGCTGAGCAATCTGTGGTGATGGGTATGGCTGCTGTCATGGCTGCTCCCGTCGTCGCGGCGATCACGTCGGGAAGCCTGGACGGAATGCTTGATTGCGCTCTGCTTGCTATGACGTGTGTCCTGCTACTCACCCTCGTTGCAATGGTGTTCCTGACTCGGCTTCCAGCCACGTACCGGCGCCTACTCGATGCAGGCGGCATCATCCTGAACTCCTGGCGCACCGCCGCCCTGCCGGTTCAGCGGCCCAGCCTGACCCTTCTCTCCATCTGTCGCGTTTAGACCGAGATGCAGCTCCGAGCCACCCCGTGGCTTCGGAACTTTGCCGTGCCCACGGCCACTCGGTTTCTACTACTTCTCGACGAATGGATGAACGATGCTCAAACCACGAACTTTTCTGTATGCTGCTGTAGCCTTGGCGGCCACACTCACCCTCAGCTCCTGTGCCGGAGGTAGTCCCGCCACCGACTCAGCAAACCCCTCAGCCAGCCAAACCACAGCGGCCTTCAATTCAGCGGACGTGACCTTTGCGCAGATGATGATCCCCCATCACGAGCAGGCCGTTCAAATGAGCGATGACCTGCTCGCTAAGGACGGTATCGAACAAAGCGTCATCGACATCGCAACCGAAATCAAGGCTGCCCAGGAACCTGAGATTGCCCAGCTGAAAGACTGGTTGGCGGCGTGGGGCGAAGACGAGAGCAGCATGTCCGGCATGGACGGCATGGGCGGCGGCTCCGACGGAATGATGTCCGACAACGACATGATGGCCCTGCAGGACGCTTCGGGTGTAGAGGCCAGCACACTGTTCCTCGAACAGATGACGGTGCACCATGAGGGGGCTGTCGCGATGGCGCAGCTCGAAATCGATGATGGTGAGAATGCGGACGCCCAGGCGATGGCCGCCACCATTGTCAAGACGCAGACGGCCGAAATCGCCGTCATGGCCGAGCTCCTCGCCTCGCTCTAAAACGACACGTTCGGGGCGGGCTCTTCTTTAAAAGAGCGCGCCCCTGGAGCCCATTTTTCGTTTCCCGAATGACCTGCAAGGACATAAGTATGCACTGCCGTCACTCTCTTCCTCTGGTGCGCCTCGCGGGCGCGGTGATCCGTGGATAGCACCGGTCACGTCGCCACGGCGCCCCACATCCCCGGCACCACTCCACACATGTCGCGACGCGATCTGCGCGCCATGGAAGCCATGCTGCGTGAGGGCCGATCCGGCCCGTCGAAAGCTACACCACCCCTGATGGGCGCCCCCCGGCCGATCCCGCTCCGCAGGCGCGCCGCAGCCGGCAGCGCCATGGCGATGATCGCGCTCTTCGCGATCAGTACGTCCCTGCCCGCACTTGTGGTCAAGACAGACACACCACAGGCTGCCGCCGCTAGCAGCGACGCCCAGGCGGACGATCTACAAAGCGTCAGCGCGGCCGGGACAGCATCCGTTCTCATCGAACGCGACGGCTACACCTTCACGGAAGCACCCGAACCGGCCTCGTACACCGAAGTTGCCAGCAACGGGGAATGGGCCAGCCTGAGTCCGGGCCAGCTCAGCGACCAAGGCTGGGCTCTACCGGTGCTCGGCCGAATATCGAGCCCCTTCGGTTCTCGCCCGAACAAACCAGTGGACGGTGTCGGTGACTTTCACAACGGAACCGACATAGCCGCACCCTGCGGCCAGCCCGTCTTCGCGGCCACCGGAGGCAAAGTTGTCACCTCGGGCTATCAGGGTTCGTACGGCAACTGGATTCTCATCGACCACGGCAACGGCATCGAGACGGGATATGCGCACAACAGTCAGCTCCTCGTTGACCCAGGTCAGCTGGTCGTGGCCGGTGAAATCATCGCCGTTGTGGGATCAACCGGTGCGTCCAGCGGTTGCCACGTGCATTTTGAAACTCGCGTCGACGGTGAACGCGTCGATGCGGAAACCTTTATGAACACCCGGGGGGTGTCTCTTGGCTAACCGCAAGATGGCCACTCGGTTCGCTCTTGCAGCGGTGACGGTTCTGTCGCTCCTGGGGATCGCGGCACCGGCCGGCGCGGCGGAGTACCCGAGCTGGTCGGATGTGGAATCCGCACGATCGTCCGAAGCGGGTAAGCAAGCGCAGGTCACGGAGCTGACCGGGCTGATCGCAGGCCTCACCGCCGAAGTGGATGCTGCGCGTGCGGAAGCATCTCGTCGCGCATCCACTTATGAAGCCGCACAAAACACATTCGACGATGCGACCTTGCGAGCGACAAATTTACAGGACCAAGCTGACGCTGCTTCGGCCGCCGCCGCAATTTCGGGCGAACAGGCCGGACGGCTGGCAGCCGCGCTCGCTCGGTCGGGAAACAGCGACTTGTCGTTGTCGCTGTTCCTGGACGGGCCCAGCGCCAGCGACCTCCTGAATCAGCTGGGTTCCATGAGCAAGCTGACCGAGCGGATGAGTGTGGTCTATGAGTCCGCTGCCGCCGACGAAAACTCCGCCAGATCGCTCACTGATCAGGCCCAGATCGCTCAGCAGACGCTCGGTGCGCTAGCCGAGACGGCTGAAACCGCGTTGGCCGAAGCGATGGCCGCCAGCATTCGGGTGGAGGCGGCGCTAGGTGACCAGCAGGAAGTTGCCGCAACATTACAGGCGCAGCTGGCAGTTCTGACCGAGGATCGGGCCGCGACAGAAGCCGACTACGCCGCGGGTGAAGGTATCCGCCGGGCGTCCGAGGCTGCGGCCGCGAAAGCGCGCGCCGCCCAAGCTGCGGCCGCAGCATCGGCGGCTGCAGCAGCTAGCAGGCCAGCGGGCGGCAGCGGCACGCCCAACGCACAGGGATGGACCGTGCCCGTGTCGGGCTGGATTAGCTCAGCGTATGGGGCTCGGCCTAATAAACCGGTGGCGGGGGTCGGTGCGTTTCACTATGGAACCGACATAGCCGCGGGCTGCGGCCAGAACGTGTCCGCAGTATCGGCGGGAACAGTCAGCTACGCCGGCTGGCTGGGCTCCTACGGCAACTGGGTCCTCATCGACCACGGTGACGGCACCCAAACCGGTTACGCACACAACAGCTCACTGCTCGTCAGCACCGGGCAACAAGTTGCCACGGGTGCCACCATCGCTCTCGTCGGAACGACGGGTGCGTCCTCGGGCTGCCACGTGCACTTTGAAACACGAGTCAACGGTGCCCGTGTCAATCCACAACCCTTCATGAGCGCTCGAGGAGTCACTCTTGGCTAGATTCAATCGGTCACGGAGCCGGATCATGGCACTATCGTTCCCACTCGTTGGCCTCATTGTTCTCACGGGTTGTTCCGCCAATGATTCGGATTCAGCGGAAGTGTCGTCCAGCCTCGACTCGGTGGCGAACGCTTTCGAGCACGTGCACGGGCTGGGCGCTGATCCCCTCACCGGAGACACCTACGCGGCCACCCATCAGGGGGTGTGGCTCATTCCTACCGGGGTGCTGGACGACACCTATCTGGCCGGGGCGCCACGAGCCGACGCGACCCAGCCGCTACAGATCGCAGGCCTGGCGCAGGACACAATGGGCTTCACCGTGGCTGCGCCCGGTCAGTTGTTGGCGTCGGGTCATCCCGATCCGGCCGAACCCAGCGACCTGGCGCTGCCCAATCTGGGACTCATCTCCAGCACGGACGGTGCGTCCACCTGGGTGGCCCTTTCGTTGGCGGGCAAGACCGATTTTCACGATTTGGATGCAGTACCCCTCGACGACGGCACCCTGCGCATCTACGGGTACGACGCGGGTGCCGGGACCATTTCCATCAGTGACGACTCCGGCCTGACCTGGTCAGCGGGAGCGAAACTGGCGCTTCGCGATCTGAGCGCGGATTCTGCCCAGGCCGATCGGCTCTACGCAACGACTGCCGAAGGGGTCGTGGTGAGCACCGACGTGGGTCGCACGTTTACCGCCGTGCCAGGCGCACCCGTGCTGCTCCTGCTGGACACCGTCGACGCAAACGCTGGCGGAGGATTGGTCGGTCTGGATCCCAGCGGCGTAGTTTGGCGCCAGGACGACGCCGAGACGTGGACGCAAACCGGAACGACCGGTCACGCCCCCGAAGCGTTCGCCGTCGTCGGCGGTTCCTCACCGTGGATCCTGGTCGCGGACGCCACCGGCATCTCCGCTAGCAACGACTTCGGGAACACGTGGACCGCACTGGTAACGCTGTCCAGCTAGCACCTGCACCACCGAACGACACCGGCCATCCGACCGACGTCCGCATCATCGATTGAAGGAAATTTGATGAATTCGTCTTTCACGCGTCGCGTCTTTCTCGGCGCTTCTCTGGCCACGGCAACCACAGCAGCACTGGCCTCCTGCGCACCGTCGGCCTCTCCGGCTGCCCAAGCGGTCGATCGTATCCTGCCAACAGATCGGCTGGTTTCACAGTACGAAGACGCTAGACCCTCGACCGGGACAACGGTCACGCAGAAACTCACCGCCGGCGTGTTCGACACGACCGTCGCCGGCATCGCTCTGAGCACCTGGGGTTACAACGGAGTACTCAATGGGCCCGTTATCCGCGCGAAAACCGGGGACACGCTCAACGCCCCGGTCACCAATGCGCTCGCGGAGTCGACCAGCGTGCACTGGCACGGATTGGCTTTGCGCAATGACGCCGATGGGGTCCCTGTTGTGACCCAACCGGCGATCAAACCGGGCACCAACTTTGACTACACGTTTCGACTCAATCAGCCCGGCACCTATTGGTATCACTCACACGTTGACATGCAACGCGAACGCGGGCTCTCCGGCCCGCTCATCATCGAGGACCCGCGAGAGCCCTTGCTGTACGACCAGGAGTGGGTGATCCTGCTCGACGATTGGCTCGACGGCATTACCGGCACACCAGACGACGTTTTGGACGAACTTTCCATGGGTATGGACATGTCCGGAATGGATATGCCCATGACGCATATGCTCATGGGCACGACCAGCACCTACCTCGGCGGAGACGCCGGGGATGTGCGCATACCCGCCCACCTCTTCAATGGCAAAGCGGCGCAGGACGCGGAGGTGTTCCAGAGCCGGCCGGGCAACCGCATTCGCCTGCGGATCATCAACGCGGCCGGAGACACCGCCTACCGGGTCGGCATACCGGGGCAGAAAATCACCCTGACCCACACGGACGGGTTCCCCGTGCAACACGAGGACGTCGACGCGGTAGTCCTCGGCATGGGCGAACGCATCGATGCGATCCTCACCGTTCAGGACGGATTCACGCCTCTTCTGGCCATCCCCGAAGGCAAAAACGGCCGCGCCTACGGTCTCATCAGTACCGGCAGCGGCACCGCCCCCGATGCCGGCGCCCTTCCGTCAACCTTGGACGGTCAAATGACCGACGGAGGCCGCCTCACCGCAGACGAATCCGTACTCCTCAGGGACAAGGCACCCGACCGCCTACACACCGTGCGCCTCACGGGCAGCATGGGGAAGTACGACTGGAGTATCAACGGGCGACGCTTCGACATGACAAAGCCATTTGCGGGCGCTTTCGATATCAGTCTGGATGAGCGCGTTCAGGTCAAGATGATCAATGACACCAGCATGTGGCACCCCATGCACCTGCACGGACACAGCTTTCAACTGGCCAACAACGGGGCACGCAAGGACACGGTAATCGTGCGCCCGAAGGAAACCGTCACATTCGAGTTTGACGCTGATAACCCCGGTCAGTGGATCGCGCACTGCCACAACGCGTACCACGCCGAACGCGGCATGATCGGACTGTTCTCCTACGTGCGCTAGCGCTCCGGCCCCAGCGCCGGTCAACTATCCGATCTCAATTTGTGCGGCTGACATCCAGCCGCAACATATACCCCTAGTCGTATAATTAAGTGTTTTTCGTATTATGAAAGGAATCGCATCATGATGTGGGGCAACGGAACTATGGGGTGGTCCTGGGGATACGGACTGCTGGCAATGGTCGGCATCGCACTCCTCGTGTACGTCATCATTCGGATATCGACCAAAAACGCGGAACCTGGCCCCTCGTCGCCACCTCCATCAGTTCCGTCTGATCTGACCAGCGCACGAAAGATCCTCGACGAACGATTTGCTCGCGGAGAGCTGACAGCAGAGCAGTACCGCGACCAGATCCGGGTGCTCGGCGAAGGACGATGATGGCCGACATCAGCCGCCGAAACGCTCTCATTCTCGGCGGCGTAGGAATCGGCGGGGTGGCCATCGGCGGGACCGGCTTCGTGGTGAATCAACAATCAGGGCGGCCGCAGGCTTCGGAAGGGTCGCGTGGAGTCGCTCTCGTTCAGCCCACCGAAATGCGGAGCACCAATGGCATGTTGACGGTGGCGTTGGAGTCGTCGCCTCAGCAGGTCAGCATTGCCGGCCGCACCGTGCGTGCGCTCAGCTACAACGGGGGCGTCCCGGGCCCGACCCTGCGCCTTCGGGCCGGCGACACTCTAAACGTCAACCTGCGCAACGGACTCACCGATCCGAGCAACCTGCACGTGCACGGCCTGCACGTCTCGCCCGAGAATAACGGCGACAATATGTTCGTCATGGTCGACCCTGGCGGTTCATTTGACTACCAGTACAAACTGCCCGCCAATCACCCGCCGGGTGTGTATTGGTATCACCCGCACCACCACGGTTATGTCGCCGACCAGGTATTCGGCGGCCTCTATGGCGCCATCATCGTGGAAGACCCTGAGGAGATTCCCGCCACCCGGGAACGCGTAGTGGTCATCTCCGACATGACCTTCGATTCATCCGGCACCATTTCAGCCGCCACCGAAATGGAGAAGATGTCGGGCCGCGAGGGTGAACTCGTTTTGGTCAACGGGCAGCTCTCCCCCGCACTGAGCGCCAGCCCCGGCGAGCGGGAACGCTGGCGGGTCATCAACGCATGCACTTCCCGCTATCTGAGGCTTCGGCTCGACGGGCAGCAGCTCACCCTCCTCGGCATCGACTCCGGCCGGTTCGAATCTCCCCGCGACGTTGACGAAATCGTCTTGGCTCCGGGCAATCGCGCAGACCTCCTCGTGACCGCGCTCGCCGGCACCTCCACACTTCGCGCCCTCCGCTATAACCGTGGTGCCTCCGGTGGAATGATGGGTGCCCGCACGACCAGCTCCGCGGATGTCGCACTGGCCACGTTCGCTGTTGCCGGCACCGACACGGCCGCATTCACCGCGGTACCCGAGCAGCTCGCACCACGGGACTTGCGTTCCGCTGCCGTCACCGCTCGACGCGAATTGAGATTCGCCATGGGAATGGGCGGCGGCATGGGCGGCGGCATGATGTCAGCCACCATCAACGACCGCACATTCGATGCCACCCATGTCGACACCACCGTGCAGTTCAACAGCATCGAGGAATGGACGCTCACCAACACCAGCACCCTCGACCACCCGCTCCACCTGCACGTCTGGCCGATGCAGATTATCGAACAAAATGGCCGTCCAGTCGACTCAGCTATCTGGCAGGACGTCGTCAACATTCCGGCACGCAGCATCGTGCGCGTTCGGATCGCATTCGACGATTTCAGCGGACGAACCGTCTACCACTGCCATATCCTCGACCACGAAGACGCCGGCATGATGGGCATCATTCAAGCGATCTGATCACCAGCGGGCCGCCGATCAAAAGCGAGGCATGCGCCGAGGACTTGCCTCAGCATTTGATTGCCGGCCCTGGGTGGAACCGGGATCAACCGACCGATGCGAAATGGCGGTCTCGTCTCGGGTGGTGACCGGCCTGGAACGCAAAGGCCTCGTTCAACGCGCTGCCTGCGAAGAAGACGGCCGTGCGACCAACGCCGTGCTCACCCCGGACGGCGAGAAAGCCTACGAAGCCGCAGTGACGACCAGCGATATCACGTTCTAAGAAATAAGTACAGTCCTCCTTTAAGCGGACATCAGCGGTAGATTGCACCTGCGCCAAAGAAGATCTGACGCCGACGCACCCAGTACCGCAATGGTGGGTTGTGTAGCCGGAGCGGCAAAGCCGCCACCACGCAAGTGTGTGCGGGAGGGGAGGGACGCCGACGTGAAACGTATCGTGGTCGTTGAGGACGAGCCCCTCCTGGCTCAACTCCTCCGCCGGATCCTGGGCGGTGCAGGCTACACGGTCACCGTGGCCGGCACCGCCGTCGACGCCCTGGCGGCTATCCGCGCAGTGGACCCCGACCTGATCATTTTGGACCTTTTACTGCCGGACGGACGCGGCGAGGACGTCCTGACCGAAGTGATGAGTTTCCGTCCGTCGAGCCGCGTCCTCGTGCTGTCATCGATGACACAAGTCGCGACCAAGGTCGGCGTGCTGAACGGCGGTGCGGTGGATTTTCTTGCCAAACCGTTTGCCAACGCCGAACTGCTGGCCCGGATCAACACCCGCATTCGCACACCAGCG
The DNA here is from genome assembly GCF_900110125.1 of Cryobacterium luteum. GTDB lineage: Bacteria > Actinomycetota > Actinomycetes > Actinomycetales > Microbacteriaceae > Cryobacterium > Cryobacterium luteum. The sequence continues at coordinate 48,286 of NZ_FOCN01000015.1, forward strand.
TCGTCGCAGGCGTCGGCTGCCAGCATCACCCGCTACCTCCGCAGTTCTGGCGTCAGTATCGATCTGCAGCAGCGGGAAATCGTGGTCGATGGACTCCGTGTCCCCCTCACGCAACGAGAATTCATGCTGCTGGTCTATTTGCTCGAGCGGGCGCCTGAGCCCTGCACACGGGCGGAATTGCTTGAACAGGTCTGGGGGACGAAATTTGACACCGGCACGAACGTCGTGGACGTCTGCGTACGCCGGCTGCGATGGAAACTGTCGAACGACAAGATAGAAACGGTGCGCAATGTGGGATATCGGATCACGGCTTAAGGCAGTCCTCGTCACCGTCTGGGCGGTCTTTGCGGGGCTGAACTGCTTCCTCACCTTCGCACTTCCGGGCCAGGAGACCATCCCGTACCACCTGGTGTGGGCCAGCTTCGCGCTGCTCTACGGACTGTGCCCGTGGCCACGGCGTGCCACCCTCGTCGTCTTCGCCGTCATCATGACGAGCACCGGGATCGCCCTGGTCCGTCACGCTCTGGCAGGGATCATCGGGTGGGAAGAGTGCAGCGAGATTGTCCTGATGGGCGGAATCATTTCGTTGTTGATCTGGCATGTGAACCGGCAGTGGGCGGCGCAGGCTCGACTGCGGGCTCTGCAGCAGGCCGACCGTTACCGCAGCGAACAGCGGGAGAACGCCGCTCGCTTCGGCTCGCACGAGGTACGCACCCGGCTGACTATCGCCAGAGGCTATGCGCAACTCATCGCCGACCAGTCGGCAGAGCCGACGGTTCGTGGCGACGCCGAGCTGGTGGTGACTGAACTGGTCAAGGCGTCGGCCTTGGCGACCAATTTGCTCACCCTGGTCCGTGTGGTGGAGCCGTCGGACCCCGAGCCGGTCAATGTGGACCGGATGCTGGCCGAGATGCTGCGTCGGTGGTCGGTGACTGCCGACCGCACCTGGAGCGCCCGGAGCGCGGTCGGCACCGTGCAGGGCGACAATGAGCGACTCGAGGCAGTGCTGGACTGCCTGCTCGAAAATGCGGTCAGGTTCACCGGTCCGGGTGACGTCATCGCCATGACCGCCGAGACTCAGGGCGGCGAGATGGTGCTGACCGTCCAGGACGCCGGGGCAGGCATCCCCGCCGCCGACCTGGCCTCCATCTTCGAGATCTTCCGAACCGCCTCGACCGCAGGCGAGCGGGCCGGCAGCGGGCTCGGCCTGTCGATCGTCAAGGCCGCGATGGAAGCTCGAGACGGTACCGTCTCGGTTGCCAGCTCGCTCGGTCACGGCACAACCTTCACCCTGCGATTCCCCGTACAGCCGGCGTCCCTCACCCCACGCCCGGAACTCACCTCCGATGCGGCTGACCGTGATCCCCTCAACGAAGCAGTCACCGCCGTCTGCTAGCCTCCGTTGCGAGCCGAGGAACCGGCGGACCCGGGCACGAGGGCTGAAGGATTCTGCTCCCTGGCCAGGTGGGGCGAGATTGTCGGCACATTGTTCTCTTCCTGCAGATTGTGCATTGCCTGGACGGGGGCAGCACGCCGCCACCCGGCCCTGAATCCGGGTGGCGGCGTGCTGTAAGGCAGCTAGTTGCCCGTTGTGAAAGTCCAGATGACGGGGACTAACGGGTTGCCAACGGTGTCCTTGATTCCGCTGTTGAGGGTGACGGTGTATCGGGTATTGGCCAGCAAGGTCCCGTTCGGGTTCAGTGTCGCTACCCTCGTGGTGCTGGAGTAGCTGACCCTCGAGGTGAAGGCGGCGCCGGTCGACGTGCGCTTGATGGTGAAGTTCCCGCTTGCCGCGGCTGCGCTCGGCAGACCGGTGACCGCCTCGTTGAAGGTTGCGGTGATGTTCGCCGTTCGGCTGACCCGGGTGGCGTTGACCACCGGGGTGCGAGCCGTGACGACCGGGGCGGGACCGGTGATAAATGTCCACGTCTTGGCGCTGAGCGGGTTCCCTGCCACGTCCTTGACGGCGTTCGTCAGCGACAGGATGTAGGTACGGTCAGCGACCAGCGGGGCGTCCGGAGTCAGTGTTGCCAATCGGGTGGTGGAGTTGTAGGTCACCTTCGACGCGATGGTCGCCGTCCCCAGCTTCAGGGTGAAGTTGGGGGTGCTGGCACCGGTCGAGGGCAGACCGGTCACGGTCTCGCTGAACGTTGCGGTCAGCGGAGTCCGCGTGGCGGTGGTTCCCACAGCGACGCCGGTGGCTCCGGCGGCGGGGTTTGTCGTGGTGACCGTCGGGCTGGGTCCGGAGGTGAAGGACCAGCTCGTGGCCGACAAGGAGCCGCCCGACGCACTCTTGATGGCCGTGGTAAGCGAGAGCGTATACGGCTTGTCAGCGGCGAGCGCCGCCGTCGGGACGAGGGTGGCCGTACGCGTCGTCGTGCTGTAGGTCACCGAAGCCGGAACGGCCGCGGTGCCCTGCTTCAACGTGAACGTGGTGTTGCTGACACCGGTGACGGGTTCATTGAAGGTGACAGTCGGTCGCACGTTAACTGCTACCCCTGTCGCCCCGGATCCGGGGTTCTGGGCGGTCGTGCTCGGCGTGGTGGAAGCGGTGAGCAACGGCGCGGACACCGTGTTCCCGGCCGCGTTCCACGCCGTGACCCGGTACGCATACTGTCCGGTTGCGGCGGTCTTGTCGGTGTAGGCAGTGACGTTCGCCAGACTGGTAGCGATCTGGGCGTAAGCGCCGACCGCACCGTTGGCGAGTGGTGCGCGCTCGATCCTGTAACCGATCTCGTTTTTCGCGTTTCCCCAGGTGGTGGGATCGGTGATCGATACCGGGGATCCGTCGGTCCAGGTCAACAGCACGTCACTTGTGGGTCGCGTGAAGCTCACCACCGACGCGTCGGGCAGCGTGCGGGGTACACTGACCGAGATGGGCCGCATCATGTCCATCTCCTCATGGCTGAGGATGTGGCAGTGCCACACGTACTCCCAGCCGAAGTTGGTCATGACGTTGCTGATCGGGGCGATCGGGTCACCGTTGGTGTCGGTGTTGTTGAAGCCCGCTTCGGACCCGTTCGGGCCGGTTGTCGAGCCCTTGGCGCCCAGCGGCATCATGGGGTTGAGCGGCCTCATGCTGTCCGGGATGGCGAACGGGAGTTTCGGCAGAATGGGACGAACCGCCACGATCGTGTCTTCCAGCGGACTGACCCGTACGGTGTCCTTCCAGCCGAGTTCCGTCGGTTCGGGCGGGATGATGATGTTGTCCCAGGTGACTCTGTTCAGTACCTGCACATCGTTCAGATGGAAGTGCAGCGGATGGGTGTCCACTCCGTTGTGAGTGATCTTCCAGATCTGGGTGCCGTCGGCGTTGGTTGAGATCGGGGTCACGTCGAGGCTGTTCGTGCCCTTGGTGCCGTCCAACAGCTCCGTGGCAGGGTTGACGTACGGGTAGAGGATGACGTTCTGCAGCAGCGGTGTCGCTCCTGGAGCTTCCAAGCCGATGTTGCCGCTCATTCGCCCCCACTCGTCGAAGTTCGCCGAGTTCATCTCGTCGTGGACGCTCTTGCCCTCAATGGGAATGCTGAGCTGAGTGCCCGACAGCGTGTCGAACTTGAATTGGTCACCTCCCTGCTCGGCGATCCGGGCAAAGCCGTCACACTTGGCGGCAGGGTTGGTGGCCGCGTTGCAGTACCCGCTGCCGACGAAGTTCTTGCCGTAGGCCTGGTTGTACGCAGCCTGGCCCACGACGATGGGGTTCTGGCTCGACTCGAAGACTCCGGCGGGCTTGCCTGCCGCGTCGGTGTGGTGATCGAACGCCGCCATCAGCTTGCCCATCTGGTCAGCCGTAGTGTTGGGCCGGTCGAAGGCCAGCGCCGGTGCCGCGTTCGAAACCTTGACCTGCATAACCGATCGCGTGTCCGGCCCGTAGCCGGGCAGGGTCGTCGGAGCGCCAGCCGGGGACATGTCCGGTCCGCCGGCGTAGTAGTCGTAACCAGGGATCCTGGCCGGGAACGCCGCAGGTGCGTCGTTGTAGAGGATCAGCGTCTTCCCCTTATAGGCGGAGAAATCGACGATCACATCGGCACGTTCGGCCGGCGCGAGCAGCAGCGAGTGCTGGTCGACGTTGCCAACATCGAATCTGGTCGCGTCGGTGATCCACGTCGTCTCGTGGGCGGGGACCACCGCCGGGGTCGGCAGGAAGCCTCCCTCGTTGCCGATCTGGATCCAATCGGGGCCCTTGGGACTCTTCGTGGTGTCCGGCGTCGGGAAGACGACCGGGTCGGTCTGCGCCAGGGCGACTTCGCTCGGCTTCAGCGCGACCTCGGTGCCGGTCGCGGGATCGGCGACGTACCAGGACAGGTTCCAGAACCGGTCGTCGGAGCCGTTGAGGATGCGGAACCGATACGTCTTCGGTTCCATGGTCGTGGTCGGGTAGGCGGTGCCGTTCACGACCGGCGTGTCGTGGAAGGCCTCCATGCCGACCGAGTTGTTGGGTGTCGAGGGAATAAGGGCCGGTTCGCAGAAGTCGGCCACGTTCGGATCGCAGGTCGGGTCGAAGTAGGGGTTGGCCATGGGCGGGTACTTGGCGTCCTTGGCTGGCGGCCAGAACCACGGGCCGTAGAACCATCGGCCGAACGAGCTCATCCCGCTGGGGTCGCCCGGGTTCTGCGCCGGCATGTAGACGTGCGGCTGCCAGAGGTTGCCCTCACCACCCCACTTCTTCGAATCCCAGGTGGGGTCGAGCTGAGCCATCCGCTTCGCGCTCGGCACGAAGGTCTTGTCCTGGATGGTGAGCGGGGTGCCCATTCCAAGGCCGTCGAGGGCGCCACCGGGAGCCATCAGCTTCTGCTCGGTGTCGTCGGTGATCATGTACCCGGCTTCCTCGCCGGCATACACATTGAGCCGCGTGATTCCCCACGAGTGGTCGTGGTAGAACATCATGCGCGCACTCTGCTGATTGGTGTAGAAGAAGGTCTCTGCACCAGGACCAGGGTCGGGCATGTCCGGAACGTTGCTGACGCTAACGCCCTTCGGGTACGCGGTGTTCTCACCGGTTGGGGTCACCCACTGGTGCGGTGTACCGTCACTGATCCACGGAGTGATACCCCCGTGCAGGTGCAGAGTGGCACGGTTCTCGGAATAGCACGTGCTCGGTTTGGGAGTCTCCCCGCACATCGGGTTGCGCACACCGTCGAGCACACTTTTCTCGTCCGGTGCCATGTCCATCGGGATTTTGGTGGCTGGGTCGAGCGTCATCATTCCGGGGCCGGAGCCTGCGCCCATCACCGAGGTGTCGACCGGAAGGAAAAGATCGCCGGCGACGCCGGTGGGCAGCAGGTTGCGGAACAAGACCCGGACGGGCTTGTTCTTGGTGGCGAGGATCGTCGGGCCGAGATAATGCGGCTGGTCCACACCGGTGAAGCTGATGGGGCTGTCGGGCAGGGTTGGGTCGAGGTTGGCGTTGCCGAGCGCGACATTCTTACCGGGAACGACGGTGGTTGAGATTTGTACGTACCCGCGGAGCAGCGTGGCCGGGAGGTCTCGATGAAACTTCATGCGGTACTGCACTACCGCGATCTCGTAGTAGTCGGTGCCGGGGTACGTGGTGGTGTCCGGCACTGCGACCGGGATGTACTGGCCCAGGTCGTTGGCGTTGGCTTCTCCTTGCCCAGGAAGAGTGTCGACAAACTTCTTGATTCCCGGGGTGAGGTAGCCCGCGCCGGGGGTGGTGACCACGATGTCAGTGACCGAGCCCTTGACCGCCACTTTGGCCGTAGCGCTGGCGCCCTTGTCGGCCGCACCCAGGGTGTCGGCGATCGTCACTGCTGGTGTTGAGTCATAGCCCGCCCCGCCGTCGGTGACGTCGATGCGGGTGACGCCGATGGTGGCCTCGACCTGGGCCGGCCGATCGGGAGCTGTCTTACTGGCGTCGGTGAGGGTCACTGTCGGGGCCGAGGTGTACCCGCTCCCCGCATTCGCGATCTCGACGCCGGTGACCACGCCGTTGGCGTCCATCGTTGCGCTGGCCGTGGCTTGCTCGCCGTCGGCGAGGTCAGGCTGGGAGATATTCACCAGCGGCTGGGCCTGATATCCCGCACCGCCGTCGGTCAACTTCAGGTTGTCGATAGTGCCGCTGGCGAGCGCGTGCGCCTCGGATCCCGCGGTGGGGTTCCCGCCCGTCAGCGTCACCGCGGGCGAGGTGAACCCGTATCCGGTCTCGTTGACGTCGATGCTGGTTATGACGCCGGTGGCGATCCCGGCGGAGGCCTTCGCTACCGTGATCGGGGTGACCCCGGCTGTTGTGATTTCTACTGTTGGCGGGACCGCGTAACCAGCACCCGGGCTGGTCACGGTTACACCGGAAATGGCACCCGTTTTCGGGTCGACCGAGGCAGTGGCTTCCGCGCCCGTGCCTGGGTCGGTGATTGTTGGCGTGACGTCGGCCGCGAAGGAGTAGGTGCGGTCGTGAGAGAAATCGGGGTAGTTCGAAGCACCGAGCGTGACGGTGCTGTCCGTGGCCGGAGCGACGTTGGTGGCCATGGTCGGGTCGCCGCTGGCCGGCGTGCTCAAGGTATCGCCATTGGCGGGTACGTCGGTGTCCACCGGAACGCCTTGGCCGTAGAAGCCGATCACGTCGTCCTTCTGGACTGTCACTGCCGGCACGAAATAGGTCTCGACCTCGCCGGTGTCTACTGTCGGCGTCGGGACCTTCAGCTCAGGGCTGGTGTAGACGACGGTGTATTCCCCCGAAAGACCGGTCGGTCGCAGCACCAGCGCGTGGAAGAGGTTACCCGCCGAGGTGGTCGGGCTCGCTCCTGCTGTGCCCTGGTTCCAACTTTGGAAGTCGTTGAGGGTGCCGGCCGGGAGCTTGGTGTGGTCGAGCACGACCAGTACCGGGCCCATATCACCGGTCGGCTTCGCATAGTCGGTCGCATACGTGCGCTCGGTCAGCGGGTTACCGTACCGGACCGGCGTCGGGGCCCCGACGCTAATTTTCACCATCGCATCCGCTAACGTCTGCGGGCTGTTGGCCCAATTGGGGTATGGACCGAAGTAGTGGGGCACCCTTGTCGTATCGGTGGCGCTCATGGGGACCGCAGCCTCGGCCGCATCGGGCCGGAAGAAATCGCGTAGTCCCATGGGACCGATGCCGCTGACCAGCAGCGCAAGCGCCACGGCGGCAGCCGGCCCAGCCAAACGACTTCGCGGGGCTTGGCGGAACGGTGGGCGGGCGGGTGATTGCATGATTCCCCTAACAATCGTTGGATGCGGTTGCGGACTCTATGCGATGAGGGTGCACCACCGGCGTCCTCGACGGGCCGTTTATGACACAACTGTCATCTAGCAGAATGCGTCGAAGGCCTGTGGCCTTGAGCACGTCGGCTCCGACCGGTGAAATTCCGGTGGTGAACCTAGGAACTGGGTCCCCACGGTAATCTGGACACCATTGCTGTCACCCGTTCGGAGGGCGACGAAAACTATTAGGAGAACCAGATGTCGGTCGGCCTGCTCGCCGTAGTCGATGACATACTCACCGCTGCCCTCAAGGCGAGTGCGAAAACGGCTGGTGTCGTCATCGACGACGCTGCCGTCACTCCACAGTATGTTCAGGGCTTGTCGCCAGCGCGCGAGCTGCACGTCGTCTGGCGCATCGCGCTGGGCAGCCTGTTCAATAAGTTCGTCATCATCATTCCGCTCGCGCTGCTCCTCTCCGCGTTCGCACCCTGGGTGTTGCCGTGGCTGCTCATCCTCGGTGGCTCCTACCTGTGCTTTGAAGGCGCGGAGAAAGTGACCGAATGGTTCGGCGCGCATCACGCCTCCGATGAGAGTGAATCGAGGGAGGAGGGCAAGCTCATCTTCGGCGCTATTCGTACCGACCTGATTCTCAGCACCGAGATCATGCTCATCGCCCTGGCGAGTCTCGACCCCGATTTTGGCATCTGGATGACGCTCGGCGCCCTGGTCGTCATCGGCCTCGGCATGACGGTACTCGTCTACGGTGCCGTCGCGCTGCTGGTCAAGATCGACGACATCGGACTGTCACTGATGAAAAATCCTGCACGACGAATGCGGCGCACCGGCGCGCGCATCGTGGCTGCCATGCCCGCCGTGTTCCGGGTGATCGGAATCATCGGCACGGTCGCCATGCTGTGGGTCGGTGGGCATCTGGTGATCGCCAACCTGGCCGAGACATTCTGGCAGGCCCCCTACGACCTGCTGCACGTCGTGACACACGCGATCGACTCGGCCGGCCCGGCCGTCGTCTGGGTCACCGACACGACAATCTCACTGGTGTTCGGCCTCATGCTCGGCCTGATCATCGTCGGCATCGTCTTTGGACTGTCGGGGCTTCTCAAACGCAACAAGCCAGGCGTCGTCGCTGCCTGACCGCGGTCGCCTTCCCTAGCTGCCCGGAAAGCGGATGCCAGCCAGCTGCGGACGCACCGCTGCGGCCGGTGACGTGTTCCACGGCGACTGCGCGAGCAGATCACCCTGTTCGAGACGGCGGGCTTCGTGGTGGTCTCCCGTCCATCCGTGGGTCGAGCAGCGGTTCAGCTCGCACTGATGGCACTTCACGTTGCGCGGGGCTGCGCCGGGGACCGACACAAAGGCGGGCCACGCGTGCTGTGTGCACGTGGGGCCCGCCTGATTCCTGCGAGGGAAATCCGGGAGAGGGGCTGCTTAGCCCTTCTTGATGACGACCGCGGTGTTGTCGCTGTAGTAGTTGCGTTGGAAGTCAATGATGGTCGTGGTCTTGGCGATCACTGCGCAGTTGGCGACCTTGGTATCTCGACCGAAATTGTTGTCTTTAATGATCGTGCCCTTGAGCGGACCGTAGGCTTTTTCGGCGATGTTGACGGTGCAGGCGCCGTTGTTGGCGTAGTTGTTGGTGTAAACGAAGTTGGACACCACTCCGCGGTCCTGGGTGATCTGTACGGCGGCGCTGTGCGAGTCGGTCAGGCGGTTGCCGGTGACCTTGACGTTGTTGCCGCTCTGCACCTGGATGGAGTCGTCGTGGCTGGGCGATCCGCCCTGGTTCGGGTCCTTGAGGTAGTGCATGTGGTCGTGGATCCAGCTGTTCTGGATGAGCACGTTGCTGCCGGTGACGTGAATTCCGTCGATGACATTGTTAATGTCTAGGCGGGTGGCGGTGAAGTTGTAGCCGTAGATGCCGTTGGCGTGGGGCGACGCCACCGTCGGCGACAGTTCGGTGTCGGTCACGACGAGGTTGCTGAATCCGCCGAGGTTGTTGATGAGGGCGCCGGGGCCGTTCATGGTGCGACCACGAATGATCGAGTTCTTGATGGTGACGTTGGCGGCCTGGATTTTGACCAGCCCGCGAATGTCCAGACCGCTCAGCACGGTGCCTGGCGTGGTGACATTGATGTCACCGTTGACGACCTTGAGCACGGTGCCGCTTGGAACGCCGGTGTTGGTCGTCGTCGGGGTGCCGCTGGTGGGCGGGGCCGGTGTGGGTGCCGGAGCGGGAGCCGGGGTGGGGGCGGGAGCCGGTGCCGGTGCCGGGGCGGGAGCGGGAGCCGGGGTGGGGGCCGGCACGGTCTTCTTTGTGAAACCGACCACGGTCATGGCGACCTTGACGTTCGCGGAGCTGCTGGCGACGACGATGGTTCCGTCGGACTTGCTGGTGACGGGCACCGTATAGGTGCGCTCGGGGCCGTCCCCGGTCGGGGCGGTGAAGTAGTAGCGCTGAGTGTATTCCGGGCCGACGAGTACTTTGATGTCGGTGGGCGCGGCAGCGGTGGTGTCGAACATCACGTCGACCGACGCAGCGTCAGCCGGGATGGTGCCGAGATCGGTAGCAACCTTGCTACCGGCGGGAACCGCGACCGACACGGTGCCGTCGGCGGCCTGAGCTGGAATTGCGGCGAGGCCGCTGAAGGCAACAGCGAAGGCACCGGCCGCGGCGATGAGGGCCAAACGGCGAGAGGAACGAACGACGGGGCGAACGGCAGAGCGCGAAGCGAAAGCAGTGGAGGAGGACATGGTTCACATTTCGTCTGGTGCACATGATCGGGAGGTGCGGGTGGAGGCTGTAGGAGGCCGGGGTGACAAAAATGAGTATTGCCCACAATGGGTAATGTATCAAGCCAACTCGGCTCCTTCTCAGGTTCACCCCGCGTTCAGGGGGTAGACAGTGCACTCGAAATGGGTATGAAAAAGCGGCCGGACCTGCGTTAACAGGCCCGGCCGCATCCGTTCGCGTAATTTGGCAAATTCGACACGTGTGCACGATATTGAGCCAGGAACGAGTTACATTTTTGGCAGCATTCGTTTCTCGCGGAACACGCGTGAGCGGTAGCGCTTGGAAACTCCCATCACCGGGCGCTCGATCAGGCGATAACTCAGGTAGCCGACGAGCACGACCGCGCCGAACGCACCTACCCAGAAGACGATGGCGACGACCGGGTTGGTCGCAAGGTCAGGGGTGGAAACGAATCCCCAGGCACGCCCGATGACGTTGAGCACGAGCACGTGGCAGAGATAGACCGAGTACGACATGGCGCCGAAGATCGTGAGCCTGGTCAGCACGCCGATACCCCCGCGAGCTTCGATCGCGGTGACTGCGAGCATGATCAGAGCAAACCCGATGCCGAGCGTGAAAGGCCGTTCCAGACCGGGCCCGGCGTAGAGGTCAGCCGGCGTTGCTTCACCGGCGAAGACAACGATGTCACCTGAATGGAATCGAGCTTGTGCCGCACCGGGGCTGTCCCGGCCGGCGTCAAGCTGCGCCGCCCATACAGGGCGGTGCTCACGAGCGTTTGCGCTTCTCGCGAACTCGCATACTGAGGTTGATCGGGCTGCCCTCGAAGCCGTAGATCTCGCGCAGGCGACGCTGGATGTAACGACGGTAGCCCGGGTCGAGGAATCCGGTGGTGAACACCACGAACGTCGGCGGGCGGCTCGAGGCCTGGGTGCCGAACAGGATGCGCGGCTGCTTGCCACTGCGCACGGGGTGCGGGTGGGCGGCGGCGAGTTCGGCCAGGAAGGCGTTGAACTTGCCGGTGGCGATGCGGGTGTCCCACGACTCGAGCGCGAGCTCGAGGGCCGGAACCAGCTTCTCCATGTGGCGGCCGGTCTTGGCCGAGATGTTCACGCGCGGTGCCCAGGCCACGTGGGCCAGGTCCTGCTCGATTTCACGCTCGAGGTAGCGGCGACGGTCGTCGTCGATCTGGTCCCACTTGTTGAAAGCGAGCACGAGCGCACGACCCGATTCGATGACGAGGTCGATGACGCGGATATCCTGCTCGCTGATGACCTCGGTCACGTCGAGCAGCACAACGGCCACCTCGGCCTTTTCCAGGGCAGCGCTGGTGCGCAGCGAAGCGTAGAAGTCGGCGCCCTGCGAAAGGTGCACTCTCCGGCGGATGCCGGCGGTGTCGACGAAACGCCACACCTTGCCGCCGAGCTCGACCTGCTCGTCGACCGGGTCGCGGGTCGTGCCGGCGAGTTCGTTGACGACAACGCGCTCCTCCCCCACGACCTTGTTGAGCAGGCTGGACTTGCCGACGTTCGGGCGTCCGAGAATGGCCACGCGGCGCGGGCCGCCCACTTCCTGCTTGGCAACGTTGGAAATTTTGGGCAGCACGAGCAGAATCGCGTCGAGCAGGTCGGCAACACCACGACCGTGCAGGGCGGAGACCGGCCACGGCTGCCCGAGACCGAGCGACCACAGGCTGGCCGCTTCGGGTTCCTGGCGCACGTCGTCGACCTTGTTGGCGATCAAGAAGACGGGCTTGCCGCTCTTGCGAAGCATGCGCACGACCGCTTCGTCGGTCGAGGTCGGGCCCACGTTGGAGTCGACGACGAACATGACGAGGTCGGACAGGTCGATGGCGATCTCAGCCTGGGCGGCGACGGAGGCGTCGATGCCCTTGGCGTCGGGCTCCCACCCGCCGGTGTCGACGAGGCTGAACTTGCGTTCGTTCCAGTCGCCCTTGTACGCGACGCGGTCTCGCGTGACACCGGGGGTATCCTCGACGACGGCCTCACGGCGGCCGAGGATGCGGTTGACCAGCGCAGACTTGCCCACGTTCGGGCGGCCGACGATGGCGATCACCGGAACCGCCGGCAGATACTGGATCGCGTCGGGGTCGTCGGTGACGGCCTGCAGTACGTCGAGGTCTTCCTCGTCGAGGTCGTAGTTGTCGAGGTCGGTGCGCAGCGCCGCGGATCGCCGGGTGGCGAGTTCCTCGTCGAGGTTGGCGAGTCGTTCCGCCAGCTCGGTGTCGAGCGCTGTGCTCGTGTCGTCGTATTCGTTACTCATTCAAAGCCTGCTTCATGCGTGTGTGGTAGACGTCGATGACCGCTTCAATGGTCTGCTCGAAGTCGAGATGGGTGGAGTCGACGGTTATCACACCGTCTGCAGCGCTCATGAAATCGACAACCTGTGAGTCAGCACGATCGCGTGATCGCAACTGTTCTGCCACGGTTTGGGCCGATTGGGTCGTTATTTCCGCAGAGCGTCTAGCCATTCTAGCCTCCTCGGATGCGGTCAGTAGAATGCGCACCTCAGCCTCGGGGGCGACGATGGTCGTGATGTCGCGCCCTTCGACCACGACACCGGGTCGATCCACGTTCTCGGCGATGCTCCGAAACAAGTCGGTGAGCGCCCGGCGCACCTCGGGAACGCGGGCGACGGCGCTGACCGCTGCACTGACCTCCGGCGAGCGGATGGCGTCGGTCACGTCGGTCTGTCCCACCGTGACGAAGTATTCGTCGGGGTCGGTTCCGATCGCATAGTCGAAGTCTTTCAGGAGGGCGGTGACGGCATCCGCTTGGCTGCTGTCGGTGTGGCGGTCAAGCGCCAGCCAGGCCAGCGCACGGTAGGCGGCACCGGTGTCGAGGTAGGCGAAGCCAAGGCGGCGTGCGATGGCACGACTCACGCTCGACTTGCCGCTGCCGGCCGGTCCATCGATGGCGACGACGGTGGGGAGGGAGTGACGTGCCATGTGCGTTAACCAGCAATCCGCCAGCCGCGGGCGGCCAGCTCTTCGGTGAGGCGGGTGACGGCCTCGGGCAGGACAGAGATTTCGGCGAGGCCGATCTGGGCGCCCGGCGAGTGTTCCAAGCGTAAGTCTTCGAGGTTAACGTTCAACTCGCCGATGTCGTTGAGCAGGCGAGCGATCTGGCCCGGCTGATCGTTGACCATGACGACCATCGAGGAGAAGCGGCGGTCCTGCCCGTGTTTGCCGGGCAGGCGGGCCACCCCGGCGTTGCCGCCGGCCAGTTCTTCGGCAACTTTGCGCTGCGCTCCCGGAGCGGCCGGGTCTTCCAGAGCGTCGATGAAGCGGTCAAGGTCGTCGCGGTAGGCCAACAGCACATCGCGCACCGGTTTGGCGTTGGCGCCGAGAATCTGCACCCACAGGTCGGGGTCGCTCGCGGCGACCCTGGTGACGTCGCGCAGGCCCTGGCCGGCAAGGTTGAGCGAGGAATGCGCCGCTCCGGTAAGGCGGCGGGCCATCAGGGTCGAAATGACCTGCGGCACGTGCGAGACCAGCGCGACCCCGAGGTCGTGCTCCTCGGGGGTCATCTCCACCAGAATGGCACCGAGGTCGAGGATGAGATCATCGATCGCGCCGGCCTGCTGGTAGCTGATCGCGTCGTGCGCGGCGACGACCCAGGGGCGGCCGATGAACAGGTCGGCGCGGCCGGAGAGCGGCCCACCCTTCTCCCGACCGGCGAGCGGATGCGAGCCGATGTAGCGGCTGATGTCGGCTCCGCGCTCGCGCAGCTCGGCGAGCGGGGCGAGTTTGACGCTCGCGACATCCGTCACGATCGCGCCCGGGTAGGCCTCGAGCTCGCGGGCGACGATCTCCGCGGTGACATCCGGCGGCACGCAGACCACGATGAGCTGCGGCAGATCGCCCGGCGCTGCGGCGCGACCGGCGCCGTAGTCGATGGCAATGCGCAGGTTGGTCGGCGAGGCGTCGGCCAGGATCGTCTCGATCTGGCGGCCCCGCAGACCGAGCCCGACGCTGGTTCCGAGCAGTCCGACGCCGACGATGCGCACCGGGCCGACGAGGCGGCTTTTCCCCATATGCGTCAGTCCTTAGTCGGCGTCGGGCCGTGCGCTGGGCGCCTGGCGGGAGACGGTGAGCAGCTGGCCGAGTTCTTCCCGGGTGAGTTCGCGAACGGCACCCTGCTGCAGGGTGCCGAGGTTCAGCGGCCCGAACTGGCGACGCACGAGGTCGACCACGGGGTGACCGACGGCGTCGAGCATCCGTCGCACGATGCGGTTGCGCCCGGAGTGCAGGGTGAGCTCGACCATGCTGAAGCCGCCGCCGGGAGGGCTCGTGAGGATGCGCGCCTTGTCGGCGTGGATGGGGCCGTCTTCGAGTTCGATGCCGCTCTGCAGCTGGCCGATGGTCTGCGGTGAGACACGGCCCTCGACCTTGGCGATGTAGGTCTTGGAGACGCCGAACGAGGGGTGGGCGAGCACGTGGGCGAGGTCACCGTCGTTGGTGAGGATGAGCAGGCCGCTGGTCTGGGCGTCGAGGCGGCCCACGTTGAACAGGCGTTCGTCGAACTGGTCGGTGAATTCGCGCAGGTCGGGGCGGCCGCTTTCGTCCTGCATCGAGGAGACGACGCCGACCGGCTTGTTGAGCATGAGGTAACGGCGGGTGGTGTCGAGCTGCACGGCCACGTTGTCGACGGCGACCTGGTCGGTTTCGGGGTGCACGCGGCGGCCGAGTTCGGTGACGACCTTGCCGTTCACGCGCACACGACCGGAGGTGATGAGGTCTTCGGAGACACGACGGCTGGCGACTCCGGCCGAGGCGAGAACCTTCTGCAGGCGCACGCCGTCGGCTGCAGCCTCCGGGTTGAAGTTCGGGTCGCGCGGGGCGCTGTCGTTGGTCGTATTGTCGGTCAAAGCAGATCCTCGAATCCGTCGGTTCCGCCGTCGAGCAACGGCGAGAGGTGGGGTAACTCGTCGAGCGAGTTGATTCCGAGCTGGGTGAGCAGCAAGTCTGTGGTGGCGTAGTTGATGGCGCCGGTTTCACTGTCGGTGAACGCCTCGGTGACCAGGCCGCGACCGAGCAGCGTGCGCACCACGGAGTCGACATTGACCGCGCGGATGCTTGCGACCTGGCCGCGACTGATCGGCTGCTTGTAGGCGATCACAGCGAGGGTTTCGAGCGCTGCCTGGCTGAGCCGGCTGGGATTTTGGGTCAGCACGAAGTCGGTCACGAGTTTGTCGTGGGTGGCGCGTACGTAGATGCGCCAGCCGCCGGCGACCTCGCGCAGCTCAAAGCCGCGGCGCACCGTTTCACTGCTGTTGAAGCTGCTGTTGCCGTCGAAATCGGCCACGAGCCGGGCAACGGATGCCGCCACCTCGGCGATCGTCCGGCCGACGGCGGTCGCGAGGTGCACGATGCTCTGCGGTTCGTCGGCGACCATGAAGACGGCCTCAAGCTGTCGGTCAAGGGCGTGCGCGGCGGTGTCGCTGGCGGCCGGCGAAACGGATGCTGCGGCGTGCGTTTGCGGGGTGCGTGATCGGATGTCGGTGGCCTGGTCTACCGTGTTTCTGAAGTCAGTTGTCATGTGGTCAGTTGTCATAGTCGGCTCCGAGCGATGCGAGGTTGTCGTCGGTCCAGTCCTGCCCGTTCAGGGACTGCGTATTCCAGCGCAGGGTGAGCTCACCGAGGGGCTCGATCTGGTCGAAAGAGAGGGCGCCGTGGCGGTAGAGCTCGAGCACCGCGAGAAAACGGGCGATGATGACGCCCTTCTGGTCGGCGCCGGCGATGAGTGCGCGGAACGAGACCGGCTCCCCCGGCTTCAGCATGGCGACGATATAAGCGGCCTGTTCGCGAATGCTGACCAGCGGCGCGTGCAGGTGGTCGAGGCCCACAATGGGCAGCTCGCGCGGCGCGAGCGCGACGGTGGCCAGGGCGGCGAAGTCGGCGAGGGAGAGCGTCCAGACCAGCTCAGGGGTGCTCTGACGGTACTTCTCTTCGAGGCGCACCGACCGCACGTGGCGGCGGGTCTCCGTGTCAAGCTGGCTGGTGAACCAGCTCGCGGCTTCCTTGAACGCGCGGTACTGCAGCAGGCGGGCGAACAGCAGGTCGCGGGCTTCGAGCAGGGCGACATCTTCTGCGTCGACGAGTTCGCCCTGCGGCAGCAGCCCGGCCACTTTGAGGTCGAGCAGCGTCGCGGCGACAACGAGAAACTCGGTGGCCTGATCGAGCTCTTCGGTGGCGTCAAGGCCGCGCAGGTAGGAGATGAACTCGTCGGTGACCTGGCTCAGCGAGATCTCGGTGATGTCGAGTTCGTGCCGGGTGATCAGTTTCAACAGCAGGTCGAACGGGCCCTCGAAGTTGCCGAGGGCGACCGAAAACGCGGGCTTCTCGGGCGCGCTAGGCGACTGCGCCACGGTGGATCAGTTCGCGGGCCACCTGCAGGTACGCCTTGGCAGCGGCGTGCTCGGGCGCGAAGTCGGTGATGGGCACCCCGGCCACGCTCGCATCGGGGAATTTCACGGTGCGCCCGATGACGGTTTCGAGCACGCTGTGGCCAAAGGCATCAACGACGCGCTCGAGCACCTCGCGGGAGTGCAGGGTGCGGGAGTCGTACATCGTGGCGAGGATTCCGTCGAGTTCGATCGCCGGGTTGAGCCGGTCGCGCACCTTGTCGATGGTTTCGATGAGCAGGGCCACGCCGCGCAGAGCGAAGAATTCGCACTCGAGTGGGATCAGCACACCGTGGCTGGCGGTGAGCGCGTTGACGGTGAGGATGCCGAGGGAAGGCTGGCAGTCGATCAGGATGACGTCGTAGTCGCCGGAGACCTTGCGCAGCACGCGGGCCAGAATCTGCTCTCGGGCCACCTCGTTGACCAGGTGGACCTCGGCGGCCGAGAGATCGATGTTGGCGGGGATGACGTCGAGGCCCTCGACCGAGGTCGGCTGGATTGCGTCTTTCGGGTCGACCTTGCCGTTGAGCAGCAGGTCGTAGATGGTGGTGACGTCGTGGGTGGGCACGCCGAGGCCGGCCGACAGGGCACCCTGCGGGTCGAAGTCGACAGCGAGCACCCGGCGGCCGTAGCTGGCCAGGGCGGCACCGAGGTTGATGGTCGTCGTGGTCTTGCCGACGCCGCCCTTCTGGTTGCAGAGGGAGATGATGCGAGCCGGACCATGGCTTTTCAGCGGTTCAGGGGCAGCGAACTCGTGTTTTTCACGTCCGGTCGGACCCACCGGCATGTCGTCGAAACCGGGTAGCGAAATTCGCTCGCTCAACTTGCGCGTCACTGGCCCGTCCTCGCTTCGTCTGCACCCATCACTTGGTCGATTGTAGCGAGTGTTCGGCTGGTCGCCGTAAGGATCGCCGAGCACCCCGTCACCCATCTCTCGCGCGAGCCGGAAAAGCGTGGCTTCAGCACCTGCGAAGCAACGATATTGCCGCTCTCGCGGACGGGTCAGCGTGCGCGCGGATGGGCGGTGGTGTACATGTCGCGCAGGGTGTCCGCGGTGACCAGGGTGTAGATCTGGGTGGTTGCGACCGAGGAATGGCCGAGCAGCTCCTGCACCACGCGCACGTCGGCACCTCCGGCGAGCAGGTGCGTCGCGAAGGAGTGTCGCAGGGTGTGCGGCGACACGGGCACGGTGAGTCCGGCCCGCTCGGCGGCCGCGCGAATGATCAGCCAGGCATTCTGCCGGCTGACCCGCTGCCCGCGCACGCCGAGGAACAGGGCCGGCGTCGACCGACCGCGCGCCGACAGCAGCGGCCGGGCTCGCACGAGATAGTTCGAGACCGCGGCGCGTGCGAAGCTGCCGACCGGCACCATGCGCTGTTTATCGCCCTTGCCGGTGAGGCGCACCGAGTCGAACACCTCCACGAGTACATCGTCAACGTTGAGGTTGACCACCTCGCTCACCCGGGCGCCGGTCGCGTAGAGCAGTTCGAGCAGGGCTTTGTCGCGCAGCCGTTGCACGTCGTCGCCGTCGGTCGCCGCGAGCAGCGCCTCGACCTGCTCGATCGAAATGGCCTTGGGCAGCCGCAGGGCGAGCTTGGGCGGTTTGGTGTCGTGCGCGACATCCGCTTCGACGAGGCCTTCATCGAGAAGGAAGCGGTGGAATCCGCGCACGGTCGAGAGAACCCTGGCGATCGACGCGGCGGTCAGCGGCGATGGGGCGCGCAGGCCGAGATGCTGCACGAAAGCCGAAATGTGCTGCCGGGTGACCGCCCGCAGGTCGCTGATCGGCCGAGACGGCGCCTCCTCCGAGCTGGCCGCCAACCAGGCCGTATACAGCCCGAGATCACGCCGGTACGCGGCGACGGTGTTCGCGGCGAGGCCACGCTCGACCGCCACGTGCCGCAGATACCCATCCACCGCCGTGGCGATCGACATGCTCAGGCCGTGCTGGTGCGCGAATGCAGGCTGAGCGGATGCCGCGGCCACGGCAGGTCAGCCGGCGCGAGCGTGCTCCACCCGCGGGAACGAGCAACCTGAGCGGCCAGCACAGCCACGATCAGGATCGGGTTGCTGATGCGCCGCGCCAGTACGGCGTCGACGCACTCATCGAGCGGCACCCAGCGCAGTTCGATGTCGGCTTCTTCCTCGGTGCGGTCGAAGGCGGCGACCGCAGAGACGTCGCGCGCCAGATACACCCGGATGGCTTCGTTGCTGCCGCCGGGTGAGGTGTAGAACTCGGTGAGCAGCGCCCACTCGGAGGCGACGACATCCGCTTCTTCGGCCAGCTCCCGCTGGGCCCCGACGACGGCATTCTCGCCGGTGACGTCGAGCAGACCGGCCGGCAGTTCCCAGCCGCGCAGGCCCGTCGGGTGCCGGTACTGCTTGATCAGCAGCACCCGGTCGTGCTCGTCGAGGGCGAGCACCGCGACCGCGCCGGGGTGCTCGATGTACTCGCGGGTGATGTTCGAGCCGTTGTAGTCGAACGAATTGCGCCGCACATTCCAGATGGCCCCGTCATAGACGACGTCGCTCGCGGTCACCGCTACCGCAACGACGTCGTCCTGCAGGGCGTCAGGCACTGAGTTCTTCCTTCACCTCGAACAACCGGCTGGCCTGCTGGCGGTCGAGCGCGGCTTTGATCAGACCTTTGAAGAGCGGATGCGCGTGGTTCGGCCGTGACCGCAGCTCCGGGTGGGACTGCGTACCGACGTAGAACGGGTGCTCCTCGCGTTTGAGCTCGACGTACTCCACCAGGTGGCGGTCGGGGCTGGTACCGGAGAACCACAGGCCAGCCAGGGCGATCTGATCGCGGAAGGCGTTGTTGACCTCGTAGCGGTGACGGTGCCGTTCGGAGGCTTCACTGGCGCCGTACAGTTCGGCGACGAGGGACCCTTCGGCGAGGGTGGCCGGGTAGAGTCCGAGGCGCATGGTGCCGCCGAGGTCGCCGCCGGCGATGATCTCGACCTGCTCTTCCATGGTCGCGATGACCGGGAATTCGGTTTCCGGGTCGAATTCGCTCGACGAGGCGCCGGGCAGGTTGGCTTTGTTGCGGGCGTATTCGATGACCATGCACTGCAGGCCAAGGCACAGGCCGAGCGTGGGGATACCGTTCTCGCGAGCGAATTTGAGGGCGCCGAGCTTGCCCTCGATGCCGCGGATTCCGAAGCCGCCCGGCACGCAGATGCCGTCGAGCTCGCCGAGCAGGCGCGCCGCTCCCTCGTCGGTTTCGCAGTCGTCGGAACCGATCCAGACGATTTTGACCTTGGCCTGGTTGGCGAATCCGCCGGCGCGCAGGGCCTCGGTGACCGAGAGGTAGGCATCCGGCAGGTCAATGTATTTGCCGACCAGGCCGATGGTGACCTCGTGTTTGGGGTGGCGAACCGACTCGAGCAGTTTCTCCCAGCCGGTCCAGTCCACAGTGCCAGCCGCGAGGCCGAGGGCGTTGACGATGTACTTGTCGAGGCCCTGGTCGTGCAGCATCGTGGGGATCTCGTAGATCGACGAGACGTCGGGGCAGTTCACCACGGCGTCTTCGTCGACGTCGCACATGAGCGCGATCTTGCGCTTGTTCGACTCGGACACCGGCCGGTCGCTGCGCAGCACGAGGGCGTCGGGCTGGATTCCGATCGAGCGCAGGGTGGCGACGGAGTGCTGGGTGGGCTTGGTCTTCTGTTCGCCGGCCGCACCGAGGAACGGCACGAGAGAGACGTGCACGAAGAACACGTTGCCGCGGCCGAGTTCGTGGCGCACCTGGCGGGCCGCCTCGAGGAACGGCTGGGATTCGATGTCTCCGACGGTGCCGCCGACCTCGGTGATGATCACGTCGGGGCGTACCTCGTCGCTCGCCTGCAGGCGCATGCGACGCTTGATCTCATCGGTGATGTGCGGGATGACCTGCACGGTGTCACCGAGGTACTCACCGCGACGCTCCTTGGCGATGACCTGCGAGTAGACCTGACCGGTTGTCACGTTGGCCGACTGGCCGAGGTTGATGTCGAGAAAACGTTCGTAGTGCCCGATATCGAGGTCGGTCTCGGCACCGTCGTCGGTCACGAAGACCTCACCGTGCTGGAACGGGTTCATCGTTCCCGGATCGACGTTGAGATAGGGGTCGAGCTTCTGCATGACGACCCGCAGGCCGCGCGCCGTGAGCAGGTTTCCGAGGCTGGCCGCCGTCAAGCCCTTACCGAGCGAGGAGACCACACCCCCGGTCACGAAGATGTGCTTCACGGTATCGCCTGAACTGCGCGAGCCGTCTGATCGGTCCGTAAGTATATTTTCCACCACGGGCTTCAATGCTATCACCAGAAAATTTGTCGCTTACTTTTTAGGGGGACGAGGGGTGGACTGGGCCAGGTCGAGCAACTCCCTGGCATGTTCGAGGCCGCTTTTCGAGTCGGGCAGGCCAGAGAGCAGGCGCGCCATTTCGGCGGCGCGGTCCTCGCCGCGCAACTGGCGCACGCTTGAGGCCGTGACCGATCCGTCGCTGTCTTTGACGACGCTGAGGTGGTTGCCGGCGAACGCGGCGACCTGGGCGAGGTGGGTGACGACGATGACCTGGGCGGTTTCGGCGAGCCGGGCGAGCCTGCGGCCGATTTCAATCGCGGCGGCCCCGCCCACACCGGCGTCGATCTCGTCGAAGACGAAGGTGGGTACCGGGTCGGTCGCGTTGATGACCACCTCGATGGCGAGCATCACCCGAGACAGTTCCCCACCGGATGCCCCGCGCGCCAACGCGCGCGGCTCCGCGCCGGCGTGTGGTTGCAGCAGCAGGCGCACGAGGTCACTGCCGGTGACGGTGAACTCCGGGGCGGATTCGACCTCCACGTGCAGCACAGCGTCGGGCATGGCGAGCGCACCGAGCTCGGCTGTGACCCGGCTGCCGAGTTGCACGGCTGCCGCCTGGCGCAACGCGGTGAGGGCGGCGGCGAGGGTCGTGACCAGCGTATGGTCAGCATCCGCTTCACGGCTGAGCTGCTCGATGCGGTCGGAGTCGGAGTCGAGCTCGAGCAGCCGGGCGCTGCCGCTCGTGAGAAATTCGATGGCCTCCTCGAGGCCGCCTGGATATTTGCGGGCCAGGACGCTCAGTTCCGCGCGGCGCTCCTGCACGATTTCCAGTTCGCGGGCGCCGTCGGCATCGAGGCCGGCCAGGTAGCTCGAGAGTTCGGCGGCGATATCGGCGACGACGAAACCGACGTTGGCGATCGCGGCGACGAGCGGTGGCAGGGCCACATCGTGGGCGGCGACCCGGTCGAGGGCGCGCCTCGCGGTTTCGAGCAGGGCGACCGTGTCGGGGATGTTGTCGGGGTTGTCTTCGGCGGAGATGAGCTGACGGGCTTCTTCGCCGGCCAGGCGCAGTTCTTCGAGGTTGCCGAGCCGTTCGGCGCGTTCGCCCAGTTCGGTGTCTTCACCGGGTTGCGGGGCGACCGTTTCGATCTCGGTCAGCGCGGCGCGCAGGTCGTCGGCCTCACGGGCGCGCAGGTCTCGTTCGGTCTGGAGCCGGTCCAGCTCGGCCTGGTTGACCTGCCAGCGGTGGAAGGCGTGCTGGTAGTCACCGAGCACGGCGGCGAGCTCGGGGCCGGCGAAACGGTCGAGGGCGTCACGTTGGGCGGTGGCCGAGCGCAACCGCACCTGGTCGCTCTGGCCGTGCACCACGACGAGGTCGTTGCGCAGGTCTCCGAGCACGCTCGCCGGAGCGCCGCGTCCCCCGACCATCGCGCGGCTGCGGCCCTCGCTCGAGACGGAGCGGCCGAGGATGAGTTCGGGTCCGTCGAGGTCTCCCCCGGCATCGCGCACCCGGTCGGCGACCGCGCCGGCCGGGTCGATGACCCAACGGCCCTGCACGAAACTCTGCGGCTGGCCCTGACGCACGGTGCCGGCATCCGCTCGATCGC
This sequence comes from Cryobacterium luteum, assembly GCF_900110125.1. Classification (GTDB taxonomy): domain Bacteria; phylum Actinomycetota; class Actinomycetes; order Actinomycetales; family Microbacteriaceae; genus Cryobacterium; species Cryobacterium luteum. Next base: position 70,555 of record NZ_FOCN01000015.1, read on the forward strand.
CGAGCAGGAGTCCGAGCGCGGTGACGACCATGGTCTTGCCGGCGCCGGTTTCGCCGGTGACCGCGGTGAACCCGGGGCCGAGCGGCAGCGTGGCCTCGGCGATGACGCCGAGGTCGCGGATGAACAGCTCGTCGATCACTCGCGACCGACCGGGCCACGCCAGCCGGTGACGGGCAGGTTGAACTTGTTCACCAGGCGGTCGGTGAACGGGCCGATGTGCAGGCGGGCCAGGCGCACCGGAACGCTCGAGCGGCGCACGATCACGCGGGCTTTGATCGGCAGGTCGCAGGTGCGGCGACCGTCGGCGCAGAGCACGGCGCGGGCCCCGGTGCGGGAGAGCACCTCGACGGCGAGCGAGGAATCGGGTCCGACGACGAGGGGGCGGGCGAACAGGGCGTGGGCGCTGAGCGGAACCAGCAGGAGTGCTTCAACGCCGGGCCAGACGATCGGGCCGCCGGCCGAGAACGAGTACGCGGTGGAGCCGGTCGGGGTGGACAGCACGACGCCGTCGCAGCCAAACGATGACAGCGGGCGACCGTCAACCTCCACGACGACCTCGATCATTCGTTCACGGCTGGCCTTTTCGACGGTGACCTCGTTGAGCGCCCAGGTTTCGTAGACAACCTCGTCGGCGACCTTGACCCGCACCGACAGGGCAAGGCGTTCTTCGACCTCGTAGTCGCCTTTGAGGGCGCGGCGCACGGCCTCACCGAGGTCGTCGCGCTCACTCTCGGCGAGAAATCCGACGTGACCGAGGTTGATGCCCAGCAGCGGGGCCGAGCAGCCGCGCACGAGTTCAGCAGAGCGCAGAATTGTGCCGTCGCCCCCGAGCACGATGACCAGCTCGAGCTCTGCGGTCGACACGCTCTCGCCGAGAATGGCGATGTGTCCGTTGAGCTCCGGCGAGGAGGCGAGCAGGTCGGCGCGTTCGTCCGGGGCGAGCACCGGTACGGCGCCGCTCGCGATGAGCTGCTCGCACACCGTAGCGGCAGCTTCGAGCGAATCGGCTCGACCGGTGTGCGCCACGATGAGAAAGTACCGCGGGGTGTCACTCAACTCGTCACGCTCCCACCACGGTTTCAATCCGGGCCATCCATTCTGTCGGATTCGAGCCGCTCGTGGCGCTCATCCAGCACAGATACTCGTGATTGCCGGCGGCCCCAATGATGGGTGAGGCGATGACGCCGCAGGTTTTCAGCCCGAGGTCGTGACCGGCCCAGAGCACGCCGGCCACGGAGTCGCTGCGCAGGCCTTTGTCGTGCACGATGCCCTCGCGGATGCCGCCGCGGCCCACTTCGAACTGTGGTTTGATCAGCAGCACGAAGTCAGCTCCCGGCGCGGCGGTCGCCACGAGGGCCGGCAGCACGGTGGTGAGCGAGATGAACGACAAGTCCGCCACGACGAGGTCGGGCCTTTCCTCGATTCCGGATGCCCCGGCGAGCGTTTCCGGGGTCGCATAGCGGATGTTGTAGCCCTCGACCAGCAACAGCTGCGGCTCGGTCTTCAGTTGCGCTGCCAGCTGACCGTGGCCGACGTCCACGGCGATGACGTGGGCGGCGCCGCGTTCGAGCAGCACCTGGCTGAACCCGCCGGTACTCGCGCCCGCGTCGAGCGCCGTGCGGCCGGTGACGGTGATTGTGAAGGCGTCGAGGGCGGCGTTGAGCTTGTGGGCGCCCCGGCTCACGTAGTGATCGGTGGCGGCCACCTCGAGAACCGAGTCCGCCGCGACTTTGGTGCTGGCTTTCACGACCGGCAGCCCGTTGACGGTGACGAGGCCGTCGGCGATGAGCTTGGCGGCAACCGTTCGGGAGCGCACCAGCCCACGATCGGCGAGGGCGGCGTCGAGGCGGGTGGCGGGCATCCGTTCGGGGAGGCTGTCAACCGGGGTGGCGTCGTTCACTGGCTCAGGCATGGGTGCGTCTGTTTCGTGGTCGTGTGCGGAGTCGGTCATGCCGGGCCCGTCGGGTCGGTCGGGTCCGTGTCAGCGTCTTCGAGCTGTGCGCGTAATTGTTCGTGCAGCTGCCCGAACAGGTCGGCTCGTTGTTCGAGCGGTCGGGTCTCGATGTCGGTCAGCTGCGCGTCGAGATCGACCGGTTCGGGTTGGGGGTTCACAGGTCTAGGCTACTGCGCGAGATACAGTCGCTCCGGAACGTTGAGCCCGTAAATGGCCCGCCCGGATCGGTAGATCGCGGCGCACGCGGCGCGAAGCAGGTCGATTCCGCCGTCGCCGTCCTTCACAATCTGCACATCGTTGCCGGAGATGCGCACACTCGCACCGTTCACCGTTGCGGTAGAGCCGTCTTTGGAGAACACGGTCTCCGGGTAGGGTTCGTGCAGCTGCTGCAGGTTCTCAAGGATGAACGCCGGGCGGGAGTCCTTATCGGCGGCGAGGGCCTGCTTGGCCCGGTCGATGCCGGTGAGCACGAGTACCGCCGGTATTCCCGCCCGATTCGCACCGAGAATGTCGGTGTCGAGCCGGTCACCGATGAAGAGCGCGTTCTGCGCGCCGAAGCGCCGTGTCGCCTCCTGGAAGATCGCCACTTCGGGCTTGCCGGCCACGACCGGGAGTCGGCCGACGGCCGTGTGCACGGCGGAGACAAGTGTGCCGTTGCCGGGTGCGATGCCGCGGGCCACCGGAATGGTCCAGTCGGTGTTGGTTGCGATCCATGGAATTCCGGTGCCGACGCCGTCGGCGTTCAGGGCGAACGCCGCCTCGGCCAGGTGCACCCAGCCGACCTCGGGCGCAAAGCCCTGGATCACCGCGGCTGGCTTGTCGTCGGCGGATCGGGTCACCACGAATCCGGCCTTGACGACCTCGTCGACGAGACCGTCGCCCCCGACGACGAGGATGCTCGCGCCCGGTTCCACCTGCTCCGCCAGCAGCCGCACGGCCGCCTGCGGGGAGGTGACGACATCCGCTGCCGCAACGTTCAGCCCCAGCTGGGTGAGGTGGTCGGCAACCGACTGGTCAGTGCGGGAGGCGTTGTTGGTGATGTAGCCAATGCGGATGGTCTCGGCGGCGCGATTCAGGCTTTCAACGGCGAAGGGAATCGCCGCCGGGCCCGCGTACACCACACCGTCGAGGTCGGCCAGCAGAACGTCAACGCCGTGAAGCGGCGTCGCCGGTTCAGGCTTTCGGCGATGCAGCATCCGGCTCCGTCGCTGTGTCGATCATCGAAGCGGATGCTGCAGTTGCAGCGGGAGTCTCGTCGATCTCGTCGTCAGTTTCCGCGGTGCCCACCGTTTCGGTGACGATGTCGTCGGCGTCGTCAGTGTCGTTTGCGGCTGGCTGGTCGACCACTCCGAGTCCGGCAGCGGCGACTACCCTGGCAGCTTCGCCGGCCGCCACGGTTTCGTCATCATCATCGTCGTCATCGCCGGAATTGCCGGCGAAGTATTCGTCGTCGTCGTCCATCTCTTCGATTTCAATGGTTTCGTCTGTGTCACCAGGGGCGCCCAGAGCGGCGTCGGCGCGGGAGGCCCGCTCGAGCCACTCGTCGGCTTCGTCCTCACGGCCGAGTTCGGTCAACACCTCGGCGTAGGCGGCGAACAGCTCGGGGCTGTAGGAGAAGGCCGTGTTGGGGTTGAGCTGCGGAATTTCGAGTTCGACCAGCGCGGCATCCGTTTCACCGAGGTCGAGGCGTGCACCGGACATGGCGATGGCCAGGCCCACCTGAACGGACGGTGACAGCGTGCTGCGATCGACCGAACGGCCCAGTTCGAGGGCACGGTCAGGACGGCCGACGCCCCGTTCGCTGTCGACCATGAGGGGCAGCTGGTCGTTCGAGCCGGAAATTCGACGGTAGGTGCGCAGTTCGCGCAGGGCCAGGGCGAAGTCGCCGGTGGCGTAGGCGGTGATCGCGAGGCTCTCCCGCACGACGCCGATGCGACCGGCCCGACGGGCGGCGCTCATCACGTGCTGGTGTGCGAGCTGCGGGTTCTCGTCGATGACGCGGGCGGCCATCGCCAGGTGGCGACCGACGGTCTCGGCGTTCTCCTTGGTGAGGGTCTTGAGCTCGTTGCGGGCGATGCGGTCGAGATCGTTGGCCGTGATGTCGTCGGGAAGTTCCGGGTCGTCGTGGCGAGGACGCACCGAACGCAGCTCGCGCTGCATGCGCTGCTCTTCGGTCATTTCCTCTTCGACGACGCGCGCGTCACGATCGTTGCGGGCGGGGGCACCGTCACGGGTCCACAGCTTCTTGCCGGCGTCGACGCGCGGAGCGCCGGCACGGTTCGGTGAGCCACCGCGCTGCGTCCACGGCTTGCTGTCGCTGTCCGAACGCGGGCGGTCGCTGCTGGGCCGATCGCTGCGCTCGGGCCGAGCGCCATCTTTGGCCCACGGCTTGCGTTCTCCACCCTGCGCCGGGCGATCGGAGTTGCCGCGGTAGGGAGGACGCTCGCCCTGCGCGGGACGATCAGAGTTACCCCGGTACGGTGCGCG
>NZ_FOCN01000015.1:75012-75891 GCF_900110125.1 Cryobacterium luteum
TTACCCCGGTACGGAGGACGCTCGCCCTGCGCGGGACGATCAGAATTACCCCGGTACGGTGCGCGATCGCTGCCGCCGGACGGGCGATCAGAGTTGCCCCGATACGGAGGACGCTCGCCCTGCGTGGGACGGTCAGAGTTGCCGCGATAGGGAGCCCGGTCGTTGCCACCATAGGTGGATCGGTCGGAGTTGCCACGATAAGGAGGACGTTCGCCGCCCTGAGCGGGGCGGTCGGAATTACCACGGTATGGAGGCTTGGCGCCATCGCGGCCGCCGGAAGGTCGCCCATTCGAGGGTCGGCCGCTCTGGTTCGAACGACGGTCGTCCTGACCGTTGTTGCGGGAATCGCCGTCGCGGGGTCCTGAAGGGCTCACTGTATCTCCTGTGTAATTAGTCCGGCATTTCGACAGACACTTCAAGCCTAATCCCTCAGGCAAAACGGCGCTGAGAACCCAGCAAAGTGGATGCCGCACCCAGCAGGCGAATCCGTACGGACGGCGTTCGGGTTAACGCAGAACGGCCACCCTTTCGGGTGGCCGTTAATGCAGAAAGGCCACCCGGGGGTGGCCTTTCTGGTCGTTCTAAGTTAAGTCCGGCGGTGTCCTACTCTCCCACAGGGTCCCCCCTGCAGTACCATCGGCGCTGAGAGTCTTAGCTTCCGGGTTCGGAATGTGACCGGGCGTTTCCCTCTCGCTATAGCCGCCGAAACATCTTCCGATGAATCGAATCTATATTATTCAATTATAGAGCCCTCAATGATGAGGGTTTGTTCTCGACCGTACATCGAGAACCACATAGTGGACGCTAAAGCAGCTTCTTCAAACTGAAGTGTTATCAAATTATCGGCTTATTAGTACCGGTCAGCTCCATGGGTCTTTA
>NZ_FOCN01000034.1 GCF_900110125.1 Cryobacterium luteum
GGAACACATCGACAGCTACCTCAACGACGCCCACATGGCTAACGCTGCCTAAAACTCGGTACAAACGCCCGACTTCTGGCCCCCAAGAAAGCTAGAGAGCGGCGGAAGCCACCCACCTCCTTTGGAGGGTGCCGGCATCATTTCGGTTCACATAGTGTGAACCAGAAGTTCCGGGCTGCTCCCGGTGCCGACCCAATCGACGTCAAGGGAGATGTCCATGCGGACTTCCGTACGCACCAGGCGGGCAACACCGCCACCGCCACCGCCAGCACCGGCTCGGGTGACGATCACGATCACGGCTGGAACCACGGCGAAGAGCGCACTGTGACCCAGGACATGCGCGTCAGCCACGATGGCGTCGTTCGGGTAGAGCAGTTCGGCCATGTGCTCCTCATCACGCTGAACCGACCGGAGGCCAGGAACGCGATCAACCCTGAGTTGACCCTGGCCCTTGGCGAGGCCGTCGAGGCCTTCGACGCCGATCCGGACCTTCGCGTCGCCGTCATCACCGGTGCGGGTTCAGCATTCTGCGCGGGCCAAGACCTCAAGAACCTCGCCTCCGGCGGATCCGTCACGCCCACACACCGACCAGAGTGGGCTTCGCCGGGTTCGTTCGCCACTTCACGGCGAAGCCGATGATCGCCGCTGTCAATGGCTTCGCCCTCGGGGGTGGCATGGAGATCTGCCTCGCTTGCGACCTGATCGTGGCCAGCGAAACCGCGTTCTTTGGGCTACCGGAAGTCACTCACGGACTGTTCGCTGCGGGGGGTGGCCTACCTCGGATCGCACAGCAGGTCCCGCCGAAGATCGCCGCCCGATGGGCACTCACCGGCGCGCCAGTCGCGGCCCAAGAGGCGGCTCGATGGGGCCTCGTGAATGACGTCGTACCCCCTGATGATCTTCTGGCTGCAGCTCTCGAGTTCGCGCGTACCATCGCGGGATACGCTCCGCTCGCCGTGCAGAGCACGAAGCGGCTCATCCACGAAACCGTGACCGCGTCGGCGTGGGAGCCGAAGCCGTGGGATGCGATCGACTCAGAAATTGACAGTGTGTTTTCCTCTACGGACGCCGCGGTGGGTACCACGGCGTTCGCGGAAAAACGCCCACCCGTTTGGAGAGGAATATGAATATGACCATCCTGAACACGACACTCGACCAGAACCAGAACCAGAACCAGAACCAGAACCAGAACCAGAACCAGAACCAGGACCAGGACCAGGACCAGAACCAGAAACCCGACCACGAACCGGCTGACCGTTTGCTGCCCTACCCAGACGCCGATCTTCTATTCGTGACCGAACTCCTCCCGCGGCAGGAACGGGAACGCCTCGCCGAACTGCGCGCATTCTTCCAAGACGAGATCCGCCCGCTCGCCGTCGACCACTGGAACCGCGGGGCGTTCCCTTTTGGACTCGTACCAGAGTTGGGTGCACGCGAACTCGTGCGCCTGCACCTTGAGGAAGACAGCTCCCTCTTTGCGGGCCTCGCCCGTATGGAGTTGGTGCGCGCCGATCTCTCGATCGCCACCTTTCTTGGGGTGCACAGCGAGCTGTTCACCTCCGCAGTCAAACTCCTCGGCTCAGACGCGCAGCGGGAACGGCTGCTGCCCGACCTTATCTCGCTCCGGAAGATCGGATGCTTCGCGCTGACCGAGAAGGACCACGGCTCCGACATTTCCCGCAGCATGGCCACGACGGCCACCCGCGATGGTGATGAGTGGATCATCAACGGGGAGAAGCGCTGGATCGGCAACGGGACTTTCGCCGACTACGTACTCGTCTGGGCGAGGGATACCGCCGACGACCAGATCAAGGGATTCATCGTCGAGAAGGATCGGCCCGGTTTCTCTTCCAAGCTCATCGAGAACAAGATTGCGGTCCGAATCGTGCAGAACGCGGATCTCACCTTCGACAACGTGCGCATCCCGTTCGAGAACTGGCTACCCGGAACGAAAAGCTTCATCGACACCAACGGATTGCTCCTGAAATCACGCGTCTGGGTGGCATGGCAGTCCGTCGGCATCCAGCTTGCGGCCTTCGACGTCGCACGGGAGTACGCGGTCAAGCGCCTGCAGTTCGGTCGACCGATCGCCTCATTCCAGCTCATCCAGGAACAGTTGGTGCGAATGATCGGCAATGCGAACCTGACCCTCTCCCTCCTCGTGCAGATCGCACGGCTGCAGGAAGAGGGCAGCCTCACCATGGATCAGGCTGCGCTTGCCAAGGCAATGGGCACGACACGCATGCGGGAAACGGTCGCCCTGGGGCGATCCATCCTCGGTGGCAACGGAGTCACGACCGACTTCGAGATCGCGAAGATATTCGCAGACGCCGAGGCGGTCTACTCCTGGGAAGGCAGTTACGAGGTTAACGCTCTGATCGTCGGGCGGGCCATCACCGGTATTTCCGCGTTCGTGTGACACCAACATACGACGACACGTCAAGAAAAGAGAACTGACAATGACTGAAGTAACACACAACCGCGCCGCCGAGACCGTCGCCTCTTACCTGAAGGCGTACGACGACCCGACCGCTTCTGCGGCACATCTCCTCTGCGATGTGCATGACCTCGCTTCGGTGGCGTTCACGGTGATCGACAGTGAGCTTAACGCGAAGGATCTCAGCTATGGGGAACTTGCCGCGGACTCCAAGCGATTCGCGAATGCGCTCACGGCGCTCGGCATCGGGCGTGATGACAAGGTTGCGACCCTGAGTGGCAAGAGCCGCGACCTGGTCGTCGCCTTAGTCGGGATCTGGCGGGTGGGAGCGGTTCATGTTCCCCTCTTCACTGCCTTCGCCACGCCCGCCATCGACCTGCGTCTGTCGGCCAGTGGCACGCGGGTCGTCGTCGTCGATCCGGGCCAGCGCTCCAAGCTGGAGTCGCTCGAAGGGCTGACCATCATCGAGACAGGCGACGAGTTCGAGAGACTCCTGCGAGAGAATGAACCCGAGTTCGATTCGGTCGCTGTGGGCAACGACGGCGTTATCGTCGAGATCTTCACAAGCGGAACCACGGGGACCCCGAAGGCAGTGCCCGTACCCTTGCGCGCCGTGGCATCCTTCCGCTCCTATCTGCACTTTGGACTGGACGTCAGGAAGGACGACGTCTTCTGGAACGTCGCTGACCCTGGTTGGGCGTACGGTCTCTACATCGGTATCATCGCGGTGTTGGCCGAGGGCACACGCAACCTTCTCGTGAAGGCTGGCTTCAGTGCCGAACTGACGGCGGAGGTGATCAGGAAATTCGGCGTCACCAACTTCGCGGGCGCCCCGACGATCTTCCGAGCCCTCATTCGTGAGCCGAAGGCGCAGGGACTCACCCCCCGGCGAGCCTCGTCGGCCGGGGAGCCACTGACCGACGACATCCTCGAGTGGTCGCGTAAATCATGGGGGCTGGAGGTACGCGACCACTACGGGCAGACCGAACTCGGAATGGTCATCGGCAATGGTTGGCACGATGACGTCTCTGCGGACATCATCCACGGGTCGATGGGCCAGCCGCTGCCCGGCTTCACGGCCACCGTGCTGGACGGCGAGATCGTTTTCGACGTACGCAACAGCCCGCTGTACTGGTTCACGGGCTACGCAAATGCTCCGCAACAGACGAGCGAGCGCTTCACACCCGACGGACATTGGTACCGGACATCCGATGTCGCACAGGAGAACCCCGATGGCTTCTTTTTCTTTGCCGCACGCTCCGACGATGTGATCTTGATGGCGGGCTACCGCATCGGGCCATTCGAGGTGGAAAGCGTGCTCCTCAGTGACGACAGAGTCGTCGATACGGCCGTGGTCGGCAAACCCGACGAACGGCTTGGTGAGGCACTCGTCGCCTACATCGTGCTCGCCGATGGGACGAAGGGCTCAGCGAGCCTCACGAAAGAGCTGAAGCAGGTTGTGAAGGAGGGCTTCGCGGCCCACGCCTATCCGCGCCGCATCTTCTATGTCGACGCCCTACCCAAGACCCCGAGTGGCAAGGTGCAGCGGCACCTCTTGCGCCAGATCGAGGACAACGCGCCCGTCACCGCGTAGCCCACCGACCAGTCCCCCGGGCCGCACCTGGGCGGCCCCAAGAAAGGAAACTCATTGGAGAATGTTTTCATTATCGATGCGCTGCGCCTCGCATCTGGCAGGGGCAAGGCCGGTGGTGCGCTCTCGAGCTACCACCCGGTCGAGCTGCTCGCCGACGTTATACGTCCCCTTGTGGCCCGAAACGACTTCGACCCTGCAGCCATCGACGACGTCATCATCGGATGCCTCGCGCAGCTCGGCGAGCAGGGTCTGAACATTGCCCGCAACGCCGCCCTGGCTGCGGGCCTGCCCGTCACAGTGCCCGGCACGACCGTCGACCGACAGTGCGGGTCCAGCCTGCAGGCGGCAAGCTTCGCCGCTGCAGGCATCGCCGCAGGGATCTACGATATCGTGATTGCGGGCGGCGTCGAGATGATGAGCAAATTCCCGATCAACTACGCGACGCTGGGGCAGGACCCGTTCGGGCCGAGCATTCGGGAGCGTTTCGAGGGTGGGCTCGTCGGCCAGGGAATCTCCGCCGAGCTGGTCGCGGCGCGGTGGGGCCTCGACCGCGCCACCATCGACGCATTCGCGGCGCGCTCGCACCGCCTCGCCGCGCAGGCCGCCGACCAGGGTTTGTTCGACCGCGAGATTCAACCGGTGATCGTGACGCGCGCCGACGGCTCGACGGCCGTGCACAATCGTGACGAAACAATCCGCGCCACCACGACAATCGAGGGACTCGGCGGATTGAAAACCGCCTTCGACTCCGAGGTGTACGCCCGGCGTTTTCCCGAGATCGACTGGCAAATCACGCCAGGCAACGCGTCACCCCTGACAGACGGGGCGAGCGCCGTGCTCCTCGCGAGCGCCGCGAAGGCCGCCGAGCGGGGGCTACGCCCCCGTGCACGATTCGTCGAGGTCGCTGTCGTCGGATCCGATCCGATCGAAATGCTCACCGGCGTCATCCCTGCTACCCAGCGGGTGCTGGCCCGCAGCGGACTGAGCATCGACGATATCGACGCCTACGAGGTGAACGAGGCCTTCGCCCCCGTGCCCCTCGCCTGGCTACAAACGATCGGTGCTAACCCCGACAAACTCAATCAGCGCGGCGGCGCCATTGCCCTTGGACATGCACTCGGCTCGACCGGGACGCGGCTCATCACTACCCTCCTCAACGTTCTCGAAGACACGGGTGGTCGTTACGGACTGATCGCTATCTGCGAGGGACAGGGCATGGCGAACGCCGCCATCATCGAGAGGATCCCATCATGAACATTGACGGATCCGTCGCGCTCATCACGGGCGCAGCATCCGGACTGGGGCTCGCCACCGCGAAGACACTGCACGCCGCCGGAGCGAGCGTCGTACTCTTCGATCTTCCTGGCACGCGAGCGGGGGCCGAGGCGGAAGTCCTCGGCGAACGCGCCCGCGCAGCCGAAGGCGATGTCACCGATCCCATTCTGGTCGAAGCTGCGTTCGAGGTTGCGTCAGAGCTCGGCCCCGTACGCATCGTGGTGAACTGTGCGGGAATCGCCACGCCAGGCAAGATCATCGGGCGGGAGGGTCCCCTCGATCTCGCGACCTTCGAACGCGTCGTGCGCATCAACCTAGTAGGAACCTTCAACGTGCTCCGGATCGGCGCCGCCGTCATCGCTGCAACTGAGCCAGTCGGCGAAGAGCGCGGCGTCATCGTGAACACCGCCTCCGTCGCGGCCTTCGATGGGCAGATCGGCCAGCCCGCCTACGCCGCATCCAAGGCAGGCATCGTCGGGCTCACCCTCCCGGCAGCACGCGAGCTCGCCAGCTTCCTGATCCGCGTCGTCACAATCGCGCCAGGCATCTTCGAGACACCGTTACTCGCGGGGCTTCCCGAGGCGGCGCGCAGGTCCCTGGGCGAGCAGGTCCCGCATCCGTCTCGCCTCGGCAAGCCAGAGGAGTACGCAGCACTGGTGCGGCACATCGTCGAGAACCCCCTACTGAATGGAGAGACGATCCGTCTTGATGGCGCCATCCGGATGGCGCCACGGTGACGACGCCCACGTTGACGCAGGTTCCCACCGCTGGGCCGCTCGTCGGGATCCGCGTCGTCGAGGTGGGAAGCATTGGGCCAGGGCCACACGCGGCGATGATTCTTGCCGATCTGGGTGCCGACGTGCTTCGTATCGAACGGGAGCGGACAGTGGACCTGGGCGTCTACCCGAAAGAAAACGACACAACTCTCCGCGGCCGAACCCGGCTGCAGGTCGATCTCCGTGATATCACCCAGCGCGAGCACGTTCTCGACCTGGTCGATCGCGCCGATGTTCTCATCGAGGGCTTCCGGCCCGGAGTGGCGGAGAAGCTCGGGATCGGACCGAACATATGTCTTGGACGGAATCCTGCCCTGGTCTATGGGCGAATGACCGGGTGGGGGCAAACCGGGCCGTTCGCCCACAGCGCCGGGCATGACATCAACTACCTCTCTGTCACCGGAATCCTCGACGCCATCGGGCCAGCCGACGGCGGCCCGATCATACCCCTGAACCTCGTCGGCGACTTCGGTGGCGGGTCAATGTTTCTCGTCGTGGGCGTTCTCGCCGCGCTGGCCGAGAGGCAACGCTCAGGACGAGGTCAGGTCATCGACTCCGCCATGACCGACGGAGCCAGCGTGCTCGCGCACATGATGTGGAACATGCGGGCTCACGGAACGTGGCAGGAGGGGCGCGGCCACAACTTCGCCGATGGATCCCACCCGTTCTACGACACCTACCGCTGCGCCGACGGCAAGTATGTGGCGGTGGGGGCACTCGAGCCTCCGTTCTTCGCCCAGCTCCTCTTCGGCCTCGAATTAGAACCACAGCTGGCCGCCGAACAGTGGAACCGAGAACTGTGGCCCATCCTGCGTGAATTGTTCGCGGGTGCGTTCGCGAGCCGCAGCCGTGACGAATGGGCGGAGGCGTTCGCCGGAACCGACGCCTGCGTGACACCCGTGTTGAGCTTCGATGAGGCCCGCCTCCATCCGCAGCTGATGGCCAGGCATGTCATCGGTACCATCGCGGGCATCGACCAGCCCATGCCCGCGCCGCGGTTCTCGCGCACGCCGCCCGCCGTGCCCCCGTCACCGCTCAACGCGCACGCCCCGATCGCAGATGCCCTGGCGCGTTGGGGTGCGCCCGTCAAGTCTTTTGTGTAAGTGTCGGGAATTGGTTAGAGGTGGGGGTTGATTCGGTCGGGGTAAATCATCACGAGCTGGCTGAGGGCTTGCTTCCAATTCGTGGTGACTTGGCCTTCGACGAGGCGGCCTTCGGCGTTGCGTTTGACGCCTGCGGCTCGACCTCGTTCCTTGGCTCGGTCGCGGGCTCGTTTGTCTTCGATGTTGCAGATGGCGAGCCAGAGCATCTTGATCACGGCGTCGTCGTTGGGGAAGTGGCCGCGATTCTTGGTCACTTTCCGCAGTTGGAAATTCAACGATTCGATGCTGTTCGTCGTGTAAATCACCCGCCTCAGCTCGGGCGGAAACGCGAGGAACGGGGTGAAACGTTCCCAAGCATCTTCGAACGTTTTGACGGCCGTGGGGTATTTCACGCCCCGCGGCGACGCCGCGAACTCGGTCAACTCGGCCTGCAACCCGCGCTCGAGGGCCGCTTTGATCAGGCCGGGCACGAACCCGCCCTCGCCGGTAAGTTGCATCGTGCCGGCATCGATCTTCGCGAAGAGACCATCGAGAGCGCCGCTACCGCGCAACTCCTTGATCGCATCGGCGGCCGCACGCTGGGCCGGGGACTTCGGTGCTTTCAGCTTCTCATTTCGTTCTGTCATGACCATTAGTGTCACTCCTTCAAATAGATCCGCAACCCCTTACACAGACCATCTGACACCCTCTCCCGTAGCGGCGCTTACGTCGACTCGAGATAGGACAACGCGCCGACACCGACCTGGAAACCACCTTCAGCGCCTGGCTCGACGACCAATCCCGACAATCGAAACCCGCCCAAAGGCCGCTTGACATCAAAAGGAGCATCCACTCGGGGGGACGCAACCACGCCGAAGCCGCAAGCGATGTATTTACTCAACGCGCAACCTCTGTACTTTCTGACGGTGGACTCGTGCTCTCTGGGCACTATCACTTTAGGCACACCGCCAATGAGATGTTCACCCGCCCCGGAAAAATTAGTGCTCCTATTTGGCTTCGCAGCGAAATACTCGGCGCCGAATGGGGCGAAGGTGCTGGCGGACTGCTCGACACGAAAACACTCGAAGTACAGACCTGGGCTATCAATCAAGCGTCCGCGCGCGTTAGATACCACGCGCTGCTCACGCGGCCTGACTGGTTGTTGAACGTCTCCCGGGGTGACGTTCAACAACCACGCCGAAGCGGCGATTCTCAGATGAGGCAACGAATACAGCTAACCGAGGCTTCTTATAAGTCATCACATAATCTTGAATTATTCAAGACAATTGGTAACATGGGTGCCATGATCACCTCCACTCCAAAGATGCTCAGCGACAGCATTCGTGGTGCCGGCCTGAAGGTCACCGAGTCCCGCCTCGCGGTGCTCAAGGCTCTCGAATCCCAGTCGCATGCCGACGCAAACACAGTGTTCGACTCCGTCAAACTCGACCTGCCTGGCACCTCCCTGCAGGCTGTCTACGGCGTGCTCACCGCCCTCACCTCGGCCGGTCTGCTGCGAAAGATCGCCCCCGCCCGCTCCTCAGCGCGCTACGAGCTGCGCACCGGCGACAACCACCATCACGTCGTCTGCACCCGGTGCAGCGCCGTTCAGGACGTCGACTGCGTCGTCGGAGAGGCACCCTGCCTCACCCCGTTGCACGACAGCGGCTTTGCCATCCACACCGCAGAGGTCACCTTCTGGGGACTCTGCCCCGCCTGCCAACTGACCAATAGCTAGTCCGCAACAACCAGTCAAGGAGATATTGTGACGAACATTACAACTCAGAGCGGGTCGCCCATCGGTGAAAACGAGCACTCGCTCACCACCGGCCCCGACGGCGTAACCGCCCTTCACGACCGCGTACTGGTCGAGAAGCTCGCGGCGTTCAACCGCGAGCGTGTGCCGGAGCGCAACCCGCACGCCAAGGGCGGCGGAGCGTTCGGCGAGTTCGAGGTCACCGAAGATGTCTCGGCGTACACCCGCGCGGCCGTGTTCCAGCCTGGCGCCAAGAGCGAGGTGCTGCAGCGCAACTCTTCCGTCGCCGGCGAGCAAGGTTCCCCCGACACCTGGCGCGACGTCCGTGGCTATGCGCTCCGTTTCTACACGACCGAGGGCAACTACGACATTGTCGGCAACAACACCCCGGTTTTCTTCATTCGTGACGGCATCAAGTTCCCCGACTTCATCCACTCACAGAAGCGCCTCGGCGGTTCCGGTCTGCGCGACGCAGACATGCAGTGGGACTTCTGGACCCTTTCACCCGAGTCGGCCCACCAGGTCACCTACCTCATGGGCGACCGCGGCCTCTCCCGCTCGTGGCGTGAGCTGAACGGCTACAGTTCGCACACCTACCAGTGGATCAACGCCGAAGGCGGTCGCTACTGGGTGCAGTACCACTTCAAGTCACGCCAGGGTGTACACAACATCACCGCTGAGGAGGCCGAGAAGATTGCCGGTGTTGACGCGGATTACTACCGTCGCGACTTGCACGACGCCATCGAGCGCGGCGACTTCCCCACGTGGGACGTCTTCGTGCAGATCATGCCCTACGAGGATGCGAAGACCTACCGATTCAACCCGTTCGACATCACGAAGGTCTGGCCCCACGCCGACTACCCGCTGGTGAAGGTTGGCCACTATACGCTCAACCGCAACCCGGTGAACTTCTTCGCTCAGATCGAGCAGGCAGCGTTCTCGCCCTCGAACCTCGTGCCCGGCATCGACATCAGCCCCGACAAGATGCTCATGGCCCGCGTGTTCTCCTACCCGGACGCGCAGCGCGCCCGCATTGGGACCAACTACAACCAGCTCCCGGTGAACCAGCCGCACGCTGCCGAAGTGCACAACTATGAGCACGAAGGCCACATGCGCTACCAGTTCAGCGATGCGACCGCGCGCACGTATGCGCCGAACTCGTACGACGGCCTCGTCGCCGACCCGGTCGCCGCCGGTGAGGGTGGCTGGGAGACCGACGGCGAGCTCGTTCGCGCCGCACAGACCCTGCACTCCGAGGACGACGACTTCGGCCAGGCGGGCACGCTGTACCGCGAGGTCTACGACGACGGCGCCAAGGCCCGCCTGCTCGAGACCCTCGTGGGCCAGTACAGCGCACTGACCGTCGACCGCATCAAGGAGCGCTTCATCTGGTACTGGACCTCGGTCGACTCCGACCTGGGCGCCAAGATCACGGACGCCCTCACCACGGGCGCACACACGGCCAACGCCGAGGCCCAGCCCGTGAGCGTAGGCGAGTAACACCACGCACCACACGATGGCTGGTTCCCCTCGGGGAGCCGGCCGTTGTGCTTTCGAGGCCGCTCTCCCTCCGCCCCCGGAGCGAGCGGATATCCCTCGACCGTGCACTCGACTGAGCTGTTGTTGGTGAGCTGCAGGTCCTATTCGTCTATCCGGACATCGTCAGCCTGACGCCGCCGACGAACAGATACCAAATCCTGACACGCTAAACCCATCGTCACCGGAGAAGACGCCCACATCGTCACCCCGGGAGACGTTCAACACCGGGTAATTGACTAACAGCTCGTTGGCCAATTGGGAGGTGGCCGTGAAGAGACCTGATTCGCTGGCCGCCTGCGGACACCTAAATGAGCCTGCCCCTGGGCAGTGGGTGAGACGTCTTTCCGAGACGTTCGGCTGCGTCGGTAATACGCGGGATCGAGTGTCGAGATCCGGGCGCACTTGGCGTCTTGGAAAGCTGTACTTTTCTGAGACAGTGCGTCGCTGGCCTTCTTGTACACCTGTGCGCCTCATAACTAACAGAGAGCGCGGATGTTTGGCCGCGTCCAGGATTGGATGAGAACGAGGGCGCTGCGATACGCTAGGCCGTAAGCCAAGTGACACGGGGTGCTCCATCTGGAGCTGAGATAACACCCGTTGAACCTGATCTAGTTAGTACTAGCGAAGGGATGTCGCGCATATGCGCACGCCAGAAGACCTGATTCCTTTCACCTGTTCAGCTCTCGACGGGGTGCGGTCTCACCCGCCGCTCGTGCAGTGCATTACCAATAGTGTTGTGGTGAACTTCACCGCGAACGTGCTGCTCTCGCTCGGTGCGGCACCCGCGATGGTCGACATTCCGGGTGAGGCGGGCGCGTTCGCGCGGGTCGCATCCGGGCTGCTCGTTAATCTCGGTACCCCCACCGTGGAACAACGCGACGCGATGGTCGAGGCCGTCACCGCCGCGAACGACGCCGGCACACCGTGGGTGCTCGACCCCGTTGCCGTTGGTTTCCTGCCCGTGCGCACGCCGCTGGCCTTCGCCCTGCGCGACCTGCGACCCACGGTGGTGCGCGGAAACGCGTCGGAGATCATCGCGCTGGCGGGTGCCGGCTCCGGTGGGCGCGGGGTCGACTCGTCCGACGAGGTGGATGCCGCACTGGCCGCAGCAGACGCACTAGCAGGCATGACCGGTGGGGTGATCGCCGTCTCCGGGCCCGTCGACATCATCACGGATGGCCGTGAGCTGGTGCGCATCGACAACGGGCATCCGCTGCTCACTCGCGTCACCGGCGGGGGCTGTGCCCTCGGCGCGGTCATGGCTGCGTTCGCCGCGGTCGACGACGACAGGTTCGCCACCACGGTGGCCGCGGCCATGGTTTACACCGTCGCGGCCGAGCTTGCGGCAGAGTCCGCCGCCGGTCCGAGCAGCTTCGCTGTCGCCTTTGTGGACGCCCTGGCCACCGTCAGCGCGCAGGACATCGCGCGCCGGGCGGTGCTCCGATGAACCTCGACTTGTCGCTGTACTTGGTGACCGACTCGGCGCAGGCCGCCGCGGCCGGTAGCAGCATCGTGGACGTGGTGTGCCGCGCCGTTTCTGGGGGAGTGAGCGCCGTGCAGGTGCGTGAGAAGGAGACCGGCGGGCAGGAGTTCCTCGACACCGTTCTGCGCATCGCGGATGTGCTCCCGGACACCGTGGCGCTGATCGTGAACGACAGGGTCGACGTGTTTCTGGCCGCCCGTGCTGCCGGACGCCGGCTGGCTGGGGTGCACGTCGGGCAGTCCGACCTGCCCGTTGGCGCGGTGCGCGACCTCGTCGGGGGTGACGCGGTGATCGGGCTCAGCGCGTCGACGGATGCCCAGCTGCGCCGCGCGGCCGAGGATCCGGCCCTGGTCGACTACGTCGGCATCGGCGCGCTGCACGCCACACGTACCAAGAGTGACGCGCCCCCTGCCCTGGGGCTGGTCGAGTTCGCTCGCCTGGTCGGGGTTAGCACGCTGCCGGTCGTGGCCATCGGCGGGGTCGGCCTGCGCGATCTGGCCGCCCTCCGTGAGTGCGGGGCTGCGGGCGTCGCGGTGGTGTCGGCGATCTGTGCGGCGCCGCACCCCGAGCACGCCGCCCGCGAATTGCGGGCAGCGTGGGGAGCGACGGCATGACCGGCGCATCCCCCCGCATTGCCCGCGTGCTGAGCATTGCTGGTACCGACCCGACCGGCGGAGCGGGCATCCAGGCTGACCTCAAAAGCATTGCGGCGAACGGGGGCTACGGCATGGCCGTGGTGACCGCACTGGTTGCGCAGAACACCCACGGTGTGCGCTCGGTGCACGTGCCGCCGGT
>NZ_FOCN01000021.1 GCF_900110125.1 Cryobacterium luteum
GGCGATTCTGCTCTGCGCCCTGCACCACCTACTGCTCCACAACCGACACTGGAAAATCCTGCTCCGAGACGACGAATACTGGCTGCAACCCGCCGCCGAGATCGACCCCGAGCAGGCGCTCATCGCCCTACCGAGCAAGAACCCGCTCATGCTGCCAGCCTCACCCGATCTGTCGGCCACCGCCCGGCGCGTGCCCGGCGGCTCAGCAAGCGACAGTGCTTGGGGTAGCGTTCTGCCTGCACGATCGCAGCACGGTCTTCACGCGCTCGACCAGCGACACGCCCTCGACCAGAGACAGGGGAACGACCCGCGACCGGGCCACCCACTCGACGATTACCGCCACTAGGCGGAACAGTCCCGCTGTTCGCGCAGTTTCGGTCATTCGCTTGGTGAGCGGGTCAGGCGGTTCGGCGGACCCGCGCCAGCCAGGTCATCAGGTGGTAGATCACGATGGCGGCTACGGTTCCGAGCGCGATGCCGTTGAAGCTGAGCGCTCCGGCATTAAGCGTGAAGTCGGCGATGCCGATGATCAGCGCGGTCGCTGCCGTGAACTGGTTCACCGGCTTGGAGAAGTCGACCTTGTTGTCGAGCCAGATCTTCACGCCGATGACACCGATCAGCCCGTAGAGCGCCGTGGTGACTCCGCCGAGCACACCGTCGGGGATCGTGAAGATGATCGCACCGATCTTGGGGGAGAGACCGAGCAGGATCGCGACGATTCCCGCAACCCAGTATGCGGCCGTTGAGTAGATGCGGGTCGCCGCCATGACGCCGATGTTTTCACCGTAGGTCGTGGTACCGCTGCCGCCGCCGAAGCCGGCGAGCATGGTGGCCAGGCCGTCGGCAAGCAAAGCCCGCCCGGTCAGCCGGTTCACCTTCGCATCCGTCATCTGGGCGACCCCCTTGATGTGGCCGACGTTCTCGGCGATGAGCACGAGCACAACCGGGAGAAAAGCGGGCAGCACGCCGAAGACGGCGGCCGGGTTCTCAAACGGGTTAGCCGGCGCGGTGAAGGGCGGCAAGCCGATCCAGGCGGCTTCGGCGACCCGACTGAAATCAACTTCGCCGAAAAAGACCGCCGCGATGTAGCCGACGACCACGCCGAGAAAGATCGACAGCCGGCCGAGGATGCCGCGAAACAGCACGGTGCACAAAATCACGGCGAGGAGGGTGATGAGCGCGGTGAGCGGTGCCTTCTCGAAGTTGGCCTTGGCGACCGGAGCGAGGTTGAAGCCGATCAGTGCGACGATGGCGCCCGACACGATCGGCGGCATCAGCCGGTCGATCCAGCCGGTGCCGGTGAGTTGCACGATGACGCCGACCAGGGCGAGCAGTACCCCGACGGCGAGGATTCCGAACAGAGCGCTGCTCATTCCGGCCGAGGCCGTTGCCGCGGTGATCGGTGCGATGAAGGCGAACGACGAGCCGAGATAGCTGGGCAGTTTATTGCCGGTGATCAGCAGAAAGAGCAGTGTTCCGATGCCCGAGAACAGCAGCGTCGTGCTCGGCGGAAAATCGGTGAGCAGCGGTACCAGAAAAGTCGCACCGAACATGGCGACGACGTGCTGCGAGCCGATTCCGATGGTCAACGGCCAGTTCAAACGTTCGCCAGGACCGACGACCTCCTGCGCCCCGACCGTTTTTCCGTCGCCGTGCAGGGTCCAGGGCAGTGCCATTGTGGTTCTCGTTTCTTCAGGTGCGTGATCTGACTCGAGCGTAGTCGCCGAGCAGTGCCGCTCGCACGGCATCGCTCTGACAGCGCCGCGGAATAGACTCGCTGCATGAGTCAACTCGCTGATCCCACCACCGAGGCAGGTCTTGAGGTGCGAGTATCCACCGGTCTGCTGCGCGGGGTGCGCGAGCGCGGAGTGCTCGCCTGGCGCGGAATCCCCTACGCGGCAGCTCCGGTCGGTGACCGGCGCTTTCGTGCCCCGCAGCCGGCACCGTCCTGGCGCGGGGTACGCGATGCGAGCGAGTGGGGCCTCGTCGCCCCGCAGAGTCACAAGGGGCAGTTTCGTGGCGCTCATCCACGCATCCCGCAGGGGGAGGACTGCCTCAATCTCAACGTGATCGCTCCCGACGAGCGGATGCGTCAGGGTGCGGGGCTGCAAAGCGCCCTGCGCCCCGTGATGGTGTTCATCCACGGCGGTGCATACAGCGTCGGTTCCAGCCGCGAGGTGCCGCGCCAGGGCGAGGGACTCGTTCGGCGCGGCGGCATCGTCTACGTCAGCCTCAACTACCGGCTCGGGGCTCTCGGGTACCTGGACTTTTCCCGGTATGCCACGCCGGAGCATCCGTTCGAGAGCAATCTGGGGCTGCGCGACCAGGTCGCCGCACTGCAATGGGTGCAGGGCAACATTCGCGCCTTCGGCGGAGACCCGGATGCCGTCACCCTGTTCGGTGAGTCAGCCGGCGGTAACGCGGTCACCACCCTGATGACCGTACCGAGTGCCGCCGGGCTGTTCCACGGGGCGATTGCGCAGAGCGCGCCGCCCAACGCGGTGTATCCGAGTGACCTCACCGCGCGGTGGGCTGGCGAGTTCGTGGACAGTCTGGTGGACAGCCCCGGACCGCACAGCAACGCGGATGCCGCCCGCCTGCTGCTCGCGACCGACCCGGCCAGGCTCGCCGAGGCGACGACGGCGCTCACCGTGCGCACACCAGACCAAGACCCGGGAACGATTCCCCTCTGCCCGGTCATCGACGGCGACTTTCTGCCTGAACGCCCGCTCGACGCCTTCCGGGATGGTCGGGCCGCCCGCATCCCGCTGATCATCGGCACCAACGCGCGGGAGGGCTCGCTGTTCAGCGGCCGCATCGACATTCTCGCCACGACGCCCCCGCGCATCCGCGCGATTTTCAAGAACACCAAGAAGAAGGCGAAAAAGGCGCTCAAAGCGCAGTATCCGGGAATTCCGGCGCTGCGGGCCGCGCTCGATTTCGGCGGTGACTACTCGTTCTGGTACCCGAGCGTGAAGGTCGGCGAACGCCATTCCCGCTATGCCCCGGTGTACTTCTACCGCTTCGACGCGGCGCCGCGCCTGCTGCGGCTGATGGGACTCGACGCCACCCACGGCCTCGAACTGTTTCCGTTGTTCGACCGGCTCGACGGCTGGTTCGGTCGTGGCATGACCGCGCTGGGCGGTCGTCGCGCCTTCCAGAACATCGGCGCCCGAATGCAGGACTGGTGGCTCGGCTTCGTAGCCGGCGGCGTGCCATCGGCTACGTGGCCGCGCTACGACGAAACCACCCGTGAGACGCTCATCATCGACCAAACCGACCACGTCGAAGCCGACCCGAATCGGGAACGACGTCTGGCCTGGGGACGGTTCGTGCCGCACGTGTGAGGGGTCGGTGCCGTCGTAGACTGGAACCTTGCGTTAAACGCCACGGCACCGGGAGCACACCATCAGCAGCACCGAAACACCCACTCACGCGGCCTCGCCGCAGCCGGCAGCACGTGGCCTGAAGGCCCGCGTCGACTCGTATTTCGAGATCACCAGCCGGGGCTCCACCTGGTCCCGAGAATTTCGCGGCGGCGTCGTCACCTTTGTCACGATGGCCTATATCGTCATTCTGAACCCGCTGATTCTCGGCGGCTTCAGCGCCGACCAGGCCGCCGTCGACGTGGAAGGCGGCTGGCTGCCCAATGAGCAGGTCGCCGCCGTCACCGCACTGACGGCCGGCGTCATGACGATTCTGTTCGGCGTCATCGCCCGCCTGCCCTACGGCTTCGCAGCCGGGCTCGGCATCAACTCGTTCCTCGCCGTGAGCGTCGTCGGCCAGGTGACCTGGGCTGAGGCGATGGGCCTCGTCGTCATCAACGGCCTCATCATCGTGCTCCTCGCTTCGACCGGCCTGCGCGCACTCATCTTCAACGCCATCCCGCGGCAGCTGAAAATCGCCATTACCGTCGGTATCGGCCTGTTTATCGCGTTCATCGGCCTTGTCGACTCCGGCTTCGTGCGCGCCAGCGGCGCGAACTCACCGCCGGTTCAGCTCGGTGACGCCGGCTCGATCGCTACCCTGCCGACCGCGGTCTTTGTCGTCGGGCTCATCATTATCGGCGTGCTTCTGGCTCGTAAGGTCAAGGCTGCGCTGCTGATCGGCATCGTGGCGACCACCGCCATCGCCGTGATCCTCGAGGCCATCTTTAAGGTCGGGCCCTCGTTCGGCACCAACCCGGCCGGCTGGAACCTGAACGCCCCGGTGCTGCCGACAAGCGTTGTCGCGCTGCCCGACCTCGGCCTGATCGGCCAGGTCTCCTTCGGTGCGTTCGAACGAATCGGCATGCTCGCCGCGGTGATGCTCGTCTTCACCCTGGTCTTCACCAACTTCTTCGACGCCATGGGCACCATGACCGGACTGGCCAGTGAGGCCGGCCTGGCCGATCAGGACGGCAAGTTCCCGCGGCTGAAATCGGCACTGATCGTGGAGGGCATCGGCGCCGTCGCCGGCGGGGCCACGAGCGCCTCCTCGAACACCGTGTTCATCGAATCGGGCGCCGGAATCGGTGAGGGCGCCCGCACCGGCGCGGCCAACGTGATCACCGGCATCCTCTTTCTGGCCGCCATGTTCTTTACCCCGCTGACCCAGATCGTGCCTCTCGAAGTGGCTGCCGCCGCGCTCGTGATCGTCGGAGCACTCATGGTGTCGCAGATTCGCCACCTCGACTTCACCGAATTCTCCAGCACCCTGCCCATCTTCTTGACCATCATCGTGATGCCGCTGACCTACTCGATCGCCAACGGCATCGGCGCCGGGTTCATCAGCTGGGTGCTCGTGCGCAGCCTGTCGGGCAAGGGCCGCGAGATCAGCCCGCTGCTCTGGGTTGTCGCGGCCGGGTTCGTGCTCTTCTTCGTGCGCGGCCCGGTCGAGGCGCTGCTCGGCTGAAGCCCTGATCGGTGACTAGCGCGGCGAACGGATGTCGGGGCTCACGCCCGTGAGATTGGCCCGCTCAGCCCGCCTATTCGAGAAAACCGCGCAGCAGCAGGGCGGTCCCGCTCAGGTGCTCCCGCATGGCGTCGGTTGCGGCATCCGGTCGACCGGTGAGAATTGCGATGACGATCTGTTCATGCTGCTTGTTGGAATGGGCGATGTTGGGCGCCAGCAGGGGAATGGCATCGAGCAATTCGTTGAGCCGCATGCGCACGTCGGCGAGGAGCGGCACGAGCGACGGCGAACCGGCCAACTCGCCGATATAGAGGTGCAGGCGGGAATCGACGCGGCGGTACTCATCGGCGTCGGCGGCCGCGGCCGCCTCCAGGCTCGACCAGAGCAGCTCACGTTCCGGCGGGGACAGCACGCGGCCGGCGGCGGCGCGGGCGCCGCCGACCTCGAGAATGTCCCGCAGGGTGAGCACGTCATCGATCTGGGCTGCGGTGATCGACGGGTGCGAGGCGCCGGTTGGGTTTTTCTCCGCCAGCAGCGGCGGCGCGGGCAGCACGTTGCTGACGAAGGTGCCGCCGTAGCGCCCACGCCGGGAAATCAGGTAGCCGGCCCCGGCAAGGGACGCTATCGCCTCGCGCAGCGTGTCGCGACTGACGCCCAATTGCGCAGCCAGTTCTCGTTCGGCCGGCAGCCGCTCGCCCGGCGCGATCAGACCCAGCCGCACCGTTTGCAGCAGTCGTTGCACCGTCTCTTCGAACGTGTTGGTGCCAGAAACAGGGCCCAGGAGCAGGTCACTGCTCAGGCCTGCCGTCGGCGGTCCGGCACTACTCTGGCGTGACATAGGCCGAGCTGATGCCACCATCCACCAGAAAGGTGGTGCCGGTCATGAAGGACGAGTCGTCACTGGCCAGAAAAGCAACGGCCGCCGCGAGCTCTTCGGGTTCGGCGAAACGACCGATCGGAATGTGAACCAGCCGCCGAGCTGCACGCTCGGGGTCCTTCGAGAACAGTTCCTGCAGCAGGAGCGTGTTGACCGGCCCCGGGCAGAGTGCGTTCACCCGAATGCCCTGGCGGGCGAACTGCACGCCCAGTTCCCGGCTCATCGCGAGGACTCCGCCCTTTGACGCGGTGTAGGAGATCTGGCTGGTCGCTGACCCCAGCACGGCGACGAAACTGGCGGTGTTGATGATCGATCCGCTGCCCTGACGCACCATATGGCGCAGGGCCGCGCGGCAGCACAGGTACACCGATTTGAGGTTGACGTCCTGCACTTTTTGCCAGGCGGGAAGTTCGGTCGTCTCAATGGAGTCGTCGTCGGGCGGAGAAATTCCCGCGTTGTTGAAGGCCACGTCGACCGATCCATAAGCCTCGAATGCGGTGTCGAAGAGATGATCCACCTGGTCCTGATCGGTGACATCGACCTTGACGAAGAGACCGCCGACCAGATCTGCGGCCGCCTGGCCGGCCGTGTCGTCGAGGTCACCGATGACGACGATGGCGCCCTCGGCGCTGAACCGCCTGGCGGTGGCCAGGCCGATACCACTGGCCCCGCCGGTGATGACGGCGACCTTGCCTGCCAGGCGCTGGGTCAGGTCGATGGGCGTGATACTCACAGGTTCTCCTTCAGTGTGGAACTAGTCAACCGCGATGAAAACGTTCTTGGTTTCAGTGAAGTGCAGGGGGGCATCCGGTCCCAATTCCCGCCCGAGTCCGGACTGCTTGAACCCGCCGAACGGGGTCGAGTAGCGCACCGACGAGTGCGAATTGACCGACAGGTTGCCCGACTCCACGCCGCGGGCAACGCGAATGGCCCGGCCGACGTCCCTGGTCCAGATCGAACCGGACAACCCGTAGTCGGTGTCATTGGCGAGCTTCACGGCATCGGTCTCATCGTCGAAAGGCAGCACGGTCACGATCGGGCCGAAGATCTCCTCGGTCACGCAGCGATCAAGACGGCTGGAGGGCGTGAGTACGGTCGGGACGATCCAAAACCCCGGGCCGGTCGGAGCGCTCCCGCGGAAGGCGACCGGTGCATCCGCGGGCAGATACGCCGACACGGCAGCGTGATGCTGTCGTGAGACCAAGGGGCCCATCTCGGTGGCCGGGTCGGTCGGATCGCCGACCCGTACCGCGGCGACAGCCGGTTCGAGCAGCTCCATGAACCGATCGAACACGCTGGCCTGCACCAGGATACGACTTCGCGCGCAGCAATCCTGGCCCGCGTTCTCGAACACGCCCGACGGCGCTGCAGCGGCAGCGCGTTCCAGGTCGGCGTCGGCGAAGACGAGATTGGCGCTCTTGCCGCCCAGTTCCAGGGTCACCCGCTTGACTTGGTCGGCACAGCCGGCCATGATCTGCTTGCCGACGGCGGTCGAGCCGGTGAACACGACCTTGCGTACGTCGGGGTGCGTCACAAACCGGTTTCCCACGACTGAGCCACGCCCAGGCAGCACCTGGAAAAGTCCTTCCGGCAGACCCGCGTCGAGGGCGAGTTCTGCTAAACGGATGCTTGACAGCGGTGTCCATTCCGCCGGTTTCAAAACCACGGCGTTTCCGGCTGCGAGGGCCGGCGCGAATCCCCAGGCACCGATCGTCATCGGAAAGTTCCACGGAGTGATGACACCGACCACGCCGAGCGGCTCGTGGAAGGTGAGGTCGATACCGCCCGCGACGGGGATCTGCTGCCCGAACATGCGCTCGGGAGCTGCCGAGTAATAGTCGAGCACGTCACGCACGTGCCCCGCTTCCCAACGCGCCTGCGTGATCGGATGCCCCGAGTTGCGGACCTCGATTGCGGCCAGGTTTTCCCGGTCAGCGTCGACAACTTCTGCGAATCGCCGTAAGACGCGGGCCTTGTCAGCGGGCACCACGCTGGCCCACACCGTCTGGGCCAGCACGGCACGGGCGATCGCCTCGTCGGTTTCGTCCAGGCCCCGGTGCTCGACGGTTTCACCGATCGATTCATCGGCCGGGTTGACGACGGTGTAGCTGCTCATGCTGTTTCCTTTTCTGCCCCTGCCGGATACCGTGCCGGATGCGGTTCTGGCTTGGCCCGGTGCTGCCTGGCCGCTCGAAAGTCGCGCGCGGCGCTGATCAGTCCGGCGAAGAGGCGAAGGTCGTCGGGCGTTTGTTCCGGATGCCACTGAACGGCCATCCCGAACGGCACCGTCGTCAGCTCCACAGCCTGCACGATGCCGGCATCCGTTGCGGCTGTCACCCGCAGACCGGCGGCGACGCGGTCTATGGCCTGGTGGTGGTACACCGGCACCGCCGGCAGGAGCGTTTGGTTGCCCAGCAGTTCGCTGAGCCTCGACTCTGGTTCGACGGCAACGTCGACGACATTGAACACACCGTTGCCGGCTTGATAGGTGGTGTCGCCGACCAGGTCGGGCAGATGCTGGTGGAGACTCCCACCGAGGGCGACGTTGAGCATCTGCGCCCCCCGACAGATGCCGAGAAACGGCAGTTCGCGGGCGATAGCCTGGTGCAGCAGCACCTCTTCCCAGGCGTCTCGATCGGGTCGGGGCTCGTCGGTCTGGGGATGGGCGGCCTGCCCGTAGCGAGCCGGGTCGACGTCTTTACCGCCGGTGACGACCAGGGCGTCGAGCCCGTCGAGCACCCGGTTGGCGATGGCGGCGTTCACGGGCTGGGGCGGCAGCAGCACGGCGATGCCGCCGGCGTTGGTGATCGCGTCGAAATAGACGCGCGGCAGAATCGCGGCCGGCACATCCCAGACCCCGGTCTGGGCTTGTTCGAGATAGGTGGTCAGGCCGATCACCGGTCTGGCGTCAGAGTCACTGAAAGTCTCAGAGTCGCTCAAAGCCGCGCACCCGCTCCCAGTCGGTCACGGCGGCGTTGTAGGCGTCAACCTCGATGCGAGCGTTGTTCAGGTAATGCTCGACGACCTCGGTGCCGAACGCCTCGCGGGCGGCGACGGAACCGGCGAACAGTTCGGCCGATTCGCGCAGAGACGACGGAACTCGCGGCACGTTGCTGGTGTACGCGTTTCCCTGGTAGGCGGGTTCCAGCTCGAGTTCGTGCTCGATGCCGTACAGGCCAGCCGCGATCAAGGCTGCGACAGCCAGATATTGATTGACGTCGCCGCCGGGAACCCGGTTCTCCACCCGCAGAGCCGCGCCGTGCCCGACGACGCGCAGGGCACACGTTCGATTGTCGAGCCCCCAGGCCAGCGCTGTCGGCGCGAAACTACCCGGCACGTAACGCTTGTACGAGTTGATGTTGGGGGCGGAGAACAGGGTCAGTTCCCGCATGAGCGCAACCTGTCCGGCCAGGAACTGTCGGAAGAGCGTTGACATGCCGTGTTCAGCCTGGGCGTCGTGAAAGACCGGTTCACCTCCCGGGCCCTGCAGGCTGATGTGGATATGGCAGCTGTTGCCCTCGCGCTCGTTGAACTTGGCCATGAACGTGAGGCTCTTACCGTGCGCGTCGGCGATCTCCTTGGCGCCACTTTTGTAGACGGAATGGTTGTCACAGGTGGCCAGGGCGGTCGCATAGCGGAACCCGATCTCCTGCTGCCCGAGATTGCACTCGCCCTTCACTCCTTCGCAGTACATGCCGGCGCCGTCCATGGCAAGGCGAATATCGCGCAGCAGCGGTTCCATTCGAGTGGATGCCAACAGCGAATAATCGATGTTGTAGTCGCTCGCCGGCGTGAGGCCGTGATACCCCTTCTTCCAGGCCTCGCGGTAACCGTCGTCGAAGACGATGAACTCGAGCTCGGTTGCACAGAACGGCTTGAGACCATGTTCGGCCAGTCGGTCCAGTTGCCGGCGCAGAATCTGACGCGGAGAGGCGAGCACTGGCTTCTCGTCGAGCCAGTGCAGGTCGGCGGTGACGAGCGCTGTTCCGGGCAGCCACGGGGCCAACCGCAGCGTGTCGAGGTCCGGGATCATCGCCATATCGCCGTAGCCGTGCGACCAGCTCGACGTGGCATAGCCATCGACGGTGTTCATCTCGACGTCGACGGCGAGAAGGTAGTTGCAGCATTCCGCGCCATGAGCGGCAGCATCCTCCAGGAACAGCCGCGCGGAGAGTCGTTTACCAACGAGTCGGCCCTGCATGTCGGTGAACGCGACGATCACCGTGTCGATCTCGCGGTTGGAAACCAGAATGGTCAGGTCGTCGAGGGTGAGGTTTCCGGATCGAGTATTCACTGGGCTTCTCCTCGGTGCCGTTGAGTCGGTGCGGATGAGTCGGTGCGGGTGAGGCGTCAAACGGGTCAATCGTGCAATTTGCAACCATTAGACCACACTTCATCAGCGCGGGAGCGGTGCTCGGGCTTTGATTCACGAACCTGATTTTCTTCAAAGGTATATACAGCGAACCATTCCCCGCCTAGCATCGTGGCAACCTCACTGAACGATTGCGCCCCGCCTTCGGCTAAGTCCTCGGGTGCGCGACGAGCGCAAAGGAATTGAGATGTCCAAAGACACCTTGAAAGTTTCGGGCGTGAAGTACACCACGGCGCAGGCCGGCTACTTCGAGAAGCGCCGCCTCACCCGCAGCGCGGGCATCTGGGGCCTGTGGGGCCTGGCCGTGGCTGCGGTGATCTCCGGTGACTTTTCGGGCTGGAACTTTGGTATCGACTTCGCCGGTTTTGGCGGAATGCTGGTCGCCTTCCTGCTGCTCATCGTCATGTACTACGGGATGATCTTCAGCATCGGCGAGATGGCGTCTGCGATGCCGCACACCGGCGGGGCCTACTCGTTCGCCCGCGCCGCCATGGGCCCCTGGGGCGGGTTCGTCACCGGGCTGGCCGAGACCATCGAGTACGTCGCGACCACCGCCGTCATCGTGTATTTCTCAGCTTCCTACGCCGACGGGATCACGCAGGAACTGCTCGGTGTCTCCCTGCCGCCGTGGGTGTGGTGGCTCATCCTGTACGTCGCTTTCATCGCACTCAATGCTGCCGGAGCGGCCATCTCCTTCAAATTCGCCATCGTCGTCGCGATCATCTCCATTGCCATCCTGCTGGTGTTCTCGGTGATGGCCGCGTTCTCCGGTTTGTTCAGCTGGGACAGCCTCTTCAATATCACGCCGGATGCCGGTCAGAGCGCCTTCCTGCCACACGGAATCGTTCCGATCCTGTTCGCGCTGCCGTATGCCATGTGGTTTTTCCTGGGCATCGAGGAACTCCCGCTGGCCGCCGAGGAATCGCACAATCCGGTGCGGGATATCCCGCGGGCCGGCCTCATCGCTCGCACCACGCTGATCGTAACGGGCCTGCTTGTGCTGTTTCTCAACACCGGAGTGGTGGGTGCGTCCGAGATTGCCGGATCGAGCGAGCCTCTGCTCGATGGGTTCCGAGCGATTGTGGGCGACGGCGCCGCAGCGGTGCTGGCCCTGTTCGCGCTGATCGGGCTCTTGGCCTCGTTGCAGGGGATCATGTTCGCCTACGGACGGAACATGTATTCGCTGTCGCGGGCCGGCTACTACCCGAAGTTTCTGTCACTCACCGGAAAACGTCAGACCCCGGCCATCGCCCTGCTCGTGGGTGCGGTCATCGGTTTCGTCGCCCTCGTGCTGGTCGATTCGCTCGGCGGGGCCGGGGGCGTCGCGGGAGCCATCGTGCTCAACATCGCGGTCTGGGGTGCTGTGATCGCCTACGTGCTGCAGATGGTGTCGTTTGTGCTGCTGCGCAGAAAGTTCCCGAACGCGAGCCGCCCGTACCGCAGCCCCTGGGGCGTTCCGGGTGCCGTCATCGCCGGCATCCTCTCACTGGCGATCTTCTTCGGGTTCTTCATCAACGAACCGGCACGCCCGGCGATTGCGGCCATCGCCGTGGTCTACCTGGTGATGCTCTTGGCCTTCGCCTTCTGGGGGCGCAAGCGACTCGTTCTTTCACCCGAGGAGGAATACGCGGTCTCGGGCGGGTTGCACCGCGACCCGCAAGCGGATGGCTACGGCGGCACGGTCGAGGATGAACTGCTCGCCCGCGACGGCAAGGACGACCCGCGCCTCTGACCAGGACCTCGGGGCGCGGCTAGATCTCGCGACAGTGCGTCGTGAGCATGCCGATCTTGTCGATCGAGATGGTCACGGTGGAGCCGTCGCGCAGAAAGATCGGCGGTTTGCGGCTGTAACCGGCACCGCCAGGGCTGCCGGTGGAGATGAGGGTTCCCGGCATCAGCGTCGAGGTTTTGGACAGGTAGGCGATGATCTCCGCGACGGTGCGCACCATGTCGCCGCTCGAGGCGTCCTGCAGAATGCGACCGTCGACGTGCGTGGTCAGCCATAGGTTCTGCGGGTCGCCGATCTCATCGGCGGTGACGACGAGCGGACCGGTGGGCGTGAAACCGTCGAAGGACTTGCAACGGGACCACTGGGCCTCGGAGAACTGCAGGTCGCGCGCGGTGATGTCGTTCACGACGGTGTACCCGAAGACATAGTCCAGCGCGTTGGCAACCGACACGTTGTGCGCTGGGCGACCGATGATCACACCGAGTTCGGCTTCGTAGTCGACCTGGGTGGTGAGGTCACGCGGCCAGGTGATGGTCGAGCCGTGCCCGGTGAGCGAGTTCGGCCAGAGCGAGAAAACGGTCGCCGCCGTCTCGAGGCGCAGGCTCAGCTCGGACGAGTGCGCGGCGTAGTTGGCGCCAATCGCGATGATCTGCGGCGGGCGCAGCACCGCGGAGGAATGCCGCAGCTCGTCGATCGGCGTTAGTGCTGCACCGTTCGAGACGGCATCGAGGCTGAGCGCGCGAATACGTTCGTACCCGGCCTCGCCCTGTTCGAGCAGGTCCTGCAGGTCGCGGGGGGCATCATCGATGACCTCGTCGAGGAACAGCGCCGCATCATCGAAGATCACGGCCAATCGGGGAACGGAGGAGCCGTCAACTCGTAGATGCGCAAATTTCACTCTTCTAGGCTAACCGGCGCGGCCTGCGGGTTTCGCTGTGGGGTGCTCCAACCCTCGGTCGGTCTGCTTGGAGGAGTCCCATGCAGCAGCCACAGGAGCGCCGGCCGCGCGCCACAGGTGCATTCCGGCGTAACTGCGCCAGGGCGCCCAGCCAGCCCCGCGGGCGGCGAGGGTGCGCGGTTCCACCGCCAGGCCAAGCCGGCCAGCGCCCTGCCGCAGTGCCAGGTCGCTGGTCAGCAGAATATCGGGGCTGCCGAGCACCCGCATGGCCACGTAGCCGGCCGTCCACGGTCCGATACCGGGCAGGGCCATCAGGCTCCCCTCCAATTCTGCGCGGGTCTGTCCGGGGGACAACGCCAGATCACCCGCTGCCAGTGCCTGCGCGACCCGCAGAATGGTCTCGATGCGGGCGCGGGGCCCTCGTAACACCGCCAGGCCGCCCGCAGCGATCTGGGCCGGGGTGGGGAACAGTAGCTGCAGCTCGGGGCCGGGAAGTCGGTCGCCGAGGGCGTCGGCCAGCCTGGTCAGCGCGGTGCGGGCCGCAGCGACAGAGATCTGCTGCCCGATCAGCGCCCGGAACAGGGATTCCTCGGCGTCTATGCTGCCAGGTACGCGGATTCCGGGAGTCTGCGCGACCGAGAAGGCCAACGCCGGGTCAGTGGCCAGGTGGCGGTCGATCGCCTGGGCATCGGCGTCGAGGTCGAACAACCGGCGGATCCGACTCACCAGGGGGGCCAGGTCGGTGAGGTGCGCCAAGCGGATGCTGCAAGTCAGCGCGGGGGCAGCATCCGTTCCCGACAGGGTCACCTCCACCACGCCCGTACCGTGCGGCAGTCGAACCGTGCGGGCGTAGCTCGTGTCGGTGGCCGTTTCGACGCCGGGCAGGGCGCGCGTTCCGAGAAAGCGCAGCACGCCGGCGCCGTCGAACGGTGTTCGAGCCGGCAGTTGCAGCGTGATTCTGGTTTCGGCGATGCCGGAGGAGGTTGTCTCCGGCGCGGAACGGCGGCTGGAACGCACCTGGGACGGGGTGCGTTCGTAGACAGCGACGACGGTGTCGTTGAATTGGCGAACACTGCCGAAGCCGGCGGCGAAGGCCACGTCGGTGATCGGCAGGTCGGTGCCCAGCAGCAGCAGGCGGGCCGTCTGAGCCCGGTGCGCCCTGGCGAGGGCGAGCGGACCCGCGCCGAGTTCGGCGACGAGCACCCGGGTCAGGTGCCTTGGCGTGTAGCCGAGGCGGGCGGCGAGCCCCGGCACACCGTCACGCTCGACGACGCCGTCCGAGATGAGTCGCATTGACCGGGCGGCGAGGTCGTCGCGCATGTTCCAGGCCGGTGAACCGGGCACAGCATCGGGCAGGCAGCGTTTACAGGCCCGCAAGCCGGCCTCGTGGGCGGCCGCCGCAGTGAGGTAGAACGTCACGTTGCCGGGTTTGGGCGTCGTCGCCGGGCAGCTCGGCCGGCAGTAAACGCCGGTGGTGTGCACGCCGGTGATGAACTGGCCGTCGAACCGGGTGTCCCGGGAGCACATGATGCGATACCGTTCGGCGAAATCCGGGTCGGCGAGCCTGATTGCGGGGGAGGAGGAAATGGTCACTCTCCGAGCCTGCCACGCGCAGGTGGCAGCCGGTAGCGGAAATCAGACACGGCACGGCTCGATAGGCTGGGACGATGAACGCACTGCTGCGCCTCCAGTTTGAGCTCGGCGATATCGTCAGCGTCGACCCCCTCGACCTCGCGGCAAACCGCACCGACAAGTCCGGCTGGGTCGCCGACGGCATGCCGCTCGCCATCGTACGTGCCACGACGGTTGACCAGGTTCAGGCCGCGCTGCGTATCGCCACCGAATTTCGGGTCACCGTGGTCACCCGTGGCGCCGGAACCGGCCTCTCCGGCGGAGCCTGCGGCACCGACGGATCCATCGTGCTGAGCGTGGCCGGGCTGACCCGTATCCTCGAAATCAACCCGGACGACGAACTCGCCGTCGTCGAAGCCGGCGTCCTCAACCAGGCCCTCAACGACGCCCTCGCGCGGCAGAACCTGTGGTTCGCCCCCGACCCGGCCAGCAAAGCCATCTCCACCGTCGGCGGCAACATCGCCACGAACGCCGGGGGGCTGCTCTGCGCGAAGTACGGGGTCACCCGGGAGGCTGTTCTCGGCCTGACCGTCGTGCTCGCCGACGGCAGCCTGCTGCGCACCGGGCATCGAACCGTGAAGGGCGTCACCGGTTACGACCTGACCGCCCTACTCACCGGCTCAGAGGGAACGCTCGGCGTCATCGTCGAGGCGACCGTGCGGGTGCGGGCACTCACCGAGGGCACGATCGCCACGATCGGCGCCGTTTTCAACACCGTCAGGGCTGCGGCCGCGGCCAGCGCGGCTATCACGGCCGCACGCATCCGCCCCGCCGTCATGGAACTGATCGACCCGGTCGCTCTGGGGCACGTGGCAACCTACCTCGGCCCGGAGGGATCGGCCGGGTTACCGCTCGGCCGCGGCGCCTTCCTGCTCGTGCAGACCGACGGGCCGGCGGCGCTCGCCGAGGCCGACGCCGCGCTCATCGTGCTGCGCGAAGCCGGCGGCGAAGCCACCCTCTCAACGGATGCTGCCTCCGGTGACCGCCTGCTGGCCATCCGCCGCGCCATGCACCCTGCCCTCGAACAGTTGGGCCAGGTGCTCATCGAAGACGTGTCCGTGCCCCGCTCGCGCATGGCCGAGATGTTCGACGCGATCGCCGCGATCAGCGCCCGCACCGGCATTTCCATTCCCACGGTCGCCCACGCCGGCGACGGCAACCTGCACCCGAACTTCGTGATCACGCGCCGACCGGGCGCGGCGGCGGATGCGGAGGTGCCCGACGAGATCTGGGCTGCCGCCGACGAGATGTTTCAGGCGGCCCTCAAACTCGGCGGCACACTCACCGGCGAACACGGCGTTGGGGTGCTCAAGCGTCGCTGGCTGCGCGACGAGATCGGTGACACCAGCCTCGCCCTGCAACGCCGGCTCAAGGCGGTCTTCGACCCGCTGGGCCTGCTGAACCCCGGCACCATGTTCGACGACTGATCCGTTCGAGCCGTTCGACGACCGAGCCGCCCGCCCCGGTAATCTCAAGTCATGAGTCTCCACCAGCCGCCCGGTCGCCAGCCGACCGCGCACCACGTTCAGGTGAGTCCCAGCCCGGTGCAAGCGGTCTGGCGCGAGCCGCTTCCCCCGCGTAACCGGGGGCGAATCGTCATGTTCGGCGGCGGTCTCGTGCTCGCCGGGCTGGCCCTGCTCGCCGTGTTCGCCTACCTCACGACGTTCCTCAGTAGCGGCGCGCTGCTGTTCGGGATGCTCCTGGCGCTGGTGCCACTCACGCTCGTGCTGTTCGCGGTGCGCTGGATCGACCGCTGGGACCCGGAGCCGCGGCCAGCCCTGCTGTTTGCGCTGCTCTGGGGCGCCGGCATCTCCATCGTCAGCGCGCTGGTCTTCGACCTCGGCGTGCAGATCACGATCGCGGCCAGCGCGGGCGCGCTCGCCGGGAGTGATTTCGCATCCGCTGTCATTCAGGCCCCGATTGTGGAGGAAGTGGCCAAGGGCTTCGGAATACTGGTGCTGTTCTGGGCGGTGCGCCGCCACTTCGAGGGCCCCGTCGACGGTGTCGTCTACGCCGGGGCGATCGCCGCCGGCTTTGCCTTCTCGGAGAATATCCAGTACTTCGGGCTGGCCCTGACCGAGGGCACCGCGCAGACCGTCGGCATCACCTTTCTGCTACGCGGGGTATTCTCACCGTTCGCGCACGTCACGTTCACCATCTGCATCGGGCTCGCCCTGGGTCTGGCCGCACGACGCGGCGCCACCAAGAGCGGCGCGGTCGGCTACTTTCTGTTCGGACTGGTTCCCGCGATCGGTCTGCACGCACTCTGGAACGGTGCCACCTTCGTGCTCGCCGGCGACGCTTCCGTGCTCGGCTACTACGTGGTGGTGCAGGTGCCGCTGTTCATTGCCGCCATTCTCGTCGTGGTGTTTCTGCGCCGGCAGGAAGCCCGGATCACCCTGCGCCGGCTGCACGAATATTCCCAGGCCGGCTGGTTCACCCCGGCCGAGGTGTCGATGCTCGGCACCGGTGCCGGTCGACGTCAGGCGCTCGCCTGGGGTACAGGCCAGGACCGGCTGAAGAAGCTCGCCATGCGCCGGTTCATAGCGGATGCGACGCGCCTCGCCTTCGTGCGCGACCGCCTCGTGCGCGGCCAGAGCGCCCCGGCACTGCAAGCCCAGGAAGCGCACCTGCTCAACCTCCTCATGCAGCATCGCGCCGAGGTACTCGCACAGACGCTGCCCGGGTTGGCTGCAACGGCGTTCCAGAAGCGCCGGGACTGACTGTTCCGGCAGCGCACGGTTTCGACCATGCGCCGTTCCGGCAGTGCACAACAGAAACTCGCCGCCTCGGTGGTGTGGCAGTGCCGACGACTCTCCCGATGCGACGAGTTGGTGTATATCAAGAGTGCACCCCGCGGCGGCCCGGCGCAAGTATAAATTTTCGAGGGTCCACCCGGCGTGCAATCCGGCGCAGAATCCGGTTGGATGGGGGGATGACTGATTTGAATTCCAAGCCCGAAATTGACTTCCCAGAGGGCGCCGCGCCCGACCAACTCGAGATCGTTGATGTCGTCGTCGGTGACGGCGCCGAGGCGACCGCCGGCGCCACCGTCGACGTGCACTACCTCGGCGTTGAGTTCGCGTCCGGCGACGAGTTCGACTCGTCCTGGAACCGCGGCCAGTCGATCAACTTTCCGCTGCGTTCGCTCATCGCAGGCTGGCAGGAAGGGATCCCCGGCATGAAGGTCGGTGGGCGTCGCAAGCTCGTCGTGCCGCCGCACCTCGCGTACGGACCGGCCGGTTCCGGCCACCGGCTCTCCGGCCAGACCTTGATCTTCGTCATCGACCTGCTCGGCGTCAGCTAGGCCGCATAACCGGGAATCACCCTGGACGGGACGCGGCGGCTTCAGCCGGGTCCCGTTCGGTCTGTGTGCGGTGCCGGCCGGTGCCGCCGACTAGGACCGGTCGATGCGCAGGTGTTTGATTTTCGACGTGTGACCCCGGATGATGCTCACATCACGCTTGGCCACCATGAAATGCTTGGCCAGCAGGGCCACCAGGGCGTCGTTGGCTGCACCCTCGACCGCCCGCTGCTGCAGGAACACCGTCACCGAAGGGTGATCCGGCGTACCATCAGGGTCGTCGACCACGAGCGGACCCTTACGGCTGCCGGGCTTCACGTGCACCGTGAGGTTGAGCATGGCGGGCACGGCGCTCCTGTTGGCCCCGGGTTGTGGTGGGGCGCCCTCCAACGGTAGCGCCCTGGTTCAGGTCAGGGTCGCCGTCGGTTCCGGCCCGAGCGTGAACCGCCGCCCCGTGACGGACTCCGGCACGATTTCAACGAAGACCGGCTTGACCGTGGGAATCAGCGGGCGTAACGGCAACGCCGCAGCATCATCGATCTCACGCTGGGTCTGGAGTGCCCGGGCTGTTCCGTGCACAACGACACTCCAGGCGTCGTCGCGACCCACACCATCCGTTTCGAAAGCGACCCGGTTGTTCACAGTGAGTTCGATCAGTTTGGTGCCCGACGCGGTGCGGAACAGCAGGCGCCGATCGGCGGCCACGAAGTTGACCGGAAAAATGTCGGGGATGCCGCCGACGGCCACGGCGACGCGACCCAGACTGGCCGAGAGCAACGCATTCCAGCACTCATCCTCACTGAGAATCTGCACGGGGACGGAGGCCGCGTTCACGTCGTCGAAAGTCATGGTCCATCGTCACATGCCGGGCCGGTCAGAGCGAGCGTGGCGGCACGATTTTCGTACGCTCACGGCAAACAGGGGCGCATATCTGTTGCCCCCACAATGCGGCACGCTGGCCCTGTCAGCTGGAAATTTGCCCATCGGGGCAGGTATCTGGCGGAGCCGGCGTTTGGCCCGATCTGGTTTTGCCGTGTGCCGCAATCTGTTTTCAAAAAAAGTTCCACAGTGAGTGCTCTACCCGAAGTACCGGCGACAACGCCGAGCAGCAGTCCTCCCACTTCCCGGCGGTTCGCCGTATCGGCACCTCGAGTGTTCTACCCGGCACTCGGCATCATTCTGGCCGTCGTCATGATCGGTGTGTGCGTGGCCATCTACAAGGCCTTCCGCATCGAACACGAGGTTCTCGTCGTTGCTGAACGCCGCCAGCGTCGCGAGGAGATGGCTCGCCGCATCGGCAAGACCGTCACCGCTCACCTCGAGGAGAACTTCGACGACCACTTCGGTGAGCAGGTCGACGGACATATCGAAGCGGCGCTGACCGACGATCCGGCACGGCGGCCGCGCTGGGGCCGTCGGCCGAAGGCCTGATCCTCAGCGGGATCGGGGCGCTACATTCCGTTGGCGGCCTTGACCCGGTTGACCAGATCACGCCAGGGACCGTTCACCTGTGGTTCGGCCAGGACGACTTCGTGCGGGGCGCACCGAATGCGGTATGCGAACCGATCGGGGGTGGCCTCACTGTCGGTGACATCGTCCCAGGGCAGCGAGTTGAGAAAATCGGCCCACGTCGCCGGGTCGGGTTGCTCTTCGACTCGGACTTCCCAGGTCAGGCGGATTCCCGCCATCCCGCCACTGCGCGAGACAATCACTTTCATACCGCGATGTTACTCCGGCCCGGCCAGCACCCCGACCGTCGCCCAGGCTCGCAGAACCGCGTCGTGGGCGGCACCACCGATGCCATACAAGGTCGCGGCCGTTTGGGCCGTGGCCGCAGCGAAGGCCGCGAAATCACTTGCGCGGCCGACCCCCGTGCCGGTGAGCGTGTCATACCAAATGCGGCCGGGGGTCTCCCAGGCGTTACCGCCGAGGGCCTCGGCGACCAGATAGAACGCTCGGTTCGGAATGCCCGAATTGAGGTGCACTCCGCCGTTGTCGTCTTCGGTCTCGACGTACCCGGCCATGCTGCTCGGCTGTGGATCTTTGCCGAGAACATCGTCGTTGTACGCGGTACCCGGCGCCTTCATCGAACGGAGGGCAACACCCTCGACCTGGTCGGTGAACAGACCCTCGCCGATCAGCCAACTGGCCTCGTTCGTCGACTGGGTCTTGGTGTGCTGCTCGACCAGCGCACCGAACACGTCGGAGATGGACTCGTTGAGCGCCCCCGACTGGCCCTGGTACTGAAGGTTGGCGGTGAACTGGGTGACACCGTGGGTGAGCTCATGCCCGATCACACTGGGCGAAATGGTGAATCGATTGAAGACCTGGCCGTCGCCGTCGCCGAAGACCATGCGCTCGCCGTCCCAGAAGGCGTTGTCGTACTGCTTGCCGTAGTGCACCGTCGCGTCCATCGGCAGACCGGCACCGTCGATGCTGTCCCGCCCGAACTGCGTCCAGAACAGGTTCTGGGTGGCGCCCAGGCTGGTGTACGCCTCGTTCACCGCCGGGTCGCTGCCGGCCGGCTGACCCTCGGCGCGTACCCGGCGACCGGGTAGGCGTTCCTGGCCGTCGGCATCCGAAATGGTGCGATCAGACTGGCCGGGTGTGCGAGCCGGCAGGGTGCGAGCCCCGGAATAGGGAAACGGATGCGCCCCGCCCCGCAACTGCCGAATCTGTGAGTCGCGCAGCAGTGACTGCCGTGCCGCGGCTGCGGCCTGCGCGAATCGGGGATCGTCGAGTTTTGCCAGCCGCACCAGCAGGTATGGCGGAACGATCGTGCAGTACTGATGGGGACCGGGGCCCAGCTGCGGAGTGTTCATGTGCAGAGTCTGGCACCGGCCGCCGACATTGCAACAGCGAGTCTTCACGGCGCGCAAAATAGACTCGACCCATGCGCTTTGGAATCGTCATTCTCCCGCAGGACCCATGGCGGGTTGCCCGCAGAAAATGGCTGGGCGCCGAGCGATACGGCTTCGACCACGCCTTCGCCTACGACCACCTGTCGTGGCGCTCGCTCGCCGACGAACCCTGGAACGCGACCGTGCCCACCCTCACCGCGGCGGCGGCCGTGACCGAGCGCATCAGCCTCGGCACCTTTGTCTCATCACCGAACTTTCGGCACCCGGTGCCTTTCGCCAAGGAAATCGCCACGGTCGATGATGTGTCGAATGGGCGGTTTTTGCTCGGCATCGGGTCGGGCGGCACCGGTTTCGACGCGACGGTGCTGGGCCAGCCGGAGTACACGCCCCGGCAGCGGCACGAGCGGTTCGCCGAATTCGTCACCGACCTCGACCTGCTGCTGCGTGGTGAAGAGTCGGAGACGACCGCGGGGATCAGCTTCACCGGTGACTGGTACACCGCCCGGAACGCACGCATGGTGAAACCCGCCGCCGTTGATTCCACGCGCTCCCGGGTTCCGTTCTTGATCGCCGCCAACGGGTCCAGGGGCCTCGGGCTGGTCAGCCGCTTCGGGCAGGGCTGGGTGACGACGGGCCAGGACGGCGCGCAGGGGGAGCTCTGGTGGTCCAGTGTGCGCGATCTCAGCGAACGCCTCGAGGACGCCGCCCTCGCGGCCGGGCGCGACCCCGCCACGATCGACCGCTACCTCTCGCTCGATAGCGGCGGAACGTATTCCCTGCAGAGCATAAACGCGTTCGACGATGCCGTCGGCAGGGCCGCCGAGCTCGGTTTCACCGATGTGATCAGTCATTGGCCGCGGGAGCACGGCAGTTACGCCGGAGACGAAGCCGTCCTCGACACGGTCGCGGACGCACTGCACCGATTCGAGTAAAGAGACCGGTCGATCGGTGTTTCCGCCCGGCGGATGTCTAGGCTGGGTTCATGCGCGCACACGATGACCCCACGACCCTGGTTCCTCGCACCCCGCTGACCGACCGGCTCGGCTGGCTCGGATTGCGCAGCGGACAGATTCTGCTCGTCATCATCCTTGCCTCTGCGGTGATCTTCGGCCTGGTTCAGCTCAAGCTCGTCGTGATTCCGGTTTTGATCGCCATCATTCTCGCCGCGGCGCTCAGCCCGGTCATCAACGGCCTGCGCAAACGGGGCGTCGCCGCTATCCTGGCCACCTGGATCACCCTGCTCGGGGGTATCGGGGTCTTCGGCGGCATCATCACGCTCATCGTCTTCGCCGTGCGCGACCAGTGGGACGAGCTGTTCACCTCCGCCTCCGAGGGCATCGACCACCTGCAACAGTTTCTGATCGACGGACCGATCCAGGTCGACGAAAAGCAGATCGACGACGCCCGCACGGCGGTCGCGGACTTTCTCACGAGCAGCCAGTTCGGAACCGGGGCGCTCGCCGGGGCATCCGTTGTCTTCGAGCTGGTCACCGGGGCCGTGCTTCTCGTGGTTATCCTGTTTTTCTTCCTCAAGGACGGCGGCCAGATCTGGAACTTCTTCCTGACGCCGTTCAAGGGCGAGCGCCTCGCCCGCGGACGCCGCATCGGCCACACCTCGCTGCGCGTGCTCGGCGGTTACGTGCGCGGCACGGCGATCGTCGCCGCCGTCGATGCGACCGCGATCGGCATCGGCCTGGCCATCCTGCAGGTGCCGCTGGCCCTGCCACTGGCCGTCATCGTGTTCCTCGGTGCGTTCATTCCGCTGATCGGCGCCACCGCGGCCGGGGTGCTCGCCGCTTTGGTCGCCCTCGTGGCGAGCGGGCCGGGGGTCGCGCTCATCGTGATCATCATCGTCATCGCCGTCAACCAGCTCGAGGGCAATTTTCTGCAGCCGGTCGTCATGGCGCAGTCGCTCAAGCTGCACCCGCTCGTCATCCTGGTCGGGTTGACCGCCGGAACCATCGTCGGCGGCATCGTCGGCGCCGTGCTCTCGGTGCCGATCGCGGCCGTCGCGTGGGCCATAGCGAAAGCCTGGAACACCCCGGACGCCCCGCGCCCGCGCGCGATCCCGCCCAAGCGGCGGGTGCGCAAGCGCTGAACCCGCGGCATCCGTTCCACCGTGTTGGTTTGAGTACCCTGCTCGCTGTACCGCCGCCCGCGTGACTGGAGAACCATGAACGAGCCAAGCCCCTTTCACCTGCCGAGGCCACGGCTGACGCTCGAGCAGGCGACCGACCTGGCCCGAGACCGGTTCGGCATCACCGGCACCGTCACCGAACTCGGCAGCCAC
Source organism: Cryobacterium luteum (assembly GCF_900110125.1). Lineage (GTDB taxonomy): Bacteria > Actinomycetota > Actinomycetes > Actinomycetales > Microbacteriaceae > Cryobacterium > Cryobacterium luteum. Next base: position 22,857 of record NZ_FOCN01000021.1, read on the forward strand.
CAGGACCGTAACTTTCGCATTGAAACGGATGCCGGCGCCGTCGTTCTCAAGGTCGCCAACCCGGCCGTGGCCACGGTTGAGCTCGAGGCCCAGAACGCGGCGCTGCAGCACCTCGTCGGCCTGAACCTTGACCTGCCTGCACCCGTCGCCGGCATCGAGGGCAGCCGGATCGTGCACGCCACGATCGACGGGCAGAACCTCGACCTGCGGCTGCTGACCTACGTCGACGGACATCCGCTGACCGAATCGGCGCGACTGTCGGTCGGGCAGATCCGTTCGCTCGGTGACGTCGCCGCTCGCCTCGTTCATGGCCTGGCCGACTTCGAACACCCGGGAACGGACCGATTTCTGCAATGGGACCTGCGGCGCGGCGGCGCGGTCATCGACGCGCTCCTGCCCGCCGTCGACGACGAGGCCCGCCGCGTGCGGCTGCGCACGGTCACCGACACCGCCCGGCAGCGCATCGCCCTGGTCGCGGACGACCTGCGCGTGCAGACGATCCACGGCGACCTGACCGACGACAACGTCGTGAGCCGGGACGGCGCTGCCGGCACCATCACCGGGGTCATCGACTTCGGCGATGTGGCCCGGGGCTGGCTCGTTGCCGAACTCGCCGCGACCTGCGCCTGCGTGCTCTACCGCAGCCCGCAGCATCCGCTGGCCATCCTCGACACGATCGAGGCCTTCGCCGCACGGGTAGCGCTCACCGAGGCCGAACTCGGCGCCCTCTGGCCGTTGATCCTGGTGCGCACCGCGGTGCTCGTCGTCAGCGGCGAAGCGCAGGTGCAGCTCGACGGCGACAACGACTATGCCGACGCGAACCGGGCCCGCGAGTGGCTCGCCTTCGAGACGGCGGCCGCCCAGAACAGTGCCGAACTCGAAGCATTGATCCGCTTCACGGTGGCCGACCAGGCGGTGGCCGAGCAGCGCCAGCCGATCGGGGCAACCGAGCATCCGCTGCTCGGACCGCTCGACCCGGAAGCCCGCATCGACCTTTCGGTGACGAGTGCTGCGTTCGACGCCGGCAGCTGGCTCGAACCGGGGATCGACGAGCGAGTGGCGACGGATGCCGCTGCCCGCCTCGGCCTTGCCGTCACCGGCTACGGCGAGTTTCGACTGTCCCAGACCAAAATCGACACGGCCGACGAGTCGATCACCCTGCACCTCGGCGTCGGGGTGTATCTGCCGGAGGGGAGCCCGGTCACGGCTCCGATCGACGGGACCGTCGTCGTGGTCGATTCCACCACGGTTCGGTTAGACGGCGCCGACTACGATCTGTGGCTGACCGGGGTTGCCGCGACCGCCCTCGACGGGGAGGTCATCCGGGCGGGCGCCGCACTGGGCAGCGTTACCGCCCACTCCCGACGCGCACGACACGAAACGGCCATCGCCGGTGTGATGGTGCAGACCAGCCGGCTGCGCGGCATCCGTCCCCCGCGCTTCGTCGCGCCGTCGACGGCTGCCCTCTGGCAGCGGGTCTGCCCCGATCCGTCCGCGCTGCTCGGGCTAACGCCCCTGCGCTCGCTCGCCGACCCGGCCGTCCTGCTGCAGCGCCGCGACGCGTCGTTCGCCAGGGTGCAGGAACACTATTACGCGGCGCCGCCGCAGATCGAACGCGGCTGGAAGCACCATCTCATCGACACCCACGGGCAGAGCTACGTCGACATGGTCAACAATGTCACGACGGTCGGCCACGGACACCCGCGCATCACCGAGGCTGCGCGCAGCCAGTGGTCGCTGCTCAACACCAACTCCCGCTTTCACTACGAAGAACTCGTGCGCTTCACCGAACGCCTCGCCGAGCTGGCCCCCGACCCCCTCGACACGGTCTTTCTGGTCAACAGCGGCACCGAGGCCGTTGACCTGGCCCTGCGCCTGGCCCTCAGCTACACCGGTCACGACACGGTCCTGTCGGTGCGGGAGGCCTACCACGGCTGGTCTATGGCAGCGGATGCCGTCTCCTCGTCGGTCGCCGACAACCCTCGGGCGCTGGAAACCCGCCCGGACTGGGTGCACCTGGTCGAGGCGCCGAACGCCGTGCGCGGCAAGTATCGGGGCATGCAGTCGGCGCCGCAGTACCTGAACGACCTCGACGGTGACCTGCAGGCCCTCTCCGCCGAGGGGCGCACGGTCGCCGCCTTCATTGCCGAACCGGTGTTCGGCAATGCCGGTGGGGTGCTGCTGCCCGACGGCTACCTGAGCGGCGTTTACGAGCGGATGCGCGCCCGCGGTGCGCTCTGCATCGCCGACGAGGTACAGGTGAGCTACGCGCGCCTCGGCCGACACTTCTGGGGCACCGAACAGCAGAACGTGGTGCCGGACATCATCACCATCGCCAAGGCGATGGGTAACGGGCATCCGCTCGGAGCGGTCATCACCCGCCGCGACGTGGCCGAGCGCTTCGCCGATGACGGGCCGTTCTTCTCCTCAGCCGGCGGCAGCCCGCTCAGCTGCCGGATCGGCCTCACCGTGCTCGACATCATGCGTGATGAGGGCCTGCAACAGAACGCCGAGGTTGTCGGCCGGCACCTCAAGCGGGGCCTGGAACGGCTCGGGGAACGATTCGATTCTGTCGGCGCCGTCTACGGCATGGGGCTCTACCTCGGCGTCGAACTGGTCAGCGATCGGGCCAAGTTCACACCCGCCACTGCCCTTGCCGCCCGGCTGTGCGACGAACTGCTGCTGCGCGGCTGTATCGTGCAGCCCACCGGAGACTTCAAGAATGTGCTCAAGATCAAGCCTCCGCTCTGTCTCAGCATTGCCAGCGCCGACCATTTTCTGCGCGCACTTGACGGAGCGCTGAGCGAGTTGTGCGCCTGAGTCGGACGAGGTACCCAGATGATACCCGCGGGCTACCGCCGCGACTTGACCAGCGCGGGGGCCGACGGCTCCGGTTCGGCGACGAAGACCAGGCCGCCTGCACTGTTGGCCGAGAGCATGAGCGCTTCGATCCAATCCCGATTGACCGACGGTGTTCGGCTGCCGAAGTATCGGTAGTACAGCGTGCTCGTGGGGTCGAGCCAGATCGCGCTGCGACCGCTGCCCTCGTCGGGCGAATCGGTCCACGTAAAGATGAAACTCTCGCGTCGGCGCAGCTTGGTGCTAATCACGATCTGCAGGTGCATGAGGGCTCGATCGTCGAAGGTGATCACGATGCCCGGATTGCCGTAAAGCAACGTTCCCATAGGTGCCCCTCCTCGATGATTCCACCACTGTAGCGGTACGCGGACGAGGGGACGGACCGGCCGGGTTGTCGCGTGTTTGCGCCCGGTGACCGCACCGGTCGCCCACTCTGCTAAAGTATGTAGGTTGCCGTTCAACGGCCGCGGATAAAGAGAGCTCAGGCATTCAGCCAAGGGCACCGCGCAGTGAGAGAAAGGGGATCCCACTTTATGGCACTCGAACCAGATGCTAAGAAGGCGATCATCGAAAAGTACGCTACCCACCCAGGCGACACCGGGTCCCCGGAAGTTCAGATTGCAATGCTCACCCAGCGCATTCTTGACCTCACGGAGCACCTGAAAGAGCACAAGCACGACCACCACTCACGTCGTGGCCTGCTTCTTATGGTTGGTCAGCGTCGCCGTCTGCTCGGTTACCTGTCGGACATCGACATTACTCGATACCGCACACTGATCGGCAGCCTCGGCCTGCGTCGCTAATTTTCTGCAATTGATGTGCAGGAAGCTGCGCAGCGATGACAACGCGAACTTCTTCAGAACGGGCCGTCACCTTTTAGGTGGCGGCCCGTTCTGTACACCCCCTTCGAACTGGGGGTACAGCGGACGCTAGAATATGGGGTTGGCAACAAAAGAACGGACACCGCACAATATGAGCCTCTGGCGCACCAAGAGTATTGAAGATTCGATAGCAGACTCGCTCGAGAAGGGCCACAGCCTCAAACGAACCCTCGGCACGTGGGACCTCATGATCATGGGTGTTGCCGTGGCCGTCGGCGCGGGAATCTTCTCCGTCGGCGCCAAGGCCGCCGGCAGCTACGCCGGACCGTCGGTCACGCTGGCCTTTCTGCTGGCAGCCTTCACCTGTGCTCTCGCGATCATGTGTTACGCCGAGTTCGCCTCGGCGGTTCCCGTCGCCGGATCCGCGTACACGTTCACCTACGCCACTCTCGGTGAGCTGCTCGCCTGGATCATCGGCTGGGACCTCATCCTGGAGATGCTCACCGCGGCCGCCGTGATCGCGAAATACTGGGGCATCTACCTCAGTACCGTCTTCGATCTGGCCGGCTGGAACGTTCCCGCCACGATCACCGTGCTCGGCCTCGAGGTGAGCTGGGGTGCCTTCGTCATCGTCGCCATCTTCACCGCCCTGCTCGTGCTCGGCACCCAGCTCTCCGCCCGTGTTGCGAGCGTCTTCACGATCATCAAGGTCGCCATCGTCGTTTTCGTCATCGTCGTCGGCGCGTTCTTCATCAATCCGAAAAACTACACCCCGTTCATCCCTGCCGAAGTCCCAACGACCGGCGGGGATGATGACGTCTGGATGCAGTCGTTATTCTCCTTCATGACCGGTGCGGCCCCGGCCCAGTACGGCCTGTTCGGGCTGCTCGCCGGTGCCTCCCTGGTCTTCTTCGCCTTCATCGGGTTCGATGTCGTCGCCACGAGCGCCGAAGAAGTCAAGAACCCGCAAAAGACCCTGCCCCGGGGCATCTTCGCCGGTCTCGCGATCGTCACCGTGCTCTACCTCGGCGTGAGCCTGGTTTTGACCGGCATGGTGCCGTACACGGTGCTGGCCGACGACCCCGACGCCTCCCTGGCAACCGCCTTCGTGGCCGTCGGCGCCGGCTGGGCTGCGCAGGTCATCTCGATCGGAATTCTGGTCGGACTCACGACGGTGATTATGGTGCTGCTACTCGGCCTGTCGCGGGTGCTGTTCGCGATGAGCCGCGACGGCCTGCTGCCGCGCTGGCTCAGCGTTACGAGTGACAAGCGCCGCACTCCCGCGCGCATTCAGATCATCTCCGGTGCCGCCGTTGCGCTGATCGCCGGCCTCACCGACGTCGGCGTGCTCGAGGAGATGATTAATATCGGCACGCTGTCGGCCTTCGTGCTGGTGAGTATCGCCGTTGTCGTGCTGCGCAAGAAACGCCCGGATCTGCCGCGCGCTTTCAAAGTACCGTTCTCACCGGTGCTGCCGATTCTGTCGGCCGTGCTCTGTACCTGGCTGATGCTGAACCTCACCACCCTCACCTGGGTGCGGTTCGCGGTCTGGCTGGTCCTTGGATTCATCGTGTACTTCGCCTACGGTCGTCGCCATTCCGTGCTCGGCATCAAGCAGCGTGCTGATGCCAAGGCAACCCTCGACGCCCCCACGCAAGCCACGCCCGTCGAGGCCAAGCCCGTCGACTAGTTTCCGGTGACGGTGGACTCGCCGTTATCCTGAGCTTCGTGCCCGATCGACACCGACGCGACCCCGCTCGAACCGAGGCGGTCGCGGGCAAGATCCAGGCGTTCGGCCATTTCCGCGGCGAGGAATTCTCCCCATAAGCGGTAGTCCGTCGAATTTTGGTATCGGCCGAAGACCAGGAAGGCGTTCTCGGTCAGCGGGAGGTAGACCGACCGCGGCACGGCTCGGCAGACCCTCTCCGTGCGCACGGTCAAGTGTCGGGCGTGGGCGTTGGCGACGGAACCGAGCAGGCTGTCAAAGGCAGGAATCGTTCGAATCGGCTGGATATCCATCACGTACACGTATGTACCATCGAGAGTTTCTCGCTCGAGAGCCCGGAGCAGTAGGCCCATGTTCTGCTCCCAGGATTTCTCCGAAGTGAGATTCACCGCGTCATTCACACCGACAAAGATGACAACCGCGTGGACTTGGCTCAGGTCGTGCCCAATGAGCAGATCCGGAAGCTTCTCTAAAATTCCAAAAGGATCGGCCGCCAGGGTTACGTCGGCACCGCGGCCGGTTCGGGCTGAAAGCGCGCGGGCCAGGGACCCCGGCAGCGCAAGATCATGGCTGCTGACCCCCCAGCCCGAAGCGGGGCCACCGCCCACAATGAGCACACGATCACTGTCGCCCCCTGGTGAGTGCGCCTGCGGGAGATCGGTCGGGCGCGGGATGCTGGCGCTGTCCTGCCGGATGAACCCCATCCACGCGCGCATGATCCCGACAATCAGCAGCCTGTTGAGTCCCTGCACCGTCGCAACCTCCTTTCAGTTACCTCTCACTCTGCCCGAGGCTTGGGCCCGGTTCGCTGACTTCGTGGCACCAGTTCGGGGCTCATTCACCGAGACCGGCTGGCGAGGCGGCATCCGCTCAACACCGTCCGGAATCGGCAAAAACTTTCGGTCTGATAAGCTGACGGCGGTCCTTCCTTGGAAGCGGCCGAGCAACCGGAGCGCAGCTGGCATGATGCTGGTCCTCGGTGGTGGTTTCCCAGACGCGCAGCTTCTGGTGAATTTCTACTGGTGGCCAGCACAGCGACAGTGTGAACGGAAAGAAACGTTGACACGAGGCCTGATCCTGCCTGTTCGAGCTCCTCGTCCCACTCGTGCGCCACATGGGCACGCGAGCCTTCGTCGCCAGAATGGCGAGAAGCAAACTTAAAGGAGAAAACCCCCACATGGAGGGTCCAGAAATCACGTTCGCCGAGACCGTTATCGACAACGGCAAGTACGGCAAGCGCACCATCCGTTTTGAAACCGGGCGTCTCGCCCAGCAGGCGCAGGGTTCTGCTGCCGCCTACATTGACGAAGAGACGATGCTGCTGTCCGCCACGAGCGTCAGCAAGCAGCCGAAGGACAACTTCGACTTCTTCCCGCTCACCATCGACGTCGAAGAGCGCATGTACGCTGCCGGCCGCATCCCGGGCAGCTTCTTCCGCCGCGAAGGTCGTCCCTCGACCGACGCGATCCTCACCTGCCGTCTGATCGACCGGCCGCTGCGTCCGTCGTTCGTCGACGGACTCCGCAACGAGATCCAGGTTGTCATCACCGTACTGGCCATCGAGCCCGACGAACTGTACGACGTGCTCGCGATCAACGCGGCCTCCATGTCGACCCAGCTCGCCGGCCTGCCGTTCTCCGGACCGATCGGCGGCGTTCGCGTCGCCCTCATCCCCGACGAGAACGGGGGCGGCCAGTGGGTTGCCTTCCCGAAGCACTCACAGCTCGACGACGCCGTCTTCAGCATGGTCGTCGCCGGCCGGGTTGTCACCGACGCCAACGGCGCGCAGGACGTCGCGATCATGATGATCGAGGCCGAAGCCACCGACGCCGCCTGGAACCTGATCAAGGGTGGCGCCATCGCGCCGAACGAAGCCGTCGTCGCTCAGGGCATCGAAGCGTCCAAGCCCTTCATCAAGCAGCTCGTCTTCGCACAGCAGCAGGTAGCGGATGCCGCCGCCAAGCCGACCGCCGACTTCGCCCTGTTCCCGCCCTACCAGCCGGCGACCTACGACGCCGTCGCGGCGCTGTCCTACGACCAGCTGGGGACGGTCTACACGATCGCCGACAAGGTCGAACGTCAGAACGCCGACGACGCACTCAAGGCATCCGTCAAGACCGCCATCGCGGCCAAGGTTGACGCCGGTGAGCTCGACGCGAGCGCCAACACCCAGGTCAACGCGGCCTACAAATCAGTCACCAAGCTCGTCGTGCGCTCCCGCGTGCTCAACGAGGGCATCCGCATCGACGGCCGTGGGCTGGCCGACATTCGTCCCCTCGACGCCGAGGTTGCGGTCATCCCGCGCGTGCACGGCTCGGCCATCTTCCAGCGCGGCGAAACCCAGATCCTGGGCGTCACCACACTGAACATGCTCAAGCTCGAGCAGTCGATCGACTCGCTGAACCCCGTCACCAAAAAGCGCTACATGCACAACTACAACTTCCCGCCCTACTCGACCGGTGAAACCGGTCGCGTTGGAACGCCGAAGCGCCGCGAGATCGGCCACGGAGCGCTCGCTGAGCGCGCCCTGGTTCCCGTGCTGCCGACGCGTGAGGAGTTCCCGTACGCCATCCGTCAGGTGTCAGAAGCGCTCAGCTCCAACGGATCCACCTCGATGGGTTCCGTCTGCGCCTCCACCCTGTCGCTGCTGAACGCCGGAGTGCCGCTGCGCGCGCCCGTCGCCGGCATCGCCATGGGCCTGATCAGCGACACCGTTGACGGCCAGACCCGCTACGCGGCCCTGACCGACATCCTCGGCGCCGAAGACGCCCTCGGCGACATGGACTTCAAGGTGGCAGGCACGAGCGAATTCATCACCGCAATCCAGCTCGACACCAAGCTCGACGGCATTCCCGCCTCGGTTTTGGCTGGTGCGCTGACGCAGGCGAAAGACGCTCGCACCACGATCCTCTCCGTGCTGAACGCGGCGATCGACGCTCCCGACGAGATGGCGCCCACAGCGCCCCGCGTCATCAGCGTGCAGATTCCCGTTGACAAGATCGGCGAGCTGATCGGCCCGAAGGGCAAGACCATCAACTCGATCCAGGACACCACCGGTGCCGACATCTCGATCGAGGAAGACGGCACCGTGTACATCGGCGCCGTCGACGGACCGTCGGCCGAGGCCGCTCGCGCCCAGGTTAACGCCATCGCGAACCCGACCAACCCGGAGGTGGGCGAACAGTTCCTCGGAACCGTCGTCAAGATCGCCGCGTTCGGTGCCTTCGTCTCGTTGCTTCCGGGCAAGGATGGTCTGCTGCACATCTCCGAGGTGCGTAAACTTGCAGGTGGCAAGCGCGTTGAGAACGTCGAAGACGTACTCGGCGTCGGCCAGAAGGTTCTCGTGGAAATCACGAAGATCGATGACCGTGGCAAGCTGTCGCTCGCCCCGGTGCTCGACGAGGCTGCTGACACCGAGGGCCGCGCTGCGGCTTCCGACAGCGCCGACGCGTCGACCGAGGTCTCGAACTAAACGAACACCGTGCCCCAATAGATCTCCCGATCACCTCTCGCCAGGTCGGTCGGGCAGACGGAAGGCCCGCACTGCTTGCAGTGCGGGCCTTTTCGCGCGCCGGGCAGGGCAGAACTGCTCGTGCGCCTTGTCGACCTCGCGCACCGGGTTTACCGTTGCGCGCATGACTAATCACCGGAACGTTGTGTCTTTCCTGTCGCGCCTCGGCGCCGTTTCCCTGCTCACCGTCGGCCTGGTGGGCGGCATCGCGGCCGCCCCCGCTCTCGCGCAGTCCACCGCGACACCCACCGTCGCATCCGCTCTCGGCTATGTCGCCCTCGGCGATTCCTTCACTGCCGGTCAGGGGGCACCGCCCTACGTCTCCGACGGCACCGCCTGCCTCCGCAGCAAGCGGGCCAGCTACCCGGCCTTCGCGGCGCTCGTGAGCCCGTATCGCCTCACGTCCAACCGGGCCTGCTCCGGTGCCAGCACAGCGGATGTCCCGGCTCAACTTCTCGGAGTCAGCCCGGCCACCGCCCTGGTCACCCTCACCGTCGGCGGCATCGATGCCGGCTCCAACATCGTCCTGGCGGCTTGCGCCCCCAGTCCGGCCAGCCTGGTCTGTCTGGGCGCCATCGACAACAGCATGGCCCAGCTGGCCCTTCTCCCGCCCAAGCTCGTGGGCGCCTACACCGCTGTGGCCTCAGCGCTGCCGCAGGCGAGGATTGCCGTATTGAGCTACCCGCGCCAGTTCAAGCCCGGCTTCACTCCGCTCGGCGACGTGCTCAACACGGCGACCGACGCCCTGAACACGGCGATCGCCGGATCCGTCGCGGCCATGGCGACCCCGCGCATCCGCTTCATCGATGCCTCGCAGGAATTCGCCGGACACGGCATCGGCTCCCGGGTGCCGTACTTTGCGTTGGATCCGCTGAACCCGCTCGCACCGGCAAACTTTCACCCTAACGCGCTTGGGAACAGCCTCGGGTACACCCGTGCGCTCGCCAACGACGGTGTGTTGCGTCGGCCGTAGCCCGCACGGAGTCAGAAACCGGCAGCCGCCGCGATCTAAATGAAGGAATCATCAAGTAGCGATATACTTAAGCTGTGCTGTCTTCCGGTTTGCCCGCTGCCCAATTGAAGTCCGACCTGTTCAAGTCGCTCGGGCATCCTTTGCGGGTGCAGGTTCTGGAACAGCTCGTAGCCGGAGAACGTTCGGTCGGTTCGCTCGCCGAAGCGCTCGGCTGCGAGCTCTCCAACCTGTCGCAGCAGCTCGGGGTGCTTCGACGCGCCGGCGTGGTCATGACCCGCCGCGAGGGAAACTCCATCTTCTACGCACTGCGCGACCCGAGCACGATCGAGCTGCTTGCCGCGGCCAAACGCATGGTGCTCGCCAACCTCGCCGATTCGCACGCCCTACTCCGCCACCTGGAACAGGAATAGTTCCTAAGTCGGGGCGCAGGGGCGTTACAGGTCGTTGCCGGCGTAAGAGAGGTTGAAGCTCTTGTTGGCCAGCGGAAAGTCGGGAACGATCGTCTCCGACAGGGCGTCGGGCAGGGCGGGCCAGTTCAGGAACGACGGGTCGACGACCTTCACCCGGGCGAGCGTTCCGTCGGCGGCGAGCTCGACCCGATGGGTCGCGGTTCCGCGCCAGGCTTCGACCAAGGCGAGTCCGGTGCCGGCCTGTGCCGGGTTCACGCGGAACGCGCTTCCGGTGTGTCCCTGCAACCGGTGGAGCAGGTCGACCGCGATCGCGGTGGACACCTCGACCTCGCGCGCGCGAACGGTGTACCGCGCGAGCACATCGCCTCCTTCCTCGGTCACGACGTGGAAGACTTCGCCGAGATTGACGAACGGATGCTCGTTGCGGGCGTCCGTGTCGATGCCGGAGGCGCGGGCGACGTAGCCGAGCGTTCCGATCATGGTCGCGTGCGCGTTGGACAGCCGGGCGGTGCCGGTGAAACGGCCGCGGACGATGGCGTGCCCGAGCGTGATTCCGACCAGTTCGGCCATGGCAGCGCTGATGCGCACGAGGTCGGCCGCATCGGGAAGGGAAATCACCCGGGTGCCGCCCACGCTGAGAGCACCGCGCAGCAGTCGGTGACCGGTGATCGTTTTGTTGATGCGCAGCAGCTGCTCGCGCAACCCCAGGGCGTGGGCGTCGATGATGCCGAACCCTACGTCGTTGGCGAGGGAACCGAGGTCGGTCACGTGGTTGTACAGGCGTTCCAACTCGAGCAGCAGCGCGCGCAGCAGCCGATCGGGCTCGGAAACTTCGATGCCGGCGGCCTGTTCGACGGCCATGACGAAGGCCAGGGAGTGCCCGACGGCGGTGTCGCCGCTGATTTGTTCGGCCAGGAGCACTCCCTCCGCCGCGGTCTTACCCTCGAACACCTTCTCGACTCCGCGGTGCAGGTACCACTGGCGCGCTTCCATCCGCACGATGGTCTCCCCGACGACGGAGAACCGAAAGTGGCCGGGCTCGATGATGCCGGCGTGAATGGGACCGACGGCGATCTCGTAGACGCCGGGGCCTTCCACAGGCACGAACGGGAACGACTCGGTGTCGGGCTCGAACTCGGGCACGACGGCGTTGGCGCGCAGCATGGGGTACCAGCCGCGCGGCCAGTGGCCGTGGCGTACGAGGCGGTGCGGCTGCGGATGATTGCGGGGGACGACCCCGTACAGGTCGCGGATGCCGCGCTCGAAGTTGCCGGCCGGCAGGGACCTCTCGGCGAGGCTCGGAATCCAGGCATCATCTCGCGGCACGGTGACGCAGAGGTCAGCCCGCAACACCGCGGTGGTGCCCACGAAGGAGTAGACGATGCGAAAGTCATTTTCGTCTTCGTGGCAGGCGACCAGCGCCAGGCGGCTGCCGGCGTCGAGCAAGGCGCCGGCGGCCTGCGGTAGTTGGGCACGGTCGAGGTGACGCAGTTCGGCGTCGCCGGACGCCAGATTATCGGCATCCACGTCTTCGGGCGTTCGCTCGTCAGTCATCAGTTGGTTCCTCCCAGAACGGCCGTGGCCTGCAGCAGCAGGGTGCCGATCGGTTCGGCCACGAACGCGACCGTCGCTGTCGTGGCCAGGGCCAGGATGATGGGCAGGCGCGGGCCGTGCGACGAGTAGTCGGGTGTGAACGCGGTGCCGGCTGGGGGAGCCCCGATGGTCATCTGCACGGTGAGACGGGTGAACGCGGCAAAGATGACGAGCAGCAGCACGAGGGCCGCTCCGACCACGCCGCCGAGACCCACCGACCAGCCGGCCATGATGATGCCGACTTCGGAGAAGAAGATGCTGAACGGGGGAAACCCGACGATGGCGGCCATGGCGATCAGCCAGGGCACCGCGAGGCCGGGGCGTCGCACCAGCAGGGCGCGCACGTCCGTGATTACCGGGGTGCCCTCGACCTTGAGAATGCGTCCCGAGATTACGAACAGGGTTGCCTTGATCAGGCCGTGGCCGAGAATGTACAACAGCACGGAGGGGAGCGCGGCCGGGCCGATGGCCACGCCGATCGCCATGAGGCCCATGTGTTCGATGCTGGAGTAGGCGAGCATCCGCTTGTAGTCGCGTTGGCGAATGAGCAGGGAGGCGGCCACGAGCAGGGAGAGCAGGCCGCCGATGCTGAGCATAGTGCGCAGAAATTCCGGGCCGATCACGAGATTGGTGATCGACTGGATGCGCAGGATGGCGTAGAGCGCGACGGAGAGCAGCACGCCCGACATCAGGCCGGAGACCGGCGCGGGGGCCTGACTGTGGGCATCCGGCAGCCAGCTGTGCATCGGGGCCAGGCCCGACTTGGTGGCGAATCCGAGCACGGCGAGTGCACCGCCGGCGGTGATGAGCGCGGGATCGAGGCCTCGCGCGGACTGGCTCAGCATCATCCAGGACAGGGTGGGGGTGTCGGTGCCGACCGAGGCGGCGTAGATGAGCACGATGCCGAGCAGTGCGATGGCGACTCCGACCGAGCCGAGGATGACGTATTTCCAGGCTGCCTCGAGGGACCGGCGGGTGCGGTGGTGTCCGACCAGGAACGCGGTGGCGATGGTCGTGGCTTCAACGGCGGCCCACATCAGGCCGATGCTGTCGGCGAGTACGGCGAGGGACATCGCGGCCAGGAACAGGGCGATGAGCGCCTCATAACCGGCGGCGTCCCTGGTGCGGCTCGATGCGGCGCTGCTGAGACCGCCCCAGGTGGAGATGAGGCCGACCGCTCCGACGACGCTGAGCATGTAGGCGGAGAGGGCGTCGGCGCGCAGCATGCCGCCGCCGCTGTCGGGAACGGAACCGCTCAGCACCGCGCCGACCAGTACCAATCCAGAGCCGAGCACCGCGGTCGACGCGGCGACGCCGACGAAACGGCGGAGCGCCGAGCCGCGAAGCAGGAGGCTGAGCCCGGCCAGGACGAGCGGGCCGACCAGGGGAATCCACAGTACAAATGACATCAGTCGTGCAACTCTCTGAGCTGATCGACGGCGGTGCCGCCGAACTTGGTGCGCATGCGGCCGGCGAACACGTGCAGGATGAGCACGACCAGCAGCACGTCGAGGGAGACCGCGAATTCGAGCAGAATCGGAACACCGCCGCTGGTCAGGAATGCGATGGTGGCGATGCCGTTGTCGAGCAGCAGAAAACCGATGAGCTGGGAGCGGGCGCGGCGGCGGCTGATCAGCAGCAGAAAGCCGATGAGGACCATGGCCAGGCCGATCGGGGCGGCATGGCCGGTCGTCGTATCACCGAGGCCGAAGACGCGGCTGACCACGACGTAGCTGAGAATGGTCAGCAGGGTGACGGCGAGCAGGGCGGCGGTCGGGTTGAGCCGGGGTGATTCCTGAATCTGTTTGATCGACGCTTTGGATTGGTGGGCGAGCACCCACGGCAGGCCGACGCCCTTGACCGAGAGAATCAGCAGCGACACGAGCACCAGTTCGGGCTCACCCTCGGCGATGCCGATCACGGCGACGAGTGCGGCGAGGGCGATGCCCTGCAGGGCCAGCAGCCGAATGGACGCGAGCAGGGAATGACGCCAGACCATGAGCGCGCTCGTGAGCAGCAGGGCGCCGGTGCACAGGCCGATCAGCTGGGGATAGAAGGTTTCAAACACGACGGATGCTCCTCAGGCGACCAGGTAGGAGGCGGTGACGGCCAGGAAGGCGAGGGCGAAGGAACCAGCGAGCAGCTCGGGCACCTGGAACAGGCGCACCTTGGCCAAAAAGATCTCGCCGACGCTCAGCAGCACACCGAGCACGAGCACCTTCACGGCGATGCTGACAACGCCGACGGCCAGGGCGAGGGCGCTGAACTCGGTGACGACGCCCCACGGCACGACCAGGTTGCTGACCAGGCCGAGCAGGGCAGCGAGCTTCAGCCAGGAGCCGACTTCGAGCCAGGCCAGATCGCGGCCGCTCGCTTCCAGGGTCATTGCCTCGTGCAGCATGGTCAGTTCGAGGTGGGTGCCCGGGTTGTCGATCGGTAGGCGGGCGGTTTCGGCCATGATCGCGATCGACAGGGCCACGAGGGCGAGCACGCTGACCGGCGAGATGATGACCGCGGGGGAGAACAGCCTGGTTTCGACAATGGCCGAGATGGTGCTCGTTTGGGCGGGAATCGAGAGGGCGTAGACCGCGAGCAGCAGGGTCGGTTCGACGAGTGCGGCGACGGTCATGTGCCGGCTGGACCCCATGCCGCCGAACGCTGTTCCACCGTCGAGTCCGACCAACGCCAGTGCGACGACGCCGATCAACATGACGGAGACGATGACGAACAGGTCGCTCGGAATGGACGGGAACGGGATGGTGCCCACGAGGGGCAGCAGTACGCAGAGCAGCAGGCTCGAGACCATCAGAGCCACCGGTCCGGCCGTGAGCATCCAGCTGCTGCCCTCGGCACGCACCGGGTTCTTCGCCAGCAGCTTGCGCACGTCACGCCAGGGCTGCCAGATTCCGGCACCGGCACGGCCCTCGATGGTGGCCCGTACCTGGCGGATCACGCCCATGAGCAGTGGGGCGAGAAAGACGAACAGCACAACCTGCACGAAGGCGATGATGATGGCGCTCAGCGTGGCGTTCATAGCGAGACCACAATCAGGACGATCAGAAGGGCGACGAAGGAGTAGGAAAGATACCGGTGGATGCTGCCGTTGGCGACCTGCCGCACGACGATTCCATAGCGTTGGAACAGGTTGAGCACCGGACGGTACAGCCGGGTTTCGAAGACGTCAGAGACACGTTGTTCCACCTGTACCCGTTCCACCAGGTAGCGCGACTCTGCCACGTGGGTGACCTGCACGTCGCGCGACGGCCTGAGCACGTCGTCGAAGACCCGCACGAGCGGTTCGGCGTAGGAGGTGGCGGTGTACTGCATGCGCGGGCGCGCCCGGGAGCCGCCGCCGCCCCAGGGCAG
Source organism: Cryobacterium luteum (assembly GCF_900110125.1). GTDB lineage: Bacteria > Actinomycetota > Actinomycetes > Actinomycetales > Microbacteriaceae > Cryobacterium > Cryobacterium luteum. The sequence goes on from NZ_FOCN01000021.1 coordinate 38,116, forward strand.
GTCGACGGTGCGGTGCGGATGCCGACGGGCCGAAACGATGATCGACACGATCACCGGGATGGCGACGAGAGCGGAGAGCACGACGAGCATGATCGGGTCGAGCACCGCGCCGATGCCCGGCAGGGACACCCCGCCGAGGCCGACCGACTGTACGGCGGCTGTCGGGTTCGGGCTGACCGTGTGCGCCACGAGCGCGGCTACCGGGCCGGGGAGCAGCCCGAGGGCCAGCACGGAGAGTGCGCCGAGGGCGAGAGCGAGCTGCATGAGCGGCGGCACCTCATGGGCATCCGCTGCTGCAGTGCTGCGCGGGCGGGCGAGAAAGGCGATGCCGTACGCCTTGACGAAGGTGAGCAGCGCGAGGCCGGCGGTGAGGGCGATCACGGCGACGGCGAGGGGCATGGCAACGGATGCCGCGACCGAGACGACCGCTCCGTCAAGGCGGCCGCCGTGGATGAGCGACTGGAGCAGCATCCACTCGGCGACGAAGCCGCTCGTGATCGGGATGGCGGCCGCGCCGAGGCTGGCCACGCCGAACGCGGCGGCGGTCACCGGCATGCGGGCGCCGAGCCCGCCGAGCCGGTCGAGGTTGCGCTCCCCGGTGGCGTGGATGATGGCGCCGGCACCGAGGAACAGGGTTGATTTGAACGCGGCGTGGCTGACGGCGAGCAGCAGGGCGGCGACGAGCGCGGCATCCGCTGCCGCTGTGGCGTCGTAGCCGCGCAGCAGCATACTCGCGCCGAGTCCGAGAAAGACCAGGCCCATGTTTTCGGTGGTCGAGTACGCGAGCAGCACCTTGAGATCGCTCGAGACGGAGGCCTGCAGAATGCCGTAGAGAGCGGAGGCGCCGCCGATGAGCATGATCGCGATGCCCCACCAGGCCGGGCCGTCGGGCAGCAGGCGCACGCACACCAGCAGGCCGCCGTAAACGCCGACCTTGACCATGGCGCCGCTCATCGCGGCCGACACGTGGCTCGGCGCCTCGGGCAGCACCCGGGGCACCCAGACGTGCAGCGGCACGAGTTCGGCCTTACCGCCGAAACCGAGCAGGAACAGCACGAAGGCCACATTGGCTGGCCAGGAACCCGATTCGATCTGCAGGTTGGCGAAGCTCGTACCGCCCGACGCTGCGGCGAGCACGGCGAATCCGGCCAAAATGAAGAAGAAGCTCAGCTGCGACATGGCGGAGTACCAGATTCCGGCCGAGGCAACGCTGGCGCGGCTGGCGTGGTCGGCCAGCAGCAGCACGGTGGAGCCGAGCGTCATGATCTCCCAGGCCAACAGGAACGACACCGAGTCGGTCGCGGCCGGAACGAGCTGCATCCCCACGAGGAACACCGGCATGGCCACCCAGGCCGTGCGACTCGCATCGGGCCCGCGGGTGGAACTCATCGAGTACAGCGACACGAGAATGCCGACCCCGGAGACCACGAGCATGAACAGGCCGCCGAGGCGATCGGGGGCCAGCAGCAGCGGGTCCATCGGCAGAGCGATCGGAATGAGCAGACCGCCGGTGGCGCCGAGCAGGGCGGCGAGGCCGGTGACGAAACCGGTCACGGCGATGAGGGTGCAGAGGATGCCGCCCGCCCGCGACCGCAGGGACGGTGCCGCCATAAGGGCGCTCACCACGGCCAGCGCGCCGAGGCCGAGTTGCAGGAGCAGGCCGGCTCCGATGCCGGTCATCGGCCGGTCATCCGGCGCAGCGCCCGCACAATGTCGGCCGGTTCCGGCGGACTGCCCGGAACCTCGATGTCGACGTGCACGAAGTCGGACACCGGCCCCATGATGCCGTAACCGTCGCGAAAGGGGCCGCCGTGCAGGGCGCAGTCACCGACCGCGATCACGAACCGGGGGGTAGGGGTGGCTTCGATCGTGCGGCGTAGCGGTTCGGCCATGTTGCGGGTCACACTGCCAACGATGAGCAGCACGTCAGCGTGCCGGGGTGACGGCACCAGCCGCGCGCCATAGCGTTCCACGTCGTAGACCGGTCCGAACGCGGCCGAGACTTCGAGGGCACAGTCGTTGCAGCCGCCGGCGTTGATGAAACGTACCTGCACGCTGCCGCCGAAGACCTCGGCTCCGTCAAACATCGGTGGTGCGGATGGTGCCGGTTCGGCGATGCGTGCGCCGTGACGAATGAGGGTGGCCAATCGCAGGAAACTCATACGAGTCCCCGGTGTGCATGCATGTTCACGAAGCTGGTGCCTTCTGTGGGGAGCGCGAAAGTCGAAGGTGTCGGGCAGGCGACGGATTTTGCGGTGCGTCTGGTTGAGTGCAAGACTACCAGCGCAAATAACTTCATTACTTCTTTATATAACTATATGAAGACTTTAGCAAATAGATGGTGTTAGCCACGGCGGTCGAGCAACGGGGTGAGACGGTAGGGGATGACCTCGCCCATCGCGAGCGAGGTCTCGGTGCGTTCCACCCCGTCGCAGGCGAGGATCGTGCCGTCGATGCGGAACAGGTCGGCGGCATCCGTGCACACCACCCGCACGAGCAGATCGGCCTGCCCGCTCATGCCGTGCGCCTGCACGATCTCGGGGATCAAAGCGAGGTCGATCACGATCTGGGCGAGCCGCTTCTGCTGCACGTGCACCTCAATGAAGGCGGTCAGCGGGTAGCCGAGCGCGGCCGGATTGATGCGGCGATCGAAGCCGAGAAAGGCGCCCGAATCTTCCAACCGCTTCATGCGGGCCTGCACGGTATTGCGAGACAGGCCCAGCGTATCGGCGAGCGCGACGAAGGTGCTGCGCGGGTCGGCGGAGAGCGCCTGAAGGAGCTGTGTATCGGTCTTGTCGAGGCTGTACATAGTGCAAAACATTAACACGGTCTGACGCGCCTGAATAGGGCACTCTGCTCACTATTTTTGGCAGTGGTTGTGCTGCCTGTCGGGTCGACATAGGCTCACGTCAACTTTAGCAATGACGCTCGGAGCGACCCATGATTGATTCCTCCCCCCGGCCGGTGCAACTCCTCTCGCCCGATGGCGAGCGGATGCCCGCCGGCGACTTCGACCCGTGGGTCGAAGATCTCGACGGCCCCGCCCTGCTCGCCCTCTACCGTGACCTCGTTGTGGTGCGCCGCATCGACACCGAGGCGACCGCCCTGCAACGTCAGGGCGAACTCGGCCTGTGGCCGCCGCTGCTCGGCCAGGAAGCCGCCCAGGTCGGTTCGGCCCGTGCGCTGCGCAGCGACGACTTCGTCTTTCCGAGCTACCGCGAGAACGCGGTCGCCTACTGCCGCGGAGTCAACCTCACCGACATCGTCACAGTCTGGCGCGGCAACACTCAATCCGGATGGGACCCGTACACCGTGAACGTGGCCACCCCGGCGATCATCATCGGCGCGCAGACCCTGCACGCCACCGGCTGGGCACTCGGCGCCCAGCGCGACGACGTCGACTCGGTCGCCATCACCTATTTCGGCGACGGCGCCACGAGCGAGGGCGATGTCAATGAAGCCATGGTCTTCGCCGCGAGCTTCCAGGCCCCGGTGGTCTTCTTCTGCCAGAACAACCACTGGGCCATCTCCGAACCGGTCGGCGTGCAGGCCCACCGCAACATCGCCGATCGCGCTCCGGGCTTTGGCATTCCAAGCCTCCGCATCGACGGTAACGACATGATAGCGGTGCTGGCGGCCACCCGCATCGCCCTCGACCGGGCCCGCACCGGCGGTGGCCCCACCTTCATCGAAGCCGTCACCTACCGCATGGGGCCGCACACCACAGCGGATGACCCCACCCGCTACCGCGATCCCGCCGAACTCGCCGAGTGGAAGACGCGGGACCCGCTACTGCGCCTGCATCGCCTGTTGACGGCGCTCGGTGAGATCACCCCCGAGGTCGAGGCGGCCACCCAGGCCCTCGCCGATGCCGCGGCGGTCGAACTGCGCGCCGGCTGCATCGGCATGCCCGACCCCGAACCGCTGAGCGTGTTCGACCATGTCTATGCCACCCCCAATGCCACCCTCGAGCGCCAGCGCACCGACTACGCCGGCTACCTCACGAGCTTCGATAGCTCCGAACAGAACCCAAAGGCGTGATGACCATGACCACCCTGATGACTCCCGCCGCGGTCTCGACCCTTCCCGGCCTCACCGCCCCGGCCCCCACCCCGCTGACGCAGACCACGACCCTCACCCTGGGCAAGGCGATCAACGAAGGCCTGCGCCAGGCCATGCTCGACGACCCCAAGGTCGTGCTGCTCGGCGAAGACATCGGTGCCCTCGGCGGTGTCTTTCGGGTGACCAGCGACCTGCTCGCCCAGTTCGGCGCTCGCCGGGTTATCGACACGCCGCTCGCGGAATCCGCCATCATCGGCACCGCCGTCGGTCTCGCCTACCGCGGATACCGCCCGGTCTGCGAGATCCAGTTCGACGGCTTCATCTTTCCCGCCTTCGACCAAATCGTCAGTCAGGTCGCCAAGTTCCACTACCGCACCCAGGGCGCCGTGCGCATGCCGATCACCATCCGGGTGCCGTTCGGCGGCGGCATCGGAGCGGCCGAGCACCACTCGGAATCACCGGAAGCATACTTTACCCACACCTCCGGCCTGCGCGTGATCGCTGTCTCCAACGCCCAGGATGCCTACAGCCTTATTCGGCAGGCCATAGCGAGCGACGACCCGGTGCTGTACTTCGAGCCGAAGCGTCGATACCACGTCAAGGGGGAGGTGGTGCCGGAGATCGGCGCTCCGATGGAGCAGGCCGTCGTCGTTTGCCCGGGAAGGGATGTCACGCTCCTCACCTATGGCGCGCTCGTGTCCACCGCGCGGGAGGCGGCGCTCGCCGCCTTCGACGAAGGCGTGTCGATCGAGGTCATCGACCTGCGCTCACTGTCACCGGTGGACTACGCGGTTGTGGAGGCATCCGTTCGGAAAACCGGGCGGCTGGTCGTGACGCACGAGGCGGCCCAGTCGGGCGGACTGGGCGGCGAGATCATCGCGACCGTTACCGAACGCTGCTTCAGCTACCTGGAATCCGCGCCGGTGCGGGTGACCGGCTTCGATGTGCCCTATCCGCCGGCCAAGCTCGAAAGCCACCACCTGCCCGACCTCGACCGCATTCTTGACGGCGTCGACCGGGTCATGGGGCGACGATGATCAAGGTGTTCAAGCTGCCCGACCTCGGTGAGGGGCTCACCGAGAGCGAGATCGTGGCCTGGCTGGTGGCGCCCGGCGACGAGGTCACCCTCAACCAACACATTGCCGACGTGGAAACGGCCAAGGCCGTCGTTGAACTGCCGAGCCCGTTCGCCGGAGTGGTGCGCGTGCTGCACCAGCCGGCCGGGGTGGTCGTGCACGTCGGCGACCCGATCGTCTCCTTCGATATCGGCGGCGAGCCTGACCCGTTATCGACAGCGGATGTTGCCGCGCCTGCCGCCGCCGCTACCGAGCAGCGCGAGGCGAATCTGGTCGGCTACGGCCCGGCTGTGGAACGCGGCGGTCATCCCCAGCGCCGAGCGCGTGCGGGCAGTGGCCCGGCGGCCGTGGCCGGCCGGCCGGCGTCCGATCAGGCTATTGGCGAGAAAGCTGCTCCCGCTGACCATGTACCATCCGCCGCACCGCCTGCAGCCGCGCTGGCCGCGGCAGACCGGGTGATGCCCGACGCGGCATCCGTCGATCAGCCCGCCGCTGCATCCACTGCGCTTGGTGTTGCATTAGTGGGGGAGCGCCCGCGCTCGACGCCGCCGGTGCGCGCCCTGGCCCGCGACCTCGGCATCGATCTCACCACGGTCACCGGAACCGGGCGCGACGGCCTGATTACCCGGGACGACGTACGCGCCCACCTCACCCGTTCCGTGCCAGTGCCGGTGCCGGTGCCACAGACGATGCCGCAAGTCCCCTCGGGTGCGCTGCCCGGCTCCCCAGCCGGAATTCAGGCCGCAACGCCGGCCGGAGCGTTCGAGCGCGAAACGCGCACGCCGATCAGGAGCCTGCGCAAACTCACCGCTGCGGCCATGGTGCACAGCGCCTTCACAGCGCCGCACGTGACCGAGTTCCTCACCATCGACGTCACGCCCACCCTCGAACTGCTCGATTCCCTGCGCGCTGACGGCCGGTTTGCCGACGCCGGCATCGGCATCCTCGCGGTGGTGGCTAAAGCGCTCTGCCTCGCCGTCGGCCGCACCCCCGCGGTCAACGCCCGCTGGGATGAGCCGGCCGGCGAAATCGTGCAGTTTCATCACGTGAACCTCGGCATTGCAGCGGCCACCCCGCGCGGCCTGCTCGTGCCGAACATCGTCGACGCTGACCGCCTCGATCTGCGCGGTCTCGCCGCCGCGCTCGCCGCACTCACCACGGCTGCCAGGGCCGGAACGACCACCCCGGCGGCGCTGGCCGGCGGAACGATCACTATCACCAATATCGGCGTGTTCGGCATCGACGCCGGCACGCCCATCCTCAACCCGGGGGAGGCGGCGATCCTCGCGCTGGGCGCCATCCGCTCCCAGCCGTGGGAGTATCGCGGGCAGGTCGCGCTGCGCAAGGTGCTCACCCTCAGCCTGTCATTCGACCACCGTCTGGTCGACGGCGAGCAGGGTTCCCGCTTTCTCGCCGACATCGCCACCATCCTGGCCGACCCGGCCCGCGTGCTGACCCTGGTCTAACCTCGCCGGTGCCGTGACGGCAACCCCCACACAGCCTTCTCTGCCTCGGATCATGTCTTGGTGGCGTGTGCCTGGTGGCTAATTCAGGAAATCCTCTCCGTGACAGGTGTCTTCGGGCTGTTTTCAGCTCTCCTCGCGGCGGTTTTCCTGAATCGGCCACGCAACGGGCCGGCAATTCTGCCGGTGACCTGACAGCAATTCAGGCCGCGGATCGCGTCCTGGTGACGTGTGCTTGGTGGCTAATTCAGGAGATCCTCTCCGAGACCGGTGTCTTTCGGGCTGTTTCGGCCCTCCTCTCGGCGGTTTTCCTGAATTAGCCACGCAACCGGTCGGCAACTCGTGGGAGTTATGCACGACGCGGGCGGTTGACCGGGGTACGACGGCGGAGGACAGTGGAGGCATGAACGCTCACGGTGCACTGCTCGCCCCCTTTTCGACGAAAAAACAGCTCGCGGGCACCGCTTTCGTGCACCTCGACGGATGCCTGCACGCCACGTTTCGCACCACAGACTTCGCGTCAGCTCTCGAACTGGTCAACAGGGTCGGCGCGGTCGCCGAGGAGCTGAATCACCACCCCGACGTGCGCCTGGGCTACGGGACCGTGTCGCTCGTGCTCACCTCGCACGACGCCGGGGGAGTGACCCTTCGCGATCTCGAGCTCGCGGCCCGAGTGCAGCAGATCGCCGACACCCTCGGCGCCACCGCGCGTTCCGCCCAGCCGGCTCGCTACGACATCGCGATCGACTGCACCGACGCGGATGCCGTGCGCCCGTTCTGGCGGGTCGGCCTCGGCTACATCGAGGTCGCCGGCGAGGATGGCATCGAATTGGTCGACCCGCGCGGACTGGCCCCGAAGGTGTGGTTTCAGCACATGGAGATCGCCCGCACCGCCCGCAACCGGATTCATCTCGATGTGTACGTGCCGAGCGACGATGCCGAAGACCGGGTCGCAGCCGTGCTCCTGTGCGGTGGTGTGTTGCTCACCGACGAGCACGCGCCCGACTGGTGGGTGCTCGCCGACGTTGAGGGCAACGAGCTCTGCGTCTGCACCGCCGCGTTCTGAGCCGTTAGAACGGGCGCAGCGTCGCCCGGGCTTCGGCCCGCACCGCTGCCGAGACGGCATCGAGCAGCGGCGAGGTGAGATTCCAGCGTTGCCAGAACAGCCCCACATCCACCGCCGACTCGGGGGCGAGATCGATCAATCGCCCGTCGGCGATCTCGGCGGCGCATTGCTGTTCCGGCAGCATGCCCCAGCCGAAGCCCAGCAAGATGGCCCGCACGAAGTCGTTCGACGTAGGAATGTAATGCACCGGCCCGCTGCTGCCCCTACCCATGCGTTCGCGCAGAAACGCCTCCTGCAGGTCATCATTGCGTTCAAAGGCCACGACTGGCGCGACGGTCAGGCCAGTCAGGCCGGCGCCCGCCGGCAGCCAGCGGGTGATGAACCCGGGCGTGGCGACCGCGTGATACCGCATCTGGCCGAGCGGCTCGGTGACGCAACCCTGCATGGCCTCGCGCGTGGACGTGACCGCGGCCATGACCGTTCCTGCACGCAACAGATTCGTTGTGTGTTCCTGGTCTTCCCGATGCAGGTCAAAGGCCACGCCGAGGCTCTCCCCGAGCCCGGCGAGGGCATCGAGAAACCAAGTGGCGAGGCTGTCCGCGTTCACGGCGAGAGACACGAGGAATGCGTCTCCGTCGGAGCGACCCTGCTGCAACTCGCGCACGGTATCGGCTTCGAGCAGCTCCACCTGGCGCGCATACCGTAGCAGCACGTTGCCGGCGTCGGTGAGGCGCACCGGCGTCGTGCGTTGCACCAATACCCGCCCGCAGGTTTGTTCTATCGCTTTTACGCGCTGGGAAATCGCGGACGGCGTCACGTGCAGTCGGGCGGCGGCTGCGTCGAACGAGCCCTCGTTGACGAGCGCCAGCAGGGTGGCGAGCTGTTCGAGGGTGAATCGCTGCATTAGGTCAGCTTATCCAACTTAAGAAACAATAGCTGTACTGAACAGGCTCGAGCACCTAGCGTTGCACGGGTGACCTCCACTCTTCTGCCGGCCCTGCTGGGCCTCGCCACCGGCCTCTCCCTCATCATCGCGATCGGGTCGCAGAATGCGTTCGTGCTGCGCCTCGGCATCGAGGGGCGCAACCGGGTCATCGTGCCGGTGGTCGTGATCTGCGCCCTGTCGGACGCCGTGCTCATTCTGGCCGGAGTGCTCGGCCTCGGGGTGGTCGTGGCCGCTGTGCCGGTGGCGATCATCGTGATACGCGTTCTAGGCTCCGCCTTTCTGATCATCTACGGCCTCGTCGCGGCCCGCCGGGCACTTCGCCCCGGCGTGCTCGTCGTGTCGGGCGTCGGGGTCACGACCGGAATTCGGGTCGCCGTCGCGAGTGCGCTCGCCCTCACCTGGCTGAATCCGCACGTCTACCTGGACACCGTGTTGTTCCTCGGCGCTGTCGCCAACCAGCAGGGCGCGGTAGAACGCTGGTGGTGGGCAGGAGGCGCCATCGCGGCCAGCTTCGTCTGGTTCTGTGCGCTCGGCTTCGGTGCCCGACTGCTGCGCCCGATGTTCGCCAAGCCGGCAGCGTGGCGAGTGCTCGATGCGGTGATCGCCGTGGTGATGATCGCCCTCGGCGTGCGCCTGGCTCTCGGGTCCTAGGTCAGACCTGAACGGGCAGGCCGAGGGCGGCGAGGGCCATCTCCTCGAGCAGGGCCTGCACGGCCGGCTGAGCCGCGGCGCGCGCGCTGTGCGGGGTCGAATTCAGGAGCCCGAAGGTGGCGTGCGCTCGAATGCGCAGCTGTCCCTCGTCGATCGCGGGATGAATGCGCTGCAGGACCCCCACCCAGAGTTCCACGTATTCGCGCTGCAGTGCCCGAACCCGGTGTCGGTCCGGCTCTGCCAGGCTATCGAGATCGCGGTCCTGCACACGGATCACGTCGGGGTTCGCCAGGGCGAAGTTCACGTGAAAGCGCACGAGCCCCTGCACGGCGGCCACGGCATCCGTTGTCGCTGTGACGACCGACCGGCCCCCGATGATCAGATCCTCGCTCACGTCGATCAGCAGCGCGGCGAGCACGGCTGGCTTGCCGCTGAAATGGCGGTAGACCGCCGGTCCGCTCACCCCTACGGCCGCGCCGAGGTCCTCGATCGAGACACCGTTGAAGCCTGAGCGGGCAAACAGGGTGGCCGCCGCCGTAAGCAGGGCGGTGCGACGGTCGGCCTTCGCCTGGCTGCGCGGAGTGGTTCTCAAGATACTGGACATTTGAGTTAACACTAGCTAACCTAATTTGAGTTACCAATCATTAACTGTGATTGGCGCCAGTCAAAGGAGACAGTCGGCGATGCACGCACTCAGCAGTGAGCTCGACCCGAATGCTCCCGTCTTTCGCGCCAATGACAGCGCGCAGCGCGCCCTCGTCGCCGATCTTCGCTCCCGCCTCGCCTCGGCGGCGCTCGGCGGCCCCGAGACCTCAAGGCAGCGGCACGTGGCCCGCGGAAAACTCCTGCCGCGGGACCGCGTCGACCGGCTGCTCGATGACGGCAGCCCTTTTCTCGAAATCGCGCCGCTCGCCGCCACGGGCCTGTACCACGATGACAGCCCCGGTGCGGGAATCATCGCCGGAATCGGTCTCGTGCACAATCGGCCCGTGCTCGTCATCTGCAATGACGCCACGGTCAAAGGCGGCACCTACTATCCGCTCACCGTCAAGAAGCATCTGCGCGCCCAGGAAATCGCCCTCGAGAACCGGCTGCCCTGCGTCTACCTGGTCGACTCCGGCGGTGCCTTCCTGCCCCGGCAAGACGAGGTCTTTCCCGACCGTGACCACTTCGGCCGCATCTTCTACAACCAGGCACGGATGTCCGCAGCCCGCATTCCGCAGCTCGCCGCCGTGCTTGGTTCCTGCACCGCCGGCGGCGCTTACGTTCCGGCGATGAGCGACGAGACCGTGATCGTGCGGGGCCAGGGCACGATCTTTCTCGGAGGGCCGCCGCTGGTGAAGGCCGCGATCGGGGAGATTGTCTCGGCCGAGGAGCTCGGCGGCGGCGAGCTGCACTCCCGCATCTCCGGTGTCACCGACCACCTTGCCGAGAACGACGAACACGCCCTGCAGATTGTGCGCGACATCGTCGCGACCCTGCCCGCGCCCGGGCCGTCGGCCTGGCCGGTGCTGCCCGTGCGTGAACCGGCTGCGCCCATCGACGAGCTCTATGGCGCCGTGCCGGTCGACGTGCAGCAGCCCTACGATGTGCACGAGGTCATCGCCCGGCTCGTTGATGCGAGCGAATTCCACGAGTTCAAGCGGGAGTTCGGCGCCACCCTGGTCACCGGATTCGCCCACCTGCACGGCCATCCGGTGGGCATCGTCGCCAACAACGGCATTCTGTTCTCCGAGTCGGCGCAGAAAGGCGCCCACTTCATTGAGCTGTGCGACCAGCGCGGCATCCCGTTGATCTTTCTGCAGAACATCTCGGGCTTCATGGTCGGCAAGGATGCCGAGGCCGGCGGCATCGCCCGGCACGGCGCCAAAATGGTCACCGCCGTCGCCACCACCCGCGTTCCCAAACTCACCGTTGTCATCGGCGGTTCATTCGGCGCCGGCAACTATTCCATGTGCGGCCGCGCCTACTCGCCGCGCTTCCTCTGGATGTGGCCGGGCAGCCGCATCTCGGTGATGGGCGGCCCGCAGGCATCAGCGGTGCTCGCGACCGTGAAACGCGAGCAGATCGAAGCGCGCGGTGACGAATGGTCGGCCGAGGCCGAAGCCGCGTTCAGGCAGCCGATCACCGACCAGTATGAGCAGCAGGGCAGCCCGTATTATTCCACCGCCCGGCTCTGGGACGATGGCGTCATCGATCCGGCCGATACCCGCACCGTGCTCGGCCTCGCCCTCGAGATTTGCGCCGCGGTGCCCCTGCCTGTCCCCGCCCTCGGCCTGTTTCGGATGTGAACCGATGACCACTCTCTTCGATATTGTGCTGGTCGCCAATCGCGGCGAGATCGCCTGCCGCATCCTGCGCACGCTGCGGGAGCGGGGCATCCGCTCCGTTGCGGTCTACAGCGACGCCGATCGCGGCGCCCGCCATGTTCAGCAAGCGGATGCCGCGGTGCGCATTGGACCCGCCGCCCCGGCCGAGAGCTACCTCAGCATCGACGCTATTCTGGCTGCTGCCGCGCAGACCGGCGCCCAGGCCATTCACCCGGGCTACGGGTTCCTCAGCGAAAATCAGGCCTTCGCGCGGGCCTGCGCCGACGCCGGCATCGTCTTCATCGGACCGAGCGTTAACGCGCTGGCCGTGATGGGCGACAAGATCCGTTCCAAGAACCACGTCGCCGGCTTCGGAGTGCCGATCATCCCCGGAATCGCACGGCCGGGGCTCAGCGACGAGCAGCTCACCCTGGCCGCCGCCGAGGTGGGGTACCCGTTGCTGATCAAACCCTCCGCCGGCGGCGGCGGCAAAGGCATGGAGATCGTCGAGAGCGCCGACCAACTTGCCGACGCCCTGCGCACCGCCCGTCGGGTTGCCGCGAACGCGTTCGGCGACGACACCCTCTTTCTGGAACGGCTCGTCTCCGCCCCCCGGCACATCGAGGTTCAGGTGCTCGCCGACAACTACGGCGCCGTCATCCACCTCGGCGAACGTGAGTGCTCGCTGCAGCGACGCCACCAGAAAGTCATCGAGGAAGCACCGTCACCGCTGCTCGACGCGGCCACCAGGGCACGCATCGGCGAGGCCGCCTGCGCGGCCGCCCGCAGCGTCGACTATCGCGGGGCCGGTACCGTCGAATTCCTGGTCGCCGCCGACGCTCCCGATGAGTTCTTTTTCATGGAGATGAACACCCGCCTGCAGGTCGAACACCCGGTCACCGAACTCGTCACCGGCGTCGACCTCGTTGACTGGCAGCTGCGCATCGCCGCGGGGGAGCCGCTCGGGCTCGCCCAGAGCGATATATGCCTGAATGGGCATGCAATCGAGGCCCGCGTCTATGCGGAGAACCCCACCCGCGACTTTCTGCCGATGACCGGCACGGTGCTGACCCTCCGCGAGGCCGTCGGCGACGGAATTCGCGTCGACAGCGCCCTACTGCCCGGCCTGCAGATCGGTGGTGCCTACGACCCGATGCTCGCCAAGGTCGTGGCCTGGGGTCCCGACCGGGCCACCGCCATCGCCCGCCTCGAGCGTGCCCTCGCCGACACCCTCGTGCTCGGGGTGCAGACCAACCTGGAATATCTCCGGCTGCTGCTGCACGAACCGATGGTTCGCGCCGGTCAGCTCGACACCGGGCTGATCGAACGCACCCTGCCGCATCTCGCCTTTCGGCAAGCCGACGACCACGTTCTGGCGGCAGCGGCCCTGCTGCTGCACGCCGACGCGAACGAAGCGGCCAGCTCGAGCTGGCAGCGGCCGAGCGGCTGGCGTCTGGGTGAGCACCGCCCCGCTCGGTACGAGCTCAAAGTGGGCCGCGCGATGGTGAGCGTGGCCGTTCTCGGGGAGCCGGGTGCAGCATCCGTTCGGGTCGGCGACGCTGCGTTGGCCGTCGGCAGATTTGCGCCGATCGACGCCGGGCGTGTGCGCGTGGAGTTCGCGGGAGAAACTCGCGTCTACGACCTGGCCCGCACCACCGGCCGGCTCTACCTCGGTCACGATGGCGTCGCCTTCGACCTCGGGCTGCCGAGCCGCGCCGAACACCTGGCCGAGCAGCTCGCCGGGCGGGACCGGGTGGCCGGCGCCCTGCAGCCCGAGGTGCGCTCCCCGATGCCGGGCACCGTTGTCGCGGTGCCGGTCACGAGCGGAGATCGCGTGATCGCCGGGCAGACCCTCGCCACCATCGAGGCGATGAAGATGGAGCACAAACTCGTGGCGCCCCACGCGGGAACCGTCACGATCAGCGTCGCCCCCGGCGAGCTCGTGTGCCTCGACCAGATTGTCGCAACTGTCACCCCCGATGCCACAACCACCCCAGACCAGGGAGATCCACAATGAGCTACGAACTCAGCCCCGCCCAGCAGGGCCTCAGCGACCAGGTGCGCGACTTCGCCGACACCGTCGTCGCGCCGGCCGCCTACGAGTACGACACCCTGCGCAGCCTGCCCTACGGCATCATCGACCAGATGGGCGAAATGGGGCTGTTCGGCCTGCCCTTCCCAAAAGAATACGGCGGCCAGGGCAGTGACTATTTCTCGCTCTGCCTCGCCGTCGAACAGCTCGGACGCGTCGACCAGAGCATCGCCGTCACCCTCGAGGCGGGCGTGGGCCTGGGCATCATGCCGGTGTACCGTCGCGGCACGGAACAGCAGAAGCAGGAGTGGGTGCCGCTGCTCGCGAGCGGCAAAGCCCTCTCCGCATTTGGCCTCACCGAAGCGGATGCCGGCTCCGACGCCGCCGGCACCAAGACCACCGCAGAACTCGTGGACGGCCACTGGGTGATCAACGGCAGCAAGCAGTTCATCACCAATTCCGGCACCGAGATCACCCGGCTGGTCACGGTCACCGCCGTCACCGGTCAGTCCACCCGCGGCGACGGTTCGATCAAAAAGGAACTCACCGCCATTCTGGTGCCGACGCCGGCACCCGGTTTCACGGTACTGCCCGCCTACGACAAGGTCGGCTGGCACACCTCCGACACGCATCCGCTGCTCTTCGACAACGTGCGCGTACCCGAAGCGAACCTGCTCGGTGAGCGTGGCCGCGGTTTCGCCAACTTCGTGCAGACCCTCGACGAGGGCCGCATCGCCTTCGCCGCACTGTGCGCCGGGGCGGCGCAGGGCTGCCTGGACGAGTCGGTGCGCTACGCGAAGAGCCGCAACGTGTTCGGTCGAGCCATCGGTTCCAACCAGCACATCGCCTTCAAGCTGGCCCGCATGCAGGCGCGCGCACACAGCGCCCGCCTCGCCTACTACGACGCGGCGCTGAAAATGATCAACGGCAAACCCTTCAAGATGGAGGCGTCGATCGCCAAGATGATCGGCAGCGAAGCGGCCATGGACAACGCCCGCGACGCCACCCAGATCTTCGGCGGTTACGGCTTTCTGAATGAAAACCCGGTCGCCCGGCACTATCGTGATTCCAAAGTGCTCGAACTGGGCGAGGGGACGACCGAAGTGCAACTCATGGTCATCGCCCGGTCGCTCGGGTTCGCTGCCTGACGCGGCACGACGAGACCGAGGAGAAGCGCATGCCCGAGGGCCCAGCCGCGTCGGCAGAGGAGCGAACCGTCATCGAACAACGCGGCCTCTACTTCGAAGAATTCGACCTCACAGCTCTCTATCAGCACCGGCCGGGCCGCACGGTGACCGAGGCCGACAACGTGCTGTTCACGACGATGACCATGAACACACAGGCCCTGCACCTCGATGCGGCGTGGTCGGCCACCCAGCCGTTCGGGGAACGCCTGGTCAACTCCATGTTCACCCTCTCGACCATGGTGGGCAGCTCCGTTGCGCAGCTGACCCAGGGCACGATCGTGGCGAATCTGGGGTTTTTGGCCGTGACCTTTCCGCATCCGCTGCATCACGGCGACACCCTCTACTCGGAGACCATCGTCACCGACAAGCGGCTGTCGACGAGTCGGCCGGGGCAGGGCATCATCACCCTGGAACATTCCGGCCGCAACCAGCACGGTGTCGTTGTCGGCACGGCCGTACGCACGGTGCTGGTCTGGTGCCAAGGGGCAGCGCAGTGAGCGGCCCGTTCGACGGCGGCCCGTTCGACGGCGACCCGTTCGAGCGGGGCTCCTTCGATTCGGGCCCGTTCGACGAGTTCGGTGAGCCGGCGGGCCCAGACCCGTTCGATGGCAGTCCGGCCGGGCTCAGCCCGTTCACACCGGCACCGTTCAGCCTCGGACCCGCGCTGTTGTTCTGCCCGGCCGACCGACCCGAACGCTACGTGAAGGCGATCGAGCGGGCCGATGCGGTCATCCTCGACCTCGAGGACGCCGTTGCGCCCGCCGATCGGGCGGCGGCGCGGCGGGCGCTGATCGAGCAACCGCTTGACCCGGCCCATACCATCGTGCGTATCAATCCGGCCGACACGGCCGATTTCGCCCTCGACCTGGCCGCCCTCGAACGCACGGACTACCGCGACGTCATGCTCGCCAAGACCATCAGTGCCGGCCAGGTGGAACGGCTCGCGGCGTATCGGGTGATCGCCCTGTGTGAGACCGCCGCCGGCGTGATCTCGGCCACGGAGATCGCCGCCGAACGCAACGTCGTCGCGCTCATGTGGGGCGCCGAAGATCTCGTCGCCTCCCTCGGCGGCACCTCCAGCCGGTTCGCCGACGGCCGCTACCGCGATGTCGCGCGCCAGGCCCGGTCGCTGGTGCTGCTCGCGGCCGGGGTACACGACAAGGCCGCCATTGATACGGTGCACCTCGACATCACCGACGCCGCGGGGCTGCACGACGAGGCAGCGGATGCCGTCGCGAGCGGCTTCACCGCGACCGCCTGCATCCACCCCAGCCAGGTCGCTGTCATTCGTGCGGCCTACCAGCCGACCGCCGCCGAGGTGGACTATGCCCTCGGACTGCTCGAGGCCGCAGCAAGTGCCCGCGGCGTCTTCCAGCACGAGGGTCGCATGGTCGACGGCCCGGTGCTGCGGCACGCGGAGGCCGTGTTGCGTCGGGCCGCGCGCTGAGCTGCGCCGGGCCCACCTTTGGAAACTGGGCCCATGATCTGGCGGTTTCTGGGGGTCGTTGCAACACCGGGTGGTCTATTCAGTAGTCAGCAGTTTAGCGAAGCGCTCGGCGGGGGTGTCCC
>NZ_FOCN01000013.1 GCF_900110125.1 Cryobacterium luteum
ATCCTCCCCGCACATCTACGCGGCTCTCTGACCTGGGACCAAGGTGTCGAGATGGCGCATCACACTGCCATCCGCCTTGGCACAAACATGGACGTCTACTTCTGCGACGCAGCCAGCCCCTGGCAACGCGGATCCAACGAGAACACCAACGGCCTACTACGCCAGTACTTCCCCAAGGGCACCAACCTCTCCACCTACACCGCCGACGACTTACTCGCGGCAGCACACGAGCTCAACGAACGCCCACGGAAGACGCTCGACTGGGACACCCCCGCCGAGCGCTTCGCTAAACTGCTGACTACTGAATAGACCACCCGGTGTTGCAACGACCCCCAGAAACCGCCCTATCGTGGGCCCGGTGTCGCGAGGTGGGCCCCGTCGTAAAATGCCAGCATGCATGACGACAGCGCACTCGTTGAGGCTCGGCTGAACCGGTTCGTTCGTGAACGGCTGCAGCCGGCGATCTACCGGGCCACCGCCCCGCTCACGGTCACCGCCTGGGTGGCGCCCGGGGAACCGGTTTCGCATCCGTTTGCGCCATTCGCTGCGGGTGACGCGTGGGGGCGCCCGTGGGGAACCGTCCGGTTCCACCTGACCGGGCTGGTACCGCCCAAATGGGGCGGCCTGGCCCAGCCGCATCGAGGTCGTCGTGGACCTCGGCTTCACCACCGCCGTGCCCGGGTTGCAAGCCGAGGGAATCGCGTACAGCCCCGATGGTCGCCTGCTCAAGGTCATTGAGTCGCTAAACCGCACGGTCACGGCGACCGATACTCGGATCGACCTCTACATCGAAGCCGCCGCCAACCCTAATATCGCCGTCGATTTCAGCTTCACCCCCACCGCGCTCGGCGACCTCGCCACCGCCGGTACCGCGCCGCTTTACCGGCTGCGGCAAGCGGATGTCGCCCTGCGCGACACACAGGTCTGGGACCTCACCCAGGACATAGTCACCCTCGACGGCTTGCGCCGCGAGCTGCCGTCGGCCCAACCGCGCCGGGCCGACATTCTGCGGGCCCTGGAACACTGCCTTGACCTGCTCGACCCCGACGACGTGGCCGGCACGGCCCTGGCCGGTCGGGCCTCGAGCTTCACCGCGGCACGCTGACCTCGCAGGCCCGCACCAAGCGCGGCAACCGGCGCAGCGAACACCTGCTGCGGGAGGCAGAATTGTGGGCCACCACGGCTGTTGTTCGGGCGGGGCGGAGGGTCCACGCGCGGCCCTCGAGAACGCGTGGCGGACGGTGTTGCTGCACCAGTTTCATGACATTCTGCCGGGGTCATCGATCACCTGGGTGCACCAGGAGGCGGAGCGCGAGTATGCGCGGGTCGCG
This sequence comes from Cryobacterium luteum, assembly GCF_900110125.1. GTDB lineage: Bacteria > Actinomycetota > Actinomycetes > Actinomycetales > Microbacteriaceae > Cryobacterium > Cryobacterium luteum. The sequence continues at coordinate 1,332 of NZ_FOCN01000013.1, forward strand.
CCCACCCTCGACGGCTGGGTGCTGACGAACCGGCACGTGCGGGTGACAATCGATCCCGACGGTGTGTTCAGCTCGATCTACGACCGCCACGCCAATCGCGAAGTGGTCCCGATCGGCGCGCGGGCCAACCTGCTCACCCTGCACCGGGATACTCCCACCCAAGGGGACGCCTGGGACCTCGACACCCCCGCACGCCCGAATGTTCGAGGCTCTCACTGACGCCGAATCGGTCGAGAAACTCGACGGGTTGCCTATCGGCCGAGCGGGCGTGCGCATCCATCCGGCGGTGGTGATCGAGGCCGTGAAGCCTGCCGAAGACGACAGTGGCGATGTCATCCTGCGGGTCTACGAGGCGCACGGAACCCGGGCTGGAGCGCGGGTCATCCGCTCGTTCGATGCGACCGGGGCCTTCGAGACCGACCTGCTCGAGCGCCGCGTCGCCCCGAACGCCATCCGAGCGAGCGATGACGCTGCCCGGACGCTGGAGCTGCGCCCGTTCCAGCTGCTGACCCTGCGCTATCAGCGCACGTAACCCCGGTAAAAGTTACGACACGCCGTTAACACCCCTCAACCGACACGGCGTGTCGCATATTTACCGGCAGAACGTACCAGCTTGGCGGGTTAGACCAACAGCTGGTGCTTGGCCAGGTCGCGATAGAGGGGAGTGGAGACCACGAGTTCGGAGTGGGTGCCCACTCCCACGACCTGGCCGTGGTCGAGTACCACGATCTGGTCGCTGTCGACGACGGTCGACAGGCGGTGCGCGATCACGATGAGGGTGCGGTCGGCCGCGACGGCGTCGATGGCTTCCCGCATCATCTGCTCGTTCTTACCGTCGAGGCTCGACGTCGATTCGTCGAGCAACAGAATGGGCGGTGCCGCGAGCAGCGCCCGCGCGATCGCGAGCCGCTGGCGTTCGCCGCCGGAGAGTTTCACTCCCGACTCGCCGACCGCGGCGCCCAGTCCGGCCGGGTCTCGGTCGAGCACCTCGCCGAGGTTGACGGCGTGCAGCACCTTGATGCAGTCCTCGTCGGTGGCGTCGGGGGTGGCCAGGGTGAGGTTGTCGCGCAGTGATCCGGCGAGCACCGGGGCGTCCTGCTCGACGTAGCCGATCTGCGCGCGCAGGGCGGTGCGATCCAACGAGCGGATGTCCAGCCCACCCAGCCGCACGGTGCCATCGGAGACGTCGTAGAACCGTTCGATCAGGGCGAGGATTGTGCTCTTGCCGGCGCCGCTGGGGCCGACCAACGCCGTGCGCAGGCCGCGCGGTGCGCTGAACGACACATCCGTGAGCACCGGGCGCGGGCCGGTGGCCGCCGCCGAGTCTGCCGTGTCGTCGACCGGGCTGGCGGCATCCGTTGCAGCGTCGATCTCCACCGGCGCGACCGCGTAGCCGAAGTGCACGTTCTCAAAGCTGATCGCGGCGGCCTCCGGGCGCACCTTCTCGTTGGCGGCGCCGACGGTCATGGCGAGAGGGGCGATCTCGCGGTCGAACTGGTCCTCGGCGGGCAGGTCGATGATCTCCTGGATGCGACCGAGCGCACCGAGCGCCGAATTGACCGAGGTAATCGCGCCGAAGAACTGGCCGAGCGGCATGATCATGAGGAACAGAAACAGGATGAACGCCACCAGATCGGCGATCGTGATGGCGTCGCTTGCGACCCGAAATCCGCCGACGCCGAGCACCACGAGAAATGACACCTGCATGGCGATGCCGGCGATCGGAACGACGAGGGCACTGATCTTGGCGACCTTGATTCCCATGCGCCAGGCGCCGCGGGCGTCCTCCTCAATGACGGCAACCTCACGTTCGGTCGCGTTGGAGGCACGCACGGTGCGAATGGCGCTGATGGCACGCTCGACGCTCGCGGCGAGGTCGCCGACCTTCACCTGGGCGGCGGTGCTGGCGGTGCGAATGCGCTGCGACAACAGTGTGACGGTGACGACCGACACCGCGATGACGAGCACGGTGAGGCCGAGCAATACCGGGTCGATGATGAGCATCGCAATGAGCGCGCCGATGAAAGTGAGCGACCCGCCGATCGCTTCGACCAGCCCCTGGGTGAGTACCGCACGCAGCAGGGTGGTGTCGCTGCCGACGCGGGAGACGAGGTCGCCGGTGCGGCGCGCGTCGAACTCGCTGATCGGCAGGCGCAGCAGGCGACTGACCAGTTTGCGGCGGCTGGAGAGCACGACACCCTCGCCGGTGCGCTGCAGCAGATAGTGCTGGTATCCGCTGATCAGCCCCGAGATCACGACGAGCGCGATGAGTGCACCGACGAGGGACCCGAGCGGATCATTGGCCTGCACGATCGTGATGACCTGGCTCACGAGCAGCGGCTGAGCGAGACTGGCGGCGGCGCCGAGCACGCTCAAAACGATGACGACGCTGAGCACCTTCTTGTGCTCGAACAGGTAGGGCAGCAGCTGGCTGAACTTGGCGCGCGGCCCGGTGGGAGCTGGGCGGCCGCGTCGGCCGCGGGGAGGCTTCACAGCGGTCGGGGAAACGGATGAAGCAGGAGTTCCAGGCACACGAGTAGCGGTAGTCACTTATAAATCTTAACCGCCATCGCTGCGAACAATCCCCAATGTCCGGCGTGCGGTCTACAGTGGGGAACTGTGCCAGACCCTGTCATCGTCAGTCAGAATCTCGTCAAGCGCTACCAGGATTTCGTCGCCGTTGACGGCATCAGCTTTGAGGTTGCGCCGGGGGAGTCCTTCGGGCTGCTCGGCCCCAACGGTGCGGGAAAATCTACGACGATGCGCATGATCGGTGCCGTCTCCACCCGAACCGGCGGTGAACTGCGCGTGCTCGGTCTCGACCCCAACGAGTACGGTCCCGAGATCCGTTCGCAGCTCGGCGTCGTGCCGCAGGAGAACAACCTCGACCTGGAATTGAAGGTGCGAGAGAATCTGCTGGTCTACGGTCGCTACTTTGGGCTGCCGCGCGCCCGGGTGGCTCGCCGCGCCGACGAACTGCTCGAGTTCGCCCAGCTCGCCGACAAGGCCACGCATAAGGTCGACGACCTCTCCGGCGGCATGAAACGGCGTCTCACCATCGCCAGGGCCCTCATCAACGACCCGCGCCTGCTGCTGCTCGACGAGCCCACCACGGGCCTCGACCCGCAAGCGCGCCATATTCTGTGGGACCGCCTGTTTCGCCTGAAGGAACAGGGCACGACCCTGCTGGTCACCACCCACTACATGGACGAAGCCGAACAACTCTGCGACCGCCTCGTCGTCGTCGACCAGGGCCGCATCATGGCCGAGGGTTCCCCGGCCGACCTCATTCGCCGCTACTCTTCCCGCGAAGTGCTCGAGGTGCGGTTCGGTTCCACCCAGAATGCCGAGGTCGCCGAACGCATTCAGGGGTCTGGCGAACGGGTCGAGGTGCTGCCCGACCGCATATTGGTCTACAGCGACAGCGGTGAGAAAGAATTAGAGCGGATGACCGCGGCCGGCCTCCGCCCGCTCACCAGCCTCGTGCGTCGCTCCAGCCTCGAAGACGTGTTTTTGCGGCTCACCGGCAGAAACCTGATCGAATGAGGCAGGTGAGTGACGGCATCCGCTCTGCTGCGCTCGCTGCTGCGGTCGCGGGCGCGGCGCGTACCCGGCGCTACGGCTCCTGGTATGTGGCCGAGCACCGGTTTCGGGTGATGCGGTCGTACGCCCAGACCGTGCTGTTCACCGCTGTCGGCAGCCCGCTGGTCTACCTCTACGCGATGGGCGTCGGCCTGGCCAGCCTCGTCGACGGCAATCTGGGCGACAACGCCGTCAACGGGGTGAGCTACCTCGCGTTCCTGGCGCCGGCGCTGCTCGCGAGCAGCGCTATCGCGGTGGCCTCCGAAGAGTTCACCTACCCGATCATGCTCGGCTTCAAATGGAATCCCACCTTCTTCGCCATGAACGCGAGCTCGATACAACCGGGCCAGATCATCAACGGCATCGTCATCTCGGTCGCCGCCCGCATGGTGCTGACCTGCACCATCTTCTACGTTTTCATGCTGGTCTTCGGTGCGGCGCCCGGCCCGCTCGGGTTCGTCGCGGTGCCGGTGGCGTTGCTCACCGGCCTGGCTTTCGGCGCGCTCGTGATGGCCTACACGGCCACTCTCAAAGACGACACCGGCCAACTCGCCATGGTGCAGCGATTCGTGATTTTGCCGATGACCCTCTTCTCCGGCACGTTCTTTCCCCTCGACGTGCTGCCGCGGTACCTGCAGTGGATCGGCTGGATCTCTCCGCTCTGGCACGGCACCGAACTGTCTCGTGTCTTCGCCTACGGCATGCCCGAACCGATCTGGCTGAGCCTCGTGCACGTGCTGTATCTCGCCGTACTGTTGGCCGTCGGCTGGGTCTGGGCCCGCCGCCTCACGGTGCGGCGGCTCAACAAATGACCCGCCCCAACCTGTCGCCATCGACGCTCGCGGCCGCCACTGGCACCGCGCTCCTCTTCGGCAGATTCCCTGTCGGAAAGTACTACTCCGGCAACGCGCGCAGCGTGATGGCGCGCGGGTGGCGGGCGACCCGCAGCACCAACTCCCTCGTCGTGATGAGCGGTATCGTCGAGCCCATCTTCTACCTGCTGTCGATGGGCCTCGGCCTCGGGGCGCTGATCGGCCAGGTGCAGACCGAAGACGGCCAGCGTGTGCCTTACGCTGCCTTCATCGCGCCGGCCCTGCTCGCGGTGGCAGCGATGAACGGCGCCATCTACGACTCGACCTGGAATGTGTTCTTCAAAATGCAGTTCGCCAAGCTCTATGAGGGCATGCTGGCGACCTCGCTCGGCCCGCTCGACGTGGCGCTCGGCGAGATTTCGCTCGCGCTGGCGCGTGGGCTGCTTTACGCAACCGGATTCATGCTGGTGATGCAGGCGCTCGGGCTCAACCTGTCCTGGTGGGCGCTGCTCGCCCTGCCGGCGGTGCTGCTCATTGCGTTCGGCTTCGCCAGCGTGGGCATGGCGGTCACGAGTTATCTGAAGACGTTCCAGCAGATGGACTGGATCAACTTCGTGCTGCTGCCGATGTTCCTGTTCTCCGCCACGTTCTATCCGCTCAGCGTCTACCCGCAGGGCATCCAGTACGTGATCCAGGCGTTGCCCCTCTGGCACGGCGTTGAACTGGTGCGCGCCCTGACCACCGGCCAGGTGAATGCCGGGCTGCTCTGGCATGTGCTCTACTACGCCGTGATGATCGCGGTCGGCCTGTTCCTGACGACCCGCCGACTGCGCGCCCTCTTCCTCGATTAACGCGCGAGAGCGGGAAAATTGCTGCCTCGAGTCCTTCGAAGCAACAATTTTCCCGCTCTCGGGTCGTGCTTAGCGGTGCAGGTCGAGATCCTTCGTTTCGCGGCTCAAAACCAGCGCGATCAGGGTGATGACGGCCATGATCGAGAGGTAGATGCCGACCCAGAAGGGGCTGCCCTCACCGAGGGTCCACAGCCAGACGGCGATGAACGGTGCCACGGCAGCGCCGAGGATCGAGCTGACGTTGTAGGCGAACGCCGAACCGGTGTAGCGCACGTTGGTCGGGAACAACTCGGGCAACAGGGCGCCCATCGGACCGAAGGTCATGCCCATGAGCGAGAAACCCACGATGAGGAACAGCATCACGCCGGGGAACCCGGCCCCGAGCAGCGGCACGAAGAGAAAACCGAACACGACGATGAACAGGGTCACGATGATGAGCGTCTTACGACGTCCGTGCCGGTCGGCCCACGGGCCGGAGGCGAGGGTGAAGATTCCGAAGAACACCACGCCGGCGATCATCATGAGGATGAAACTGTTGTAGGTGAATCCGAGACCCGGAACCGCGGCATCCGTTGCGGCGCGACCGTAGCTGAGCGTGAACGTAGTCATCAGGTAGAACAGCACGTAGGTGGCGAGCATGATGAACGTGCCGAGGATCAGTTCGCGCCAGTTGGACTTGAACACCGCCGCGAGCGGCAGCTTCTCGACCCGGTCGGCCTTGACGACCTTGGTGAAGACGTCGCTTTCGACCAGGCGCAGACGCACCCACAGTCCGATGATCACCATGACCGCCGAGAACAGGAACGGGATACGCCAGGCCCATTCGAGGAACGCCTCGGACGGGCGGGTCGGGTCGGTCGACGGCAGGGCCAGGGCGAGGCCGAGGAACAGTCCGTTGGCGATGATGAAGCCGAGCGGGGCGCCGACCTGCGGGAAGGTGCCGTACCAGGCACGTTTGCCGACCGGGGCGTTCTCCGTCGCGACGAGGGCGGCGCCGCTCCATTCGCCGCCGAGGGCGAAGCCCTGGGTGAGGCGCAGGATGACGAGCATCAACGGTGCCCACCAGCCGATCATGGCGTAGGTCGGAAGCAGACCGATCAGGAAGGTCGCGATTCCCATCGTGAGCAGCGCGCCGACCAGGGTGGCCTTTCGGCCCTTGCGGTCGCCGAAGTGACCGAAGAACAGAGCGCCGATCGGGCGGGCGACCATGGCGGCACCGAAGACCGCGAAGGAGGCGAGCAGCGCCGTGGTCTCATTGCCGGTGGGAAAGAACAGGTGCGGGAAGACAAGTACCGCGGCGGTCGCGTAGACGTAGAAGTCGTAGAACTCAATGGTCGTGCCGATGAGGCTGGCCATGATGACCCGACTCTTCGGATTAAGAGGTGTGGTCGGCGTCGAAACTGACGCGGTCGTTGCTGACATGAGGGTGGAACACTCCGGTGGGATGGCTGAGCGCCGACGAAACCCGCAAGTCGATCAGACTTCCCGCAGCAGCGTGTACGCACGAATAGTAGTGTGGCCGCCTGTAGAGGTCACAAAATACCTTACCGCCGGGACTGTTGCCCGCTGAACCAGTTACTTCCAGAGCACCGCGATGACAACGTTCGCGAGGGTCAGGGCGCCGATGGCCCAGAGCACGAGCGACGACACGCTCGGCTTCTTGCGATTTACGATCACGAGCACGGTGATCACAATGAGCACGAGCAGCTTGACGCCGATCTTGGCATTGTCGATGTGGCCGAGCGAGCCCATTTGGATGATGCCCACGAGCAGCAGGCCGGTGACCAGCTGGGTCAGCGCACCGTGGAACATCGCGGCGACGATCGTTCCCTTGCCGGCAATGATCGGCTTGATCTGCACGAGAAAGCCGCCGAGCAGCGAGGCAAGGCCGACGAAGTGCAGAATGAGCAGAATGTTGCGTAGAAGGTCCATGCGTTCAGCCTAGGCACTCAGACGCACCGCGAGTTACCCGATGTGGTCGCGCAGCTCCCGCAGCACGAGCGCGGTAGCCAGCGCAGCGGATGCCGCCTCCTCGCCCTTGTCCTCCCTGGATCCGGGTAGCCCGGCCCGGTCGAGGCCCTGCTGCTCGTCGTCGAGGGTCAACACGCCGAAACCCACGGGCTTGCCGGTGTCGAGGGCGACGCGGGTGAGGCCATCCGTTGCCGCATTTGAGACGAACTCGAAGTGGGGGGTGCCGCCGCGAATGATCACGCCGAGGGCGACGACCGCGTCGGCCCCACTTTCGAGCGCGACCTTGCAGGCGACGGGCAGTTCGAAGCTGCCGGGAACGCGCACGAGGGAGAACTCCGCCTGGCTGGCTTCGAGTACCCGGGTGGCGCCGGCGATGAGGCCGTCGGTGATGACATCGTGCCACTGCCCGGCCACGATGACGACGCGCAGGCCCCGTGCGTCAACCGTGATTGTGGGTCCTGTTCCAGCCATTAGGCGATTCCGTTCATGATTTCGGCGTTCGTGATGTGGTGACCCATGCGGTCTCGCTTGGTGGCGAGGTATTCCTCGTTGTATTCGCCGATGCCGACGACGAGCGGCACCCGCTCGCTCACGGCGACACCGTGCAGCTCGAGCTGTCGCACCTTCTCGGGGTTGTTGGTGAGCAGTCGCACCGAGTTCAAGCCCAGATCGTGCAGGATGCTGCTGGCCGCGCCGTAATCGCGGCTGTCGATGGGCAGACCGAGCGCCACGTTCGCATCGAGGGTGTCGAGGCCGTCTTCCTGCAGTTCGTAGGCGCGCAGCTTGTTGATGAGGCCGATGCCGCGGCCTTCCTGACCGCGCAGGTAGACGACCACCCCGCCCTCCTCCTGGATGATGTCGAGGGAGGCGTCGAGCTGCGGCCCGCACTCGCACTTGAGCGAGCCGAAGGCTTCGCCGGTGAGGCATTCGGAATGCACCCGCACGATGGCGCCGTCGACCGGGGTGCCGGCGACGAACGCCACGTGGTCGGCGCCGGTGGAGCGATCACGGTATGCGCGCACCCGGAAGGCGCCGTGGCGGGTGGGGACGGTGGTTTCCACCTCGAAGTCGACCCGCGGCGCTTCGGTGAGCGGGGCGATGGTCGGCAGGGCTTCGTTGGGATGAACCTCGTTGAGGTAGCTGATCAGGTCTTTGATCGTGATGACGAGCAGTCCTTCGCGCTCACCGAGTTCGAGCAGGCCGGGCAGACGCATCATCTCGCCGTCCTCGGCGACGATCTCGGCGATCGCCGCGACCGGAAACAGGCCGGCGAGTTTCATCAGGTCGACGCCGGCTTCGGTGTGTCCGCCGCGCTCGCGTACGCCGCCGTCGCGGGCTCGCAGCGGCAGGATGTGGCCGGGGCGGTGCAGGCTCGCCGGGGCCGACTGGGGATCGGCCAGCACGCGAAGGGTGTGGGCTCGGTCGGCGGCGCTGATGCCGGTCGACAGCCGGTCGGCGGCGTCGACGCTCACTGTGTAGTTGGTGCCGAGCGGGTCTTCGTTGTTCAGCACCATCACCGGCAGGTCGAGCTGGTCGGCGATTTCGTTGGTCATCGGGGCGCAGATGAACCCGGAGGAGTAGCGCACCGTCCAGGCGATCCATTCCTGGGTGGCGAGCTGGGCGGAGATGATCACGTCGCCCTCGTTTTCGCGGCCCTCGTCGTCGGCGACGATGACCGGTCGGCCGAGGCGCAGGGCGTCGAGTGCGGAGGGAATATCGGCGAGGCTCATGATGCGCTCCTTGTTTCGGGGTGGGAATTGTGGGTCGCGCGAAGGTCCAGCATCCGCTCAACGTGTCGGGCCAGAATGTCGGTTTCGAGGTTGACGCTGTCGCCGACCTGGCGTTCGCCGAGGGTGGTGGCGGCGAGGGTCTCGGGAATGAGCGACACCTCGAACCATTGGCTGGCCTCGGCGGCCGGGCTGATATTGCTCACGGTGAGGGAGACGCCGTCGATGGCGATCGAGCCCTTGCCGACGACGAGTGGCGCGAGTTCGGTGTTCAGGCTGAACCGCAGCACTCGCCAGGCGTCACCCGGCGTGACGGCGAGTACGGTGCTCGTGCCGTCGATGTGGCCCTGCACGATGTGACCGCCGAGACGGTCGCCGACGAGGGCTGCGCGTTCCAGGTTGACCGGCGCGCCGACGCGGGCGTCGGACAGCGTTGACATCGACAGGGTCTGCGCCATCACGTCGGCGGTGAACGTGTCGGCGGTGCGTTCGACCACGGTGAGGCAGACGCCCTGCACGGCGATGGAATCACCGTGGCCCACGCCCTCGACGACGAGCGGGCCGCGAATGGTGAGGCGGGCGGCATCCGCTGTGGTCTCGATGCGCTCGATCTGACCGAGCTCCTCGATGATTCCGGTGAACATGGGGTTCCTTAGTTGGTGCGAGGCCGGGCGACGAGGCGAATATCGTCGCCGAGCCGGTCGAGGGAATAGATGGAGAGGCGGCGCTGCTCGCCGATGGTGGACACGCCCAGATCGGTGATGGCGAGCCGCGGCCCGCCGATCAGGGTCGGTGCGAGGTAGATGAGGTATTCGTCGACCAGCCCGGCGGCGACGAAGGCGCTCGCTACGGTCGGTCCGCCCTCGATGAACACGCTGCGCAGGCCCCGCTGGTGCAGGTTGGTCAGCAGTCCCGGTAAGTCGAGCCCGTCGAAAAACAGTGGCTGCTGTGGGTGGTGCAGCAGGGCAGCGGATGCCGGCACCTCACGGCGGCCGACCACAACGGGCACCGGCTGCCGGGGGAGCAGCCCGCCGTCAGCGCCCCGCGCGGTCAGGGCCGGGTCGTCGGCGAGCACGGTGCCGGTGCCGACCAGAATCGTGTCGCAGGCCGCGCGGCGCCGGTGCACGTCGAGGCGGGCATCCGGCCCGGTGATCCAGCGGCTGGAACCGTCGGCGGCGGCGGCGCGCCCGTCGAGGCTCGACGCCCATTTAAGTGTGACGAACGGGCGGCCGAGGCGAGCGGCCACGAGCCAGTCGCCGAGGAACGCCTCACCGTTCTCGGCGAGCAGGCCGCCCTGCACCCCAATGCCGGCGGCACGCAGCCGTTCCGCGCCGCCGCAGGAGTGCTCGCCGGGGTCGGTCACCGAGTAGACGACGCGGGCAACACCGGCCTCGATCAGGGCCAGCGCGCACGGACCGGTGCGGCCGACGTGGTTACACGGTTCGAGCGTGACGACGACGGTGCTGCCGCGAGCGCCGCCAGGAGCGAGCTTCGACAGGGCGTCGACCTCGGCGTGGCGGCTGCCGGCGCCGCGGTGCCAGCCTTCGGCGAGCACGTCGCCGTGCGCGTTCAGAATGACGCAGCCGACCCGCGGGTTCACCCCGGTGGCGGGGCCGTGGGTGGCCAGTTCGAGGGCACGGAGCATGGCGCCGTGCAGCACCGACCGATCCAGGCCGACTGCCGCTTTGTTGGTCATCCCGCCCTCATCCTGTGTCGGACGAGCTCCGGGGGGTATGGGGGTACGCAGACGCGCACAAACCCGTCGGTCGACCGTAGGAGCCAACCAACTCGTGCGCCTCCCGTCCGGACTTTAACCGTCGGTGCTGGAATTTCACCAGCTCAACCGTTTCGCCCCTCAAACCTTCTCAAGGAACTAACGGGTCGCGGACTCTAACCGCCGGTTCGGATTTACACCGACCCCGGAGCACGTGTTGTACTTCTATTTATAGTGCAACACCGTACGCTCCGGCGTATTCCGTTCAATATCCGATCAGGGTGCCTCGACCAGGGCGCGGGCCGTGCTCTCATCGACGAACAGGTCGGTGATGAGCCGCGCGGCCAGGGCTCCGCGCAGGCTCGCGAGTTTGGAGCGGCCGGCCACAACGCAGATGCGGCGTGGGGTGCGACGCAGCACGGTGAAGTCGGGGCCGGTCGAGCGTTCGTTCAGGGTGATGCCGTCGGTCGAACCGTCGGCGCGGTAGAACACCGTCGCCACATCACCGACCACGCCGGCCGTGCTGAGCGCATCGAATTCGGCCTGTTCGAGGTAGCCGCCGGCGTAGACGCGACTGATCACACCGGAGAAGGGGGAGCCGAGGCCGAACAGGGCGATGTCCATGGTGGCCTGCATGTCGATCAGGCGGCTGATGCTGCGTTCGCGCCACAATGCCTGTTTCGTTGCCGGGTCGTCGAAGAAGGCGGGTACCGGAAACTGCTGAACGTGAGCGCCGAAGGCCGTACCGAAGCGGCCGAGAATCTCACTCGCGTAGCCGAGACCGGTCGTGCGCATGTTTCCGGCGCCGTTGAGCTGCACGACCTGCGAGTTGTGGGTCTGTTTCGGGGTCACGTGCCGGCTGATCGCGTTCATGGTCGAACCCCACGCGATGCCCATGGTCATGTTGGAGTCAAAGTATTGGCCGAGAATCCGTGCAACCGAGAGCGCCACGCGCTCCAGCCGGTCGACGTCGCTCGCGCTGTCCGGAACCGGAACCACGTGTGCGGTGACCTGGAATCGGGCTTCGATCTGCTGCTCGAGGTGACTCGGGGCATCCAATGGCGACTTGATCTGAATGTTCACCAGACCGGTCTCCCGGGCGTGACTGAGCAGGCGGGAGACCGAGGAACGGGAGGTATGCAACTCCTGCGCTATGGCCTCCATCGTGAGGTCCTGCAGGTAATACAGGTGCGCCGCGGTGAGGGCATCGCGGCTGCGATCGGACTGCACTGGATCGGTAGCGTAGGTCACGGCGGCTCCTTGCACGTATGTTCAATCCGATTGAGAAATTGTGTCGGACTGTCAGACTGAATCTATTCATACGGCCTGCCCCGCGCAAATCACGGGCCGGCCCCGAGACAGAGGTGACAACAATGTCGTTCTTAAACTCACAGACGTCAACCGCGATCTCCGACCGCCCCCGCGCCCAGGTGCTCATCATCGGCGCCGGCATCAACGGCATCGCGACCTTCCGTGACCTGGCCCTGCAGGGCGTTGACGTGGTCATCGTCGAGAAGAATGACTTCGTCTCCGGAGCCTCCTCGGCCAGCTCGCACATGATCCACGGCGGCGTGCGGTACCTTGAAAACGGTGAGTTTCGCTTGGTGAAGGAATCGGTCGAGGAACGCAACGGCCTGCTCAAGATCGCACCGCACTACGTCAAGCCGCTGCAGACGACCATTCCCATCTTCTCCACCTTCTCCGGAGTGATGGCCGCGCCGCTGCGCTTCGTCACCCACAAGCAGGGCGCCAAGCACGTCGAGCGCGGTGCCATGCTGATCAAAATCGGCATGATGATCTACGACGCCTTCTCGCGCGACGGCGGAACGGTGCCGCGCCACGAATTCAAGGGCCGCACCAAGGCGCTCGCTGCCCTGCCGCTGCTGAACCCGGGCCTCAAGTACACGGCCACCTACTACGACGCCGCCATGCACGACCCGGAGCGCCTCGCCCTCGACGTGCTGCGCGACGGCCTCGACGCCGGCTTGCACGCCCGCGCCGCCAATTACGTTGAAGCTGCCGGCATGACCGAGAACGGTGTGCTCCTGCGCAACTCGATCACCGGTGAAGAGTTCACCTTCCAAGCGGATGTCGTCGTCAACACGAGCGGGCCGTGGACCGACCTGACCAACACGGCTCTCGGCCAGCCGAGCACCTTCATGGGCGGCACCAAAGGTTCGCACATTGTGCTGGACAACCCTGAGCTGCTCGCGGCGACGGGTGGTCGCGAGATCTTCTTCGAGCATGAAGACGGCCGTATCGTGCTGATCTACCCGCTCAAGGGACGTGTTCTGGTCGGCACCACCGACCTCGAGCACGACATGACCAAGCCGATTCGTTGCACCGAAGACGAGATCGACTACTTCTTCGACCTGGTCGCGCACGTTTTCCCAACCGTTCCGGTCGACCGGTCACACATCGTGTTCCGCTTCGCCGGTGTGCGCCCGCTGCCTCGCCACGACGAGGAAGCCCCCGGTTTCGTCTCCCGCGACTACCGCATCGAGTCGCGTCCGCTGCCCCGCACCGGAGCCGCCGACGGCACCCTGCTCAGCCTGGTCGGCGGCAAGTGGACCACCTTCCGCGCTCTGGCCGAAAACCTGAGCACCGACATCCTGACGTTGCTCGGACTGCCGCGCACCGTCTCGACCGAGGGGCTCGCCATTGGCGGCGGCCGCGATTTTCCGGCCACCGAAGCCGCCCACCTGGTTTGGGTCACCGCGCACGGCGATGAGGTCGGTGCCGACCGTGCGGCCGCCCTGCTCTCCCGCTACGGCACGCGCGCGAGCGAGGTCATCGACTTTCTGACCGACCCATCGAGTGAACCGGATGCCCCGCTCCGCCACAACGCCGCCTACACCCGACGCGAGATCGAATTTCTCGCCGGGACCGAGAGCGTCGTGCGCCTGATCGACCTGCTCCTGCGTCGCACCAGCATGGCCTTCGTCGGTGCCGTCACCACCCCGTTGATCGAAGAACTCGCACTCGTCGTCGCTCCCGTTCTCGGCTGGGACGCCGGGCGCCGAGCCGAGGAGATCGAGCTGACCCGCGGCATCCTGATCGACGTGCACGGGGTCGACCTCGCCCCGGTCAGTTCCGGCTCGGTCCTCACCTCGTAGTACCCGCACCGGCCGGCAATCTGCACGAACGTGCAGCGAAAACCGGCCGGTGCCTGCCCGGGCGCCGATACGTTTTTAAGCACGCCAGAACGATCGCCGCACTCGACAACAAGGTCGGTCGGCGCACGCAACACCCATCTGAAAGGTCAATGTGGACAATCTCGGTGTCGTCTTTATGTCAGAGGTCGTGGGAACGGCCATCCTCGTCTTGCTCGGCTGCGGCGTGGTCGCCAACGTCGCACTCGCCAGGAACAAAGGCTTCGGCGGCGGCTTTCTCATGGTCACCATCGGGTGGGGCCTCGCGGTCTACGCCGGAGTCATCGCCTCATACAACTCAGGCGCCCACCTGAACCCGGCCGTCACCCTCGGCCTCGTCGCGAGCGGAACCGACACCTTCGGGTCCGGGGTGCCGGTCAACGTCGCGTCAACGCTCGTCTACATCGGCGCGCAGCTGATCGGCGGTATTCTCGGTGCCGTGGTGGTCTGGCTGGCCTACAAGCAGCACTTCGATCAGGAACCGGAACCGGCCAATAAGCTCGGTGTCTTCTCGACCGGGCCGGCCATCCGGTCCTACGGCTGGAACCTCGTCACCGAGATCATCGGCACCTTTGTGCTCGTCTTCGTTGTCATCGGCTTCGGCCGCAACGGCGACGCCGGCGGCCTCGCCGCTCTCGGTGCGCTGCCGGTGGCTCTGCTCGTGATCGCGATCGGCGCATCGCTCGGTGGACCGACCGGTTACGCGATCAACCCGGCTCGTGACCTGGGCCCCCGCATCGCGCACTTCCTGCTGCCGATCAAGGGCAAGGGGTCCAGCGATTGGTCCTACTCCTGGGTTCCGGTCGTCGGTCCCATCATCGGCGGCGTCGTCGCCGGCGCGTCTTCCGGCGTGCTCATGCCCATCCTGGGCTGAGCCGGCCGACGCAGGCCGCAGCATCCGTTTCTATACTTAATTCCCACCTGGAACAACAAAGGAGTTACACATGGCCAAGTATGTTCTCGCCATCGACCAGGGAACCACGAGCTCCCGCGCCATCATCTTCGACAAGGCCGGGTCGATCATCTCGACCGGGCAGCTCGAGCACGAACAGATTCTGCCGCAGGCCGGCTGGGTCGAGCACGACCCCAAGGAGATCTGGGACAACACCCGTGAGGCCATCGGGCAGGCGTTGTCGAAGGCCAACATCACCCGCCACGACATTGAAGCCGTCGGCATCACCAACCAGCGCGAAACCGCTGTCGTCTGGGACAAGAACACCGGCGTGCCCGTTTACAACGCCATCGTCTGGCAGGATACCCGCACCCAGTCGATCGTCGACCGCCTCGCGGCTGACGGCGGCGTCGAACGGTTCAAGAACAAGGTCGGCCTGCCGCTGGCCACCTACTTCTCCGGCACCAAGATCGTCTGGATTCTCGAAAACGTCGAGGGGGCACGCGAGAAAGCGGATGCCGGCGACCTCCTGTTCGGCACCACCGATTCCTGGGTGTTGTGGAACCTGACCGGCGGCACCGAGGGCGGCGTGCATGCGACCGACGTCACCAACGCGAGCCGCACCATGTTCATGGACCTGGAAACCCTGCAGTGGGACGACGAGATCCTCGCCGTCTTCGACGTGCCCAGGTCGATGCTGCCCGAGATCAAATCGTCATCCGAGGTCTACGGCATTGCGAGCGGGCACAGCCTGCTGCGCGAGGTGCCGATATCCGGCATCCTCGGCGACCAGCAGGCGGCGACCTTCGGCCAGGCCGCCTTCGACCAGGGCGAGGCGAAGAACACCTACGGCACCGGAAACTTTTTGATCTTCAACACCGGCACCGAGATCATCCACTCCAAGAACGGCCTGCTCACCACCGTGGGTTACAAGCTCGGCGATGCTCCGGTGCACTACGCGCTCGAAGGCTCGATCGCGGTGACCGGCTCACTCGTGCAGTGGATGCGCGACCAGCTCGGCATCATCAGGAACGCCTCCGAGATCGAAGACCTCGCCAAGACGGTCACCGACAACGGCGGCGCCTACTTCGTGCCGGCCTTCTCCGGCCTGTTCGCGCCGTACTGGCGCTCCGACGCCCGCGGCGCCCTGGTCGGCCTCACCCGGTACGTCAACAAGGGCCACATTGCCCGTGCGGCCCTCGAGGCCATCGCTTACCAGACCCGCGAGGTGCTCGACGCGGTCAACGCCGACTCCGGTGTGCCGCTGACCGAGCTCAAGGTCGACGGCGGAGCCACGGCCAACGACCTGCTCATGCAGTTCCAGGCCGACATCATCGGCGTGCCGGTCGTGCGCCCGGTCGTTGCCGAGACCACCGCCCTCGGCGCCGCCTACGCCGCCGGCCTGGCCGTCGGCTTCTGGAGCGGCCTCGACGACCTGCGCTCCAACTGGCAGGAAGATGCCCGCTGGGAGCCCGCCATGGACAAGGAGGAGGCCGCCCGCCTGCTGCGCAACTGGAAGAAAGCCGTCACGAAGACCCTCGACTGGGTAGACGAAGACGTGCGGTAACCCGCACCAGACCGATCCGGCGTTACGGCCCGGCCCGCGCCTCTGCGCGGCCGGGCTTTCGGCATCGTCCGTGTTCCTCTCCTCGTGCGCACTCTCTCCGTGGCTAATTCAGGAAATCCGTTGGTATGGCGGCCGGTGGGCCGCGGATCTGCGCGGCCAGTTCCCTTCGACCCCGAGAATTTCCTGAATTGGCCACGGCACGGGCGGGGAACCTCGGGGGACGTGCCGAGCGCCGCATCCGTTCACCCTGGCAAGTGCCAGGATCGGGCCTCCCGCGTGGGCCGGACGGCCAAGACCGGTCTGCACGAACCTGACGGGGGCCAATTCAGGAAATCCTCCTGCACACCGCCGAGCCAGTGCAGCGGACGTACCTGTGAAATCGAGAATTTCCTGAATTCGCCACGCTTTTCGGGTGCAACAGTGGGTTCTTAAGTTCTCCACAGGCACTGATTCGCGCGTCTGTCCACTGAAACATCCAGTCGCGGTTTCAATAGGCCCGTTGATTACCATGCTGGGTCCTATGACATGGGAAGTGCTCTTTCACGAATCCGACCGGTCCGTCATCGAGACCGGTGAACTGCGGGCCGCCGGCGCGACGTGGAGGTCACTGAAGGCGGCCGTCGACAACGGTTTCCTGGTGCGCTGTCGCCGTGGGCGCTACGCGCTCCCCTCCACCAACCGTCACATTCTTGAAGCCGTGCGCGTCGGTGGCCGGCTCGGCTGCATATCCGCAGCTGCCGATATGGGAGTCTTTGCCCTCGACAGCAGCTCCACGCATGTTCATCTTGACCCGAATGCTTCGAGACTGCGCGCACCACAGGATCGCTTTCAGCGGCTCACTGTGGCGAACCGCAACGGTATTGAGTTGCATTGGGATCAACTTCTGGCATCCGAGGACGGCACCGAATACAGCATCGGCCTAACGGATTCCCTAATCCAGATCTTCCGATGCCAACAACCACGATTTGCATTAGCCTCCCTCGACAACGCCCTGCATTTGCGTCTGCTGCCGAGCGAGGCCGTCGTGTTGATTTTCGCGGCCCTTCCCGAGGATTTACAGTATCTCCGTGCGTGGGTCGATGCGCGGAGTGAATCGGGCCAGGAGACGGTGCTGCGGTTCATCGTGCACCTTGCGGGGTTTCAGTTCGAAATTCAGGTGTCGATCAGCGGCGTGGGGCGCGTGGACATGGTCATAGAAGGATGCCTCGTCGTCGAAGCCGACAGCCGACAGTTCCATGACGGCTGGGACGCGCATCTGCGCGACCGCACCCGTGATTGTGACCTCGCCGGCATGACCTATATGAGTTACCGCGCCATCCACCGGGACATTTTCTACCACCCGGAGCGCGTCGTGGCGGCGATAACTGGACTCTTGGCCGTGCGCAATCACTTCCGTACATACGTGCTGTAGCGAGCGGCGAATCGCCCAGCAGACCCCCGCCGCGTGGCCAATTCAGGAAACCCGTCAGTTCCGCGCACGGCCAGCCCCGTGTTTGCAGTGGTGGTTGCATTCGCTCACGCTACTCTCCTGAATTAGCCACGCGGCGGCTCGATGGTCGGCCTGCTTCGTGCTCGGTGGTGTGTGCCCGCAGTGTTCGGCTGTCGCGTGTCACCGCAGACGACGAATCGCCCCGGTGCGCGGTGGCTAATTCAGGAAGTCAGGAGCAGGCGTGGTCCACATCTCCCCAAGTTCCGGGGGCTTCGAGCGGCCAGCGCGTCGATTTCCTGAATTAGCAACGAAACGACGCTTCTGACCCGGAGACGTGCGAGGGGGGACACCCGAGGGGTGATGACCGGGCTATTGGCTGGTCAGGGCGAACGGCAAGTCGGCGAGGGTCCCTATTCGCAGCACTCCCAGGTGGGCCGCCTCGATTGAGTCGGCGCCGGTGGTCGGAGGGAGACCCGTGGCTGCGCGCGGCGAGGGGATGGCAGACCCAGTTGGGGCAGCGGATGCGCCGGCGCGGTCCAGCCAGACCCCCGTCAGCCCCGCAGCGGCAGCGCCCACAGCGTCCGTGCGCAGCCGGTCCCCGACATAGACCGCCTCCGAAACCGGCACGCCGAACACGGCGCAGGCGTGCTCGAAGATGCGGGGGTCGGGCTTGGCGAAGCCGAGAGCACCCGAGGTGACGACGTGCTCGAACCGGTCGGTCAGGCCGACCCGCCGAATCTTCTCGCCCTGAAAGACCGGGTCGCCGTTCGTGATGAGGCCGAAGCGTACCTCGGGCAGAAGCTGCGCCAGCGCGTCCAGGCAGGGGAGAGCGTCGTCGTGCAGGCGCCAGCTGGCCCGGTAGCTTTCGAAGTACTCGTCGAACCAGGTATCGGCCTCGGCGTCGGTCAGCATGATGTCGAACGACGCCGCGAAATCCTGTGCCCGGGCGCGGCGTTGGCCGGCGAAGTCCAACGATCCGGCGAGGTAGGAGTGGTAATGCTCCTCTTCGAGCGCATCCCAAAGCCCGGTCGCCGCGACCCGGTCGCCGGTCGCGAACGCGCCACCAACCCGGTCGAGGTGCAGCAGAATACCCGCCGCAACCGCACCCCGATGGGCGAACAGGGTGTCGTCGAGGTCGAACAGCACCACCGCCGGTTGGTGATGCCGCACAGCGTGCCGGACTGACGGATCCAATCCGGCAGAACCTGCGGTCTCCTGACCGGCCGCCACCGAAACCGGTACAAGCACCGGACCAGGCACAGAAACCGGCATCAGCGCAGCGGCAGGAAGCCGACGCGGTCGTAGACGGTGGCGAGGGTCTCGTTCGCCACGTCGGAGGCTTTCGCGGCGTTCGACGCGAGCACCCGGTCGAGTTCGGCGGGGTCGCCGATCAGCTCGGCGACGCGCTCACGAATCGGGTCGAAGGTGCCGAGGACCACCTCGACCAGCCCCTTCTTCAGGTCGCCGTAGCCGCGACCGGCATACTCGTTCTCGAGCGACTCGATCGACTGAGAAGCCAGCACCGAGTAAATCGTGAGCAGGTTGGCCACACCGGGCTTGTTCTCCCGGTCGAATACCACACCGCCGTCGGCATCCGTCACGGCTCGCATGATCTTCTTCTTGGTGACCCCCGGCTCGTCCAGCAGCCAGATGACCCCGGCGTGTGACTCTGCCGATTTGCTCATCTTCGACGTGGGGTTCTGCAGGTCGTAGATCTTCGCGGTCTCCTTCACGATCGCCACCTCGGGAATCGTGAAGGTCTCGCCGAACCGCGAGTTGAAGCGCAACGCGAGGTCACGGGTGAGTTCCACGTGCTGGCGCTGGTCTTCGCCAACCGGCACCACGGACGTCTGATACAGCAGAATATCGGCGGCCATGAGGGTCGGGTAGGCGAACAGGCCCACCGTCGTGGCGTCGGCGCCGTGCCGCGCAGACTTGTCTTTGAACTGCGTCATGCGGCTCGCCTCACCGAAACCGGTGATGGTGTTGAGCACCCAGGCCAGCTGGGCGTGCGCCGGCACGTGTGACTGCACGTACAGCGTCGATGCCGACGGGTCGATTCCGGCCGCAATGTACTGCGCCGCCGTGCGGCGCGTGTTCAAGCGCAGCTTCGCCGGATCCTGGGCCACGGTGATCGCGTGCAGGTCGACGATGGAAAAGAACGCGTCGTGCGTTTGTTGCAGGGTCTTCCAGTTCAGCAGCGCGCCGATGTAGTTGCCGATCTGAAGCGATTCCGCTGAGGGCTGCATACCCGAATAGAGGCGGGTGAGGGTCATGAGTGTGCTGCTTTCGAAAGGTCATAGTCGACGACCACGGGGGAGTGGTCGCTCCAGCGCTGGTCGTACGCCGCGGCCCGGTCGACCGCATAATTCAGAACGGATGCCGCCAAAAGTGGGCTGGCCAGATGGTAGTCCAGTCGCCACCCGGTGTCGGTGTCGAAGGCCTTGCCGCGCTGGGACCACCAGGTGTACGGCCCCTCGACCTCGCCGGCCCACTTACGTCCGACATCCACCCAGCCGAGTCCGGCACCCGCGTTGTACCGCGGGTCGCCTTCCGCTCCGAGGATGCGGTCGAAATACTCCCGCTCCTCCGGCAGAAAGCCGGCGTGTTTCTTGTTGCCGCGCCAGTTCTTGATGTCGAGCGTGCGGTGTCCCACGTTCAGGTCGCCGAGCACCAGTGCGAGCGGACTGTGCGCGGTGAGCTCGGGCAGCCGGGCAACCATGGCGTCCAGAAACTTGTACTTTTCCACCTGCTTGGGGGTGTCTGTCTCGCCGGAGTGCACATAGGTGCTCACGACGGTGATGATCTGCCCGTCGACCTCGTAGTCGGCTTCCAGCCAGCGGCCGGCGCTGTCGAAATCCTCGGCGCCGAGGGCGACCCGGTGAATGGATGCCCCGGCGCGGCTGGCGAGGGCCACTCCGGCCCGACCCTTAGCGGTGGCAGCGTCGTGCAGAATGTTCCAGTCCGGCCCGAGCAGCCCCTCGAGGTCCTCGGTGGAGGCGCGCACCTCCTGGATGGCCAGGATGTCGACGTCGCGGGCAGCCAGCCAGTCGCCCATCCCCTTGCGGTACGCGGCTCGTACCCCGTTCGTGTTGATGCTGGCAATGCGAAGGGGTTTGGCGGAAGACATGGGTCAAGTCTAGTTAGGGGGCGTGGGCGTCATCCGCCGCAGCATACTCGGCCACCCGCGCCTCGGCCGCCCTGAGCCGCCGTCTGGCCGCCCACCGGGCATACCAGGGCGCCGCGTCGCGGTCGGCCCGAGCCGCCGTGAGCTCGGCCTGGGCGGTCAGCCGCAGGGCGTCCTGCATCCGCTTTTCCTGGTTCTCGGCTGCTTCGTCGGCGCTGAGCGATTGCGGCGGAATGCCCGCATCGTTCATGCCGACGGCGATCCAGGCGGCGGCGATCAGGGTCACGGTACTCACGAGGTTGAACCAGATGAGCAGCCCGATGATGACCGCGAAGGTCGCGAGCAACGGATTGCGGCTGGCGCCGCCGAGCAGCGCCCCGCCGAGAATCTTCAGCACGCCGAGGGCGACACCGCCGAGCAGCGCCCCCGCGAACAGGCGCCGCACCGGGATGCGCACCCGCGACAGCACCCGGAACAGGCCGGCGAGGGTGAGCGTATCAATGATGAGCACCACCGCGAGGCCGATGCCGCGGGCGGACGCCTCGTAGAAGAACGAGTCCTGAGGAATCTGAAAGAGACCGAACAGGGCGCCCAGCAGCGCGGTGCTGGCGAGGGAAACCAGCGCCGACACGACCAGGGCGAGCCCGAACACCAACCCGAGGCCGAGCTCGCGCAGCTTGACCCAGATGAAGAACGTGGTCTGTGGGGGCATGCCGAAAACGGTGCGCACCGCCTGGGCGGTGGTCGAAAGCCAGCCGAGCGCGGTCAGCAGCAGTCCGGCCAGGGCGATGGCACCGGTCCAGGTGAAGATCCCCGCCGTGGCGAGCAGATCGGGGTCGATGATGCCGTCGGAACCGATCAGGCCCGGAATGGACTGGTTGATGATGGCGTACAGGGCGTTCAGCAGTCCCTGATTCGCGGTGAGGAACAGGCCGGCAATGGAGAACCCCACCCAGACGGCCGCGAAGATGGCAAAGATCGCCTGGTAAGACATTCCCCCGGCGAGGATGCTGCCGCCCACGTTGTTGAAGTGCGTCACCACCCGCACGGGTCGCCACCCAAGAATGCGCTCCACAAGCTCTTTCACTGTGTGAGTGTAACTGCTGTGTGAGTTTAACTGCTGTGTCAGCTTATTTGCTGTGTCAGCCTAGGCGACCAGACAAAAACACCCCCGTCACAATGACGGGGGTGTTTGTCGTTCAGTCAGTCAGTTACGCCTTGCCACGCATGATGGCCTGCTTGACCTCGGCGATGGCCTGGGTCACCTGGATGCCGCGGGGGCAGGCATCCGTGCAGTTGAAGGTCGTGCGGCAACGCCACACGCCCTCCTGGTCGTTGAGGATGTCGAGGCGCACGGCCGCATTCTCATCGCGGGAGTCGAAGATGAAACGGTGCGCGTTGACGATCGCGGCCGGACCGAAGTACTGGCCGTCGGTCCAGAACACCGGGCAGCTCGACGTGCAGGCGGCGCAAAGGATACATTTCGTCGTGTCGTCGAAGCGGGCGCGCTGGGCAACGGTCTGCTGGCGTTCCTTGCCGTCGACCGGCTTGCTCTTGGCAACGAGAAAGGGCTGCACCGCCTTGAAGGAGTCGAAGAACGGCTCCATGTCGACGATGAGGTCCTTCTCGAGCGGCAGGCCCTTGATGGCCTCCACGTAGATGGGCTTCGTGACGTCGAGGTCCTTCATGAGCGTCTTGCAGGCCAGGCGGTTGCGGCCGTTGATGCGCATGGCATCCGAGCCGCAGATGCCGTGCGCGCAGGAACGACGGAAGGTCAGCGAACCGTCCTGCTCCCATTTGATCTTGTGCAGGGCGTCGAGCACGCGGTCGGTCGGGTACAGCTGCACATCGAAGTCCTGCCAGTGCGGCTCGTCATCGACCTCCGGGTTAAACCGACGAATGATGAGCGTGACCGTGAAGGACTGGATCTCTTCGGGTACAACGGGCTGGTTGGCAATCGTGGCGGTACTCAACTCAGTACTTCCTCTCCATCGGCTGGTAGCGGGTGATGACCACCGGTTTCCAGTCGAGCTTGATGTGGTCGGCGGCGTCCGCGCTCATCGCGTCACCCGTGAGGTATGCCATCGTGTGCTTGAGGTAGTTCTCGTCGTCACGCACGAGGTAGTCCTCACGTTGGTGTCCGCCGCGGCTTTCCTTGCGGTTGCGGGCGGAGTAGACGACGACCTCGGCCAGGTCGAGCAGGAAGCCCAGTTCAACGGCTTCGAGCAGGTCGGTGTTGAAGCGACGACCCTTGTCCTGCACGGCGATGTTCTTGTACCGCTGACGCAGCAGGTGGATGGTCTCGGTGACCGAGGCGAGGGACTCGTCGGTGCGGAACACCTGAGCCTTCTTGTCCATTTCTTCCTGCAGAATCTTGCGCAGCACCGAGATGCGTTCGGTTCCGGTCGACGAGCGGATGCCTTCGAGCAGTTCGCGCACCTCCTTGGCCGGGTCTTCCGGCAGCGGGGTGAACGAGGCCGTCTTGACGTACTCGACCGCGTTGTTGCCGGCGCGCTTGCCAAACACGTTGATGTCGAGCAGCGAGTTGGTGCCCAGGCGGTTGGAGCCGTGCACCGAGACGCAGGCGCATTCGCCGGCGGCGTACAGTCCGGGAACGACCTGCTCGTTGTTGCGCCAGACCTCGGCCTTCACGTTGGTCGGGATGCCGCCCATCGCGTAGTGCGCGGTCGGCATGACCGGCACCGGCTCGGTGACCGGGTCGACGCCGAGGTAGGTACGGGCGAATTCGGTGATGTCGGGCAGCTTGGTCTCGAGCAGTTCCTTGCCGAGGTGGGTGCAGTCCAGGTACAGGTAGTCCTTCTCGGGGCCGGCGCCGCGACCTTCTGCGACCTCCTTGAGCATGCAGCGCGACACGATGTCACGCGGGGCGAGGTCCTTGATGGTCGGCGCGTAGCGTTCCATGAAGCGCTCACCACTCGCGTTACGCAGGATGGCTCCCTCGCCGCGTGCGCCCTCGGTCAAGAGGATGCCCAGCCCGGCCAGGCCGGTCGGGTGGAACTGGAAGAATTCCATGTCCTCGAGCGGCAGCCCCTTGCGCCAGACGATGCCGACGCCGTCACCGGTGAGGGTGTGGGCGTTGGAGGTGGTCTTGAAGATCTTGCCGAAGCCACCGGTAGCGAAGATGAAGGCCTTGCCCTGGAACACGTGAAGTTCACCGCTCGACAGGTCGAGGGCGACCACGGCGGACGGCTGGTCGACGCCGTCGACGTTGGTCATGACGAGGTCGAGCACGTAGTACTCGTTGAAGAAATTGATGCCGCGCTTGACGCAGTTCTGATACAGCGTCTGCAGGATCATGTGGCCCGTGCGGTCGGCGGCGTAGCAGGCGCGACGCACCGGGCTCTTACCGTGATCGCGGGTGTGGCCGCCGAAGCGACGCTGGTCGATCTTGCCCTCGGGCGTGCGGTTGAACGGCAGGCCCATGTTCTCGAGGTCGATGACCGCGTCGATTGCTTCCTTGGCCAGGATCTCGGCGGCGTCCTGGTCGACCAGGTAGTCGCCACCCTTGATCGTGTCGAAGGTGTGCCATTCCCAGTTGTCTTCTTCGACGTTGGCGAGGGCCGCAGCCATCCCGCCCTGCGCCGCACCGGTGTGCGAACGCGTCGGGTAGAGCTTGGAGATGACCGCCGTGCTGGCGTGGGGGCCGGCTTCGATGGCGGCACGCATGCCGGCTCCACCCGCTCCCACGATCACGATGTCGAACTGGTGGTAGTGAACGCCGTCCACAAGGGTGGAGGTGGGTGCGGGTGCAGGTGTCGTCATGATGAGTGTGTGCAGCTCCTATAGGTTCGAGCAGAGAGCGGGAAGAAGGTCGGCGGGCGAACCGGCCGGGCAGGCGTCGAACGTGTAGACCACGAGGGTGCCGAGAACGATCAACGAGACAACGCTGAGCAGGATCGCAACCTTCAGGATGCCGCGGCTGATGCGCGACGTGGCGTAGTCGTTGACCAGGGTGCGCATGCCGTTGCCGCCGTGGATGAGGGCGAGCCAGAGCATGAGTACGTCCCAGGTCTGCCAGAACGGGCTCGCCAGCTTGCCGGCGACGAACGCGAAGTTCAGGGCGCTGACGCCCTCGCCGACCATGAGGTTGACGAACAGGTGGCCGAAAATAAGCACGATCAGCACGACGCCGGAGACGCGCATGTAGATCCAGCCCCATTTTTCCCAGTTGAGACCGCGTTTTTTCGCCGAGCGCGTGTACGGGCTGCGGGGAGCTTCGATTGTTGAAGTCATGTCTGTCGCCCCCTAGTGGCTGAACACGTTGATGAGGTGGCGCGGCGCGAAGCCGAGCATGGTGACGACCCACAGGCCGATGACCACGTAGAACAGCACCCGCTGGTACTTGGCGTTCCAGAAGTCGATCAGGATGATGCGCAGTCCGTTGAAGGCGTGGAACACGATGGCGCCGACGAGTGCGACCTCACCGAGTCCCATGATCGGCGTCTGGTACTGCGAGATGACCGCGTTGTAGGCCTCGGGGCTGAGGCGTACGAGGGCCGTGTCGAGAATGTGAACGAGCAGAAAGAAGAAAATCGCGACGCCGGTGATGCGGTGCAACACCCACGACCACATGCCCGTGTTACCCCGATAGAGGGTGCCGGCGGGGCGACGTGATGTCGTCTTCTGCTGAGAATCTAGGGTTCCTGCCGTCTGTGGCATGAACAACCCTCCCTGGCTGAATTATGGCTCTTTAGTGAGACCGAGAATGCGCTGTAAGCACATTTCTGTATTCTACAAGTGCTCCCCCCACTCGTGCCGGTTAGGGTAACCTAACGTTGCATTGAGCGCGGGACGTGGGTGTTGGCGCGCACCGCGAGACACTCGTCGATGGCCTGCTCGTAGTAGTCGACCAGCTCGGTGCACACCGTCGGCCAGGAGCGACCGAGCACCGCACGACGCCCCGCTTCACCCATCCGCGCCCGCAGCATCGGGTCACGCACGAGCTGACCCACCCAGTGCTTGAGGTCACGGTCGTCGTCCGGCCGAAACAGGTAGCCGTTCTCACCGTGCGCCACGAGGTCGATCGGCCCGCCCGCGTGGGGAGCCACCACGGGCAGTCCGGCGGCATGCGCCTCCTGAATGGTCTGCCCAAACGTTTCCTCGGTGCCGGCGTGCACGAACACGTCGAAACTCGCGTAGGCGACGGCGAGCTCGGCACCTGAGAGCCGGCCCAGCCAGGTGACCGGCATGCCGGCGAGCGCACGTCGTATAGAAGGAACGCTCGGCCCGTCACCGACCAGCGCCAAACGGATGCCCGGAACCCCGCGCAGCGCACGCAGCCGCTCCACCTGCTTCTCCGGAGCCATGCGGCCGACGTAGCCGACGATGACGTCGCGGGCTGCACCGCCCTGGGGCGTAGGCGCGATGCGTTCCCGAAGATTCCAGACCGCCGGGTCGTTCTTCAGGTTCGGGTGAAAGCCGGTGAGGTCGACGCCGCGGGTCCACAGGGCGAGCCGGGGCACGCCGAGGCGCAACAGGGCAGCCATCGACGACGACGACGGAACCAGGGTGCGGGTGGCTCCTTCGTGCACCCACTTCACGAATCGCCAGGCCAGAGCCGTGGCGGGGCCGAGGTGGTTTCGGTGAGCGTAGCCGGCGACATCCGTTTGAAAGATCGCGACCGAGGGGATATCGAGCCGATTGGCCGCGCTGATGCCCTGGGCGCCGAGCAAAAACGGCGACGCCGCGTGCAATACGTCGGGCCGAAAGTCGGCGAGCAGCTTCTGCACCTGCGGGCTCGGTATGCCGACCGGAAACTCACGGTAGTTGACGGCGGAGACGGTGTGCACCGGAAATCCGGCATAGTGCGACGGGGCGCCGGATGGCGCGATGACCATGGCCTCGTGTCCGTTGGCAGCGAGGTGCTCGAGCACCTTGCAGACGCTCGTGGTCACCCCGCTGATGGTGGGGAGAAAACTTTCGCTGATGACTGCGATCCGCATAATTCGAGGTTAGGCAGCGGCCATTGCCGTCGGGTGACGCGCGCATGAACAGTGGTGTTGGGGCTGCCCGATAGTCTGGGCGAATGATTACGTCCAGTGAGCCCCTCGCCCGCCTGTACAGCGTGATTCCCGCCGGCGGTATCGGCTCCCGCTTGTGGCCGCTGTCGCGAGCGGATGCCCCCAAATTTCTGCACGACCTCACCGGTTCGGGTCAGACCCTGCTGCGCGACACGTGGGACCGCCTCGTTCCGCTGTCGGGCGAGCAGCGCATCATGGTCGTCAC
Organism: Cryobacterium luteum; assembly: GCF_900110125.1. Classification (GTDB taxonomy): domain Bacteria; phylum Actinomycetota; class Actinomycetes; order Actinomycetales; family Microbacteriaceae; genus Cryobacterium; species Cryobacterium luteum. The sequence continues at coordinate 28,402 of NZ_FOCN01000013.1, forward strand.
CGGGCGCGCCCACCGCGCCGCGGTCGAGCAGCAGTTGCCCGAACTGGCCGATCCGAACGTGGTGCTTGAGAGCGAACCGCGCGATTCGACCGCCGCGATCGGCCTAGCCGCCGCCATTTTGCAGCTGCGGGAACCGGGCGTGATCATCGGATCGTTCCCGGCCGATCAGGTCATCAAGGGTGACGGGCTGTTTCGGTCGGCGGTGACCGAAGCTGTTGCCGCAGCGGATGCCGGCTACATCGTCACGATCGGAATCCAGCCGACCGAGCCGGCGATCGGCTTCGGCTATATCAAGAGCGCGGCCGCGCTCGCGATCGACGGCGCCCCAACCGCGCTCGCCGTGGATTCCTTTGTGGAGAAGCCGAGCCCCGAGGTTGCTGAACAGTACGTCGCCGAGGGCAACTACCTGTGGAACGCGGGCATCTTCATCGCGCGCGCCGATCGTTTGCTGGCCGAGATCGAAGCGGCCGAACCCGAGCTGCACGCCGGGCTGATGAAACTCGCCGAGGCCTGGGACACCCCGGCCCGCGGCGCCGTGGTCGATCAGGTCTGGCCGCGCCTGAAGAAGATCGCCATCGACTACTCGGTCGCCGAACCCGCCGCGGCGGCCGGCAAACTCGTCGTGATTCCCGGCCAGTTCGAATGGGACGACGTGGGGGACTTCGCCTCGATCGCCAAGCTGCACTCCGGGGGTCGCAAATCCAACCTCGCCATCCTCGGCGACGGTGCCCGGGTGCTCGCCGACTCGTCGAGCGGCATCGTGGTCAGTCACACCGGTCGTATGATCGCGCTCATCGGCGTCGAAGACATCGTCGTGATCGACACCCCCGACGCACTCCTGGTCACCACGAGCGCGAACGCCCAGAAGGTCAAAGCCGTCGTCGACGCCTTGAAACTCTCGGGGTCGAGCGACGTGTTGTAGGCCCGACCTGACTAGAATTCCAATTCATGCTTAAGGGAGTGTCCATGCGTCGTGTGATCGCTGTTTCTGCCCTCGCGGCATCCGCTCTACTGCTGGCCGCTTGCGCGCAACCGCCGACACCCACCGCCACAACGGATGCGACGAAGCCGGAATACTGCGCCCGGATGGTCACGAACTCGGGCGGTCTCGACGACCGCTCCTTCAACCAGTCCAGTTGGGAGGGGCTGCAGGAGGCGGCGACGAAGTACAGCATCGACACCGACGCGATCGTGTCGACGTCGGAGACCGATCTGGCCCCCAACGTGAGTGAGGCCGTCGCTACCGGGTGCCAGTTCGTGCTCACCGTCGGGTTTGAACTCGCTGACGCCACCCTCGCCGAGGCGACTGCCAACCCCGATGTGCACTTCGCGATCGTCGATGAGGTCGTCGAGGCGCCGAACGTGAAACCGATCGTCTTCGACACCGCCCAGGCCTCGTTTCTGGCCGGCTACCTGGCCGCCGGCGTGAGCAAGACCGGCACGGTGGCCACCTTCGGTGGCGGCAACCAGCCGCCCGTCACGCTGTTCATGGACGGCTTCGTCGACGGTGTCGCAATGTACAACGACAAGCACGACACAGCGGTGAAGGTGCTCGGCTGGAACAAGGACGCCCAGGACGGCAGCTTCACCGGCGACTTCGAGGATGTCAACAAAGGCAAGGCCCTGGCGCAGTCGTTCATCGACCAGGGCGCCGACGTCATTCTGCCGGTAGCCGGTCAGGTCGGCCAGGGCGCTGCTGCTGCCGCGATCGAGACACCGGACGTGTCCATCATCTGGGTCGACAACGACGGCTATGTCACCCTGCCGGAGCAGTTTCGGTCTGTCGTGCTCACGAGCGTGCTCAAGAACACCTCTGCCGCGGTCGTCGAAACCATTGGGGCTGACCTCGACGGCACCTTCGACAACACGGCTTTCGTGGGCACGCTGAAGAACGGCGGCGTCGAGATCGCCGACTTCCACGACCAGGCAGCTCGGGTGACCGCGGAGCTCACTGATGAACTTGACCAGATTCGGGCCGCGATTATAGCCGGGATCATCTCCGTGGACGGTCCCAGTTCACCCCAGTAAGGGGAGAATTGTTTCGACAATGTCGCGGCTTGGTAACGACTCGGTCGCGCACGCACATTGCTCATCTGCGCGGCGTCACATTCGGTAACGTGGATCGCACCACGCCCGTGCGATCTCGCTGGGCAGCATCCTGGAGGTCATCTTGACAATTTCGACCCGTAAGACCGTACTTTCCGGTCTTGCAATGTTCGGCACCGTGGCGATGCTCGCCGCCTGTGCTCAGGCGCCCGCCACGACCGACGACACCAACTCCGCCGCCGCCAGCGACTTTCTGCCCTGCATGGTGTCTGATGCCGGCGGATTCGACGACAAGTCCTTCAACCAGCTCGGCTTCGAGGGCCTCAGTGAAGCTGCTGACGCTCTCAGCGTTAAGCCGATCACGGTGGAGTCAACCTCCGAAACCGACTACCAGTCCAACGTGCAGAACCTCGTCGTCCAGGGCTGCAGCCTCATCGTGACCGTCGGGTTCAACCTCGCCGCAGCGACCGTCGAGTCCGCCCTGGCGAACCCCGAAGTCAACTTCGCCATCATCGACAACGATGCCGACCTCAACTTCGACGGCAAGGTCGACGCCCCGAACATCAAGCCCATCATCTTCGACACCGCCCCGGCCGCATTCATGGCCGGCTACGCGGCAGCCGGCTACAGCAAGACCGGCGTCGTTGGAACCTATGGCGGAATGCAGTTCCCGACCGTCACCATCTTCATGGATGGCTTCGCTGACGGCGTCGCGTATTACAACGAGCAGAACGGCACGGACGTCAAGTCGCTCGGCTGGGACGTCGCATCACAGACCGGGTCGTTCACCGGTGGCTTCGCCGCCGGCGTCGAATCGCTCGCCAACGCTCAGGGCCTCATCGACCAGAATGCCGACGTGCTGCTGCCCGTTGGTGGACCGATCTTCCTGAGCGCGATCGAAGCGATCAAGAGCTCGGGCAAGGACATTGCCATGGTGGGCGTTGACGCTGACCTGTATGAGACCGACGCGACCAACAAGAGCCTGTTCCTCACGAGCATTCTCAAGGGCATCAAGGTCAGCGTGTCCGACGTCGTCACCGGCGCTGGTGAAGACTCTTTCGACGCCACCCCGTATGTCGGCACCCTGGACAACGACGGCGTGGGCATTGCGTCGTTCCACGATTTCGAATCCAAGGTCCCCTCGACCCTGAGCGACGAACTCGACGCCATCAAGGCCGGCATCATCGACGGTTCAATCACGGTCGAATCGCCTTCTTCGCCGAAGCAGTAATACGCTGTAGTGACCTGGGGAGGCCGGATTGTCGGCCTCCCCATTTCATTTCCCCACGCTTTTCCCCCGTCGTGCTCGACCCAGGAATCCAGGATCAATGAAGCTCGAACTTCGCGGCATCACCAAGCGCTTCGGCGCACTGGTCGCCAACAACAACATCTCCCTCACCGTCGAGTCCGGTGAGATTCACGCCCTCCTGGGCGAGAACGGCGCCGGCAAATCCACGCTCATGAACGTGCTCTACGGCCTGTATATCGCTGAAGAGGGTGAAATCCTGCTCGACGACGTGGTGCAGAAGTTCGCCGGCCCCGGCGACGCCATGAATGCGGGTATCGGCATGGTGCACCAGCACTTCATGCTCGTTCCGGTGTTCACCGTCGCGGAGAACGTCGTGCTCGGCCACGAGCAGACCACCTTCGGCGGTCGCCTCGACCTCAGCGCTGCCCGCGCCAAGGTGCGGGAGATCTCCGACCGGTTCGGTTTCGACATCGACCCCGACGCCCTCATTGAAGACCTGCCGGTCGGTGTGCAGCAGCGTGTGGAGATTATCAAGGCGCTGTCGCAGGATGCGAAGGTGCTGGTGTTCGACGAACCCACCGCCGTGCTCACCCCGCAGGAGACCGACGAGCTTATGACGATCATGCGCCAGCTCGCGGCATCCGGTACCTCCATCGTGTTCATCACCCACAAACTGCGGGAGGTGCGCGCCGTGGCCGACCGCATCACCGTCATCCGCTTGGGAACCGTCGTCGGCGAAGCATCACCGACCGCGACGAACGCGGAGCTGGCCTCGCTCATGGTCGGCCGCGCGGTTGAACTGACCGTACACAAGAACGCCCCGGAGTTGCGCGGAACCGCGCTGGCGGTGAAGAACCTCTCAGTGATCGACTCCCGCAACCAGATCGTCGTGAACAACGTGAGCTTCGACGTGCAAGCCGGTGAAGTGCTCGCGATCGCGGGCGTGCAGGGCAACGGCCAGACAGAACTCACCGAGGCCCTGCTCGGCCTACAACAGCACGTGACCGGGTCGATCGAGCTCGACGGCAAACCGTTGCGAGGCTACAGCGTGCGACACATTCTCGACTCCGGTGTCGGCTTCGTGCCAGAGGACCGCACCGAAGACGGCCTCATCGCCGATTTCAGCATCGCCGAGAATCTCATGCTCGACCGCAGCTCCGGGGCACCCTTCGTGAAGGCCGGCAACCTACAGCTCGGGTTCCGGGCCAAGTTCGCCGCCGAGAAAATTCACGAGTTCGACATTCGGTCGCAGGGCAGCGAAATGGAAGCCGGCCGACTCTCCGGCGGTAACCAGCAGAAGGTTGTGCTCGCGCGCGAACTGAGCCGCGACCTGCGCCTGTTCGTGGCGGCCCAGCCGACCCGCGGGCTCGACGTCGGCTCGATCGAGTTCGTTCACACCCGCATCATCGAAACCCGGGACTCCGGCATTCCGGTCATAGTCGTTTCCACCGAGCTGGACGAGGTCGTCGCTCTGGCCGACCGCATAGCGGTGATGTATCGAGGAGAAATCGTTGGAATCGTGCCCGGCAACACCCCTCGAGCCACGCTCGGTCTCATGATGGTCGGCGAACACGCTCCCGCAACGGAGGCCGCACTGTGAGCGACAAAACGAACACCCCGCCAGTGGGCCCCGCCAGCAAAGACGGGTCGGAGCGCTGGAACCAGACGCTGCGCGACATCACCGGCGGCAGCGCGATGATCTCCATCCTCGCCGTCTTCGTCGCCCTCGTGGTCGGTGCCATTCTGATCGCGTTCACGAACGAAGGCGTGCAGGAAACGGCGGGGTATTTTTTCTCTCGGCCGACTGACCTGCTGCAGGCCGTCTGGGACGCCGTCGCGGGCGCGTATTCCGCCCTGTTTCAGGGCGCTATCTATAACTTTCGCGCCGACAATTTTCTCACCGCCATTCGTCCGTTGACCGAGACCCTCACCTTCGCTACGCCGCTGATCGCGGCCGGCCTCGGGGTGGGACTCGCCTTTCGCGTGGGCATGTTCAACATCGGTGGCCGTGGGCAGATGCTCATCGCCGCGGGGGCCGCCGGCTGGGTCGCCTTCGCGGTCGAGCTGCCGGCCGGCATCCACTTGATCGTCGCCATTCTGGCCGGCCTGCTCGGCGGCGCCATCTGGGGCGGAATCGTGGGCCTGCTCAAGGCTCGCACCGGCGCCCACGAGGTGATCGTCACAATCATGCTGAACTTCGTGGCGCTGTATCTCATTCAGTTTCTGCTGCGCACCCCGGGCGCCCTGCAGGCTCCGGGCAGCAACAACCCGAAGACGCCGGCCATGTTGCCCACCGCGGTGTTCCCCGACCTGTTCGGCCCCCGGTACAACCTGCACGCCGGTTTTCTCACGGTCATCGCGGCCACCATCTTCGTCTGGTGGTTGCTCGACCGTTCCAATCTCGGGTTTCAGTTTCGTGCCGTCGGGCAGAACCCCAATGCGGCCCGCGTCGCCGGCATCAACGTGAAGAACGTCTACATGTATGCCATGGCCATCTCGGGCGCGCTCGTGGGCCTGGCCGGCGTCAACCAGGTGCTCGGCACCCTGACCAGCGGTTTCAGCTCGGGAATCGATGCCGGCATCGGTTTCGACGCCATCACGGTCGCCCTGCTCGGTCGTTCGCGGCCGTGGGGTATCTTCGCCGCCGGCATCCTGTTCGGAGCCTTCAAAGCCGGTGGCTTCGCCATGCAGGCGGCCGAAGGGGTTCCCATCGACATCGTCGTGGTCGTTCAGGCACTCATCGTTCTGTTCATCGCGGCACCGCCGCTGGTACGGGCCATGTTCCACCTGCCGACGCCGGGCACCACCAGGAAACCCAGAATTCACAGCGTCAAGGTACGCACGTCCAACGAGGTGGTGGCGAAATGAGCACACTGACCGAGAGCGCCGCTCCCGTTCCGGCTTCGGCCCCGATCGTGAAGCCGACGGCGCAAATTCGCAGCTGGAAGATTCCGATCACCTTCGGCGGAATTGCCGTGCTGTCCCTTTTGCTGTTCGTCGTGCTCGGCCGCGGCCAGCGCGGTGACCTCAGCACTTTTCGGCTGTCCGAAGCGCGCGACCTGATCCAGCTGCCCGAGGTGGCCCTGCCGACCTTCGCCACCGGCGTGTTCGTGGCCATCGTGCTCGTGCTCATGGCCGCGGCGTCGGCCACGCTCGTCTACCGCCATCGCAAGGTTCCGATCGTGTTGACCATTCTGTTCGCCCTGCTCTTCCTAATCGGTTTTTTGGCCTGGGCGGCCTCCGGTTCAACGATCCCGGTGCCCGGTCTGCTGATCGGAACGGTCACCCTGAGCGCCCCGCTGATCTTCGGCGCCCTCGGCGGTGTGCTGTCGGAACGCGCTGGCGTCGTGAACGTAGCCATCGAAGCGCAGTTACTGGCCGGTGCCTTCAGCTCGGCGGTCGTGGCCTCCGCCACGGGCAACCCGTACCTCGGTCTGCTCGCCGCCATGGTGGCCGGCGCGCTCGTGTCGATGGTGCTGGCCGCGTTCGCGCTCAAGTACCTTGTCGACCAGGTCATCGTCGGTGTCGTGCTCAACGTGCTCGTGATCGGGCTCACCAGCTTTCTTTACTCGCAGGTGCTCGCTCCCAGCGCCACGCTCAACTCACCGGATGTCTTTTCACGGCTGAACATCCCGTTGCTCAGCGAGATCCCCATCATCGGCCCCGTGCTGTTTCGCCAGACCATCATCGTCTACGCCATGTACGTGGCCGTTGCCGTGGTGTATTTCGGCCTGTTTCGCACCAAGTGGGGCCTGCGCGTTCGGGCCGTGGGTGAGCATCCGCAGGCCGCCGACACGGTAGGCATCAACGTTAACCGCACCCGCTTCGTTGCCGTCACCCTCGGTGGCGTCATCTCGGGCTTCGGCGGGGCCTACTTCACCCTCGGCGCGGTCGGTGCTTTCAACAAGGAGATGACCAACGGTATGGGCTTCATCGCCCTCGCCGCAGTCATCTTCGGCCAGTGGCATCCGATCAAGGCCACCCTCGCGGCGCTATTGTTCGGCTTCGCAACCAACCTGCAGAACGTGCTGGGCATCATCGGCTCGCCGGTGCCGAGCGAGTTCATGCTCATGCTGCCCTACGTCGTGACGATCTTCGCCGTTGCCGGGTTCGTCGGCCGCTCGCGGGCGCCCGCCGCCGACGGAAAGCCGTACATCAAGTGAGCGCTCCCGCCATCGACTGGGCGGCGCTGCGTACGCAGGCCCTCGCCGCCATGGAGACGGCCTACGTGCCGTACTCGAAGTTTCCGGTGGGCGTCGCGGCCCTCGTCGACGACGGGCGCGTGATCAGCGGATGCAACGTGGAGAACGCCTCCTACGGCCTCACCCTCTGCGCGGAGTGCGGCCTCGTCTCGGCGCTGCACTTGAGTGGCGGCGGCCGCCTCGTCGCGTTCACCTGTGTCGACGGCAACGGCGGCGTGCTCATGCCGTGCGGACGGTGCCGACAGCTGCTCTACGAACACTCCGCACCTGGCATGCTGCTGGAAACCGTGTCGGGTGTGAAAACCATCGACGAGGTGCTGCCGGATGCGTTCGGGCCGCGCCAACTCGCCGAGTACCACGCCGCAAAGGAACCCACTTCATGACCGCCATCGAAGCCTTCGACGCCGTCGATCTCATCCACACCAAGCGCGACCGGGGCGAGCTCAGCGAGCCGCAGATCAACTGGCTGATCGACGCCTACACGCGCGGGTATGTCGGGGACGAGCAGATGGCCGCGATGACCATGGCCATCTTTCTGAACGGCATGACCCGAGCTGAGATTCGCTCGCTGACGATGGCGATGCTGGCCAGCGGCGAACGCATGAGCTTTGCCGGCCTCGGCAAGCCGACCACCGACAAGCACTCCACCGGCGGCGTCGGCGACAAGATCACCCTGCCGCTCATGCCCCTCGTCGCCGTGTTCGGCGCGGCCGTTCCGCAGCTCTCCGGCCGTGGCCTCGGCCACACCGGCGGCACCCTCGACAAGCTCGAGTCGATTTCGGGCTGGCGCGCCAACCTCACCAACGCGGAGATGCTCCAGCAGCTGCAGGAGCTCGGCGGCGTGATCTGCGCGGCCGGCAGCGGCCTGGCACCGGCCGACGGCAAGCTCTACGCCCTGCGCGACATCACCGGTACGGTCGAGGCGATCCCGCTGATCGCCTCGTCGATCATGTCGAAGAAGATCGCTGAGGGCACCAGCGCGCTCGTGCTCGACGTGAAGTTCGGCTCCGGCGCTTTTTTGAAAGACATCGAGCGGTCGCGGGAACTGGCGCGCACGATGGTGGAGCTCGGCGAGGACGCCGGGGTGGCGACATCCGCTCTGCTGACCAACATGAATGTGCCGCTCGGCTTTGCCATCGGCAACGCCAATGAGGTGCGCGAATCGGTCGAGGTGCTCGCCGGCGGCGGGCCGGCCGACGTGGTGGAGCTCACCGTAGCACTGGCCGAGGAGATGCTCTCGCTCGCCGGAATCACTGGCGTCGACGTGGGCGCGGCGCTCACCGACGGCCGGGCGATGGACAAGTGGCGGGCCGTGATACGGGCACAGGGCGGCGACCCGGATGCCGCGTTGCCGGTGGCGCGAGAAACCCACGTCGTGCTCGCCGAACGCAGCGGCGTGCTGGTCGAACAGCAGGCGCTTCCGTTCGGCATCGGCGCCTGGCGGCTCGGCGCTGGCCGGGCGCGCAAGCAGGATCCGGTGCAGCACGCCGCCGGCATCGACCTGCACGCCAAGCCCGGCGACACCGTGGTGCAGGGACAGCCACTGTTCACACTGAGCGCTGACGAGCCGGCGCGATTCGCGCGCGCACTCGAAGCTGTTGCGGGTGCCTGGCGCATCGGCGACCCGGGGGAGCCCGTGCTGGACGGTGGCCCCCTGATCGCCGAGCGCATCGGGAGTCGCTAGCAGCGTCTGCATTCGCTGAGCGGGACGCCCTGGCTACGTGAGGCTCGCGCAAGGTGAGTTCGGCCGCCAGCGGCCCGTCGCGCATTGGCGCGGGCGCGAGGTGCCACCTTTTGCCCCATCGTTTTCGCGAGGTGCCATCTTTGGCCTCATGGCGAGGTTTCATGGGGCCAAAGATGGCACCTCGCGTGGGTGGGGCAGTGATTGCTCCATGAAATAGCGCGCGACTGCTTGCACCCCTGTGGATAACCGTCGGGTGGGTCGCTGATCGTGGCACTCTCGGAGCATGCATCTCCAGACTCCACTCCCTCGCGGCTTCGACGTCGGAGCGTTCACCTATGCCGAGGCCCGGGCCGCGGGCGCGTCGGCCAAGCGCCTGCGGTCGCGCGATATCGAGCATCCGTTTTGGGGTGTCTGCGTTGCGGCCGGCAGCATTGCAGAGCTGAATGACCGGTGCCGGGCAATTAGACAACGGATGCCCGTTGGCGCCTTCTTCAGCCACGTCACGGCTGCCCGCCTGTTCGGCATGCCCCTGCCGGCCAAGCTCGAGGCCGACCCGCTCCTTCATGTGACGGTGCTCGACCCGCATCGGGCCTTGCGAGCAGTGGGGGTTGTCGGACACCGGGTGGCGATTCCTCCGGGGCTGGGTAGTGTGGCCGGGCTGCCGGTGCTGGAGCCGGTCTCGGCGTGGTGCCAACTGGCATCCGTTCTGGACCTGAATGACCTCGTCGCGGCGGGTGACCATCTGCTCAGGCCGGAACTCGGGCTCGCGACCGCACCCGAGATCTCAGCGCAGGTCGTGCAGTATGCAGGGCAGCGCGGTGCCCGCAGCCTGCGCGCGGCAGAGGCGTTGATTCGGCCCCGGGTCGAGTCCAGGCGGGAGACGTTTCTGCGCCTCTTCCTGGTGCTGAGCGGATTTCCCGAGCCCGAGACGAACGTATACATTCCCCTGCCCGCCGGCAAACGTCGGGTGCGCGGCGACCTGGTCTACTTTCGCTACAAGGTTCTCGTTGAATATGACGGTGAGCAGCACCGCACCGACGACGGGCAGTACAACCGCGATGCCGAACGGCTGCACGACCTGCGGGGCGCCGGGTGGCTGGTCGTCACCGTGCGCAAGGGGTCGTCGAAGGAATGGATCCGCGCTGCCGTTGACGGCGCGCTGCGCTCGCGGGGTTGGCGCCCGTAGCCGGAAAATGTTCCGCCACTGAAACCACACGCTGCCTAAGCTGGGACCATGCACAAGCACACCCTCGGACGAACCGGCCGTACTGTCTCAGTGATCGGCCTGGGCACCTGGCAGTTGGGCGCCGATTGGGGCGCCGTGTCTGACGCCGACGGGGCCGCCGTGCTGGCGGCATCCGCTGACGCCGGCATCACCTTCTTCGACACAGCGGATGTCTACGGTGACGGCCGCAGCGAACGCCTGATCGGGCATTTCCTTGCGCACGACGACCCGGGCGCTGCCATCACCGTCGCCACCAAGATGGGACGACGGGCCGAGCAGTTGCCCGAGAATTTCGTGCTCGCCAACTTTCGGGAGTGGACCGACCGCTCACGCACGAATCTGGGAATGGACACCCTCGACCTCGTGCAGTTGCACTGCCCGCCGAGCGCGGTCTTCGACTCGGGTGAGGTTTACGACGCTCTGGACACCCTCGTCGACGAGGGAGCCATCAGCAACTACGGCGTAAGCGTGGAGACCTGCGACCAGGCCCTCGCCGCGATCAGCCACCCGGGTGTGGCCACGGTGCAGATCATTCTGAACGCGTTTCGGCTCAAGCCGCTCGACGAGGTACTGCCCGCCGCGCGTGCTGCCGGGGTTGGCATCATCGCGCGGGTGCCGCTGGCCAGTGGGCTGCTCACCGGCAAGTATTCTCGCGAGACCGTGTTCGCCGAGAGCGACCACCGCAACTTCAACCGCGACGGCAGCCACTTCGACGTCGGCGAGACCTTCTCCGGTGTCGACTTCGAGGTGGGACTGCAAGCGGCGACCGAATTCGCCGCCCTGGCTCCGGCCGGCCTGACCCCGGCGCAGGCCGCACTGGCCTGGGTCGCCCAGATCGACGGGGTGAGCGCGGTCATTCCCGGTGCGCGCTCGGTCGGGCAGGCGCAGGGCAACGCTGCCGCGGGCGTGGCCGAGCCCCTCTCCCTGGCCTTCAACGAGGGCGTGCAGGATATCTACGACCGGCTCCTGCGGGAGCAGATCCACCCGCGCTGGTAGCACCTGGCACGGAGTTCGGGAGCTCAGTCGAGGTCGTCGGGGTCTTTGCCGGTGCGCTGGCCGCTGTCGAGCCGGGCGATCGCGGCGAGGTCGTTCGCGTCGAGCACGATGTCGAACACATCGATATTGGCGCGAATACGTTCCGGTGTGACCGACTTGGGAATGACCACGTTGCCGAGCGACAAATGCCAGGCGATCACGATCTGCGCGGCGGACTTGCCGTGCTTGGCGCCGATCGCGTCGAGGGTCTCGTTGCCGATCGCACGGCCCCGGGCCAGCGGCGACCACGCTTCGGTCAGGATGCCGTGGGCCGCGTCGTACGCACGCACTCCGGCCTGCGGCAACCACGGGTGCAACTCCACCTGGTTGAGCACCGGCACGATGTCGGTCTCTGCAAGCAGCCGGTCGAGGTGGTGCGGATGAAAGTTGGAGACGCCGATCGAGCGGGCACGGCCATCTGAGCGCAGCTTCTCGAGGGCCCGCCAGGTCTCCACGTAGCGGTTCTGCTGCGGTGCCGGCCAGTGAATGAGGTACAGATCGACGTAGTCGAGGCCGAGCTTGGCCAGGCTCTCGTCGAAGGCCGTCAACGTTTCGTCATAGCCGTGGCGGTCATTCCACACCTTGGTCGTCACAAACACGTCCTCACGCGCCACACGGGAGCGGGCCAGTCCCTGCCCGACACCCACCTCGTTCTCGTAGAGGGCTGCGGTGTCGACATGACGATATCCGGCGTCAAGCGCGATCTCAACGGTATCGGCGGCGAGGGCATCCGCTATTTTGTAGACGCCGAGGCCGAGCTGGGGGATGGTGTGGCCGTCGTTCAGCGTGAGGGAAGTCATCCTTCCATGCTACGAGACCGGGATCTGGCCTAGGAGACCTGAACTTGGCCTAGGAGACCTGAACTTGGATCGGCTCGGTGTCGGGTATGGGGCTGATGTCGCGGCCGCGCAGGTCCGGGTGCCAGCGCCGGCCGAGGGCGGGGATGATGCAGCCGAGGGCGGCGAAGCCCGCGGCGACGTAGATCGCCGAGACCGGCCCGGAGTGGTCGATCGAGAAGCCGGCTATGGCGGAGCCCATCGCGGCGCCGATCAGCTGGCCGGTGCCGACCCAGCCGTAGGCTTCGGCGGTATCGCTGAACTTCACGCTCGCCGAGACGATGCCGAACAACACCGCGAAAGCGGGTGCGATACCGACCCCGGCCAAGAGCAGCGCCAGCGACAACCACCAGAAGGTGAGCCACAGGCTGGCCAGGGCGAGTCCGATCGTGACGATCAGCATGCGGGCGGCCAGCGCCCACGGGCCGATCGGGGCATGGCCGAGCGCGAGCCCGCCGATCAGCGAGCCGATCGCGAAGATGCCGAGCACCCAGCCGGCGTCGGCGCTGCCATGGCCGAAGACAGCAACGACCCCGGCCTCGACGGCGGCGCAGGCGGCGACGAGGGTGAACCCGACGATGGTGCTAAGCAGCACCTCGGGCTTCTTGAGCACGACGCCGAGCTTGCGACGACTGCGCGGAATGCGCACCCGGCCGACCTCGGGCAGGGAGACAAACCAGATGCCCCCGCCGACCAGAAAGATCGCGGCGAGCAGGATACCCGCGGTCGTCGACACCTGCAGCGCCACAAAGGTTGCGATCACCGGGCCGAGCACCCAGATGATCTCCTGCGCCGACGCGTCGAGCGAGAACAGCGGGGTGAGCTGGCGTGAGTTGACGATCTTGGGGTAGATGGTACGCACGGCCGGCTGGATCGGCGGGGTGGACAGGCCGGCGACGAATCCGATGAGCATAAGGCTCAGCACCGACAGCGGTACCAGCGCCATGACGATGATCGACACGGCGCAGATGAACATGGTCGCGATGATCACCGGGCGCATGCCGAGCCGGCCCATCAACCGGCTGGTGAGCGGACCGGCGATGGCCTGGCCGATGCTCATGGCGCCCAGCACCAGTCCGGCCGCGCCGTAGGAATCAAAGATCTGCTCAATGTGAATGAGGAAGGCGAGCGAGAGCATCCCGAACGGAAACCTCGCCGTCAGCTGCGCGCCGATCAGACGGGATACGCCGGGCGTACGCAGGAGCGTCCAGTAACTTTTCACAATGCTTTCAGTCTAGGGTCGGGCGGGTCGAAAACTGGGGGAGACCGGTGACCCGTGCGGTCTGCGCGCTGCCCGCCCGGGTGGTCATTGTCAGGTAAGGCATGCCATACTAAGGTGATGCTTACCTTACCGATTGAGACCGGCTCCGCCGCCACGATGGTCGTCGACCGTCCGGCCTACCGCCCCTATCGGGCCATGGTGGTGGGCATCCGTTCGTTGAGTGAGCACTTCACCCGGGTGACCTTCTTCGGTACCCAGTTCGACACCTTCGGCACCGCCGGCCTCGACCAGCGCATCAAGATCGTTCTGCCGCTGCCCGGCCGGGGCCTGGCCGAGATCGGCGCCACCGACGAACGCACCATCGCCGACGGCACCTGGTATGCCCGCTGGCGTGCGCTGCCCGACGCCGATCGCAACCCGTTTCGCACCTACACGATTCGCGCGGTGCGCCCCGAGCAGCGCGAGATCGATGTGGACTTCGTCACCCACGCCGGCCACGGCCCACTCGGTCCCGCCGCGCGCTGGTTGCAGACCGCAAGCGTCGGCAGCGACGTTCTCATCGTCGGCCCCGACGAGCGCAGCCCCGACCGCGCCGTCGGCCTCGACTGGCACCCGGCCCAGGCGACCGAACTGTTGTTGGTCGGTGATGAAACCGCCGCCCCCGCCGTCTGCAGCATCCTCGAGAGCCTGCCAGCGGGTCGCCGCGCGCGCGCCTTCATCGAGGTGCCCAGCCCAGCGGATGCCCTGCCCCTCGCCCTGCCTGCAGGGTGCGAAATCACCTGGCTGGCCCGCGACAGAGCGCCGCACGGAGAACGCCTCGACCAGGCGGTGCGTGAGTGGGTCGCCGCCAATCGCCCCCTGGTTGATACGGCGGTCGCCACCACCCCGCAGCCGCTCGCCGAGGTCGACGTGGACTGCGACCTGCTCTGGGAATCACCCAATGCCGCGGCGGGAACGGGTTTCTACGCCTGGCTCGCCGGCGAATCCTGCATGATCAAACTGCTGCGACGTTTTCTGGTGAGCGAGACCGGCATCGACCGGTCGCGAGTGGCCTTCATGGGCTACTGGCGGCTGGGCCGGTCCGAAGCTCAATGACCCTGATTCTGGAACGACGCGCTCGCACCCGTCCACGTCGCGTCGTCATCGGCTTCACGTTCGCGTTCGTGCTTCTCGGCCTCAGCATTGCCGCCTCGCTCCTGGTCGGTACCCGGGAGATCGGTCTCGGCGCCGTCATCGATGCCCTGGTCAACCCCGATACCAGCCTGACCGATACTGCGCTGACTGACCGCACCGTCATCCTCGACCTGCGGGTGCCGCGCACCGTCGTCGGCCTGCTCGCCGGCCTCGCCCTCGGCCTGGCCGGCGCGCTCATGCAGGGCGTCACCCGCAACCCGCTCGCCGACCCCGGCCTGCTCGGGGTCAACGCCGGCGCCTCGCTGTTCGTCGTCGCCGGCGTCGCCTGGTTCGGTGTGACCAGTTCGCTCGGCTACGTCTGGTTCGCGTTCGCGGGCGCCGCCGCGGCCGCCACGATCGTCTACCTGATCGGTTCGCTCGGGCGCGAGGGCGCCACGCCGGTCAAGCTCGCCCTCGCCGGAACCGCGCTGACGGCGGCGTTCACCTCGCTCATCACGATCGTTCTGCTCGCCGACACCGCGGCCTTCGACCGCTACCGGTTCTGGGCAGCCGGCTCGCTCGTGGCCCGCGGCCTCGACGCCGCCCTGCCGTTGGCCCCGTTCATCCTGATCGGCGCGATCCTCGCCATCGTGGCTGCCCGCATGCTCAACGCCCTCGCCCTCGGCGACGACCTCGCCCGCGGCCTCGGCCAGAACCTCATGCTCGCCCGCGTCGTCTGCGCCGTGGCGATCGTGCTGCTCTGCGGCTCGGCGACAGCTATGGCCGGCCCGATCGTGTTCGTCGGCCTCGCCGTGCCGCACGTGGCCCGCTGGATCACCGGCCCCGACTACCGCCTCATCATCGCCTTCTCCGCGTTGTTCGGTCCGACCCTGCTCGTCGCGGCTGATGTGCTCGGTCGCGTCATCGGGCAGCCCGGCGAGATCGAGGCCGGCCTTGTCGTCTCGTTCCTCGGGGCGCCGGTACTCATCGCACTCGTGCGCCGCGTGAAACTGGCGGGCCTGTGATGACCATGCTCAGAGAGCGCCAAGCGGATGCCGCCCCGCTGACCGCCGCGCGCGCCCAGCGGAGCAGACGCGAACGACGCGTCGTGCTCGTGCTCGTCGGCGCCCTCCTGATCGTCGCCGCGTTCAGTCTCGCCGTCGGCGCCTATTCGCTGAGCGTGCCCGACCTGCTGCGCACCCTCGCCGGGCAGGGCACCCAGAGCGAGAACTTCATCGTGCTGTCGCTGCGGCTGCCGCGGCTGACCCTCGCCGTGCTCGTCGGTGTGGCCTTCGCGCTCTCGGGAGCACTGTTCCAGACCGTGCTGCGCAATCCGCTGGCCAGCCCCGACATCATCGGGGTCACCGGGGGAGCGAGCGCCGCCGCCGTCTTCGGCATGCTCATTTTGGGCTTCGGTAGCCTCGCCACTTCGCTCGCCGCGTTCGCCGGGGCCATCATCATCGCCGGCGTCATCTACCTGCTGGCGCGCCGCGGTGGGGTGGTCGGCTACCGCTTCGTGCTGATCGGCGTGGGAGTCGCGTTCATGGTGCAGGGCCTGCTTGGCTACCTGCTCTCTCGCGCCGACCTCAACGACGCGCAGGGCGCCCTGCTCTGGCTGGTCGGCAGTGTGAGCGGCGCCCGCTGGCAAAACATTTCGGTCGTGGCGGTGCTGTTGCTCCTGCTGCTGCCCGTCATTCGCTTGGCTGACGGTCGGCTGCGCGCCCTGCAGCTCGGTGACGACCTCGCGACGAGCCTCGGCGTCGGTGCCGAACGCACCCGGCTCGTGCTGCTCGTAATCGCCGTGGCGCTCGCCGCGACGGCGACAGCGGCGGTCGGCCCGCTCGCCTTCGTGGCCTTCGTCGCGGCGCCTATCGCCTGGCGCGTGGTCGGTACCGGAGGGCTCGCCCTCATTCCGGCAGCGCTGATCGGGGCGCTCATCACGACCGTGGCCGACTTCGTGGCCCAGCACCTGCTGCCCGGGCAGCTGGAACTGCCCGCCGGAATCATCACGGGCGCCATCGGCGCCCCCTACCTGCTCTGGCTGCTCGCCACCAGCAACAAAACCGGAAAAAGTGCCTGATGACCCCGATACTGCGCGCCGAGGGTGTGAGCCTCGGTTACGGCCAGACGCCCATCATCGAGAACCTCGACCTGACCATCGTGCCCGGCGCGATCACCGTCATCGTCGGGGCCAACGCCTCGGGCAAGTCCACCCTGCTCAAGGGGCTGTCCAGGCTGATCACACCGGATGCCGGCCAGGTCACCCTGCGCGGCCGCAATATCAGGGCGCTGCCCGCAAAGAAGGTGGCCACGGTCGTGGGGCTGCTGCCGCAGCAGCCCGTCGCTCCCGACGGCATCACCGTGGCCGACCTCGTCGGGCGTGGTCGCTACCCGCACCAGGGCTGGTTTCGGCAATGGTCGAGCAGCGATGACGAGATCGTCGCCGCCGCCATGGCCGCTACCAACACCCACGAACTCGCTGCGCGTCGCCTCGAGGACCTCTCCGGCGGCCAGCGCCAACGGGTCTGGATCGCCATGGCCCTCGCCCAGGACCCCGAGATTCTGCTGCTCGATGAACCGACCACCTTTCTCGACGTGACCCACCAGATCGAGGTGCTCGACCTGCTGCTCGAGCGCAACCGCGAGCGCGGCACAACCGTCGTGATGGTGTTGCACGACCTCAACCTCGCCGCTCGCTACGCCGACCACCTCGTCGTCATGTGCGCCGGGCGCATCGTCGCCAACGGCACGCCCGCTGAGACGCTCACCGCCGAGATCGTGCGGCACGCCTTCGATCTCGAGGCGCGCATCGTTCCGGATCCCGTCTGCGGTTCCCCCATGGTCGTGCCGATCGGCCGGTTCCACGGGGTGGCGTCGACCACGACGACGCCCGGCGTGCGACACAACGAACCGGTAGTAATTTAGGGTAGGCTACCCTTATTGCCCGGGTGCTCGATGTCGCCCCGCGCCCGACGAACTGGAGAACGTTGTGTCCCGACGCCTTACCCGCACGCTCGCTGCCGCAGCGAGCATCCTTGCCCTGGGCCTGAGTGGTTGCACGGCCGCCGTCAGCGACGGGGCCGACCCCGCTGACGACGCGGCGGCATCCGGCAGCTTTCCCGTCACGATCGAGCACGCCTTCGGCGAAACGACGATCGAAACGCAGCCGACCCGCGTCGTGACCTGGGGCTGGGGCAGCGCCGATGATGCGATCGCGCTCGGCGTGACTCCGGTGGCGATGCCGTTCCAAAGCTACGCCGGCGACGAGAACGGCGTGCTGCCCTGGATCGACGAGGCGCTCGTGGGCCAGGAGATGCCGGTCATCCTGCCCGACACCCAGGAGCCCCCGTACGAAGACATCGCCGCCGCCGCCCCCGACGTGATCCTCGCCGCCTATTCCGGCATCACCGAGCAGGAATACGAGCTGCTCAGCGAGATCGCGCCGGTCGTCGCCTACCCCGGCGACGCCTGGGCCACCCCGTGGCGCGACCTCATCGAGATCACCGGAACCGCGCTCGGCAAGACCGACGAAGCCGACGCCCTGCTCACGTCGATCGACACCGAAATCGCCGACCAGGCTGCCGCGCACCCCGAATTCGCCGGCAAGTCCATCGCGCTCACGAGCGACAGCGCCGGAACCTTCTACGTCTATAAAAAGGAAGACCCGCGCGTGGCCTTCACCCTCGACCTCGGTTTCGTCAGCGCGCCGGCCGTCGATGAGCTCGCCACCGACGAGGCGAGCTTCTACTACACGCTCAGCTACGAGCAGCTCGACCAGCTCGACAGCGACCTGCTGGTGAATTTCGGCTCCACCCAGGAAGAGTCCGACGCGTTCCTCACCGCGAGCTACGCCCAGGCCATGCCGCAGGTGCAGGCCGGTACGGTCGCGTCCCCGGTCGGCGCTGCCTTCATCTCCTCGGTCTCCCCGCCCACCGGCCTCTCGCTGAGCTGGGGCCTCGACGACTACGTCGCCCTGCTCGCCGCCGCCGTCAAGTAGCGCTTTCGAGAACGGATGCCGCGCTGCCGGCCGGCAGCGCGGCATCCGTCTGCTCGAATCTTCGCGGTCGAGGGTGCACTAGGCTCGTTAGGTCTTACCTGCGTGTGGGTTCACCGGCGAATCCGCGCATTTTCGCCCCACTAAAGAAGGAAGTGCCATGCGCGCACGCTACATCGTTCCGGCATTCGCCGCAGCAGCCGCTCTGCTGCTCACCGGCTGTGTCGACAACTCCACCCCGGCCGCCACGACGCCCCCGGGCGAGGTCAGCACGATCGAAGCGGATGCCGCTGCGGTCGCGCTGCTGCCCGACGACATCAAAAGCGCCGGTGTGCTCGTGATCGGAACCGACGCGGCGTACCCGCCGAACGAGTTCAAGGACGAGTCGGGCGCACCGATCGGCTGGGGCATCGAACTCGCCAGCGGCATCGCCGCCAAGCTCGGCCTCACGACCAAGTACCAGATCGCGTCCTTCGACAACATCATTCCGAGCATCACCGGCGGCACCGTCGACATCGGCGAATCCTCGTTCACCGACAACCTCGAGCGCGAGCAGCAGGTTGACTTCGTCAACTACTACAACGCCGGAATTCTCTGGGCCGCGCCGGTTGGAAGCACCGTCGACCCCGACAACGCCTGCGGCCTCACCGTCGCTGTGCAGGACAACACGGTCGAAGACACCGATGAACTCCCCGCCAAGAGCGATGCCTGCGTCGCCGCCGGTAAGGAAAAGATCGAGATTCTGCCCTACGGCTCGCAGGACGAAGCGACCAACGCGGTCGTTCTCGGCAAAGCCGACGCCCTCAGCGCTGACTCGCCCGTCACCCTGTACGCCATCTCCAAGGCGGAGGGCGAGCTGCAGCCGGCCGGCGAAAGCTTCGACACGGCGCCGTACGGCATCACCGTCGACAAGGGATCCGAGCTGACGGCGGCCGTACAGGCCGCGCTTCAGTCCATGGTCGATGACGGTTCCTACGCCAAGATCCTCGATGCCTGGGGCGTCACCGACGGCGGCATCGACACCATCACCATCAACGCCGCGTCCAACGGCTAGAGAATAAGCGACCCGCATCATGACGAACACGGCCGTGAACGGCGAAAAGACGGAGCCCGGAATCAAGGCGATTCGCCTGCGTCACCCGTGGCGCAACACCTTCGCGGTCGTGTTACTGCTCATCGTTGCGTTGTTCGTCGCCGATGCGGCGATGCGGCCGGCCTACGACTGGCCGGCGGTCGGCAAATACCTGTTCGACCAGCGCATCTCGCAAGCGGCGTTCGTCACCCTGCAACTCACGGTCTATTCGATGATCATCGCAATCATCCTCGGCGTGACCCTGGCGATTATGCGGCTGTCGCCGAACCCGGTGGTCAACAGCATCGCCTGGGTCTATCTCTGGGTGTTTCGCGGTACCCCGGTCTACGTTCAGTTGGTGTTCTGGGGCCTGATCGGCACGATCTACCAGTCCATCGACATCGGGCTGCCGTTCACCGAGCCGTGGGTGTCCTTCCCGACCCGGGTGGCGCTGAGTGCGTTCGTTCTCGCCATCGTCGGGCTCGCCCTCAACGAGGCGGCTTACATGGCCGAAATCGTGCGCGCCGGCCTGCTTTCGGTCGACAGCGGCCAGGAGGAAGCCGCAACGGCCCTGGGCATGAGCTGGTTCCAGACCATGGTGCGCGTGATTGTGCCGCAGTCGATGCGGGTGATCATTCCGCCGGCTGGCAACGAGGTCATCTCGATGCTGAAGACCACCTCGCTGGTGACGGCCATTCCGTTCACCCTTGAGCTCTACACGCGCTCCCGAGATATCGCTGCTGTCACCTTCGACACCGTGCCGATGCTCATCGTGGCGTCGATCTGGTACCTGTTCTTCACCTCCATTCTCATGGTCGGCCAGTATTTTCTCGAGAAGCGTTTCGCGCGCGGCATCGGTGACCGCAGACCCGACAAGAAAGCGGATGACGCCACCGCGTCGGTCGCTGGCGCCATGACCGGCGTCATCCCGGTCGTCGGCAGCGGTCAACCTACCGTCGTGCTGCCGCCCACCGACCCGCGTGCTGACTCATCGAAGGGAGAACGCTGATGCCCGACACCCCCATGGTGGTCGCCGACCGCGTCTCGAAGAGCTTCGGCTCCAATGAGGTGCTCAAGAGCATCTCGCTTGAGGTCAAACGCGGCGAGGTCATGTGCCTGGTCGGGCCCAGCGGCTCGGGCAAGTCCACCTTTCTGCGCTGCATCAACCACCTCGAGGTCGTCTCGTCCGGGCGGCTGAGCGTCGACGGGGAACTCATCGGCTACCGCGAAGCCAACCACAGACTCTATGAGATGCGTCCCAAAGAGGCCGCACGGCAGCGCCGTGACATCGGCATGGTGTTCCAGCGGTTCAACCTGTTTCCGCACATGACCGCGCTGCAGAACGTGATGGAAGCGCCGATTCGGGTCAAGGGCCTCTCCAAAGCCGGAGTTGAAGCGAACGCCCGCGTCCTGCTAGCCAGGGTCGGCCTCGCCGAACGCGCCGACTACTATCCCGCGCACCTGTCCGGCGGTCAGCAGCAGCGGGTGGCTATTGCCCGCGCCCTCGCCATGGAACCCAAGCTCATGCTGTTCGACGAGCCCACGAGCGCGCTCGACCCCGAGCTGGTCGGTGAGGTGCTCGACGTCATGCAGGGCCTCGCCCGCGATGGCATGACCATGATCGTGGTCACCCACGAAATGGGATTCGCCCGCGAGGTCGCCGACTCGCTCGTCTTCATGGACGGCGGCGTCGTGGTGGAGAGCGGTGTGCCCACCGAGGTGCTCGCCAACCCGCAGCACCACCGCACCCAGGCCTTCCTCTCCAAGGTGCTCTAGCCCCCGCTCTCTCCTTTCCGGGCCCACGATAGATCATGGTCCCGGTTGCGTAAGGTGGGCCCGGGCGGGAAAACACCCCCACGGAGCACCTCTAACCGGCGAGCACCTTCTGAATCCGCTGCAGCGATACCGACTCGGCGGCCTTGAGCTCCTGCGCAAACAGGCTGATGCGCAGCTCCTCGATCATCCAGCGGGCGCGGAGAACCGGCGCCGCGGCATCCGCTGGCAGCGGCATGGTGCCGCCGGCGGTTTCGAACCGAGTGGTAGCGGCCTGGGTCTCGTTCATCCAGACTCGGTCGCGGCTGGGGTTGTCGACCAGTTTCGGCACGCGGGCGCTGATTCCGCCGAGGTAGCGCGGCAGATGCCGCAACCGGGCCAGGCCGGTCTCACTGACGAATCCGGGATAGACCAGGGCGGTCAGCTGCTGGCGGGCGTCGCTGATTCCGGGCAACAGCGCCATGCTCGTTGCGGCCTTGAGCGCCTTGTCGGCCAGGCGATGAGCGGTGAGAATGCGGGCGACCAGCCCCACGGTCTCGAACATGGAGTCCATCACCACCCCCGACACCCGGTCGCGAATGGTGTCGAACTCCGCCTTCATGAACACCTGCCCGTCGGGACGCACCCGAAACAATACGTCGTCGACGGCTGCGGCGAGGCAATCCTCGAACAGGGACTGCGTGTTCTTGTACGGGCTGGTCGCCAGCGACAGCTTCTCAGCCGCGGTCAAATGCTGCTGCACATACGCGGCCGGTGACGGCGTGGCGAGCAGCAGCAGCCGGCGCACCCCGCGGGGCAGTGCCCGAGCCTGCTCCAGCTCGGTGCTCATCATGCGAATAGAAACGGATGCCCCGTCATCGACGAGCGTCGGATACCCGCGAATCGTGTTGTCGCCCTGCAACGCGTCGAGAAACCGGGGGAGCTCGCCGAGGTCCCAGGTCGTGAGGCCGCTGCGTTCGATCGCGTTGCTCGGCGCGGCAGCACTCGTGGCCTTCGCGACGCTCTCCCGCACCCGGGTGCCGAGCCGACGTTGCAGGTCGGCGAGGTCTTTGTCGGCGGCGACCGTGCGCCCCCGTTCGTCGGTCACGACGAAGGTCATGCGCAGGTGGGAGGGAACACGGCCGAGCTCGAAGTCGCGCGCGGTCACCGGCACGTAGGTGAGTTTTTGAATCAGCGCGGCGAGCGTCTCAGCAAACGAGGCGTCAGGCACCGGCGTCGGCAGGGTCTCCACGATTCCCGGTTCGCCGGGCAGCTCAGCCAGAAGCCGGGCCGCCCAGTCGGCGGCGGGAACGACAGTACGACGGATGCTTTTCGGCAGCGACTTGATCATGGCGGTCACCAGTTCGGCGCGGAGGCCCGGTACCTGCCAGTCAAAACCGTACGGCGACAGTCGCGCCAGCAGCGCGAGTGGAATGCGCACGGTCACGCCGTCGTCTTCCTTGCCGGGTTCGAAGCGGTAGCCGAGGGTCAGGCGCTGGTCGCCCTGCTGCCAGCTCGGCGGAAACAGCCGTTCGTCGATCTCGGGGGAGTCCTCGGCGACGAGGGCGTCGGCGGTCATGGTGAGCAGGTCGGGGGTGTCGAAGCGGGCCGTGCGCCACCAGCCCTCGAAGCTCTTGGTCGACGACACCTCGGCCGGGATGCGGCGCTGGTAGAAGTCGAACACGGCCTCGTCGTCAAAGAGGATGTCCCGGCGCCGGGTGCGCTCCTCCAGCTCGGCGAGTTCCTCCCGCAGCCGGGCATTGGCGCGTTCGAACGCCCACATTCCGGGGTCGCCGGTCTGGCCGGGGCGGCCGCCCCGGCTCGCGCTCGAGCCGACGGCCGGCGTGCGGCCGGAACCGCGGCCGACCGTACCTCGACCAGCGCTGGCGTCGCCGCCGTCGACCGAGATGCTCACGCGCTCATTGCGGGACGGTCCGCGGCCACCGCGATCGGCTTCTTTTTCCGCCGCAGCGGACTCCGGTCCCGACGCGCGGTCCCACTCGCCCTCGACCAGGGCGTGCCGAATGAACAACTCCCGGGCGTAGGCCGGATCGATCCTGGAGAACTGCACTCGGCGGCGGGCCACGATCGGCACTCCGTACAGGGTGACCCGTTCGTAGACGACGGCGGCGCCCTGCTTCATCTCCCAGTGTGGTTCGGAGTAACTGCGTTTGCACAGGTTACCGGCGAGCGGTTCGGCCCAGGCCGGGTCGACGACCGCGTTCATGCGGGCGAACAGCCGGCTGGTCTCGACCAGTTCGGCGCTCATCACCGCGCTCGGCTGTTTCTTGGCCAGGGCCGAGCCGGGAAACAGCACGAAGCGCTGCTGTCTTGCGCCGACATAGTCCTTCTTGGCAACATCCTTCAGCCCGATATGCGAGAGCAGCCCGGCCAGCAGCGACCGGTGCACGCCGTCGGGGTTCGCGCTCGGTTCGCCCAGGTGCAGGCCGAGCGGTTTGGCGAGCTGGCGCAACTGGCGCAGCACGTCCTGCCACTCCCGAACCCGCAAATAGTTGAGATATTCGTTCTTGCACAGCCGCCGAAAAGCGCTCGAACCCAGTTCGGACTGCTGCTTCTCGAGGTAGTTCCACAGGTTGAGCAGGCTGAGAAAATCGCTCGTGGGGTCGATAAAGCGGGCATGGAACTGGTCGGCCTGGGCGCGCCGCTCGAGCGGGCGCTCGCGGGGGTCCTGAATGGTCAGGCCGGCGACGATCGCCATGACCTCCCGGCTGGTGCCCTGCGTCTTCGACTCGATCACCATGCGGCCAAAACGCGGGTCGATCGGCAGCTGCGCGAGCTGTTGGCCGATGCGGGTGAGGCGCGGGGTGGCCGGGCCGGCGGCGGCAGGTGGGGTGGCGGCATCCGCTTCAGCACGGGCAGGGCGGCGACCGCTTTTGGTGTGGCCGGCGCCCTCAGCCTCGATGGCGCCGAGTTCGGCGAGCAGGTCGAGGCCGTCCTTGATATTGCGTGAGTCCGGCGGGGTCAAGAATGGGAACGAGGCGATGTCACCGAGGCCGAGCGAGATCATCTGCAGAATGACTGCGGCGAGGTTGGTGCGCAGGATCTCCGGCTCGGTGTAGTCCGGGCGGCGCAGATAATCTTCTTCGGAATAGAGCCGAATCGCGATGCCGTCGCTCGTTCGGCCGCTGCGGCCGCTGCGCTGGTTGCCGGAGGCCTGCGAGATGGCTTCGATCGGCAGGCGCTGCACCTTGGAGCGCACGCTGTACCGGCTGATGCGCGCGGTACCGGCGTCGATGACGTAGCGGATGCCCGGCACCGTCAGGCTGGTCTCGGCCACGTTCGTCGCGAGCACGATGCGCCGCTTCACCCCGGCCACCGTGGACGGTTGGAACACCCGGTGCTGGTCGGCCGACGACAGCCGGCCGTAGAGCGGCAGCACCTCGGTGGGATTGCGGCTGGCCGCGGAGGCGTACTTGCCCTGCAGGGCGTCGGCGGCGTCGCGAATCTCGGTCTCACCGGAGAGAAAGACCAGCACGTCACCGTTCGATTCGCGTTCGAGTTCGTCGAGGGCGGCGGTGATGCCCTCGATGTAGTCGCGGTCCACCGGGGGAGCGGCATCCGTCGTGTCGTCATCGTCATCGGCGGCCTCCACCACGAGCGGGCGGTAGCGAATCTCCACCGGGAAGGTGCGGCCGGAGACCTCGACGACCGGTGCCGGGGTGCCGTCGGCGGCCGCGAAATGCTTCGCGAAACTGGCCGGGTCGATCGTGGCCGACGTGATGATGAGCTTCAGGTCGGGGCGCTTGGGCAGCAGCTGCCGCAGGTAGCCGAGCAGAAAGTCAATGTTGAGGCTGCGTTCGTGCGCCTCGTCGATGATGATCGTGTCGTACTTCTGCAACATTCGATCGCGGTGAATCTCATTCAGGAGGATGCCGTCGGTCATCAACTTGATGCGAGTGTCGGAGCCGACTTTGTCGGTGAACCGCACCTGATAGCCGACCAGCTGCCCGACCTCCTGGCCGAGCTCCTCGGCGATGCGTTCGGCGATGGTACGCGCGGCGAGCCGGCGCGGCTGAGTGTGGCCGATGTTCTTTCGGCCCAGTTCCAGGCAGATCTTGGGCAGCTGGGTGGTCTTACCCGACCCGGTCGACCCGGCGACGATCACGACCTGGTGGTCGCTAATTGCGCGGGCGATGTCGTCCCGACGCTGGCTGACCGGCAGTTCGGGCGGGAAGGTGATCTTCAGCGTTTCCATGAAGTCTCAATATTACTTCGGTCATGTCATTGCTTTCGCGGTCAGTGAACATTGGGTGTTCGGGGGGTAGAAGAAGAACCGCGGCCCATAGGGTTGGGGGATGACGAAATCTGTACCCACCATCACCCTCAACGACGGCCACACGATTCCGCAGCTCGGTTTCGGCGTATTCAAGGTCGAACCCGACGAAACCACCCGCATCGTCGCCGACGCGCTGTCGGTCGGCTACCGCCACATCGACACCGCCGCCATCTACGGCAACGAAGAGGGCGTCGGCAAGGCGCTCGCCGCCTCGAAGATCGACCGCTCCGAGTTGTTCATCACGACCAAGCTCTGGAACGACCGCCAGGGCACCCAGTCGGCCTTCGACGCGTTCGAGGAGAGCCTGGAGAAGCTCGGCCTCGACTACGTCGACCTCTACCTGATCCACTGGCCAGCCCCCGCCAACGACAAGTTCGTCGAGAGCTGGAAGGCCCTCGAAAAGATCCAGGAGTCGGGTCGTGCCCGCTCGATCGGCGTATCCAACTTTCTGGTGCCGCACCTCGACCGCCTGCTTCACGAGACGAGCATCGTGCCCGCCGTCAACCAGATCGAGCTGCACCCGGCTCACCAGCAGCCCGAGGTCACCGCGTTCGCCCGCGAGAACGGTATCAACATCGAGGCGTGGGGCCCGCTCGGCCAGGGCAAGTACCCCCTCTTCGACGAGCAGGTAGTAGCGGATGCTGCCGACGCGCACGGCAAGTCGCCCGCGCAGGTTGTCATCCGCTGGCACCTGCAGGTGGGCAACATCCTGTTCCCGAAATCAAACCGGGTGGAACGCATGGCCGAGAACTTCGACGTGTTCGACTTCGAACTCACCCGCACCGAGGTCACCATGATCTCCGCGCTCGAGCGTGCCGGGCGTGTCTCGGCGCACCCCAACGAGGTGAACTAGCCCGCAGCATCCGTTCGTCACGTGGCCCCGCAGACTCCTCGTCGGCGGGGCCACCGGTGTATCGGCGAGCTCCGCGAGCGGCGTACATTGGGATGCGCTGCGTCTCAGAGAGCGCGCCGCCCGGCAGAAAGATCCCATGAACCCCATTGAATGGCTGTTCGACGCCCAGTTGCAGATCGGCACCCAGACCATCCTCTGGCGGGAGGTCGTCGGCAATGCCTTCGGCATCGCGAGCGCGGTCGGCGGTATGCGTCGCAAAATCTGGGCCTGGCCGGTCGGCATCATCGGCAACGCCCTGCTGTTCACCGTCTTTCTCGGTGCCGTGTTCGGCACGCCCAACCCGGTCAACCTGCTCGGCCAGGCCGGTCGTCAGATCATGTTCATCGTCGTGTCGATCTTCGGCTGGGTGCAGTGGCAGCGCAGCCGCAACTCGGCCGTGCATGTGGCGGTGGCGCCGCACTGGGCGGGCAATCGCACCCGGATTGTGCTGGGACTCGGCCTGGTCGCAGGCACCCTCGTGCTCACTCCCATCTTTCGGGCGCTCGGTTCGTTCGAACCGGTCTGGGCGGATGCCTGGATCTTCACCGGCTCGCTGCTCGCGACCTACGGCATGGCCAAGGGGTGGACCGAGTTCTGGCTGATCTGGGTGGCCGTCGACGTCGTCGGGGTGCCCCTGCTGATCAGCGCCGGCTACTACGCCTCAGCGGTGCTCTATCTGTTTTACGGCGCCTTCACCCTCGTGGGGTTCGTGGTGTGGGTGCGGGTGCAGCG
The DNA here is from genome assembly GCF_900110125.1 of Cryobacterium luteum. GTDB lineage: Bacteria > Actinomycetota > Actinomycetes > Actinomycetales > Microbacteriaceae > Cryobacterium > Cryobacterium luteum. The sequence goes on from NZ_FOCN01000013.1 coordinate 55,753, forward strand.
CCGCCGGAACGCCCTGCTCGGCGTCGTCTAGCTGCCGTCCCCTCGCGCTCAGTTGCCGGCGAGCGCAGAATGGAGCATGCCCAACCACCTCGCCGACGCCATCAGTCCCTACCTGCGCAGCCACGCCGACAACCCGGTGCACTGGTTCGGCTGGGGTGAGGAGGCGTTCGCCGAAGCCCGCAGGCGAGATGTGCCCGTTCTCGTGTCGATCGGCTATTCCACCTGCCACTGGTGTCACGTCATGGCCAGGGAGAGCTTCAGCGACCCGGCCGTCGCCGAGTACCTCAACGCCCACTTCGTGAGCATCAAGGTCGACCGGGAGGAGCATCCCGACGTCGACGCGAGCTACCTCGCCGCCGCGAGCGCCTTCGTGGAGGGGCTCGGCTGGCCGCTGAACGTGTTCGTCACCCCCGACGGGCAGGCGTTCCACGCGGGAACGTACTTTCCGCCGGTGGCCGTTGCGGGGCATCCGGCATTTCGTGAGGTGCTGACCGCAGTGACGGATGCCTGGCTCACCCGCCGCGCCGAGGTCACGGCCGGTGCCTCCCGGGTGGCGGAACTGCTCGCTGACTCGGCGCGGCAGCTGGCCGCCGGGGGAGGTGCGGCGGGTACCGCGCAGCCCGGCAGCGCCGCACTCGACCAGGCCGTGGCCGAACTGGTCGGCTACGAAGACGCCCGGTTCGGCGGTTTTGGCGGCAGCCCGAAGTTTCCGGTGGCACCGGCGCTGTCCTTTCTGCTCGGGCACGGTGAGCTGGGGCACGGTGACGGGCCGGCCCTGGCCCTGCGCACCCTGAAGGTCATGGGGGCGTCACCGTTGCGCGATGCGATTGAGGGCGGCTTCTTTCGCTACGCGGTCAACCGAAACTGGAGCGACCCGCACTATGAGCGCATGCTCTACGACAACGCCCAACTGCTCAGCCTCTACACCCGAGCCTGGATGCTCACCGGCCAGTCGTGGGCACGCACCGTCGCCGAGGAAATCGCCGGTTTTCTCTGCACGGTTTTGCAGCTGCCCGGCGGTGGGTTCGCGAGCGCCCAGGACTCCGAGAGCACCGTTGACGGCCAACGGGTCGAGGGCGGCTACTACGCCCTCGAACCAGGCGAGCGAGCGAGACAGACCCCGCCGGCCCTCGATGAGAAGGTGCTCACCGGCTGGAACGGTCTCGCCATCCAGGCTCTGGCTCGGGCCGGCTTTGCCTTCGACCGGCCCGAGCTCATCGCCGCCGCCCGCCGGGCAGCCGACTCCCTGCGCGAGCAGCACGAGCGTGCCGACGGCACTCTGGTGCGAGCCTCGGTCAACGGGCGCACGTCCACGGCTAAAGCCACCCTGGAGGACTACGGCATGTACTCACGGGGACTCCTCGAACTCGCACTCGTCACCGGTGACGCAACCTACGCCACCCGGGCCCGTCACCTGCTCGACAGCACACTATCGGGCACCGAAGACACTCCCGTTTTCCGTCCGCCGTACGGTGCCGATCCGGTGCTGAGCGGGCAGGGACTGGTCAGCACCATCGATCCCTCCGAGGGGGCCTACCCCTCGGGGCTGTCCGCCACCGCCGACGCCGCCCTGCTCCTGCACCGCCTCACCGGCGACGACCGCTACCGTCGGGCCGCGCGGGCCGGCCTCAGCCTCGTCGCCACCCTCGCCCCCGCCCGCCCACTCGCCTACGGCGCCGCGCTGCGCTTGTTCGACGAATTGAATGCACCGATCGAGCAGCTCATCATCGTGTCGCCCGATCGAATAAGCGGGAACGCCAGCCAGCCCATCACCCTGAACGACCTCGCGCGCCGTCACCCGGCGGGAGTCGTCGCATCCGTGTCCGAAACCCAGGCGCGGGCCTTCGCTGTTGCCGGATTCGACCTATTCGCAGGGCGGGCGGCCCCGACCGGCCAACCCACCGCGTATCTCTGCCGCGACTTCGTCTGCCAACTGCCGGTCACCGACCCAGCACGGCTGCCGCCGGTCGACGCTACCGCCGTGCTGCTCGCTGAAATCGCCGGCGACATCGCCGGCGACATCGCGGTCGAAGCGCAACACTCTGACCGCCCGCACACGCACTAACATCGGGGTACCACACCAGCCCCACACCCCAGCCCGACACCCCAGCCCGACACCCCAGCCTTACACTCCCGGGGCACGTCGAAAGGATCCCTGATGGTTCCCGAGATCAACATTTGGGCCGGCTCCTGGCCACCGGGTCGAGTATGGTCGTCGGCTCCATCTGGTACACCCGCGCCGTCTTCGGTCGGTACTGGATGAAAGCGGTCGGGCACACCGAAGAAGCATGACGGGCAGCGGCACCGGGGCGATCATCATCACGGTCATCGTCAGCCTCACCCCGCCGCCGTGCTGGCCGGCGCCGCGGCAATCGCCCAGAACTTCGACGGCAGAAACTTTCTGTTCAACACCCTGCTCACCGGCGTCATCTTCCGGGCCGGATTCACCGCCGCTCGCATGATCACCCACGACGCGTTCGATCGCCGCCCGGCCGGTCTCACCGTGCTGAACATCGCGCACGACCTGGTCACGATCCTGCTCCTGGCCCTGATCATCGGCCTGTTCGGCGTCTTCGCACTGTGGTTCGCACGCGCAGCTAACTTGCGACCTCGAGACGTACACTGAGCTATCGAGCATGCACATCGAGAACATCGTCACTTCTCGATAAAATTGTCGCTGCGAACCACACTGAAGCATCCACGCCGGCATCTTCGGCCGCACTCCTCGCGTCAGCCTCGGCTGGTCACGATCGAGTGCTCCATTTTTTCAAGGAGGACCATGGCGACACTCGACATCCCGGACGCTCGACCGGAAACGTCCGAGCTGGGTTACCCCGATTCTTTGACCGGTGAGATCTTCGACACCGACGCACTGCGCACCGATTCGGTCGGCTACGACTCGAGTGCGCCGGAACCGTTGACCAACACCGGGCTGATCCCGACCCTGTCGCTCAGCAGCGAGCCCGAGTTGGTACTGATCACACCGGATGCCCGCACTCGCCGCTTCGACCGCGACGACCTCGTGGTGCGCAAGGGCGAGATTGCCCTCATCAACGGCCATTACACCCCGCATGAGTCCATGGTGAAGGACCTCGTGGCCGTTCACGACGCTCTCACGAAGGCCGGCATTGAATTTCTGCTCGTGCGCGGCGACCACAACCGTCCGGTCATCGCCGTCGACCGCAAGCAGCGCAAGGAAATCACCAAGGTTCTGAGTCGGGCCTTTTCCAACGAGCCTTTCTATGCGAAGCCGCAGGGCGGCACCGTGAGTCAACAGTTTCTGCTCGCTGACGGCGCGCTCACCACCCTGCGTAAGTCCAACGTTTTTCGGGTGTACCGCCCGCGCATCGAACCGATCGGCCGTCTCCGCTATGGCGCCCAGACCGCGTTCCAGTTCGAGCTCTGGCGTTTCGGCGAAGACGAGATCATCGCGCCTGTAGAGAATGCGCTCATGCGCACCCGCCTGCCGCGCTCCGAAGCCCGCGAAACCACGATCGAGCTGTACGGGCGCACCTGGCTGACCCTGCAGAACATGTTCGACGACCTGGCCAGCGACGTCTCCTTCGACATCGACCTGGTGTTCAGCTGGGTCGACGGGTCGAGCGACGAATTCCAGCGGGAACGCGCCAAGCGCATGAAGGCCTATGTGGTCGGCGAGGGTGACGATTCCGACGCTCGTTTTCGCCAGATTGACGAATTGAAGTATGCGCTGCGCAGCGTTTACATGTTCGCCCCGTGGATTCGCCGCATCTTCATCGCCACCGACTCGCCGGCGCCCGAGTGGCTCGCCGAGCATCCCCGTGTCACGATCATGCGCAGTGAAGACTTCTTCGTGGACACGAGCGTGTTGCCGATTCACAATTCGCACGCCGTCGAGAGCCAGCTGCATCACATCCCCGGGCTCGCCGAGCATTTTCTCTACTCCAACGACGACATGTTCTTCGGCCGTCCGGTGGGCCCCGAACTGTTCTTCTCGCCGGGCGGGGTCACCAAGTTCGTGGAGGCATCCACTCGTATCGGTCTGGGTGAAAATGACCCGACCCGCAGCGGGTTCGAGAATGCGGCCCGCGTGAACCGTGCGCTGCTGCGCGGTCGGTTCGGCAAGGTCACCACCCGGCACCTGGAGCACACGCCGGCGCCGATGCGCAAGAGCGTGCTGCTCGAGTTGGAGAAGGAGTTTCCCGAGGACTTCAGCCGCACGGCGGCGAGCCGGTTTCGTTCGGCGACCGACATCTCGGTCACCAACTCGTTGTACCACTACTATGCGTTGATGACCGGCCGTGCGGTAGCACAGACCCAGGTGCGATCGCTGTACATCGAGACGACCCTGCGCATCGCCCTGCGGCAGATGAACCAGCTGCGCAAGCGACGCGACCAGGACATGTTCTGTCTCAACGACGGCAGCCACCCGGAGATCTCGACCGAGGTGCGTCGCGCTGCGGTCACCGAATTTCTCGAGCTGTACTTTCCGATCGTGGCACCGTGGGAACGGGCCAGCGCCGAGACTAGTGCAGAACCGGGACCGGCCTGGTCATCGGCGGCTCGCGCAATGCAGGCAGAGTTTCCGACGGCATGATTTCGATGCCGGAAGCGCGCAGGCGACGCGCGCTTTCGGCGGCATCAACGTATTCCAGCGTGGGGTAATGGCCGAGCGGAACCACGGAGTGCAGCACCGTGCCCGGGTAGACGTGCACGAGGTTGAACGCTCGGGCGCCGTCGCGGCCGAGGGTGCCGCCGACGGGAACGTTGAGATCCTGCGTGTAACAGGTCGCCGACGAGACCGACACCGGGATGCCGGCGAACATGGCCATCGATGAGTAGTGCAGGTGCCCGGCGATGATGCTGCGCACATCGGAGCCGCGGAGCACCTCGGCCAGTTGGTTCTGGTCGCGCAGTTCCACGGCGGTGGCCGGATCGAGCACGCTCGGGATCGGCGGGTGGTGCATGGCGAGGATCGTGCCATCCGGTGCCGGCACCCGCAGCTCGTCGGCGAGCCAGAGCAGTTGCTGGTCGGTCACGGCTCCGTAGTGGTGGCCCGGTACCGAGGTATCGAGGGTGATCAGGCGTAGCCCATTGAGGTCGTACGACTGGTCGATCGGAGCTTCGCTTGGCTGCTGGTCGAGGAGTTCCGTGCGGAAGGCGGAACGGTTGTCGTGATTGCCCATCACCCAGATGACGCGAGCGCCGAGCCGTGCCGCTGCGGGTTCGACGATCTCACGCAGTAACTCGTAGGCACCCGGTTCGCCCTTGTCGGCGAGATCACCGGTGAAGACGATGGCCTGGGGTCGGGCGCCCGAGGCCTCGACCTCGGCGAAAAGCCCGGCCAGATGGGCCTCGACATTGACGCTGCCGTAGAGCTTCGAGCCTCCCGCCAGCAGGTGGGTGTCGCTCAGGTGTAACAGGAAGTGGTCCGGCCGGGGGTACTCAGCCGTTCGAATGCTCACGAAGCGTCCATCCGTTTGTCGTAGGCGCGCTCTGCGAGCACGCTGTTACGATGCTTGACACTATTCGATCAGATGTTCTTGAACAACCGGTGTACGCCACACATCAATCCTGAATCGCTCGGGGTAAATGGGCAAGTGGTACTAGTGAATTGTTCTCGGTATCAGGGGCCCTAGGCTGGCCGCATGGCGCGATACGTACGCATTGACGAATTCGGTGGTCCAGAAGTGCTGAGCATTGTGCACGATGAGCAGCCGCAGGCCGGGCGCGGGGAGGTGCGCGTGCGGGTGCTCTGTGCCGGCCTCAATCCGGTGGACTACAAGATATTTCACGGCGGCCCGGCTGCCGTGCGCTACGAGGCGGTTCCGCCCTGCGGCAACGGCAACGATTTCTCGGGCGTGATCGACGAGCTCGGTGACGGTGTGACGGATTTTCAGCTGGGGGACGCGGTGTTCGGCGGCAAGCGCATGAACGCGCAGGCCGACTTTGTCGTCGTCGACGCGTCTCGCATCCTCAGGAAACCGATCGGCCTGACGTTTGAGCAGGCCGGTGGCCTCGACATCGCGGGGCGCGCCGCGTGGGCCAGCGTGGCCTCGCTCGGGCTGGGCGTCGATGATACCGTGCTGATCGGTGCTGCCGCCGGCGGCGTTGGTGTGCTCGCCTGCCAGCTCGCGCGTCGCACCGGGGCGACGGTGATCGGTACCGCGAGTTCGGTCAACCACGATTTTCTGCGCGGCCTCGGCGTGCTGCCGGTGGCTTACGGGGACGGCCTGGTCGAACGGGTGCGCGCGATCACTCCGATCGTGACGGCCGCCCTCGACTACAACGGCGCCGCGACGATCGATGCGGCCCTGGAGCTTGGCGTGCCCGGAACCCGCATCAATACGATCGCCGCACGCGGCCATCGGACCGGAGCCGGAATCACCGAGGTGGGTGGCCAGGCCGCGACCATCGGCGATCTTGAAGTGCTCGCTGACCTCATCGCGACGGGCCAGATCGTGCTGCCGATCGACTCGGTGTTTCCTCTTGAGCAGGTACAGGAGGCCTACCGTTATCTCATGGCCGGCCACCTGCGCGGCAAGGTCGTGCTCAGTACCCGGTAGTCGGCTCGCGAAGCGCAGGTGGCTCTCACACACACTGTGGCATGCTTGATCGTGCGCAACTGGTCCCCTCGAAGCTCCCTGACCAAGGGATCGCTGGGGTACCTTGCGGGGGCCGCGCTCATCACGGTGACCTTCACGGGTCTGTACCTGTTCTTCGTGCGCAGCCATGTCGGTCAGGAGGCCGATCAGCTCGCCTATGACGGCGCCGAATTCGGCCGCCGCAGCATCACCCCGTTCACCGGGCGGGTACTCGACTCGGTACCCGACGTCGCTGTGGCGTTCGGGGTACTGCTGACGGCGGTCATCGCCTTCGTGCGGCGCAACTGGCGCACGCTCGCTGTCGCCCTCGTCGCTGCCGCAGCGGCCACGGCCTCGGCTCAGCTGCTGAAATACGGCATCCTGGCCCGGCCCGACCTCGCGGTCGAGGGCTACGCCGGAAACTCATTCCCGTCGGGGCATACGACGGTGGCGGCGGCATCCGCTCTCGTCGTTTTTCTCGTGGCGAGCCCGCGCCTGCGCCCGATGGTCGCCGGCTGGGGCACCGCCTTCGCCGTGCTCGCCGGCGTGGCGACCCTCGCCAACCAGTGGCACCGGCCCAGCGACGTGATCGCCGCGCTGCTCTGGGTGGCTCTGTGGGGCTGCCTCGCCGGGGCGGTGCTGGCCTGGCCTCGCGTGGGCGTCGAGTTACGAACAGAGACGGCGGCCGCCAGTTCACGGTGGCCCGCTTTCACGGGACTGCGCCGCTCCACGGTGCGCGTCGTTCGCTGGTTGTCAATCGGCTGCGGTACTGTCTCGGCACTGGCGTTCATCACCACGCTCGTGCTCAGCAGCAGCCTGTTCGAGCGCGTCGGCGTGTTCGGCACCGTCGTGGCCTACCTCGGCGGTGTCACCGCCATCGTGACCGCCGGCCTGCTGCTCGCGCTCAGCGGAACCCGATTGTTCGCTCGTCTTCCCTAGCTTTGCGCTGCAGGGGTGTACTCGATCGAAGTCGCGTGCGACACTAACTCATGGCCGTCACGCTGAGAGCGCTCCAGACCGTAGTTCCCCCGACGATTCTGATCCAAGAGCAGGTGCGCGACATCTTCGCCGCCCAGCCCGGGCTGAGCAGGCTCGCGCAACGGCTGGTCAGCACCAGTTTCAACGTGTCGGGCATCGAGACCCGGCATACCGTCATCGACGAACTCACCCTCGACAACGAAGCGACCGATCCGCAATTCTTTGATGCGAGGCAGCAGCTTTTGCTGGTGCCGAGTACCAAGGTGCGTAACGAGCTGTATATTTCCGAGGCCACCAAACTTTTCGTCGAAGCCGGGCGCCTCGCGCTCGCCGCCTGCCCCGACATTCGCCCCGAAGACGTGACCCATGTCGTCACCGTCTCCTGTACCGGTTTCTACGCGCCGGGACCCGACTACATGCTGGTGCGGGAGCTCGGCCTCCGGGCGAGCACCCAGCGCTACCACCTCGGATTCATGGGCTGCTACGCGTCGATGCCGGCCCTGCGCACCGCGAAGCAGTTCGTCGAGGCCGACCCGAACGCGGTCGTGCTCGTGGTCAGCGCGGAGCTGTGCTCGCTGCACCTGCGCACCTCGAGCGACCCGGACACCATCGTCGCGTCATCGCTGTTCTCCGACGGCGCCGCCGCCGGCATCGTCAGCGCCCGGCCGCCTTTGCCCGGTGAGAAGGCCCTCGCCCTCGACCTCTTCGAAACGGTGATCACCCCGGTCGGCGAGGGCGACATGGCCTGGAAGATCGGCGATGCGGGCTTCGAGATGGTACTGAGCACCTATGTTCCGCACATCATCGACGAGCACATCGAGGGAGCTCTGGCGCCGCTGTTCGCCCGTGACGCGTCGATCACCGGCCAGCTCGCCGCTTCGCTCCACGCGGATTCCGCGGTGTCGGCTGTCGGCACCGTGCTGGCTGCACCGGTGCTCACCATCGCACCCCCCGCCTCGCTCAGCTCGGTGATCGAGCACTGGGCCATCCACCCGGGCGGTCGCAGCATCCTCGATAAGACCGAGGCGAAGCTCGAGCTGCGCGCCGACCAGCTGCTTCCGTCGCGGGAGACCCTGCGCACCAACGGCAATATGAGCAGTGCGACGATTCTGTTCGTGATGAAGGCCATCCTCGACGGCTCGGCCACCGCCGACGGGGAACGGGTCTGCGCCATGGCCTTCGGTCCCGGCCTCACCGTGGAATCCTGCCTGATGACCGTGATCGAGGGCTGAATGGCCCTTCCGTCACTGCGGGTTCGGGCGCACGGAGCGGTCGAGATCATGGATTCTCCGTTCTGCGACCCGGCTATGCTCACCCGCACGTACCAGGATTTTCGTGTCGTCAACGCGCTCGTCTCCGGCTGGTGGGGGATCTATCGCCGCAGCATCCGCCCCGACCTGTCGACCACGACGGAGATGACGCTGCTCGATGTGGGCTCGGGCGGCGGGGACGTCTCGCGGGCGCTCGCCCGTTGGGCGATGCGCGACGGCCTGCGCCTCGCGGTGACCGGTATCGATCCGGATGCCCGTGCGCACGTGTTCGCGACCAGCCAGCCGAAGATCGCCGGGTTGTCGTTTCGGCGGGCGTTGAGCTCCGACCTCGTGGCCGAGGGCGCACGGTTCGACTTCGTGGTCTCGAACCATGTGCTGCACCACCTCAGCGTGGCCGAGTTGAAGGGGCTGCTCGTGGATTCGGAGGATCTGGTGCGGCGTCGGGTGTTGCACGCCGACCTGGAGCGTTCCAACCACGCATATCTCGGGTTCGCGGCGGCGACCACGCCGTTCTTTCGGCACTCCTACATTCGCCCGGACGGGCTCACCTCGATTCGGCGCAGCTACACCGCCACCGAGTTGCGGGCGGTGGTGCCTGCCGGGTGGACGGTGTCGCGGGGGTTACCGTCCCGGCTCGTGCTGGGCTGGACGCCGCCGGATGCGTGACGTCGTCATCGTGGGAGGCGGGCCGGTCGGCACGATGCTCGCCTGCGTGCTGGCCGTCGGCGGACTCGACGTTGAGGTGCTCGAACGGCGTGAAACGCCGTCGCTGCGCTCCCGGGCCATTGGCATCCACCCGCCGTCGCTGGCGGCACTCGCCGAAATAGGTGTCGCCGACGCGCTGCTTGAGCGGGCCGTGCGCATTCGCGCCGGGGAGGTGCGTTGCGACGGCCGACAGCTCGGGGCCCTGTCTTTCGAGCGGGCCGCGCCGGTCTATCCGTTCGTCGTAACCCTGCCGCAATACGAGACGGAAGCCCTGCTGCGAGACCGATTCGACCAGCTGCGGCCCGGCCGGTATCGCAGCGGTGTGACGGTGACCGGGCTGCGCGACCGCGGCGATGCCGTGCAACTCGCAACGACGGCCGGACCGGTGGAGGCCCGGTATGTGGTCGGTGCCGACGGCGCCCGCAGCCGCGTGCGCGAGCAGGTCGGCATCGGCTGGCGCGAGGTCGGCGGCCGTGAAACCTATCTCATGGGCGACTTCGCCGACCCCGAATCACGCGACGCCGATGCGGTGCTCTACTTCGAGCGCGGCGGTGTGGTCGAGTCGTTTCCGCTGCCCGGTGCACGACGACGGTGGGTGGCGATGACCGACCATCTGGCAGCGGATGCCGACAGCGCCGACCTGGCCGCGCTGATCCACCATCGAACCGGCGTGGGGGTGGCCGAACCGCTCGGGCCCGCGAGCGCGTTCGCCGTGCAGCAGCGGCTCGCGGCGAGTATGCATTCCGGCCGTGTCGTGCTGGTGGGCGATGCGGCGCACCAGATCAGTCCGATCGGCGGGCAGGGCATGAACCTGGGCTGGCTCGACGCCGTTGCGCTTCGGCCGGCGCTGCAGCGGGCGCTGCTCGAACCGGGGGCGGCGGCATCCGCTGTGAACGGTTACGATCGCACCCGACGCCCCGCCGCCAGCCGAGCGGCCCGGCAGGCCGGCTTCAACATGGCCATGGGGCGGCCGGCCCACGGGATGCGGCTGGGCGCCCGCAACGCACTGGTGCGCGGCCTCACCCTGCCGCCGGCGAATGAGCTGGTGGCCCGGGCATTCACCATGCGGTGGTTGTGACCGCGCTGATCGAGTTGAATGGATCAGTGACTTCTGCAACTCTCATTCCTCGGCTGCGCACCGACCTCGCCGCCGCCCGTTTTACTGTCCCCGGTCTGACCGGCCTGTGGGGCATCGAAGCGGATGCCGCCCTGTTTCGCAACCAGCGGGTTCCGGCCCGGCGGGCGCTCGCCGCGCTCGCCACCACACTGGGGCGGAACGAACCGGCCGCAACCCTCGCCCGGCTGTTCTTGCTTAGCGAGCCGGTCTCGAGCGCCGACCTCGATGCAGCCCTGCCAACGCTTCGCGCGACCGGAGCTGAACAGCTCGGCCTCGTTGTTGTCGACGGTGTGGCCGGGGACGGTCCAGCCGGGGACGCTGACGCCGGGGTGCGCCCGATCGTCGACCTGCGGCCGTACAGCTTCATCGACGCGCACGGCGCCGGCAGCTGGTGGATCGTGAGCGATCTGGGGGAGCTGGCGCTCGGGCATCCGCTCGGCGAAACCCACGTTCTCGGTATCGGCGGCGCTTCGCGCACGCTCAGCGGCCTCATGATGCCGGGCGCGGTCGGGCGCGCGCTCGACATCGGCACGGGCTGCGGAATCCAGGCGATGCACGCCTCTCGGCACGCCGAGCACGTCGTCGCCACCGACATCTCGGTGCGCGCGCTCGAACTCGCCGCGCTCAACGCCGGGCTCAACGAGATCGATAACATCGAGTTTCGGCTCGGCAGCCTGTACGAACCGGTGGCGGGGGAGCGGTTCGACCACATCATCTCGAATCCGCCGTTCGTGATCACCCCGCGCGCCGAGGGGGTGCCGAGCTATGAATACCGCGACGGCGGCATGGTCGGGGACGCCCTGGTCGAGGCCGTCGTGCGCGGAGCCGCCGACCATCTCACACCCGGCGGCGTGGCGCAGCTGCTCGGCAACTGGGAATACCCGGGCGAAACGGATGCCTTCGAACGGCTCGACGGCTGGCTCACGCCGGTCGTCGGCTTGGCGGCACATTCTTCAGAAGCGCATTCTCAAAAACTCGACGCGTGGATCATCGAACGCGAGGTTCAGTCACCGGGCGAGTACGCCGAAACGTGGATCCGCGACGGCGGTACCCGGCCCGGCCCCGACTTCGACCGGCTCTACGACGCCTGGCTGAACGACTTCGACGCGCGCGACGTGCGCCGAGTGGGCTTTGGCTACCTGCTGCTGCGCCTTCCGGTTTCCGCTCCCACCCTGCGCCGTCTTGAACGGATGCCCGGCGCTCTCGGCCACAATCCGGCCGGCCTCGGCGCGCACCTCGCCGAGTGCCTCGCTGCCCACGACTGGCAGGCTCAAACGGATGATGCGCGCCTGTTGAGCACGCAGCTCACCGTGGCCTCCGACGTCACCGAGGAACGCCACTACTGGCCCGGTCAGCCGGATCCGACCGTGATGACGCTGCACCAGGGCAGCGGATTCGGCCGTGCGGTGCCGCTCGACACGGCGCTGGCCGGGCTGGTCGGTGCCTGCGACGGCGACCTCGCGGTCGGTGCCATCATCGGAGCGCTGGCTCAGCTGCTTGATGCCGATGAGGTTGCGTTGAGCGCCGAGCTGCTGCCCAAGGTGCGCGACCTCGTAGCCGACGGGTTTCTGACCGTGCCGGAGCCGGTCTAGCTCGTCAGGCCTCCGTCGGGGGGTTGGCCGTGGCTAATTCAGGAGTTCGGGTCGGATCAACGCCCGTACCCCCCGGAAACACGGGACAACCGGGTGCCGGCGGTTCGGATTTCCTGAATTAGCCCCCGGTCGCACGGCATGACTCCTGCAAATCGAGGCGGCCGCAGAAATATTCCGCGGTATTCCGCGCATCCGCTTCGCGTCGGCCACGAATTGCAGGAGTTATGCCCGGGGCGGGGCGCTAACCTGACGCCATGACTCCTACGCCCCTACTCCCGGCCGCTCTCGACCTCGGCGGGCGTACGGCGCTCATTACCGGCGCGGGCAGCGCCACCGGCATCGGCTTCGCTGCCGCACGGATGCTGGGTGAACTCGGTGCCCGGGTGATTCTCACCGGCACAACGGCGCGGGTACACGACCGGGCGGCGGAACTCACCGCCACCGGCCGGGACGCCGTCGGAATCGTCTGCACCCTCGACTCCGAGGCAGGTGCGGAGCAACTTCAGGCGGCCCTCGCTGGGGGCGGGCACGAGCCGACGATCCTCGTGAACAATGCCGGCATGGTGGCGGTCGGCGACGCCGAGATGAGGCACGGCGATATTCTGACCAGCCCCGCCGAATGGGACCACGGCCTCGCCATCAACCTGTCCACGGCCTTTCACGCCACGCGCGCGGTGATCGGTTTCATGCGCGCGGCCGGCTGGGGCCGCGTCGTGACGGTCTCGAGCGTGAGCGGCGCGGTCATGGCGAGCCGCGGTGACGTCGCCTACGCCGCGGCCAAGGCCGGCCTGGTCGGACTGACCCGCGCCCTCGCCGTCGACGAGGCGGCGACCGGCATCACCTGCAACGCCGTGGCGCCTGGCTGGATTTCGACCGGGTCGCAGCTCACGAGCGAGGCGCTGGAAGGTGCGCGCGTTCCGGCCGGGCGCAGCGGAACGCCGGGGGAGGTCGCATCCGTTATCGCGTTCCTCGCTTCCCCCGGCGCGGCCTACGTCACCGGGCAGGTGATCGTCGTCGACGGCGGCAACTCCGTGGCCGAGGAACGCCGCCCGGCGTAACGCCTAGTTCTTCGGGGTGGCCCGGCGCAGGGCCAGGAACCCGCCGAAGCCGGCGAGTGCGGCGGGCACCAGCAGCCAGGCGAAGATGCCCGCGATGCCCTGCGCGCCGAACCACAGCGCGACCGCCGGCCAGCTGCTCGTGAACGTGATGATCGTGACGGCGCCGACGATGGCCAAAGCCAGCGAGCTCCAGAACACGAGCATGCCGGGCATGCGCCACCGCATGTAGATCGTCGCGACCGACGCACCGATGAAAAACACGAGCAGTTCCATCACGAAGAACGAGAACAGGTCCACCAGAACCCGTCGAGGCCGAGCCAGAGCGCGTTGAACATGTAGGTGTCGATGAACCAGCCCTCGGTCACCTGTTCGAGCTGCGTCAGCACCGCGAAGGCCAGGGCATTGACGGCCGAGATCAGCACGAACAGCAGCGCGGTGCCGAGGTAGAAGTCCCGGCGGGTCACGCCGAAACCGAGCGCGAGCGGAAACCCGAACGAGATGGCCTGCACGCCGACTATGACCAGGTACCACTGCGGGGAGAGCACCGCCCAGCTGTAGCGCTGGCCCTCGATGGCGTCGGGTGTGCCGAGTCCGCCGGTCGTGAAGCCGATGATCTGGGCGATGAAGACGGTGATCACAAACGCCATCTCCACGATCAGCCAGGGGATCCCAATGTAGGTGCGCCGGTCGATGAGGTGCAGCCGCACCACGTTCCAGATGCGTGCCGGGGCGCTGCGCGGGTGAACGGATGCCGCGGTGCCGGCTAGCAGATCAGTCATGAGCGTGCACTCCAGGCGTCGGTGGTTGTCACAGTTTCAGATTCGGCGGTGTCGCTCGTCGTGCGCTGCACGATCAGCTGCTGCAGCGAGACCGGCGAGAGTTCGAGTCCGGTGGCGCGGGCCGCCGCGCGTTCGGCCGCGCTGAGGCCAGCGACGGTCACCGAGGCGAGCCCGCCGATACCTGTTCGTGAGATGATGTCGCGGCCGGCGACGAAAGCGTCGACATCCGTTTTCTTGCCGACAACGGTGCTCGCGGAACCGCGCAGCTGCTCGGCGTCCTGGTCTATGAGGATGCGACCCTCGTCGATGACGAGAACGTGCTCGAGCAGGTTGCTCACCTCGTCGATGAGGTGCGTCGACAGAATGATCGTGCGCGGATGCTCGGCGTAGTCCTCGAGCAGACGATCGTAGAAGATCTGCCGGGCGACCGCATCGAGTCCGAGATAGGGCTCGTCAAAGAAAGTGAGTGGGGCGCGCGAGGCGAGCTCCACAATCACGCCGACCGCGGAAAGCTGGCCGCGGGAGAGCTTCTTGATTGGACGGTTCAGCGGCAGTCGAAAATCGTCGACCAGGCGGGCGGCGAATGCGGCGTCCCAGTGGGCGAAGAACCACGGCGCGCTGGCCAGCACATGGTCGGGTCTAAAGCTGTCGGGATACTTCTGGCTCTCCTTGATGAAGCACAGCGACTGCAACACCCGCGCGTTCTCAACCGGGGAGGCACCGAATACCTCGAGGGTGCCGCTCGTGGCGAACTGCTGCCCGGTGAGCAGCTGCATCAGGGTGGTCTTGCCGGCTCCGTTGCGCCCGAGCAGGCCGTAGATCTTGTTGCGTTCGACCGTGAAACTCACGTCGTCGATGGCGGTGAAAGCCCCGAACTTCTTGGTGAGGCCGGCGACGCGCACGATGCTGTCAGTCATGAGGTGCTGCTCTTTCTCTCGGATTCGCTGATCATTGTGGCCACTTGCTCTGGCGTGATGCCAAGCTTGGCTGCCTCGCTCAACAGTGGGCCGACGAAATTGGCCCGAAACTGTTCGGTGCGGGCGCCGACGAGCCGCTGCCGGGCTCCGGTTGCTACAAACATTCCTATTCCTCGCCTTTTGTAGAGAATGCCGTCCTCGACCAGACGGTTGACGCCTTTGCCCGCCGTGGCCGGGTTGATGCGGTGAAAGGCCGCGAATTCGTTGGTCGAGGGCACGGGTGTTTCTTCCTCGATGACGCCATCGATGATGTCGTTCTCGATCTGCTCCGCGATCTGCACGAAGATCGGTTTTCCCGCTTCGATCAAGGACTGCCTGCTTTCAGTGGATGCTGCGCCCGCCCGGTTCACGGGTTAGTTGGTCATGTAACTAACTAACTACCTTGGTCAGAGAATGTCAACCCACACGCGGTCTGCGGTAGTTTGGTGTCATGACTGGCGCCGCATCGAACGACCCTTGTGAACCGGGCCAATCGTGAAGCGGCGCACTTTTCTGCTCGGCACGGCGTCGGGTTTTTCTGTGCTGGCGCTCGCTGCGTGCGTGGCGCCGGCACCGGTGCCGACGCCATCCGTTTCGCCCACCACCCTCACGCCCTCACTGGTGCCTCAGCCCCTCATGGTCTCGCGAACCAACTGGTCGACCGACGCCTTCTCCCGGGGATCGTTCAGTTATGCCGCCGTGGGAGCCACGCCGGAACATCGCACGGCCCTCGGCGAGGCCATCGATGCTCGCGTGTTCTTTGCCGGTGAAGCTACCGCGGGGGAGGAGCCCGGCACCGTGCAGGGCGCGCGCGCCTCGGGCGTGCTCGCGGCCAGCCAGGTGCAGGACGTCGCGGCACCCGACGAACGAATAATGGTCGTGGGTGCCGGAATTGCCGGTATCACCGCCGCTCGCCAGCTGGTCGACGCCGGCTTCAGCGTGGTCGTGGTCGAAGCTCGCGACCGTATCGGGGGGCGTATCGATACCGTCAGCGGAGACTGGCCGTTTGCGATCGAACATGGTCCCTCCTTCGTGCACCGCAGCTCCGACAATTTTCTCGATGAGGAGCTGACCGCCCTCGGGGTGACGCTGCTGCCGTTCGTGCGCACGCCCGAGGTGCGTACCCGGGCCGGTTCGGTCGTCGAAGTGTCACCGCTCGGGGCCCAGGCCGTCGCCGGCGCGCTCGACTGGGCGGCTGATCAACAACAGGACGTCTCGGTCGAACGTGCCCTGGTCGACTCGGGTGAAGCCGGCCTGTCGACGACGGCAAACGCCGAAGGCCTGGCGGATGCCGACTGGCTTGAGTACGAAATCGCCACGAAGCTCAAGGTGGAGACCGGCGCCACGCCGAGCCAGCAATCGGCCTGGTACACGACCGACATTGCAAGCGCCGACGATGACCAGATCGTGGTGGGCGGGTACTCAACCCTGCTGACGAGTGACGCGGAGGGGCTCGAACTGTTGCTCTCCAGCGTGGTCAACCGTATCGCCCACGATGACCGCGGGGTGAGTCTGCGGCTCGGGACCGGCGAGTCGTTGTCGGCGGATCGGGTGATCGTGACGGTGCCGCTCGGCGTGCTGAAGGCTGCGGCGATCGAGTTTTCCCCCCCGCTGCCCTTTGCCCACCGGGGCGCCATCGCGGCTCTTGGCATGGGTGTGGTCGACAAGATCTGGCTGCGCTTCGACGTGCCGTTCTGGGACACCGCTGCGCGGCTCTGGACCATCGTCGGCGAAGACGCAGACTTTCCGGTGTGGATCAACATGATGCCGCTCACCGGCGAACCCATTCTGATGGGCCTGGTCGCGGCCGAAAACGCAACCCGGTTGAGCGACCTCGATGACGATGCTTTTCTGGCGGCCGCGCTCACCGCACTCGAGCCGTTCCTCGCTGTTCCTGAATAGCAGGTCAGGCTGAGGCTCGCCAGGGCAAAACCAGGTGGCGTGGCATCCGTTTCAGGCGCGTGATCCAGGTGAGCAGCGCCGCGACGCCGGTGATGATCGCCACGATGATGAGGCAATAGAACACGGTCTCGCCCGGGCCGCTCACCTGGCGGGCGTCGAGAAAAAAGTATGGGTACCAGCCCACAATCGGTCCGCGAATGAGGGTGAAGACCAGCCAGAACACCGGAAAGACAATGGCCCAGCCGAGATACTTCCACGACAGACGGGCTTTGAACGGGTCGACGATCCAGTCGATCAGGGCGAAGACCGGAATCACGAAGTGCAGCAGTTGGCTCGACCACGGCACTTCGATCGAGTAATTCGCTCCCGAGGACTGCCAGACGATGATTCCGTAGACCACGCCCGAGACCAGAATGTAGGTGGTGACCATGGCGCGCAACATGTCGAGCCAGGCCGGGTCGGTGGGTCGTCGCAAAGCCACCCCGGCGGCCGTCACAAAGACGAAGACCGACGCGATGGCGCTCTGCACCGTGAAATAGCTGAAAAAGTTGGCAATCGCAAAGGTGGCCACCCCGAGGGTGTACTGAAAGTAGCCGATCAGCGCGACCAGTCCTACCGACGTCAGGCCGAGGCGCGCCACACCGAAAGCGGTGCGCGCTCTCATTGCCGCCCCCCGGTGGGGCTCGTGCGCGCGGTCATAGGCTAACGCTACGCCAGCGCCGGGCGGCCTCCGACCTCAGTCGGTGATCTGAAATTCGCTCTCGCCGGTTGCGGCGACATCACTCACCTCGAGGGCGGTCACGACGGCGTAGCGCGGGCCGGTCTGAAGCCAGAGCAGCATGCGCGAAACGGATGCTTCCCGCCCCTCGATTTCGAGTTCCACCGATCCGTCGGGTCGGTTGCGGGCGTACCCGACCAGTCCGAGGTGGAGGGCCTCGTACGGAGCGAACTGCCCGAGGCCCTCAGCAATTTCGACCTGCCAGTCTGCCTGGCACTGCGCCCAGAACACCTCGAACTCGGCACGCTCCTCGAGAGTGCTCGGCGGTCGGCCGTACGCGGCGAAGAACGGATCGGCGCGGCCCGGCTGGGGGGTGTCGCCGCGCTGGCTCATAGAACGAGTGTACCAAACCCACCCCGCGAAAGCGAGGCTTTCTCAGATCTGTCGGGAATTTTGCCCGAAGCTGCATTCGGGCGAGTCGTGCACTTCTCAAGGTGAGTGGGGCAGACGGCTGGCGGGCGAGGCTGCCAGACTGGGCAGATGTCCCAGAAATGGTCTCTCACCCAGCAGGCCGAAACCGCCGCGCTGGTCGCGGCCGAATCGGCCGGCGCCGTCGTGAGTGACGAGAGCAGCCTGGCCGGTTTTCTTGAGATCGAAGCCCTGTTCAGCCGGGTGTGGCTGCTGCCTCCCGGCGAGAGCGCCATCCCCTCCGAGCTGCTGCGCAGCATCAGCCACGCCGGCTGCAATGTGACCGCGGCCCGCGACCAAGCCGGAAGAATCATCGGTGCCGCTGCGGCCATCGTCACCCCGCAGTCCTCATCGATGTACTCCCTGATCGCCGGCGTTGCACCCGGAATCAGCGACCGCGGCGTGGGCTTCGCCCTCAAGCAGCACCAGCGCGCCTGGGGACTGGCCCGCGACCTCACCGAGATGACCTGGACCTTCGACCCCCTGGTCAGCCGCAACGCTCGCTTCAATCTCAGCAAACTCGGCGCCCATGCGAACGAGTACGTCGTCGACTTCTACGGCCCCATGCAGGGCGAGATGAACGCAAACGATGAAAGCGACCGACTCGTCGCCGTCTGGCCGCTCACGAGCGCCGAAGCCACAGCCTGCAGCGAAGACCGCCCGATCGCGGTTGACCGACCCTCCTATAGCCCGAGCGATGTGCTCCAAGAAGGCCCCGACGGTAACCCCGTACTGGTATCGGCGAACGGCGCCCTGTGGTGCCGGGTTCCCACCGACATCGTGGCCCTGCGCGCGCAGAACCCGGAGGTCGCGGCAGAGTGGCGCCGCAGGATCCGTTCAATTTTCACCGATGTATTCGCTTCGGGTCAGATAGCCCGCGGGGTCAGCCGGGACGGCTGGTACCGAATCGAGCCAGGAGGAACAGAATGAAAATCGAGACCATCGAGCTACGCCGCGTACACATGCCGCTGGTGCGGCCGTTCCGCACCTCGTTCGGCACCTCCACCGAGCGGGAGGTCACCGTCGTGCGCGTCACCACAGCGGATGCCGAGGGCTGGGCCGAGTGCGCCGCCGACGCGCATCCGCTCTACAGCAGTGAATTTCTCGATGCGAGTGACTTTGTCATTCGCGACCATCTCGTGCCCCGGTTGCAGGCCCTCGGCGACCGACTCAGCGCCGAACGCGTTGCCACCGCGCTCGAGCCGGTCAAGGGGCACAGGATGAGCAAGGCCGTGCTCGAGACGGCCATCCTCGATGCGCAGCTGAAAACAACCGGCGTCTCGTTCGGCAGCCACCTCGGCGCGGTGCGCGACACAGTTCCGGCCGGAGTGTCGGTGGGCATCATGGACTCGATCCCGGAACTGCTCGACGCCGTCGCCGGCTACCTCGCCGAGGGCTACCTGCGCATCAAACTCAAAATCGAACCCGGCTGGGACCTGGCTCCGGTACGGGCCGTGCGCGAACGATTCGGCCCCGACCTGCTGCTGCAGGTTGACGCGAACACCGCCTACACCCTCGCCGACGCCCGGCACCTTGCCCTGCTCGACCCCTTCGACCTGCTGCTGATGGAACAGCCGATGAAGGAGGATGACCTGCTCGGCCACGCCAATCTGGCCAAGCTCATCACGACGCCGATCTGCCTCGACGAATCGATCGAATCGGCCCGTGACGCCGCGACGGCGATCACCCTGGGCGCCTGCAGCATCATCAACGTCAAGCCGGCCCGGGTCGGCGGCTACCTCGAAGCCCGCCGCATCCACGATGTGGCGGCAGCCCACGGAGTGCCCGTCTGGTGCGGTGGCATGCTCGAAACCGGCATCGGCCGTGCGGCCAACGTGGCCCTCGCCGCCCTGCCGAACTTCCTACTGCCGGGGGACACCTCGGCCTCCAGCCGGTATTTCAAACACGACCTCACCGCACCGTTCGAACTCGAGAACGGGCACCTGCGCGTGCCCACCGGCCCCGGCATCGGGGTGCAGGTGCTGCCCGACGTGTTGGCCAGCGTCACCGCGAGCAGCTTCAGCATCCGTTTCTGACCGTCACCCCCGGGGCCTACTCTGGAAGCAACGAAACCCTGGAGGAACAATGACCGTATTGACCGCCGATTTGTACGACGAGCGTGGCGAAGAGCTGCAATCCGTACCCCTGCAGTTTCAGACGATCGGTGGGCGAGCCCGCTTCAGCGGCCCGATCCGCACGGTGACCTGCTTCGAAGACAACGCCCTGCTCAAATCGATCCTGTCCACACCCGGCGACGGCGCGGTACTCGTCATCGACGGCGGCGGCTCCCTCAACTCCGCGCTCATGGGCGACATGATCGCCGACCTCGCCGTCGCGAACGGATGGTCCGGCGCGATTATCAATGGCGCCGTGCGTGACCGAGTCGCCATCGGCGCCCTTGATCTCGGGGTGAAAGCCCTCGGCAGCAACCCGCGCAAGAGTTCCAAGACCGGCTCGGGGGTAGCGGATGCCGTCGTCGAGTTCGCCGGCGTGGTCTTCACTCCCGGACGCACCGTGTACTGCGATGAAGACGGCATTCTCGTCGAACGCTGACGTCACTGAAGCGCTGAGCGAATTCGCTCAGCGCTTCAGCGCAGAAGACTTATTGCTGCACGTCGTCAATGCTCACGACGACGAAATTGGCGTCGAGGTCGACGTCGCGGTCGCTGCCGTCGTCGAGGGTGACCTCAACCTCATAGAGGTGATCCCAGTCGTCGTCCCGGTCGAAGTCAGTGACGCGACCGCTGCCGATCGCGGCAAGGGCGGCGGCTTCAGCACTGGCGCGCTCATTGGCGGCCTGGTCGGCGGCACTCGTGTCGGCCGTGGCCGACGGGGTCGCACTCGGCGCCGGTGAACTGGTGTTCGAGTTGTTGTCGTTGGTGTCGTAGTCGCCGACCCAGACCACATCGAAGGAATCGTTGAGCTCAACGTCGACCGTGGTTCCATCGTCGAGGCGCACCTCGAGGTCGTAGACGCTGCCGCCGTCATCGTTGCGCTCCGCGCTCGTCACGGTGCCCGGGCCGACTTCGGCCAGGGCCGCGTTGCTCGCACGGTCGAGGGTCTCGCCCGTGAGCGGGCCGTCGTTGTCGCCCAGGTCGCTGACGGCCAGGGCGATGCCTGCACCACCCAGCATGAGGACCACGCCGACGGCGGTGGCGATGAGAATGTTCTTCTTGTTCATGGTGCAGGTGCCTTTACCTTGGAGCCCCCAGGCGCAGGGGACCAAACGGCCAGCCTAAGTTGCTGGCTCAGCCTAAGCGAAGGAATGTACACCCCTAATGGATGAGCGCAGGCACAGGTGATTCAGATCTTGAAGTTCGCATCTCGTTGCCGGCATGATAATCACGAGCGAACCTCAGATACAAGCGCCTCTTCTGGGGCTCTTGGCCACGGTCTCGGAGCGGCTAGATTCAAGCACCCGAACAGGAGAACCGTGACCATCGATACTCCGATCATGCGACAGCGTTGCCCTGCGCAATCGATCATAGAAGTGCTCCTGCTGGAGCAGCGTCTGATGGCGCCTCGCAACCCGTTGGAACGCCTGATTGGTCGCTCCCCACTCGGCGCCGATGCCGTGCGATGCTTCGCTGCCGCGCGCGCCGAAATCGCGGTGGGACTGGCTTTGGCCGACCTGCCCAGGGAGTGGATCGTCTTTCATTCCCTCCCGGTCGGCGACAGCGGCGCCGACGTCGACCACCTCGTGATCGGCCCAGGCGGCGTATTCGCCCTCCACTCCGACCGACAAGCGCGTAAGGCCGTGCAGGTAGCCGGGCGCAGCGTGCTGGTCGGTGCCCGCAAGATTCCCTATATAAGGGAAGCGGAATATGAAGCGGTCAGCCTGACTACTCTTCTTTCTCAGCGGATGCCGCGCGCCGCGTCGGTGCACGGGGTCGTCGTGCTCGTGGACACCAGGAGCGTCACGGTGAAGGCACCGCCGTCGCGGGTGAAGATCATCGAGGTGGCCAACCTGTGCGCGTGGCTGCAGGGACTGCCTCCGGTTCTGGCGCCCCTCGACCGGCTGGAGGTCGCCGGGTTCGTCGAGAATCCGGTGCTCTGGCAGGCCCTCCCAGCGCTCGAGCCGGCCGAGATCCTGCAGCGATTCGGTGTGCTCGAGACCGAAGTGGCTCGGGCCCGACGCACCCGCCTGCTGTGGTTGCCGCTGGGGGTGGTGCTCACCACCGTGGCGGCCATGGAACTTCTGTTGTCCGTGCCCCGTCTCGTGGGCGCGCTGTAGCGCGAGAAGACGGGCATCACCAAGCCGCTCGGCTTCCGTTGGGGACTGAAACGCTGCTGCGCGACAATCCGCCCCGCGCCGAACGGGAGAGCCTCACCGTCAGCATGATTCAGCAGACGCAACGCGCCGCCCGGCTGGTCGACGACCTGCTGCTCATGACCCGACTCGACCAGGGAGACCCGGGCGTGGCCTTCGAGCCGGTCGACCTGTCGGCACTCACTCGTGCTGTGGTCGCCGAGCAGCGACAGCTCGGGGCCGGTCGCGAATACGAACTGACAGTCGAACCCGATGTGTGGGTGAGCGGCGACGCGCAACGGTTGGCGCAGATTGTGACGAACCTGCTCGGGAACGTGCGGAACGCCACCGAGGCGGGAGCGAGCATCCGCCCCAGCCTGGTCGGTGCCGACGGCACCGCGCAGCTCGAGGTGACCGATTCCGGATCCGGCGTTCCCGAGGGTGACCGGGAGCGCATCTGTGAACGGTTCGTGCGCCTCGACCCCGCGCGGGCGAGCAACCGCGGCGGTTCCGGCCTGGGCCTGTCGATTGCCCGGGCGCTGACCCGAACGCACGGCGGCACCCTACAGTGCCT
Source organism: Cryobacterium luteum (assembly GCF_900110125.1). Lineage (GTDB taxonomy): Bacteria > Actinomycetota > Actinomycetes > Actinomycetales > Microbacteriaceae > Cryobacterium > Cryobacterium luteum. Next base: position 78,683 of record NZ_FOCN01000013.1, read on the forward strand.
CGATCCGGTTGCTGCGGTCGACGGTGCTGTGGTCGACGGTGCTGTGGCAGCCGCGCCGCAGGGTGCCCGCTTCGCGCTCACCCTGCCCCTGGCCGCTGCCTGACTCCCGACTATTCGCAGCCGGTCCCGTCACCGTCGCGGTCGAGGTGGCGGCCGTAGCCGGGATCACCGCTGTGCACGGGGGCCGCTCCGGCCTCGCGGGCGGCGGTGCAGTTCTCAAAATTGACGTCGCTCGGGAGCGGCGCTTCGACGGTCGGCGCGACAAAGGGATCCGTATCGATACTCGCGACCTCGTCGGGACAGTCCGACAGGATGCGCATCATGGCATCCCGTTCGGCCGCCGTCACCCACAGCGCGTAGCTCGCCTTCACCGACACCTGTCGAGCCACATAGGCGCACCGATAACTCTTCAGCGGCGGCAGCCAGGTGGCCGTGTCGCCGTCGCCCTTGCGCGAGTTGGTCACGCCGTCGACGGCGAGCAGATTGAGCGGATCGTTGGCGAGCGCCACCCGCTGCTCCGGCGACAGCTGCTGAGCGCCGGTCTGCCAGGCATTCGAGAGCGCCACGACGTGGTCGATCTGCACGAGCGCTGAGGTCGTCTGGCCGCGCACGAAGGCGATGGTCAGGCCGGTATAGGGGCCGAGCAGCGTGCCGCTCTGAACCTCACAGCCGCTGTCGACCACGAGAACGGTGAGGTCGCGGGCCAGGATGTCGTTACGGGTGTCGCATCCGTTCTGGTCCACATCCTGCCAGGCCGATCCGAAACTACCCTCGCGGTCGTAGCCGGTCTTCGGCGCGCGCCCCTTCACCGGAAGGGTCGCAAGCACGGTGAGGGCCGCGGTATCAAACGGAGCCTCGGGGGCCGCAGTGACGGCCGGTGACGCCGAAGCTCGTGCACTACTGGTGGGTTCGGCCCGTTCAGACGAAACGGATGACCCCGCCACCGACGATCCCACCAGGATCGCCGCGAACACCCCCACGATCGACCCGATCACCAGAAACGATCGAAGTGCACGTCGAACGGTCATCGGGCTCCCTCTGGCCGCACGGTACGACCCTTCGAATATACGGGGCCTGCCCGGCCGACCGCGAAACACGGCGCGCATCAGCATTGGTGAAAAGTCACCCCTTTTGGGGGTCTTGAAAAGCGGATGACGCTGGCAGGATATAGAACCCGGCGAGGAGCACTGATGACTCACATACTCTCCACGCGGCGGCGTCTGACGACGCCCCCGGAACTGCCCGAATCGACTCGCGCTGGAGCGCCTCGAAGTTCGACCGGCCCGGCCTGGCTGCTTGGTCGTGCCCTCCGCCCGGCGGTGACGCCGATCGACCTGGCGCTGGCCAGGGCACGCAGCGAGATCGCCGTTGACACGCTGCTTGACACGCTGCCCGAGCATTGGGCCGCCTTCAGCTCACCCGCACTCGGCGGTGACAACGCATGCGCGGTGCGCCTGTTGGTCGGCCCCGGCGGTGTTCTCGCGCTGCACGCGCAGCTCTATGACGGCCGGATTGCCTGGGTGCACGGCCACACGGTGTTCGCCGCCGGAGCGTGCTCGCCGAATCTCGCGCTCGCCGCAGCCGATGCGCACCGCCTCACGGCGCTATTGCGCGGACGGCTTCCGCTGCGCACAGCGGTGCAACCGGCTCTCGTCGTGCTCGGCGCCCGCGCGTTGTGGACCAGCGGCCGCCCGACCGCGCGAAAGGCAGGGATGCCGGTGCTCGGCGCCGGCGCGCTCGGCTCCTGGCTGGCCGCCCGCCCGCAGGTACTGCGCCCGATCGAACGCATGGAGCTCGCGGCCGTGATCGACAACCCGCTGACCTGGGGTGTTCGCCCGTCAATCGTGCCGCGGCCCGATACCGTGGGGGAGTAGCCACCGCCGACAGGTGGCACCACGGCAACGACGCCCGGAATGGACTCCCGATGCACAGCGACGACCTCGCCCACCTGAACACCCTGCTCGACCAGGAACGCACCCTGCAGTTCTCCGGCTTCAGCCACGACGATGCCTGGGTGCTCGGTACCCGGCTGCGCACGATCGCCGCCGCGCAGGCCCTGCCGATCGCGATCGCGATCATGCTGGGTGACCAACGGGTGTTTCAGGCCGGCCTGGGGGGAGCATCCGCTGATAATGACGCCTGGCTGGAACGCAAGTTCGCCGTCGTGCGCCGGTACGGGCATTCTTCGCTCGCCGTCGGCGTGGAGTTTCGCAGCCGTGGGGTCGATTTCGACCGTGATTCCCGGCTGGACCCGGCACGGTTTGCTGCACACGGGGGAGCGTTTCCGCTGTTCGTGCACGGCGCGATGGTGGGCATGGTCGGCGTCTCCGGTCTGCCGCAGCTTGACGACCACGCCCTCGTCGTTCGGGCGCTTCGTGAGCAGCTCACGACCGGCACGCACCCCGACGCTTAGCGCTTCGTCGGCCCGTTCCCCTTGGCGGACAGCAGGCGTGCGCGCACCGAGAACGCTCCGCCGACCACGAGCGACACCACGGCCGCCGGAAGGATCACGTCGACGAACTGGTTGCCCGCGAGCAGATTGGCCAGCAGCAGAAGCACGGCCAGGCCACTGAATCCGAGTCCCGCGATCGCGCAAACGTTGAAAGTCAGGTGTTTCACGTACGGATCCAATCGGTGGGGGACTTTCAGGCTAGCCGACGTTGCCCTACTTAGTGGGGGAGGCAGCATTCAAGGCTGCACCCCTAGATTGATAGCGGATGCTCCGCGCCAGCCTCGCACGTCGCTCCAGTGCCGAATGAGCATTACTTAGGAATTGCTAACCAATGCTGCGACACGGCCGATTGTTGGAACGGAATCGGCAGGTGTCGGTGCCACCATAGTACGGGGTGCAAACCCGTGGTGAGGCAAGTGAACGTGGCCACAACAATTCTCGGCGCTGGAGTACCCGCTCGTGACAGCGAGCCCGCTCGCTCGGCGGTGCCGTTCATCCCCACCGCTCCCGGCCGGTTTGCCGGCCAATCCGTCGTTGAGGAACTGCTCCGCCAGCATGGCGACCGACCGCAGCGCTCCCGGCTGGCCCGCACCCTGGGCGCCTCGCCGCTCGATGCGAACGAGTTGAGCTGGTTGCGGGCGGCGCAGGCCGAGATGATTGTCGGAGATATTCTCGCCCGGCTCCCCGAGGGGTACAGCGTCTATCATTCCCTGCCCATTCGCCACACAGCGTTCTGGGTCGATCACCTCGTCGTCGGCCCGGGAGGAATTTTCTCGATCAACTCGAAGACCCACTGGGATCGCGACCTGACCGGTTCGCAGCGTTCGATCCCGATCGGCGAACACGCCATGCCGTACCTGCGTGACGCCCGGTTCGAATCGGCCCAGATCACCGCGCTGCTCGCCAAGGCGATGCCGGCGACCTCCGTGGTTCAACCCGTGATCGTGCTGGTCAACCCGCACAAGATTTTACTCGCCCGCAAGCCCGATACCGTGACGGTCATCGACTCGCCACGCCTCCGCCGGTGGCTCGTTGGGCGCCCGCAGGTGTTCAGCGCCGAGCAGCAGGCCGCGCTCACCACGCTCGTCGACGACCCGGGGACCTGGCGTGCGGCCGGCCAGCCGCTCGCTCCGGCGCACCTGCACGCCCGGTTCACCGCACTCGAACAGCAGGTCGCGGCCGCCCGCACCCGACGCACGACGTTCACAGTTCTCGCCGCTGCGGCGGCCGCGACCGTGCTCGCTCTGGCGACCGCGCCGCTCATCGTCACCGCCGTCGAGTACCTCGCCGCCCGCTGACCCTGCACCGCCCGCCTCGTTTCGTGGCCAAATCAGGAAAATTGCGCCGGCCAGCATCCGGTCGTTGCCAGAACAGCGGGTGGGATAACCGTGCGAGCCCGGATTTCCTGAATTGGCCCCCTGCCGGAGCCAGACGCGGCCTAGGTGAGGCGCTCGAGAACCGTGCCCTCACGCATCCGCTCCACGCGAACGACGTGGTCGCGCAGATCGCGCACCCCGCGGGGGATGGCGAGCTCGGCGATATCCTGCCCCTTGGTCACCGCGTGCGACCGGGTGGGGTGCCGGTATTCTTCGATCGACTCGAAGGTGTCGCGCCCGCGCGGTTCCTTACTGTGCCGCTGCGCGAAGCCGGAGTTGATGGCGCTCAGCTCGATCTCGTTCTCGTGGGCGGCAACCAGGCTCTTCGTGTTCAGGGTGATCACGGTGTGGGCGTCGTCGCGGTAGGAGCGGGCGTTCAGCAGGTCACGCAGCAGCCGCGGCTGCAGGTGAAAGAACACCCGGTCGTTGAGGGCCGCGTACCATTCGGCGAGCGTCATATCGTCGAGGGCGTCCTCGAGCGAGGGCTCATGAATGGCCTTCTGGTGACGGATGACCGCGGTGCCGAATTCCGGATGCTCCAGCACGTGCGACTCACCGCGCCGCTTGCCCAGAATGGCAGCCTGCGGGGCGCCCTGCTTGACGCCCCAGCGGGTCACGAGCGCGGACGGACTGAGCAGCCCGTGCCGCTCAATGGCGGGCCAGCTGTCGTCGGCGGCCACGTGGTAGAGCTCGGGATACAGTCGAATCAGATCGCGGGACAACACATTTCGAGCGTACTCTTCGGTTGATGGGCCCCGAGCCAGGCAGCCGCAGCCGCAGCCGCAGCCGTAGCCTCTGCCCCGCACCACTTCGCTCGCGCCGGTCTGCGAAGATCCCCACACCGCTGGTCGAGCCTGTCGAGACCGCCATCGACCAACGTGAGCGGCCTGCTGACGCACCAACGGAGAAATCAGCCGCGAAGCTCGTGTGTCGCGAGCACCGTGCGGCCGCTGGATGCCGCCCGCGGCGCCATATCCACGAGCGCGATCTGGGTCAGGCGCAGTTCGTCGCCCGCGTGCACCCGACCCTGGGACTTCACGGCGACGTGCGCCCGAAACTGCGGCCCGGTAAACGCCGGCGCGTTCAAAGACGAGGCGAGCGGCCCAGAAGGGCCGTAAGCGTAGCCACTGCGGAGTCGGAGCGGTACAACTGACTCATGACGAGTTCGCGCCTCATTCTCGGCCCCATGATGCGGTACGTCGACGCTGTCTCGGCGAGTATCTGGTTCGAGACGCGGGATGCCGGTCAGGTTGTGGTGCGGGCCGCTGGTCGCTCGTGGGCGGCGCGCACCTTCGCCGTGCACGGCCATCACTACGCCCTGGTGCACGTGCACGACCTGCACCCCGATTCGACCCTGCCGTACACCGTGGAGATCGACGGCAATCTGGTGTGGCCTGATTCCGAGTCCGCGTTTCCCGCCTCTGTCATCGCGACCCTGGGGAGCGAGCATGCGCTTCGCCTGTCGTTTGGTTCCTGCCGCACCAGTGTTCCCCACGACGAAAACGGCAACCGCTCGCACGGCGTCGACGCCCTGCGAGCCAGCGCTCTTCGCCTGGCTTCGCCGAACACCGGCGTGCCGCGGCCGGATCTGATCCTCTTTCTCGGCGATCAGGTCTATGCCGACCTGACCACGGAGAAGATGCAGGAGTTCATTCGGGCGCGGCGGGACATCAGCGAGCCGCCCGGCGAAGAACTGGCCGACTTCGAAGAGTACGCGCACCTCTACCGCCTGGCCTGGTCAGATGAAGCGAACCGTTGGCTGCTGGCTACCGTGCCGACCGCGATGATTTTCGATGACCACGATATTCGCGACGACTGGAATACCTCGCTGAGCTGGAAGCGCGAGATGGAGGCGACGACGTGGTGGCGGGGGCGCATCGTTGCGGGGTTGGCCTCCTACTGGGTGTACCAGCATCTCGGCAACATGTCGCCCGCCGAACGAGCCGACGACGAGATGTGGCGGGAGATCGCCGGCCACAGCGCCGCCGCCGAACTCGATATCAGTGCCCGGCTCGATGCGTTTGCACAGCGGTGCGATCAGGAACCCACCAGCTACCGGTGGAGTTACTGCCGCGACATCAACGATGTTCGCCTGATCGTGGTCGACTCCCGCGCAGCTCGGCAACTGGAACCTGCCCGACGCGCCCTGCTTGACGAAGACGAAACCCACTGGCTCGACGAGCGGATGCGCGGCGGCTTTCGCCACCTGCTGGTCGGTACCTCCCTGCCCTTCCTGCTGCCGCCCGGGCTCCATCACCTGGAGGCGTGGGATGAAGCCGTGTCTGAGGGTGCCTGGGGCAAACCGGCCGCGCGGATGGGTGAGCGCCTGCGTCAGTTGGTCGACCTGGAGCATTGGGGTGCTTTTCAGCGCAGCTTCCGCCAGCTCGCACGGATGGCCACGGAAGTGGCCGACGGCCAGCGCGGAACGCCCCCACAGACGGTGACGTTCCTGTCGGGTGACGTGCACTACTCGACCGTGTCCGAGGTGCAGCGAACATCGGGCAGTCGCATCGTTCAGGCCGTCTGCTCGCCGATCCGCAATCCGCTTCCCCGAGCCATGCGGTCCTTCTCCGCTGTGCTCGCCTACGGGATAGCAACACGCCTGAGCGCGCTGCTGGCCCGCTCGGCCGGCGTTTCGTCGCCGCCGTTCCGCTGGTCCGGCATCAAGGGTCCCTGGTTCGACAATTGCCTCGCGAGCCTGGAGGACACTCCCGCCGGGCTTGAGCTTCATTGGGAACGGGGCGTCGTGCAGGGCGGCGACCACGGGCATCCGCTCGTCGAGACCGTTGCGACAATCACGCTGACGCCCCGAGCGCCGTAACCTTAGCCATTCTGTCCCCACATGTGGGCTAGACCCGGTCATTAGAGCACCCGCATGTTTATGCTGGTAGCAGAGCCAGAAATTGTCAGCTGACTCGTTCGTTCCGGTCCGCGTGATCGCGGTCCGCCGCTCGGAGCGTTCGAGCCGCCAACAGCGGGGGGGCAGAATATGCTGGGCACCTACGTCGCCGGGGTGGGCGCGGCCATTGAAGAGCTGCTCGCTCAGAGTCAGCGGGCGGCAGATAGTGGGCAGCATCGCCAGGGAGCTCAGCAGGCCGAGGCGGTGCTGGCCGACCAGACCGCGACCGATCGGCAGCTCGCCAACGCCCGCGAGCTGCTCATGTTGCACCGGCTGCGATTGGGTGATTACCGCACCTCGGTTCAGCAGGGACTCCTGGCGTTGGAGTATTACACCGCGCACGGTGACCTGCTGGCGCAGTCGAAGGTGCACTGCACTCTGGCCCTCGCCTTCTCCGACACGGCGCTGAACGAGACGGCGTTGCACCACGTGCTGGGTGCGCGTGAAACGGCGCGGGCGTGCGGAAACCCGACGGCTGAATTTTGGGCGCTCACCCGGTTGTCGCTCGTGCACGGGGCGATGGATGATGCGGTGCGGGCCGAGGATCTCGGAAAACAGGCACTCGCGCTCGCCCTGACGCTGCATAAACCGGAGACGAGCTTCGTGGCCGTCAACAACCTCGGCGATACCTATTTGGCCATTGGGCGGGCCATGCTCGCGCGGGGCGAGGACGCGTCTGAGCCGCTGAATGCCGGGCTGGTGCTGATGAGGCAGGCGGCTTCCCTGGCGCAGCTGCACGAGAATCCCTTTCATGAGGCGATTGCCCGCACAAATCTGGTGAGCCTCCTGGTGGGTTTGGGCCAGCACGACGAGGCTCGCGACCAGGGCCTGCAGGGCAAGGCCCTCAGCAAGACCCACGGGTACCGCAGTCTTGAGATCGACATTGACGCCCAACTCGCCGAGCTCGCCCGGGCTGCGGGGCACCTCGACGAGGCGACCGCCATGATGGAAGCCCAGCTGGCCAACCCCGACGTCGACGACGAGCCCGCACTGCTGGCCAAATTGCACCGTTCACTCTTCGAGATGCATAAGGCCGGCGGACGCTACGCCCGAGCGCTCGCGCACCACGAGCAGTTGCACGAGGTGACCCTGCAGATGACCGTGCAGACGGCCGGGCTACAGTCGCAGATGCTCATCAACACCATCGAGATCGAACAGGCACGCCACGAGGTCGAGAAATCCAAGGTGGAAGTGCGGGTGGAACGCTTGCGGGCCGAGAAACTCTTCGATGAGGCCCACACCGATCCGCTCACTCAACTGGCGAATCGGCGGGGACTTGATCGCGAACTGCCGTGGATGGTTCGGGGGGCGCACACGGAAACGCAGCAACTGTGCGCAGCGATGATCGACCTCGATCAGTTCAAACGCGTGAACGATGAGCACGGCCACGCGACGGGCGATGAGGTACTGACGATCACGGCCGCCATGCTGCGCACGATTACCCGCAGCGCTGATCTCGCGGTGCGGGTGGGCGGCGAAGAGTTCTTGATCGTGTTCGCTGATACCAACCTGGTCGAGGCGGGCATCGCCTGCGAGCGGCTGCTGAGCGCGGTACGCAACCACGAGTGGCACAGCATCGCGCCGGGGCTGGAGTGCACGGTCAGCGTGGGGCTGGCCGCCCTCGGTAACGAGGAGTCCGTCCCGGACTGGCTCGCTCGAGCCGACGCCGCACTCTACGAAGCCAAGCGCACCGGACGGGACCGCATACACTTCGACAGCCCCGACGGGAGTAGCGCCAACCCGTCACTGCTCCTGTAGCGTCGGCCCTAGGGCACGAGCACGATCTTGCCGACGTGAGCGGATGATTCCAGCCGATGGTGCGCATCCGCTGCGGTCGCAAACGAGAATCGGCCGTCGATCACCGGTCGGAACTCGCCCGACGCAATCAAGGGCCAGACCGCCGCTTCGAGCGAGCGCACGATAAGAATTCTCTCGGCCAGGGAGCGTGCGCGCAGCGTGGTGGCCCAGTACCGGGCACGTTTCTGCATGAGCCGGAACGGGTCGAAGGTGGCCGGTTCGCCGCTCTGGTTGGCGATCACCATGATGCGTCCGTTGATCGCGACGGCCTCGATGTTGCGTGCCGCGTAGGAGCCGCCCATGATGTCGAGAATGACATCAGCGCCGCGACCCTCCGTTGCGGCCTTGATCTCGGCCACGAAGTCCTGCTCGCGGTAGTTGATCAGAACCTCGGCACCGAGGCTCCCGCAGACGGCGAGTTTCTTGGCCGACCCGGCCGTGACGGCTACGTGGGCGTCCATCAGGCGGGCGAGTTGAATGGCGGTCGTACCGATTCCGCTGCCGCCGCCGTGCACGAGCAGGGTCTCACCGGGCGCGAGCTCACCGCTCATGAACACGTTCGACCACACCGTCGCGAGGGCTTCGGGCAGGGCGGCTGCGTCGATGAGGTCCATCGACAGCGGCACCAGCAGCGCCAGGCCTTCGTGCACCACGACTTCGGTGGCATAGCCGCCGCCGGGAAGCAGGGCGCAGACCCGGTCTCCAATGCCGAAACGGGTCACGTCGTCGCCGATTTCGGTGACCACGCCGGAGACTTCAAGCCCCGGCCACTGCGGTGCGTCGGCGGGCGACGGATACCGGCCCTGCCGCTGCATGATATCGGCTCGGTTCACCCCCGCCGCGGCCACCTCCACCCGAATGTCGTGGGTTCCGACCTCAAGATTGGGCACGGTCGAGAGGGTCAGTGCGTCTGGCCCGCCGGGGGAGTTCACGATGATTGCGCGCATACCCGCAGCCTACGCCGAGGCAACTGAGGACCTTCGGCACTAGAACGAGCTTAGGAGGATGAGTTGACTGGAAGTGTTCCTCATCTCCGCACCGAAGGTAACCATGCTGCGCACCACCAGACCGCACCGGGCACGAAAAGTTCTTCTCATCACGACTGCTTCGGTCGTTGGTGTCGTCACTCTCGCCTTGGGCGTCGTGCTCACGGTTGGCGGCATCTTCGTACCGGCCACCTATCTGCAACCGTGGGCGGCGTCATACTCCGCCCAGTTCGAAGACGCACGCCTGAAGGTCGCCTCCCAGGCACTACTCGCGCCGAGCGGGCACAACATGCAGCCGTGGACAATCACACTCGACGCGGCTGACTCCGACGTTCTCTACCTGTTCGCCGACCCGACGCGGCTCTCTCCTGCTGTCGATCCGCTCGCTCGCCAGCTTCTGGTCTCGCAGGGCACGTTTCTCGAGTATCTGAGCGTCTCCGCGGCCCACCTTGGCTATGCGGCCACGTTCGACCTCTTTCCCAACGGTGAATACGACGAGACCGACCTCGAGGCCTCGATGAGCGTCCTGCCGGTTGCCCGAATCACGCTGGCAGCCGACGCGCAAGCCGTCGCACCCGACTTTGACGCGCTCTTCCTGTCGGACACGAACCGCGCACCGTACACCGACGCCCCGCTGACGGCCACCCAGACCGACCAGCTCACCGCACTCAGCCGGGACGGCGCCACTCTGCAGGTGCTATCCGCAGAACAGGACCGCGCCGCACTGGCCGCGTTCGGCGTTGAGGGGACCTTGATCGAGACTGAATTCGCCGCAGCGACCGCCGAAAGCGCCACAGTATTCCACTCGACCGAGGGTGCCAAGAACGACGCGCGCTCCGGCTTCGCCGTTGAAGGTCAGGGCACGAGCGGATTCATGAAGTACCTCCTGCAGGGGCTCATCACCATCGTTCCCTCGCTGAACGGTGAGGAGGCCGGTGCAAAAAGTGCCATCGCTATGACCCAGGCGGGCGTGGACCACACCGCCGCGTACGGTCTCATCAGCACCGCGGGCAACACCCGCACCGAGCAGGTGCAGGCCGGAATGCTCTTTGCACAGTTTTCATTGAGAGCCCGCAGCCTCGGCCTGGTGATGCAGCCGCTCAGCCAGGTACTGCAGGAATACCCCACCATGGCGGTGCCCTACCAGGCCATCCATGAGCAATACGCGCCCCACGGCGAAACCATCCAAATGCTCGTGCGCGTGGGCACTCCGACCGTCGAGTACCCCACGTCGATGCGCCGCGACGCGACGGACCTCGTGCACATTCCCTAAAGCGGATGCCGGCCGCCCTGAACGCCCGCAGCAGGTACTGACGTAAGAGTCGAGCGCCTACTCCGAAGCTCTAGCAGCCGAGCTCCTGGTCGATGCGGCGGAGGCGGGCCGACGATGCCAGGTACCCGGCATCGTCGAAACCCGCCAGGCGCCCAAGCCCTTTCACCGCCTCGCGGTCATCGCTCCCCATCTCGGTCGCGCACCAGCGGCGCAACAACGCAACGTTCACACTGGCGCGAACGGATGCCCCCACCGCGTTCGTCAGCTCGGCGCGCAGCGGTTCGATTGCCGGACAGGTCGATCGACCCAGCAATGGGGCGGTGTAGGCCGCGAGGGCGGCAGCCACCTGCCCGTCGCGCACCAGACGCAGTACCCGCGCCACGTCCGTCGATCCTCGCAGAGCCGGCGCGAGGCGATACGGCGCGGATTCCAGCGCATTCCCGAGCACCTGCCGAATACGGTGCATCTCAATGCGGATAGCCGCGGCAGAGCCGGTTTCCCCATGCACGGCGTAGGCGAGTTCATCGGCGCTCCAGCCGCGATCCCGAGACTCCAGCAGAGCCAGAATCTCTGCGCGGCGCAGTGACAGCGGCGTTCGACGACCGTCGGCGGCGAGCACCGCAGGGTGCTCACCGAGTAGCTCCAACGACACCGGAGCCGAATCGGTGACCGCGGGTTCGCCGGCCGCAGGACGGGCCCCCCGCGGCGGTTCTCGTCGGGCCGCACGCAGCAACTCTTCGGCGAGCCGCACCCCGCACTTGACCATGCGCATGCTGTCGGCCGTGACCGTGTTGAGCGGCCCGGACACGTTGAGAATTCCGATCAGCGCGCCACTATCCGGGTCCCGAATGGGCGATGCCGTGCACGCCCAGGTGTGGTGCGAGCGCACGAGGTGTTCGGCCGAGAACAACTGTGCTGCGCGCCCGCTCAGCACTACTTCGCTGATCGCGTTCGTGCCGACGCCGGCCTCGGACCAGTCGGCCCCCTCCACGAACTCCAGCCCGTCGGCCTGTCGCAACGCAACGCGGCTGCCGACCCGCCACAGCACTTCACCGTTCGCGTCGGTGAGCACGAGCAGATGCTGTCCGTCCGAGCTTTCATCGGCCAGAAGCTCGCTGAGCGCAGGCATCACACCCTCCAGCGCGTGTCCGCGACGCAGCATGACAACGTCGGACACCTCGTGTAGATGCCGGGGAAGGTGCTGGTCGGGGTTGATGCCGGCAGCCAGGGAACGCTGCCAGGACTCCCACACCTGGGTGGTGAGCGCGAGCGGTTGCGCACCGGCCAGGGTGAGGTCATGGGCGGTCCGCAGCATCCGCTCATAGTCGTGCGGGGACGAAAAGCGCAGGTCAGCGGCGGTAACGACAGCATTCGGCTCGTCGAGCATGCGCTGTCTCCTCCATTGGATGCGACGATCATGCCGAGCAGAAACACCGGGTGTAACGCCTGTGTAACCCCTTCGGCCGTGTACTTGAACATACAGGTCGCGTCCGACAACGGGGTGACCTTCCGCTGGCTCACAAAGGAGTGACATGCCCGACTCACCAAGCACCGTGGTCGAAAACTGGCTCGCCCGGTTCGACACGGCCTTGCAAGATCGCGATATCGACGGCGCCCTGGCGCTGTTCGCCGACGACTGCTACTGGCGCGATTTCGTGTCGTTCACCTGGAATCTGAAAACCCTCGAGGGCAAGGCTGATATAGAACGGATGCTCGCCGCCACCCTCGACGAGGTGCGCCCGCACAGCTGGGCGCTCGCCGAACCGGCGACCGGAGCGGCGGGCGCGGTCGAAGCGTGGGTGACCTTTGAAACCGGCCAGGCCCGCGGCTACGCACACCTGCGCCTGAACGATGGCCTGTGCTACACCCTGCTCACCACGATGCAGGAGCTCAAGGGCTTCGAAGAGAAGAAGGGCCGAAACAGGGAGCAGGGCGTCTCCCACGAGATCGCCAAGGGGCGAGAGTCGTGGCTCGAGAAGAAGACCGCGCAGGAGGCGCGGCTGGGCTACGAAGAGCAGCCCTACTGTGTGATCGTGGGCGGCGGACAGGGCGGTATTGGCCTGGCTGCGCGCATGCGCCGCCTCGGCGTTCCCACGATCGTGATCGAGAAGAATGCCAGGGCGGGGGATTCGTGGCGCAACCGCTACAAGTCGCTGCACCTGCACGACCCGGTGTGGTACGACCACCTGCCCTACCTGAAGTTTCCCGAGGACTGGCCCGTGTTCGCTTCGAAAGACAAGATCGGCGACTGGCTCGAGCATTACACGAGCATCATGGAGCTCAACTATTGGTCGAGTACCGAATGCACGAAGGCTACCTTCGACGAGCAAGCTCAGGAGTGGGTGGTGCAGGTCGTGCGAGACGGCACGCCGGTCACCCTGCGACCCAAGCAGCTGGTTTTTGCCCTTGGTGTCTCGGGTTACCCCAACACTCCCGTCTTTGCCGGCGCCGAGTCTTTTCACGGTGAACAGCACCATTCCTCGAAGCACCCCGGCGGGGGCGACTACACCGGCAAGAAGGCCGTCGTGATCGGGTCGAATAACTCGGCCCACGACATCTGCGCCGACCTGTGGGAGCACGGCGCCGACGTCACCATGGTGCAGCGCTCCTCGACGCACATCTCGCGCAGTGACTCGCTCATGGACCTCGCGCTCGGTGGGCTCTACTCCGAGCAGGCGCTGGCAAACGGGGTGACCACCGAGAAGGCCGACCTGCTCTTCGCGTCGCTGCCCTACCGAATTCTTCCGTCCGCGCAGATTCCGGTCTTCCAGCAGATGGCCGAGCGTGATGCCGACTTCTACGCCAAGCTCAGCGATGTCGGGTTCGATCTGGATTTTGGAACGGATGGCTCGGGTCTGTTCCTGAAATATCTGCGCCGCGGATCGGGCTATTACATTGACGTGGGCGCCTCGCAGCTGCTGATCGACGGTCGGGTCGCCGTGAAATCCGGTCAGCTCGATCGCATAACTGCGCACTCCGTCGTACTCGCCGACGGCACCGAGCTTGACGCTGACCTGATTGTGTACGCCACGGGATACGGCTCGATGAACGGATGGCTGGCCGACCTGGTCTCGCCGGAGGTCGCCGACCAGGTAGGCCGGTGCTGGGGCTACGGTTCCGACACCCCGAAGGATCCGGGGCCCTGGGAGGGGGAGCTGCGCAATATGTGGAAGCCCACGAACGTTCCCCAATTGTGGATTCACGGCGGCAACCTGCACCAGAGCCGGCACTATTCTAACTACCTCGCGTTGCAGATCAAGGCGCGCATGGAGGGGCTCGACACTCCGGTGTACGAACTACAGGAGTCGCACTACACCCGCTGAGTCGGGCTTCCCGCAACTGCCCGCGTGTCCGGTCTGCCGGTCGCGCGGGCAGCACTGCGTCTGATGCCTCAGTGCACCAGCGCCAGTAACAGCGCCACGGATATGAACAGCAGGCCGAAAGTGCGGTTGAGAATCAGCTGCCCGCGGGCCGTATTCGTGAAGCGCTGAAATGACCGCGCCGCCACCGCGAAGAAGAACCACATCACCACCACGTCGATCAGCATCACCGTCACGGTCAGCACCAGGTACTGGGGGAGCAGCGGTTGGTCCGGCCGAATGAACTGCGGCATGAACGCGAGAAAGAACACGAGCGCCTTGGGGTTGAGCAGGTTCACCCACAGGCCGCGGCGAAACATCGACCACGCCGGCTCCCGCGCCACGGCTGCCGTCACGTCCCGCGTCGGGTCGGGTTTCTGCAGCAGCAAGCGGATGCCCAGAAACACCAGGTAGGCCGCACCGGCATAGCGGATCACGTTGAACAGCGCGGGAGAGCCGGCGACAAGCACCCCGACGCCAAGCGCCACCACGAGAATGTGCACGACGAGGGCGGCCTGCTGCCCGAGAATTCCCCAGATTGAACGACGAAACCCGCTGTTCAGCGAATTATTCATGGTGTTGATCGCACCAGCGCCGGGGGTGAAGCTGATCAGAACGCCGGCACCCACGAGGGCCAGCCACAGGGAAAGTTGCACATGCCAGCGTAGCGTGGGCGCCATCGTGCCGATGGCGCCCAACTCCGGCTGGCTGCCGAATCGTTGGTACTACTTATTCGCGGCCAAACAGGTTGCCGAGTGCCGAAAGGCCAGGGATCTCGAAGTTCGATCCCAGATCTTTCACCTGCTCGCCCAGTCCGGTCGCGTACTCGCCCGCGCCGTCGGTGACGCCCTGGGTGACTCCCTCGAGACCGCCGGTGAGGTTCTCGACATCGACGCCCTGGGTGATGCCTTCGAGACCGCCGGTGAGGCTCTCAAAATCGACGCCGAGTCCGGCCGCCTGTTCCAGAAGGGGCCCGGCCACAGTGCTGAGCACTGCGCCACCGGCCACGGCGGCGAGCAGCCCGCCGGCGCCGAGCCCGACAGCGGCAACACCCGCTCCGGCCAGGGCGCCGCCGACTCCGCGGCCGGACGGCTTCGCAAACAGCTTCTTCAGGAAGCCCGGGTTCTGGGCTTCACCGCGGGTGGCCGACCGGGCCAGGTCGTCCGGGCTGGCCGATGCCGGGTATTCGTTAGCGGGCAGCTCGGCGCGCAGCTGCGCGTTGACCTCATCGCGCTGCACCGGCGTGAGGCGCGCGAATGCATCGCGGTGCACCTGCTCGAGCTGCTGGGGCTGCGCGGTCTGCAGTAGGTAGTCGTAGCGGGCGATGGCCGCACGGTCTTGCGCGCTGACCGCCGGCGCCGCCTTCGCAGCAGCGACGGGAGCGGCGCTTCTCTGCGCGTTGTTCGCCGCGGGTCGGCTGTCTCCGGTGACCTTGTCGGCTGCGGTGCGCACCATTTCGCGCCAATCGGTCTTGCCTGGCCCGCCGGAGGACGGCTGCCCCTTCTTGTCGAGGGCTTTGGATGCCATGCTCAGAATGCGCTGGAGGTTGCTCATTGGGGGCCCTTCGGTTTGGCTGGGCTTCTATTGTGCCTAGCCGTACCTGAGCAAAGCCTCCCAGCGCTCTGTCGTCGGCGACGAGCTTCAGCGGGAATTTCTCCGTGATCTCGTCAACCGCACGCGCATTATCTCGACGTGCTGCCCGATGCTTAACGGCCTTGCCGCAGCTCGCCGACCTGCATATTGTTCGGGAATGAAAATCGGATACAAGCTGATCGCCGAGAGCTTCGGGCCGCAGGAACTCGTACGCCAGGCTGCGCGCGCCGAACAGGTCGGATTTGATTTTGTAGAGATGAGTGATCACTTTCATCCCTGGGTCGAAGCCCAAGGGCACTCACCGTTCGTCTGGAATGTGCTGAGCGCGATCGCGGCGAAGACCACGACACTCGAAATCGCCACCGGTGTCACCTGCCCGAGCGTGCGGTACCACCCGGCGATCATCGCCCAGGCCGCCGCCACGCTCGCGCTGCTCTCCGACGGTCGATTCACCCTCGGCGTCGGATCGGGTGAACGGCTCAACGAGCACATCGTCGGTCGTGGATTCCCCGGCGTGCGCGAGCGTCACGCCATGTTCGACGAGGCACTCGACATCATCCGGCTGCTGTGGAAGGGCGGCTACCAGAACTACGACGGTCGCTACCTCAAGCTCGAAGACGCCCGAATCTTCGACCTGCCCGACACAGCGCCAACCATGGCCGTGGCCGTGAGTGGACCAAGCTCCGTCGCCCTGGCGGTCAAACACGGCGATGGCCTCTTCGCGGTGGAGCCGAAGCGTGAGCTGGTCGACGGCTATCGTGCTGCCGGCGGCACCGGGCCGCTGTTCTGCGAGGCTCCCCTCGCCTGGGCCCGCACCGAAGAGGCAGCCGTGACGGCGGCCCACACGACGAACGCTTGGTCGGTCACCGGCTGGAAGGTCATGGCTGAATTGCCCAACCCGGTCAATTTCGAAGCCGCAGCCGGCACGGTACGTGAGCAAGACATCCGCGAGCAGTTCGCCTGCGGCCCCGACGTGGAACGGCACCTCGAGGTGATCGGGCAGTTCACGGATGCCGGCTTCGACCACGTTGCCCTCATGAATGCCGGGCCTGACCAAGCTGGCTTCTTCGACTTCTTCGAGCGCACGCTCCGGCCGCGGCTGGTGTCGGCGAGCAGCCGATGACGGGCCGTCGAGCGGTCTTGTTCGACAACCGCAAACTGGCTAGCCAAACGGATGCCCGCCTGCTGACGACCGCCTAGTGACCGCACTACCGAATGGCAATCAGGCACTCCCGATTTCCTTTCAGGTCGTTGTGAACTTTGAGAAAAGTGGCCCGCTCCGGACCGAGGGGCAACGCTCACTGGTCTCGTAAAAGGAACTGTCCGTGCGAATTCAGTTTCGCATGGAGATCTCAATAGATGTGAGAATCGCTCGACTTCAGGGGCGGGACTTGGTACACTTGTTCTATGAGCCAGAGCGGCGACACCCCCAAGCCGGGCCTCGTCGATCCGTTCTTCGCCGCCCACGGCTACCGGCCTTCCACCGCCGAGGAGCGCGCCGAGTTCGAAGTGTTCTGGGCGCGGTGCCAGGCAGACTGGCGGGTCGAGATTGCTGAGGGCCTCGGTCAGTTCGCTCCGTACGACGCCCTCGAAGATGTCGATACGGAGCCTTTCAGCACCGACCCCTTCCTATCAGATCTTGTCGGTCCGGAATGTGTCGGCCCGGAGTCCTATCGCCGTGAGATGCCTGACGGCCCGCCCATTCCGGCCGGCCTGGACCTGACCGAGGTGTTCGCCGCCGTGCCGCCCGCGGGCCTGTTCGATGATGACCTGCGGGAGGAGTTCCTCTACGCCGAGTACCTGCGCACGGAGCACGACAGTGACAACGAACCGGGCCCGCCGCTTCCGGCCGACGGCAGTCCGGCCAACGGCAGTCCGGCCAACGGCAGTCCGGCCAACGGCAGTCGGGCCAACGGCAGTCGGGCCAACGGCAGTCCGGCCAACGGCAGTCCGGCCAACGGCAGTCGGGCCAACGGCAGTCCGGCCGAGGGCAGCCTGGCCGATGACTTGAGTCCGTTTCAGCGGCATCAGGCGCAGTTCGTTGACCGGGTGCTCTTCTTCGAGAAGATCATCGGCTGGGCGCAGGCGAGCAAGGCTGAGGTTCTCACCGAGGCGTGGGACTACACGACTAACACTGCCGAAACCGGCCGGCCCCTGTCCGGGCCGGGCCACGAGCACGACTGGGATGCGACCTTCGCCGCGCAGCAGGGCCTCGTGGCGGAGATGGCGTGCGCGCTGCGCATCCCGGGCGGTACCGCGTCCGGGCTGCTGCAGGAGAGCCGCCAACTAGTGGTGGAGCGGCCCGATACTCTTACCGCACTCCGCACCGGAGAGATCTCCCTGCGCCACGCCCGCCGGGTGCTCGACCAGCTCGGTTCCGTGCCCCGGCCCGCTCGCGCCGAATTGGAGGCGGTGCTGCTGCCGCACGCCAAGCGCCTCACGCCAACGCAGTTCGAGGGCAAGGCCCGCAAATTGCGGGAACGGTTCCACCCCGACAGCATCACCGTGCGCCGCGCCAAGTGCCTGTCCGATCGCAAGGTGCTGTTCTTCCCCGATAAAGACGGCATGGCCACGCTGTGGCTGCGTGCTGCCGGCGACGACCTCCAGGCCGTCTACACCCGCGTCACCGACGCCGCCATCAGCCTGCAAGGCCCCGACGAACCCCGCACCCTCAGCCAGTTACGCGCTGATGTGGCCGTTGACCTGCTTCAGCAGGGCGTCACCGGCAGCGGCCTCGGCGCCGGGCTCACCGCGAACGTCAACATCACCGTGCCGGTGCTCACCCTGATGGGTAAGAGTGAAGAGCCCGGCGAACTCGAAGGCTACGGGCCGATCGACCCCGAAACCGCCCGCAAGCTGGCCGGCACCGCAACAAGCTTCCTGCGCGTCCTCACCCACCCGCACACCGGCATCGTCCTCGACGTCAGCGCCGAACCCTTCCGAGTACCCGCCGCACTAAAGAAATACCTCCGCCTGCGCGACGGAAGCTGCCGCTTCCCCGGCTGCAACCGCTCCGCCGGGCACAGCGACCTCGACCACACCATCGACAAACAATTCGGCGGCCCCACCACCGCCACCAACCTGCACTT
>NZ_FOCN01000025.1 GCF_900110125.1 Cryobacterium luteum
GCGGCGTCACCGATGCGCTCTGGGTGATCGAGGGAGCCGGGAGCTACGGCGCCCAGCTGGCCCGCAACGTAGCGGACACCGGCTACCGTGTTGTTGAGGCCGCACGCATGGGCCGGACGGGCCGGCGCGGCATTGGGAAGTCCGACCCCCTCGACGCACGTCGGATCGCCGCCGCTGTGCTGTCCTTACCGGTCAATCAACTCCGCACCCCGCGGCAGGATGAGGGCGTGCGGGCAGCAGCACAAATCCTCCTGACTGCCCGCGATGGACTCGCCGCTGAGCGCACCCGCGCGGTGAACGCACTCACCGCATTACTTCGGATTATCGACCTCGGCATCGACGCCCGACGTCCCCTCGGAGCCTCGGCTGACATTGGAAGCAGCCACCCAAAATCACGATGATCTTGTTTAGTTATCGGCAGAATGTCGGCACGGTGCGTGTGGACAACTCTGTGCACCGCTCGCCGGCGCTGCTCACTGCGGGTCCGGATTGGTTCGTGGCGTCACGATCATGAGGGCAACTAACTGGGCTTGCGGAGGCGTGGCCGTGTATGCCTCCAACGTGAGCGAATAACCGCCGCGGCTGTAGCCGCGCTCGATGGTTTCTCTGCGCGGCAAGACGTCTTCCCGCGTCTGCACCCAGCCTTGTTCCTCAAGCCACGGCTCCAGATCATCAGCGAACTCGATCGGGGTCCGAGCACCATCCGCATGAAGGGTGACGATTTTGTCCCAAACGTAGTACCTCGGCCACTCTTCATAGTTGTCACCAGCCTGACGACCGCCACCGGCGTTGCTCGAGACGGAATCCGTTTCGTCGGCGGGGAACTGCGCGATGATGTCTGCGCCCCACGCATCCGCCTGATCAGCAAATTCCCCTAGTTGAACTTCTTGAGACGCCACCACTTCCACCTTCCGCGACTCCGACATGCCACACCCCGACACCACAGACAACATGACCCCGGTCATCACGACCGCCAACACAGCACGAGCATTGAATTGCATCATCCCACCCTAGACAAATCCACCGACGAGATCTTCTCTTCCCGTTTCCCCGCACCACTATCGGTGACCTCGAGACGCTGCATCGTCCGTCCGCCGTAGACCCAGTCGGCATCGTTCGCGTGATACAACGAAACGGACTCCCCCGTGACAACGCGTGTGATGTTACGGACCGAGGTGCTGTCCGGTGCGAACGGTGACGAGTGGGTTTCCATACCGCCAGGGCTTTCAATGGTGCCAGCGTCAGGATCGCGAGTGTCGAGGTATCCCGTTTCGAGCCGAGTCACTCCGGGCGTGTCCAGCGGGTTTGTGTCGCCGTGACCGAGTTGGAACATGGATGATCCCTGGTTCCAGCCCACGACTGTGTCGTTGCGTGCCTGCAGCACGAAGTGCGGTTTGTCTTTCGTGTACGGAAAATCGGGGACGCCTGTCACGTCGTGACCGAGACCGGCCGGTGCAACATAGACGATGCGATCAGCTCTAAGCCCGAGCATTTCCGCGGTCCCGAGCACGGCAGCACCGTAGCTGTGCGCGATCGGCACCAGCGCTGTACCCGAGGGAAGGGCGAGGCTATTGGCAAAGGATGCAAGTCGTGGCGCGGCCGTGTCAGATAAACCCTGCTCCGCGGGGTCCACAACGTGGGTCGGGAGATCAAATTCAGGCATCGGTGCTCCATGCCACGTGAAGTATCCCGTTTTTGTGCCCGACTTTCTAAACAGGTTCTTGCCGCGGTCGAGGTCGGCGGTGAACTCTGCGAGCTTCGAGTTCGTGCCAGGCACCACCACACCCACCTGCGTCATCCAGGACGGGATGTTGCCGGTCTGCGGGTCAAGCGTTCCCTGGAATGTGATGATGCTGTCGCGAAGCGGGTTGAACCCGACCAACACGGCCCCGACCTGATCGGATTGTTTCTGATTCTCATCAAAAACTCGGTACATGCCGAACGAGAGACCATTCGGGTCTTTTTTCTCGGAGTACTTCCAGTTGCGGTCTCCGAGGATCGCGTCCAGGCTCTTAATCTCGCCGTGCAAGCCAGAAATCTTGTCGGCGTAAAGTTGCTCTGCCCCGTATTCCTTCTCCAGCAGCCGAAGCATCCTGATCTGTTTCTCCAGCTCACCGCGGTGTTCCGTCGCCGTGATCACATTCGCGGTGTTGCGATCACGCAGCGCGATACCGTCGAGGTTGCCGATGAGCAGTGGGAAATCGGCGATGAGCTGTTCGCGTTGCGCCGGAGTCAGCGCTTGCCACACTCTTGCAATGCTCGTGGGATCTTTGAGCTTCGCAAGATCGACGGCGGAAATCGTGCGTGTGGTGCCGTCTGGCATGAGAGCTGACACGCGTACCCCTGCAGAGATGGTTGGGGGGTTCGGCATCGCGTTCCGTGCGGAACTGTACAGCTGTCGCTGTGTCAGGATGGAACTCGCCACCGAGGAATCGGCACCCTGTCGCTCCTCGTCGAGCGCCGCCAGCCGTTGTTTTGCTCCGGCGATACGTTCGGTCGCTCCGTTGACCGCAAGTACGAGTATTGGCCGCATTTGAAGTGGCAGGCCAACGCCGGACCTGTCGGCTTCGTTCAGCCGATGCCGCGCGGCGCTTTGGTCTTGGCGTGCCGAGTCAAGATCTTTGCGTGCCCTATTGGCTCTGCTCTCGATGTCGGCCATCTTGCGGCCGAAGGTGGAGACGTCGGCGCCCCAGTTCTGGTCGGCGTTCTGGACCAAATTCGCTGGCGCGGACGAGGCCTGGATCATGCTCAGGATGCGCTCGACCGAGACCGCAGAGCCGGACTGGCCACCCAAGCTCGTCACCGCCGCTACGAGGCTGTTGAATGTGTCGGTGCCCACGGTTCGCCATTGCAGGCTTGACCCTGTTTGTTGCACCGTCTCAGAGTTGCCTGCAAGCGCCATGTCACCTACGGTCATACACTCCACCTGGCACACTTCATGAATTAACCTGCGACGCGATTTGGGCATCGAGCAGTTTGAAAAGGGTGGTCATCTCCGTGCACGATTTGCTTTGCGCAGTCATGAGTTCACTGAGATTGTTCAGGGTAGACCGGCGGCCACTGGCCGCGTTCCGATGAGCATCGTTCGGCGCAGCGGCACCTGAGCCAAGCTCCCCAGGAGCCGTTGGTTCACCGTTCACCTGCGAAGCAGCAGCCGCCAAGGCTTTGGCTGCATCTTCCAGGGCGCTGTAGTCAATCCTCATGAGTCATCCGTCAAACGTCACCAAGCAGTGCTGCAGTGACGCGTCGAGAACATTTTCTGCCCCTTGGCCACACCAGCTCAGCGCCTGGCAGCGCCTTGAGCGAAACGAATCAGTTAATCTGCGAGGCGATTTGCAGATCCAGGTCGCGCATCGCGTTCGCGGTTCCAGACAGGAACTGCTGGATCTCGCTGATCTGCGCGACCAACGTGTTCGCGCTCGTCGTGTACTTCATGTACGCATCGTTGAATTTGCCCGACGCCTGATCGGTAACGAAGCCCGAAGAAACGAGCTGGCCGATCTGGTTCTGCATGTTCTGCAGCTTCGTG
Organism: Cryobacterium luteum; assembly: GCF_900110125.1. Taxonomy (GTDB): domain Bacteria; phylum Actinomycetota; class Actinomycetes; order Actinomycetales; family Microbacteriaceae; genus Cryobacterium; species Cryobacterium luteum. The sequence continues at coordinate 3,530 of NZ_FOCN01000025.1, forward strand.
GTGATCTCGTCACGCCCCGTACCCAGCTGGGACGCGGCGGTTTCGATCTCGGCGTAGCTAACCTTGATATTCGACATAAGAGTGGGCCTCTTTTTCTCAGCAGTTACTAGATAGCGGTACGGTGCGTCCGGAATCATAGATCCCCCGGAACTGCCAATCGAAACGAGCAGATATACGATCTGCGCGCATTGGCCAATCGCTTACAACGTACAGGCGCGAGCTCCATCTGACAAGTCACCTGAACATTTGCAGCATCACAATGGTTTCGGAAGTGCGATGTGCACCCCGGTAATTTTTCCGCCTTCGATGAGGAAGCCTCGGCCCGGCGGGAAGTTCGCGCGACGCGCATGGGTGAATGGGGTCGTGAACACGCTCGGCGTGTCGTTGGCGTCAGGTTGGAGAGCAAGTGCCCAGCGGGCACCGCGCAGTGGACTGGCCAGCTCCCATACCGTGCCCAGCGTCGCGTTTTCACCCTCGACAACGACGGTCAGCTCGCTCCGTCTCAGACTTTTCAGGAGCTGGGCGAGAGCACGCTCATTGCCGCTTCCGTCAAACCCACCGATGTCTTCGATGACGACCACACCTCGATGGCCCGGTGTCGGGAATTGTGGTGCAGCTACTGGTTCAGCTGATTGAGTTGCGGCGAGAGGAAGGCTGGTACCGATCAGTGGCATTAACGACAGGCCGACAGGGGCGGGCGAGCTTCCTCCCAAGGACCGCGTCAGGTTTTCGATGACGACTTCGCGGCGCTCTGGCGAATCAGCGGTCTCCTGCCAGATCGGCAGCTGGCGCAGTGTCGATCGATTCGGGGAAATGAGGATTGCATCAAGCAATTGGTCCGATGTGCGAGCTTGCACTTCAAAGGCTTCAAGAAGCGAAGCGATCGCCGTTGTACGTCCAGAACCGGCTGGACCGGTCACCAACAAGAATCCACCCTGTGGAGCGGCGAAGGGTTTTAGTTGCACGGTGTCGATCGCAAAGGGCGCGCCGGTTAGTCCGGGCGCGCTCAGGTCAATTCTGTGAATCGCCTCCGGGATACGAGGAACCGGCGCTGGCGCGAGTCCTGGCACGGCACGCTGCGCCTCCGCCAGATGTGCAAGCGCCGCGCCAGTGTCCGCCGGATCATTGCTCAGCCCCGGGACTGCGAGTTGGATCTCATCGTCTGCGCCGATACGAACGGCGCGGCCCGCAGGCGCGCCCTCGAAGATGCCTGGAGAGACGCCGAGCATCTGGTAGTCACTCTCAGCGGCCAGCCGCAGAACCAGACGCTCCGGAATGCTTGAGGCCAGTGACGTCGGGAATCCACTTGAGCGCTCTGACGTGAAGACGACGTGAACGCCGACACTTCGACCCGACCGAGTAATCTCCACGAGGTCTGCGAACGGGTCTGCACCGCCACCGATGTGTTCATAGGCATCCCGGAAAGCCGAGAATCCGTCAATCAGGAGCAGCACTGGTGGTGAAGCCAGCTGAGCGGCCGCACGGTCCGATATGAGGGATCGCAACATTCCAAGCAGGCGAACAACTCGGTCACGCTCATCGCTCAGAAGGATGTCCCCTGTATTAGGAAGCTGCGCAAGAATATCAAGTCCGCCCCCGCTGGCATCAATACCATAGATGTGAGCGCTGGGGTCAGCAGCGATCGTCGCGGCCGCGATCGTCAGAAGTGCGGTTGTCTTTCCGCTTCCACCGCCACCATAAATCACAACGTTTCCCACCTCGCCGAGCACGCACATGTACGGTGACTGGCGTTGCAGATGCGGCTCGTCAATCAGCCCGGCAATGATCCTCAACGGACCGTTGTTCGCCTGTACAGTGCCGTCCGCGGCGGGCCCTGCGACGGCAAGCGCCTGAAGCGAGACAGTCGCGGGCAGTTGGTCGACCCAAGGTTTGCGTGGCGATGCCACCTGCGCACGCGCCGCCGCTTGCTGAATGTGCGCGGTGAGCACTTCGATGTCGCGAGGCCCCTTCTTCGCGCTGCGACGCTGGGTTCGCACCTCCGGCTGCAACGCCCAGGGCGCATGCTCGCCAAAACCCAGCGTTCGGACCTCAACGGGTTCCTGATGCTGCGCTTCAGAGCGGCCCCCGAGGTAACCAGTCTGGAAGTGCGTGAGCGTGCCCGCACCGATCTTGACCGCGGCACGCCCCGGAGTATCCGGCGCGAACTCCGCCGCAGCCGTCACCCCCAACACATCCGTGCTGTCGGCCGGGTCTGCCATGCGCAACCCGATTCGTAAGTTCGTGTTGGCCCGTAGATTGTCCTTGATCACGCCGGCTGGCCGCTGCGTCGCTAGAACGAGGTGTAAGCCGAGCGAGCGCCCTCGCTGTGCCACGTCAATCACGCCGTCCACGAACTCAGGGATCTCGCTCGCCAACGCGGCAAACTCATCAATGACGATCACGAGCGCCGGCGGTGCGTCCGAGTCAGATCGTCGTTCGAGGGCGATCAGGTCCTTCGCTCCCTTCGCAGCCAGCAGCTCCTCCCGGTACCGCAGTTCCGCCCGAAGCGAGGTGAGCGCCCGGCGCACGAGGTGGGTGTTGAGGTCGGTCACCAAGCCGACCGTATGCGGAAGGGTCGTGCACTCGGCAAATGCGGCACCGCCCTTGTAATCAACAAGCAAGAACGTCAGCCGGTCCGGTGAATACTGCGCAGCCAACGACAAGATCCAGGTCTGCAGGAACTCCGACTTACCAGATCCTGTCGTGCCACCAACCAACGCGTGCGGGCCATGGACGCGCAGATCGAGCGCGACCGTCCCCGCCCCACCCTGCCCGACAACCGCTGCGAGCTGACCCGGCTCGCGTTCCCGACCCGCCTCCCAATGCGACACCAGACTGTCTGTGGAACGCCAGTTCGCGAGGACTTCGTCACTGGCGCCCATCACATCGCGCGACAGAATCTGTCCAAGAGTCACAGAACGCGGGAAATCGCTCTCATCAAGCACCCGCGCACCAGCATCCACAAACGGTGCGATCGCACGCCCAAAAATCTCGGCAACCGGCGTTTCTACAGCATCGATTTGATTCAGTGTCACCGTCTCGCCCTGACGCACAAAGTGCACTCGCCAGGTGTTGTCATACTTTTCGACCGTCGTGCGGCACGCACCGGGTACCGCCCCCAAGTGCTCGGCAACCCAGATAATGTGCACTGCAACGTCGGCACCGTCTTCCGCGAGCCCCACGAGTCGAGTGCGATCAATTTCTGAGTCAGTAAGCACGAGCACAATGACGGCCGGCGTGGGCGCGGGTGCGGAAACCGGCGCGAGCCGTTCGCTCAAATCGGACGCGCTGTCAGCAACGCGTGATCTGACCATCGCGCCCGGAGCAGCGCCCGCGCGCGTTGCAATCAAGCCCTCGAGCGCGGTCAGCAGAACTGCCGAGCTCCGCTCATCGTCGGCGAGGTGAGGTACCTGAAGCGGACTGTACACTGAATCGGCGTGCGGTAGCCATTTCAGCCACGCCCAACTCGACTGCGACTGCTCCTGGTTGGCAAAGACGGTGAACGTCAGATCCGCCGGAGAATGCAGCGCAAGCAACTGCACAAGCAATGACCTCGCCACCGACTCCGACCAGAACCGCGGACCAGCAACGCCCAGAGACCCGCACCGATCCAGCCGTTCCAACACCGGAACATCCGAAATGGTGCTGAACCTGTCCTGCAGTGCGGTCAATTGTTTCCACGTTTCCGCAGCAATTTTTCCCCGAGCGGGTATCTCGATCTTTTTGCGGCTCGGCATCTCCGCTTTCCCAAGGCGCAGTTCGAGAAATGCGCGGTGCTCCGGCCTGCGGCTCCACAGCAACCCATCCGGTTGCAAGGGCAGCGATAACAGCTCGGCAGGGGAAACGGATTCCCGATTACGTGCTTGATGCTCCGTGTCGCGAGCCACGATTAGGTCGTCTGTCGCAAGCTGCAGACCCTCGTCAAACTCTCTCTGCATTTTACGAAAAGTGCGCCGACGTGTCAGTCGGTTGTCAAACCACGTGCCGAGCATGATAATCGGCGAGAGGGCGATGAAAACCAAGCTGAGAGCGGAATGCGTCACCGCGAACAGCACAGCACCCATCACAAGCGGCGCGAGCATCGCGATCAACGGGAACCGTGCAGGCTCCGGCGGATCCGGCGGCTCAGGAAGAGCGATCGGCGCCGGGATATGCACCGGATCCACGCGAGGAGACTGCAAGTGCGCAACGAACGCCTCCAAGTCCGGTCCGTCCACAGCCGGCGGCCCCACCTCAACACTCACCTGCACGTCACCCAACAAAAAGACGCTACGTTGTTGAATCCGTACCTTGGTGACACGCGTCTGGCGCGTACTCATGTCATCCAGCAGGAAACTGCCGTTCGCAGAACCCAAGTCCTCAAACGTGAGCGCCCCGTCCTCCGCACGGAGCGCGGCGTGTCGTCTCGACACACTTGGGTCATGTAGCTCAACCCGGTTGGCCCGGTCACGGCCGAGAAAGTTCTCGCCCTGCGCGATGCTAAAGGCCACCCCGGATTGCTCCCCAGAAAGTACCGTTACGGTCGCAACCGGGGTCTTAGTGCGCTGCCCGGCACCTGGGCTCGACTCGAGTACCGGCTCAACCATGCTGCCCGACTGGATGCCGGATTTGCCGAGTGGATCGCCCGCGTCCAAGATCAGTCCGGGCCGATTCGGAAACGCGACCCGCAGCGTCAACGGCGCATGCCGATGAACGGCATAGCCCATGAGCCGAGGATCGCCCACCCCGGCACGAACCAATCCGCGCGCAACCTCACCCACCGTCGCCGTGACATCTGCCGTCAGGGTGATATCTTGCCTCTGCTGCCGTGATCCGGTGGGGAGCTCGGCCAAAGACACTCGGAGTTTCATAGAAGTACTGCTTTCGGAGAAGGGCGTGCAGGATCAACGCTGATGTATCTACCGGCGCAGTACTCACATCCGTGATCATCCCATGTCTCGTACCGCGGCATGACGAGCGGGCTAGCTGTACCCGGCCATCAGGTTGGGTACGCTTGGTTAAGCGTGGCCGTGCCGATGCCGGTCTCAATACAGCACACGGTGACATGGTGGCGCCACGGCTGGACCGTGAAAAGCACGCACGGAGGCGAGACTGAGTCTCGCCACCGCTCGCCACGAGGATGTTTCATGTTCCATCTGACCGAGTGCGGCCTTGATCGTGAACAGCATGGAACTCATGGGTGTTGCCGTGTTGCCGTGTCGACGTCGCCGCAGCCCAGGTTCAGCACGCGGAGGCCGGCACCACGGCCCCGGAGTTCTTCGGCAAAGGCAAGCATGTTCTGTGTCGATCGCCCCAGCCGGTCCAGAGTCGTGATTACGAGAAGTGTCGAGCGCGTCGAGCGCGCGGTCGAAATTCGGCCGTGAGGCGCGAGCGCCTGAAACGCCGTTGTCGACGTAGAGACCATCACGCCGGACACCAGCAGCCTAAAGGTCTACCTCTTGCCGGTCGGTAGATTGCTGGCGCGTCGATACGCGCGCGTAGCCGACCAGTTTCGTCACGGTGCCCCTGGGTGTCTCATAACCAACGGTAGTGTCGCAATTCAAGCTGTTGGTTACGCGACGTAGTTTTGAGACTCGCCGAGGCCAGGGATTCCGCCAGCGTCTGTCATTTTCCGTTCACGATTGCACAGATGTCAGTACACGCCTGCACAACCGGTTCGGTGATTGCCTGACGAAGTCTTGTCTGCTCAGCTGGGCCTCTAGATTGGTCGCCCCGCCGTGGGGCTTCTCTGCGGTTCGGGTGTCCTGACGAACACGGGACGAGTTGCGTCGTCCCCTATCGTCAGGGTTGGCGGGGGCGGCGTGTGAACTTGGCGAACATGCGACGCTAATGCGTGTGGGTGTGCTGTTCGGTAACGATCGTTCGCGAGACACTCTAGGACTCGTTCAGAAAGTCGCGGAAACATGGGGCGATTTTTGTAAAATTTGCCGTGTACGCGCCTCTGTAATGGGCTACCGGGTTGGTGATACGTTGTTAGTATGCGAATTGGGTATGGTCGGGTCTCCACCCGGGATCAACACCCCGAAGCCCAACACGACGCCCTGACCGGGGCCGGCTGTGATCAGGTCTTCCTCGACGCGGCCTCGGGAAAACTCGCCCGCAGGCCCGAACTCGACAAAGCTCTACTCTCGGCCAACCGGACTGGAGATCAGCTCGTCGTGACCAAACTCGACCGGCTCGGCAGATCGCTGGAAAACCTCATCGATTTATCGAAGACTCTCCAGGAGCGCGGGGTTGATTTGGTGGTCTTGGACCAGGGCATCGACACGTCCACCATCACCGGGCGGATGTTCTTCCAAATCCTTGGCTCGATTGCTGAGTTCGAGCATGCCCTGATGTCGGAACGAACCCGCGACGGACTCGCCGCGGCCCGTGCCCGGGGACGGACGGGTGGGCAAAAACCCAAACTCGGGCCCCGCCAAGTCAGGCTGGCCCGCGAGATGTATGAGGAGTTAGACGCCGATGGCAAACGGGCCCACACCGTCCAGCACATCGCCGAGGAATTCGGTGTCACTCGTCCCACGATCTACCGGCACCTGTCCAAACCATGAGCTTCAGCCGTCCGCTGCGGTAAGAGTCTGCAGCTCATCGACCTTGAGCAGCGACACTCCCGTTGGGGTGTACCTCACCAGAAAGTATCGATCGGAGCGGGGCCTCCCGAAGCCCGGACAAATAGCGCTGCGAAAATGCCGTCACTTACTGTTGCGACTCACAGGTCAGCCCCCACGACGGAGGGACCAATTCAGAGGCTATCTGAGCAAAACAGAACCAAAGTGAACTTCAGCCGGGGCGTTACCTGTCCGGCGGGGTGGCGGCACGCACGCGCGCGATGCTAACTCGTGTAGGCATAAAAGCAACGGTTGTTATTGACCACCATGCACCCTAGCCTCAGGTCACACGGCATTTTTTGTCGTGCCACAGAAAAAGGGGATGGTATCTCGATGAACGCACAAGCGAACAAGAACGAAACGGCAACTCCCGAAATTGGTGTCGAGCTCGACGCCAAGCTCGACGCAGAGCTCGACGCCGCAGCCCTCGAAGGAGCCATGCCAACCCTGACGGGCAAGTTGGCTCTCCTCGTCGCCGACTTGAACGAGGACGAGCGCGCGGTTCTCAGCAGTATCGTCACGTCGTCCAGCCTGCACATGCAGGAACTCCAGGCGATCAACGAGAACGCGGAGTATCTCTACGCGAAGCCGATCTCGGCGGCTGCGACGCCGAACATCAGGGAGGCGCTGCTCAAGCTCCCCACAGCCCTCGGCTTCACCGAGTAGTCGAGGAGCTTGAGATGGACACCTCGACGCTGGTCGACAAGATCGCATTACTCTCCACCGAACTGTCACCAGCTGAGAGGGAGAATCTCAAGCTAATGCTGAGCATGGCTGCTGGCGGTCTGCTGGTCGGTCATGCTCAGCGTTCGTCGGACGAGGTCCTGGAGATGGCTCTCCGAACAGCTCAGAAGAGCCTTCCCGCGCTGCACGGCGGGGTTAGGGCCGAATTCACGACGGGCGTCGTATTTCGTGGAAAGACGCCCTTCTTCTCGGCGTCGGACCTTGCATCCCTCGATGAAGAGTCGAAGGCGTTCCGCCCGAAGGCGGTTCGCTTCCACGACCACTATGTGGCATCTGGCGCACCTGTCGCACGTCAACTGTCTGTCTCTCAGTCGATCAGCGACTTCTTGCTGCCGCGCGTCGGCCCCGTGCTCCCGACGTACCGAGCGAACCACCTTTACTACGATGCCCCGGGGCTCGGCATTGACCCCCACGTCGACAAGGACGAGTTCTCGCTCAACGTGCTGACCATGCTCGAGCACGAACCGGCCCGACGCACGTCCGAACTGATCCTTTTCCCGCCCGACCAAGAAGAGATCCACGTCCAGCTGCAGCCGGGTGAATCCCTGATCTTCTTCGCCGATAGCGTGACACACCAGCGCACCCGCACCGTCGAGGGCGAGACCGTCCGGCTTGTCTCCTTCGGCTACAGAACGATCTAGGGAAAACGATGACCACCTCCACCTCCACCTCCACCTCCACCTCCACCTCCACCTCCACCTCCACCTCCATGTCTATCGCCGCCCGACTCGTCGAGCTGCACCGCAACGCGACGACCGCCGAGCGAGCCAACCTCAAGCTCATCCTCGGTCTCAGCGCAGGCAACCTCGTGCCGTCCTCAGACTCGCTCGCTGCCGAGAGCAGGCGGGCAGTTTCCGAGACGCTCGAACTTCTGTGCCCGTACGATGTGCCCGACCCGCGAGGGCTGCAATACCGAGGGCGGCCCGACTTCCTGACCGACGACCTCTTCGACCGCCTCCTCCAGGAGTCCATCTCGAAGCGTGAGATAGCGATACCGTTCGACGAGCACTACCTCGGCGCGGGCGGCCTCGTGGCCGACGACGTGGCCCTTAGTGCCGAGCTGGCCGCGCTGGTCGAGTCGGTCGTCCCAGGGGCCGAGTCGACCGGCATCGCAAGCTACCTCTTCTACAAGGACGAAGGCCAGGGGATAGATCCCCACATCGACACCGACATTTTTTCACTCAACATCCTGATGATGCTCCAGCACCGTCTTCCCGGCACGGAGGTCGAACCATCCGCCCTCTACATGCACTACCCGGATGGCAGCGAAGAGCGTCTGCAGCTCCAGCCCGGCGAAGTCGTCATATTCTTGGCGGGGACGCAAGCGCATAGCCGAACGCGCATCGGTGCGGACGAGAGCGTCTCGATCCTGACCTTCGGCTTCATGCCGAAGGGCGCGCCCATCGAGAACTATCGCCGGTGACGCTCGTCCTCGGGATCCACTGCGGACATGAAGCTTCTTGCGCTGTGGTGGAGGACGGTATCCTCCTCGCCGCGATTCAGCAAGAGCGGGTGACCCGCGAGAAGTACGACGGCCAGGAGTGCCTCTCGAACCGTCTGCCGGTCCGTGAGACACTCGCTGCGGCGGGCCGTTCGCTAGATGAGGTCGACGTCATCGTCAGCGAGTTCCAGGCCGTCGGCGTCGCGGGCGTCGGTTTGCAGCGTCCGCTCTTCACTGCGGACTTCGATCTGTTCGACCCCTTCGACTCCCGGCACTGGGTGGTGTCCCACCACCTCGCCCATGCCGCCTCGACCGTTTTCGCCTCTGGTTTCTCGACGGCGACTGTCCTCGTATCGGACAGCGCCGGATCGACGACGGAGTCGGGAGAGGACTTTGCGATACCGTTCGCCGAGTTCTACGCGCTCTGCACCGCGGACGTCGTCGACGTGGCGGTCATTACCGAGATGCGGTCAATCTACGCCTTTACGGACCATGCTCTCCGCCTTGTGTCGCGTGATTTCGTTTCTCCACACAACCAACCAGATGTCCACGTTCAGAGTGAGGCAAGCCTGTTTGACAACGTCGCCCGTTACCTCTTCCGCTCGGAGCACAGCCACGGCCAGCTAATGGCCCTCGCCGGGCTTCCGTACGAGGGCGCGGCTCGCGTCCCGATCTCCTCCGTTATCACTTCGAGCGCCGAGCCTCGGCTGAGGAACGGTTGGCAGCAGTTCCAGAGCCATGCCGACCCGGTCCTAGACGCGGACGTCGCGGACGTCGTCCAGAAAGCCTTCACGGAGCTCGTGGTGTTCCAAGCGTCGCGGGCGGTGGCCCTCACCGGTTTCGCGCATCTGGCCTGCGCGGGCGGGGTATTTCTCAACCTAAACGCCAACAGCGCAGTCGCGGAAATGCCCGAGGTCGATGAGTTCTACGTCCCGTCGTCGCCCCACGACGCGGGCATCGCCGTCGGGGCGGCGTTCCTTGGATGGTGGCAGATTCCTCACGGAGATCGTATAACCGATGCTGCCCGCCACTCCTTTCCGGTGCAGGCAGTCCAGTCTGACTTCTTCGGAGCCGAGGCGAGCGATATCGACGAAGAATCCCTCAAGGCAATCGGCTACGCGCTAATCGGCGGCAGCCGCCTCTGCCCGGACGAACTCCTGGCCCGAACGGTCGATGCTCTTGCGTTGGGTAAGGTCGTCGCCCGGTTCGCCGGCCGGAGCGAGTTCGGCCCCCGCGCCCTAGGCAACAGGTCCCTGCTCTGCCATCCCCTCCGGACCGACAGCGCCAAGGACAAACTGAACACCATCAAGCACCGTCAGCGGTGGCGACCGGTCGCACCCATGGTCCGGGAGGAAGACCTGGCCCGCTACTTCACGGGGCCACCTCGCTCGGCGTTCATGAACTTTAACTACAAAATTCGCCCCGAGTTCCTCTCAGATCTTCGCGAAGCCGCCCACAGCGATGGAACTGCGAGGGTGCAGACGGTGACAACGACGACGAACCCCGCCATGCACGAGCTCCTGACGGCCTTGGAAGCACGGGGCGAGATGCCCGTGCTGCTAAACACCTCATTGAACGGCCCTGGCCAACCCATCCTCGAGGACGCCGACGCCGTCCTCGACTTTGCGCGGCACCCGTTGATCGACCACGTCCTGACCCGGACGAGCCTTGTGGACTGCCGACTGCGCGCCCCGAGCGTCCGGGTTGAACGCGCCGAGGGAGCAGTCCTCGCCGTCTTCGGTCGAGGAAAAAGGGCCAGACACGTTGTCAGTGGATCGACGGGGACTGTGACAATACCCGAGTCGCTGTTCCTCGAGCTCCTCTCGGGCGAGCCCGCAGGCGTCGACCGGCAGACGACGGGAGTCCGAGAGGCCCTCAGCTCAGGGTTGTTGGTTGAGCACCCTTAAGGAGCAGGCTGACGAGCAACGGAGAACCCTCCGACGATCGTTCCCGGCGGCGACGTTCCTCTCCTACTTCGCGATCGGCATCATCGAGTTCGCCATCCCATTCGTCGCGGTGTCGGAATTGGGCGCGAGTGCCTTGGTCCTCGCCGTTCTCGGAGTTTGCCGCTTCGCACCCCAGGTGCTCCTGTCGGGACTCGCGGCGAAGATCGTCAACTCGACGAACCAACGTCGAGTGCTCGTCGCTGCCGAGATCTTCCGGGCGGCAGCGTTCGCGATAGCGGCACTCGCCCTCTTCGCGTCTCCTGCGGCGACCCTCGTCGTATTCGGTATCGCGAGCGTAGTCATGGCGTGGGCTTCTACTCTCACCGCGGTGTCCACTCAAGTGGTGGTGCCGGCCGTGTTCGCGGGTCGGGAGCTGACGACGGTCTACTCGCGGCTGTCCATCTCGGAGTCCCTCGGAGACGGCCTCGCTCCGTTTCTATCCGGGATCGGCATCTCCGCCCTTGGAGTCTCGGGGACCTTCGCTGTGTCTGGTGTGCTCGCCCTTGGTGCCTGCTCATTTCTAGTCACCGTGCCCAGGGTTCTCGCATCGTCTGAGGACGTCGACGTCGACGTCGGCGTTGGCCCTTCGCGCGGCCGGAAGGGTTTGCGCAACGGGCTGGCGATAAATTTCTCGACGGCACCCATGATCGCGCTCACTATCTGGGCCATCGCATACAACCTCGGCCAGTCGGCCATCGAGCCTCTCGTCCTCATCAGCCTCCTCGCGGCCACGCCGGTCACGGTCGCCTCCTACGGGCTGATCAGGAGCGTCTCCGTCCTATTCGCCGTGGTTGGAGCGGCCTTCGCCGGGCGACTCCCCCGAGCGATTCGAAGCGGGCTTGGCATATCAGTCTTTGGCTTCGCAGCCATCAGCTCGTACGCCTTGGTTGGTCTCGGGGTTGTCCTGGGCGGCTACGAGGGTCTCGTGGTCGTCTTTGTCGGATTCGCGATCGATGAGTTCTGCTCGGGCGTTGTCCTGGTGCTGCTGCAGAGCTACCGCGGGTCGACCATCTCTCTCGCGAACCGTGCGGACGCCGCGGCCACGTTCCGGGCAGCTTGCCTTTTGGCGATACCCGTGGGTCTGCTCGCGGGGGGATTCTCAGGGATCGTCCTGCCGCCGACCACCGTGATCGTATTCGTCGGCGTGGCCATGATCATCCCCGGCATGGTTCTACTTGCGCGTCCCGTCCGGTCGATCGTCTTCGCGTGACGTCGGCCCCAGGAGCGGAGCCTTGATGAGCAAGGCAACGTGTCGGGCAACCGGCTAGGCGACCCCGTCCGCGCCGCCTCCGAAGTCGGTCCACAAGAACTCGCCGTTGTACACCGTCGTGGTCCGCTTTAGGCCGAGGGACCGGGCGATGGCGGCCGACGCCTCGTTGTGAGGATGGACAAACGCCTGCATCGTGTCCACGCCTCCTTCCCGGAGCCACGCCGCCACGACGCGGGCGGCCTCCCCCGCGTAGCCCTTGCGTTGGAACGGCGTGCCAACGACCCAGGCAAGGCTAGCGTGGGCATCGACGCCCCTCGACCCCTCGACCGTAGCTTGCACAGTACCCACGAGCCGGCCGGACGTCGTATCCCGCAGCATCCAGTTGAACCATAGCTGCGTCCCGTCCGCGCTACGGCCGCGCTCCAGAAGCGCGTACCGTGCGGCCAGTTCGGCGGCCGCCGAGGGGGCTCCCCCAATAAACTCGTGCAGTTCGGGGTCAGCGAAGGTGACCGCGGCCTCGTCAGCGTGGTGGGTGGAGACGGCTTCAAGCCGGAGCCGGGGGCTACTTAACGGCTCGATTTCGAAGGTACTCATGATCCGATAGTACCGCCGCCAGAGACAGCTCATGCTGGAGCTGATGGCCGCCGCACGTCGCTTTCCAATGCGTGCAGCGTGATCTTTGATCGAACCCACGATCGCCCTGGCATATCGAATATTCTCTCCGTAAAAAACGATCGTTACCGAACTCCACACCCGACAACTTTAGAGTCGGACATTCGACGACTTCATAAGCCACCGCCTATCTCGCGTGGCTGGGAAAACAACACCACCTACCGTTGCGACTCACAGCAACCGACATTGGTAGGTCCGCTCAATCCAGATCAACATCACGCGGCGTAGTTTTCCCAACGTCCCCGACCAGAGCGGTGGGCGACGTTGAGGTGTTGCCCCCGCTCTACCTGGCCGGTTTCATGGCGGCAGCATCCGTTTGAGCCGTTGGATGTGCGCGATCGGCGCGGTCACGCTGTTCGCGCACATCCTGCCGCAAGTCGGCGGCCTCGTCCCGGAGCTGGGTGAGCTGTTGGACTTGCGTGGTGCGGAGGTCACTGACGCGTTGGTCAAGGTGAGTTCGCTCACGCCGGGTGTTCTCCCATGCTGCGTCGCGTTCTGCGATTGCGGTGGCCAGATTCCCGCGCAGCGTGTTGACTTCCTCCCGAATGGTGTCGTGGACAATGCGTACGTGGCCCCGTTCGCCCCGAATTTTCGCGACGTTTGCCTCGACGCGCTGCGCTCGTGCCGCGTTGTCGACGGCGCGGGCAACCGCACCCCGAGCACGTTCTTCCGCTGCGGCCCTCGCGGTCGAAGCCGCCTCAGCGCGAGCGGTGGCGTCATCGCGGTCGTGCTCAGCCTCCCCCACTCGCGTGCGTACTGTCACCAGCTGCTCACGCAGCAGGGACAGCTCGGCCTGTGCCTGCGCGTTGTGGGCCTTCGCCGCGGACCGGACGACGACCAGCTCGGCCGTCACCTGGTCGAGAGCGTGTGTCCGGTTCCCCAGCTCGTGCTGGCTGACAGCGAGCTCGGCTTGCTGCTCCTCGGCGAGTTCGGACGCTTTCCGTGCTGCGGCGTCGGCCTCCACCCGCTCCGCGTTGGCCTGGCTCCCAGCGTGCTCGGCGCGGCTGGTTCGAGCGGTTGCGGCGGCGATGTGGGCGTCGGCCTCAGCCATCACTGATTCAATCTGGACCTCAGCGGCATCCGGATCAGCCACAATCCGAAGCTCATCTATGAAGACGGTGAGTTGCTGGACCAGGTGCGGAGCCATCCCGGCGACCTGGCCGTAGAGGTCGTCCGCCCGCTGGCGGGCAGCGTCAACGGGGCGTTTCTCATCCGGGGCGTTCCCGCTCAGCTCGTCAGCCAGGCGGTGCCGTGCGCGCCAGCCGGCGGCCCGGTTGTGCCCGTCGTTGTCGCAGTACTCCGGGGGCCGGCCCGTGCCAGAGTCCGCGCTCATGGCGGCGCGGACGCACCCCGGGAACCGGCACGGACGTTGCTCGCTCTGCTGCACCTCAGCACTCTTATCGCGCCGCCAGGGAACCCAGCCGGCCATACCCATCTGCCGTAACCGGTCCGGGGTGACGCCGGTGCGCTCGGCCAGAACATCGATCATGCCGGACATCGCCGCCGCGTCGATGTCCTCCGGGGCACTCCATCTGAGCGTGAAGCCGAGATCCTCGCCAAGGAGGGTGAGGTCGGTGCCATAGCAGGCGGCGATACGGCGCAGCCAGGAGTAGAACGTTTCACCGTCGATCGGGGCCGGATGGAGGGGCCACCGGCGCGGCTCGGTCACGATGTCCCGGTCACAGTAGTTCTCGTTCGAATACGCGCTTTCGTTCGGTGGGCCCGAGGTAGTCGGCCATGACCAGGGTGCGTTGGTTGATGCTTTCCTCACCGCTTTCCACGGCGGCGATCGCCGCAGCGGTCAGGAGGTGGGCGAGTTCCCCGATGGTTCCCTCGCAGCGAGCCAGCAGATATTGGGCCATGTCGTCGGTCGCGATGGTGGACGGATGCTGCAGTGGCAACGCGGCCGCGAAGCTGGCTAACAACGACACGGTGTCGGCGTTGACAGCCCACAGGAGAAGGACGACGGGTTCGAATCGGTTCTCGAGCTGGTCGTCGGATCGGATGGCAAGATACGCCTCTCGTGTTCCGACTCCGATGATGGGGATGTGTAACTCGTTGCCGAGGAAACGCAGCAGATTGAGGAATTCCCGGTGGCTGCTGCCCGCACCGGCCAGGACGTTATGCAACTCGTCAATGACGAGCATGCGCACACCCGTTGACCGCAGCAGACTCAGCGACATCTGCTCCACCTCGGCCAACCGCCACCGAGGTTGAAGGGGCGCGCCCAGCGCGGCGAGGAGCGCGATGTAGAACCGCAACACGGACGGCTCGGACGGCATCTGCACACACAACACGGCGATGTGTTCCCGGTTCGGTTCGGTCACTGGCAGGTGCCCGCGGCGAAACTTTTCCACGATCATCGACTTGCCATTGTTGGTTGGCCCCACCAGCAACAGGTTCGGCATCCGCTGCTTGTCGGGCCAGCCCAGCAGGGCCTCCAGCCGGGCGACCGTCTCCACCGCCTTCGGGTAGCCGATCCACCGGTCCGCTCGGATCAACTCCACCCGTTCGCCCGCCGGCAGCCGTGCGCTGCCGCGCACCGAAGGGTGCAGGTGAGACAAATCTGGTGCGACACCGTCGGACATGGTCACCACTGCTCGATCTGATCGAATCCAGCCACCGCTATCGCTGGCTGCAGCGCGTCCGGTGGCTCATCGTCCGGTGAATCCGGCGGCAGTACGGCGCCCGGGCTCGGGGCACGTCTCTTCGCCGCGGCAGTTGTGGTGTCACGTCGTTGCATATCGCGGCGCATGCGTTTCGTGGTTTTCGACGCGGTGCTGGCGATGTCCCTCATCTGCCCGATCATGCGGAACAGGACTTCCTCATCCACCTGCGCGATGCCACGCTCGTGCAACCGGGCCAAGGCACGCTGATGCTCCCACAGACTCACAACCGGGTTCGCCATCGTCCTATACGCCACCTCTACATAGAGGTGCCCGTCGGGGTCCAATACCCAGATCCGACTGAGGTCCCGCGGGTCCCGCCGGATCAGGAACGGATCCAACGTGTCGCGTCGGCTGATCCACGGTTTCAACGCGTTGGCGAAGTAGTGGACGTGGTCGATGACGAATCCCGTCCGCGTCAAGGTCCGCCGCACAACGGGGAGGAAGTCGATCAGGAACGCTGTCGGGTTCGAGACCACCGCCGGCGTCCCGGTGGCGGTGACGCCTTCGGCCCACCGGCCGGCGGGCGTTTGCCCCAGCGTGCTGTGAATACTGCCGTGGTAGCTGGCGACAGCGAGGGCCAACCATTTCTCCAACTCGCCAAGTGTCAGCATCGCCATTCGGTCCGAGTCATACCGGCCACGCTCGACCGGGTTGGAGAAGGTGGTCCCCGGGAGTTCGTGGACCTGCTGCATCGCGGTACCAATCACCCGCTCCACGATTCCGCCATAGTGCGGCCGGCCCGGCGGCCGGTACGCCAGGTCAATTCCGTGCTGCTCGCACCCACGGCGCAGCGCCTCACTCTTGAATTCGCTGGCGTTGTCCAAATACAGCTGGCGTGGCTTCCCACTCATCGGCCACGGTGCGTCAACTCCCAGACTCTCCAGCCACGGCCGCTTATCGGTGGCAGCATGGGCCAGGCAGAGGCCCACGGACACTGCTGACGGCGCCTCCAGCGTGACGACCATCCCCACCAACGTACGGCTGAACACATCAATCGCCACGGTCAGATACGGGCGCCCGATCGGTTGTCGTTCCCGCTCGTCGACGACGATCACGTCGATGACCGTGTGATCGATCTGCACCTGCTCCAAAATGGTGCCGATAACCGGCACGTCGCCGCCGGCGGACTGCAACGACCGCACCGCATCCGGACCGCCCCGACGCCGGCCGACCTCCACCGGATTCAACGCCCGGATCCGACGCTCCACCGTGTTCCGCGCTGGAACTGGAAGCAGTCGCATCCGGCACGCTCCCGCGATGTCACGGTATACCGCCGCCTGGGTTCGCTTCTGCCGGGTCAGGAACTGCTTCCGCACCACCTCACGAACGAGATCCTCGACCTCGGCGTTCAGACGCCACGTACCTTTCCCATGCGAGGAACGTCCGGGAGCCAAGTCCGTCAACAACCCCGACCCCGTTCGCTGGCGTTTGATCAGCACATAGACCTGGCGCCGCGATATCCCCAGCGATAATGCGGCCGCATCGACCGCGGCCCGACCCACGACCGCTTGAGCCGCCAACGGCGCAATTACCGCCGACACCCTCATCGTGCGATCCCACAAAACATCCGGCATCGTCAACGTGCCGGACTCAGCAATACGTACCGATTCCGCGTCCACCCCGCCACCTCCTTATTGTGCAGAGGAGTAGTGAGCAAAACCATTTTAGTGCAGAGGAGTAGTGAGCAAAACCATTTTAGTGCAGAGGTGAACGGAAAAACCAGTGCTCAACTCTCGCCTGCACAACCCCGAAAACACACGCGATGCTGTGCAGACGTGAACGGAAAATGACAACGTTTTCGGCGTTCCGTGGGCGTTCGGCTGTCCCGGTCGCCGTCCGGCTTGCGGGCGGTACCGAACCAATTTAGTCACCTCGCCGACGACACGATCGCCATATCGACTCAAAAGAGGAGCTATAATCTGAACATGTTCACCGAACGCGTTCACTCAAGGTCTCAAGCACGCGACACGTCACGCCTGAAAGTTCTGAGCGCTGCTGAGGAGCTATTTGTGCGGCGCGGTTTCGCGGCCACAACCATTCGGCAGATCGCCGAAAGCGCTGCGGTCAGCGTCGGCACTGTGATGGCTGTTGCCGACAAAAATGGCCTACTCGTGGAGATCTTCGATCGGAAGATCGCCAGCATTCAGCCCTCAACTTCTGACGCGCCGATCGCGCAGGACCCGGCTGCAGAGATTATCGACACGCTCGGTTCGTTCGTGCGATTCTTTGCAGTGCAGCCAGATCTGGCGCGCGCATACACTGCCATTCTTGTTGGCGGGAAACACCCGTCGATAATCTTCGCCGAGTTGTCCGGCGTACTCATAGGGCAGGTATCGGACGTACTCACTCGCGCGGGCCGTTCTGCGACAGATGCGTCCGCGACAGCCCGCATTATCCACCGTGCATATCTCGGTGAAGTTTTCATCTGGGCAGGCCAAAGTGATCCGAACCCAGACAGCACACTGACTGAGCTCGAAAAAACGGTGCGCTACCTCGTTAACGGAAAGGCCGCCTGAAATGATTCTGCTCCCCGAACCCTGGTGGCTTGAAGCTGCCCTCGCTGCAGTCCTGGCAGTCGACGTCGGTATGTCCATCAAGCCGCCGAAGTTTATCCGCGATTGCTTGAACGGAGTGGGGTTCCCGCGTCAGTGGTGGTGGACGCTCATTGTCATCAAATCCCTCGCCGTCGTCGGACTGCTCGTCGGGCTCGCCATTCCAGGAATCGGCCTAGCCTCCACGGTTGGCGTCATCGTCTACTTCTCGTCCGCAGTCGTCGCCCACATCCGCTCGCGCTTCCTCGGAATGGAATTTTGGGTCAATTGCCTGGGCTTTTTGGCACTCGCCGTCGCGACCCTGCTCTTCGGGTTTCTCTTCTAACACGCCCCTGGAGGGTCGCCTTGCGGACTTCGATCGTGGACTACCCACGCTACTTGGCACTCGACCGGAAATCAGGCCCTCCAACATGTACACCAGTCTGACGGCTTGGCACAGCGTGATCGGTGATCTCGCCTCTCCCAGCAGGGGCGAAGTATGAGTTGTTTGCACCTTTCGGATGAACCGACTCCGTCTGGCTTGGGCTGACTGGGCTGGCGTTCTAGCGTGAGGGTATGAAGTCATTGAGATTGATGTTGCGCGGCGCAATTGAACCCGCTGTCGGTGTGTGCTTTGTTCTCTTGTGGGTGATGAGCGAGGTTGGGCGTTTTGACCCGAGAAACGTAGCGGCCGCAGTCCTGCCGTTTGTGATGATCGGCATCGCGATTGCCCTCTCGCGGTTTGCTCCGCTTTTGGCTCTGGCCGCATTGGGAGTTCTCCTGCTGGCGCAGCTGGTGGTCCCGCTGTTGCGATTTAGTGAGATGTCGTTCCCGGCATATCTGGGTTTTGGAATCGTCGCGGCGGTGCTGGGCGCGTCGGCGAACCATCGCGAGCGCCAGGTGTCACTTCCCCTCGTCGGCGCCTATGGGATTGTGATCGCCCTGTTTTTCACCATCCCCGCACTCTCGCCGACACTGGAACGCAGCGTTGCGGTCAGCTGGGGCGCGAGCGATTCGGAGCCGTGGAAAAACATCGCTCTCATGTTTTTGGTATTCGTGGGAGTGTCGGTCGCGTGCTGGTATATCGGATTCGGCAGGCGGGCACGGCTGGAACGCAATCGGAGCGAAGCCGAACGACTTGCTATCGCGGCGGACCTCAGCGCCGCCGAGTCGGAGCTACGGTTCGCCAGCGAGCATGATCGAATCGCTCAGGATGTGCACGACATCATGGCGCACTCACTCTCGGTCATTGTCGCCCAGGCGGATGGCGCACGGTATCTCGGCGATCAACGGCCAGAAGGCACCAACGAATCGTTGGCCGCGATCGCACGGTCGGCGCGAGAGTCGTTGGTCGAGGTCCGCATGCTTATCGATTCGCTCGGAACGGAGTCGGAGGGGCACTCACATCCAACGCTGGATGGACTCGGTGCACTGCTTGAGCGGATGCGATCCGCTGGGCTGACAGTTAGCCACACCGTCTTTGGCGACGCCGGAGTACTGACCGCGGGGCAGCAGCTGGCCGTCTACCGTATCGTGCAGGAAAGCTTGACGAACGCGCTGAAGCACGCGGGAGCATCCGCTGTGGCGACGGTGGTGTTCGACTGGCGCGGCCCTGGCCTGGCCCTCACCATCTCGTCACGCGGGGAGAAAACTCAACCGGCCGAACAATCACCGCAGCGGGGACTGCGAGGTATGAGGGAACGCGCCCGACTGGCCGGGGGGTGGCTGGCCGCCGGGTTCGATGACGATGAGCCAGGACGATATGTTGTGACCGGATTCGTTCCTCGTGCCGACGCCATCATCGGAAACGCCAGCCCCGCGACAACCGAAGCGGGGGAAGGCGCATCGTGATTCGCGTGGTTATCGCTGACGATCAGGTGCTGTTTTGCTCGGGGATCGAGATGCTCATTGCATCGCAGGACGACCTTGACTTCGCCGGCGCTGCGTACGATGGCGAGGCAATCACGGTTTTGGCTGCGCAGAAGAAACCCGACGTGATTCTGATGGACATCAGGATGCCCAAAGTAGACGGCATCACCGCCACCGAACAGATACTCGCGGCGGCGGGCCTAGAATCTCCTCGGATCATCGTCTTGACCACCCACCAGCGAGACATTGCCGTCCTCAGCGCGATCAATGCCGGCGCCAGCGGGTTCCTGATGAAAGACGCCACGCCCGAATTTCTCCTCGCCGCCATTCGAACCGTCCACGCCGGTAAATCTGTCATCGCACCGAACAACTCTTTGGCACTGATCCACGACCTGTCGCCCCGCCATCTGGGACAAGCCAACGACGCCGTCATTTCCGCACTGTCCGTGCGCCAAAAGGAGGTCTTCCTCCTTGCCGCCCGAGGGCTCAGCAACGCCGACATCGGCGCAGCTGCATTCATCAGCGAGACAACAGTAAAGAGCCACATCTCGGGCATCCTCGCCAAACTCGGCCTGAGCTCTCGCCTGCAACTCGTCGCACTCGCCTACGAGAATCGACTCGTCCAGTGACGCGGACGAACTGTTCGACCCTGGCACATACCCGCGCGGCTTTGTCCCACTCGTTCGGGTTATCTGATGGACGGGGACAGTGATGGGCATTGACATCGATCCAATCGATCCGGGCGCGCCCACCCTGCCGCCCACCATCTCCGTCGACATCACCGATTACCTGGGCAAGGCACAGGCCTCCTAAGAAAACCGAAGGAGTGTCAGCCGCGAGAGAACCGTCCCGCAGGGGGTTCCCCCGAGAAACAGTTCAAAACGGGGTTTGGGCAATTGCGGCAGTGTGGCACCGGGACGGAGTTGTGGGAATGTTGACCAATGGGGGAATCTAGTGCTGCGTGTCGACAGCGAAGCACTGGTTCAGGTCGTTCACGGTGAGCGCCCGTGGAGCAGTCGGCTCGATGATGGCGGCGACTCTGGTTTCCAGGGCGCTGGGCTTTGCGAAGGCCGTTCTACTGGTGGCCGCCATCGGCGGAACAAGTACGGCCGTCGCTGGTCAAACGTTTGAAATCGCGAACTCGGCGCCGACCTATCTGTTCGCCTTGATCGCCGGCGGCGTCCTCGGCGCCGTACTTGTTCCCCAGATCGTTCGGAACCTGCACGCTGGCCCCGCGGGTCAGGAAGACACTGACCGCCTTCTGACGATCATCCTTATCGGCGGGGCCGGCGCCACGGTCGTTCTTACCTTGTGTGCGCCGGGCATCGTCTGGATCTACGCCACGACGTGGTCCGCGCCGTGGCTAGGGCTTGCCACGTCGATGGCGTATTGGTGCCTGCCGCAAATTTTCTTTCTCATCGCCTTCGCCGTCTTGTCGCAGGTGTTGAACGCGCGCGGCGTGTTCGGTGCCCCAGCCTGGGCACCTGCAATCTCGAACGTCTTTGGCATCGGCGGCATCCTGGTGTTCCTCGTCGCTTTGCCCTCCGGACTGGGTGACGCTGGCTCGTGGACCCCACTGATGGTCGCGGTCCTCAGCGGGGCCGCGACCTTGGCCATCGCCGTCCAGTCCCTTTTGTTGCTGATTCCGCTGCGTTGCATCGGTTTCCGTCTGCGCTTCCGATGGGGCTTTGCCGGTCTCGGACACATGTCCTCGCTGGCCGGCTGGACTCTGGGCGGGGTGTTTGCCAGTCAAGTGGCCTACCTGGTGACGGCGAACGTAGCCAGCAGCGCCGGAGAGTCACTCAACCAATTAGGCATCGACGGGCCAAGCCTGAACTCCCTCTCAATCGCATACCTGCTAATACTTCTGCCCCATGGAATTGTGACCGTGTCATTGACCACGGCCCTCTATACACGCATGAGCGGGGCGGCCGCACGCAACAACTTCGCTGAAGTCGAGTCCCTCTCCAATCTCGCGCTCCGACCTGTCGCGTATGTGTCACTCGCCGCCGCGGCAGTTTTCGTCGCTGTCGGGCCGATTCTGACTGAGGCGATCTTCGGCACGCCCCTCATCGGCCACGTCTTGCAGGTGCTGGCGGTCGGCCTCGTCGGCTTCAGCCAGGCCTACGTCCTCAACCGGACATCTTTCACGCTGCAAGACGCCCGAGGCCCGTTCATCACACAACTCACCATCGCCGTGCTATCTGCAGCCGGTGCGCTGGCAGCGGCGATCCTGCTGCCCCCGCAGCTGACCGTGATCGGAATCGCCGCCGGCATCTCGATCGCAAACATTGCCGGATGGTCGACAGCTCACGTCCTACTCCGACGAACTTTCCGAAAACGCGGACACGAACCCGACTCCGAGCCGGCCGCGGTGTGGGGTCTGACCCGGCTCTTGGCCACGGCAATGATCAGCGCCGCAGCCGGGCTGGCCACGACGACTATCATCGGCACACCAGCCAGCTTCATCGGAAAGGCCCTGATTTTCCTTCTCGCCGCCTTGATCGTCAGCGGGGTGTTTGTTGGGATCAGTTGGCTCTTGGGCGACCGTACAATCAAAGATCTCCGGCGGTAGCCGCAGCAAGAACTGTTTCCGCGATCCGACCGCCATTCTCAGATGCGTAAGCTTCCATCGGGAATCCCGTTGAGGGTTCCCCTCTCGAAGACGAGCGATTGCTCTTAGCCCCCGATTTGAACGAAAGTACGCAATGGAGTCGGGCTGAAGTCACTTCCTTCGACGAAGCCCAGGGATTCGTAGAATGCGCGCTGGCCAGGTTCGTCATCGGTTAGAAGTACCTTCTGTCGAACGTGGACGTAGCGCTCCAGGACCTTTTCTACCAGGGCCTTGCCGAGGCCGGCGCGTTGTTGACGGGGGCTCACAAGGATGTCTTGGAGATAACAAATAGTGCTGTCGTCGGAGACGACGCGGGCCAATCCCACAAGTTCGCCGTCCGCGTTCCTCGCCGTCAGGACGTACGACGACTGCTCCAGCGCACGGACAAGGGCATCTGGGTCGCTCGCGTACGCCGTCCACCCGACGCTTGAATAGAGACCAACGAGATCATGTCGCAGGAGGTGCTTCGACTCGGAAAAGGTAAAGGTGGGCATGGGACATGCTGTCACACGTCTATGCGGGCCCAAGCAATGTCCCGCTGACGGTTCGTGATGAGGCGTGCAGACTCCCCGTATCCCCCCTGTGCGCTCTCTTCTGTTGCGCGTCGTCGGCGCATGCCCCGGCCGGGTAGGCCGGACCGTAGACTCACACTGTACGAGCTGGCGATTGGCAGAGTCGCCAAGCACAGCCGTGACCGAAGGAGGGTGTGCTCTTGCGTCGAACTGGTCGCTTCCCTAGGGCGTGGACATTAGCCGTGGCTGCATCTATGGCGTCCGTCTGCGTATCTCTCACTGGATGCGCGTCGACGACGGGCGCGGATTCGGCGAGCCTGGATTCGATCGCCGAGCTCGCGAGAGCTGTTGGTATCGCTCCTGAACTCGTGTACACGACTGAGGTGGACGGCTACGATCTCGCACCGCAGTCGGTCGGGCCGGGTGCTGCAGACGGGATGTCGGCTACCTGGTTCAACAGCAGCACGGGTGCGATGCTGACCATCCGTAGCGATTCCGATGAACTCACGGAAGCGTCGTGTACTGCGACACCCCTTTGGGATGCGCCCGGCGGAGCGGTGACGTGTGCCAATGAGGATGGCGTCTGGCATCGGTCGGCTGGAGGCATCCACGAGTACGTCGCGATGCGAGACGGTGCGCTGATCTGGGTATCCGGAATGAACGACGCGTCGCCAGCGGATCTTCTGACAGCCGCGAAGAAAGTGCACGTGCCATCGGATGCGGAACTCGAACTGCTCTTCTCCGACGTTCCCAAGACTCCGGGCGAACCGGTGGAGCGCGGAGACCTACCTGAGGATGGCGACGGTGCGCCGATCGATCCGACCGGGCCGGGTGGTTAGTTCCACTCCGCCGAATGCGGCCGCGTGCCGGGCCGCTCCTCATATCTCTAGCCCTAATCCTCGTGGCCGGCGAGGCGCCGTCTGAGCTCCAAGTTCTCACCCTGCGCCTTGGCCAGCGCGAGTTGGAGCTGGCTCAGTTCCCTCCGGTAGGCCTCGCGTTCGGATTTCAGCCGGGCCGAAAGACCGCACGGCAGCGGACGTGCTGGGGCGCTCGTCCGCTCCCGGCGCGGTTACGCGGAGGAGGTGTCTGCTTCGAAGCTGTTCGATACCGGCGTCACCCCTGATGACGCTCGACCAAACCAGCGCCGCCCTCGGCATCAAGCGGTACGTTCACCGGACGGTGAACCGCGACAGTCGGCATCGCTTGTCGAAGCTCTTTGAAAAGTACACCGTGGGCGTTATTGTCCTGCTTCTCGAATACCAGATGACCACATGGGCGCGGAGTGTCAGATGGGAACCTCATACGGGAATTGAACTGTGTCGAGACACCATTCTCCATTTGTCCTGGCCGTCACAGGGCACGCGACGCTCTCTGCGCCCGTCGGATAAATCCACGGTGACCGAGTTTCACAGCGGTGTACGTCAAGGGCCCCTATTCCGGCGGTTATCCCAGCGGCGCCGAGCCAAAATGTAGGAAGTCGGGACTCGTGTAATCAACAACTGTGACGCTGTGAATCTCGTTCATGAAGTTGCTGCCAGGAATCTCAACTTCCTGCGGACTGGCTGATGCCATGACGGGGGCGATTTCATAACTGCGACCAGCATCGGTCGTCCAAGCTCCATCGGCATTGGTGACCAGGCCGCCTTCATTGAGATAGAGCCTCAGGTTCGGCGAGGTTCCTGTACTGAAGTCGGTGAGAGTCGCCTTGATCGTGCCGTCACTGTCACGCGCGATCTCGACAGAGCCAACCGTTTCAGTCGATTGAGTCACGAATTGCCCGGTGAGCGGGAGTTGCTGCTCGAACGCGCTCATTTGGGGTGGGTCGTTTTGGTTTGCCTCAGCTGGCGTCGCCACAGGCACCGGCGCGGACGGCGCAGACGACGGAGCGTGAGAGTCAACGCTCGGGAGTGGGGCGCTGACGCATCCACTGGAGCAGAGTACGAACGCCCCAGCAAGTGCAAATATTGAGATCTGACGAATATCGAAGCGCATACGCTCGAACCTAACAGTCAGCCGATCGTAGCTGCGGTATCAGGCTTCGGCTATCGAAATTCCACCCACGCGGTGATCCCCGCTGGCCGTCGTGAATAAAGCAAAGGGCCAGCGCGCCGTTGACCGCTGCGTTTTGGTCGACACAAGGAGACATTGAACGGCGAATATCAATCATATGGCGCGGAGGATGGGACGAGAGCAACGAGCGGCAGGGCAGAGAGCACACGTTTCACATCAATTTTCGACAGCGGCGCGGTCTGTCCAAGGCCGAGACAGCTCGTTTTGCACCCTCTCGTTAGGGGAACCCCAAACGGAACGAGCGCGGGCGCGGTCCCCAAGGTGACTATTCTGTAGCGATGACCCGAAAACTGAAGCCAGAGGCAACAGCGAAGTTGTTCCTAACGATCGGAATCGTCGGGATCTTTCTCGTTGTTGCCAGCGTTGTGCGCATTGTTTTGGACCCAAGCCGCCTCGTGCCGTACGCCATCATCGTGTGCGGAATTTGCCTCATCGGTGCGGGATTCGTCGGCCATCGCGCCGCAAAGAAAACCGTCGCATCAGAATAGAAGAACCGGTTCGCTCGGGATCGGTCCCGCCAGCTTCTTGAGGTGGCTCGGGCCCAAGGTCCGGCAACGCTAGCGGTCCAGCACGCTGAGGTGCGGGCAAGACGTACTCGTTCGTTCGCCAGATGCCTGTTGAGGAATTCCCGTACTCGTCTCCACAGTTCATCCAAGCTGCCCCTGACCTTTAGTCCGTGCCGTATGGGGAACCCCTGCGGGACAGGTTAGGACGCCGTTAAGCCGGATCTGCGGTCGCGTGGTTGAGGGGATCGGACCGAGGGCGAGTGAGCGATGCAACCGATACACCCTGGGCTCGTATCGGGCGCAGTATGCGCGCCGCCGATTCAACGCCGGCCTATCGCCGCGCTCTCGTCCAATTCCCGGATGTGGAACGAGCGGGCTTGCGATCGAGGCCCCGTGGAATGTGGTGCTCGCTTCTCGAAGCTGCGGATTGATAAGTCGACGGAACCTGCCAGTATCTGGATATGAAGACGTTTGTGCTCATTTTCTTGTCCTCGGTTGGGACTCTCTTCCTCGTTTTTGGTGCTGGCTGGATTATTTGGCATCGAGACGTTCCTTTCGGAGCACCTTTCGCGGTTCTCGGCGTGATCTTTCTGCTGGTTTACGTTCTGATGGTCCGCCGACGACACAACACAACGTCCTGACTGATTGCTGGCCTTGTCGACTCGCTCGGACACCGGCGACGCCGCAGCATCACCGCTACGCTCTCGAACGAGGCACTCGTCCCCACCGCTGAGAGCTACCGCAACGAGAAGTAACAGCCCCAACACCCCCACAGCCTCTCAGAGTCGCTGTTGACCTCCGGACACGAATGCGCGGTCGTCAGCAGAAGTGTCCGTTTGCCAACCCCCTACGCGACATTGTCGAACTGTGGGCGCACCTTGCAGTCACAACAAAGGGGACGTACAATTTCCTGTACGCGAAAGGATCCCCATGCGCACCATGACTTATTCAGAATCCCGGGCGAAGTACGCCGAAACACTCTCGGCAGTGGTGGATGACCGAGAAGAAGTTGTCATCACTCGTGCAGGACACGAACCCGTGGTCATCGTCTCGCTCGATGACTACGAGTCGCTCAAGGAGACCGCCTACCTACTGAAGAACCCCGCGAACGCGCGCCGCCTCCTCGGATCGATCGATCGACTCGAGGCCGGCCATGGAACGCAGCACGACCTTCACGAATGAAGTTGATCTGGGACGAGGACGCCTGGGATGACTACTGCTGGTGGCAGACGCAAGACCGCAAGATCCTCAAACGCATCAACACCCTCCTAAGCGACGTCATTCGCAACGGCAACGAAGGCATCGGTAAACCCGAACCCCTCAAGCACGGCTTCCACGGGTATTGGTCACGTCGGATTACAGACGAGCACCGCCTGATCTACAAGGTCGAGCAGGACGAAGTCCGTATCGCCGGATGCCGATACCACTACGGGCGCTAACACAGGCCCGTAAGCCGAACCCCCTGCGGGACGCAATAGCCGTCAGACAGTAGCGGGCTGTTCCATCCTGCGTATGACGGTAAGTTCGGGGTCGCTCGGGCTTCGGCCAAGGAGGTCGCCGAGGTCAGTGGTCGTGCGGGACAGAATCCCGTGTGCCACGCTTGAGTAGATCGATAGGAGCATTGCTGGTTGGAAGGGCAGCAGGCCGCTCTCGTCCAGGGCAGCGCGGTGACTGCCGAGAGAAGCTGGCTGGTAGACGAGACCGGCCACCCTGGCGATCTGGTCGGCCGTGATGGCGCGCGCCCCAACCAGGTCATACACACGATTGATGTGGCGGTCCGGTTCGGATGCCACGTTAGCCGCTGCCTCCGCCAAGTCAGCGCGGGTCACCACAGCTACGGCACCAAAACCAAATGGTGCCGTGATCACGCCCTCGCTGGGCGCGAGCAGCGATCCGAAGAGCTCAGCGTAGAGCCCATTGCGCAGAATCGTCCAGCGCAGCGTGCTGCCTTGTATGCGGCGCTCGGTCCAGCGATGAGCGACGGAGAAGCCCAGGTGATCTCCGTCCGTGGCAACGCTGGTGTAGATCAGGTGCTCCACGCCATCGCGTTCCGCGGCCGCCACGACATTCTCATGCCGCGCAATCACCACGTCATCCTCGGCATAACCAGCGGAGACCATGACGACCGTAGCGAAACCGGTGAAATCCAGAGAAACGGGTTCATCGAAATCAATGTGCCGTTGAGCGCTTCCGGCAACCGGTCGCCGTGTGCCCGCAACCACTGGGCGGCCGGCATCGACTAGCCGTTCGACAATGGCGTGGCCGAGCTGTCCGGATGCTCCGGTAACCAAAATCATATGTGCGTCCCCTCGGTGGTTCTAATCAGTAACTAGACTCATTTTCGGTAACTTCCCCGCCCTGCACAAGGAGGCACTTTCGTGTCAGACAGTCACATTCAGGTAATCGCCTCCCTTGATCCCTGTGGCCTCGATGAGCATCCGGACTGCGGAATCCGTGACGTACTGACCCGGGTAGGTGACAAATGGTCCGTGCTCGTCATCGTTGAACTCGCCTCGGGCGTTCG
>NZ_FOCN01000057.1 GCF_900110125.1 Cryobacterium luteum
CGAGAAATCTCGGCACGGGACAACGGATCAAGCGGGTGCGCCCCGACAACAATTTCAGTTTCAGTTTCGACAGCGATGGTCATGGTTCTCTCCTTGGTTGTTTCTTCAGGTTCTGGAACAGGGTAAAACTGGGGGTGACTAGGCGGACAGCAACCAGTCGGATGCCGCTTTGCGGTAGTGGATGATGCCCTTGTACTCGGCCATGTCATCGGGGAGTTCGGCCAGCACTCGGCCCATGTTTTGTCGCCAGACCGGTACCCGGGCAATGTCTCGCAGCGGCAGCAGGTAGCTTCGGATCATGAACAGCACGGCCCCGGAGTGCGGGAGACGAATCATGTGCTGAATCTCGACCCGGAGGTGGAGCCGGTCCGGCAGGGCGGGGTCGTCGGCAATGGTCATGCGGTCATGCGCCCAGTTGGGGTAGGTCTCGGTGGACGTGTCCAGGCGCCGGTCGATGGTCAGGGTCCAGTTGGTGCGGCGGTACTGTTCCCCGGGCTGCAGCCGCATCAGAAACTGCTCCGCCCGGCTGACGATCTTCTCTTCCTTCACCCGGGGAACGGGGTGATGCACTTCCAAAAACTTCATGCCGACGTCGAATCCGACCGACCAGTCAGCGGCGAAGGTGACCACGCCCGCATCCAGCCACAACGCATCCTGGCGGTGGTCGAGAAAAACCAGGTCGTCCTGAATCTGGCTGCCCAAAAATCGCAATGGGCCCATCGGAAGCGAACTGTCGTCGCCGACGGTGAACTCCACGTCGAGGTTTTGCAGGGAGTTGCGCCAGCGGCAGAGGTCGCCTTCCCGGGTGAAGGACACGGTGTCCGGGTATTCCTCAGCCAAAGCGGGCAGCAGGGTGCAAATGGCATCCCACACGGCGGGTCGCATGTGGGGGAGCACCTGAAGCCGGGAAGGATCCCGCTCCAGTACCTCATCACGATCCTTGAGCTCGGCCAGGTAGTGTTCGTCGATGTGGAGCAGCCGGCCGCCCCAGGCGCCTGCTTCCGTGGAGACTTCCTTGCGGGACGGCTCGACATTGGCGCTGTAGCGGTAGATGTCACCGGAAAACGGAAAGGGAAAGTGCTTGATCCGTTCGGGAAGCACGTCGGCATCCCGTACAGCCTCGTTGATGACAGTACTCACAGGTCCAGCTCCAATTCTTGGCCCAGGCTGCGGGAGACGCAGCACATCATGGTGGTGTTGTCGTCCTTTTCCTGGTCGGTCAGGTAGAGATCTCGGTGCAGGGGTTCCCCACGCAGTACTGGCACGGCGCATTCGCCGCAGATGCCCTTGCGGCACATGTTCGGAACGGTCAGGCCGGCGTTTTCGAGGGTGCCCAACAACGACACACCGGCCGGAACGTTCAACGTGACTTTGCTGCGGGCCAGTCGAACCTCGAACGGTTCGCCATCGTCGAGCGCCGCACCGGAGAACGCCTCTGAATGCAGCAGGCTCTTGGGCCAGCCGAGATCGCGAGCCTGCTTGAGCACACTGTCCATGAAGGCATTCGGTCCGCAGACGTACAGGTGCGTTCCGAGTTGCTGCGTCGTGAGCTGACGGGTGAGAACCTCCTGAAAACTGCTGCGATCCAGGCATTCCGTCAGGCCCGGACCCAGCAGCTGTCGTGCTTCAGCCACGTGTGCGCCCGTTCCCGGCCGGTGCACGTAGATCAGGGATGCTGACGCGCCCCATTCGGCGGCGTACCGCGCGTGCGAAAGCACCGGTGTGATGCCGATTCCCGCAGCGATGAGCAGGTGATGGCTCGCTGTTGCCGCCGGGGCGAAGGCGCTGCGGGGATGCGAAACCTGAACCAGGTCACCCACGCAGAGCGCGTGCATGGCGAGGGATCCGCCGGCACCGTTCTCGATTCGCAGCACGGAGATGCTGTATTCCGTGGGGGCACTGCCCGAGCCGGTGAGCGAATAGGCATTGGCGCCGGTTCCGTACTGCACCACGAGGTGGCTCCCCGGTACATACGACGGCAGCAGCTCACCGAGCGCACCACCAAACGTGATGCTCGTGATCGAATCCGTCTGCGCACTGACGCTGGTGACCTCCAGCTGGAGGGTCCCGTCCAGTAGCGGCTTGGCCTTGTTCTGGAGCGCCGTCCCGGTCATGCTGCCTCCTCGGCATGGGCTGAGAATCCCAGGTACCCGCCAACACGGCGGGAGAAGTGGTCAGTGAAGATCAGGGTCGTTCCACAGCCTTGACAGTCCACATTCGTGCCGATCGGATGGTCCGTCGTGGTGGAGGTGTGGCAGTGTCCGCAGAAGATGACACGGGGTCCGACCTCGTCGCACACCAGGGTCATTTCCTCGTCAACGAGGCCGCATTCTGCTGCAACGGATGCCGCTGCGTGCACGTCTGCCGGTGGGCCGGCCAGTACAACACGCACACCGACACGCGAGTGTCCGAGCACAGACCTCAGGTTGGCGATGGCCTCGGGGGTCGCGGCTGCGAAGCGGAGGTCGTGCCGGGGCATGCCACCGGTGTCGTGATCTTGGAGAGCGTCGGTGGTGGCGAACGACACACAGATGACTCCGCGAAAACCGGGTTCGCAGCCGGCGCCTGTTGCCGGCGACTGGGATGCGGTACGCATGGGGGTTTAGGGTGCGAAGGTGCGGTCGCCGGCGAAGAATCCGAGGGCGTAGTCGGGGGTTTCGAACTTGACGGTGGTGCCCTTGGGGAAGAAGAGT
>NZ_FOCN01000012.1 GCF_900110125.1 Cryobacterium luteum
TATGGCCCTGAATTATCGTCCGGTGGATCGTGATCAATCGTTTCTGATACCGCCGGATATGCGTGATTGGTTGCCGACGAATCACCTCGCGTGGTTCCTGATCGATGTCGTGAAGCAGCTCGACACGAGCGCTTTGCACGACAAGACCAAACTCGGCGGCACGGGCCGTGGGGGGTATAACCCCGACCTGTTGTTGGCGGTGTGGATTTACGCGTCGGCCCGCGGGATCTCGTCGTCGCGGCAGATTGAGCGGGCCTGCATCGAGGACGTCGCGTTTCGGGTGTTGTGCGGGCAGGACGTGCCTGACCACACCGTTTTGGCCCGGTTTCGGCAACGCAACCGCGGCGCGATGGCGGGTCTGTTCGCGCAGGTCCTCGTGTTGTGTGTCAGCCGCGGGCTGGGCAAATTCGGGGTCATCGCCATCGATGGCACGAAGATCAAAGCCAACGCGTCGAAGGACCAGAACCGGTCGTTGAAGAAGTTGCGCGACCTGGCGAAGACGATTCTGGATCAGGCGGCGGCGACAGATGCGGCCGAAGACGCCGCGAACACTCCGACGGCCGACGATGACCTTCCCGACGGGTTCGAGCCCGGCCCGGATCGAGCCACTCGAATCCGGGCAGAGCTCGACACCATCCGCGCAGCGATCGAGCCAGAGCCGGAAACCGATTCCGCGACCGAGGACACAACGGATGCGGCGGTGAAGCAGAAGGATCCGCCGGGTCCGGGTGGGAGCCGGCTCGAGCGCATCCAAGACGGGATCGCGCAGCTGGAGGCCGTGGTCAAGGCCGAGAATGATCCTCTGATCGAGGCGCTTCAGACCCGGCTTCTGTGCGCGCAGGAGCGGTTGAGCGATCTGGAAGCAAAGCAGGCTGCGTCCCGGGCGCGGTTCGCCGCCAAGCCCAACGGTTACCCACCGAGAGAGAACAACGGGCGATGGCACAAAGCCGTTCATGGTGTCGCGTTCGCCGAAGCCAACCTGGCCCGGGCCAGAGAGCGCGCGGATCGGCAACTTTCGGGAGAGACGGAATCCACCGGACGGTATCTTCTGCGCCGCAATATCACCGACCCGGACTCGCGTCTGATGCACGCCCGCGACGGGTTTGTTCAAAGCTATAACGCCCAACTGGCCACCGCCGACGACCAACTCATCATCGCCGTTGACGTCGTCACCGCCCCCAACGATCAAGGCCAACTCATCCCCATGATGGCCAACCTGGAAACCAACCTGCGGCGCTGCCAGCAGGAAACATCCCGCACCGATCTGGACGTTGGACTGGTCGTGGCCGACAACGGATATCTCTCCAACGAGAACGTTGACGCTCCCGGGTTCGACCGGCTCCTCGCTCCGGGCCGCGGAAAGATGAAGGACGGCGCCTGGGCGGGGACCATTAACGCCAAGTCGGGCGAAGCCCGCTCGCATGCCGTGAACACCATGGTCACCAAGCTCGCCCTGCCCGGCAATCAGAAGATCTACAATCGCCGCGGCGTCCTCGTCGAACCGGTCAACGCTTTCCTCAAAGACCGGCGCGGACTCCGCCAATTCGCGTGCCGTGGCCACGCTGCAGCCCAAGCCGAAGTCCACTTCGCCGCACTAACGACCAACCTGATGAAACTCTTCACCGCCGGCCTCACCGCAGCTCCCGCCACGAGTTAGAACGGCCCGCGGGACCACCGCACGCTGCCCCAACACCCCCGTCGAACGCCGAAAACGGCCTTCGACGCGGTCACCGCGCCTGCTCAACCACCACCCGACGGGCATCCGCCTCGAAATTCACTGCTGACTGCCGAAAACCTCCAGCCATAAATCAACAAGCTCTCTATCGTGGTCCCGCTTTCCGGGCCCGGGCCCGGAAAGTAGAGAGCTCACGGCGGGAGCGGGGCATCCGCTCCCGCGTACTGAATCTGATTTAAATTCAGCTACTGTAGCTCATGCCCGCCCGGACGATAATGCCCGAACAATTACCGGAGGTCTCCATGAACGATGTGCTACCCACGTCTCAGCTCAGGCGCGCTGCCGTTATCTACAACCCCGTGAAGGTCGATATCGACGCGCTTCGGGAAGCCGTGAACACGGAAGCGGCGGCCGCCGGCTGGGCGGAGAGTATCTGGTTTGAGACGTCCGTCGACGACATCGGCCAGGGAGTGACCGCTGAAGCCCTGGCGCGCGGTGTTGACCTGGTGATTGTCGCTGGTGGTGACGGTACGGTGCGAGCGGTCGTCGAGGCCGTCCGTGGGCGAGATGTTCCCGTCGGCCTCTTGCCATCGGGCACGGGCAATCTTCTCGCCCGCAACTTGAAAATGACCCTCAACGACATGCCCGACAGTGTGCGCACCGCCTTTGCGGGCGAGGATCGTGCCATCGATCTGGGCATGATCCGGGTTGAGCGAGCGGACGGCACCCGCGATGAGCACGCATTCGTGGTGATGGCCGGCCTCGGCCTTGACGCGAAGATGATCACCAATACCGACGAGGACCTCAAGAAGAAGGCCGGATGGGTCGCGTACGTGAAAGCACTCGTCGCGTCCTTGCGGGACCCGGAGGAACTCCACCTGCGATTCCGGCTCGATGATCAACCGGTCAAGCGGGCTACGGTGCATACCCTCATCCTCGGCAACTGCGGGTCACTGCCCGCGAACATTCTGCTGATGCCGGAAGCGGTCCTCGACGACGGCCTGTTCGACGTGATGATGACCCGGCCGGGCGGTGCCATGGGCTGGATCCGGGTTTGGGTGAAGATTGCCTGGACCAACGGTATCGTGCGACGGACCAAAGCTGGCCGGGCCATCGCCGGGGAACACAAGAACGACAAGGATCTGCGCTACGAAACCGGTTCGGTGCTGACCGCACGCTTATCCCGGCCGGAACAGATCGAACTCGATGGTGACGAATTCGGCCACGCCCTCGCCTTCAAAGCCTGGATCGAGCCCGGCCGTCTGCGGGTACGAGTTCCCATCGTGCCCTCATGAACCGTCCGGATCGGGTCAGAATCGACGGGCATGAATTCGGTGTGCAGCATTTTCCGGCGTCGTCGGGAGCGGTCACCACGCCCGTGTTCGTGATCGTGCACGGAATTGGAACCTCGCACCGGTACTCCGTTCCGCTGCAGCGCGCTCTCGCAGCCGGGCACCCCACCTACTTGGTCGACCTGCCGGGCTTTGGGGGCACCAGCACACCGCGACACCGATTGTGGGTTGAGGACTACGCGAACCTGCTCGGCGCTCTTCTGGACACCCTTGGCGTGACGAACAGCGTCGCCATCGGCCACTCGATGGGCGCTCAATTCGTCACCGAACTCGCCGTGCAGCGGCCCGAGCTGGTCTCCCACGTCGTGTTGATCGGACCGGTTACCGACGCGCATCGTCGAACGGCCGTGGCTCAGGCTGTCGACCTCTACCGCGACACGCTCAAAGAACCGGTGCGGGCGAACGCAATGGTTTTCGGCGACTACGCGCGCTGCGGCCCGTGGTGGTACACCAAAACGCTCAGCGCCATGCTCGCTTACGCGACCGACGAGCGCATCGTGCGCTTGGCCGCGCCCGTGCTCGTCGTGCGGGGCAGCGACGACCCGATCGCCCGACAGGGGTGGTGCCGCCACCTGGTTCGCTCTGCACCCCACGGGCGCCTCGTGGAAATTCCGGGACACCGTCACCTCGTGCATTACAGTGCTGCCGATCGTGTTGCGGAGCGAATCGTGGAGTTTGCGGGTGTCGAGCGCGGACTCGTGACGTGACCGCCGGCATCCTCGATTTGGTGTCGTGGGCGCAGGACTATGCCTACGCCGCCGAGAGGCAGCTCCGGGCGTTCACGTCACGCCCGAGCCCTCGTGGCTTTCAGACCGGCACGGCGTGTCCGGTGGTGATCATCCCCGGCGTGTACGAAACCTGGAAATTTCTCCAGCCGCTGATCACGCGGGTGCACGACGCCGGCCACCCCGTGTACGTCGTCGACCGGCTGTCCTGGAATCTCGCATCCGTCCCCGACGCCGCCCGGCACGTGGCGGATCTCATCGCTGCGGAGCGCCTGGAAGACGTCGTTGTGCTCGCGCACAGCAAGGGCGGACTCATCGGAAAATATGTCATGGTCGGGCTCGACGCCGACTCGCGCATCGCGGGCATGATCGCGGTGGCTGCCCCTTTTTCGGGCTCTGCCTACGCTCGGTATATGCTTTCGCCCAGCCTGCGTGCGTTCGCTGCGGGCAACGAACACATCACCGGCCTCAACACGAACACCGAAACGAACCGCCGGATCACCTCAATTTTTGCCCGGTTCGACCCGCACATTCCGGAGGGAAGCGCACTGGCTGGGGCGACCAACATCGAGATTGACACCGGCGGGCACTTTCGTCTTCTCGCCGACGCGCGCGTTGCCGATGCTGTTTTGTCGGCGTTGGCCGGTTTCGGTTGGTCCCGCGACGGCACGAACCCCTCGGTGTCGCCGGGTTCACCTTAGAAAATCGCCGGGCCCATCCTCGGAAAACGGGACCATGATCTATCGTGGTCCCGCTTTCCGGGCCCGGTCCCGGAAAGAGATGGAAGGCTGGACCGGGTCAGCGGCCCAGGAACTCGGCGGGGGTTCGTGTGAGGAAGGACTGCATGCCGATGCGGGAGTCCTCGGTCGCCGCCAGGCGGGCCAGCGCGGGCTGCAGCGCTGCTTCAGCGGATGCCGCCCCCTCCCGCTCGGCCAGCCGCGCGTTGGCGAGGGTGGCCTGCACGGCGAGCGGAGCCTGGGCCGCGATTCTCTCGGCCAGTTCCAGCGCCCGATCGAACTGGGCGCCGTCGGGCACGACCTCCTGCACCAGGCCGAGGCGGTGCGCCTCGGCGGCATCGAACAGGTCGCCGGTGAGCAGCCAGCGCATGGCGTTGCCCCAACCGGCCGCGCGCGGAAACCGAATCGTGGCGCCGCCAAAGGGCAGAATACCGCGGGCCACCTCGATCTGCCCGAACCGGGCCGATTCGGCGGCGACGACGATATCGCTCGCGAGCATCAGCTCGATGCCGAGAGTGAGGCAGGTGCCCTGAACGGCGATGACGACCGGTTTGGTCAGTGCAACGCCATCCACCTGCCACGGATTGATGCCGCCCGCCGGCACCATCTCGAGCCCGTTCGGGCCGAGCCGGGGGCCGATGTCGGCGAGGTCGAGCCCTGCGGTGAAGTGCTCCCCGACCGCGTAGACCAGGCCCACGCGCAGGGCCGGGTCCCGGTCGAGCTCACCGTAGGCGAGGGCCAGCTGCTGAAGCAGCGAGAAATCGGCGGCATTGCGCTTGTCGGGCC
Source organism: Cryobacterium luteum (assembly GCF_900110125.1). Lineage (GTDB taxonomy): Bacteria > Actinomycetota > Actinomycetes > Actinomycetales > Microbacteriaceae > Cryobacterium > Cryobacterium luteum. Next base: position 5,276 of record NZ_FOCN01000012.1, read on the forward strand.
GGTTGAGCCCGATGAGCAGAATGTGGCCGCGACGCTCGGTGAGGATGCGGGGCTGGTCGGTCATGGGGCCTCCATTGATCGGTGTGAATTCGTACATTTTTCGGCCGCTCTCGCCCCCGCGCGTGCATAACTCCTGCAATTCGTTCGGGAGTGCCTCGGAGTTGCCCGGAAAGACGCGGATGTCTTCCCGGCCGGCCAGAAATTGCAGGAGTTATGCGTCATGTCCGGCGTTCCGACTGGCTTGTGCGGGGTGGCCTGACTAGCGGGTGAGCGCTCCGATGATGCGCAGAATGCTCGGCAGATCGTCGGTCGCCGCCTCGGGTGACGCCGGTGCGAACCCGGTGATGGTCGCGCCGGCCACAGTGAACTCGGCGCGCAGCGCGGTGATCGCGCCCCCGAGATCGGCCACGCTCAACCCGAACGGAATCAGGTCGCTCAGGCCCTCGAGCGCCGAGGGGTCGAGCACGTCCAGGTCGATATGCACGAAGACATGCTTCGCGCCCGTCGCCGCGACCGCCGCGACGAGGGCGGCCGGGTCGGCCAGCTCTGAACACGACACGCTCACCAGGCCACGGTCGTGCAGCAGCACGTCTTCGGCGTCGTCGACGTCGCGAATCCCGGCCAGTACGACGTTCTCCAGCGGCACCGTGCTCGCGGCTTTCAGCTCGAGTTCGGCCGGTCCCTCACCGCTGATCGCGCGCAACACCATGCCGCAGAATCCGCCCGATGGCGAGGATTCGGGGGTGTGCAGGTCGGGATGGGCGTCGAACCAGACGACGGCCAGGTCGCCCGGATGCGTGCGCGCCGCCTGTTCAACGGCGGCCAGGGCGATGCCGCAGTCGCCGCCGATGGAGAGTGCCCAGTCGGCGGTGTCCCTGAGAACCTTGGCGTGGCGCTCGCGCACCACTTGGATCGCCGAGAACCGGTGCACCCCGGTATCGAGCGCATCACCGGCCTCGACGGGCACGTCGACCAGGCGGGTGGCAGAGAAGGGCAGGTCGCCCTGAATGGCCGCCGCCCCGTCGACCAGGCGCATCGCGCGCGGAGAAATCGAACCCTGCCATTGCGGCACTACAACGAAGGTGGGAGCCATACCTCAGTATGGCGCAGCGACCGGGCGGGTCAGCATCCGCTTCGCCAGCAGCGAATTTTCTGCGAAGCGGATGCCCGAACCTGTCGGACTCGCCGACTAGCTCTCGATGGCTGCGGTGTTGCCGCCCTTGAGGGCGGCGAGGCGGGCATCCACTTCGGTGAGCTCGCCGAGGTCGTCGAGGCTTTCGAACTGGGCGTCGAGGCTCGACGCGGCCAGTTCCTGGGCGCCGCGTACGCGCGCTTCTTCCCGACGGATCTTGTCTTCGAACCGGTTGACCTCGCTCGTCGGGTCCATCATGTCGATGCTTTTGACGGCGTCCATCACCTGCGCCTGCGCCTGGGCGGTCTTGGAACGCGCGATCAGTTCGGCGCGCTTGTTGGTGAGCTGCACCAGCTTCTCTTTCATGGCGTTCAGGCCGGTCTTGAGCTGGTTGACCACCGCGGTCTGCGCCTGAATCTGCGGTTCGGCGGTCTTCGCTTCCTTCTCCGAGGTGAGCTGGCGACCGAGCGCGACCTTGGCGAGGTTGTCGAACTTGTCGGCGTCGGCGGCATTGCCCGTCAGGCGCAGCTGGTCGGCCTTGCGGCTGGCGGCGAGGGCTTTATCGCCCCACTCCACGGCGGCTTCCTGGTCTTCGCGATGGTCGTCTTCGAGCAGGCGCAGGTTGCCGATGGTCTCGGAGATGGCGCTCTCGGCGTCTGAGATGCTGCTCGAGAAGTCGCGCACCATCTGGTCGAGCATTTTCGCCGGGTCTTCCGCCGAGTCGAGGATGGCGTTGATGTTCGCCTTCGCGAGCTGGGAAATACGGCCGAAGATGGACTGCTTGGTCATTCGGAGGTCCCTTCCATAGGAGTGGTCCTGGCCCAAAAATTTCGCCAGGAAAGTGCGGGTATGTCCAAAGTTTAGGGTCACCGACCGACGCGAGTCTGGGAACCCGAAGAAATACCGCTGAGCAGCATGTTGCCCAGTGTTACAGGGCCACTCGCGTGCTCCCGCCGCGCCGCGCACAATTGACCAGGAACAGCAATTCGATACCGACGGGAGCCGCGCATGAACGAAGAATTCACGAACCGGATGCTCGTCGTCGTCGAGGTCACCACGGCGCGTCCCGATCGCCCCGCCTATCACGCCAAGGTGCAGGTGCTCAACTCTCGAGTGGTCGCCGACGCCGAAACCGCCGGCTGGGCCGTCATCCGCATTGCCGCCGCCGACGTCACCCCCGCCGAACTGCTGCGCCGCACAGCGGATGCCGACGCCCTCGTCATCGTCGGCGGCGAAGACATCACGCCCCGCTTCTACGGCGGCAGCGCCGGCTACGAGGGCGAGACGGCGCACTTCGCCACGGCCGACGAGGGCCAGATTGCTCTCGTGCAGCGCGCCCTCGCCCTCGGCACCCCGCTGCTGGGCATCTGCCGTGGCCTGCAGATCATCAACGTCGCCCTCGGCGGCACCCTCGTTCAGCACATTGACGACGGCATCCACAAGAACATCGACGTGCCGATCGACCAGATCCTCGTCGCTCACGGAGTCTCGCTCGCGGCCGACAGCACGCTCGCGTCAAGTCTGGGTCGGGTCGACATCTCGGTACAAAGCGCCCACCACCAGATCGTTGACCGTCTCGGTGCCAATCTCGTTGCCGCCGCCCACGCCCCCGACGGTCTGATCGAAGCCCTCGAACACGAGAGCGCGCCGATCACCGGAGTGCAGTGGCACCCCGAAGCGCCCGATTCCCCCGCCGACCAGCTCGCCCTGCTCCTGGCCGGCCTGGCCGCCCAGCACTCAGCCCGCGCCCTGGCCGGGTCCCTCGCCGCCTGACCGGCTGTACGGTACCGCGTCGGAGCGGGTCGCGCCGAAACAGGGATATCCGCTCCTCGCTCAAACATCGCGGGTGCGCAGGAAGACTCCGAGAAAAACGCTCGGAGCCTTCCTGCTTACCCACGAAACTCGCAACCCCGCGGACACCCCTGCCCCGTCGCTCGGATTCCAAGAGTCAAGTGGCGGTGCGGGTTATTCGCGGAGTTGCGAGTTTTGAGGTACTTCGGGGCGTTGCGCATGCTTTTCGCGCAATGCTCCGGAATGCCTATCCCCAGCCGGCCGGCGGGCCATCGATACACGCCCGGGACCGAAAAAGCCCCAGCACTTCTCGCCTGGGGGGAGGTGAGAAATATGCCGGGGCCAATCGTTGGAGTGGGGGAACTCCGTGTTCAACCGTACGGGGCACGGCCTGAGAAGAGGCTGACAAATTGTGATCATGGAGTCTACCCCCGGTGTTGGGCGCCGCTCTCCCGGCCGGTCGGTTTGTTATGCATCCGTTGTATCCGCGCGTCCGACCGGTTTCCCCGTTCGGGGCGCACCGACCGGCCGCTGTTTTACCTGTTCGTAACATCCCGGTCACGCCCCGACCAATTCAGTTGATTACTCTGAAGCAACAAGATTCACTGACAGTGAACATGAGGAGAGGTCGGGCATGACAAATATTGCAGAGCTGGGGGAGGCGCGACGGGCCCAGGCCCTCGCAGCACCCGAATCGGCCACACTGAGCCCACCGACCCTGCGCGAACTCGCCGAAGCCGACGGCGTGCGCTTCATTCTCGCCGTCTTCGTTGACCTGAACGGCAAGCCGTGCGCCAAGCTCGTACCGACCGCGGCGGCCGACCAGCTCGAAGCCGGCGCCCTCGGCTTCGCCGGCTTCGCGGCCGGCCTGATCGGACAGCAACCGCAGGATCCCGACCTCATCGCCATCCCCGACCTGACCTCGTATGTGCCCATCCCCTTCGTCAAGGAGGGCCTCGGTATCGTGCACTGTGACCCGCACGTGAACGGCGAACCGTGGCCGTACGCCCCGCGGGTCATTCTCAAAAACGCGATCAGTGACCTGGCCCGTCGCAACTTGCAGGCCAAGGTCGGCGCCGAGGTCGAATACTTTCTCGTGCACCGGGACGACGCCGGCGCCATCAGCACCGCCGACCGCCGCGACGACGGTGCGCGCACCTGCTACGACGCCCGCGGCGTGACGCGCATGTACGACCACCTCACCGCGGTGAGCGACGCCATGAACAGCCTCGGCTGGGGCAACTACGCCAACGACCACGAGGATGCCGCCGGCCAGTTCGAGCAGAACTTCGCCTACGACGACGCCCTCATCACCGCCGACCGGGTGGTCACCCTGCGCTACCTGATCAGCGTGCTCGCCGAACAGCGCGGCATGACCGCGACCTTCATGCCCAAACCCTTCGCCAATCGCGCCGGCAGCGGCCTGCACTTTCACCTTTCACTCTGGGCCGACGACGCCCCGGTATTTCCCGACGATCGCGACCGAAGGGGCCTTGGCCTGTCACCGACCGCCTACGCCTTCATCGGCGGCATCCTGGCCCACGCCTCCGGGCTGCAGGCGTTCCTGGCGCCGTCGGTCAACTCCTACAAGCGCCGCGGCGCTTCCACGAGCGCTTCGGGGGCGACCTGGTCGCCGAAAAAGGCCACCTACGGCGGAAACGATCGCACCCACTTCATTCGGGTGCCCGACGAGAAGCGCATCGAGTTGCGCGCCGGCGACGGCTCGGCCAACCCGTACCTCGCGATCGCCGCCACGATCTCGGCCGGCCTGGACGGGCTCGACCAGGCGATCGACCCGGGCGACCCGTGCGGTCCGGGCGAGTCGCGCGCGACCTCCGCCGTGCTGCCCCAGACCCTGCTGCACGCCGTCGAAGCGCTGCGTCGTGACCGGGTGCTGCTCGACTCGTTCGGCATCGAGCATCCGGTCGGGGAGTATTTCGCTCAGGCGAAGGAAGACGAATTTTTGACCTGGCACAACACGGTCACCGATTGGGAGATCAACTCCTACCTCACCGCTTACTAACAGACAGGATTCCCTATGTGTGGCATTGCAGCACTTCAAATTCGCGACGTCGGCCTGCGCGCCAGCCTCGGTGAGCTCATGCACGGCATGCTCTGCGGCATCGTCGACCGCGGCCCCGACTCGGCCGGTCTCGCCATCTACAACGACCCGACCCTCACCCCGGCCGGCACGAGCACCGTCACCGTGCTCAACGCCGAATTGACCCCCGACGCGCTTGCCGCGGCCCTCCGCGACGCGTTGCCGCCCGCGGTCGGGGTCACCGTCACCGTCACCGGATTCGGTGAGACCACCCTCATCAACGCCCAGATCGGCACCGGCGCCCTCGAAGACGCCATCACGAGCATCCTTCCCGGCGTGCAGATCGCCGGCCGCGGCGAGCACGCGGCGGTGCGCAAGGGCACCGGGCATCCGCTCGACCTGGCCGAGCTGTACGACCTGCGCTCGGCGACCGGCAGCCAGGGACTTTCCCACACCCGCATGGCCACCGAGTCGGCCGTGACCGCCGCCGGCTCGCATCCGTTCACCGTCGCCGACGATCTCTGCCTCGTGCACAACGGGTCGTTCAGCAACCACGCCACGATCCGCCGGCAGCTGCGCGCCGAGGGCGTCACCTGTGACAGCGAAAACGACTCGGAGGTCGCCGCCCGCTTCATCGCCTGGTGCCTGGCAGCCGGGGACACCCTCACCACGGCCCTCGAAAAGCTCGGCAGCGTCTTCGACGGGTTCTACACCCTCGTCGTGACGACCGCCACGAGCATGGCGATCGTGCGCGACCCCATCGCGTGCAAGCCGGCCATCATCGCCGAAACGGATGCCTGGGTCGCGATGGCGAGTGAATACCGCGCCCTCGCGCACCTGCCCGGTATTGAATCCGCGCGCATCTTCGAACCCGCTCCCGGCGTCGTCTACACCTGGACCCTCGACTCGACCAAAGAACTGGTGACGCTGTGACCCTCACCCAAGCCCCCGTGCACATCGAGACTGTCGACCTCGCCGTGAGCACCGTGCGCGAACTCAACCAGGCGCTGCACGCCACCGACGACGGCACGAGCTGGGTTGTCGACACCCCGGCCGGGCAGCACAACATCGCCGTCGGCATCGACCGCGACCTCGACCTCGTCGTCAACGGACACGTGGGCTACTACTTCGCCGGCATGCACCAGAAGGGCCGCGTCACCGTGCACGGCAGCGCCGGCGTCGGACTGGCCGAGAACATCATGTCGGGCACGGTGCACGTCACCGGTGACGCCTCCCAGGCAGCCGCGGCAACCGGGCAGGGCGGTCTCGTCATCATCGACGGCAACACCGGCGCTCGCTGCGGCATCTCCATGAAGGGCGTGGACATCGTCGTGGGCGGCGACATCGGCCACGCCTCGGCGTTCATGGCCCAGGCCGGCCGGCTCGTGGTCTGCGGCGACGCCGGAGAGGGCCTCGGCGACTCCATCTACGAAGCCCGCATCTACGTGAAGGGCACGGTCGCCTCCCTCGGCGCCGACTGCGTCGAAAAGCCGCTGCGACCCGAACACCTCGCCGAGCTGGCCGAGCTGCTCACCCTGGCCGGTCGAACGGATGCCCCGACCGACTTTCGCCGCTACGGCTCCGCCCGCACGCTGTACCACTTCGCCGCCGTCAACGCCGCCGCCTACTAAGCGTCGCCGACCCACCCATACGCTCACGAACCCAAGGGACACACCATGACGAACAGCTATGCCAGCCGGGGCCTGCGCGAATCGGCCACCTTCGACCGTGCCACCATCAACGACATCCAGCGGGCCGCCACGACCGGCATCTACGACATTCGCGGCTGGGGCGCCAAGCGGGCCCTGCCGCACTTCGACGACCTGCTCTTCCTCGGCGCGAGCGTGTCCCGGTATCCGCTCGAGGGCTACCGCGAGAAGTGCGGCACCGACGTCACCCTCGGCGGCCGCCACGCGCTCAAGCCGATCACCCTCGACATTCCGATCACCATCGCCGGCATGAGCTTCGGCGCCCTCTCGGCCAACGCCAAGGAGGCCCTCGGCCGTGGCGCCACGGAGGCCGGCACCTCCACCACCACCGGCGACGGCGGCATGACCCCCGAGGAACGCGGGCAGTCCCGCCACCTCGTCTACCAGTACCTGCCATCCCGCTACGGCATGAACCCCGACGACCTGCGCAAAGCGGATGCGATCGAGATCGTGCTCGGACAGGGCGCCAAGCCCGGCGGCGGCGGCATGCTGCTCGGCCAGAAGATCACCGAACGCGTCGCCGGCATGCGCACCCTCCCGGTGGGCATCGACCAGCGGTCGGCCTGCCGGCACCCGGACTGGACCGGCCCGGACGACCTCGCGATCAAGATCGCCGAACTGCGCGAGATCACCGACTGGCACACACCGATCTACGTCAAGGTCGGCGCCTCCCGCCCCTATTACGACACCGCGCTCGCCGTGAAGAGCGGCGCCGACGTGGTCGTGCTCGACGGTATGCAGGGCGGAACCGCCGCCACCCAGCAGGTGTTCATCGAGAACGTCGGCATCCCGATCCTCGCCGCGATCGGCCCGGCGGTCGCCGCGCTGCAGGAACTCGGCGTGCACCGCCAGGTGCAGCTCATCGTCTCCGGCGGCATCCGCAACGGCGCCGACGTGGCCAAAGCCATCGCCCTTGGCGCCGACGCGGTCTCGATCGGCACCGCCGCGCTCATCGCCCTCGGCGACAACGACCCGCGCTACCAGGCCGAATACGAAGCGCTCGGCTCCTCCGCCGGGTTCTACGACGACTTCCAGGATGGCAAGGACCCCGCTGGCATCAGCACCCAGGACCCGATTCTCGCCGCACGGCTCGACCCGATCGCCGGCGGCAAGCGCATCGCCAACTACCTTCGGGTGCTGACCCTCGAAGCGCAGACCATCGCGCGGGCCTGCGGCAAGTCCCACCTGCACCACCTCGAACCCGAAGACCTGGTCGCCCTCACGGTGGAAGCCGCCGCGATGGCCGGGGTGCCCCTCGCCGGCACCAGCTGGATTCCCGGCCGCTGAACCTCCGTTCTCTTCACCGATCGACGACAAGGACACGCTCATGGATACTGGCAATACCGCCTGGCTGCTGACCAGCTCGGCACTCGTGGCACTGATGATTCCCGGCCTCGCCCTGTTCTACGGCGGCATGGTCAGCTCGAAACGCATTCTGAACATGATGATGATGTGCTTCGGCGGCGCCAGCCTCGTCGCCATTCTCTGGGTCATTTTCGGCTACTCGGCCACCTTCGGCGACTCGCTCGGCGACCTCGGACTCCTCGGCGACCCGCTCCAATTCTTCGGCCTCGAAACGATCCTCGCCGACGATCCCGACGCGGCCCTGCCGCTCGCACTGTTCATCGTGTTCCAGCTGTTGTTCGCCGGAGTGACCACCGCCCTCGTGGCCGGGGCCGCGGCCGGCCGCATGAAATTCGGCGCCTGGCTGCTGTTTGCCGGCATCTGGGCCGCGCTGGTCTACTTTCCGGTGGCGCACTGGGTGTTCGCCTTCGACGGCGATAACGTCGTCGGCGGCTGGATCGCCAACGATCTGGGTGCCATCGACTTCGCCGGTGGCACCGCGGTGCACATGAACGCCGGCGTGGCCGCCCTCGCCCTGGCCATCGTGCTCGGCCGCAGCAAGGGCTGGGGCGGGCCGCTCAAGCCGCACAACCGGCCGCTCGTTCTTGTCGGCGCCGGCCTGCTCTGGGTGGGCTGGTACGGTTTCAACGCCGGCTCGGCCCTGAGCGCCGGCAACGCCGCGAGCGTCGTCTTTCTCAACACCACCGTCGCCGCGTGCGCCGGCCTGCTCGGCTGGGCCCTGGTCGACCGGCTCCGGCACGGCTCGGTCACGAGCCTCGGCGCTGCCTCCGGCCTGGTCTCCGCCCTCGTGGCGATCACCCCGGCCTGCGGTGCGGTCAGCCCGATGGGCGCTATCGCCATCGGCGCCATCGCCGGCATCATCTGCTGCCTCGCCGTGGAGTGGAAGTTCACACTCGGCTACGACGACTCCCTCGACGTGGTCGGCGTGCACATGGTCGGTGGCCTGGTCGGTACCCTGTTGATCGGGTTCTTCGCAACGGATGCCGCCCCCAACGGCCAAAGGGGCCTGTTCTACGGTGGCGGCGCACTGCTGCTCGGCATCCAGGCACTCGCCGCCGGCGCCGTGCTGCTGTACTCCTTTGTCGTCACCTGGGTCATCGCCAAGGTGCTCGATCTGACCATCGGACTGCGCATCCCCGAACAGGACGAGGTCGACGGCATCGACCGCCACGCGCACGCCGAAGACGCCTACGACGACGAACCCAGTGACGACCAACCCAGTGACGACCAACCCAGTGACGACCAACCCAGTGACGCCGACCTGGTGTCGGCGCCGTAAGCATCCGTTTCACCCATCAATAACCGAGCAGGAGAACACAGTGGGTCACGCAGTGAGCAGTGCACAGTACGTCGTCATCGGGGCCGGCCTGGCCGGAGCCGCCACCGCCTGGCAGCTCGCCACCCGTGGCCACGAGGTCACCATTCTGGAACGGTCCACCCCCGCCAACGACGCCGGAAGCTCACACGGGTCGGCGCGCATCTTTCGCTATGCCTACCCCGATGCGTTCTACACCGGCCTCGTGCAGCAGGCCAAAGTCGGCTGGGACGAACTGACCCGGCTGGGCGGGCGGGAGCTGATCACTCCCACCGGTTCGGTCGACTACGGAACGCTGCGCGAACCCGAAGCGCTCGCCCGGGTGCTGCAGACCGCCGGCATCGAGCACGAACTGCTCACAGCGGATGCCGCCCGCGAGCGCTGGCCGCAGATCACCTTCGATACCCCGGTGCTCTGGCACCCGGGTGCCGGAGTCATCGACGCCGAGACGGCCGTGACGACCATGGTCGAGCTGGCCCTCGCGGCGGGCGCTCGGCTATACACCGACTGGCCGGTCGCCCGGGTGACTGAAACGGCCACCGGGTACCGGGTGCACAACGATACCGGGGAGGCCGTCGATGCCGAGAACGTGATCGTCAGCGCCGGCGGTTGGCTGCCGAGCCTGCTCGGTGAGCTGCCGCTGCCGAGCGCCTTCCGCGCGCAGATCCCCGAGATCACCGTGATGCAGGAGCAGGCCTATCACTTTCCCTACGCTGACCCCGATACCGCCGGGCACTGGCCGACCTTCATTCACAAGATGGACGGCATGCAGGTGTACGGGCTGCCCGGCGGCCGCGACGCCGCCTTTCGCGGCCAGAAAATCGCCGAATACAACGGTGGCAAACGGCTCGCCTCGGCGGCCGACCAGGACGGCATCATGGGAGCGGCCAACCGGGAACGGGTCGTCGACTATGTGGCCCGCTACCTGCCGGGCCTCGACCCCACGCCGTACGCTGAGACCACCTGCCTGTTCACCAACACGCCGACGGAGGACTTCATCATCGACCGCGTCGATAACATCACCCTGCTCTCGCCGTGCTCCGGCCACGGTGCCAAATTCGCGCCGGTGATCGGCCAGCTCGCGGCCGACCTGGCCACCGGCGTCGGGTCGGTGCCGCCCCAGTTCCAAGCCCGTCCGTGACGGTTTCCGGGCCGACGCACCCGTCGGCGAGCACTCCGGCACCCGCCGACACGGTCGCCGGGCTTCTGGCCGAGATCAGCCGGGTCGGCGCCGATACGCACCGCGGCGGCTACTCCCGGCCGGTTTTCTCCACCGCCGAACTCGACCTGCGCGCCTGGTTCCTCGCCCACGCAGCCAAACGCGGACTCGACGTGGAGACGGACCGAAACGGGGTCATCTGGGCCTGGTGGCACACCCCGGTGGGCGGCACCGCCAACGCCGTCGTCACCGGCAGCCACCTCGACTCTGTCCCCGGCGGCGGCGCCTTCGACGGCCCGCTCGGGGTCGCCTCCGCGCTCGTCGCCCTGGATTTTCTGCAGGCCGAGGGCCTTCGCCCCGAACGCCCGCTCGCCATCGCGGTGTTCCCCGAGGAAGAAGGGTCACGATTCGGCGTGGCCTGCCTCGGTACCCGCGTGCTCACGGGCGCGATCGACGTCAACCTGGCCCGCGGCCTGCGCGACCAGAACGGTGACACCTTCGCCGAGGTGGCCGCCAGAAGCGGCTTCGACCCGACACTTCTCGGACCTGACCCCGAGGCGCTCGCCCGGATCGGCACCTTCATCGAACTGCACGTCGAGCAGGGTCGCGAGCTGATCGACCGCCACCAGGCGGTCGGCATCGGTTCGTCGATTCTCGGCCACGGTCGTTGGCGGCTGAGCGTCACCGGTCAGGGCAACCATGCCGGCACGACGCTCATGACCGACCGGCACGACCCGATGATCGCGGCGGCCGGCATCGTCATGGCCATCCGCGACACCGCCCGCGCCCAGCCGGGGGCTCGGGCCACCGTCGGCCGGCTCGAACCGGTGCCCGGAGGCACGAATGTGATCGCCTCCCGGGTCGACCTGTGGCTCGACGCACGGCACCCCGACGACGCGGTGACGGCATCCGTTGTGGCCACCATTCTGGCCGAGGCCCGCCTGATCGCGGCTGCTGAGGGCTGCACGGTGCAGCTCACCGAGGAGTCGGTCAGCCGCACGGTCAGCTTCGACACGGGCCTGCGCGATCACCTGAGCCTGCTGCTGCCGGATGCGCCGGTGCAGCACACCGGCGCCGGTCACGACGCGGGAATCCTCACCCAATATGTGCCGACCGCGATGCTGTTCGTGCGGAACCCCACCGGGGTGTCGCACTCGCCCGAGGAATATGTCGAGGACGACGACGCCGAGGCCGGCGCTCTTGCCCTCGCCCGCGTGCTGGCCGACCTGTTGGTGCCCACCACCCCCTGATCCCACGCGAAAGCGGGTGAATGGTTACTTCAGGTGAGCTGAAGCAACCATTCACCCGCTTTCGACGAGCGGACAGCCGGCATCAATCGTTCGGGTTGATTGATGTCGTCAGGATTGTGGGGTCAGGCGGCCTGGTGTTTGCCTGCGCTCACCGCACTGGTGGAGTGGGTCCAGGCGAGCAGCTCGGCCTGGGCACGCCGACGGCTTGCGGCAGTCTGTTTGGGGGGTACCGGAACGGTCATTCGTGAGCCGGGGCAATCCTCGGTGGAGTTGGCCAGGGAGTGGTAGGTCGCGAACCGGGTATCGGACGTGATCCACACCATTTGCTGGCATTCTGGGCACTCTGTCTGCAACATTTTCACGATTGTCCGTTCCATCGCCGACTCGGGTTATCGGTTCGATAGCTCCAACCTAGTGGGGATAGACAGGTCGATGTCCTCCCCCGTCGTGGGGACAGCAGTAAACCCGAAACGGTGCTATTTTGCTGCGGGGTCAACGACCGGCGGCGTACCCCTGGGCCCCGCGGGGGTTGGCCGCAGCCTGCAGCAGCCCGCTCTGCGGGTCGCGGGTGACGGCCGAGATGCGGCCGAGCGCCCAGTCACCGGCCCGGGTGATTCGGTGGCCGCGCTGCTCGAGTTCGGCGATGACCGGCTCGCCCAGACGGTCCTCCACGACGGCGCCGCCGGGCTCCCAGGTGCGCGGCCAGAACGAGCCCGCAAATGAGGTGCTGTGAAAGGCGGGCGCATCGATCGCCTGCTGTGGGGTGTAGCCGCCGACGATCGTGCGCAGCAGGTAGAGCAATTGCCACTGGTCCTGCTGGTCGCCGCCGGGGGAGCCGAGCGCCGTCACCGCCTGCCCGTCCTTGAGCACGAGGGTGGGGGTGAGGGTGGTGCGCGGACGCTTGCCGCCGGCCAGGACTGAGGGGGCCCCGGGTTCCAGCCAGGTCATCTGCAGGCGGGAGCCGAGGCAGAATCCCAGCTCGGGAATGGTCGGTGACGACTGCAGCCAGCCGCCTGACGGTGTCGCGGAGATCATGTTGCCCCAGCGGTCGACAACGTCGATATGGCAGGTGTCGCCGCGCAGTTCACCGGTCGAGAGCGTTTCGGCCTCGGCCTCGGCATGTGCGGCGCGAATCGGCGCGGCGACCGTCGGTTCACCGACCGCAGCGGATGCCGCAGCCCCCTGCTTCGCCAGCGCCTCCGTCGTGTACGCGGTGCGCAGGATCGGCAGGTACGGGGTGTGGCCTGGCACGACGCCGGGCCGCAACTCCCATGAGGCCTGCTCGGTGATGAGCGCCCGCCGGATGGCCGCGTACTCGGCCGACAACAGGTATTCCAACGGCACGTCGGCGTCGCCGTAGTACGCTTCCCGGTCGGCGATGGCGAGTTTCTGAGCCTCGAGGATGGTGTGCGCGCCGAGCGCGGTCGACGGGTCCAGCTCAGCGTCGCTGAACCCGTCCAGAATCATCAGGGTCTGCAACAGCGCCGGTCCCTGGCCCCAGGCGCCGGTCTTGGCGATCGTGTGGCCGCGAAATATCACGGTCGTAGCCTCCTCGATGCTCGCTTCGAACCCGGCGAGATCGGCCAGGGTCATCACACCGGCATGGTCGGTGCCCGAGGAATGCCGGTGGGGTGTGCGTGCGAAATCAACGATGGCGCGGGCCACGAACCCCTCCCGCCATTCCCGCCGAACGGCGTCAATGCGCCCCTCCCGGGTGGCGGCGGCCGATTCCGCGCCCACCGCGAGCAGGCGCTCGAGGCTTCTCGCCCACGCCGCATTGGTCACGAGCGAGCCCGCCTCGGGAAGGTGCCCATCCGGCATCCACTGCGCGGCCGAGGTCGGCCAGTGCTCGGCGAACAGCGTCGAAACCGCCGCGATCGTCGCGACGACCCGACCGAGAATCGGATGACCGTCGCGCGCGTACCCGAGGGCGAAGCCGAGCACCTCCGGCAGCTCCCAGGTGCCGTGATCGCGCAGCAGCACGAGCCAGGCGTCGACGGCGCCGGGGACGGCCGCAGCGAGTACGCCCGATCCGGGAACCAGGTCGAGGCCCTCCGACCGGTAGTGCTCGATGGTGGCCGCCTGCGGGGCCGGGCCCTGCCCCATCAGCACGCGCGGGGCATCCGGTTCACTCGCCGTGACGAAGACGCCGGTCAGGTCGCCGCCTGGCCCGTTCAGGTGCGGTTCCACGACGTGCAGCACGAAGGCGCCGGCCACTGCGGCGTCGAACGCGTTGCCGCCTTGCTCGAGCACGGCCTGGGCGCACGCAGTGGCGAGCCAGTGCGTCGAGGCAGTCATGCCGAAGGTTCCCTGCAGGGTCGGACGGGTGGTGAAAGCGTTCGGGGCGGTATAAGTCACTCGTCTAGCCTCGCACGAGGCCTGGAGAAAAGTTGCGGGTGCGTCGGGGGAAAATCGTGCAATGATCAGGCCAACAGGCAGGAGCCACCGGTGAGCAACCCGTCAACTGGCCGATCCGATCGGCTGCGCCAGATCGTGGTGATCAGCAGCGCGACCTTCGCCGTGATCGGAGCGTTCGTGGGGTCGGGCGCCGCGGGGGGAATACCCATCAATGAGGCGTCCGGCGGTGCGCTCGCCGCCGACGCCACCCTGATCGCACCGGGTGGGCCGGCCTTCGCCATCTGGACCCCGATTTACCTCGGTTTGGTCGGCTACGCCGTGTGGCAGGCACTGCCAGCCCAGAAGGCGGATGCCCGCCAGCGGCGGCTCGGCTATCCGATCGCGCTGTCCCTGGTTCTGAACGCTTTCTGGATTCTCAGCGTGCAGTTCGACCTTCTCCCGCTGAGCGTGCCCGTCATCGTCGCCCTGCTCCTGGTGCTGGTGGGATTTTTTCGACTGCTGTGCCGGTCGCCGCCCAGAAATCTCATCGAGGCGATCCTGGTCGACGGAACGATGGGGCTGTACCTGGGCTGGGTCAGTGTTGCGACCGCGGCGAATATTGCGGCCGTGCTCGTGACGGCCGGTTTTACCGGGTTCGGTCTGGATCCGGATCTCTGGGGTGCACTCGTGATCGCGCTGGCCGGTCTGGTCGGTGTCGGTCTTGCCGTCTATGGCCGGGGACGATGGGCACCAACGGTGGCGCTCGTCTGGGGTCTCGCCTGGGTGGCGGTGGCTCGGCTCACCGGCTCGGCCCTGTCAACTCCCACCGCGGTCGCGGCGATTGTCGCCGTGATCGTGATCGTGATCGTGATCGTGGTCGTCGCAGTCACCATCCGTGCACGCGGGCGGCGGGGCTCGAACTCGACATCTGGAGAGACTCAGCATGAACATTGATTGGGAATTCAACGGCCTGCCACTGCACGTTCTGATCGTGCACGCCGTAGTGATCGTCGTGCCGCTGGCGGCCCTGTGCGCGGTGCTCACCGCCTTCTGGCCGGCGGCTCGGAGGAGGCTGGGCGTTGTGACGCCCCTCGTAGCCCTCGCCGCGCTCGTGCTGGTTCCGATGGCAGTGCAGGCGGGCGAGTGGTTGCAGTCGCGCCTCGTCAACGTCACCCCGCTGCTCGGCACGCACACGTCGCTCGGTAAGACGATGCTCCCGTGGGTGATCGTGCTGTTCCTCGCCGCCGCACTGCAGTGGTTCTGGTACCGCTATGTTGAAGCTGAGGGTGCCCGTTTCTCATCCGCTGTGCCGAGCCACAGGGGGCGCCTCGTGGCGACCATCGTGCTCGACCTGGTCATTCTGGCCGGCGCGATCGGTTCAGTCGTGTTGGTCGCGCTCATCGGGGAGTCGGGGTCGCGAGCCGTGTGGACCGGCCTGTTCACCTCGTGAAAAAGGGGTGCCGCAGCACAGCGCGGCACCCCGTTTCATGTGATGGCCTGGTTCAGGCGCGCTTTCGAGGCGGCTGCGGCTTCTGCACGGCCAGTTCGCCGCCGACGCGACCGCCGAACGGGCGGCCGTGGTCGGCGAACTCCTCGCGGAAGTAGCCCATGCGCCACGGGCCCATTTCGAGCCGCGAACCGGTGCGCAGAATCTGCCCGTTGCCGATGCTGCGGCCGTCTTCGGTGGGCCGGGAACTGCCGGCCACCTCGCCGATCGCGAACAGTCGGTACTCGTCGTTCTCGTCGTGGCGAATCTCGGCGTGCAGGGGCTTCAACCCGGGCAGTTGCAGGTCGGCTTCTGGCGACGAGCCAATCGTGGTCGTGCCAGGCAACAGGTTGAATTCCCGGGGCATCTGCCCATTCCAGTTTTCCGACCCCACGACGAAGATGAGGCGCGGTCGGCCACTTCCCGGCGTGTAGTGCGTCGTGGTGACCTTGCGCCGACTGCGCCGGTCGAAGGTCGGTGCGAGCGGAAACACGGTCGACGGCGGAAGCGGAATGGCCACCGGCATCCGTGCCTGCCCGCGCAGGCGGGCCTGCACGAGCGGACCGAGCGCGTTTCGCGCTCCGAGAACGATGTGCGGCGACCGCGTCACAAGCCGCTGTGTGACGGATGCCTGCACGTCACCCAGGCGGGCGATCAGCCCGACCGGTCCGGTGATGGACACGGTCAGTTTTCGGGCAGCCAGCTCCGCGGCCAGTGCCCGCAACGGTTCCAGATTGAGTGCACGGCCCTGCACGAACATTTCCGGGTTGCTCGTATAGATGGTCACGTCGGTTCCGTCCGCCGTGATCGTGCCCTGCATCGTGTCGGTGGGCCCAAAGGTGTCCCCGGTGGAACCGTCAGAGGAGCCCTCGGACGTGACCGTTGGTTCCTCCAGTGAGAACGCCAGGTCGATGTGCAGGCCGAAGCGAGAAGGCGTGGGCATGCTCGCGGAGGAGCTCATGGTTAGCCGCGGAACGGATCGGAGCCGAGGGATTTCTCGTCGCTCGTGGTGACGCGCAGAGTGCCGTTGAGCTTCCACACGGCGCGGGGTGCATCGGGTCCGATATCGCGGGGAACCTCGACGACCATGTCGATGAAGCTGTAGTTGATGGCGGCGCCCTTGCCGGTGAGATACGACCACATCTCCTGGCCGAGATCGGCCCAATCCTTGATGGTGTGCGCTTCCTCGCTGGCGCTGGTTTCGACGTTTCCCAGGTAAGTCTGTCGTTCGGTCACAGTAGAGTCCTTCTCCGTCACGCGCAGGGGTATTCTCGGGGATTTCAGGAAGATTCCCCCGATCGGATTCGCACCCGGATGGATGCCCGCCGATCTGCCTAGCTTAGGTACCCAGTTGCGACTGGTAAAGACCTTTACCGAACTGCGCGGCGACTATTCGGCGTCGAGGTCGGTTTCCAGAATCTTGACGAGCGAGTCGAGGGCCTCATCGGCGCCCTCTCCGTCGGCCCGCAGCACAACGGTGTCGCCGTTGGAGGCGCCGAGGCTCATGATCGAGAGGATGCTCGACGCATCCATGGCGTCCTCGGCGGGTTCGCCGGCCAGGGCGATGGTGACTTCGAGCGGCAGCTCGCCGACGGCGGCGACGAAAATACCGGCGGGACGGGCGTGCAGGCCGACGCGGCTGGCGATGACGGCGGTTCGTTCAGACATGGGATCCTCCAGGGTGGGCAGAGCGGATGCGGGATGGCCGGTTACAAACCCAGCGTATTGAGTATGGGGAGTTTTTCGCGAACGAGGCGGCGGGCATCCGTTGCTGAATGCGCGGTCAGGGCCAGCGCGGCGAGTTGCTGCGCTTCGGGGAGAGTGACGCTGGCCAGTACGGCGGCGACGGCGGAGAGCGCCCGGGCGGTCATCGACAGCGTCGAGACGCCGAGGCCGACCAGCACGACCGCGAGGGCCGGGTCGGCCGCGGCCTCGCCGCAGACGCCGACCGGCTTGTCGTGGCCCTCGTCGCGTGACCCGGCCACGGTCAGCCGAATCAGCTGCAGCACGGCGGGCTGCCACGGCGTGTTCAGAGCCGCGAGCGGGCCGAGCTGGCGGTCGGCCGCCATGGCGTACTGGGTGAGGTCGTTGGTGCCGAGGCTGACGAAGTTTACGTGTTCGAGAATGCTCGCCGCCGTCAGCGCGGCCGAGGGAACCTCGACCATGACGCCGGGCGTTGTGAGCCCAGCGGCGGCGCAGAGCCCGGCGAAGTGCTTCGCCTCCTCGGCGGTCGAGATCATCGGGGCCATCACCCAGACCTGGGCTTCGGTGCCGTCGGCGGCCTGCGCGATGGCTTCGAGCTGGCGCTCGAGCACACCGGGGGAGGTGAAATCGGTGCGGTAACCGCGCACACCGAGGGCCGGGTTCGGCTCGGAGGCATCCGTCAGGAACGGCAGCGGCTTGTCGGCGCCGGCGTCGAGGGTGCGCACGACGACCTTCTTGCCGGGAAAAGCGTCGAACACGCCGCGGTACGCCTCGACCTGTTCGGCAATGGTGGGCTCCGTGTCACGTTCGAGAAAGCAGAACTCGGTGCGCAGCAGCCCGACACCCTGGGCGCCGGCCGCTGCGGCTTTCACCGCATCCTTGGCACCGCCCACGTTGGAGAGCAAAGGAACGAGGTGGCCGTCTTTCAGCCGCCCGGTGCCGTCGAACACGGCGAGGGCCGCAGTCGTTGTCTCCCACGCCTTGGCGAGGGCGAACTCGTCGGCGCCAGGGTCGACCCGAACGGTTCCGGCAGCCCCGTCGACGAAAACGAGGGTGCCGTCGGTGAGGCCGTCAACCCCGGCGGCGGCGACCACGGCCGGCAAACCGAGGGCACGAGCGATAATGGCCGTGTGTGACTGCGGTCCGCCGCTCGACGTGACGAGAGCGAGCACCTTGGCCGGGTCGAGGGTGGCGGTATCGGCCGGGGCGAGGTCCTCGCCGACCAGAATGAACGGGGTGTCGGAATAGGGGATGCCGGGGGCCGGAACGCCGCGCAGCTCGGCGACGATGCGGCCGCGCACGTCG
Source organism: Cryobacterium luteum (assembly GCF_900110125.1). GTDB lineage: Bacteria > Actinomycetota > Actinomycetes > Actinomycetales > Microbacteriaceae > Cryobacterium > Cryobacterium luteum. Next base: position 23,870 of record NZ_FOCN01000012.1, read on the forward strand.
AGCACGTCGGTCGCGCGCTCGGCCATGTAGCCGCCGAGGTTGTGCAGCATCTCAGCCACCGACGCCGCTGCGTCCCAGATGGCCCGCTCGGCGGAGGCTCCGTTGGTGATGAGCTTGACGGCGGCCTTGACCAGCATCGGGTCGTTCGCCATCAGGGCCGTGGCCTCGAGCACCTCCCGACCGGCGCCCGAGGCGCCGGCCGAGCGGGCCGTGAGGTTGGTCTGCACGGCTTTGGCAGCGGTGCGCAGTGCAGCGGATGCGTCGTCCGGTGCGGTGCCCTCGGCCAGTCGCTCACCCACCGCGGGCTCGCGGACGGGTTTGGGCATCAACAGGATCGAGCCGATGATGCGACCGGGGCTGACGCCGACTCCGGCGAAGGTGCGGCCGGTTTCAGCCTGGTCGGTACTGGCCTTGCCTGACAGCGTCTGCACGATCGTTCTCGATTCCTTTATTCCCAGCGTTCGGCTGGCGTCACTGTACTGCGGAACTGCGGTGCTGGTCTCGGATCAGGCGTTGACGAGAGCGGCCTCCGGTGCATCAACCGGGCGCTTGCGCACCGCGAAGCGCTTCAGGCCGACAACGGCGAACGCCGATACCAGCGTACCGATCACGATCGCGAGCAGGAACAACCAGAAGTTGTCGATGGCGAAGAACACGAACACGCCGCCGTGCGGCGCCTGGCTCGTGACGTTCCAGGCCATCGACAGGCCACCGGTGACGGCGGCACCGAGCATGGCGGCCGGAATCACCCGGAACACGTCGGCGGCGGCGAACGGAATGGCGCCCTCGGTGATGAAGGATGCGCCGAGCAGCCAGGCAGCCTTACCGTTCTCGCGCTCGGTCACGCTGAAAAGCTTCTTGTCGACCACGGTGGCGAGGGCCATCGCGAGCGGCGGCACCATGCCCGCAGCCATGACCGCGGCCATGATCTGCCACGGAGCCTGGTTGGCGAGGGTTGCTGTGCCGAGGCCAGTGACGGCGAAGGCATAGGCGACCTTGTTGACCGGTCCGCCGAGGTCGAAGGCCATCATGAGGCCGAGGATGACACCGAGAATCACAGCGGATGCTCCGGTCATGCCGGTCAGCCAGTCACCCAGCCCGATGGTGAGCAGGGCGATCGGCCCACCGAGCACGATGAACATCAAACCGGAGGCGACGATCGACGCGATGAGGGGAATGATCACGACGGGCATCAGGCTGCGCAGCCAACGCGGAACGCTGAGCTTGGCGAAGCTCGCGGCCACGACACCGGCGAGCAGACCGCCGACGATGCCGCCGAGGAACCCGGCATCCATGAATCCGGCGACGGCGCCGGCGACGAAGCCAGGGGCGATGCCGGGGCGGTCGGCGATGGCGAAGGCGATATAGCCGGCCAGCGCGGGAACCAGGAAACCCATCGACAATTGGCCGATCTTGAAGAAGACGGCCCCGAGGTAGGTGAGGAGACCGCCGTCGGGCAGGTTGAACAGGCTGTTGTCCAGCACGACTTTGTCGGCCACATCCGTGATCTGGTAACCGCCGAGCAGAAAGCCGAGGGCGATGAGCAGGCCTCCGCCGGCGACGAACGGAATCATGTAGCTGACGCCGGTGAGCAGCGCGCGCTTGAGCTTCTGGCCCAGGTGCTCGCTCTTCTCCTCCGACGCGCCACTCTGGTCAGCGGAGCCGCTGACCCGACGGGAGTTCGGATTGAGCGCGGCGGCGAGGGCTTCCTCGATCAACCGTTCGGGTTCGTCGATGCCGCGCTTGACCGGGGCGTTGATGACGGGCAGGCCGGCAAAGCGTTCCCGACCGCGCACGTCGACGTCGACGGCGAAGATGACGGCGTCGGCCGCGGCGATCACGGCGGGGTCGAGCGGGGTGAGGCCGGCCGAGCCCTGGGTCTCGACCTGCAGGTCGACTCCGACGGCCTTGGCCGCGGCCACGAGGGAGTCGGCCGCCATATAGGTGTGGGCGATTCCGGTCGGGCAGGCGGTGACGGCGACAATGCGCTTCACGCCGCTCGCAGCCGGGCCGGTGCCGGTGTTCGCGTTGTCACTGGCATTGTCGCTGGCGTGGGCGCCCGCGACAACGGCAACCGGGGCGACGACTTTGTTCACCAGCTCGACGATCTGCTCTGCGGTCGACGCGGACCGCAGGGCTGCGGTGAAGTCCTTCTTCATGAGCGACCGGGCGAGCTTGGCCAGAATCTTCAGGTGCTCCTGGTCGGCACCGTCGGGCGCGGCGATGAGAAAGACAAGGTCGGCCGGGCCGTCCTTGGATCCGAAATCGACCGGGGTCGACAGGCGGGCCAGCGCGAGGGTGGGTTCGAGCACGGCGGTGGAGCGGCAGTGCGGGATGGCGAGGCCCCCCGGAATGCCGGTGGCGGTCTTCGCCTCGCGAGCGAGGGCATCCGCGTAGAGGCTGTCGAATTCGGTCGCGCGGCCGGCCGCGACGACGAGCTCGGCCAGGTGTCGAATGACATCTTTCGGCTCGGTACCGAGATGGGTGTCCAGAGCGACAAGCTCCGGGGTAATCAGTGCACTCACTGGTCATCCTCCTTTGGATGTGTGGCCAGCACCGGCCGGGGGACCGATTCTGGGGCAAGGTCCGTCACAGTGACGGCGCTGGGGTTGGTTTGGTGCAGGGCGGGAACGGTGGAACCGGGCAGGGAGGCTGCGGCGGCGCCGTGAGCGGCGGCCTGGCGCAGGCAGTCGGGGGCGCTCGCGCCGAGGTTGCTTTGCAACAGGTAGCCGGCGAGGGCGGAGTCGCCGGCGCCGACGGTGCTGACGGCGAGCATCGGGGGAGTGGTGGCGAGCCAACTGCCGCCGGCGGTGACGAGCACGGCGCCCTTCGCGCCGAGGGTGGCCAGCACGGCTCCGACGCCGCCGGCGATGAGAACGCGCGCCGCGTCCACGACCAGGTCGGGGTTCGCCTCGAGGGTGTCACCGTCGAAGAGTCCGCTCAGTTCGGCGAGTTCCTCGGCGTTGGGCTTGAGCAGGTCGGGGTGGGCCAGTGCGGCGGCGGCGAGCGGGCCGCCCGAGGAATCCACGGCCACCCGGGGTGCCTGGCTGCCGAGCCGAGCGCGCAGCTCGCGAATGATCCGCGCGTAGAAGTCGTCGGGCACGCCCGGCGGCACCGATCCGGCCAGTACGAGCCAGCTCGCGCCGACCGACTGTTCCAGCACGAGGGCGACGAGGGCATCCTGCTGGGCGAGCGTCAACACCGGACCGGGTTCGTTGAGCTTGGTCGTGGTGCCGTCGGGTTCGGTGATCGCGACGTTGCTGCGGAGCGGTGCTCCGATCGGCAGGCCGAGGTGCGGAATGTGGTGGCTGGTCAGGGCCAGCAGCACCGGGTCGTCGGGGTCTCCGGGCAGAATGGCGAGGCTTTCGATGCCGCTCGCTTCCAGGGCGCGGCAGATGTTGACGCCCTTGCCGCCCGGCTCGCCGTGGGCGGCGACCGCACGCTGTACCTCGCCGCGCTCGAGCGGGCCGGCCAGCTCGATGGTGCGGTCGAGGCTTGGGTTGGGGGTCAGGGTGACGATCATGCGATCACCACGTCGACGTCGGCTGCGGCGAGGGCTGCGGCGAGCTGCGCGGAGGGCGCAGCATCCGTTATCAAAGTGTCGATATCGGCGAGGGCGGCAAAGCAGACGAGCGTCTCCTGGTCGAGCTTGCTGGAATCGGCGAGCACGACGACGCGGCGGGCCGACGTGACGATGGCCGATTTGACGGCCGCTTCAACCGAGTCGGGGGTGCTGAGCCCGAAACTCGCGCTGATGCCGTTGGTGCCGATGAATGCGATGTCGGGGCGGAGCGCCTCGAGCTGCGCGACGGTGCCGGCGCCGACGATGGCACTGGTGAGTCCGCGTACACGCCCACCGAGGATGTGCAGTTGGATCGTCTCGTTGCGGGAGAGCTTGCCGGCGATCGGAACCGCATTGGTGATAACGAGCAGCGAGTCGCCGGTGACGGCTGGCGTCCAGCCGGCGAGACGGTCGGCGAGACGCTCGGTGGTGCTTCCGGCGTCGAGCACGATGGAACCGGTGCGGCTCGCGGGAATCATGCGCATGGCGGCGTCGGCAATGCGCGACTTCTCGTCGAGACGCTGCGTCTGGCGTTCGTCGAGGCTCGGTTCAGACAGGCTCAGGCGGTCGATGGCGACGGCGCCGCCGTGGACGCGGCGCAGCTGGCGGGCGGCTTCGAGGGTGTCGAGGTCGCGGCGGACGGTCTCGGCGGTGATGGCGAATCGCGCGGCGAGGTCGGTCACGGTGACCCGGCCCTGGGTTGCCACGAGCGCGGCGATCAAGAGTTGACGTTCTTCGGCGAACACGATGCCTCCTCGTCGATGAGTGACGTTGTCACAAGAAGTTGTTTCAACTGACTTTAGCTGTGTTTATTTTTGTTTGTCAAGAAATAGAAGATAAACAAAGAATAACGGGGCTCGGTCTGCGGTTGGCAGCGGCGGTCAGGTAAAGCGGATGCTGTCGGTCGGCTCTGCCGGTCAGTACTGTCGGTGCATCCCGGTAGCGTCGAGAGCATGAAGATTTTGCACACCTCGGACTGGCACATCGGGCGCACCTTCCACACCCACTCCACGCTTGAGCACCTCGGCATCGTGCTGGACGCCCTGGTGGAGATCGTGCGTGACCGCGGCGTCGACGTGGTGGCTGTGGCGGGCGACGTGTTCGACTCGGCCATACCCTCGAAAGAGGGCTACGCGCTGCTGACCGGCACGCTGCGGCGCCTTAAAGAGGCCGGGGCATCCGTTGTCATGACGAGCGGCAATCACGACTCGGCGACCCGGCTCGGCTTTCAGTCGGAGTGGGCGGCCCTGGCCGGCATTCACGTTGTGACCGGGCCCGAGCAATACCTCGAACCGATCACCATCACCGACGAGCACGGCCCGGTATATTTCTACGGCATTCCCTATCTGGAGCCCGTGCTCATTCGCCATTTGCACCCCGATGTGCCGCTCAAGACGCACGAGCAGGTGCTGAACTTCGCCATGACGCGTATTCGAGCGGATCTGGCACTGCGCAACCTCACCCTCGGTTCCCTATCTGCCCGCGGCGGCCGCAGCGTCGTGCTCTCGCACTGCTTCGCGGCCGGAGTGGCGCCGGCCGCCGAGGCGAGCGATGTCGAGCGCGATATCACCGCCGGCGGGCTCGACGTCGTGCCAGTCGGTGTCTTCGACGGCTGCGACTACGTCGCGCTCGGCCACATTCACGGACGGGCCACCCTGACCGAGCGGGTTCGTTACTCCGGCGCGCCCCTGCACTATTCCTTCTCCGAGGTCGGCAAGCCGCGTGGGGCCTGGCTGGTCGAACTCGGTGCCGCGGGCCTCGGTGCCACTGAAGACGGTACCCACGCGACCGTTGAGTGGATCGACCTGCCCGTGCCACGCCGACTCACGGTGCTCACCGGCGAACTCGCCACGCTGCTCGCCGATGAGACCCTCGCCGGCACCGAGGGCGACTGGGTGAAGGCCATCCTCACCGACCAGGTGCGCCCGCTCGATGCCATGCGATCAATGCAGACCAGATTCGCGCACTGCGTGGCGCTCGAGCACCGGCCGACGATCACGCTCGAAGCGGATGGCTCTACCTACGCCGAGCGGATACGTGCCGCCACCAGTGATGCAGAGATCGTGGCGGGGTTCCTGTCGTTCGTGCGCAACGGGGTCGGGCCCTCCGAATTCGAGAGCGCACTGATCGCGCAGCTGCAAACCGAACAGGGCGCGAAAGAGGCAAACGCATGAAGATCAAGCGCCTGCGTCTGGCCGGGTTCGGCCCCTTCAAGAACGAGCAGATCGTCGATTTCGAGCGGTTCGACTCCGACGGAATCTTTCTCATCACGGGCAAGACCGGCGCCGGCAAGTCCAGCATCCTCGACGCAATCTGTTTCGCCCTCTATGACCAGGTACCGCGTTTCACCGACACCGAGCAGCGGTTGCGCAGCGACTACTGCGAGCCCGATGATCCCACCTTCGTCGAACTCGACTTCAGCCTGCGCGGGCGGGACTACCGGCTGCTGCGCAGCCCGAAATATGAGCGAGCGAAGAAGAACGGTACCGGAACGACCAGCGCGGCGCCGACGGCTGTGCTGCAGCTTCGCCAGGGCGGGGAATGGCGGGGTATTGCGGCCAAGCCCCGAGAAGTCGGCCTCGAACTGAGCACCATCCTGCCCTTGAAGGCCGACCAATTCCTCCAGGTGATCCTGCTCGCTCAAAACCGGTTCCAGTACTTCCTGTTGGCCAAAACCGAGGAACGTCGTGCGGTGCTGCGCACACTGTTTGGCACCACCCGCTTCGAACAGTTGGAGTCCGCGCTGATCACGCGCCGCAAATCTCTCGACGAGAGTCTCGCTGCCGTTCAGCGCGATGTCGCTGAGCATGCCACCGCAGCCATGCACCAGCTGCGACTCTCCGTGCTGCCAGTCGAGCCCGACCTCGGCTGGTTTCGGGGCGCACTCGACGGCCTGAATCGCGAGGTCGACCTCGCCGCGCACGACGCGGAAGCCGCGGCGGCGACGCTGGCCGAAGCGACGGTCCAGCACCGAGCGGCCACCGAGACGCAGCGGCGTCAGGCCAGGCGTGCCCTCGCCGAGTCCACTCTGGCGACCCTCGACACCCGGTCTGGCGAGGTCGACGACCAGCGCGATACGCTGCGCCACGCCGCGCGGGCGGCGCGGGTCTGGCCGCACATTCGCGCCAGCCGGGCGGCGACTCTCGCCTGGCAGGCGGCTCTGGCCGACGAATCCCTGGCCCGGGCGGCCTGGCTTTCGTTCGACGTGTCGTTGCGTGCACATGGTGTCGGTGCACATGGTGGCGGTGCGATTGGTGCCAGTGCGAATGGTGTCAGTGCGAGCGGTGCCGGTGCGAATGGTGCCAGCGCGAGCGACGCGGCTGCGCCGGCAGGCTCCGAGTCGGCGCTGGGCCCGATCATGGATGCCCTCGTGAGACGGCTCGGAGCGCTCGCCGAGGTGCTCGAGGAGGAGAAGCGACTTCCGGCCCTTGACCATGAAATCACGACGTTGTTCGATCTGCTCGCCGGTCACACGGATGACCTGAAGCGTGCCCAGCAGCGACTCGATGATCTGCCCCAGCAGATCGATTTCGTCGGCGTGCAGCTCGCGGCAGCGACCGTCACCGCCGCCGGTGAGACCGACGCTGAGGAAGCCGTTCACCGGGCCGACGCCGGGCTCGCGGCCGCCGAAGACGTCGTGTTCGTACTGGCCGGGTTGATCGGGGCGAACGAGCACCTGCTGGGCCGCAGTCGCGATAATGCGGCGGCCGCCATCGACTACGAGGTGCTCGTGGCCCGGCGCATTGCCGGGCAGGCGTCGGAACTTGCCGGGTACCTCGTGGATGGTGCCGCGTGTGCGGTCTGCGGGTCCATCGAACACCCCGCACCGGCGGCAGCCCAGGAGGGGCTGGTGACTGCGGCCGACCTCAGTACGGCCCGTGACCAGCTGCAGGAATGGCAGCAGCAACTGGCCGACGCCCAGGAGACCGCGGCCGCCCTCACGAATCGGCTCGCGCAGGCGCAGGCGCTGGCCGGGCAACGCAGTGTCGATGAGTTTCGTGCTGACCGCGCTGCCGCGGCCACTCGGTTGGCGACCGCACGCACGGCGGCCGGTCTGGTCGAGGGGCTTCGGCAGAATCAGGCCGACCTCCGGCACGGCCTGACCCTGGCCCAGGCAGCGGTGCTGGCCGCCCGAGTGTCACGCGATTCCGCGTCCGACACGCACAGCGTGCGCTCCGGGCTGCGCGACCTGCTCGCTGCACGCGTGGGAGCGCAGCGCGGCGAGTGCGACAGCGTGACCGACCAGGTTCTCGCCCTGCAGCAGCAGCTGGCCTGTGCGCGCGCACTCGACGGCGCGCAAGATCTCAGCCGGCAACGCGCCGCGGCCACCGATGCCGCAACTCGCCAGCGTGACGGTCAGCTGGAGGAAGAAGGCTTCGACGACGAGCAGACGGCCGTCGCGGCGCGGCGGGATGAGAGGGAGATCGCACGCTTAGAGACCGTCGTGCGCTCCTATGACGACGAGCGTGCAGCAGCGCGAGCGGCAGCGGCCCATCCTGAGCTGGTCGATCTTGCGTGGGAACCGGTCGATATCGAGCCGTCCCTGCGGGCGTTCGACTCCGCCAGCAGCGCGCGCGATGCGGCGGTGAGCGCGCACGGCTCGCTCACCGAACGGGCCGGTCAGCTCACGCAACTCGTGCGGCAGGTCGCGACGAGATTCGCAGCATCCGCTGACTTATTGAACGTGCACTCCCAGGTGCGTCAGCTGGCCGACGTCATGCAGGGTGACGAACCGAACACCAAGCGGATGCGGTTGGAAACCTACGTGCTGGCCGCCCAGCTGGAAGAGATTGTCGTGGCGGCCAACCTGCGGCTGCGGACGATGACGAGCGGACGCTACGCACTCGAACACGATGACTCCCGGGTGAAGGGTGGCGCGCGCTCCGGTTTGGGCCTGATGATCCGAGACGGGTTCACCGGTCGCGCGCGGGCGACGCACTCGTTGTCGGGAGGTGAGACATTCCTCGCCTCCCTCGCCCTCGCGCTCGGCCTGGCTGAGGTGGTGTCCGGGCAGGCGGGCGGGATCACGCTCGATACCCTGTTCGTTGATGAGGGCTTCGGCTCGCTCGACAGCGAGACCCTCGAGACCGCCATGGGCACCCTCGACACCCTGCGCGCCGGTGGCCGCACGATCGGCCTGATCAGCCACGTCGACTCCATGAAGGAACAGATTCCGGCCACGCTGCGCATCTCGGTGACCGACCAGGGCCACAGCCGAATTGAGGCCGATTCGGCCGGCGCCTGACCCTGGGGGCGGCGGGTGGACTGATGGGGTTGACCGCAGGCATTGCCGATCCGGGGCGAGCCTGTCACCATCGGAACGTTGCCTCAACGAAGCGAGCCGCGCCAGGGAGACCGAATGAAAAAGATCCTCTACATCGACCTCGACAACACCCTCGTCAACGTGCAGTCGGGAATCGACCGACTCACCAACGCCGAGTACATCCGCTACGAGAAGCGGCTCGATGAAGTACCCGGAATTTTCGCCCGGATGGAGCCGATCAGTGGCGCTATCGACGCGTTTCACACTCTCGCCCGCTCGTTCGACACCTACATCCTGTCGATGGCCCCGTGGGGTAACGCGACTGCCTGGCAGCACAAGCTCGAGTGGGTGCAGGAACATCTCGGAGCGGATGTCGGTGGCCCGGCCTACAAACGCCTCATTCTCTCGCACCACAAGCATCTCAACCGGGGCGACTTTTTGGTCGATGACGGGTCGGCCATCGGTGCTGACCGGTTCGAGGGCGAGCTGATCAAGTTTCTGTCCCCGCTCTTTCCTGATTGGAATACGGTGACGCGCTACCTGCTGGAACGCGCCGAGAGCGCACCGCGCCCGGAGTTCTCCTCCCGCTCGCTGCGCCGACGGGCGCTCCACGGTGGCGCGGCGCTGACACCGTGATCGTGAGTTCAAGTGCCCCTAACCTAATTTCGCGATTCTGGTAAGAAAACGAGTGAATTGGGATCTTGATCACGTGCGGGGCATTCGGTATATTCATGGTGCTTAGACCAGTCCGATCGCCCTGCCGACCGGACTGGTCTTTCCATTTCGCGAGCGCGACACCTGAACCTGTGCAATGCGCGCGGGATACCACACTTCGTCCAAATTCTTTGTCTAGGGGTTTACCCACATGTAAATCTGGGGTAATCTCACTTTCAGACAGGCTCGCATCGGTCCCGGAATCCACCCGGACGGGTGCCGGCCACCAGATGATTGGGTGAAGACGATGGTGGAACTGAAGAAGATGACAGAACTGAAATCGGACTTCGTTCCGATGGGCGAAGTCAGCGCTGATGAGCGTTCGCGCATGGCTTTCGGCAAAGCCGGAGTGCACCGCGATGATCGTTACGCCGTCGCCGTGAATGCTGAAGGCGAAATTCTTTTGACCCCGCCCGTGTCCATACCTCGCCGCGAGCTCCTGGTCTGGGACGACGAGGGCATCCGGGCCGCCCTGGTGCGGGGCCTCGAACACAGCAGTAAGGAAGAGACCAGCGAGGGTGGCGACTTCACCCGCTACGCCGATGAGGAGCACGCGGACGACGAGTCTGCCGCATCGGCCGAGCCCCGATCATGAGTTTCACGCTCCTTCTCACGAGAGAAGCAGCATCGGGACTGTCCATCCTCGAAACGAAGCCACAATTGGTGGGCCGTCTCAAACGGGTGCGCACCGCACTCGGTCGGCTTCAATTGAACCCCGACGACCCGGCGTTGCGCTCACACAAGTACGTGTCTCTCGCCGGCAAGAAGGGGGAAGCCGTTTGGGACTCCTACATTGAGCACCGAACGCCTACGGCCGGCCGCATCTACTGGCATTACGGCCCGGGACTCGACCGCATCACCGTGGTGATCATCACGCCGCACCCGTAAGCTTCTCGCCCCGGCTGCTGCGCCCTAGAACGGGTGGAGCAGCCGGTGCAGGAACTGGCGGGTGCGTTCCTGCTTGGGGTTCCGCAGCAGTTGTTTCGGGTCGCCACGCTCGACGATGGTGCCGCCGTCTACGAAGGCTATTTCGTGTGCGACCTCGCGGGCGAATTCGAGTTCGTGGGTGACGATGACCATGCTCCAGCCCTCGTCGGCCAGCTCCTTGATCAGGCGGAGAACATCGCCGACAAGCTCCGGATCGAGGGCCGAGGTCGGCTCGTCGAACAACAGCAGCTGTGGGCGCAGTGCGAGGGCCCGAACGATGCCCACCCGCTGCTGCTGGCCGCCGGAGAGTTCGAACGGGTAGCTGCCCTGCTTGTCGGTCAGGCCGACCCGGTCGAGCAGCGCGAGCGCCTCGGTCGTGACCTCGGCGATCGGGCGACGCTGCACGACGACCGGACCCTCGATCACGTTCTGCAGCACGGTTTTATGCGGAAACAGGTTGTAGTGCTGAAAGACCATGGCCGACCGGTCGCGCAGGCCGGCGAGCTGCTTCGGCGTGGTCTTGGCGGCGAAGTCGATGGTTACCGTGGCGGGCGATGCGGTACCCCGACCGGTAGCCGTGACGGCCCCAGCCCGGTCGCCACTCACCGCTGCGGCGACCTCGATGGTACCGCCGTCGGACAGTTCCAGCCCATTCAGGCAGCGCAAAATCGTGGTCTTGCCGGAGCCGGAGGGGCCGATCAGGGCGAGCACGCGGCCGCGGCCCACGGTGAGGTCCACCGATTCCAGCACCCGGTTGCTGCCGAAACTCTTCCGCAGGCCCCGAACCCGCAGCAGCCAAGCGGATGCGGCGGCATCCCCTTGGCCGGTCGGTTGTGAAAGATCAGCGGGCGACATAACGGTCCAATCGCTTCTCAAGAAAACCCTGCCCGGTGGACAGCACCAGGCAGATGACCCAGTAGATGAGGGCTGCTTCCAAATAGATCAGCATGAATTCCTGACTGAAAGCCGCTATCTGCTGCGCCTCACGAAACAGCTCGGTGACCAGAATCACTGACGCCAGCGAGGTGTCTTTGACGAGGCTGATGAACGTGTTCGACAGCGGCGGCACCGACACCCGGGCCGCCTGCGGCAGGATGATGCGGGTGAGGGCACGGCTGTGCGACATGCCGATCATGTAGGCGGCTTCCCACTGGCCTTTGGGCACCGAGAGAATAGCGGCACGGATGACCTCCGCTGCGTACCCGCCGACATTGATCGAGAAAGCGACGACCGCGCTCGGCCACGGGTCGATCGTCACGCCGACCGAGGGCAGCCCGTAGAAGATCACGAACAGCTGCACAAGCAGCGGAGTACCGCGCACGATCGAGATGTAGCCGCGCGCTATGCCCGACAGCCAGCGCTTCGCCGACAGCCGCATGAGCGCGAGAACGAGCGCGAGCGCGAGACCGATCGCGAACGACATCAGGGCAAGCGGAATCGTGCCGCGTACCGCGCCGTCGAGCATCGGCCAGAGCGAGTCGACGAACAACTCCCAGTCAGGCTGGATCATCAAATGAGCGTCACTGGCTGACGTCGGCGCCGAAGTACTTGTCGGAGAGCTCGGCGAGCGTTCCGTCGCTGCTGAGGGTCGTGAGGGCTTCGCTCACGGCTTCGGCCAGCGCAGTGCCGTCCTTCGCGAAGGCGAAGGCGCTCTCCGAGCGATCCTCGGTTTCGGCGGCGATCTTCAAGTTCTTTGCGCCGGAGGACTTCTGGTAGTCGAGGAAGGTCAGTTTGTCGTTGACCGTGGCATCAACCCGGCCCTGTTCGACCAGGGCGACCGACTGGGCCCAGCCCTCGACGCCTTCGACGGTCGCGCCGCTCTCGGTGGCGAGGGCGTTCCAGTTGCTGGTGAGCGACTGCGCTGTGGTCAGGCCGTCGAGGCTCGCGAACGACGTGATCGACGTGTTGTCGGCGGGAACGACGATGACACCGGTCGAGTAGGTGTACGGCGTGGAGAATTCGTACGCCTCAAGGCGTTCCGGAGTGATCGACACCTGGTTGGCGATGGTGTCCCAGCGGCCCGCGGTGAGGCCGGCGAAGATACCGTCCCACTGGGTTTCTTCGAACACGGCGACAACGCCGAGTTCGGCGGCGACGGCTCGCGCCACCTCGACGTCATAGCCGGTGAGGTCGCCCGAACCGTCTTTGTGGAACGAGAACGGCCGGTAGGTGCCCTCGGTGCCGATGGTGAGCGTGCCGGAGTCGAGTACGCTGCTCAGCGAGTCGTCGGTGCCGGCCGCGCTCTCAGCGGTCGGGGCGGAGCAGCCGGCGAGGGTGAGCGCAACGACGCTGAGCAGGGCAGCCGGAATGAATCTGAGCTTCATGAAAGAACGCCTAACGATCTAGGTGGAGCGAGCGCGGGTCGTGCGGGTGCTGCCCCAGAGTGTGCGGAGGCCGCGGGTGGCGGCCTACTCAGGGTAACAAGGAGCCGCAAGCCCTAAATATTCCAGTTACGCACTATTTCGGTTATGCACTGTTTTCGGTTAAGCGCGACGAGGAGCTACGAGCGCAGGGCCAGGGTGAACGGCAGCACGGCCGAAGCGCCATGCCGGCGCAGCACGCGGGCCGCCACGGTCAGAGTCCACCGGCTGTCGGCGAGGTCGTCGATGAGCAGGAGGGGGCGCCCGGCGAACGGGGTGAGCGCCGACGCCAGCTCGGGGCCGACGGTGAAGCGGTCCCAAACGCTCGACAGTCGGTAGGCGCTGTTGCCGCCGGGCTCGCCGGTGGGGCCGCCATTCGCCCAGTCGAGTGCGCCGAGCCACGGCAGCCGGCCGACCTCGGCTAGTGAACGGGCCACCGAATTGATGAGAAGCGGATGCCGCCGCGACGGCATCCCGACGATGGCCGCCGGGCGCTCGGCCCACCCCCACTCGGCCAGCACACGCACACAGGCGGCGAGCATGGCGGGCGGGGCTGCGGCATCCGCGTGGCCGGTCGCGAACAGGTCACGCAGGGGACCGCCCCAGCCGAGGTCGGTGAGTCGGGCCAGCGCGCGGCCGGGTTCGGCGCGTTCGGTGAGCGGGATTTTGCCCGTGGCAGCGACGCCGAGGCTGCTCATGCCGGTGGGCCACTGGGCGCGCACCTCGATGGCGACGCCGACCCGGTCGAGCGACTTCGCGGCTGTGACCGCAGCCCCCTCGGCCAGATCACTCGGATACCAGATGCCCTGGCAGTTGTCGCAGCGACCGCAGGCTACGGCGGTGTCGTCATCGAGGGAGCGTTGCAGAAATTCCATGCGGCAGCCGGTGGTGCTTTCAAATTCGAGCATCGCTTGCTGCTCGCCGAGCCGGGCCGCCGCGATGCGTTCGTAGCGTTCTTCGTCGTAGACCCAGGGCTGCCCGGTGGACTGCCAGCCGCCTTTCACCCGGTGCACGGCGCCGTCGACGTCGAGCACCTTCAGCAGCAGTTCGAGCGGCGTGCGCCGAAGGTCGACCCTGGCTTCCAGCGCCGGGGTCGACAGGGGAGCGCCGGCCGCTTCGAGCGCGCCGATCACGGCGAGGGCCTTCGCCTGGTTGGGCATCGAGGCAGTGGCGAAATAGTGCCAGATGGCCTCGTCTTCGGCGCCGGGCAGCAGCAGCACGTCGGCCGAGGCGGTGGCACGGCCGGCGCGACCGACCTGCTGGTAGTAGGCCACCGGGGATGAGGGAGCCCCGAGGTGCAGCACGAAGCCGAGGTCGGGTTTGTCGAACCCCATGCCGAGCGCGCTCGTCGCAATGAGCGCCTTGACCTGGTTGGACTTGAGCAGCCCCTCGGATTCTTCACGTTCGGCCGTGTCGGTCTGCCCGGTATAGGCGCGCACCGCGTGGCCGGCTTCCCGCAGCAGCCGGGCGGTGTCCTCGGCGGCCGCCACGGTGAGGGTGTAGATGATGCCGCTGCCCGGCAGCTCGCCGAGGTGGCTGAGTAGCCAGGCCAGACGGGCGCGCGAATCGGGCAGTCGCAGCACGCCGAGCCGCAGCGAGGAACGAGCGAGCGGGCCGCGAATGGTGACGACCTCGGCCGTGCCCATTGTGCCCACGGTAGCGCCGTCGACACCGGTCGCGACCATGCCGACCTGCTCCGCGACATCCTGCACCACGCGGCTGTTGGCGGTCGCCGTGGTGGCGAGCACGGGAACGCCCGCCGGCATCTGCGCGATCAGCTCGCGCAAGCGGCGGTAGTCCGGGCGAAAATCGTGGCCCCAGTCGGAGATGCAGTGCGCCTCATCAACCACGAGCAAGCCCACCCGAGCGATCAGCGCGGGCAGCTGCTCATCGCGAAAGGACGGGTTGTTCAGTCGCTCCGGCGACACCAGAAGCACATCGACCTCGTCGGCGTCGAGCTGCCGCAGCACGTCGGTCCATTCGTGGGCGTTCGACGAGTTGATCGACACCGCCCGCACGCCGGCGCGGGCCGCGGCGGCGACCTGGTCGCGCATGAGGGCCAGCAGCGGCGAGACCAGAATGGTCGGGCCGGCGCCCTGACGACGCAGCAGCAGGGTGGCCACAAAATACACGGCCGATTTGCCCCACCCGGTGCGCTGCACCACGAGCGCGCGGCGGCGGTGGTCGACGAGGGTTTCGATGGCCTCGTACTGACCGGTATGAAAATCGGCGTCGCCCTGCCCCACCAGGGTGCGCAGAATGGCCAGAGCGGATGCGCGGGTGTCGGTCATCCTTCAAGGGTGCCAGATGCCGCCGACACTCCTATTCGCTGGTCTGGTGATGACGGCAGCAGCGATCGACCCCGCCTGAAATTGGGATTGCTTCGATGGTGTTGATCCCGCTGGGAATACACCCGCCGAACCCATTCGCCAGACACAGCCGCTGAGCCCCGTCGCCGTCGGGGCGGGTTCGCAGTGCGTGTCGCGGGGCATCCGACGCCGTCGAGGGGGATCGCTCAGTAGGCTCGGTGGGTGAACGTGATTCAGGAGATCGAAACGCGACTGCCGGAACAGGCCGTCGTCGGTTTTCGTCGGCTCATCGGGCAGGCGCGGGTCAACGATTCGATCCTGCTGCAGGAGCGCGCCATGGCGCGCATGGTCGCTCCCGCGCAGTGGATACTGACCCGGGTCGGGACCGACGGCATCCGCTTGACCAAAGCCGGGCACCTGCCGCCGGCGGTCGTGCTCGAAGCTTCTGCCGAGCTTGACTGGGGCTGGCCGATGAGCGTCAACCGCGAAGTGCACCTGCGGCCGCTGCAGGAACTGCGCGGGCACCTGCGCGACGTGGGATTGCTGCGGGTCAGTAAGGGGATGCTCGTGCTCACGAGAAAGGGCGCCGCACTGTCCGGCTCGCCCCGCGAGCTCTGGTGGTACCTGGCCCGCAGCATCCACCACAGCCGTACGCCCGCGGTGAGTGACGCCACCCGCCTGCTGCTGTTGTTCGTCGCGACCCGCGGCCTCGCCCGGCGCGAAGACTATCTCACAACCCTGTCGCGCGCGCTGGGCTCGCTTGGCTGGGTGCAGTCGGACGGCCAGGAGCCCACGACGGAGTCGGTCTGGCACCTCGTCGACACCAAGTGGCGCCTGCTCGACCGGCTCGGTGCGTTCGAGCAGACCGAGGCCTGGCACGGGGACCGCGGCACGGTCACCGTCGGTGGCGCCGCCTTCGCGCGCGCCGCGCTGCAGTCCGACGCACCGAACGACCCGCCCGCCGATTTGGACGCACCAGGCGATTTGTAGCACGCGGCCCGCGGCAGCCGCTGCCTCGCGCTGGTGGTTGGATGGATGAATGGATGCCTACACCGCCGATTTCTCCGCCTTTCTGCAAGCGTCACCGTCGTCGTACCACGCCGCCGCCGAGGTAGCTCGGCGGCTCGACGTGGCCGGTTTCACCCGGCTCGAGGAATCGGCGAGTTGGACGACCGACGAGGTCACCGGTCACTACGTCGTGCGAGACGGCGCCGTCATCGCCTGGTCACAGCCGGCTGCCGCCGGTCCCATCACGCCGTTCCGTATCCTCGGCGCCCACACCGACTCCCCGGGTTTCAAACTCAAACCCAAGCCCACGATCGGCGCGTTCGGCTGGCTGCAGGCCGGCGTTGAGGTGTACGGCGGGCCGCTGCTGAATTCCTGGCTGGACCGTGAGCTCGAACTCGCCGGTCGGCTGGTCACCCGGGACGGCACCGAGCACCTCGTGCGCACCGGACCGTTCCTGCGCATTCCGCAACTCGCCGTGCACCTCGACCGTGAGGTGAACAACGCCCTGACTCTCGATCGGCAACGTCATCTCACTCCCGTCTTCGGCGTTGGCGACGCGTCGGAGGCCGACCTGGTGGCCCACCTTGCCGACCTGGCCGGCCTGCAGGCAGCGGATGTCGCGGGTTACGACGTTCTGACGGCTGACACCCAGCCGCCCGCCACCTTCGGTCTCGGCAACGCGCTGTTCGCGGCCGGCCGCCTCGACAATCTTTCCTCCGTCTACGCCGGCCTGCAGGCCCTGATCCAGGCGAGCGAGCAGACCGGCGGCCCGATCAGCGTGCTCGCCGGGTTCGACCACGAAGAACTCGGCTCCCAGTCCCGCTCCGGCGCGAGCGGCCCGCTGCTCGACGACATTCTCACCCGCATTGGTCACGGCCTCGGCGCGACCGGGTCAGAGCATCTGCAGGCCTACGCCGAATCCTGGTGCCTCTCCGCCGACGCCGGTCATGCCGTGCACCCCAACTATCCCGAACGGCACGATCCCACGAACCGGCCCATTCTCGGCGGCGGCCCGCTGCTCAAGATCAACGCCAACCAGCGCTACGCGACGGATGCCCACGGCGCAGCCCTCTGGGCTCGCAGCTGCGCCCAAGCGAACGTCGACTACCAGGAATTCGTCTCGAACAACACGGTTCCCTGCGGTTCGACCATCGGACCGCTGACCGCGACCCGGCTCGGCATTCGCGTCGTCGACGTGGGCGTGCCCTTGTTGTCGATGCACTCCGCCCGTGAACTCTGCCACGTCAACGATCCGCGGGCTCTGAGCGCGGCCGCCAGAGCCTTCTTCGCGCCGGAGGCGTAGCGGTCCGCCCGGGCGGCGTCGGGAAATCAGGCTTCCGGAACCAGCCCGGCGGTGGGGGCGAGTCGCGCGAGCCGCGTGCGGGCGGCATCCTCTGAGGTCGAGGTGGGGCCGAGCAGCGTGCGAACGATACGGAGAACGATCCGGGTACCCCAGATGACGGGCAGACGGGATGGTTTCAGGCCGAGCATGTCGCGATACTCGCGCGGAATCGACGCCACAGCCCCCGCGAACATGATGCGGTAGAACGGCAGCATGCCCCGACTGAGCGGCGGGTAGCGGATGAATCGCACCGCGTCGGCCACGCGGGCGTCACTTTTCAGCGTGCCGGCCCGGCGAAAAGCCTCGAGCTGTGCGGCAAGCTCCGCGGCGGAATGTGGGGCATTCTGCACGCCGATGAGTTCGCCGGCGGTCGCCCATTCGCTGACGTAGCGGTCGGCGCCGCCGGGAATGGCGTCGCCCCAGAGCAGGTGGGATTGCAGGAACGCATCGGTGAAGACGACGTGCACCCACGACAAGAGCTCCGGGTCGCCCGCGGCATAGGGGCGCTCTTCGCCGCGCGCATCAAGGTAGGTTCCGGCCACGCGGTCGTGAAAGTGGGCGACGCGGCCCGATTCGCGCTCGGCGACGACCGTGTCGGCGAAGGTCACCGTGACCAGCCACTGAATCGTGCCGGACAGGCGGCCGAGCGGGTCCTCGTGATAGCGGGACCAATCGTGTACACCGGCCATGGCGCCGGGGTGCAGGGTCTGCATGAGCAGGGCGCGGATGCCGGCGACCATGGTCGCCATTCCGCCGTGTACGGTCCAGGCCGCGCTTCCGGGGCCGAAGTATCCCGCATTGTCGCCGGTCTCGATCTTGTCGACCCAGCCTGGCCGCCCATCGCTGTTCCCTGAGAGCGTCACCAGAAGGTGCGAGCGCCAGCTGTCCGTGAATCTGGTCATTCAAGATGGTAGCTCTGTCTCGCTGGACGCCCGCCGCGAACGGCCTGTTCACCTCCACGATGACGAAGACCAGGCGGCCAACTTCGGATCGGATGGCACCCGACGTAGGCTGATTCGGTACACGAATTCGACCCAGGGGGCGGCACTTGACCGACACAGCACTATGAGCACGTCCACGATGGCCACCGATTCCCCCGCGCCGAGCACCAACAGAAAAGTCATCGCACTCGCCGTCGCCGGCGCTCTGGGCGGCTTTCTGTTCGGATTCGATTCCTCGGTCATCAATGGAGCCGTCAATGCGGTGCAGGAGGAATTCGGGCTGAATGCCACCCTCACCGGGTTCGCCGTGGCCTGCGCCCTGCTCGGCGCCGCGGCGGGCGCCTTCTTCGGCGGCCGCTTCGCAGACCGCTACGGACGCATCCCCATGATGCTGCTCGGCGGCGTGGTGTTCCTGGTCAGCTCGATCGGTTCCGGCTTTTCTTTCGGCGTCGTCGATCTGATCATCTGGAGGGTTGTTGGTGGACTCGGTATCGGACTGGCATCCGTTGTCGCGCCGGCCTATATTGCTGAGATCTCACCGCGTCAGATGCGCGGCCGACTCGGGTCGCTGCAGCAGCTCGCGATCACCCTCGGCATCTTTACTGCTCTGCTCTCCGACGCCGTGTTCGCCGAAAGCGCGGGCGGCGCCGGCAGTGAATTCTGGTTGGGCCTCGAAGCCTGGCGTTGGATGTTCCTGGCCGGCGCCGTGCCGGCCATCGTTTACGGCGGCATCGCCTTCATCCTGCCGGAATCTCCCCGCTTCCTGATTTTGAAAGACAAGGAAGCGGATGCCCGCGCCGTCTTCACTCGGCTCTGGCCGAGTGGTGACGTCGATCGGGAGATTCGCGACATGCGTCGTTCGATCGAGGTCGATGCCCGGTCGCAGAGGGCTGGATCCCTGCGCGGCAGTGCCTTCGGCCTCAAGCCGATCGTCTGGGTCGGCATCATTCTGTCGGTATTCCAGCAGTTCGTCGGCATCAACGTGATCTTCTACTATTCGACCACCCTGTGGGAGGCGGTCGGTTTCGCGGAATCCAACTCGCTGACCATCTCCGTGATCACCTCGGTGACCAATATTCTGGTCACCCTGGTCGCGATCGCCCTGGTCGACCGGATCGGTCGACGACCGATCCTGCTGAGCGGGTCCATCGGAATGACGGTGTCCCTCGCGACGATGGCAGTGGCGTTCAGTCAGTCGGTGACGGTCGGCGGCGAGCTGAGCCTGCCGGGGGCGTGGGCGCCGATCGCCCTGGTCGCCGCGAACCTGTTCGTCATCGCGTTCGGTGCGTCCTGGGGTCCCGTGGTCTGGGTGTTGCTCGGCGAGATGTTCCCCAACTCGATTCGAGCCAAGGCCCTCGGTCTCGCCGCGGCCGCCCAGTGGATCGCCAATTTTCTCATCACCGTCAGCTTCCCGCCGATGGCCGATGCCTCCCTGCCGATCACCTATGGCCTGTACGCCCTGTTCGCCGGGCTCTCCTTCTGGTTCGTGCTGCGCAAGGTGCCCGAAACGAACGGTATGTCGCTTGAAGAAGCTGACACCCTGTTGCCTCCGAAAAATTCAGCTAAAAGAGCCACCGCAGCGAGGTGAGATTTAAGCAGCATTTGGCGATACCCACAAGCCCCCGAACGGGCTATCGCAACACGAGGGGTTTGCGGATAACTTCGCAGAACAAGATTGTGGAGTGTGACCATGCCCGAACGTGGATACGCCGTTATAAGTTTGAAAACCACCGGACTGTTCCCGTACCAGCGGGATCGGGTCGTCGAGGTAGCCGTGGTGCACCTCGACGAGGGTGGTCACCTTTCTGCGCGCTGGCAGACCGTCATCAACCCCGGCAGCAATGCCGGTGACGTGGCGACGCATGGCGTCAGCACTGCCGAGCTGCTGCGAGCGCCGACCTTCGAGCAGGTTGCGCCACGACTGGTCGAGCTGTTGCGCGGCCGGGTGTTGGTGACCCACAACGCTCAGTTCGTCACCGGATTTCTGATGCGTGAATTCGAACTGATCGGCTATGCCCCCGGGCGAGGGCTGGAGGCGGTCTGCACCATGCACCTGGCCCGCAACTACCTGCCGGGAGCAGGCCGACTGCTCATAGACTGCTGCGCGGCCTACGACATCGAGATCGAGCCCGGTCCCGGCGCGCTGGTGCAGGCCGAGGCGTGTGCGAGCCTGTTGGCGGCCTACGTGCACGGCTCACCCAGCGCGGCACCGTGGATCAACGCCCTCGACCGAGCCGAACAGTGCGACTGGCCGACAATCGTGGGTTCGAGCGCGGCCCCGTGGGTGCAGCGCGACCCCTCGATGACGATCGACGTCGTGCCGACGCCGAGTTTCTTGGCCAGGGCGGCCGTGAAGCTCCCCGACTACACCGGCCCGGAGGAACACCTCGACTATCTCGCCCTGCTCGACCTGTGCCTTCTTGATCGCGTCCTTTCGCCGAGCCAGACGCGAGAACTTCACGTTCTCGCCGAATTGAGCGGTATCACAGCGGCAGATCGTGGTGCCCTGCATCATCGGTACTTTGACGACCTCGTGCGCGTGGCCTGGAGCGAAGGCACCCTCCGCGTCGAAGATTCTGCGGACCTGATCGCGGTCGCCCGCATGCTCGATGTCACTCCCGAGGCCACCGCCGCAGTGCTGGCCGCACCCACCACGCCGGCTCGCCCACCGATCTCCTCGATCGATACGGTGCTCCTGGAACACGGTGACATCGTGGTGTTGACCGGTGAGATGGCCCGCGCCCGCTCCGACTGGGGCCGGGAGCTGGTCGCGCGTGGCCTCTCGCTCGGCACCGCGGTCACCCTGCGCACCCGCCTGCTCGTGGCCGCCGATCCGGAGTCGGTGACCGGTAAGACCGGTAAGGCCCGCGACTACGGCATCCCCATTGTCTCCGAATTCGGCCTGCGGTCTCTCATCGGGGTGCGCTGAACGGACGGCTAACGGCGGCGCGCTGCCGCCTTCTCGGCGCAGGCGATGCACAGATCAGCGGCCGGTTTGATCTCCAGTCGCCCGTCCGGGATGCGCTCGCCGCCGCGCACGCACAGACCGTACTTTCCATCGACAATGCGTTGCAGGGCCCGATCGATCGACGCGAGCTCTTCGACGGCTTCGCCCTGGAATCCCGACATGCGTGACCATTCGGTGCGCAGCGAGGAGGCTTCCGCGTCGTGGGCGCCGTCCGCGGAACCGTCACTGCGGGAGCTCTGCACCCCATCGAAGGTGTCGGCGAGGCGCTGGAACTCGACGGTCAGCTCGAGCCGACGTTCCCCGAGTGCGGTCTCGAACACGTGCAATTGGGCGGCGTCAAAGGGAGAAGCGGACATATTCCATGGTCCCACGGCTCAAATCAGGCCGCGGACATACTCTTCGACGGTCACACCGCGGGCTGCAGCCCGCTGAACCAACAGCCGGTGCTCGTCAGCGCTCAATGACAGCGTCACCCGGTGCAGCTCACCGTTGCTGCGAATCACGTCGGGGCCGTGCGGGTCGGTCAGGTCGCGATGGTCCTCGCCGATGTCATCGCCGAGGTCGTCGAAGGAGAACAACTCGTCGTGCGCGTAGGCACCGGCCCGTTCGGTGACCCGCTCTGTCGTGAGGGTCGGTGCGCTCTGCCCACCGGATACTGCCGCCCTGCTCGACGCCACCGGTTCGGGCGAACCCCCGCGAAACCCCGGTCCGGCCGGCGCGGACCGCCCGCGCTGGAACGCCTCGGCCGCACCGCGCGCGCGCACATCGGCGGCCTCGTTGAGCGGATGCCCGACGTGACCCTTCACCCATTCGAACCGGTACCGACGCCCCGCGATGGCCTCGTCGATCTCCTTGAGCAGGTCCAGGTTCATCACGGGCTTGCCGTCACCCTTGCGCCAGCCCTTGGCCTTCCAGCCCTTCATCCACTTGGTCACCGAATTGATCACGTACTGGCTGTCGCACAGGATGAGCAGGTCGTCGTCGAGGTGCGCGGTGGCCCGGAACAGCTCGAGTACGGCCTTCAGCTCGCCCTGGTTGTTGGTGGCGTGCTTCCAGCCGCCGGCCGCCCAACAGGAATCGTCGACGTACCAGGCCCAGCCGGCCGGTCCGGGGTTTCCGAGGGCAGAACCGTCGGCGGCGGCGGTGATCGTCATGTGCGGGCCTTTCAAACAGCGTCCCGTTCGGGCGCAAGGTGTTCCAGTCTGCCACTTCGGGTATCCGCTGCCGGCATCATCGGGCGCAATCGGATTGTGTCCGTCATGTAACAGCGCCCCAACAACCCCCCGAACGGCCTGTGATCATCTGGTGATCGAAAGGTAACGGGTGTCACGGTTGCCGGAAACACACGCTGGCTAACGTCGAAGTCATGGTCAGCCGCTCGGGCTGCCTGCCGTTTCATTTCAAGGGGACTTCGATGACATCCAGCACCGTTGAATCAGCACCGAACCTGATCGACACCGATAGGGCGGTGCTCGTACACCGTGCGGGTCGCTGGATCGACAATTGGAATCCCGAGAACAAGAAACAGTGGGACCGGGGCGGTAAGCTCATCGCCGCCCGCAACCTCAAATGGTCGATCTTCGCTGAGTTCCTCGGTTTTGTGGTCTGGCAGCTGTGGAGCATCGTCGTGGTGTCGCTGCCGGCCGCCGGCTTCACCTTTTCCATCACCGAGGTGTTCTGGCTCATCTCGATGCCGAGCCTCGTCGGCGCGACCCTGCGTTTTCCGTACACCTTCATGGTGCCCAAATTCGGTGGCCGCAACTGGACCATCATCTCGGCCGGGCTGCTGCTGATCCCGTCGATCGCCCTCGGCTTCTGCGTTGGCAACCCCGACACCCCGTTCGGTGTGATGCTGTTCGTCGCCGCCCTGGCCGGTTTCGGCGGCGGCAACTTCGCCAGCTCGATGTCGAACATCACCTATTTCTACCCGCAGAGCCAAAAGGGTTACGCGCTCGGCCTGAACGCCGCCGGCGGCAACCTCGGCGCCTCGATGGCCCAGCTCATCGTGCCGATCGTGATCACCCTCGGCGCCGTCGGAACACTGAACATATCTTTCGCCGGCTGGTTCTGGATCCCGTTCATCCTCGTCGCCATGTGGGGTGCCTGGAAGTATATGGACAACCTCACCAACGCCAAGGCCGACTTCGCCGGGTCGATCGCGGCGATCAAGGAACCGCACTTCTGGATTCTTGCCGTGCTGTACATCGGCACCTTCGGCTCCTTCATCGGCTTCGCGAGCGTGTTCCCCAAGCTCATCGCCGACCAGTTCCCGACCTATTCCACCTTCCAGGTCGCGTCGGCCTCCCTGTCGCTCGCGTTCATCGGTGCCCTCGTCGGTTCGCTGGCCCGCCCGGCCGGCGGTCGCCTGGCCGACCGCTTCGGCGGGGCATCCGTCACGGTCGCTGCTTTCGGCGTGATGGCCGTCGGCGCCCTCGTGGTCGTCGCGGTGCTGCCGCTCGGTAACTTCTGGGCGTTCCTCGGCAGCTTTCTGCTCATCTTCGTAGCGACCGGCATCGGCAATGGCTCGACCTACCGCATGATCCCGAGCGTGTTCTCGGCCCGCAGCGGCGTGAAAGACGCCCACCAGAACTCGGGCGACGTCAACACGCAGCGCAAAACAGCCGCAGCCCTCGGCCTCATCTCCGCCGTCGGCGCCTACGGCGGGTTCATCATCCCGCAGGTACTCGGCTTCTCCAAAACCAGCACCGGCGACTATTCCAGCGCCATCTACGCCTTCGCGCTCGCCTACGTGGTCATGATGTGCGTCACCGCCTTCGTCTACCTGCGCCGCGGTTCCTCCGTCGCCGGCCAGAAGATCTAGGCATCCCTTGCCCGGCACCCGAACCCACTGCCCGTACTGCGCCCTGCAGTGCGCGATGATGCTGAACCCCTCTCCAACGGATGCCGACGCGGTGACGGTGGCCGGCCGGGACTTTCCGACCAACCGGGGCGGCCTGTGCAAGAAAGGCTGGACCGCCGCCGAATTGCTCGTCTCCCCGGACCGCGTCCTGGAACCGCTGTTGCGGCAGCCCGACGGTTCTTTCGAACCGGCGTCCTGGAGCGATGCACTCGACCTCGTCGCCGCGAAACTGCGCGGCACCCGGGCCGAGCACGGGGCCGACGCGGTCGGCGTGTTCGGCGGTGGGGGACTGACCAACGAGAAGGCCTACCAGCTCGGCAAGTTCACCAGGGTGGCGCTCGGTTCGAGCCGCATCGACTACAACGGCCGGTTCTGCATGTCGAGCGCCGCGGCCGCCGGCAACCGGGCGTTCGGCCTCGATCGCGGGCTCCCGTTTCGCGTCCACGATCTCGATACGGCCGACACCATCCTCATTCTCGGCTCCAACGTGGCGCAGACCATGCCGCCGTTCATCGGCCACCTCGAGGGGGCCCGCGCTGCCGGCGGCCTCGTCGTCGTCGACCCGCGCCGCACCGCGACCGCCCGGCTCACCGATAACGGCGCCGGCATGCACGTGCAGCCGACTCCCGGCAGCGACCTCGTGCTGCTGCTCGGCCTGACCCACCTCGTCATCGCCAAGAAACTCACCGACCAGCACTACCTCCACGCCCGCACCACCGGGTTCGACGCGGTACGCCGCAGCGTGAACCAGTGGTGGCCAACCCGCGTGCAGGAACACACCGGCGTTCCGGTCTGGCAGCTGCGCGAACTCGCCCGCCGCCTGGCGGCAGGGGCTGCCCGCGGACAAGCGACCGGCAACGGTACCTACATTCTCACCGGGCGCGGCGTCGAGCAGCACGTCGACGGCACCGACACGGCCACCGCGGCGATCAACCTCAGCCTCGTGCTCGGCCTCGTCGGCACGACGCACTCCGGCTACGGCACCCTCACCGGCCAGGGCAACGGGCAGGGCGGCCGCGAACACGGGCAGAAGTGCGACCAGCTGCCCGGCTACCGCAAGATCAGCGATCCCGCTGCCCGCGCGCACGTCGCCGGGGTCTGGAGCGTCGACCCGGACAGCCTGCCCGGCGTCGGCCTGCCCGCGGTCGAGCTGCTCGGCGCGCTCGGCGAGCCGGGCGGCATCCGCTGCCTGCTCGTGCACGGTTCCAATGTCGTCGTCTCCGCGCCGAACGCGAACCGGGTGCGAGCCGCCCTGAAAACCCTGGATTTTCTGGTCGTGGCCGACTTTTTCTTCTCCGAAACCGCGGTGCTCGCCGACGTGGTGCTGCCGGTTACGCAGTGGGCCGAGGAGGAAGGCACGATGACGTCGCTCGAGGGTCGCGTCATCCGGCGCCGGCTGGCGGTCGCTGCACCCGAGGGTGTGCGCAGCGAACTGTGGATCTGGCAGGAACTCGCCCGCCGCCTCGACTCGGCGTCGACCTTCAGCGCCGAAGCCGGTGAGGTGTTCGATGAACTCTGTCGAGCGTCGGCGGGTGGCCTGGCCGACTATTCCGGGCTCAGCTATGAGCTGCTCGACTCCGAAGAGCCGGCCTTCTGGCCGTATCCCGCAGGGTCCACCGGAACGCCCCGCCTATTTCTTGACCGCTTTGCCCACCCCGACGGCCGCGCCCACCTCGTCGCCGTCCAGGCCCGTCGCCTCGGTGCACCGGCGCAGGTCGACGGCACCCTCACGCTGATCACCGGCCGCCTGCTCGAGCACTACCAAAGCGGCACCCAGACCCGGCGGGTGCGCGAGCTCGCCGACGCCCAGCCGGAGGCCCGACTGCAGCTGCACCCGGCTACCGCTGAGCAGCTCGGCATCATCGACGAGGCCTGGGTCGAGGTCAGCAACGACCGGGGAACGGTGCGCTGCCGGGCCCAGGTGAGCACCGACATCCGCTTTGACACGGTCTTTCTGCCGTTTCACTTTGCCGGCGATCAGCGTGCCAACCTGCTGACGGACGACGAGACCGATCCCGTGAGCGGTATGCCCGAATTCAAGAAGACGACCGTTCGAGTGCGTGCGCTCGTGGAAGCAGGCGCCCATGTCTGAACACCGGAACCCTGAGCACATCGTGCTGGTCGGCTACGGCCCGGTCGGTGCCCGTTTCGTCGACGAGCTGCTGCCGCTTGTGCGGCAGGGCGCGGCGACGCTGACCGTAGTCGGGGCCGAGAGCGCGGACGCCTACAACCGGGTGCTCATCGCCGAATATGCCGTCGGCAACGCCGACCGGGAGAGCCTGGATATCACCGACCCGCTCGCCGCCCGGGAGGCCGGCGTGCACCTGCGCCTGGGCCTGAGCGTCACGGCCATCCTCCGCAGTCGCCGTGCGGTGTCGCTCAGCGATGGCACGCTGTTGCGCTACGACCGGCTCGTGCTCGCCACCGGCGCCCGTGCCAACGTGCCCACCCTCGACGGCGTCACCCGTGTGCGCCGCGATCGCCAGGCGCCGCCAGCGGATGCCGCCACCCTCGACACCAGCGGCGCCCCACTCCCGCGCGGGGTCACCGTGCTGCGTGACCTCGACGATGCGAGGCGGGTGCTCGCGGCCGTGACTGCCGGAGCCCGCATCGTCGTGCTCGGCGCGGGCGTGCTCGGTATGGAGATTGCCCTCGCTGCGGCGACCGCCGGTGCCCAGGCCTGCGTGGTTTATCACGGCGAGATTCCCATGGCACGCAACCTCGACCGCGGCGGCGGCAGCGTGCTCGCGCAGAGCGCCCGCCGGGCCGGCGTGACCATGGTCAACCACTCTCGCGCCGAGAGCCTGCTCTTTCACCAGGACGACGACGGAGTGGACCGGTTCGACGCCCTGATCTGTGCTGACGGCAAGCAGATCCACGGCGACCTGCTGCTGCTCTCCTGCGGTGTCGGCGCCCGTACCGAGCTGGCCCAGTTGGCGGCCCTGCCGGTGTCGACCGGAATCCTGGTCGACGAAAACCTGCAGAGTTGGGGCGACCCGCAGGTCTACGCGATCGGCGACTGCGCGCACGTGGCTCCTGCGCCTCGCGCCGGCGATTCCACGGCGCGTCCGACCGGCGGGCCGAGCGGCCTGATCGGTCCGGGCTGGCGCCAGGCCGACTGGCTGGCCGCGCGGTTCACGGCCGAGCTGTTGAACCGGGAGGCGGCGCTGTCGCTGGCGGCGGCGACGCCTGCCGTGGTCATGCTCAAGGCCGAGGGCGTCGATGTCGTGTCGGTCGGCAACACGGCCGCTGACCCGTGGGATGCCGGTCTTGACGAACATGCCGCCGGGTGCTCCGGCGCCCCGGTGCGCGTCGCACAGTGGGCCGACCCCGAAGCCGGTCGTTACGTGAAGATGGTCACCCGCCACGGCATTCTCGAGGGCTTCGTCTGCGTCGGTATGCCGCGCACGGCCGCCGAGCTGACCCTGCTGTTCGAGCGCGGCAGCGAACTGCCGGCCGATCGCTCTGTGTTGCTGCGCTACGACGGACCGGACTATGAGCCATCCGCCGGCAGCGCGTTCGCGCTCGATGCAACCATCTGCTGGTGCAACGGCGTCACCGTCGGCGCCATCACCGAGGCGGCTGAGGCCGGCAACGCCACCGTCGCCTGCATCGGCGCGGCCACCCGAGCCGGCACCGGCTGTGGCGGCTGCACAACGCGCATCGGCGACGTTCTCGAGCATTTCCGGGCAGCGGAATCCACCCCGGGATAGGCATCCGTCTCAGGCTTTTCTCGGGAAAAGGTTACAGCCGGAGCACATGCTGAGCTTTGCCCGGTTGTGTCGGCGGTGCGGCGGTTACACTGCTGCACGACCGACTTAATTCGAGGGAGAATTCGCATGCTTCAAAACCTGACCGGCTGGCACTTTCTGGTCATTCTCGTCGTGATCCTGCTGTTGTTCGGCGCTCCGAAGCTGCCAGGGCTGGCCCGCAGCCTCGGCCAATCCATGAAGATCTTCAAGAGCGAGATCACGCCGGACCGCACCGAGGATCACCCATCCGAGGCCGGCACCGACTCGAGCGGCGCCCCGAACCCGAAGGCCTAGGCCCAGATGGTCGCGCAGGGGGTGCGCAGCGAGAAGAGCACGATGTCGCTTGGGCAGCACCTGCTGGAACTGCGCAAGCGACTGTTCCTGGCGGCGATCGGTATTCTGGTCGGCGCGGTCGCCGGCTGGCTGCTCTCGAGTCTGGTCTGGGATGGTCTGCGTGAACCCATCTACGCCATCGTGCGCGCCCAGAACCGCAACGCGCAAATCAACTATCCCGACATCACGAGTGCTTTCGACCTCAAACTGCGCATCTCGTTCTACGTGGGTTTGATCGTATCGAGCCCGGTGTGGTTGTACCAGATCTTCGCTTTTCTCACCCCGGGGCTCACCCGCCGGGAAAAGCAGTACACCTTCGGTTTCTTCTTCACGGCCGTACCGCTGTTTTTGGCGGGGTGCGCGGCCGGCTGGTACGTGCTGCCGCACGTGGTGGAGCTGATGACGAGTTTTGCGCCGCAACAAGATGCCGCGCTCATCAATGCGCAGAACTATTTCGACTTCGTGCTCAAACTCATGATCGCCATCGGGATAGCGTTCGTGCTGCCGGTGTTCATCGTGCTGCTGAACTTTGCCGGTGTGATCAGCTCCCGCTCCATCATCAAATCCTGGCGGGTGGCCATACTGGTCATCATTTTGTTCACCGCGATCGCGACGCCGGCGGCCGACGTCGTGTCGATGTTCCTGCTCGCCGTTCCCATGGTGGTTCTCTACTTTGCCGCCTACGGCATCGCCGTGCTGCACGATCGTCGGGCCGCACGGCGGATGCCCCCGGTCGGTGTCGACGGTCTGTTGCTCTGACTCCCACGGTCCTTATCGTTTGCTTACGTACTTTGTCCAGTCATTCAGGAGATTGCTTTGCGCGGGTAGGTTGCCGGTGTTACGTCCGACACACCCGGCATATTCGCCCAACGACAGGAGAACAAGGATGTTCGATCAGAGTTTCATTACCAACGCCATCAACCGCAGCGCCGAGAATTCCTCGGACCGGAGAAACTTTCTGCGGGCCGCCGGTGTTGCCGGTTTCGGAGTAGGGGCGGCAGTGTTCGCTTCGGGCGGACCTGCCCTGGCTGCCGAAGCGGCCGCTGTCCCGGCCGCCGCGCCGAGTGACGCATCCATTCTGAACTTCGCCCTCAACCTCGAATACCTTGAGGCCGAGTTCTACCTGCGGGCGACCACCGGCAGTGGGCTGCCCGACAATCTGACCACGGGAACCGGAACCCGAGGCGGCGTGACCGGTGGTCGCATGGTGAACTTCAAGACCGGAATCATCAAAAAGTACGCCGATGAGATCGCCGCCGATGAAAAGGCCCACGTGGCCTTCCTTCGGTCCGCGCTCGGAAGCGTCGCCGTGTCCCGCCCGAAGATCAACCTCGACGCGAGTTTCACCGCCGCCGCGCTGGCGGCCGGGTTGGTCAAGCCGGGTCAGAAATTCGACGTCTACGCGAACGAGGCGAATTTTCTGTTCGGTGCGTTCATCTTCGAGGACGTCGGAGTCACCGCCTACAAGGGCGCGGCACCGCTCATCTCTAACAAGACGTTTTTGGAGGCGGCCGCCGGCCTGCTCGCGGTCGAGGCCTACCACGCCGGAGTCATCCGCAGCACGCTCTACGCGCTCGGAATTGCACTGCCCTCGGTGTACACGACCGCACAAGCCATCTCCGATGTGCGCGACGCCGTCGACGGCAGGGCCGATCTCGACCAGGGCATCGGCAATGCGTCGAGGGCCAACCTCGTGCCGACCGACGCCAACGGCCTGGCCTACAGCCGCAGTGCCGCCCAGGTGCTCAACATCACCTACCTCAATGCGGCGCCGGTGCGCTCCGGTGGGTTCTTCCCGGCCGGAGTGAACGGTGTCATCAACATGAGCGGCGCCAACGGCTAAATTCGGCGTAGCGCGGTACGCGGGGGTTCCAGCCACGCCGAACTCCCGCGTTCCGGCGCACCACCCGAGCGGTGGACGACGTGAGTGTCCCGCATCCGCTCAACGGTGTTTTACTGGTGCCATGGATGCTGCCACTCAGTCGATGATCGACAACCTGCCCCAGAACACCGGCCGAAGCCTCGCGGACTGGTACACCATGCTGGGGGCCAGCGGGCTGGCGAAACACACCGAGCTCATGAACCACCTCAAGACCGAGCATGGGCTCAGCCACGGTTTCGCCAACGGCATCGTGCTGCAGTTCCGGGCACGCGACGTCTCGCAGACCGACACGGCGCTCGTGGACGCGCAGTATTCCGGCCCGAAAGCCAGCCTGCGACCGCTCTACGATGCGCTGATCGATGCCGTGAGTCGTTTCGGCTCCGACGTCGAGGTCGCCCCGAAGAAAGCGAGCGTGTCGCTTCGACGCCATAAGCAGTTCGCGCTGATCGAACCGGCCAGCGCCAAACGCCTGCAGCTGGGCATCAATCTGGCGGATGCCGCCCCCACCGACCGCCTGCTCCTGGCCGGCGGAATGTGCACCCACAAGGTGTCGGTGACCGGCCTCGCCGAGGTCGACGCTGAGCTGCTCGGCTGGCTGCGCGCCGCCTACGAGGGCAACTGACGCAGGTCAGCCCGAGACAG
Source organism: Cryobacterium luteum (assembly GCF_900110125.1). Classification (GTDB taxonomy): domain Bacteria; phylum Actinomycetota; class Actinomycetes; order Actinomycetales; family Microbacteriaceae; genus Cryobacterium; species Cryobacterium luteum. The sequence continues at coordinate 54,733 of NZ_FOCN01000012.1, forward strand.
ACATCGAGATTTCATGCAGTCCGGTGGCACCGTTGGGGGCGACGTCGGCGGTGGCTGACGTCTGAACGAGGCCGGCGGCATCCGTTGCCCGCACCTTGACCGTGTGATCGCCGGCGCTTGCGTCGGTCCAGGTGTACGCCCACTGACGCCAGGTGTCGACCGAGATGGCGTCGGCGAGGGTGGCGTCTCGCCAGGGACCGTCGTCGATCTGCACGGCGACGGCGCTGATGCCGACGTGCTGGGACCAGGCGACGCCGGCGATGACGACCGAGCCTGCAGGAACGGCGATGCCCTCGCGGGGCACATCGATGCGCGAAGATAACTTGACCGGTCCGAGTTCGGACCAGCCGCGCGGAGTCCAGTAGCCCTGCTCTCGGTCGAATCGGGTGAGCTTGAGCTCGACCACCCATTTCGTGGCCGAGACATAGCCGTACAGGCCGGGCACGACCATGCGCACCGGGTAGCCGTGCTCGAGGGGGAGCGGTTCACCGTTCATGCCGACGGCGAGGATGGCGTTGCGGCCGTCGGTGAGCGCCTCGATCGGGGTGCCGGCCGTGAAGCCGTCCTGGCTGGTGGAGAGCACCATGTCGGCACCGCTCGTGGGCCTGGCGCGGGCCAGCAGCTCGCGAATCGGGTAGCCGAGCCAGGTGGCGTTGCCGATCAGGTCGCCGCCGACATAGTTCGACACGCAGGCCAGGGTGGTGGTGCTCTCCTCCAGCGGCAGCGCGAGCAATTCGGCGAAGTCGATCTCGACCTCGTTCTCGACCAGCCCGGTGATGCGCAGCCGCCAGGTGCTCGGGTCGATGCGCGGCACGCTCAGGGCGGTGTCGATGCGGTAGAAGTCGGCGTTGGGGGTGATCAGCGGGGTGATGCCCGCCACGTCCAGGCTCGCCCCGGCCGGTATCGCGGCCTGCCGAACGGATGCCGCGGGCAGGGTGAAGCGCGCGCGTGCGGCATCCGCTGCCCGGGTGGCGGCGGCGCTGAGCTGGCCGCCGGCCAGGGCGAGCAGCCCGACGCCCGCGGTGATGCCGGTGTAGACCAGAAAGCGACGGCGGCCTTGCGCAGCCGGTGCCGGGGCATTCGTGGGCAGCCGGGTGGTGAGAAAGGTCAGCGCAATCGCAGCGACGCCCATGGCCACGACGGCGGGGACCGCGTCGAGGGTGGAAGCGCTGGAACGGGACAGCGCCGCGAACAGGGCGATCGCGCCGATGAGTACCACGAGCAGGCGGCCGAATGGCGGGCGTCGGCTCTCGAGGATGCCGGCGAGAGCGGCGACCAGAAGCAGCACGAGCACGATGGTCGCGATCAGCACGATCTTGTCGGCCGTGCCGAACAGGCCGATCACGAAGTCCTTGACGACGGGCGGAACAATGTCGATGACGAGGGCGCCGACGGTGAGTACCGGGCTGGCGCCGGGAGCGAGCCACGCGGCGGCCAATTCGGCCAGGCCGAGACCGGCCAGCGCGGCGGCGAGACCGGCGGCTGCCGGCCGCCAGAGTGCCCGAGGGTGGCGTGGCGAAGCGCTCGCAGCGGTGTCGGGAGTGACATAGACCATTTCGCCAGCCTAGAACCGGCGGCTGGGATTACCACCGGGCCAGGGCGCCCGGTCGGTTTCGTCAGACATCCGTCATATTCTGGCCGCGGGTTTGGTGGCTAAATCAGGAGATCCGCGCTGAAATGACCGATTACTCCGCCTTCGAGCACCTTTCCGAGGGGATTTCCTGAATTGGCCACGGAGGAGGGAGGCGCGGGGGACCATTCTGCGGGCGGGAGCTATAGAAGTAGTGCAGTCTTGAGGGACTATGTCTGTGCTTGAACGCCTCGAAAACGAAACCGACCCCGACGTTCTCTTCGAGGCGTTCGAAAACTGGGCCACCGAGCAGGGTCTGACGCTCTACCCAGCCCAGGAGGAAGCGGTCATCGAGATCGTCTCGGGGGCCAACCTCATTCTGAGCACCCCCACCGGAACCGGCAAGTCGCTCGTGGCCGTCGGCGCGCATTTCGCGGCGCTCTCGGCCGGCAAGCGCAGCTTCTACACCGCACCGATCAAGGCCCTCGTGAGCGAGAAGTTCTTCGCTCTGGTCGAAACCTTCGGTGCCGCGAACGTCGGCATGATGACCGGCGACTCGAGCGTCAACGCCGACGCTCCGATCATCTGCTGCACCGCCGAAATTCTGGCCAACCTCGCCCTGCGAAACGGCGAAGACACCGAGGTCGACCTCGTCGTAATGGACGAGTTTCACTTCTACGGCGACCCCGACCGCGGTTGGGCGTGGCAGGTGCCGCTGCTGCTGTTGCCGCGGGTGCAGTTCATTCTCATGTCAGCCACCCTCGGCGATGTGACGTTCATCAGCGACGACCTCACCCGGCGCACCGGCCGGCCAACGGCCGTGGTCACCGGGGTGGAGCGTCCGGTTCCGCTGAGCTACTACTACGAGCAGACGCCGGTGCACGAAACCGTCGAAGAGCTGCTGCACACCGACAAGGCGCCGGTGTATATCGTGCACTTCTCCCAGGCCGCCGCCCTCGAACGCGCGCAGGCGCTCGCGAGCGCCAAGGTGGCCACCCGCGAACAGCGCGACATCATCGCGGAGCTGATCGGCGAGTTTCGGTTCACGACGAGTTTTGGCAAGACCCTGTCGCGGCTCATCCGCATGGGTATCGGGGTGCACCACGCCGGCATGCTGCCGAAATACCGCCGGCTGGTGGAGCAGCTCGCCCAGCGCGGCTACCTGCGCGTGATCTGCGGCACCGACACCCTCGGCGTCGGCATCAACGTGCCCATCCGCACCGTGCTGTTCACGGCCCTCACCAAGTATGACGGCGTGAAGATGCGTCAGGTGAACGTGCGCGAGTTCCACCAGATTGCCGGACGGGCCGGACGAGCCGGTTACGACACGGCGGGGACCGTGGTCATTCAGGCGCCCGAGCATGAAAGCGACAATCTCAAGGCTATAGAGAAGGCCGGCGACGACCCGAAGAAGAAGCGCAAGATCGTGCGCAAGAAGGCACCGGACGGCTTCGTCTCCTGGGGCGAACCGAGCTTTCGTCGGCTGGTCGATGCCGAGCCCGAGACCCTGTCTTCGAGCATGCAGATGACCGCAGCGATGCTGATCAACGTGATCGGACGCGGCGGCGACGCCTTCGCTCATGTGCACGCGCTCGTGTTCGACAACCATGAACCGTGGCGCCGCCAGCTGGTGTTGGCCCGGCGTGCGCTGGGCATTTACAAGACCCTGCGCGAGGCCGGCATTGTGGAGCAGAGTGCGAGCGGCAGCATCCGCTTGACCGTTGACCTGCAGGCGAACTTTGCGCTGAATCAGCCGCTGTCACCCTTTGCTCTGGCCGCCTTCGAGCTGCTCGACCCGGAATCGCCCACCTACTCGCTCGACATGATCTCGATTCTGGAGTCGACCCTCGACGACCCCCGGCCGGTACTCATGGGGCAGCAATTCGCCGCCAGGGGTGAGGCCGTGAACGCGATGAAGCGTGACGGCATCGAATATGACGAGCGGATGGCGCTGCTCGAGGAGATCACGCACCCCAAGCCGCTCGAAGAGCTGCTGAACTACACGTTCGAGACCTATAAGGCCTCCCAGCCGTGGATCGCCGACTTCGAGCTGCGGCCGAAAGCCGTCGTGCGGGACATGTACGAGCGGGCCATGTCGTTCGGTGAGTTCATCGCGTTCTACAAACTCGCCCGCAGCGAGGGCGTCGTGCTGCGCTACCTGTCCGACGCCTATCGGGCCGCGCGGCAGACCATCCCCGACGAAGCCAAGAACGAAGACCTGCTTGACCTCATCGAGTGGCTCGGCGAACTGGTGCGCCAGGTGGACTCGAGCCTGCTCGACGAGTGGGAGGAACTGCTGCATCCCGACCTCGCCGCGCACGAGGCCGAAGCCCACGCCATTCTGCCGCCACCCCCGCGCCGGCTGACCACCAATGTGCGGGCCTTTCGCATTTTGGTGCGCAACGAACTGTTCCGTCGGGTGCAGCTGGCCGCGCTCGAGCATTACGACGAGCTCGGTGAGCTCGACCGGGAGCACGGTTACTCGGCGGATGTCTGGGCTGACGCCATGGACGGCTACTTCGCCGAGCACGATCAGGTGCTCACGGGTGGCGACGCGCGCAGCTCCGAGCTGCTGATGATTGAGGAGGGTGCCGAGGAGTGGACGGTGCGCCAGATTCTCGACGACCCGGCCGGCGACCACGACTGGGGCATCAGCGCGAGCGTGAACCTCGGCGCGTCCGACGAGCTCGGCGCTGCGGTCGTGCGGGTGACCGGGGTGAACCGGCTCTGAGGCGGCCGCGTGCCCGTGGTCCCGCCTGGTTTGGCAGCCGCTACGGTAATCGGCGTAGCGGCCGCCCAGATCTGGCGCGGTCATCCGCTGTCGGTGTGTCAGCGGGCGGTGGGTTTGCGGCTGCTGTGCACTACCGGCCGGGCGTGCTCAGCGGCGCCGAGGCGTCGGCGGCCCACTCGTTGAGCGAGCCGTCGTAGATCGATACGTGCTCGTTGCCGGCGCGGATGAGTGCGAGGGCGCTCGCGGCGGCGGCGATACCGCCGCCGCAGTACGTCACGAGGTGACCGGATGCCCCGACCGCTGCGACAGCCGGGGCGATCGCCCGGTTGAGCTCGTCCCCGCGCAGGAACGCGTTGGTGGTGGGGTCGACGAGCCCCGCGGCTGGCAGGCTGATGCTGCCGGGAATGTGCCCGGCACGGGGGCGTGCGCCGGCTGTTCCGGCGAATTCGGCCGGCGGCACCGAGCAGACGAGGGCGGCATCCGTTTCACCGGCAACGATCGACTCGATGAAACTCTTGTCGACCCACAGCTCGGGGCGCGGCGTTGTGGTGAAACCGTCGGCAGCGCGCGGGCGCGTGCCGCCGGTGGCGAACGGACGTGTCTCGGCGTGCCACTTGGCGAGTCCGCCGTCGAGCACGGCGACATCGTCGTAGCCGAACGAACGGAACAGCCACCAGATGCGCGCCGCCCACTGGCCGACCACGGCGTCGTAGACGACAACGGTTGTGCTGTTGTCGATACCGACGGATGCCGCGGCCGCCTCGAACAGCTCAGCGCTCGGCCGGGAGAAATCGTAGTCACCGGCGGGGTCGGAGAAGACGTCGATGAGGCCGGCGAACACGGCTCCGGGAATGTGGCCCTTGCTGAGGTAGTCGTCACGCCCGCTGAGGTAGCGTGGCCCCGCTGCGCCGGTCTCGGTCGAGGACGGGGCCAGGGCGAAGACGGTGGCGTCGAGAATGACCAGGTGGTCGGAACCGAGGTGATCGGCCAGCCATTGGGTGGACACGACGGGGGTGGACACGACGGGGGTGGACACGACGGGTGAAGAGAAAACGGGTGAACTCATGATTCAAGGCTAACGGGGGCCACCGACACAGGGCGGAATCGGAACCGGTGCGAGTCATTCGGCGACACACGGCACCGCTGAACCCCACGGCCGGCTACCGGGTCGTGGTCCAGTCCAGGTTGATGATCTGTTTGATGTAGATGTTCTCTCCGAGCCCGGGCACCGAGGGGTTCATGGTCAGCATAAGCTGCACCGGAACATTGAATCGTTGCGCGATGTCGAAGAACGCATCGCCCTCGACGACCGTGTAGGTGAGCAGGGCTCCTGCACCGTCAGCGGTCGTGGTGCCGCGAGCCCCGGGGGTGCTGCCGAGGTCCACGGCCGGTCCCTGCGGCAGCGGCACCGGTTCCGCGTTGGGAACGAGGTCGGGTACGGCCGGGTTCGGAATGAGCGCCGCTTCCTCGGTGGGTGCCGGCGCGGGTGCCGGAGTGGGAGTCGGGCTCGGTGTCGGCGTGGGGGTGACGGTCGGCGTGACGGTCACCGTGACCGCCGGTGCCGGTTCGCCGGCGCAGCCAGCCACGGTCACGAGCAGAAGAGCGGCCACGATGATGCCTGTCGGGCGGCGTGCGAGTGAGCTGCGAATGGTTCGACCCTTCCAGTGAGGCGCGCATCGATGCGCACGTTCAGCCAGCTTAGGCCGCTACGGTGGCGCACCAACCGTGTGGACTACCCCTGTTCGGGGGTGCCGGTCAGCACTCGATGACGTTCACGGCGAGACCGCCCTCGCTCGTTTCCTTGTACTTCGTCATCATGTCGAGCCCGGTCTGCCGCATCGTTTCGATGACGGTGTCGAGCGAGACCAGGTGCGTTCCATCACCGTGCAGCGCCAGGCGGGCGGCCGACACCGCGGTCGATGAAGCGATCGCGTTGCGCTCGATGCAGGGCACCTGCACGAGGCCGCCGACCGGGTCGCAGGTGAGCCCGAGATGATGTTCCATGGCGATCTCGGCCGCATTCTCGACCTGTCGCGGGGTGCCGCCGAGCACCGCACAGAGGGCACCGGAGGCCATCGCGCAGGCGGCGCCCACCTCGGCCTGGCAGCCACCCTCGGCCCCGGAGATCGACGCATTGGCCTTGACCAGGGAGCCGATCGCGACGGCCGTGAGCAGGTATCGACGGATGCCGGCGGCATCCGCTCCAGGGACGAAACGCAGGTAATAGTGGCCGACGGCCGGGATGATGCCGGCAGCTCCGTTGGTCGGCGCGGTCACGACCCGGCCGCCGGCCGCGTTCTCCTCGTTCACCGCGAGCGCGAAGGCGTGCAGCCATTCGGTGGAGGTATCGCGGTCGCGCAGCGGCTGGCCGTCATATTCTTCCAGTCGCATACGCACCGCCGCGGCTCGGCGCTTCACCTTGAGGCCGCCCGGCAGTACTCCCGTGCCGGTGAGTCCCGCCTCCACACAGGTGTGCATGGCCTCCCAGATGGCATCGAGCCCCGCATTGAGCGCCAGGGCGCCGTGGATGGCCTCTTCGTTGCGACGGGCGACCTCGCAGATCGCGAGGTTGTGGGCGTCGCACAGCGCGAGCAGTTCGGCGCTGGAATCGTAGGGGAGCGGCTGGACGACGCTCGTTTGCACGCTCGAGCGTTCGGCGCCCCGGCGGATGAACCCGCCTCCGATCGAGAAGAACGTCTCCTCGAGCACGGGGACGGCACCAGGCGCCGCACTGTCGCCGGCCCAGGCGGTGAGCGTGAGCGCGTTGGGGTGGCCTGGCAGCCGGGTGCGTGGCTCGAATCGAACGTCCTGCGCGCTGATGGCGATGCTGTGGCCGCCGAGCAGGGTGAGGGTGGCACCAGCAGTGAGGCCCGACCAGGCACCGCGCACCTCGTTGGGGTCGCAGGTTTCCGGGCAGAGGCCGGTCAGGCCGGCGAGCACGGCATCCGGAGTACCGTGGCCGAGCCCGGTGGAACCCAGCGATCCAAACAGTGAACAGCGGATGCGCTGCACCTCACCCAGGCGGCCGGTTGCCCTGAGATCTTCAGCGAACACCCGGGCAGCACGCATCGGACCCACCGTGTGGGAACTGGACGGACCGATTCCAATGGAAAACAGGTCCAGGGCTGAGACGTACGCTGTCACGGTCCTCATGGTACGGCACCCGGGACGCGAGGAAGGCCGCCTCCCCGGGGGGAAACGGCCTTCTGTACCTACGTGCGTGGTGCTAGTGCGTGCGGAAGCGCTGCACCATAGGGCAGTCGAACGGGTCACGTGCCGCCAAGCCGACCTTGTTGAGGTAGGCGATGACGATGCCGTAGCTCTCGAAGACACCGGTCTCGGTGTACTTCACGTCGTGCGAGAGGCAATATTCCTTGGCGATCTCCTGCGCCTTGCGCAGGTGCGGGCGGGCCATGTTCGGAAACAGGTGGTGCTCGATCTGGTAGTTGAGGCCGCCCATGTAGGTGTCGATGAAGCTGCCACCGCGAATGTTGCGGCTGGTGAGAACCTGGCGGCGCAGAAAGTCGACGCGGCTTTCGGCCGGAAGCTGCGGCATCCCCTTGTGGTTGGGGGCGAAGGATGCGCCCATGTAGACACCGAACACGGCCATCTGCACGCCGATGAAGGCGAACGCCATGCCGAGCGGCAGAAAGTAGAAGATGACGGCGAAGTATGCGGTGATGCGGGTGACGAGCATCGTGATCTCGACCCAGCGTTCGCTGACCTTGTTCTTGCCGAATACGGTCTTGAAACCCTGGATGTGCAGGTTGATGCCTTCGAACATGAGCAGGGGGAAGAACAGATAGCCCTGTTTGCGCGTGACAAAGGAACCCAGCCAGCTGACCTGCTTGGCGTCGTTCTCGGTGAACACGATGAAGTCGGGTTCGATGTCGGGGTCTTTGCCGATGACGTTCGGCTGGGCGTGGTGCCGGCTGTGCTTGGTCATCCACCAGGCGTAGCTGATGCCGACGAACAAATTGGCGAGGATACGGCCGGCACGGTCGTTGGCCTTGCCGGAGGTGAACACGGCACGGTGGGACGCTTCATGGGCCAAAAAGGCGAACTGGGTGAAGATGAGGCCGAGCGCTGCGGCGATGATCAGCTGGTACCAGGTGTCACCGAGCAGAACGAAACCGGCCGCAGCGCCGAGGGTGGCGACCACCAGAATGGAAAAGACCATCCAGTAGAAGCCGGTGCGACGGCCGAGAAGGCCGAGATTACGCACGGTGTGCAGGAGTGCGGAATATTCGGTTGTGGGGTTCTTGGTATCTCCACCCGGCCGGGTCCTGATGATGCGGACCGAGGGTGCGGCTAATGCTTCCGACATGAGGCCTTAGTGGATCGGGACTTCTCAGCCGGGACGTGAGCGATTACTCGTGGAGCAGATATGCGCCAGTCTACGTTCGCGAACGCCGTGAGCGTGTCCAATTCACACGCGTTTCCCAGTCATTATATGCCAAAAATGGAATGTATTTGACCGATCTATCGCCAACTTGGCATCCATATGTGCAGCTGCCAGAACACGAACGGAGTCTGCATTCCGGTCCATACCGGGAAGAAGAATGCCGTGAGTACCAGCGCGATTCCCAGGCCGACGGTCACGGCGGCCAGGGTCCCGACACGTGGCTTGGTGCCAGAATGGTGCACCTGCGAATGTGCTGAGTGCCGTCGTCGCGGTCGTGCCTGATCGGGAATTCGCCCCAGCAGCAGACCCAGAACGAAGGTGAGGCCGAGCAGCAGGTAGGGCTCAAAGGCGATGGTGTAGAACTGGAAAACCGTGCGGTTCAGGTACATCAGCCACGGCAGATAGCCGGCGACCATGCCCATCAGAATGAAACCCACCCGCCATTCCCGGTAGCGGGCGAGCCGGTAGACGAGGTAGAACAGTGCGGCCGTCGCCGCCCACCAGATCAGCGGGTTGCCCACGGAGGTGATGGCCTCCGAGCAGCTCTGAAACTGGCAGCCGAATTCGCCCTGACTGGAACCGCGGTAATACATGCTGGTCGGGCGAATCATGAACAGCCAGGTCAGCGGGTTGGCCTGATACGGATGCGGTGTGGCCAGTCCCACGTGATAGGTGTAGGCGGCTGCCTGGTAATGCCAGAAACTCTGCAGGGTATGGGGGACCCAGGCGAGCGGCCCGGTCCAGGCTGCTCCCGTTGAATCGGCCCACTCCCGGTAGTACCCGCCGCGGGTGACGAACCACCCCGTCCATGACACCAGGAAGGTCGAGGCGGCGACGGGCACGAGAAGGAGGAACGTGGCCGGCGCCTGCTTGAGGATTGCGGCGCTGGCCCAGAACGTGACACCGTTTCGCCGCCGGGCGAGAGCGTCGACGACGACGAGGTAGACGCCGAACGCAGCCAGAAAGTAGATCCCTGACCATTTCACCGAGCTGGTCAGCCCGAACGCGAGGCCGGCGGCGAGCAGCCACGGGCGCCACCACAGCGTGGGGCCCCAGCCGGGATCGACCAGACCGGCCAGTCGGCCGGCGAGTCGGGTCGAGTGCCACTGCCGATCCATCAGCACTGCGCCGACACCGAGCAGCGCGAAGAACATCACGAAGTTGTCCAGCAGGGCCACGCGGCTCATGACGATGGCGTGGCCGTCGATAGCGAGCAGAAAACCGGCGATCAGCCCGAGCAGACGCGACTGGAACAGTTTGCGGGCCACGAGCATGATGAGGATGACCGCGAGCACCCCGACCACGACGGTGGCCAGGCGCCAGCCCCACGGGTTGCCGGGGCCGAGCAGATTCATACCGAGGGCGATGAGCCATTTACCGAGCGGCGGATGCACGACAAAGGACGGATCCGCCGTGAAGATGTCGGTCTGCCCCGCTTCGAACAGCACATTGGCATCGGCGGGCCAGGTCGATTCGTAGCCGTTATTGAAGAGTGACCAGGCGTCTTTCACATAGAAGGTCTCGTCGAACACGAGCGCGTGCGGCACACCGAGGTTCCACAACCGTAATCCGGCGGCCAGCAGAACCACGGCGAGGGGCGCGCCCCAGTTCATCCGGCGAATCCAGCGCATCCGGCGAATCCAGTGCATCCGGCGATTCCCGTGAACCCATCGACTCGTTGCCAGCACCTGACCATCGTACTGAGCGGCGACTGCGAGACTGGACCCATGATCATCCTTGCTGCCACCCCGATCGGAAACCTCGGCGACGCCTCCCGGCGCCTGATCGAGACCCTCACGACCATCACCATCGTGGCCGCCGAGGACACCCGCGTCACCGTGCACCTGCTCAAGGCCCTCGGCATTGAGAACCGGCCCAAACTCATCGCCCTGCACGACCACAACGAACGTGGCAAAGCGACCGAACTGGTTGAACTGGCCCGTGACGTGGACATTCTCGTGCTGAGCGACGCCGGAATGCCGACCGTCTCCGACCCCGGCTTTCACCTGGTGGATGCCGCGGTGGCGGCCGGCGTGCAGGTCACCGCCCTGCCCGGCCCGTCCGCCGTGCTAACCGCCCTCGCTGTCTCCGGGCTGCCGACCGACCGGTTCACCTTCGAAGGGTTCCTGCCGCGTAAGCACGGCGAACGGGTCAAGCTGCTGCGCGACCTCGCCGCCGAACGCCGCACCATGGTGTTCTTCGAATCGCCCAACCGACTGGCCGATTCGCTTCTCGACCTCGCCGCCACGCTCGGCGCCGACCGCCGAGTCGTGGTCTGCCGGGAACTGACTAAGTTCTTCGAAGAGGTCAAACGCGGTACCGCAGCAGAGCTGGCCGAGTGGGCGGCGGCCGGGGTGCGCGGCGAGATCTGCATCGTCGTCGCGGGCGCCCAGGTGCGGGTTCTGGACCTGGCCATGGGCGTGGCTGAGGTACTCGATCTGGTCGCCGGCGGCATCCGTTTGAAGGAGGCTGCTGCCGACGTGTCGGCAGCCAGCGGCCTCGGCAAGCGCGAACTGTACGAGCACGCGCTGCAGGCCAAGACCGGTGCTCCGACGCCGAAACCCGACCGTTCGGCCTTTCCCCTCGGTTGAGACTTCGGCTGATCAGCGCGTAGCCGGGCGAGACGCTCGCCGCTCGCCGCATAAGATGAACGCATGTCCGCAGGCTCTTTCTACATCACCACGCCCATTTTCTACGTGAATGATGTGCCGCACATCGGGCACGCCTACACCGAGGTGGCGGCCGACGTGCTCGCGCGCTGGCACCGGCAGTCCGGCGATGACGCCTGGCTGCTTACCGGCACCGACGAACACGGCCAGAAGATTCTGCGTACCGCGATCGCCAACGGCGTCACGCCCAAGGAATGGGCCGACCGTCTGGTCGAGACCGCGTGGAAGCCGCTGCTGGAAACCGTCAACATCGCCAACGACGACTTCATTCGCACCACCGATGAACGCCACGAGGTGAATGCGCAGAAGTTTCTGCAGCACCTGCACGATGAGGGCCACATCTACACCGGCGAGTACGAGGGCTACTACTGCGTCGGCTGTGAGGAATACAAGCAGACCAGCGACCTCGTCGACGGCGCCGGCGAATACACCGGCCAGCTCGTCTGCGCTATCCACTCCAAGCCGGTCGAGCTGCTGCACGAGAAGAACTATTTCTTCAAGATGAGCGCCTTCGCCGACCGATTGCTTGCCCTCTATGAGGAGAACCCCAACTTCGTGCAGCCGGAAACAGCTCGCAACGAGGTCATGTCCTTCGTCAAGCGCGGCCTCTCCGACCTGTCAATCTCCCGGTCGAGCTTCGACTGGGGCATCAAGGTGCCGTGGGACGAATCGCACGTCGTCTACGTCTGGTTCGACGCGCTGCTCAACTACATCACTGCGGCCGGCTACGGCCAGAACGATGAGGAGTTCGCCAGCCGCTGGCCCGCCACGCACATCGTCGGCAAGGATATTCTGCGCTTTCACGCGGTCATCTGGCCGGCCATGCTCATGGCCGCCGGCATCGCGGTGCCCAAGCAGGTCTTCGGCCACGGCTGGCTGCTCGTCGGCGGCGAGAAGATGAGCAAGTCCAAGCTCACCGGAATCGCCCCGAGCCAGATCACCGACACCTTCGGCTCCGACGCTTTTCGCTACTACTTCATGCGGGCCATCAGCTTCGGCCAGGACGGCTCCTTCAGCTGGGAAGACCTCTCGGCCCGCTACCAGTCCGAGCTCGCTAACGGCTTCGGTAACCTTGCGTCCCGCGTGATCGCCATGGTCCTGCGGTACTGCGACGGCGTCGTGCCCGCTGCGGCTGAGTTCACGGCCGACGACCTGGCCATCCAGGCCACCGAACAGCGCGTGACGGATGCCGCGGCCGCGGCCATCGACAAACTCGCCATCCACGACGCTCTCAGCGAGGTGTGGCAGCTCGTCGACGAGCTCAACGGCTACATCACCCTGCAGGAGCCGTGGGCGCTCGCCAAAAACCCGGAAAGCCGTGACCGTCTCGGCACCGTGCTCTACACCGCGGTGCGCGGCCTGGGCACCCTGGCGGTGCTGCTGTCCCCGGTCATTCCGGTTGCCACCGGCAAGCTCTGGACCGCCCTCGGCGGCGACGGCGCCCTCGCCGACCAGCGTGTCGACCGGGCCTGGGAATGGACCGGCGGCGTCCAGGTGAACGCGCTCGAACCGTTGTTCCCGCGCATCGAATCGATCGTGGAGCCGGCCGATGCCTAAGAACCTGTCCGTTCTTGGCGGCGGTGTCGATGGCTACGGCAGCGCCATTCGCAAACGGGAGAACACCCGGGGCCGCGACCTGAGCTATCCGCCGCTGCCGGAGCCGCTCACGGTTCCCGTCTACGACAACCACACCCATCTTGAGATCAGCGACGGTGAGCATCCGCTCAGCTATCGGGAACAGCTCGACCGCGCCTCGAGCGTCGGTGTGCGCGGTGTGATCCAGGTCGGCGGCGACGTTGAAACCTCACGCTGGTCGGCCGCCGCAGCCCTGATCGAACCGCGCATGCTCGCCGCCGTCGCGATCCACCCCAACGAGGCGCCAGCGCTCGAAGAAGCCGGAACCCTCGACGACGCCCTCGCCGCCATCCACGAACTCGCCGGGCAGCCGCGCGTCGTTGCGGTCGGCGAGACCGGACTCGATTTCTTTCGCACCCCCGAGAACGGCCGCGCCGCCCAGTTTCGTTCGTTCGAAGCGCACATCCGCATCGCCAAGGAGCGGGGCCTCGCCCTGCAGATCCACGACCGCGACGCCCATGAAGCCGTGATCGACACCCTGCTTCGGGTCGGTGCCCCCGAACGCACTGTCTTCCACTGCTTCTCCGGCGACGCCGACATGGCCAGGCTGTGCGCCGATCATGGCTGGTATATGTCCTTCGCCGGCAACGTCACCTTCAACAACGCCGCCAGGCTGCGCGACGCCCTGTCGGCTGCCCCGCGCAACCTGCTGCTGGTTGAAACGGATGCCCCGTTCCTCACTCCGCTGCCCTACCGCGGCCGCCCCAACGCACCGTACCTGCTGCCCAACACGCTGCGCGGCATGGCCGCCCACCTCGAAACGGATGTCTCCCTGCTCTCCGCCCAAATCACCGCCAACACCGAGCTGGTCTACGGCCGCTGGGACGCCGAACCGGTCACCGCCGCCTTCGCCGGCTCGGATGACGATGCCCGTCCCGAGCAGGCCCCCCGCGGCGGGCTCGCATGACCGACGAGGCGGCGGACGCGGTCAAACCCGTTAAAACGCTGCTCGGTCCGGCCGAAATTCGCGACCTCGCCGAGATGCTCGGCGTCAACCCCACCAAGAAGCTCGGTCAGAACTTCGTCATCGACGGCAATACCGTACGGCGCATCGTCAAGGTCGCCCGAGTAGCGCCCGGTGACACCGTCGTCGAGGTTGGTCCTGGCCTCGGCTCGCTCACCCTCGGCATGCTCGAGGTCGGTGCGAGCGTCGTCGCCGTCGAAATCGATGACCGCCTCGCCGAGCAGCTGCCGCTCACCGTCGAACTGATGCAGCCCGGCGCCCGGCTCACGGTCATCCGCGCCGACGCCCTGAAAATCACCGAGCTGCCCGGGGACCCCACCCGTCTCGTGGCCAACTTGCCCTACAACGTCTCGGTGCCGGTGCTGCTCTACCTGCTTGAACACTTCGCGTCGATTCGCGCCGGTGTCGTCATGGTGCAGGCCGAGGTCGGCGAACGCCTCGCCGCCCCGCCCGGAAACAAGATCTACGGCAGCCCGAGCGTGAAAGCGGCCTGGTACGGCGATTTTCGCACCGCTGGCAAGGTCAGCCGCCAGGTGTTCTGGCCGGTTCCGAACGTCGACTCCATCCTCATCGCCTTCGATCGGCGGCCCCAGCCGCTGGAATCCGAAGAGCTGCGGCTGAAGACCTTCGCGCTCGTCGACGCCGCGTTTCAACAGCGGCGCAAGATGCTGCGCCAGTCGCTGTCGGTCGTTCTCGGGGACTCGACGGCGGCATCCGCTGTCATGACGGCGGCGGGCATCGACCCGACGACGCGAGGCGAGCAGCTGACCGTGCACGATTTTCTCGCCATCGCCCGCGTCTGGGCGCCGGCCTGACCGCGCTGTCCGTTGGGTCCGACGGGCTGGGCTAAGTTAACAGCATGAGGACGACTGCCGCCACCACCGTTGTGCACGCGCGGGCGCCCGGCAAAATCAACGTCTTCCTCAAGGTCGGTGCCGTCATGGAAGACGGCTATCACGACCTCGCGACCGCCTACCAGGCTGTGTCCCTGTTCGAAGAGGTGCGGGCGACTGCGGCCAACGACTTCTCGGTCGAGTTCAGCGGCAGCATCGACACCTCGGCGCTTGCGACCGGCGGCAGCAACCTTGCGATCAAGGCGGCCCGTGCCCTCGCGCGGAAGGCCGGCTACCGTGGCGGCGTGCACCTCGAGATCGAGAAGAACGTGCCGATCGCCGGCGGAATGGGCGGCGGCTCCGCCGACGCGGCAGCCACCCTGCTCGCCTGCGACGCGCTCTGGGGCACGAGTGCCACCAAAGACGAACTCCTCGCCCTCGCTGCGACTCTCGGCGCCGACGTTCCGTTCTCCTTCACCGGCGGCACCGCCATCGGTACCGGACGCGGCGACCAACTCAGCCCGGCCCTGGCCAAGGGCAAGTTTCAATGGGTGCTCGCCCTCGCCGACTTCGGCATGTCGACGCCCGGTGTGTACCAGGAACTCGACCGGCACCGCGATCGTCACGCGCAGGACATCTTCCCGGCCGAGCATCAGCCCAGCGTCGACGCCAACGTGCTGCAGGCGTTGCGCGCCGGCGACCCGCACATGCTCGCCGACGTTCTGCACAACGACCTGCAGGCCCCCGCACTCCACCTCGCGCCGGGCCTCGGTAAGGTGCTGCAGCTCGGCGAACAGAACGGCGCCCTCGCCGGCATCCTCTCCGGCTCCGGCCCGACCGTCGCTTTCCTGGTTGCGGATGCCGACAGCGCGCTCGAACTGCAGGTCGCGCTCTCCGCCAGTCGCCTCACGGTCGTGCGCGCCACCGGCCCCGTGCACGGCGCCCGCCTGATCTAGAAGCGTGCCGTAAACTCGGAGGCTATGGCACATCTTCTCGGGGCTGAGTCCCTGCACCTCGAATTTCCCACCCGCGTCATCTTCGACAGCGTCACCGCCGGCCTCAACGAAGGCGACCGCATCGGTGTCGTCGGCAAGAACGGCGACGGCAAATCCACCCTCATGCGTCTGCTGGCCGGCCGGATGGAACCCGACGAGGGCCGCGTCACCCGTCGTCGCGGCGTCACCATCGGCATGCTCGATCAGTCCGACGACCTCGCCTCCGGCCAGACCGTCGGCCACACCATCGTCGGCGGCATCGAAGAACACGTCTGGGCGGGCGACGCCAAGGTGCGCGATGTCATCGGCGGCCTCGTGCGCGACATCCCCTGGGACGCCCTCGTCGACGACCTCTCCGGTGGGCAGCGCCGCCGGGTGGCCCTCGCCGCCGTGCTCATCGGCGATTACGACTGCATTTTCCTCGACGAGCCCACCAACCACCTTGACGTGGAGGGCATCTCCTGGCTCGCCGGCCACCTCAAGACCCGCTGGGCCGCGCAGTCGGGCGGACTCGTGGTCGTCACCCACGACCGGTGGTTCCTCGACGAGGTCTGCAACATCACCTGGGAGGTGCACGACCGCCTGATCGAACCGTTCGAGGGAGGCTACGCCGCCTACATCCTGCAGCGCGTCGAACGCGACCGCATGAGTTCCGTGGTCGAGTCCAAGCGTCAGAACCTGATGAAGAAGGAACTGGCCTGGCTGCGCCGCGGCGCCCCGGCCCGCACCGCCAAGCCCAAGTTCCGCATCGACGCCGCGAACGTGCTGATCGAGAACGAGCCGCCGCCCCGCGACACCGTCACGATGCAGTCGATGGCGATGCAGCGCCTCGGCAAGGACGTCGTCGACCTCATCGATATCGGCGTGAAGTTCGGCGACAAGACCGTGCTGAACGACATCACCTGGCGCATCGCGCCGGGGGAGCGCACCGGCATCATGGGCGTCAACGGTGCCGGCAAGTCCACCCTGCTGAACCTCGTCGCCGGCACCCTCCAGCCGACGACCGGTCACGTCAAACGTGGCAAGACCATCAAGGTCGCCGTGCTCACCCAGCAGCTGTTCGAACTCGACGAGATCCGCAACGACCGCGTGAGCGACGTCATCGGCCGCCAGAAGACCAGCTACATGGCCGGCGGTAAGGAGATCACGCCCGGCCAGATGCTCGAACGCATGGGCTTCTTGAGCGCCCAGCTCACCACCCAGGTGAAAGACCTTTCCGGTGGCCAGAAGCGCCGCCTGCAGCTGCTGTTGATCGTGCTCAGCGAGCCCAATGTGCTCATCCTCGACGAGCCCACCAACGACCTCGACACCGACATGCTCGCCGCCATGGAAGACCTGCTCGACTCCTTCCCGGGCACCCTGCTCGTCGTCTCGCACGACCGGTACCTGATCGAGCGCGTCACCGACAACCAGTACGCGGTCATGGACGGCGGCTTTCGCCACCTGCCCGGCGGCGTCGACCAGTACCTCGAAGTGCGTCGCAAGGCAGTCGCCGGCCCGGCCGCCGCAACGCCAACGGATGCCGCCGGCAAGCCCAAGAAGATCCCCAGCCTCGGCGGGGCCGAACTGCGCAATGCCCAGAAGGAGCTCGGCTCGATCGACCGCAAGGTGGTCAAACTGCAGGAACGCATCGCGCAGAAGCACGAGAAGCTCGCCGCGCACGATCAGTCCGACTTTACCGGGCTGGGCGAGCTGGGAGTGAAACTGACCGAACTCGAAGAGACCATCGCCACGCTGGAAACCCGCTGGGTCGAACTTACCGAGCTGATCGAGGGCTGATTTGAAAGAAGCTGTGACGTAGTGTGTCGGGGCAGGCCACGCGTCGCAGCTTCGGCACGTATCGTTAAGGGGTACCTGCGCAGCCGCGGTACAAAGCTCCTCGTGGGCGCAGCCTTCTGGTTTGACCGGTCATGGCAGTGTGCCCCGGAGCAACCGGAACCCAGATCGCCCGAAGGAATTATCGTGAAAAAGAAGAACGTCCTCGCCGCACTCGCCGTGCTCCCGCTCGTCGCCCTGCTGGCCGGCTGCGCCGGAGCCTCAGGATCCGCTGACGGCCCCGCCACCGGCACCGACGGTGACGCCATCAAGATTGGCGTCGTCGGCGCCAGCGACCCCTACTGGGCGGTGTACACCGAAGCCGCCGCGGCCGAGGGCATCGAGATCGAGATCGTCGACTTCGCGCAGTACCCGCAGGTGAACCCGGCCCTCGCCGCCGGCGAGGTCGACCTCAACCAGTTCCAGCACATCGTCTACCTGGCCGAGTACAACGAGGCGAGCAACGAAAACCTGGCCCCGATCGGTGCTACGGCCATTTATCCGATCGCCCTGTACTCCTCCGAGTACAGCGATGTCGACGATATCGTGGCGGGCGACACCGTCGCCGTGCCCGACGACGACAGCAACCAGGCCCGCGCACTCGTGCTGCTGCAGTCCGAGGGGCTCATCGAGCTG
The DNA here is from genome assembly GCF_900110125.1 of Cryobacterium luteum. GTDB lineage: Bacteria > Actinomycetota > Actinomycetes > Actinomycetales > Microbacteriaceae > Cryobacterium > Cryobacterium luteum. The sequence continues at coordinate 72,986 of NZ_FOCN01000012.1, forward strand.
ACCGACGGCGGTACCATCTACTCCAGCATCGACGACATCGATGAAGAGGCCTCCAAGGTGAAGGTCACGGCCCTCGAAGCCTCACTCACCGCGAGTTCGTTGCCCGACGTCGCCGCCGCGATCATCAACAACGACTTCGCCGAGAAAGCCGGACTCAAGTTCGACGACGCCATCGCTACCGATGATGCTGCCGACCCCAAGGCCCTGCCCTACGCGAACATCTTCGCCGCCCGCGACGAAGACAAGAACAACGAGACGTTCCAGAAGCTCGTCGAGATCTTCCAGACCACCAAGGACGTGCAGGACGGCGTCTTCGCCGTGAGCGGCGACACCGCGGTGATGCTGACCACCCCGGTCACCGACCTCAAGAAGTCCCTCGCCGACATTCAGGCCGAGATCCAGGCCGCCGAGTAGTCATCCGGTTATTGAGCGAGGTAAACGGATGGCTGTAGTCAGTCTGCGCAATGTGGGTAAGGTGTACCCGCCCACGGCCAGGGACGGCGCGAGCGTCACGGCGATCGATGACGTGAGTCTTGACGTTGAGGCTGGCGATATTTATGGCATCATCGGCTATTCCGGCGCGGGAAAGAGCACCCTGGTGCGACTCGTCAACGCTTTGGAGCGGTCTACCTCCGGCGAGATCTGGGTGAACGGGCAGAACATCGCCGCGTTGCGCGAGCGAGAGCTGCGCCGGGTGCGCCTCGGCATCGGCATGATCTTTCAACAGTTCAACCTGCTCGGCTCGCGCACGGTGGCCCGGAACGTGGCCTACCCGCTCGAAGTGGCCGGGTATCCCAAGGAGCAGCGCGCCGCCCGAGTGGCCGAACTGCTCGACTTCGTCGGTCTCAGCGACAAGGCCGGGTCGTATCCCGACCAGCTCTCCGGCGGCCAGAAGCAGCGCGTGGGCATCGCCCGCGCGCTCGCGACCCAGCCGAGCATCCTGCTCGCCGACGAGGCCACGAGCGCGCTCGACCCGGAAACCACGCACGAGGTCCTCGCCCTGCTGAAAAGGGTGAACGCGGAATTCGGGGTGACCATCATCGTGATCACCCACGAGATGGACGTGATCCAGACCATCGCCACCAAGGTCGCCGTGATGGACCAGGGCCAGGTGATCGAGCGCGGACCGGTCTTCGAGGTGTTCTCGAACCCGCAGGCAGCGGCATCCGCTCGATTCGTCTCGACCGTGGTCAAGGGGGTGCCGTCTGCGGCCGAACTTGCCGTGCTGCGCGAGCGGCACGCCGGACGCATCGTGACGCTGACGTTTCGCGACAGCGCGGTCGACCAGAAGGCCGTCTTCGGCGAACTGTCGGCCGCAAACGTGGCGTTCGAGGTGGTCTACGGCGGCATCAACGAGATTCAGGGTCGCCCGTTCGGTCACCTCACCCTCGCCCTCACCGGCGATGACCCGGTCATCGACCGCGTGCTCGATCACATTCGAACGCTCACGACCGTCACGGAGGTGCGCTGATGGATGCCCTGATCGATCTGCTGCCCGAACTGTGGACGGCCACCTACGAGACCCTCTACATCGTCGCGCTCACCCTGTTCTTCGGCGGCCTCGGCGGCCTGCTGGTGGGCCTGGGTCTGTACGTCACCCGCGCCGGCAGCGTCCTCGAGAACAAGCCCCTGTTCGTCGTGCTCAACCTGCTGGTGAATTTCATTCGCCCGATTCCGTTCATCATCTTTCTCGCGGCGGCGCAGCCGCTGGCTCGAGTGGTCACCGGCAGCGGTATCGGCAATAACGCGATCATCTTCACGATCGCCCTCGCCGCCTCCTTCGCGATGGCCCGCATCGTGGAGCAGAATCTGCTCACCGTGACCCCTGGTGTGATCGACGCGGCCCGCAGCGTCGGCGCCGGACCGATTCGGATCATCTTCACGGTGCTGCTGCCCGAAGCGCTCGGACCGCTCATTCTCGGCTACACGTTCATCTTCGTGGCGCTCGTGGACATGTCGGCAGTCGCCGGCTACGTCGGCGGCGGCGGGCTCGGTAACTTCGCCCTGTTGTACGGCTACCGGCAGTACGAACCGGTCGTCACCTGGGCCGCGGTGCTGATCATTATCGTGCTTGTGCAGGTCGTGCAGTTCTTCGGCAACTATCTCGCCCGCAAGGCCCTGCGCCGCTAGCTTGTGTCGGGTCTCAGTCGAAGTCGAGGCTGAGCTTTCGCAGCAGGCCGGCCAGCCGTTCCTGATCGGTGGCGGAGAGGGTGTCGAGCAGGTCGGCTTCGGCGTCGACCAGCCTGGTGATGGCGGCATCCACTCGGGTGAGGCCGGCGGGGGTCATGCCCACCAGGATGCCGCGGCCGTCATTGGGTGCAGAGCGACGCTTCACCAGACCCCGGTCGACGAGCCGGTCGATGCGGTTCGTCATGGTGCCGCTCGAGACGAGGGTTTGCTGCAATAGGGCCTTCGGGCTCAGCTCGTACGGGGTGCCGGCCCGGCGCAGTGCCGAGAGCACGTCGAACTCCCACGATGCGAGTTCGGAGCGGGAGAAGGCGGTGCGGCGGGCCCGGTCGAGGTGTTTCGACAACCGGGCGACCCTGCTGAGCACCTGCAACGGTGCAAAATCAAGATCAGGGCGTTCGCGCAGCCATGAATCGACGATTCGGTCGACTTCATCATGGCCAGGCATTGCTCCATTATCCCGCCTACCGGGGAGTTTCTTCGCCGAGGACCCCGGGAGAGGGCCGGTCGGTGCATGCCGCCGCCAAGAATCTGGCAGACTTGACAGGTTGCTGGCTCCGGTCAGCATGGTCCGCCATAGTGTAACGGCAGCACGGCAACCTTTGGAGTTGTTCGGTCCAGGTTCGAATCCTGGTGGCGGAGCCCTCATTTTCTCTCCCAACTGCGTTAGGAATCCTGTGACAGACGCCCGCCTCGCCATCATTGTGCTGGCCGCCGGCCAGGGCACCCGCATGAAGTCCAGCCTGCCCAAGCTGCTGCATCCGCTGGCCGGAGTGCCGATCGTCAGTCACGTGCTGGCGACCGCGCGCGCCCTCGATGCCGCCCACGTCGTGACCGTCGTGCGGCACGAACGCGACCTGCTCGCTGCGGTCGTGGCCGAGAACCTGCCGGAGAGCACCATCGTCGATCAAGACGAGATCCCCGGAACCGGCCGCGCCGTTGAACAGGCCGTCGCCGCGCTGCCCGCCGATTTCGACGGAGACGTGCTGGTCATCAACGGTGACGTGCCGCTGCTGAACGCCGCCACGCTCGCCTCCTTCATTGCCTCGCACCGCCAGGGCGCCGCTGCGGGTACCGTTCTCTCCGCCTACCCCGACGACGCGACCGGCTATGGCCGCATCATCCGGTCTGTGGAGGGTGCGTTCGACCGCATCGTCGAGCAGAAAGATGCAACGGATGCCGAATTGGCCGTTACCGAGATCAACGCCGGCGTCTACCTGTTCGGCCTGGCCGCGCTGCGTGAGCAGCTCGCCGAGCTGACCACCGCCAACGCGCAGGGCGAGAAGTACCTCACCGATGTGATCGAACTGCTGCGCCGGGCCGGCTCCGAGGTGAGCGCCGTTCCCGTCGCCGACGCCTGGATCGTGGCGGGCATCAACGACCGTGCCCAGCTCGGCGACACCGCGCGGAAGCTCAACGCCCTGATCGTGCGTGGCTGGCAGCTGGCCGGAGTGACAGTGCAGGACCCGGCCACCACCTGGATCGACCTGAAAGCCGTGCTCGCGCCCGACGTCACCCTGCTGCCCGGCACCCAGATCGTCGGGGCCACCGTCGTGGCGACCGGCGCCATCATCGGCCCGGATACCACCCTGCGTGACTGCGAGATCGGCGAGAACGCCCGAGTGAATCGCACCGACGCGACCCTCGCGGTGATCGAGGCCGGCGCATCCGTTGGTCCGTTCTCCTACCTGCGGCCGAACACCGTGCTCGGCGCCGACGGCAAGATCGGCGCCTTCGTCGAGACCAAGAACGCCCAGATCGGCGCCGGCAGCAAGGTGCCGCACCTGAGCTATGTGGGCGATGCCACGATCGGTGTGGGGTCGAACATCGGGGCCGGAACAATCTTCGCCAATTATGACGGCGTGGCCAAACACCACTCTGAGATCGGGTCGCACGTGCGCACCGGCTCACACAACGTGTTTGTCGCGCCGATTACAATTGGTTCGGGCGCGTACACGGGGGCAGGCACGGTCGTTCGAAAGAGCGTTCCGGCCGGCGCACTGGCCATCAATGTGGCCCCGCAGCGCAACATGGACGGCTGGGTTCACGCCAACCGTCCGGGCACGGCCGCGGCTCTCGCCGCGGACGCCAGCCTGAGCAGCACAGAACGCGTGGACAGCACGAAGACTGGAGAATAGGTGTCGGAAATCAAGACCAGCGGCGACAAACGATTAGTACTGGTTTCGGGGCGAGCACACCCGCAGCTCGCTCTCGACATCGCCACGGAGCTTGGTTCAGAGCTGCTCCACACCGACGCACGCACCTTCGCCAACGGCGAACTGTACGCCAGGTTCGACGAGAGTGTGCGCGGCTCGGATGCCTTCGTCATCCAATCCCACACCGCGCCGATCAATGAATGGCTGATGGAACAGCTCATCATGGTGGACGCACTCAAGCGGGCATCCGCCAAGCGCATTACCGTGGTCGCGCCGTTCTACCCCTACGCCCGGCAGGACAAAAAGGGTCGCGGCCGCGAGCCGATCTCGGCGCGCCTCGTCGCTGACCTGTTCAAGGTTGCCGGTGCCGATCGAATCATGTCGATCGACCTGCACGCCGCCCAGATTCAGGGCTTTTTCGACGGTCCGGTCGACCACCTGTTCGCGATGCCGGTGCTGCTCGAGCACTTCCGGGCGCGGCTCGACCCGTCCACCCTCACCGTAGTCTCGCCCGACATGGGCCGGGTGCGCGTCGCAGACATCTGGAGTGACCGCCTCGGTGTTCCGCTGGCCATCATTCACAAGCGTCGCGACCCGCTGGTGCCCAACAGGGTCTCCGTGCACGAGATCGTCGGTCAGGTCAAGGGTCGCGTCTGCCTGCTTGTCGACGACATGATCGACACCGGTCGTACCATCGCCCTGGCCGCAGAGGCCCTGCGTGAGGCCGGCGCCATCGGTGTCGTCGTCGCCGCTACTCACGCCGTGTTCAGCGACCCTGCGGTCGACATGCTGCAGAACCCCGCGATCAGCGCCGTTGTCGTCACCGACACGCTGCCGATCCCGCCGGAGAAGCGCTTTCCGACCCTCACCGTGCTGCCGATTGCCCCGCTGCTGGCCCGCGCCATCCATGAGGTCTTCGACGAGGGTTCGGTCACTTCGATGTTCGATGGTGCCGCATAGTAGGTAGAACGCTCAGTCTCGTATATGGCTGATCTCTGGAGGCGGTGACTGCGGCCATCGCCTCCAGTCAGTTACTTGCATTCACTGCGCCATTAACGGATGCTGCCCGCTCGCGTTTCGCAGACATCCTTGCGTTCACCGCGGCTCACCGACGTGTGAGTTTGAGCCCATTCTTCGTGATTTTTGGGTCGAAAGTCACACCCCAGCGCCGGGTTGAGGCCACGGGGCCCGAAATCTAGGTGCGCGTGGCGGGGGCCAGCTGGCGCGGCGCCGAGGGAATGATGCCGAGCGGGGTGACGAAGGTCTCGCGCTCGTTCACATCGACCGCGTAGCACTGCCAGCCGAACCCGCCGGGCCCGGCGAACTCGAATCGCGCGTCGAAGTCGACCGCCGAAGGGTAGTACTGGGCGACCGCGGTCACGCACGCGTTCGCGGCCGTATCCGCGGCGACCCGCATGGTGGTGAAGACCCCCGGCACGACGAGGGCAACGATGCCGAGCACCACGACGATCCGCAGGATTGACGTGAAGTGTTTGCCGCGCAGCGGACGGTAGTCGTCATTCGGCTCATAGCCGGAGAGTTCGGGATGATTGTCACTCATGAGTACTCACATTCTTGCAGGGCAGCGCGGGAAACGCCCGGTGAAACAGAGCGGGCCGGCGGCATCCGTTCTCAGCGCGTGAGAAGCGGATGCTGCCGGCCGGCAACGCGTGCTGCGTGTGGCTAGTGCGTGGACGCCTCGGTGGCGATCTCACTGCGGTCGCCGGACCACAGGGTGTGGAAGGTGCCGGGCAGGTCGACCCGGTGGTAGGTGTGCGCTCCGAAGAAGTCGCGCTGACCCTGCACCAGGGCGGCCGGCAGGCGAACGCTCGCGAGCGAGTCGAAGTAGCTCAGGCTCGAACCGAAGCCGGGAACCGGGATGCCCGACAGTGCGGCGGTCGAGACCACGCGGCGCCAGGCTGCCTCGCCGGAGGCGACGGCCTCGGCGAAGTACGGGTCGGCGAGCAGGCTCGGAATGGACGCGTCGTTGTCGTAGGCGTCGACGATGCGGTTGAGGAACTGGGCGCGAATGATGCAGCCGCCGCGCCAGATAGTGGCGATGGCACCCTTGTCGATGTTCCAGTTGTACTTCTTCGCACCGGCGATGATCGCGTCGAATCCCTGCGCGTAGGCGACGATTTTCGAGGCATAGAGCGCCTGGCGCACGTCTTCCTGAAAGGTATGGCCGACGATGGCGATCTCGGGGCGAGCGGTGAGGGTGGCGCGCACCGGTCCGCGCTGCTCCGGGTGGCTGGAGACGGCGCGGGCGAAGACGGCCTCGGCGATGCCGCCGACCGGAACGCCGAGGTCGAGCGCGTTCTGCACGGTCCAGACGCCGGTTCCCTTAGAGCCGGCCTCGTCGAGCACGACGTCGATGAACGGCTCCCCGGTCTTCGCGTCGACCTGACGCAGAATCTCTGCGGTGATCTCGATCAGGTAGCTGTTGAGTTCTCCGCTGTTCCAGTCGGTGAAGACGTCGGCGATGACCTCGGGGGAGTGCCCGCCAACCTTGCGGAGCAGGTCGTAGGCCTCGGCGATGAGCTGCATGTCGGCGTATTCGATGCCGTTGTGGATCATCTTGACGAAGTGGCCGGCACCGTCGGTGCCGATGTGGGTGACGCAGGGCACACCGTCGACGACGGCGGCGATGGACTCGAGAATGGGGCCAAGGGTTTTGTACGCCTCCACCGAGCCGCCGGGCATGATGCTCGGGCCGTTGAGGGCGCCCTCTTCGCCACCGGAGATGCCGGCACCGACAAAGTTGAGGCCCTTGGCGCTCTGCTCCTTCTCTCGGCGGATGGTGTCGGTGAATTCGGCGTTACCGCCGTCGACGATGATGTCACCGGGCTCGAACAGCTCCGAGAGTTGGGAGATGACGGCGTCGGTTCCGCGGCCGGCCTGCACCATGATGATCGCCGTGCGCGGCTTGGTCAGCGACGCGACAAAGTCGGCGATGTTCTCGGAGGCGACAAAGTTGGCCTCGGGGTGCTCGGTCGTGAGCAGGCGGGTTCGTTCGGGGGAGCGGTTGTAGACCGCGACGGTGTTCCCCTCGCGGCCGGCCAGGTTGCGGGCGAGGTTCGAGCCCATCACCGCCAGACCGACGACACCAATATTTGCCTGTGCTGAACCGGACTCTGACACGTTTTCTCCTTCGGGGCTGTGTTGAGCAGACCACCTACGAGTTTAGCCCACCGGCCTGATCGGTCCCACAAACGGGGGCGCGCACGATTTCATTGAAGCAGATATAAGTGTTAGTTTGCTCGTTGTAATCAGATTTATTGCAGTGAAGCAGCGGCCGCAAAGGAGCACCATGCCTGATCACATCCAACGAGTCACCCCCGCATTGGCCATCGTCGTGATGGGCGTTCAGGGTTGCGGCAAATCCACCGTCGGCCGCGCACTCGCCGCGGCACGGGGCTTCCGATTTCTTGACGGTGACGACCTGCACAGCGCGGCGGCACGCGCCAAGATGGCGTCCGGGCATCCGCTCACCGACGACGACCGCCTGCCCTGGCTGACCCGCATCGGCGAGACCATGGCGGAGGCCGTCGACCAGGGCAAACCGCTCGTGGTCGCCTGCTCGGCCCTCAAACGCAACTACCGCGACCTGCTGCGCTCCTTCGTACCGACGCTGGTCTTCGCCGAGCTCTATGGCAGCCAGGAACTGATCGCCGAGCGACTCACCCACCGCAACCACGAATACATGCCGCCCACCCTGCTCGACTCGCAATTCGCGACGCTCGAACCGCTCGCCGCTGACGAAGCCGGGCTGCGCGTCGACCTCATCCACACTCCCGACGAAATCGTCGGCCTGATCCACAAAGGAACGCTCACTGATGACCGATCTTGAAATGAACTGGGTGCTCGGCACCCCCGGATTGCTCGGCGTTGCCGCCGGTGCGATCGCGGTGCTCCTCGTGCTCATCATGAAGTTCAAGGTGCACGCCTTTCTGTCGCTGATCATCGTGAGCCTGCTCACCGCGGTCGCCACCGGCATTCCGACGGCACGCCTCATGCCCACCCTGCTCGACGGCTTCGGCGGCACGCTGGCCGGTGTGGCCCTGCTCGTCGGCCTCGGCGCCATGCTCGGTCGCATGCTCGAGACCAGCGGCGGCGCGCAGGTGCTGACGGATGCCCTGATCGCCCGTTTCGGAGAGAAGCGCGCGCCGATCGCGCTCGCCGTCGCATCGCTCATGCTCGGTTTCCCGATCTTCTTCGACGCCGGCCTCGTGGTCATGCTGCCGATCATCTTCGCCGTCGCCCGACGCCTCGGCGGGTCTTTCCTCGGCTATGCGTTCCCATCGGCGGTGGCCTTCTCGGTCATGCATATCTTCGTGCCGCCGCACCCCGGCCCCGTTGCGGCGACGGGCCTGCTCGGCGCCGACGTCGGACTCGTGCTGATCTTCGGCCTTCTGGTAGCACTGCCCACCTGGTACGTCGTCGGTCACCTGTTCGGCCGCTACGTCGGTCGCAAGTACGACATTCCCGTGCCGTCTATTCTGCGGGGCAGCACGGGCGACTTCACCGAGTTCGCGTCCGCTCCCCGGGTCGGCATCATCATGACCCTGCTCCTGCTGCCGATCGGACTGATCTTTCTCAACACCGGCCTCAACATGGCCGCCACCGCCGGGCTGGTCTCGCTCGACGATGCCTGGGTGCAGATTCTGCGCGCCATCGGCGAGACACCGGTGGCCCTGCTCATCACGGTGGTGCTCGCCATGGCCCTGCTCGGCTGGAAGAAGCGTAAGTCGGCCAGCCTCGTGGAATCGGTCGTCGACAGCGCGCTCGGCCCGGTCTCTGCCGTCATCCTCATCACCGGCGCCGGTGGAATGTTCGGAGGCGTGCTGCGTGCCAGCGGAATCGGCAACGCCCTGGCCGAGTCACTCGACGCCATCGGCCTGCCGGTGATCGTGGCCGGGTTCGTGATCGCCGCCCTCGTGCGGATCGCGCAGGGCTCCGCAACAGTGGCGCTCACCACCACGGCGGCGCTGCTGCAGCCGGTCGTGATGGGCAACAACACTTTCAACCCGGTTGAGCTCGCCGCCATCGTGCTGGCACTCGCGGCCGGGTCGGTCTTCGCCGGGCACGTCAACGACTCCGGATTCTGGCTGGTCAGCCGGTTCTTCGGGATGGACACCAAGACCACGCTCAAGACCTGGACCGTCGGTCAGGCCCTGGTCGGAATCGTGGGCTTTACGCTGGCGCTGGCCATCTACCTCGTGGCGAGCCTGCTCTGACCCCGACTAGAAGAACAGGCGGGGAGTGTGGGCCCAGGACTCCTCCACCTCGGCAATGGTGCGTCGCATGATCAGTTCCATAGACTCCCGGGCCCGCCCCGGATGGCCGCCCTGGATGGCGTCGGCGACGTCAACGTGCCACTGCAGGGCGGTTTCATGCGGGTGGGCGGGCATCAGGCCGAGGCCGGTGCGCCCCGACAGCACGGCAGCGATCACTTCGTCGAGTTTGGCGAACATCTCATTGCCCGACCCGTGCAACACCAGCCGGTGAAAGTGGATGTCCAGCGCGAGAAATCGCTCGAGGTCGCCGGCTCGCCCGACGGTGCGCATCTGCGCGGCCACGGTCATGAGTTCGCCCGACATGGCCTGTGGGCAGTGTCGTGCGGCCAGTTCGGCGGCCATCGGCTCGACGGATGCTCGCAGCTCGGTGAGCGAACGCAGCTGGGCGCCACGTCCAGCCCCGGCCAGGCGCCAGCGGATGAGCAGGGGATCGAAGGCGTTCCACACCGATTGCGGCCGAACGCGAATTCCGACCCGCTTGACCGATTCGACCAGGCCCATGGCGCCGAGCACCCGCACCGCCTCGCGCACGACTGACCGACTCACGCCCTGGGTGCGCTCGAGCTCTTCCGAGAGCATCACGGTTCCGGCCGGCGTGCGCCCGTCGACGATGGGGATGCCGACCGCCTCGACCACGCGGTTGTGCAGGCTGGATGGCATGCTCCGACCCTAACGCCTGCGTCGGCACCCGCGCCGTGCGCGACACGCCCGGGCTGCAGGCCCGGCGCGAACTGTGTAAGCTGGACAACGAACTTCGGCGAGGGATGATGCCGGGCCAGACTCGTAGGCCGGCGGCATCCGTTATCGACGCGGCGGACGAGGCCCTGGGCTTTTCCTCACGCTGACATGCGTTCGAGTTGAATCACTATCCCACGACCTGGGCTCAGGCCCCGCAAGGAGAAATATCATGGCTAAAGAAGTTACCGCTGTCGTCGCTGAACTGCGCGAAAGCTTCGGCAAGGGCGCGGCCCGCAAGCTGCGCGTGCTCGGCAAGATCCCGGCCGTCATCTACGGCCACGGCACCGAGCCGGTGCACGTGTCGCTGCCCGCCCACCGCATCGCCCTGCTGCTGCGTCGCGCCAACATGCTGCTCGAGCTCGACATCGCTGGCGCCAAGCAGCTCGTACTGGTCAAGGACGTGCAGAAGGACCCGGTAAAGGCCATCATCGAGCACATCGACCTGGTCGTCGTGCGCAAGGGTGAAAAGGTGCAGGTTGAAGTTCAGGTGCACATGTCGGGCGAGTCCTTCGCCGGCACGATCGCCGACTTCGACACCAAGACCCTGCTGCTCGAGGTTGAAGCAACCGACATTCCCGAGAACGTCACCGTGTCGATCGAGGGTCTCGAAGACGGTGCCCAGATTCACGCCAAGGACGTTCCTCTGCCCGACGGCGCCGTGCTCATGTCCGACGAGGACGCCCTCGTCGTCTACATCCACACCCCTCGTGGCGAAGATGAAGAAGAGGCCGAGACCGAGGTCATCACGGCCGGCACCCCGGCCGCCACGCCTCCCGCCGCGTAGTACTTTTCAACGGCGTACCCATCATCAACTGGTTCCGTCTGGGCTTTCGCCCGCGTACACGGAGGAATCCCCTGGATACGAACCTGTGGCTCGTAGTCGGGCTCGGCAACCCCGGGCCCGACTACGCCGGCAATCGGCACAACGTGGGACAGATGGTGGCGGCGCAGCTTGCCGACCGTCTCACCTCCAACTTCAAACGTCATAAAACGGCCGCCCTCGTTGCCGAGGGACGCATCGCACCCACTGGGCCCAAACTGGTGGTGGCCAAGCCCACCACGTTCATGAACGTCTCCGGCAGTCCGGTCGCCGCGCTGCTGCGCTTCTACTCGCTGCCCGTCTCCCGGCTCATCGTGGTGCACGATGACCTCGACCTGCCCTTCGACACGCTCAAGATCAAGGTCGGCGGCGGGCACGGCGGCCACAACGGCCTGCGCGACATCATCGCCGCCACCGGAACCAATGAGTTCATCCGCATTCGCATGGGCATCGGACGCCCGCCCGGTCGCCAGAATCCGGCCGATTTCGTGCTGCACGACTTCGCATCGGCCGAGCGTAGCATTCTGCCCAATCTCATAGCGGATGCTGCCGACGCAATCGAACTGATCGCCGCGGACGGCGTCGTGGCCGCGCAGCAGAAGTTCCACTCGCCCTCGTAGGTAGACTCGTTCAGTGATCCTTCAGGGCTTAATTGCAGCGCTCGCGCGCGCCTCCACGTTCGACAATGCCCTCGCCTATGCCAGCCGGGATGCTGATTTCAGTCTGACCGAGGGCCTGCGTGCGCCGCTGCTTGCCGCGCTGCTCAACCTGCGACCGGACGACGCCCAGGCGTTGTTCGTCATCACCGCGACCGGTCGGGAGTCCGAGGCGCTGCGCGACAACCTCGGCTGCTTTGCGACGAGTGCTGAAATCATCGACTTTCCGGCCTGGGAGACCCTGCCGCACGAACGTCTCAGCCCGAGCGCCGAGATCGTCGGCAAACGCCTGCACGCTCTGCGCCGCATGCGCGAGTGGCAGGAGGCCGACCCGGCCACCCGGCATCCGCTCATCGTCGTCGCCTCGGTGCGGGCGGCCCTGCAGCCGGTCGCCGACAACCTCACCGACTACGAACCGATCGACCTCACCGTCGGCGCGCGCGGCCACGACCTCGCCGCGATCGTGCTGCAACTGGTGAACCTGGCCTATGCCCGCGTCGACATGGTCACCCGGCGCGGCGAGTTCGCCGTGCGCGGCGGCATCCTTGACGTGTTTCCGCCGGTGGCTTCTCACCCGTACCGGGTGGAGTTCTTCGGCGACGAAGTTGAGCAGATTCGCCTGTTCAGCGTCGCCGACCAGCGGTCTCTGCCCGAACCGGTCGCCTCCGTCAGCCTGCCACCGAGCAGGGAACTGCTGCTGAGCCCTGCCGTTCGGCAGCGCGCCCGCGAGATGCAGCACGAATTTCCGAGTCTGTCCGGCCTGCTTGCCAAGATCGCCGAGGGTATCCCGGTGGAGGGAATGGAGAGCCTCGCGCCGGCCCTGGTCGACCGGCTCGTACCGGTCACCCACTACCTGCCCGTCACCGCCGCCATCGCCGTGATCTCGCCGGAGCGGGTCGCCAGCCGGGCGATCAGCCTCGCCGAGACCAACCGCGAGTTTCTCGGTGCCGCCTGGAGCGCCGCCACGGCCGGGGCCGACGCGCCCATCGACCTCGAATCCGGTGATTTTCTCACCCTCGGCCGCCTGCGCGACAGCGTCAAGTACTCGGCGCCGGGCGCGCCGGCCTCCGGGCACAGCTGGTGGACCCTGAGTACCTTCCAGGCCGCACCGACCGACGCGCCGGTGCTGCCCGAGCACCTCGAGCTGGACGAACTGCTCACCATGCGCATCGAAGCGGATGCCGTCCCCACCTTCGCTGGCAGCGTCGACGGCGCCGTGGGTCACGTCGCCTCCCGGCTGCACGACGGCTGGGTCGTCGGCATCGTCGCCCAAGGCACCGGGCTGGTGGAACGGGCCGCCCAGGTGCTCGCCGAGCGTGAACTGCCGGCGCGGGTGGTCGACGTGTGGCCGCTGGAGCCGGAACCGGGCATCGCCTACCTGCTGAAGGCATCCGTCGATCATGGTTTCGAACTGCCGCAGAGCAAGCTGACCCTCATCAGCGAAAGCGAGTTCTACGGCCGCACGGTCGGTTATGACGCGCGACAGATCAAGAAGCTCGCCAGCCGTCGCAAGAACGTCGTCGATCCCTTGCAGCTCGTGGCCGGCGACCACGTCGTGCATCAGACGCACGGCATCGGTCGTTTTCTCGAACTCACCCAGCGGGAGGTGTCGAGCGGTGGCCGCAACCCGGTGAAGACCACCCGCGAATACCTTGTGCTGGAGTACGCGCCGTCGAAGCGCGGGCACGCCGGCGACCGGCTTTATGTGCCGACCGACCAGCTCGACCTGGTCACCCGCTATGTCGGCGGTGAGGCCCCGACCCTGAGCAAGATGGGCGGCAGCGACTGGTCGAGTGCCAAGACCAAGGCACGCAAGGCGGTGCGGGACATCGCCGTGGAACTGGTCAAATTGTATTCGGCACGCATGGCCAGCAAGGGGCACGCGTTCGGGCCGGACACGCCCTGGCAGCGCGAGCTCGAAGAGGCCTTTCCGTTCGTGGAGACGCCCGACCAGCTCACCACCATCGACGAGGTCAAGGCCGATATGGAACGGCCCATTCCGATGGACCGGCTGCTCAGCGGCGACGTCGGGTTCGGCAAGACCGAGGTTGCCATTCGTGCCGCGTTCAAGGCGGTGCAGGACGGCAAACAGGTGGCCATGCTCGTACCGACCACCCTGCTGGTCAGCCAGCATATGGAAACGTTCAAGGAACGCTTCGCCGGTTTCCCGATCCACCTGCGCGCCCTGTCCCGGTTTCAGACCGACAAGGAGTCGCGGGAGACCATCGCCGGCATGCTCGACGGAACCGTCGACGTCGTCATCGGCACGCACCGCCTGCTGTCACCGTCGATTATCTTCAAAGATCTGGGTCTGGTCATCATCGACGAGGAGCAGCGGTTCGGCGTCGAACACAAAGACGCTCTGAAGAAGCTCAAAACCAACGTCGACATTCTCGCGATGAGCGCGACGCCCATCCCGCGGTCGCTCGAGATGGCGGTCACCGGTATCCGTGAGATGTCGACCCTGGCCACCCCGCCGGAGGACCGACACCCCATCCTGACCTTCGTCGGGCCGTATTCGCAGCGGCAGGTGGCCGCGGCCATCCGTCGCGAGCTGCTGCGTGAGGGCCAGATCTTCTTTGTACACAACCGGGTCACGAGCATCAACCGCATCGCCACTCAGCTCGCCGAACTCGTACCGGAAGCGCGCATCGCCATCGCACACGGGCAGCTGCCGGAGGCCCAGCTGGAACAGGTGGTCGGTGATTTCTGGGAGCGCAAGTTCGACATTCTGGTCTGCACCACGATCATCGAGACCGGCCTCGACATCAACAACGCCAACACCATCATCATCGACCGCGCCGACAAATTCGGCCTGAGCCAGCTGCACCAGCTGCGCGGCCGGGTCGGGCGCGGGCGCGAACGCGCCTACGCCTACTTTCTCTACGATGAGAATAAGCCGCTGTCGGAAACCGCACACGACCGCCTCGCCACCATCGCCGCGAACAACGAGCTCGGCGCCGGCATGCAGGTCGCTCTCAAAGACCTCGAGATTCGCGGGGCCGGTAACCTGCTCGGCGGGGAGCAGGCCGGCCACATCGCCGGCGTCGGGTTCGACCTCTACCTGCGCATGATCGGGGAGGCCGTGTCGACGTTCCGCGGCGATGTGGCCGAGGGGCAGACCGAGCTGCGGCTGGAGCTGCCGGTCGACGCGCACATTCCGCACGACTTCGTCGACAGTGAACGGTTGCGGCTCGAGGCGTACCAGAAGCTCTCCAGCGCCAGCTCGCCCACGGCCACCGACGATCAGATCGACCTGGTACTCGACGAACTCACCGACCGGTACGGCGAACCGCCCGTGCCGGTGCAGAACCTGGTGGCCGTGTCGCGACTGCGCTGGCAGGCCCAGCAGGCGAACCTCAGCGAAGTCGTCGCCATGGGGTCGAACCTGAGGGTCGCGCCGGCCGATCTGGCGGACTCGATTCAGGTGCGCCTGCAGCGGATGTATCCCGGCTCGCGGTATGTGTCGGCGACCGGTGCGCTCAGTGTGCCAATGCCGCGGCCGAACGGTGAACCGCTGGGTGACGACGCCCTGATCGAGTGGACCAAAACGTTGCTCGCCGCGATCTTTCCGCCGCCCGTGCCGAGCGCGCTCCCGGCCGGCAGCTAGCTTTTCGAGGCCTGATCCGGCTGGTAGACATCCGGGATGCCGTCCTTGTCGCTGTCGATCGCTTCCTTCTCGGCGATGCGGCCGTAGTGCCGGTTGCGCGAGCGCAGGACTGCCGTGGCCAGAAGGGCGGCCAGGAGCGAGCCGACCAGGATGGCGACCTTGGCATGGTCGTCGTGCGGGCTGCCCTGGCCGAAGGCGAGTTCGCTGATCAGCAGCGACACGGTGAAACCGACGCCGGCCAGCAGGGAGACGCCGATCACGTCGATCCACGCGAGGTCGGGGTCGAGGGTGGCTTTGGTGGTCTTCGTCACGATGAAGGTCGCCAGCAGCACGCCGATCGGCTTGCCCACGACGAGGGCGACGACGATGCCGATGGCGACCGGGTCGGTGAGCGCTTGGTACAGGCCGTCAACCCCGCCAAGGGTGACGCCGGCGGAGAAGAACGCGAACACCGGAATGGCGAACCCGCTCGATAGGGGGCGAATGCGGTGCTCCAGCACCTCGGCCAAGCCCGGACCGGCGTCGGGGCCGCCGCTGCGCTTGCTGCGCAGCACCGGCACCGCGAAGCCGAGCAGCACCCCAGCGACGGTGGCATGCACGCCGGAGCCGTGCACGAGTGCCCAGACAATGAAACCAAGCGGAAGCAGCAGCACCCAGGCCGTCCAAGCCTGGCTCTTGAAGATGTGCGAGAACCGGTGGGTGACCATCCAGAACAACGCCAGCGGCACGATCGCGAGCAGCAGCAGCGGCACGTTCATGTCGGTGGTGTAGAAGAAGGCGATGATCGCGATGGCGAGCAGGTCGTCGACCACGGCGAGGGTCAGCAGAAAGATGCGCAGCGCTGGCGGCAGCTTCGAGCCGATCACGGCGAGCACGGCGAGGGCGAAGGCGATGTCGGTCGCGGTCGGGATCGCCCAGCCGCGCAGCGTTTCAGCCCCAGTTTCGGTGTTGGTGAATACAGTGTTGATCAGCGTGTAGATGACCGCAGGAATGATCACGCCACCGACGGCGGCGGCCACCGGAACGATGGCCCGGCTGACGCTGCGCAGGTCGCCGGCGACGAATTCGCGTTTGAGTTCGAGTCCGGCGAGGAAGAAGAAGATCGCAAGAAAACCGTCGGCCGCCCAGGCGCCGAGGCTCAGCTCGAGGTGCCAGGGTGCGTAACCGATCTTGTAGTCGCGAAAGGCGTAGTAGGCGTCGGAGAATCCGGAGTTTGCCATGATGAGCGCGGCCACGGTCGCGGCGAGCAGAATGGCACCGCCGACAGTTTCCTTGCGCAGAATGCCGGAGATGCGCACAAACTCGTTGTGGCTCCCGCGGCGCAGGATGGTCGCGGTCGAGGGTGCGGGGGAAACAGCACGAATGGTGGGTGGGTTGGATGGTTCGGTCATCAGTATCCTCTGGTCTTTCGGGCGCGCACATCCATGTGCCGACCAGACTTCCCGGCTCACCGTTGATCAGATTACACGACCTACCTGAGCGACCCTCGAACGATCGGCCAGCCTACGATTGGTACGTGATGCCACCGATCGAGGAGTGCCGACCATGACCAATCCGCTGTTTTCCTCCGCCTCCGTCCCCGCGCCGGAGGCCGACCTGGGCCCGACAGCAGCACCGCAGAGCTCGCTCGAGACCCTCATCAGTACGGTGGCACGGCTGCGCGCGCCCGGCGGTTGCCCGTGGGACGCCGACCAGACCCACGCCTCGCTGGTGCGGCACCTGGTTGAGGAGACGCACGAACTGATCGAGGCGATCGAAGAGGGCAGCCGCGACGACCTGCTCGAAGAACTCGGCGATGTGCTCTACCAGGTGTTGTTCCATGCGGATCTGGCCGCGCACACGCCCGGGGAGGACTTCGACATTCAGGATGTCGCCGCTCGCCTCACCGAGAAGATGGTCGGCCGGCACCCGCACGTGTTCGGCGATGTCACCCTCGACACCGCGGACGAGGTCTCGGCCGCCTGGGACGGGTTCAAAGCCCAAGAGAAGCCGGGCCGCACGAGTGTGCTCGACGGCATTCCGGCGGGCATGCCGGCGCTCGCCCTCGCCGACAAGGTGCTCGGCCGAGCCGAGAAGCTCGGCCTGATCGAAGCGGATGCCGGTTTCCCGCTGCCGATCGAGTCCGAGGCCGACCTCGGGCCGCTTTTACTGGCCATCGTGGCGTCGGCCCGGGCGCAGGGCCTCGACGCGGAGCGGGCGCTGCGCGCGGCCGTGCGTGACCTGCAGGCTGAGATTCGCGCAGCCGAAGCTCCCGCCGCCCCCGATGACGACGTCTTCGACGCCGGAATCATCGCGCTTCCCTCCTAACCCCACCGGCCGGGGCGGGATGGCGGGCTAAGCTATGCGGCTTCCGGCGGAGAGGTGCAGCGCGGGGGTTCGGGTGCGACGCCAGGCCCAGGTCAGGGCGCCGGCACCGAGCAGCAAGTGCATGGTGAGGCCGATGAACCAGCTCGGCACCGCGCCGTCGTAGATCTCCTGTGAGGTTGGCCCTGTGCCGTAAGTCTGACCGGAGTACATACCGCCGTCGCTGAAGCTGCCGTCGGTGTATCGGCCGTCGTTGAAGCTGCTCTGAGCGGCCTCCTCGCAGCCGTTGGATTCGGTGAACAGCTCCGGCGGTGCCTGCGCGCTGCGCACACCGACGGCGATCTGTCCGAAGAGGTCGGTCGGGTATCCGTCGTCATTGAAGGTGCCCGGGGCGGCGTCCGCGACCACCACGTACGGGTTCGCGGCGAGGATCCACCAGTAGTAGTCGAACCGCGCCACGTCGAAGGTGGTGGTTTCCGCCGTCGAACACACGATGTCCGACTGCCGACCGGTCGCCTCGTCGAAGGTCGATGACACCACGTAGTAGTTCACGCTCGTCGCCTGCTGCTGGGTTGCCGTGCCGAGCAGGGCGAATGCGATGAGCGTGCCGAGGCTGAGTGCCGCGACTACGAGATAGGTCAGTACGATCGAGAACAGCGGCCGGGTCAGGATGCCCGACAGGCCCACTCCGACCGCCGCGATGACGCCGAGCTCCGCGGCGAGCACGAGCACCGAGACCGCGATCGTGGCGAGTGAGACCTCGCCGAGCACCACGGCGAAAATCAGGAACGGCAGGGCCGCCGCGAGGAAGGCCAGCGCGGTGATCCACGCGGCCAGGAATTTGCCGAGTACGAGCTGGCCGGTGCTGATCAGCGTCACTTGCGTGGTGGCGAGGGTGCCGGCCTCCCGGTCACCGTTGACGGCATTGCCCGACAGAGCCGGCGAAACCAGGGTGCCGAGCAGCAGCACGAAGAAGATGATCGTCGAGAACACGCCGCCGCCGCCCGACAGCCAGGCCGAGGTGGCCAGCCAAAGCAGAAACGTGACGATACCCACGAGCAGCATGAAGACGCCGAGCAGCACATACCAGGAGACGCCGCGCACTCGCTGGCGCAGTTCGAGGGTGACGATGAGCCAGAGTCCGGTGAGGAACACGCGTGAATCGGTCACTTCGTGGCCTCCCGATTGGGTTCGGTCGACCGGGTGAGATCGAGAAAAGTGTGTTCGAGGTTGCCGACGGCCGGGCCGAAGTCGCAGACCGGCACCCCGCTCAGCACGAGATTGTGCAGCAGAGCGGCGGCGGAGGCCTCGTTCTCGACCTGCACGAGGGTGCCGAGCTGGTCCACACCGAGAACCTGCACGAGGGGGCCGACCACGCCGGGTGCTGCCAGCGCGCGTTCGAGCGCAGCCTCGTCCAGAGAGCGGATGCGCCACGCTCGGGCGCTCGCGCCCGCCGCGGCCACCTGCTCCGGGCTTGCTGTGCGGCCGTCGGCGAGGTACACAGCGGCATCCGCCATCTCGTCGAGCTCGGCGAGCACGTGGCTGGACACCAGGATGGAAGTTCCGTCGCCGGCCAGGCGACGCAGCAGCTGGCGCAGCGAGGCGCGGGAAGCGGGATCGAGGCCGGAGGCCGGTTCATCAAGGAGCAGCACGCCGGGGGAGTGCACGAGGGCACGCGCCAGACTCAGTCGTTGTTTCTGGCCGCGCGACAGCACTCGTGCGGGCCGGTCGGCGAAGTCGCCGAGGTCGGTCAGCGCGATCAGCTCGTCGGCGCGCAGAGCGGCCTGCTCGCGGGTCATGCGGTACAGGCGCCCGGTGGTCTGCAGGGCAGCGCGGGCACTCAGGCTCGGCCAGGAGCCGAGGGTGTCGGGCATCCAACCCATCAGGGCGCGAACCCGTTCCGGTTCGGTGACCGGGTCGTGACCGTTGATGCGGATGGTGCCCGTGTCGGGGGTGAGCAGCGTGGCAAGCATGAGCAGCAGGGTGGTCTTGCCGGAGCCGTTGGGTCCGATCAGGGCCGTGACCGATCCGGCCGGAACGGTCAACGTGGCATCGCGCAGCACCGAGACAGCGCCGAATGACCGGCTGACCCCGCTCACCGCGACGCCGCTCGGCCCGATCCCCTGCCCCGCGGCCGCTGCGCCGAAAACTGTCGTCACCGACATAGAAACACCCCCACTTGTTTCCCCCGAGTCTAGGGTGCGCTCCCACTCCCGCAACGGAGAGCCCACCGCACCTGCGAGACTGGCCCCATGGCTATTGCAGTGACCCCGCCGCGCGGCATGCGCGATTTTCTCCCCGCCGACAAGGCCGTGCGCGAACGTTCCCTCGGCATCATCCGCGAGAGTTTTCGGGCGCACGGCTTTGACGAGATCGAAACGCCGGTCATGGAAGATTCCATTCGCCTGCACTCCGGCCTCGGCGGCGACAACGAGAAGCTCGCTTTCGCGGTGCTCAAACGCGGCCTCAGCGCAGCGGATGTCGCGGCGGCGGCCGCGCAGGATGACCTGCTGTCCCTGGCCGACCTCGGCCTGCGCTTCGACCTGACGGTTCCGCTGGCCCGGTTCTACGCCACCCACCGCGCCGCGCTGCCGACCGTGTTCCGGTCGATTCAGATCGCACCGGTCTGGCGAGCCGAACGTCCCCAGAAGGGGCGCTACCGCCAGTTCATGCAGTGCGACATCGACATCATCGGCGAAGCCGGCTCGCTCGCCGAGATCGAACTGATCACCGCCACGGCCGCGACGCTCGACCAGCTCGGCCTCACGGGCTGCTCCATTCGCATCAACGACCGCCGCATTCTGACCACCCTGCTCGCCCACTGGGGGGTCGCCGCCGCGCTGACCGAGCGGGCGCTCATCGTGATCGACAAGCTCGACAAGATCGGGGTCAACGGCGTCGCGACTGAACTCGGCACCCTCGGCATCGACGCCCCCGACCTGGCCACGCTGCTGACCGAGCTCGGTTCCGGAGGCTGGAGCCTCGGAAGCGACGCTCCCGACGGCAGCGCACCCAGCTGGCTCGACCCGGCGGCGTTCGCTGACCTCGAAGCCCTGCGCGCCGCCCTGCCCGGCGTCGACCTCAGGTTCGACCCCACTCTGGTGCGCGGCATGGGCTACTACACCGGCACCATCTTCGAGATCGCCCACCCCGATCTGTCCTATTCCCTCGGCGGCGGCGGCCGGTACGACGGCATGATCGGCCGGTTCCTCGGCACCGACGTACCCGCCTGCGGATTCTCGATCGGTTTTGAACGCATCGTCGACCTGCTCGAAGCGGATGCCGCATCCGCTCTGAACGCGGTCGTGCTGGTGCACGAGAAGGATGCCGATCCGGCTCGCCTGGTGGCCCTCAAGCGCGACCTCGTGGCGGGAGGCCTGCGCGTGCGCCTGGAACGCCGCACCAAGAACCTTAAGGCGCTGCTCGACCGGGCCGGCGAGGCCGGCTACGGCCGTTTCGCGTTCGTGACGCCCGACACGAACGCGGCCGCCGATCTCGACTTCAAACCGCTCGGCGTCTAATGCAGCCCCGCCGACGGGTTTAGTTAGACTGAATCCGTGCGGACCACCGGGCACACCCACTTTTATCCCGACCCAAACCCCGGCGTCCGCAGAGACGTTCACCCCGACAAAATCAGGAGACAGTTGTGGCCCTAATTGAGGCAGTAGACGCACGCGAAATTCTCGACTCCCGCGGCAACCCCACCATCGAGGTCGAGGTATTGCTCGGCGACGGAACCGTCAGCCGTGCCG
The DNA here is from genome assembly GCF_900110125.1 of Cryobacterium luteum. Lineage (GTDB taxonomy): Bacteria > Actinomycetota > Actinomycetes > Actinomycetales > Microbacteriaceae > Cryobacterium > Cryobacterium luteum. The sequence continues at coordinate 94,506 of NZ_FOCN01000012.1, forward strand.
CAGTGCCGTCCGGCGCGTCCACCGGTGTGTTTGAAGCCTACGAGCTGCGCGACGGTGACAAGGCCCGCTACCAGGGCAAGGGTGTGCTCAAAGCCGTCGAAGCGGTCATCGACGATCTCGGCCCAGCGGTCGAAGACATCGACGCGACCGACCAGCGCATCGTCGACCTTGTCCTCATCGAATCCGACGGCACCGATAACAAAGAGCGCCTGGGCGCCAACGCCATCCTCGGCGTGAGCCTGGCCGTGGCGAAGGCCGCAGCAAGCTCGGCCGGTCTGCCGCTGTTCCGCTACCTCGGCGGCCCGAACGCGCACACCCTGCCGGTGCCGCTGATGAACATCATCAACGGTGGTTCGCACGCCGACAACGATGTCGACATTCAGGAATTCATGATTGTTCCGCTCGGTGCCGAGTCGTTCAGCGAGGCCCTGCGTTGGGGCGTCGAAACCTACCACTCGCTCAAGGCGCTGCTGCAGTCCAAGGGTCTGTCTACCGGCCTCGGTGATGAAGGCGGCTTCGCCCCCAACCTGCCGAGCAATCGCGCCGCGCTCGACCTCATCGTCGAAGCTATCGAAAACGCTGGCTACGTTCCCGGCAAGGACATCGCCCTCGCCCTCGACGTCGCCGCGAGCGAATTTTTCAAGGATGGCAGCTACAACTTCGAGGGCAAGAAGCTCTCGGCCGCAGAGATGAGCGCCTATTACGCCGAACTCGTCACCGACTACCCGCTCGTCTCTCTCGAAGACCCGCTCGAAGAAGACGACTGGGACGGCTATGTGCACCTCACCGCCGAGCTCGGCGACAAGGTGCAGATTGTCGGAGACGACCTGTTCGTGACCAACCCGGTGCGCCTGGCCAAGGGCCTTGCGCTCAAGGCGGCGAACTCGATTCTGGTCAAGGTCAATCAGATCGGCACCCTGACCGAGACAATGGATGCCGTTGCCCTCGCCCAGCGCGCTGGCTACACGGCCATCATCTCGCACCGCTCCGGCGAAACCGAAGACACCTTCATCGCCGACCTAGCCGTCGCGACCGATGCCGGCCAGATCAAAACCGGTGCCCCGGCCCGCAGCGAGCGCGTCGCCAAGTACAACCAGCTGTTGCGCATCGAAGAAGAACTCGGTGAGGGCGCGGTCTACGCCGGCCGCGCCGCGTTCCCCCGCTTCACGGCCTAACCGAGCAACACCAGAACGAGGGCTCCCGACCACCGAACTCTTCGGCTGGTCGGGGCCCCCGCTACACCGGATAGCATTTTTCGAACTGTGAAAGGAGTTGCCATGGACCACAACCGACCTCAGTCGGCCCAGCGGCAACCCGCCGTCTCACCCGCCGAGACGCCCGCCGGGGGCTGGCTGCGCAGCATCCGCTTCTCGGGATTTTCACTCGTGATGATGGTGGTGCTGGTGCTCGCGGTCGTGGTGCTGGCGCCGAGCCTGCGCACCTACGCCGAGCAGCGGCAGCAGATCAGCCAGCTCAGCGCCACCGTCGCCGACCAGAAGGCGGAGGTCGATCAGCTCACCAGCCAGCGCGAACGCTGGAACGACCGCACCTACGTCACGACGCAGGCACGCGAACGACTTTCCTACGTGCTGCCGGGCGACATCAGCTTTTTGGTCATCAACGACCTGCCGGTCGTCGCCCCGCTCGAAGCGGACGCGAGCCCGGTCAGCACCAATATTCAAAGCACGACAATTGATTGGCTGGGTTCCTTGTTCGCCTCCACCATGACCGCCGGCCTGGCTCCGCAGGCCGCTGCGCCCGCCACCCCGCAAACCGTGGCTCCGTGACCCGTCCGCCGTTCGACCCGTTCACTCCGGCCGATATCGACCTCGTCTCGTCTCAGCTCGGGCGCCCGGCTCGCAACGTCGTCGGCATCGCCGCGCGCTGCGTTTGCGGTGCACCGACCGTGGTCGCGACCGCGCCGCGGCTGGCCGACGGCACCCCGTTTCCCACCCTGTACTACCTCTGCCACCCGGCCGCGACCGCAGCGATCTCCTCACTCGAGGCCACCCAGGTGATGAACGAGTACAACGACCTGCTCGCCGTCGATGACGACGTGCGCGCCGCCTACGAACGCGCGCACGAGAGTTTTCTGTTCGATCGTGACCAGCTCGGCAGCGTGCCCGAAATCGCCGGCATCTCCTCCGGAGGCATGCCCACCCGGGTCAAGTGTTTGCACGCTCTCGCCGCCCACTCGCTCGCTGCCGGACCCGGTGTGAACCCGATCGGCGACCTCGCGCTCGAGCGCGCTACCTGGTCACCCACGGTCTGTGTCTGCCTGGACTACTCTGCCGAGCCCTTCGCCGGCGCAACACCCGGGTCGGCTCCGGCGTGACTGTGACCGCCCGTCGGCTCGGTGCGAGTGTCGGCCTGGTGCTCGCCACCGCCCTGCTCGGCGGCACCGTCGCCGGTTCCGTCGTGCTTGACGCACCGGCTGCCCACGCCGACCAGATTCGCGACCTGCAGTACTGGCTCACCGACTATGGGTTCACCGAAGCCTGGAATACCACCAGGGGTGCCGGCGTCACCGTCGCCGTGATCGATTCGGGAGTTGACGGCAGCATCGCCGAGCTCAAAGGGGCGGTGATCGGGGGAACGGATGTGTCCGGGCTCGGCTCTGCAAACGGCCAGACTCCGGTCGCCGGTGACGACGATGACGGCGAACACGGCACCCTCGTGGCCTCACTGCTCGCGGGTCGTGGCACGGGCGACGGCACCGGACTCATCGGCGTGGCCCCTGAGGCATCCATCCTCGCCGTTTCGGTCGGGTTCGGCAGCACCCGATCCACCGTGAGCAACGATGACCAGATCGCGCAGGGCATCCGCTGGGCGGTGGACAACGGGGCTGACGTCATCAACATGTCGCTGACCCGCAACACGTTGTACTGGCCGGAGAGCTGGGACGATGCCTTTCTCTACGCCTTCGAAAACGATGTCGTCGTTGTGGCTGCGGCCGGCAACCGGGGGAGCGGCACCACCGAGGTCGGCGCTCCCGCGACGATCCCCGGGGTACTGGCGGTCGGCGGGGTGGATCGCAATAAGACGGCGAGCTTTGATGCCTCATCGCAGGGCATCACGATTGCCGTTTCGGCGCCGAGCGAGAAACTGGTCGGTGTCATGCCCGATTCGACCTACGTGCAGTGGGACGGCACCAGTGCGGCTGCGCCGATCGTGTCGGGTCTGGTGGCTCTGGTGCGGGCCGCGTACCCCGACCTGGATGCGGCGGGCGTCATGAACCGGGTCATCGCCACCGCGAACGCAAACGGGCAATCGGTGCCCAGCCCCATCTACGGCAACGGCCTGATCGATGCTGCTGCTGCGGTGACCCGGTCTGTTGCTCCGGCCACAGGCGCCACCCCCACCGAGCTGCTGACGGAGTGGATCACGCTGCATCGCCGGGCCGAGATCGAGGTCGTGCCCACCGAGGTGCCCGCAGAGCAGGCGCCGGTGGTCGCCACTGAAGACCCGGCGCTGCCGGCCCAGAACGCGCTCACCGCATGGCTACCCAACCAACTGACTTTGACCTATATCAGCCTTCCGCTCGCTGTGCTCGTGGGGTTTGGTATCCTAGTAACGCTGTTCGGCATTGGGGCCACTCGGCATATCAAGCGAATTCGGCGCAACCCCAAAGATTTCGCACAATCATAATCATGTAGGAGGCCTTCTCATCGTGCCCAAAATTCTCATTGTCGGTGGCGGTTACGCCGGTTTTTACACGGCGTGGAAGCTCGAGAAATGGCTGCGATCCGGCGAAGCCGAGGTCACCATTGTTGACCCACTGCCGTACATGACGTACCAGCCCTTCCTGCCGGAGGTCGCGGCCGGGTCCATCGAACCGCGTCACGCGGTCGTGTCGCACCGTCGTCACCTGAAGAAGACCAATGTCGTCTCGGCCAAGGTCACGCACGTGAACCACGCTGAGAAGACCGCGACGATCACACCGCCGATCGGTGAGCCGTACGAGTTCACGTACGACATCGTCGTGGTCACTGCCGGCGCAGTGTCGCGCACCTTCCCCATCCCGGGCGTCGCCGACCAGGCCATCGGCCTCAAGACCATCGAAGAGGCCGTCGCCATTCGCGATCGCGTGCTCACCAACTTCGACCAGGCCGCAGCGCTTCCGGCTGGACCTGAGCGCGAGCGCCTGCTCACCTTCGTCGTGGTCGGTGGCGGGTTCGCCGGTATCGAGGTCTTCGCCGAGCTGCGTTCCTTCGCGACGTCGCTGCTCACCCTCTACCCGGAGATCAGCTTCGAAGAGACCAATTTTCACCTCATCGAAGCCATGGGTCGCATCATGCCCGAGGTTTCCCTCAAGACGAGCCTGTGGGTCATCGACAATCTGGCCGGCCGCGGTGCCCAGATTCACCTCGACACCCAGCTGACCAGCGCCGTCGACGGCAAGATCGAACTCTCCACCGGCGAGACCTTCGAGACCGACCTCATCGTCTGGACCGCCGGCGTCATGGCCAACCCGACGATCGTGCGCCACACCGACCTTCCCATTGAAGAGCGCGGTCGCCTGCAGGTTCGGGCAGACCTGCGCGTCGGAACCGAAGATGACATCATCACCGATGCCTGGGGCGCCGGTGACGTCAGCTGCGTCCCCGACCTGAGCGGCGGCGGCGTCGGCGGCAACTGCGTACCCAACGCCCAGCACGCCGTGCGTCAGGGCAAACTGCTCGCCAAGAACCTCGTCGCCGTGCTGCGCGGCGAAGAGCCCGTGCAGTACCTGCACAAGAACTTGGGCGCTGTCGCCGGCCTTGGCATTGGAGTCGGCGTGTTCCAGAGCGGCAACCTGGCTATCAAGGGCATGCCGGCCTGGTTCGCCCACCGCGGATACCACGGTCTCGCCATGCCGAGCTGGGAGCGCAAGCTGCGCGTGGTCTGGGGCTGGGTCAACAACGTGTTCCTCGGCCGCGATGTGGTCTCGCTGAGCGCCACCGAGAACCCGCGCGCCGTGTTCGAAGAGTTCGCGTCGCGTCCGAAACCGCCGGCACCAGCCGCCGCGCCCGTAGCACCCGCAGCCAAGGCGCCGACCGCCCCGCGCGCGCCCCGTGCGCCGCGCAAGCCCACGGTCAAGGCCGCCGCAGCGGATGCCGCTGCTGGCACCACCAAGGCTCCCACCACAGCCAACGCACCGGTTGCAGAGAAGGCGTCCGCCGAGGCATCCGCTTCGAAGTAGGTTCACTGCAAAGTGCTGCCGGGCGATTTCATTGCCCGGCAGCACTTACGCTGTAACTGCCCGTCTTCGGGCACGCCCCCATAGCCCAATTGGCAGAGGCAGACGACTTAAAATCGTCACAGTCTGGGTTCAAGTCCCAGTGGGGGCACCACGAATACTTCTCCGCTGATCTGGGCTTTAACTCGTACCAACGTATGGGAATGGATCCGTTGTGTGGGCGACCCGCCTGGCGATCGGCAAGCTGCCGCCGAGCCTGCTTCGGCAGACCGCCCGGCACAATGTAGCGACGGTGTCGGCCCGGTACCCGGCGCAGGGCTGCACCTGGCGGCGGGATCGCCAACCGGCGGGACGCCGTGAGCAGCCCTAACAGCGCTCATCACGTTCTCATTGGTGGGTGGCGCCGCTGCCGCAACGGCCGCGACAATTCAACTGTGGTCGCCCTGGGCAGAATCCCCGGACGCCATCGCCACCTACACGTTGCCGAGCGGAGCGGAGTGTGAACTCCGGATCGGCAACGTTAACGGAAGCGATCCTGAAGCAGTCCGTGCAGTCCGGGACCTTTACCGGGCCGCGAGCATTGATGCCCTTCTCACCCAAGAAACGATCGATGAAACCGTCGCTCAACTCCGGACTGAAGAATCCACGTGGATGAACGACGATGGGTCCACGGAGGCCGCAGGGTACGGAACTGTCCACTACAGCGCCGACTCCGAGTATGATTCCGCCGTCAATCGCATCTTGACCAACACACTTAGCAGCGAGCTCGCCCGGCAAGGCATTGATGGATCCGAGTCCAATCTCCGCTACGACGGGGAGGGCAACTGCCCCGGTGCAGACTGGTGATTCGGAACCCAACGGATTCGGCCCTCCGCCTCACTGATGTTCTGTCTCTCAACACCCCCGATCTACTGCGATACCTAGAACGTCGGCTCAACCGCGACGATGCCGCCGATGCCCTTGCAGATCTGATGACCATCGGGTGGCGGCGAGCAAATGCGTTGCCGACAGGTCCGGAACAAGCGAGAATGTGGCTCTTCGGGATCGCCCGCCACGTCGTTGCTAACGCCGCGCGTACAGAACGGCGACAGTCGAATCTTGCCGAACGACTTCGCGAAACTCTCCGAACCACGCCCGCAGAGCTCCGGTCTATCGATGAAGACGCCGAGGTCCGAGATGCCATAGCCCGTCTCGCACCCGACCAGGCTGAGCTCGTTCGGCTTATCCACTGGGAGGGGTTTTCCATCGCCGAAGCCGGCAAGATCTTGGGCATCAGCGCCTCCACAGCTCGAACGCGATATCAACGCGCGCGAGCAGACCTCAAAGCCGCGCTCTCGCTCCACGGTGACGCGCAAATATATGCTCGCGATAATCCGCGCGCAATCGTTGC
>NZ_FOCN01000033.1 GCF_900110125.1 Cryobacterium luteum
TCTGACCTGGGACCAAGGTGTCGAGATGGCGCATCACACTGCCATCCGCCTTGGCACAAACATGGACGTCTACTTCTGCGACGCAGCCAGCCCCTGGCAACGCGGATCCAACGAGAACACCAACGGCCTACTACGCCAGTACTTCCCCAAGGGCACCAACCTCTCCACCTACACCGCCGACGACTTACGCGCGGCAGCACACGAGCTCAACGAACGCCCACGGAAGACGCTCGACTGGGACACCCCCGCCGAGCGCTTCGCTAAACTGCTGACTACTGAATAGACCACCCGGTGTTGCAACGACCCCCAGAAACCGCCGCACTATTGGCCCTGTTTTGGCCCGGCGTCAACAGAACGGCTGGGCTTGTGCATAATTCTTGCCAGACGAGCAGCGACGGACGGGAAGCAGCGGTAGCTACGCTGCCCGCGGGCCCCGATCGCCTAAGTACGCACCTTGCTCCCGCCCACTGTTACGCCTCTGCTTGTTGGCCGGATAAACAGGCAGGATCTGGCTGGTTCCAGCCAGGAATCTGAGCGTAATCTGCGGGCGCGCTGTGGCCAGATACTGGCCAGCTAGTGACCAATTAGTGGCCAGTTGCTGCCCACTTCCGGCCCCACCTGGTCGAGGCTGTTTTCCAGTGGGCGCGTAGTGGCCAGTTCCTGACCAATTCTGGGCCAATGTTGGGCCAGTTCCTGCCCACAAGCTCTGTCAGGAGGTCCAGCTCGTGATTTCGACACCTCGGCTCGAGCAAATTCTCATCTGTGGGCGCGAAGTGACCAGCCCCTGACCATATTCTGGCCAGATACTGGCCAGAGCCCGAGATAGACACAGGCCTTCAGAATCTGTGGGCGCGTAGTGGCCAGAAATAGACCAGTTCTTGACCAAATTCCGGCCGGTCCGGCGTCGGGCTTATTTGAGAGCTAAACAGTGGGCGCTCAGTGGCCAGAAACTGACCAGCTGCTGGTCAGTTTCTGGCCCAGCTGTTTATCTCCGTTTGTGAGTCTGTCTCATCGACTGGAGACGTGCTTTTCAGAAGGTGGCTGCTTCTCAAGGGGCGAGGCGCGGCCCGTCAGTTCTCTCGAGCTCAGCTCAGTTGGAACCTGGTCTCACCGCCAGGTGAGATTCTGGCTAAGCAAACCAGATCAGGTGCGATCCAGCGGGAGGAGCGCCTGATCGAGGAACGCCGGAACGAAGAGACAGAGTGACGAAGGTCGAGGCGACGGGGGACGCTGGGGAGTTCCGGATCTGGTTTGCATGAGGATCCCGATCGAGTAAGTACGCACCTCGCTCCCGTCCACCGTTGCGTGTTTGTACCTGTGCACCGTTCGGCACGTGCATGCTCGGGTTCTTCTTGCGCTGGTTGCATTCTAAGCCCACATCCATCGGACAATAAGAAAAGAGCTTTTCATCGTTGAAGCTTTGTTTTCAGAGGGCTGCATGTAAAGGAGGCTGTGCCTAAGGGGCGCGATGCGCGGCCGGTCAGGCTTTGCGCTCTGTGCATCATTCAGAATCGAATTGGATAGCACCTATGGCCCGCACACCGGGTTGGGGCGTTCAACGCACGGACCTGTCAAACAAATGAGCGGAGCGATGGGGGAGCTGGTAGCCCCTACCCGGTGTGCGGAGGATTTTTGGGGGCAGCATTTAAACGCACCTAGCTCCCGTTTGATAGCATCCCGTTACCATGCGTGCGAAGTCCGCCTTTTAATGGCTCTCCTGACTCATCCGTGGGTTAAATCCGGCCTGGAAGCACAGGTTTATGTCCGCCGAGGCTGAGCATGGCGAGGGCGATGAGGGCGTCGGGTGATTTGAAGCCGAAGGCGATGCGGGTCATGAGGCGGATCTTGGTGTTCATGGATTCGACGCGGCCGTTGGAGAGGCCGTGTTCGATGGACGCGAGGATCGCGGTGCGGTGCTTGACGATGCTCTTTTGCAGTTTCACGAAGGACGAGATTCGGCAGCGGCGTGCCCAACCAACCCACTTATCGAGAGCTTCGGTCGCTTCGTGGAGGGGCAGTTTGAAGATGACGCGGAGGCCTTCCTTCAGGTAGTAGGCGCGGGCCAGGCGTGGGTCGGTCTGCACGATCCAGGCGAGCTTCGCTTGCTGCTTCTCGGTCAGGTTTTCCGGGTTCTTCCAGAGCGCGTAACGGCAGTTCTTGATGCCGGCAGCTCGGGCGCTGTCCGGGCGAGCGGGCGCGTCGGCGGCAGGCCGGCCACGGGTTCGTCGGGCGTCGTTTTGGCGCGCGGCTTTGCGGGCATCGTTCCACGTGGTCCGGCGGACCTCGTCGAGGGCTTCGGTGGCCCATTTCACGACGTGGAACGGATCAGCGCAGCGAACGGCGTTGGGGGCTTTGTCCGCGACAACACTGGCGATCCAGGCCGCGCCGTCCGCCGAAACATGCGTGATCTGCGCCGAACGTTCCTGCCCTAACGCGTCGAAAAACGTCGCGAGGGTGGCTTTGTCCTGGCCCGGTGCGGCCCAGACGAGACGGCCGGAATCGTGGTCGACGACGCAGGTCAAATACTTGTGGCCGCGCTTGTAACTGATCTCGTCGATCCCGATCCGGGTCAGGTCCGCGAACTGGTCATACTGCTTCTCGGTATCGGCCCAGACCCGGGTGATGATGGCGCCGACGGTGCGCCACGCGATGCGCATCAACACGGTGATCGCCGTCTTCGATGTTTGCGTGGCCGGCCACGCGACCTGGTCGTCAAAGAACAGTGTGTGCCCGCTCTGGTGCCGGGCCCACGGCACGGCGGCGACCGTCACGCCGTGGATGCGGCAGGACACTCGCGGTGCGTCGGCTTCGAGGTGAACTTGAATCGAGCCCACGTCCAAGCCACGCCAGCGACGTCGTCCGTCACCGAGGTCGTAACGCGGGCTGCGCTTCTGGCAGGACCCGCACCGGTTCCGCTTCGACGCCATCGGACGCACCGACACGATCAAAATCCTGCTCTCAAGGTCAAGATCGATGTCGTCGACGAACGTCTTCTCGACACCGAGAAGGGTTCGCCATATTCTTAGAGTTCGCACGCCGCTTTTTCCGTTCCCGAGTTTCTTGCCTTTGACAGTTAGAAACCTAGGCGGAGAGCGGCGTGCGGCCGTTAAGGCGCTCCCAACGAACCCACGGTTACGTCAGGAGAGCCCTTTTAATAGTTGAATTCGGGCAATCGAGAATCGCGTGCATAAGCTCTTTTATGGTTCATTTCAGAGGTTCCAAAAGTGGAGCGGTGCATTCTGTTCCGGTAAGGAAGAAGAAGCAGCAGCTCTTCGTGGCCACGCTGAGCGACCCGCCTACCGGATGTTGATTCTGTGGATGAATAAATCTGGCTAAGTGTTAAATCGAGGGGAATGCTCTATGCGCAGCGCTGCACGAGGTTATGTGGGATAGAGCGGAAAAGAGAATTGCCCGGAATCAGCGGATACTGCGTCGGGGTGGAGATATTCGTGATTAACTTAAATCCTCGCTCAGGGAAACACCTTTGAGCACGGCATGTTCGGAGCTATGCATTACCTTTGACCCATTTGACGAAGGAACCTTTCTCTTTCCACCGGAGAAATACCCTGACGCCGCGGCATATCTGCAGTTCTGGAACACCACACCCATTTCCGATGGCATTCTGGCGAATATTTGTGCAGCACGTGCTGAGCTGATGCGGAAGAGGTCAGTAGCCGCCGGTGTAGCGTGGGGCCGGTGGTACGACGGGGTGAACGAAGCTGAGCTCCATCACAAGAACCCAAGCCGCGAAGCGATCGCTGACGCAGCTCGGGCTGTGGCGTATGACGCATACATGGTTGAGTGGTGGGGAGATATTCCCCATAAGATCGCAGCAACGGCTGCCAGGCGCATTGTGCGCGCGGGCCAGATGTATTGGTACCAGAACAGCATTTACGAAGAGGATCGAGTTGACGTTTTGAAGACGACGATTCGCCTGAGTGACAGCGATCTCACGCCTGAGGAGGTGTGCGCTCGCTACCAACTCAACGAGATCCGCACCAGTTTCTGTGAGACCACAGTTACGGTCGCCGAGCGTCTCGAGGATGTACGCCTGGAGCTTCAGCACATTCGAGGTCAGCTGCCGCGTCAGTAAGAAGGGCCCCATCCAGGTGGGCAGGGGTTTCTTTCCTATGCGCAGACGGGGCGTCTTATCCCCGCGATTTCGTGACCGCAACCCTGCGTGTAGTTTCAGGGGCCGAGTTGGAGATTTAGCCTGCGCTCAGCTTCGGCTCGAACCACGCATCGGGAGGTTACCGCTTTGCACCAGCACTGTAAGTCAGTCCAGGGGCGATACTCATTTTCCAACCCCGGCCGAGAAAACGCTGCTACTGTCCTCGAACAGCGCACGATCGCTTATGAATATTCACAATGTTCACAACGATCCTCGTCACTCATGAACGGTGTACTCGACCCAGCGGGACGTGGGCACCCCCCAACGAAAGGCATCATCATGAATAAGGTCACCATCCCCTTTACTGTCGATCTTCCCGACTTTCGAGCATTCACCTCGCTGGTTCCGGAGCTTTCGTTCGGCGTCCTCGCTAACCTCGCAGCGACGGGCCCGTTTGTCTACCTTCTCGTCGAGCCGCGCGGCGGCGTTATCTACGTCGGTAAAAGCGACGCGACCACGGGCGCGGTCGGCAAGCGCGCTCTAGCGTATGCGAAATGGTCGTCGGAGTATCAAGATCAGGTCGCGGATGGCGGTCGGCCGGATCCTCTGGTTGACCCAGTGTCCGGCGATCTATCATTGGCCGCCTGGTCGCCAATCATCCGGTTTGTAACTCGCCACCAAGCGATCGTGCATGTAGCGAGTGTCGCGGGTACCGGCCTCAGCGGCAAGCTCTGGGAGGCACGCCTCCAGGGGCTTACGGGCACTCTTACCGGGCTCGAATCACTCGTTGGTGGCTCGGGCTGGGAAGCCAAACCCGGCACCCTCCGTAAAGAGGGCTACGACTGGGCGTGGGACCGGATCACCCAGCTGCGCGGGTCGGGCGCGCTTAGCGGCTGAGACGACCGCCCACCTCGCTGGGCGGCGGTGCGTCCCGCCCAGTAGGGCGAGGTCAGCGATTGTCGTTGCTTGCGGGCGGAGTATCCACGGCAGTTGTGCTCATGGTGTGGAATGCACGAATATGGTGCTGACCGGAAGTTTCGTCGTTGCCCGCTAGGATTCAGCCATGCTGACTATAACTGGAGAACTGACTGACGTCGTTGAAGTGACGAGGGACCTGAAGGTGACAGGCACTGTCTCTGCAGGTGCGAATATCGCTCCGGGAAAGCACCTCGTCGTCGTGGGAGCAGCAATTGGAAGATTCGTCCTGGAAGACGACGCCTATCTGACCATCAACGGGAGCTTCACTGGGGAAATCGTCGACAGCGACGGTCTAACCACCATAAGCGGGATGGCCGTTGTTAATCCTGGCAACGTTCCCGGAGAACTCGCGATCGGCGTTGGATCGCTCGTCGTTACGGATGATGGTCGTTTTAGACTCAATCGTGATGGGACCCTGTCGGAGGTGTTTGACGATGGGCAGACGCTTTCGTTGGATGTAAACACCACCGAGGTATGCGATTACGACCCCGACTTGGGAATTTTTGTGTCGCTGAACGTCGATCGCTGAAGCGACGGCTTGAGTGAAGTCATGTCCGATTCGGCCAGCCCGCGCTGAGGTGGCTCTTTGCTCAACGGGCCAATTCCTGGTCTTACAGTCGAAGAGTCCGTTGTTCGCTGGGACCTAGTCGTTTTGAGCTGTGACCATGTTGTATGGTGCCGCGCGAAGAGCATGGTGCGGGCAAGCATTCACCTACGGCAGCACCCTCTTGCCGCCTGTCGACAATTACAGCTATGGGACGTACGAGGTTCCCGGCTACGGCTTGGGCATCCACTGGACGTGCGACACCGGCTGGTGATCGTCATTGACAGCGACTACGCCTACTCCAGTGCGTCGACCGCTATGGCCCATGGATACCCCTGGATCGCATCCTCAAAAGTAGGAGCTGCGCTTCGGTCAGGTAAAGCGTCGACCTCCTGGCTCACCAACCGGACAGCGCACATATCGGTCGCGGGATTGGTGAGAAAATCCAAATGCACAGCGTGCCCATCGATGGTGCCGAACATGATTGAGCTGAACGGACCGATTGGTTTAGCCATGGCCGGCACGAACTCGGCGCCGATGAGTGCCGGTTCTGTGTTGACGAGGTGTACCAGTGGCTCCGTGCCGAGCACTGTTATCGCGTTTGCTCGAGGTTGCCCAGAACGAGTGGTGCCACCGGTAGTAGTAGTAGTAGTAGGAGGGCTACTACTACTACTACTACTACTACTACTACTACTCGCACCGAAAACGGAGCGCTCCACAGCAGATGCCCATACCCACGCGCGATGAGTGCCACGATTCTCCCACTCGATATACACAGCGCGCTGCGTCCAAGCCAGGGCCAAACCGCGCACACGCTCGGCAACAGCCGGGTATCTCACCCAAGCAAGCACCTGCGTAGGACCTGTACCCACCGTGACAGGTAGGTGACCGAGCTCGTCCGTCGTAAGACTGAACGGCCGCGGCACGAACTCGTTCCCGTAGTCCGGTTCGACCTGGGCTAGCTGCTCAGTAGACAGAAACTACTTCGCGGCAGGTGTCTGCGAAAGCTTGACGATCCACTGTGGCGTCGCCACGCCGCCGCGACGGTCTGCGTTCACGCGAACACGCGCGGCTACGGCCTGAGCTTTCGGGCTTGGTCGGCTGTCGCTCTGACGTTGCTGAATCTCGTTGATGGTCATGGCGCGCCTCCTGCTCCTGTACAAATTATGCGCGGGGGCGCCTGAAAATACCAGGCACAGGAGGCCAAATGAGTTCAACGGTCGGCGATATTGCGGTGTAACATAAATGGTACGCTAAACCAATCGACAGCAGGAGAGAATCATGACTGGGGCATTCTGGGACGACGTCGCCAACGACGTACACGATCCCGAATTCGCGCGCGCCTACGCCAGTGAAGCGATTCGCATCCGCACGATCGACGCGCTCGTCAACGCGCTGAATGATGCCGCGGAGGCCGAGGGGCTCACTCGGGCCGAGATCGCCCGTGCGGCAGGAATGCAGGCCGCCGTTGTGCGCCGTCTGCTTACGGCCACCACTGTCAACCCGACTGTGTCGACGCTTGTCGAGGTTGCGGCCACGCTCGGATTCCGGGTGACGCTCGAGAAGATGACCAAGTCCGAACGCCTCGAGATCACAGAGCCGATGCGGAAAGTCGCAGCCTGACGGTTAGATTACCGATCGTGGCTTGTTGCGATTGCGGTACTCGATACCAAGCGCTTGGATCTTTGCGTACTCGCTCTCGCCAAGCGTGGTCCGAAAAGCCTTCCGCCGGCCGTCGATAATCACCAGGTAGGGCTTGTCTACCGGGGTGCCGTCTTTATCGAGGGCATCGTAGTCAAGTAGGCAAAACAAGCGGAAGTGTTCGCGCCTCGGTCCGTCTACGCGAATCTCGTACCAGCCCGTCATATCGCCGTGCATTGCCTCCCAATACCCGCCACCGGAGAAGCGATTCGGCGGCGCTCCAGCGACGGCCGTCGCGACGGCGTACACCTTGGCTCGGACGCTGTCGGGCCAGCTGCGTAACTCAGTCCGTCCAGGGGCCGGCATGGCCGGGTCATCACTCCTGTGACGGTAAAAGTAGACAATGTCGTGCACATCGGACGGCGACGGCTTGGTCTTCGGCTGCGGCGTGACGCTTCGCTTCGACGACTTGCTGCCTTTGGATGCCACCCACACACCCTACTTGACGGGCTGTTAGGACAGCACGACCGGGGCGTGTTCGTCTCCGTCGATAGGATGATGAGTCATACCGCACTGATGCTTTGCTGTGCGAGTAAGCCGGGGGATCGGAACCGCACAACTCTTATGATCGAGAAGAAGACATCAAATCTGAACGCCGCCAAGGCGGCTAAAAACGACGAGTTTTACACGCAATGGGCCGACATCGAGCGCGAGATGAACGCTTACCTCGAGTATGACCCCGACGTGTTTCGTGGCAAGACGATCCTCTTACCATGCGACGATCCGGAGTGGTCCAACTTCACGAAGTTCTTTGCCCTGCGTTTTATGGACTACGGCATCAAGAAATCATCTCGACGTCGTACGCGCCGGACAGTAACCCTGCGGAGTTCAGCTACGAGCCGACGCTGTTCGAGATAAACGACCCACAGTTCGACGAGACCAAGACCCGCAGTAACGGCAAGAAGTTCGTCCTGGAACCTAAGGACGTCAATGCCGACGGTGTCATCAACATCGACGACCTCCAGTGGGAGTACCTCACAGGCGACGGCGATTTCCGCAGTGCTGAAATCACCGCGTTGCGTGACGAGGCCGACATCGTCATCACCAACCCGCCATTCTCGCTGTTCCGCGACTTCGTCGACTGGCTCGCCCAGGGTGGTGTGAAGTTCTCGATGATTGGCAACCAGAACGCGATCGCCTATAAAGAGGTCTTTCGGTTGATCAAAGCCAATGAGATGTGGCTGGGGAAAGGGTTCCCGCGCAACATGGCGCACTTCCAAACCCCATACTCGGTCCACAGCCCGTGGGTCGAGCAGAGTGGTGAGGGCACCGTTCGAGTACCAGGTGTTCAGTGGTTCACCAATATCGAGCACGGCCGTAGGTATGCCGCTTCAGCTCATGACGATGGCTGACAATCTGAAATTCAATAAGAAGTTGATCGCGAGTCTCTACGGCGGAACCAACTATCAGCCCTACGACAATTTCGATGCCATCGAAGTACCGTTCACTGATGCGATTCCAGCCGACTACGACGGCGTGATGGGCGTTCCGATCACGTGGCTTGCGAAGTACAACCCGGATCAGTTCGAGATCTTGGGTACGGACGAGTCCGACTTTGCACCATCAAAGACCTATCGAGCCAAAAGCAAGGTGGTGGACGGTTCCCCCGTGAAGTCGAACACCGGATCCGGCGGGGCCTACATCCGCACTGAATCGTTTGATTCAGGGACCTACTTCGACGTGGGCTACCCGGTGAAGCGCATGTACAAGCGAATCTTCATCTGAACCGTCCCGGGTTTCATGCCGCCGTTTTGTTGGCGGCTTCGATATTTATCGGGCCGTTTGTTTCAGCGTAGTAGTTGCGTTCATTTTCTTCGGGCGGCATGTTCCCGAGCGCGCTGTGCAGGCGCCGATTGTTGTACCAATCCAGCCACTCGAAGGTGAGCTTTTCAACGTCCGCGATGGTCTTCAACGGGCCCGTCGCGAACGGTGAGGTCTTCGCCACCGCCTCGTTCTTGTAAAGCCCCATGAGGGTCTCGGCAGCCGCGTTGTCATAGGTGTCGCCGATGGTCCCGATCGAGGCGACGAGCCCCTCGAGCGCGACGGTCTTTGTGAACTTGATGGACGTATACTGTGAGCCAGCGTCTGAGTTATGTATCAGCCCTGGTCGCACCGCGTGGCCGGCATGGTCGCGGCGCCAGAGCGCCATATTCAAACAGACCTCAACGAACGGGGTGTCCTTGATCGTTGAAGCATGCCAACCCACAATCGCTCGCGAGTACAGGTCGATCGCGAAGGCCACGTAAACGAAGACGCCCCACGTCGGCACGTACGTGAAATCAGTTACCCAGCTGTGATTCGGCCGGGGTGCACTGAAGTTGCGCTTGAGCAGGTCAGGGGCTCGAGGTGAGTCCTTGCCGGTCGAGGCCGACGCCCGGGACTTCCGGCCTCGGACGAGGCCGTTCATGCCCTCGAGGCGCATCAAACGGTCGACCGTGTGCTGGGACACGCCAGCTAACCCGCCCCGGCGAAGCCAAGCCGTCATCTTCCGCCGAGCATAGAGGATCTCGGGTTGCTGACGTCCCTGGACGTCTCGCACTTTCAATGCTTTGAGACGGTCGACGAGAACCGCGTCGCTCTGAACTCGCGCCGCGGCGGCGCGAGTCTTCCATGCCCGATACGACCGTGAAGTGACAGCGACGCCCTGCTCGCGCAGGACGCCACACGTCAACTCGACTCCATGGCCGTTCGCCTTCATCTGGACGATGAAAGCGACTATGGACGGTTGCGAGGGTCGAGCTCCCTCGCGAAGAAAGACGCCGCAGCTCTGAGGATATCGTTCGTCTCGCGCAGGTCACGGTTCTCACGCTTGAGGCGTTTGATCTCCTCAAGCTCCTCGCTCGTGGGCCCGGTGCGTTCGCCAGCGTGGGCCTGCGCCTGCGTGACCCACTTTCGGAGCGTCTCGGCGCCGATGTTGAGCTTGGGGGCCAAGCCGCGGCACGTGGCCCACATCGATGGGTAATCCTTCAAACGATCAAGAGTCATACGGACCGCTCGTTCGCGAACCTCTGTTGGGTGTTTCTTGGGCATAACCGAATCCTTTCACCAGAAAGAAAGCGGCAGGAAATCAGTGACGGATCAGACATCGTTCACAGATGTTTCGGGGCATGGTGCACATATATTTCTTCCGGAATAACGCTATAGGCTTCACGACAGTCAGGTCGGGGCTGATGCTCGCTTCCGCGGAGCTTTACACGTGTGCTCTTTCCAGCCAGATCAGCTGAAGAGCACCGTAACCTTGGTGAGGGTTTGGTAGATGCCAAAGAGCAGTGGAACCCCGACGATTATCCAGCCGAGTGCGAGTTGTGCCCTCTTCATGTCATGCCTCTCGGATGATTTCTCGAGCCGTTGAGCGAGGCGGATCGGGTTCGTGGAATGTGGGACCGACGGGCCGCACGAGCAGGTTGGCGATGAAGCCGACTCGTGCACTCCATGGATCGCCTTGCCCGTAACCTCGACGACCTCCGCTCGATCGTGCGCCGGCTTACCGCGAAGAAGGTCCGAGTCGAGTTCGTGAAAGAGCAACTCTCCTTCACGGGCGATGACAACGCGATGGCTAACTTGCTCCTTAACGTCATGGGAGCCTTTGCTGAGTTCGAGCGGTCCCTGATCCGTGAACGTCAGCGCGAGGGTATTGCCCTGGCGAAGAAGCGTGGCGTCTACCGCGGCCGCACCCCATCATTGGACGCGGCCCGCGCCGCGGAGCTGCGTGAGAAGGCCGCCGCCGGCGTGCCGAAAGCTGCTCTCGCTCGACACTTTGGGATCAGCCGCGAAACCGTTTATGCCTATCTCCGCGCCGAGGTCTGAAGGATTCTCCGCTGAGGCAGGCGCCATGCCTGCAGCTGGGGGGAGTGGGGCAAGTTCGCGGCACCTCGTCTCCTGGCGTGGAACACGCGCCGGGGCCAAACGCTGCGCAGGGCGCCGCTGAAGGGCTGGCACGGCTGGCAAAGTGCAGGACAAATGAAAAACTCCGGGTCCGCCAAGGCGAAGTACCGGAGTTCCCAATTCGTGGCCCAAGTAACATGAGACAGCGGTCATCAAGGGCTTGCAGATCAATCCTAGCTCGGAGGGCGACCTGTGGCAACGACATCGAGCGAGGGCCCCTGGATAGAGGAATGGCTCAGCATTGGCCGGTTCTCCACCTACCTCGCGGCCGCCGGCCGATCTCGCTCACGAGCGCTTGATCTCTACGAGTGGAACGCAAAGCTGAGCGCGGCTTTCTTGCACGATTTGAGCCATCTGGAAGTCGGTCTGCGCAATGCGTGCGATCGCCAGCTTGCAGCGGCAACTCTCCCTGGTGACGCGCACTGGACGGATCCGGCCACATCGCTGACATTGTTTCCCGTCGTGATGAGAAAGGACCGGGCTACCGGCCGCTCGCGCGACGTCAACAAAATCGCCCGAGGCAACGTCCAGCGGGCGCGGATCAACGCAGCGACGTCACCACACACGCCGCCAATACCCGGCAAGGTCGTCGCCGAACTCATGTTCGGCTTCTGGACCTACCTCTTCGTGGACGCTCACGAGAAAACCATCTGGGTTCCTCATCTCCACAAAGCCTTCCCACCAGGCACCGACAGAAACCCGTTTAATGACGCATTGGCCGCGCTGCGAGATTTCCGCAACAGAGTGGCTCACCACGAGAACATCCTCAACGGTTCGGAAAGCGAACGGCGCCGAATTGTCTACATCATCCGGTTGCTCTCTGCTGACGCGCTTGCTCACTTCAAAGCCAACAGCGAGGTAGCCACGATCCTGGCTGGCCGACCGTAGGGAAGCTTCTGAGACCAGGGTGCGTTGTCCTGACGCCTCCCCGGGCAGCATCAGTCATCTAATTCTCGGTGTCTCGCAACTGACGATCAATCCGCCGCCCATGGAATACCAGACGCTCGGCCAGCTCTTGGAGCGCTCGCGCAATGACCTCGTTCCGTCGGCCAGTCGCCAAGATATTGGCCGCGTCCAACCATGAATTAGAACGAAGGTGCTGCGATACGCTGGGCCATAAGCCAAGTGACACGGGGTGCTCCATCTGGAGCTGAGATAACACCCGTTGAACCTGATCTAGTTAGTACTAGCGAAGGGATGTCGCGCAAATGCGCACGCCAGAAGAACTTATTTCATTCACCTGTTCAGCGCTTGACGAGGTGCGGTCCCGCCCGCCTCTCGTGCAGTGTCTCACCAATAGCGTCGTGGTGAACTTCACCGCTAACGTGCTGCTGTCGCTCGGTGCGGCGCCCGCGATGGTCGACATTCCGGGAGAGGCGGGCGCGTTCGCGCGGATCGCCTCGGGGCTGCTCGTCAATCTCGGCACGCCCGCCGCCGAACACCGTGACGCGATGGTCGAGGCCGTCACAGCCGCGAACGATGCTGGAACACCGTGGGTGCTCGACCCCGTTGCCGTCGGCTTCCTGCCCGTGCGTACGCCGCTGGCCTTCGCCCTTCGCGACCTGCGACCCACGGTGGTGCGCGGAAACGCGTCGGAGATAATCGCGCTGGCGGGCGCCGGATCCGGCGGCCGCGGAGTGGATTCATCTGACGAGGTGGATGCCGCCCTGGCCGCAGCGTACGCGCTGGCCGGGATGACCGGTGGGGTGATCGCCGTCTCCGGGCCCGTCGACATCATCACGGATGGCCGTGAGTTGGTGCGCATCGACAACGGGCATCCGTTGCTCACCCGCGTCACCGGCGGGGGCTGCGCCCTCGGCGCGGTCATGGCCGCGTTCGCCGCGGTCGACGACGACAGGTTCGCCACCACGGTGGCCGCGGCCACGGTTTACACCGTCGCGGCCGAGCTTGCGGCAGAGTCCGCCGCCGGTCCGAGCAGCTTCGCTGTCGCCTTTGTGGACGCCCTGGCCACCGTCACCGCGCAGGACATCGCACGCCGGGCGGTGCTCCGATGAACCTCGACCTGTCGCTGTATTTGGTGACCGACTCGGGGCAGGCCGCTGCGGCCGGGCGCAGCGTCGTGGACGTGGTGCGGCACGCCGTTGCCGGAGGCGTGAGCGCCGTGCAGGTGCGTGAGAAGGAGACCTCTGGGCGGGAGTTCCTCGACACCGTGCTGCGCATCGCGGATGTGCTGCCCGACACCGTGGCGTTGATCGTGAACGACAGGGTCGACGTGTTCCTGGCCGCCCGTGCCGCCGGGCGCCGGCTGACCGGGGTGCACGTCGGGCAATCCGACCTGCCCGTCGGCGCGGTGCGTGATCTCGTCGGGGGTGACGGTGTGATCGGGCTCAGCGCATCGACGGATGCCCAGCTGCGCCGCGCGGCCGAGGAGCCTGCCCTGGTCGACTACGTCGGCATTGGCGCACTGCACGCCACACGCACCAAGAGTGACGCGCCCCCTGCCCTGGGGCTGGTCGACTTCGCTCGCCTGGTCGGGGTCAGCACGCTGCCGGTCGTGGCCATCGGCGGGGTCGGCCTGCGCGACGTGGCCGCCCTCCGTGAGTGCGGGGCTGCGGGCGTCGCCGTGGTGTCGGCGATCTGTGCAGCGCCGCATCCGGAGCAGGCGGCCCGCGAGTTGCGAGCCGCGTGGGGCGTGACGGCATGACCGGCGCATCCCCACGCATTGCCCGCGTGCTGAGCATTGCTGGTACCGACCCGACCGGCGGAGCGGGTATCCAGGCCGACCTCAAAAGCATTGCGGCGAACGGGGGCTACGGCATGGCCGTGGTGACCGCACTGGTTGCGCAGAACACCCACGGTGTGCGCTCGGTGCACGTGCCGCCGGTCTCGTTCCTGCGCGAGCAGCTGCACGCCGTGAGTGACGACGTCGAGATCGATGCCGTCAAGATCGGGATGCTGGCCGACGTGCACGTCACCCACACCGTGAGCGAGTGGCTCGGCCAAGTGAAGCCCAGGCTCGTAGTGCTCGACCCTGTGATGATCGCTACGAGCGGCGACCGGCTGCTCACCGAGGATGCCGAGCAGGCTCTCCGCGACCTGCTGAGCGTCGTGCACCTGGTGACGCCCAATATCCCGGAGCTGGCCATCCTCGCCGGTTCTCCTGTGGCGACGAGCTGGTCGGCGGCGCTGCGCCAGGCGCAGCAGGTCGCTGAGACGGTACGGGGTCCTCGTGCTGGCCAAAGGCGGGCACCTCGCCGGTTACCTCGTGCCAGATGCCCTCGTCGATGCCCACACCGTGCGAGAGTTTCCCGGGCTGCGGATCTACACCCCGAATACCCACGGAACCGGGTGTTCCTTCTCCTCCGCCGTCGCGACCAGGGTGGCGTCCCGGGCCGGCACGGCCGCGCCGAGCCTCGCGCACTGGGGAGACGCCGTCGCCGAGGCGAAGCTCTGGCTGACCGAGAGCATCGCCCACTCCGGCGACCTGCAGGTCGGGTCCGGCCACGGTCCGATCCAGCACTTCGCCGGACTGTGGCAGCGCGGCGGCCTGCAGACCCGGCCCAGCCCGGCGCAGGTGGCCGAGTCGTGGTGGCACGACATCCGTGACATCCGCACAGACACCGACGAGTTGCCGTTCATTCGAGCG
>NZ_FOCN01000001.1 GCF_900110125.1 Cryobacterium luteum
CCCCACCCTCACCGCGTTCCGTGCGGTTGATCGACTGCTCGAAACCGAGCAGGCGGCAATCCGCAAGGCCGACAGCTCCAAGCACCGCTTCTGGAAGGTCGCCAACCGCGACAGCAAGAACCTGGTCAACGAGCCGGTGGCCTACCGCCTCATCCCCACGAATGCGATCACCCTGGCCGCCGACGAGCGTTCCCACGTGAGTCAGCGCGCTCAGTTTGCTCGCAACAACCTGTGGGTGACCGCTTACGACCGGGCCGAGCGTTTTCCGGCTGGCGAGTTCCCGAACCAGAGCACCGGCGGCGATGGCCTGCCCACGTGGACCCTCGCCGACCGGAACATCGTCGACCAGGATCTCGTCGTCTGGTACACCTTCGGAATGCACCACGTCGTGCGCCTCGAAGACTGGCCCGTCATGCCCCGCCAAAACATCGGCTTCATGATCGAACCCCACGGCTTCTTCGACGAAAACCCCACCCTCAACCTCCCCGAGTCCGAGCCGGTCACGTCCGACGCGGCGCAGTGCTGCAGCGGACACTGACCTGATCACGCTTCGGGGGGAACCCACTGTGCAGGCGGCAGTGCTACCGAATTCCCCTCGAACTGATCAGATTTCGGGAACTGAATCAGGCTCCGGGTGATGACCCGGAGCTGGTATGGGAACAGCGCAAGACAAGCGGTCCCCAGTGCGGTTGCAGCCGCACTGGGGACCGAACCCGCATCTCGGCACAACCCAGTAGAAAGCGTGATTCGCGTGTTCGATCTCCCCGCAATTACCTGGACCCTCACAGCCGTCTTGTTGCTCAGCGCGTGCTTCTATGTGGTGCAAGCAACCCGGTCTCACCAGATCACGAACCGGGTCAACCACGCTCTCAGCGCCCTCATGAATGTCGTGATGGCGTCAATGCTGTGGCCCCTGGGTGCAACGACGATGCTGGTTCAGATCGCGGTTCTCGCCGGCGCGGCACTGTGGTTTGTGCTTCAGGCGGTCGCCAGACCCGAACTCAGATCCCTCTGCCCCAGCAGTCAGGACCGGTTGAAATGCGTTTACCACAGCATCTCCATGGCCAGCGCCGCACTCATGGTCGCAATGATGATGGGGCATGTCGCATCCGCTGGCCAAGGAATTCTGACCCAGAGTCACACTGCCCTGGCCAGCGCCCACCACGCGATGGCGACCGCAGCGCCCAGTACCGGCGGATTGAAGCTGGAAGCCGCCCCCCTTGTGGCGATTGCGCTGACAACACTCTTTGGAACAGCGGCCGTGGTTTTCATCGTCCTTCAGGTGCGGCGGCAGCTATCGAAAACCCCCCGCCGCAATTCGGCGCATCGAAGTCATTCCGTGCCAGCAGAACACGGGTTTGAAGCTCTCGGCGCGGCCGCCATGGCCGTGATGTTTGCCGCTATGGCCTAGTCCTCTGTGTATAGCTGGCTCGTGGCCCGAGCCCTCTGCCAGCGACACCGGCATGATGAGCGAAAGTGCTTCTCTCTGACTGTTCACCCGAGCCTGATTGACGTGCGAACGTTGAGCATATGTATGCGAACGAGAACGAGTCACTTAACGCCGATTAGCCGTGGTTAGTGAAACTAACCACGGCTAATGACCTGAACGAATATTGCTTGAATTACAGGCTGAGTGCGAGCAGCTCAGCCTCGGGCAGCTCGTAGCGAGCCAGGCGCATCGTGGCCGTGGCGCTGTGGGCGCTCATGCCCTCGGAGTCGCTGATCACCTGAACGGCAACGGCGAGTTCAGGGGTTGCCTCCTTCGAGATGCGCTGGTAGGTCAGCGGCTTCACGAACCGGGCAGCCGACAGACCGGCGCTGTGCTTGGCACCACCGGCAGTGGGCAGCGTGTGGTTCGTGCCCGCCATCCCCTTATCGGAGTACGCCACGGTGCTCCACGCACCGATGAAGAGGGAGCCGTAGTTGCGCAGGTTCTCGTGGTACCAGTCATCATCGCTCGTGATGATTTCGAGGTGCTCGGGGGCCAGATCGTCCATGAGGGTGACCGCGGTCTCGCGGTCCTTGGCGACGGTGATCGAACCGAAGTCGCGCCAGGCCGCCGAGAGGATCTCGACGGTGGAGAGACCGGCGATCTGACGCAGGATGGCTTCGTTGACCGCGTCGGCCAGGGCCTGCGAGGTGGTGACGAGCGCGGCCGGCGAGTTGGGGCCGTGTTCGGCCTGGCCGAGCAGGTCGGCAGCGACGATCTCGGGGTCGGCGGTTTCGTCGGCGAGTACGGCCACCTCGGACGGACCGGCGAGCAGGTCGATCGCAGCGGTGCCGAAGAGCTGGCGCTTGGCCTCGGCGACGAAGGCGTTGCCGGCTCCGACGAGCATGTCAACGGGCAGCTCACCGAGCAGGCCGAAGGCCATGGCGGCGAGGGCCTGCACGCCGCCGAGCACGAAGATGCGGTCGACGCCGCTCACGTAGGCGGCGTAGACGACGGCGTCATTGGCGCCGCCGTCGGGCTGCGGCGGGCTGCAGGCCAGAACGGTGTCGACACCGGCGGCCTTGGCCACCCCGACGGTCATGAAGGCGCTCGCGGTGAGCGGAAAGCGTCCGGCCGGCAGGTAGGCGCCGACGCGGGTCACCGGAACGTACTTGACGCCGGTGACCAGGCCCGGGATCGGCTCGGTCTCGAAGTCGACCAGGCGGCGACGCTGCTCGAGGGCGAAGGCCCGGGTGCGCTCAGAGCCCAGGTCGATGGCCGCGCGCAGGTCGGGGGCCAGTCGGTCACCGCTCGTGCGGATGGTCTGGGCGTCGAGCTCGAAGGAGCGGCCGTCCCAGCGATCGAGCTTGCGGGCGTAGTCGCCGATGGCGTCGAGGCCGCGCTTTTCGATGTCGAGCAGCATGCGGCTGACGGTTTCGGCCACGGCCGGGTCGCGCTGGGCAGCAGGTGCGTTGACGGCGGGTACCTTCACGGTGGTGAACGAGCCGGCCAGGGACTGGAGAACTGAGGGTGTGAAGAGCATGGTTCGGAGTCTAGAAGAATCGGTATCAAAGGACAATGCCGCATAACACGTACCTGACATAGGGTCAGGCTATACGCAGGCATTGGACGGGTGGCTGTCGGTGATGAACTTCGGGACGGTGGCCCTTGCGCTGCTGGCCGGTCGCGTGCGGTTGTCGTCGGGGAGCGTGTGGCTAGAGGTTGGCGGAGTCGGAGAGCATCAGCTGGGCCAGGCGCGCGAGCTCGGCGGTGGCCGGCGAGAGCACGGTGTCCTCCCGCTGCACCAGGGCCACCGTCTCGAAGAACGGGTCGGCGAAGGACGTATAGAAGATTTCGGGCGGGCAGGTGCCGCTGTCGACGATGGTTTTGGAGACGAAGGTGTCGCCGGCGCCGGCCGCGACCAGGTTGAGGGCCGAGCTGGTCTGCTCGACCTCGATGCGCGCCTCGAGCGTGATGCCCTCGATCTGAGCCCGGTCGGCCAGCTGACGCCGGGTCGGGTCGCGCCAGCCGTAGTGAGCGTCGTAGAGAATGAGGTTGCGGGCGGCGAGGTCGGCGAGCGTGACCGGGCTTTTGACGTGGTCGGGATTCGCGCTGGCGTAGAGCACCTCGTCGCGCCGCAGCGGCAGAACCTTGAGTTCGGTGGTGTCGACCGGAAGCACGACGAGGCCAGCCTCGAGCTCGCCGACCTGCACCATGTGGGCGACCTCGACCGAGTTCACACCGAGCACCCGCAGCCGCACGCTCGGGTGGGCGGCATGAAACTGGGTCAGCAGATTGCTGAGCGAGTAGTAGTTGGCGTTGCGCAGCAGACCGAACGAGGCCACTCCCCCGGTGAGGGCGTTCACGGCCCGCAGGGCCCGGTCGGCCGCGGCGGCGCTGGCGACGGTCTGTTCGGCTAGCGGCAGCAGCTCGCGGCCGGCCGAGGTGAGGATGAGGCGGCGGCCCCCGCGCACGAACAAGCGGGTGCCGTAGGTCTCCTCGAGACGCTTGACCAGCTCCGAGACCGAGGGTTGGGCCATCTCCAGCGATTCGGCGGCCGCGGTGAACGACCCGAGACGGGCCGCGGCGAGGAACACGCGGAGTTGGTTCAATGTCATAGGTTCACTCTATGGAAGAGGGGCGGGGTGGGGCTAGTTGGCGTTGGCTCGCGGTGGCCTCCGCTGCGCCGGCCCATGTTGCGCAACCGGGCCCACGATCTATCATGGGCCCACTTGCCGGGCCCGGGTCCGGAAAGGAAAGAGACGGGAAGAGGCCGGAGGGTTCGGGCCGGAGGGTTCGGGCCGGAGGGTTCGGGCCGGCGGGGGCTGGGTCAGGAGTCGGCGGGGGGCCAGGTGCCGTCGCATCCGCTTTGCTGGCAGGCGAACTGCCAGTCATCACCGTCGGGGACGATGTTCATGGGCATGAGGCAGCGTGGGCAATTGGGCGTGCGCACCCCGGACGGAACACTGGTGGCCAGCTCGGCCTCGGTGTACGGCGGACCGAAGTAGAGCTTCGTGCAGGCGAGGTTCGTGCAGCCGTAGTCGTAGCCGGTGCCCTGCCAGATGACCTCCATGGGGTCGCCGCACTGCGGGCAGTGGCGCGGTTGATGCACGTCTTTCTTCTGGAACAGCCAGGAGACGTTATCGTCCATGGGCTGAGACTAGTCCCGCGGGCGACCATGCGTCAGGAATTCGCTGCCTTGTGGACAAATCGCGCGGCGGGGGCCTCGCCGCACGCTATGCCGGTAGATTTCGCGACACGCCGTGAATTGGGTGCAGATGGCTCGGCGTGTCGCAGTTTTACCGGCATAACGTACACGGCGACGGATGCTTGACGCGCTGCGGCCACGCACGGGGACCGGCGGGCGCGAGCTGGGGCTGTGGAGGGCACGGGGCGACCAGAGCCGGGGCACCGGGACGGCCAGCGCCGGAGGGCACGGGGTGGCCAGCGCCGGAGGGCGCAGGGCGGCTAAAGCCAGCTGCGGCCGGCGTCGGCGGAACGAGCGGTGGCGTCGCCGATCCACAGCCACAGGGTGTCGTCGGCGACCGCGACGGCAACATTGCCGGCCAGGGCGGTTGGCGTCTCCTCGGTCTCGTAGCAGCCGGTGACCGTGGGTACGAGGTCGACGCTGAGCGCGACGAGGTTCACTCCGGCGCAGGTCGCCGGGTCGGCGGTGGCTGATCGGGCCGTGACGGTGGTGGTGACCGCGAGGTATCCGGTGGGTGTGCCGGTGAGGGTGACCATTCCAGCCACGGTGACGGGCGGTGACCAGGTGGCGGCGGCATCCGTTGTGGCGAAGAGGCGACCGTCGGTGCAGAGCACGGCGGCGGAGTCGGCATCGTCCGAGCTCGCGGCCAGGGTGACGACGGCGTCGCAGGGAGCCGGGGCGAGCCCGTCGGGGCCGTGTACGGTGGCCCGGTCGGCGGGGTCGACGTACCAGGCGGCGTCGAGCTGGTCGGGGTAGCTGGAATAGTTGTCGCCACCGATGAAGGTCTTCACGAACTGCGGAGCGCAGTCTGCGTCGTCGAGGCCGATGAATTCTGCGACCGACTCGCTCTGGGCGGTGATCGATTGCAGGCCGGTGACGCCGGTCGGTGCGGTGGCGTTGCTGGCGGTCCAGCTGGCACCGGAGTCGGTGCTCAGTTCGGGCGACGCCGGGGTGGCCGGGCAGGGTCCGGTCGTGGCGCGCCAGGCCGCGGTGTTCGACACGGCGGAGAGCAGGCGGGAGGCCGGTACCGGGGCGACGGTGGGTGCCGCCGTGCGCGTGGGGGTGGGGGTGGGCGACGGGGTGGGACTTGCCGTGGGGAAAGCGGATGCCGCCGGCGTCGACGACGCGTCGACGGCTGCGTCGACGGAGGTGGAGGTGAGCGCGCTCATGATGAGCACCGCGTCGATGAGCAGGAACAAGCCGACTGCGGCATAAGCGATCAGGCGGCGGCGACGGGACTGCTGGGGCATCAGGCTCCGGCGACGACGACGGGACTGCTGGGACATCAGGCTCCGGCCGCGACGAGGGCGGCCGTGATTGTGGTGACGGAGGCGTTGATGGCCGCGGCCGCGCGAGCGTAAACGGCAGCCGACTGGCGGTAGGGGTCATCGACGTCGTCGAGGGTCGGCGGGTTGGGCGAGGGGTGGAGTCCGCGTGTCGAGGCTACCTCGGCGATGAAGGCGGTGAAGTCGAGGGATGGCCGGGATGCTGAGGCGGCGTGCGGCAGTCCGATGGCGGTCTCGGCAGGCTCGACCAACGGATTTGTCCCGACAGGCTCAACCTGCGGGTCGGTGTTGACCGGCTCGACGAACGGATGGGTGGCGATCGACTGGGCGGAGTCGGTGCCGGAGGTCGGGTTCGCGGCGACCAGGCGGGCGAACTGGTTGAGGGTGAAGGTGTAGCGGGTGGCTTTGGGCAGCAGCGTGACGACCTCGCGGCGATGGTCGCGGGTGGCGGTGAGCACGAGGTCGGCGTCAGCGATGAGCTGCTCGGTGAGCTGGCGAGCAACGTGCTGGGTGCTGGAGGCTCCGTATTGCGACGACAGCGCGGCAGCCTCGGGGGTCATGGCGCTGCCGATCATGGCGTGGGTTCCGGCGCTCGAGACGACGGCGTCAATGCCGGCGGCCCGCAGGTTCTCACGCAGCAGCTGTTCGGCGAGCGGCGACCGGCAGATGTTGCCGGTGCAGACGATAAGAATGCGCGGGGTATGGAGAGCGGGGCGCTGGGACGCCGCGGCAGCACCAGGCTCAGAGCGGGCACCAGACACCGCACTGGCGCCAGACTCAGAGCGGGCACGGGCGGCGGCCGGACGGTCGGGGTGCAGGGGCGCGATCATGCTTTGGACCTCAATCGACGGGAGTAGTTGGGGGCGACGATCTCGGGAGCCGGGCCGACGTCGCCGTAGGTCTGGCCGTACCCATACTGGCCGTAGTTGCCGTAACCGTAGGCATCCGGTCCCTTGGTGGGCAGCATGGTCATGACCACCCCGCTGATTGGGGCGCCGACCTTGTCGAGCGCGGCGATGGCGCCGGTCAGCTGGTTCTTCTGCGTGCGCCCGGCCGCGACAATGAGAATGGCACCGCCGACGCTCTTCGCGAGGATGGCGGCATCCGTTACGGGAAGCAGCGGCGGGCAGTCGAAGATGACGACGTCGAAGGTGCGGTTGAAGTCCTCGATGATCTGCGCCATGCGCGACGATCCGAGCAGCTCGCTCGGGTTCGGCGGAATGTGGCCGGCGGGCAGCACGAACAGCTGGCCGCGACCCCAGGGCTGGATGACGTCTTCGAGTTCGGCCCGCCCGACGAGCACGTCGGTGAGACCGACAGCGCCCTCGATGTTCATGTACTCGGCGATGCGCGGTCTGCGCAGGTCCGCGTCGACGAGCAGAACGCGGGCACCGGCATCCGCCAGGGAGATGGCGAGATTGGCGCTCGTGGTGCTCTTGCCCTCGCCGCCGATCGACGAGGTCACCACGAACGAGCGGTCGGCGCGCTCCACGTCGAGGTACTGCAGGTTGGTGCGCAGCGTGCGAAAGGACTCCGCTCGGGGGCTGCGCGGGTCGGCGTGCACGATGAGCGGTCGCTCGGTGGCCTTCGGGTCGAACACGATGCCGCCGATGATGGGCAGGTCGGTGACCTGTTCCACATCGCGCTGGCTGCGAATGCGGGTGTCGAGGGTTTCGCGCAGAACCGCGAGGCCGACGCCGAGGGCCAGGCCCACGAGCGCGCCGAGCGCAATGTTGAGCGGAACGTTCGGAGCCACCGGCGACGACGGCACGCTCGCCACCTGCACCCGGGTGAGTTTCACGGCCGGTGCCCCGGTGACCGCATCGGGTTGCTCGATCTGCTGCACATTGCGGGCGAGGCTCTGCGAGATGGCGTTGGCGATGTCGGCGGCGCGCCTCGGGTCGGCGTCGGTGACGGCAATATCAATGATCGAGGTGTCCAGCGGCGCCGATACGGCCACGCTGTCGGCCAGTTCCGCCGCCGACACGTCGAGCTTCAGGCTCTCGATGACCGGCAGCAGCACGAGCGGCGTGACGGCGATACCGGAATAGGACTTGACCCGGGCCACGGTGAAACTCGCCCCCTGCACGAGGTCGCTCGTGGTGCCGCTCGACTGCGTCGACACGAACACCTTCGAGGTGGCGCTGAAGGTCGGCGTCTGCAGAATCGAGAAAACGGATGCCGCGGCGACGGCCACGAGGGTCAGCGCCACGATGAGCATCCAACTCTTCTGCAGGATACGGATGTAGTCGCGGAGTTCCACGCTGCTACCTTTCGTTGCGATACAAAGCTGCCAACCCGTAGCTTGACACAGGTGACGGGGCCGTCTGGGTGCGTCTGCGGCCCGCAATCAGGGGGTGAGCCGTTGAACTAGACGGTGGCGGCGCGGCGGCGCAGGGTGAGACGCAGCGCAATGACGAGGCCGACGCCGAGCAGCAGCGCGCCGGCGGCACTGAAGATGAGCACGATCGGGAGGTCGAAACCCGCCGCGGCGAGGTCGGTGCCATCGGCGGCGGCAACCGTGATTGTGGCCGTACCGACGTTCTGTGAGCTGAGCCCGGTGGCGGTGAGCGTGTAGGAACCGGTCGCCCCCGTGGGCAGGGTGACCTTGAGGTCGAGGGCGCCGGCGCCGGTGGCCGTCTTCCGAGTGTCGACGGTGGTGGCGCGCAGGGCGGCCAGGGTGACCGACCCCTCGCCGGAGACGGCGACGGCGACCTTTTCGGCAGCGGTGAAGGCGCCGTCGTTGAACGCCACGGTGACCGTGCTGCCGGCGCTCTGGCTGCCGGAGACGGTGATGAGATCGGCGGCAACGTAGCCGGCGGCGTGCGCGGCGACCGGGCCAGCCAGCAGGGCAACGCCCACGAGCGCGAGTGTGGCCAGAAGTTTTTTGATCAAGGTGAATCCCCCGTAGTGCGTTGGTGCCGGATCACCGTGGTTGCCCGGATCTCTCTGAGTGTGCGATCGCCGTGGTCACCCCGTGGCGAACCCTAACAACTGAAGTCTAGTGATGCCGTCTCGTTCAGCGCGATCAGCGGAGTGCTGCGCAGCTCGAGGTTGCCGCTGAAGGGCTTGGGGCCGAGCCAGTTGAAGCGCAGCACGGTGCTTTCGCCGGGCGCGAGCTCGATACCGATGGTGCTCACCGCGTAGCCGGCGTCGATCGCCGGGTGATACGGCACCTCGGCGCCGTCCCGGGTGAGGCCGAGGTTTTGTACCTCGGGAGTGCCGTAGCCCGACACCATGGTTTTGATGTTGCCGAGCGGTACCCCGAAGGCGCCGCCGCCGGTGACATACGCGGGGAGGGTGGTGGCGGCATCCGCTGGGGCCGTGTTGGTGAGGGTGACCTCGAGCGCGTACTGCGGGCGCAGGTCCTTGCGGCAGGTCTGCTGGCCGATCGCGGTCTGCACATCGAGGTAGAGGTCCATCTTGGCGCCGGTGCCGTCGTTGAGGTAGAGCCCGAAGCGGTTGGTCATGTCGTCGCTGATCGGGCGAGCTCCGGCCAGGGTGGTGCCGTGGAGGATGGCCTGCTCGGCCGGGTCGGCGTTGTAGACCAGCACCCGGTTCTCGGTGGCAGCGCGGGCCAGCGCCGCGATGAGCTTGGTGGGGTCGGCGTTGCCGCTCTTGACGGCGTCGAACACGGCACCGGCGGCGGCGGCGAAGAAGATGTCCTGCTGCTGGGGGTCTTCGTAACGGGCGTAGACCTCGCTCAGCAGCAGTTGCACGGCATTGTCGGCGGTGAGTTCGTCGCCCGTGGCGAGGGTGATCGGGCCGGTGGCGTCGAGCAGGTAGCTCAGCGCGACCGGGTCGACCGAGAGCACCCCGTTGGCTTCGGTGCCGAATTCGAGACGCCACATTTCACGCGCGAGCGCGCCGGTCTGCGCGAAGTCGGGCGTCATCGTGACGTTCTGAATGAACTGGCCAGTGATATCGCCGTAGATGCTGCGGGTTTCGTCGCTGAGCGGCAGCACCGGATCGGGATACTGGGGGAACGAGGTGGAGCTGGCCTGCTGGGTGAGTTCGATGCTGCCGTTGTCGGTGTGCAACAGGGCGAGCGCGCCGGGAATGCCGCCGGTCGAGCGCAGCTCGGCCGGGTTTTGGAACAGCAGAATATAGTCGCGCGGTGCCGTGGCGCCGAGCATGGCCGGCAGCAGGGTGACGGCGCGGTTCATGCCGTCGAGGGTGGCGGAGGTCTCGACCGTGACGGTCTGCAGCCGCGTGACGGCGGTGCGCACGACATCGAGCACGGTGTCGGTCTCGATGGCGCTCACGTCGGTCGCGGCGCGCTCTAAAGCGGTGTTGGCCGCCGTCACCGCGGGCTGGGCATCGAGCAGCGGCTGCAGCGCGATGGCGCCGTCGACCGGCTTGAAATCGGCCAGGTTGAGGGTGCCGGCCAGGGCCGCGAGCGGGGTGACGGCGTTTTGGGCGACATCGTCGACCACGGCGGCGAGCTGGCTCACGGCCGTGAGGTTCGGGCCGAGCAACGGCAGCAGTTCGTAGGTGCGCCAGATCGGATCGCTCGTGCGGTCCTGGGCGGTGGCGGCGAAGTCGGCCAGCTCGGCCGCGGTCACGGCCGCGGCAGCGCCGTCACCGGCGGTGATCTGGTTTTTGATGTTCTCGGCCAGCGGTACAGCGGCTTCGAGGGCGTCCTTGGCCTGCAGCCCGCGAATGCCGACCCAGGCGGTGGCCGCTACCACGATGACGAGCAGGCCGAGCACGACCAGCCCCACGATGGTGCGCGTGCGCTTCGGGGGTGCTGCCGGTGCCGAGGGGGAGGAAGACATTGCCCTATTCAAGCAGAGCGCGCGGCCGGTTACGGCTTGACGCGAGCGCCGCGGGCGCGGGCCGGCGCGGCATCCGCTGTGGGAATCGACGCGGGGGCGACCGGGTCGGTTTCGCCGTAGCTATAGCCGTAGCCGTAATGCCCGTAGCCGTAGGCGTCGGGGCCGCTCGTGGGCAGCATGGTGAGCACGAGACCCGAAATGGGGGCGCCCACATTGCCCAGCGCGGCAATGGCACCGGTGAGCTGGTTCTTGTGGGTGCGTCCGGCCGCGACGACGACCAGAGCGCCGCCGACGTTCTTGGCGAGCACCGCGGCATCCGTCACCGGAAGCAACGGCGGGGCGTCGAACAGCACAACGTCGAAGGCCCGGTTGAATTCGACGATCAGCTGGGTCATGCGGGTGGAGCCGAGCAGCTCGCTCGGATTGGGCGGAACGTGGCCGGCCGGCAGCACGAACAGCTGCCCCTTACCCCAGGGCTGAATGACGTCGGCCAGGTCGGCGCGGCCGATGAGCACGTCGGTGAGACCGACGGCGCCCTCGATGTCCATATAGTCGGCGACCTTGGGGCGGCGCAGGTCGGCGTCGACGAGCAGCACGCGGGAACCGGCGTCGGCCAGGGCGATGGCCAGGTTGGCGCCGGTCGTGCTCTTACCCTCGCTCTCGATCGAGGAGGTGATGACGAAGGAGCGCTCGACCCGGCCCACATCGAGAAACTGCAGGTTGGTGCGCAGCGTGCGAAAAGACTCGGCGCGGGGGCTGCGCGGGTCGACGTGCACGATGAGGGGCCGGTCTTTGGCCTTGGGATCGAAGACGATGCCGCCGAGAATGGGCAGGTCGGTGAGCTGTTCCACGTCGCGGGTGTTGCGGATGCGGGTTTCGAGGGTTTCGCGCAGCACGGCGATGCCCACGCCGAGGGCCAGGCCCACGAGCGCGCCGAGGGCGATGTTGAGCGGCACGTTGGGGCTCACCGGAACGGTGGCGACGCTGGCCTCCTGCGCGCGGGTGAGCTTGACCGGGGAGGCCGCGTCGGCGGTGTCGGGCGTCTCAATGTCTTCGACGACCAGGGTGAGGCTAGCCGAAACGGCGTTGGCCGTGTCGGCGGCGCGCACCGGGTCGGTGTCGGTGACCGTGATTTCAATGATCGACGTGTCGAGCTGGGCGCTGGCGACGACCTTCTCGGCCAGGGCATCGGCCGGCACAGCGAGGCCCTGGCTGGCGATGACCGGCAGCAGCACGATGGGCGTGGTCACCAGCGCGGAATAGGTTTTGACCCGGGCCACCGAGAAGTTATTGCCCTGGGCCAGGTCGGCGGTCGAGCCGCTGGACTGGGTGGAAACGAACACCTTGGAGGTCGCGCTGTACTGCGGCGTCTGCAGAATCGAATAAGCGGATGCCGCACCCACGGCCACCAGCGTGCACAGCACGATGAGCACCCAGCTCTTGCGCAGAATGCGAATGTAGTCGCGAAGTTCCATGCGGCGGCGATCCCCTCTTAAACGAGGAATGCAGCCCCCGATTCGGCGCGTACTTCACCGCACGAACGTGCGGCTCCCCTCTTCCGAGGGTATCGAACTTTAGCGGGCACGCAGACCGGTAGTTTTGTGGTGATGGGGAGGGTGCATTTTATGGGGGCAATCGTTCACCCGGAGGCCCGGCGTCTGCTCGTGCCCGCCGGCATCGGGGTTGTGGTGGCCATGGTGCTGCTGGTGTTCGTGGGCGCCACAACGTTCTCCGACCCTCATCTGGCCACGCTGCTGGGCTATCTGTGCGTCTGGGTGCCGCTGCTCGCGGCGATCGGGGTGGCTGGCGCTTCTATTGGGCGAGCCGGCCCGGCCGGCGCGGGTGGCCCGGGGCCGGGTGGGAGGCTCGCGGCCGACTCGAGGGGCGGCATCCGCTCGATACTGCGGCTGTTCTTTCGCCCGATCGACCTGATCTGGGGGCTCGCGATCGGGCTGCTGGCTCGCACCCTGGCCAGCCTGATCGAGATCTGGGGCTACGGCAGCATCGGCACGGCCGGCGCCACGTTCGGTGAAACCGTCTACGACCTCTGGTGGCTGTTCGGCGCTCTGCTGGCCCCCGTGCTGCTCGCCCCGCTCGTGGAGGAACTCTTCTTTCGCGGGCTCGTGCTGCGGGCGGTTTATGGGCAGGTGGCGGCGAGTCGGGTACGCAATGCCGGTGAAAATCACGACACGCCGGATTCGGCGCCCGTTGTGCCCGGCGTGTCTCAGATTTACCGGCATAACGCACTGGCCTCGTCCGGAGGGTGGGCCGCTTCGATCGCGATCGGGGTCAGCGGGCTGACGTTCGCGCTCATGCACCTCGTGACCATCGACCCCGCGAGCACCGATGCCATCGTGGTGGTCGGAGTCTCGACGCTGCTTTTCGGGCTGGCCGCGGCATCCGTTTCGCTGGCGACCGGCCGAATCGGCGGCGCGGTCATTGCGCACATCACCTTCAACGGGCTTGTGATCGTGCCGGCTGTGCTGAGTCTCTGACACCGGCCGGTGCCAGGGTGCAGACCGGTCCGATTGTCCCCATCTTTGGGGCTGAGCTTTGGCTAACCTGGCGAGCTTTTTGAAGAACGGCTTCACTAGGATCAAAATCGCAGTGCAATTACCGCTCTCCAAGCGGGAACGAAACCTGTGGTTGTATGCGGCGCGGCTACCCCGTTCGCGTGCGCCCTTGAACCGACGCGAGGCACGCTTATGGGCAAGTTCACGTACGACTCAAGTCTCGCCGTCGACTTTGACGACCGCGTGCTCGCGCACATTCAAGTCGTGATCGGCGCCAAGCTGCGTCGTGGTGAATCGTTCTACTTCTCCTGGCGTGACGACCCGCTCGTCGGCGGAGGACGGAGCACCGTCTGGGTGCATCCGGGTATCTCCCTGTCGTTCAAATTCTTCGGCAGCAAGACGCCCGTTCTCAATCGGGACTGGGTCGATGCGCTGTCGCTGTCGGCCAACTCGGCGACCGGTCTGCAGGTTGTGATCGAGCCACTGCAGCGCGTGCTGTAACTGGTGCGAAACGGATGCCCCGGCCCGGCCAGATTTCTGGTCGGGCTTTCTTGCGCCCTGGCGTGGGCCGGCGGTGGTGGTGTTGGTGGTGGTGTACGGATCGGGGCGCGTTGGAGGCGGCTCTTGAGGGCAGGGCGCGGCCGGCACGCAAAACGCCTCGACTCCGGCTGGAGTCGAGGCGTTCAGGTGCAGCGGGGGCTACGCGGTACAGCTAATTACGCGGCAGCGTGCTGACGACGAACCGAGATGCGCACGGCGACGAGAGCGGCACCGAGGATGAGGAGGCCAGCGGCACCCCAGATGACGAGGACCGGAGCGTTGTAACCGGTGGAGGGAAGGGCCTTGCCCGTGGCAGTGCCGACTCCGGCGTCGCCTGCGACGACTGTCAGGGTCGCGGTGTAGGACTTAGTCGCGGACTTTGCAAGGACGGTGTAGTCGCCGGTGGCATTGCTCGGAATAGCGACATTGACGAACGAAGAACCGTTCAACTCCGCGTTCTTGGTGAGAGACGAGGTGACGGCGGTCTTGATGACGGTCAGTACGGCGGTGTGCGATCCCGACACCGTGTAGGTGACGCTCTCCTCGCTGCCGAAGGCGCTGGCTGCAAACCCGACGACGGCGGTCTCGCCGGCGACGGGAGCAGAGACAATGCTCACCTTGGCGTCGGAGACGTAGTCGACAGCGTTGGCGGCCGGAGCGAAGGCGAAGATGGCGACGACGGCGAGTGCCGCTGTAGCGAGGCTTTTCTTGAACATAGTGAGGGTCCCCCCGGGTAAGTGAATGGCTGATGCGCCGAAGTCGGCGCCTCCCGGCATATCGTCGTGAAATACCTAGGCGACTTTCAGGTTAGCGGGCTGGTTGGTGCAATACACAATTGTTTTGTCATCTTGTGCGCAAAATATGCGAAGAAACGCGGTTAAGCACCCGTAGTGGGGGTGTTTAATTCAGTCGTGTTCGCTCCAGCTAGGCGGGGGTCGGCCGGCTGCGGTTGTTGAGCACGCCGTGGCTCTCTTCGAGATAGCAGCTGCCGCAGAGCGACTCGTAGGTGACCTCTTCGCCGTCGATGGCCACCTGGTCGCCGTCGAAAACGTAGACGCCGCCAATCTTGCGACCGTTGAAAACGGCCTTGCGCCCGCATCGGCAGATAGTCTTGAGCTCTTCGAGGCTGTGCGACACCTCGAGCAGGCGGCGGCTGCCGGGAAAGGCGACGGTCTGAAAGTCCGTGCGAATGCCGTAAGCCAACACGGGCACGTTCTCGAGAATGGCGATGCGCAGCAGATCGTCGACCTGGGTCTCGGTGAGAAACTGGGCCTCGTCGAGCAAGAGGGCGCTCACATCGCGGCCGGACTGTTTCAGCACCTGCGCGCGGTGCTGCTGGAAGGCGGCGTAGGCATCCGTTTCGGGGGTCAGCAGAAAATCGACGGCCCGTGTGACGCCGAGGCGGGAGAGAATGCCGCGGTCGCCCTTGGTGTCGACGGACGGTTTGGCGAGCAGGACGTGGTGCCCGCGCTCCTCATAGTTGTATGCCGCTTGCAGCATAGACGTACTTTTGCCGCTGTTCATGGCGCCGTAGCGAAAGTACAGTTTGGCCATTATCGGGTGCCTTTGGTCTGGAAGCGTTCAGCGTCAAATTCTAGCGTGAGCAGCGGATGCCGGCTGGTCACGCGCACCCGGGTGAACACGGACCGCAGCACGCTGAGGTACGGGCGCAGGGCCCGGCGCCGCTGAAACGGCGGCAGGGAGATGCCGGCCTGGATGGTGATCGTGTCGCGCGGGGCGGCGGTGCCGGGGGTTCGGGGCGTGGTCGCGGCGTGCACCTGGGCCTGCGCGAGGGCCTGGGCCCTGGCCTGCGCGGCCGCCTGCGTCTGCGCGGCGGTGACGATGGCCATGGTCGTCGTGTCGGTGGCCGGGGTGGGGCGGGCTCCGCGCTGGCCGAAGGCCTGGGTGATCTGGTCGGTGTCGGCGGGGGCGGCGCCGGATCCGTCGATCTGCACGACGAGGCTCGTGGGGTCGAAGCCTTTCAGCCGGCAGAGAGCCACGATCAGGGCTGCGACGGCGGCGCGCTGGTCGGAGTCGAAACCGGTCGCGCGACGCTCGGGGTCGGCGATGACGCAGAGCGGGGTGAGGCCGCGGGCGGTCAGGGCTGCGCGTTCGCGGTCGATGAGGTCGTCGAGCCAGGTGTGGTCGACCTCCGCGACGAGCACCCGACGCACCTGAAAAGCGAGGGAGCGCGCGCGTTTGATGTCGGCCGCTGTCAGGGTCTGTCGCTCAAGAACGTCAGCCAGAAAGGGCAGCACATCGGCCCCGAGGTTCTTGAGCCGATGGTCGACCACTTCGGTGGCGAGGAGGCCGCGACTGGCTTCCGTGCGCGCGCGGATGGCGCGGCGGGCATCCGTTTGCCAGCGGTGAATGGAGTTGACGACCTGACGCGAATACGCAGCGGAGGCGAGGGTGGGGGCGAGCACCTGGGTCATGGCAATGATGGCGAACAGCATGGGCGGGGTCTGAATGCCGAGGAACGGCGATTGGGCGAGGGCGGTGATGCCAACGGTGAGCGCTGAGCCGGTTCCGAGGACGAGGATTTCTTTCCAGGGCCGGAAGGGCGCGAGGGCGAGCATCAGCAGGCCGAGGCCGATCGGGGCGAAATCGTCTTGCACCGTGCCGTTGAGTTGCCAGGTGCTGGCCGCAGCGAGCAGGTGCGCTGTGAGGCCGAGGGCCACGATCATGACGGCTCGGGTGCGGGTGAAGGGAGCCAGGTCGGGCCTGGCCGACCAGACCAGCACGGCAGCCGCGATGATGAGCACGGCAACGGCGGCCGCGGCGAACTCTTCGAGCTGAATCTCGTGCTGGCGGCTGGTGGTGGCGACGACGGCGTAGGTCACGACGATGACGGCCACGACGGGGGCCAGAGGCCAGGCAGCAAGGCCGCCAATCGGGTCGAGGCGCTGCTGTGAAGCGGATGCCGGCGCGCGCGGCCGTCGGGGAGTGGGGGTCGCGCGAGTCATGAGTCCTTCTGAGCCGCGGGTACGGTCAGACGAATACTCGTTCCGGCGCCGGGGCGGCTCCAGATCAGCACGGATCCGCCGAGCTGTTCGATGCGGCGCCGCACGGACTGCCGGAGTCCGAGGCGGTCGGAAGCGGATTCGGATTCGGTGAAGCCGCGCCCGGCATCCGTTATGCGCAGGGAAATCGTGGTCAGGTCTTGTTCGATGGCCACCTCGGCCGAGGCGATTCCGGCGTGGAGGATGACGTTGACCAGGCACTGCTGCACGGCGAGGCCGACCGCGCGGTCGCTGCCGGCATCGAGGCGGGCGAGGGCGTCGACGTCGCCGGTGACGTCGATCTTCAGCCCGCGGTCGCGGCCCCGTTCGATGGCAGCGGTGACGGCGCTGGTCACGGTTTGCTGGGTCGGTTCGGGCGTGTGCTGGTGCGATGGTGCGGGTGTTTGAGCCTTAACGGGCGACGTTGGTTGCGGGCCGGTGTTGCCGCGGGCGTCGATGTCGGTGAGCCAGTCGGTGTCGTGCAGGGTGGTCAGGGTGTAGCGGAGGCTGGCCTGGAGGGCCGGAGAGAGAGCGCCGGGTTCGGCGAGGGAGAGCGCGACGAGCTGGGCCACCGTCGTGTCGTTGAGCAGGGCGATGGCGCGCGTGTCGAGGGCGTCGCGCAGCTGCCGGTTGGCGCCGTCCTGCACCGCGCGGTGAATGGCGGGCTGGGCGGCGTTGCTCAAGCGGCGGTCGATTCCGGCGAGCACCATGACGCCGACGAGCACGAGGTAGGTCGAGAGGGTGAACAGGTCGGGGCGGTAGGGCACCACGGTGCCGAGGATGGCGAGAAGGGCGGCGAACTCCGCCAAGAGGAACGCCGCGGTGCTCCAGAGCACGCCGGCGAGGGCGGTGGATCCGGCGCCGCCGACCATGACGAGCGCCATCTTCGGCAGGGCCACGAGGAACATATTCGAGGCGGGGAATACGTCGGGAACGCCGAGCACGGCCTGGGTGAAGACGTAGACGCCGAGGGTGCCCACGACGAGATAGGCGACCGCGAACCCAATGCGACGGTGCCGGGTGAAGAGCACCAGCAGGGCGCCCATGGCAACGACGGCTACGACGGTGATCCAGAGCTCGGGCCGGTTCAGGCTGAGGATGGAGACCGACACGGCCCCCGCCATGAGGCAAGTCAGCGCAAACCAGTGAGCAGCCCGAGCGAGGGCGCGCGCCAGCGTCAGCTGCACCAGGTGGCCGGGTAATCCTAGAGACATTTTTCCCCCTCGGTAAGTATGGCATTGGGGTGGGTGTGGGTTTGGTGGGGTGGGCAGTGGGAGTGGTTGTCTGTGCTTCCGTTCGTGGGTGTGCACCCTGGGCAGGGCGCCCAGCCGTGAGTTTCGGGAGTCATCGACGCTTCGGGCCCACCTTATGGCCGTAGGCCCAGTTTCTAAACTGGGCCCCTGGACGGGGCCCGGGCCCCGTCCGTAAGTCAGGGTCAGAACAGGGTGGGGGCCAAGTCGGGCGGCAGCTCGGCGGCGATCAGCGATCCGGGCGCCTCCGCGGTCTGGGCCCACCTTATGGCCACGGGCCCAGTTTCTAAACTGGGCCCGTGGACGGGGCCCGGGCCCCGTCCAGAATTTGGGGCGGTACCGAGGGCCGGAGCGAGAGGTCGGGTGGCGGGCGCGGGCATCCGCTCTGGCGACGACGGCAGAGCACTCGAGCAGATGCCGCCGGTCGCGGGGTCGACGACGCCACGCTCGAGGCCGTGCGCGCGAATGAGCGGGCGAATGCGGGCGGCGAGCCAGGTGCGGTACTCCTTGGGGGCGTATTGTCCGCGGGCGTAGAGCTCCTGGTAGCGGCCGACGAGTTCGGGGTGCTCGCGATCAAGCCAGCGCAGGTACCAGTCCTTGACGGCGGGCTTGAGGTTGAGCCCCGAGTAGAGCACGCTCGTGGCGCCGGCCGCTTTGGCCTGCCGCAGGGCTTCGTCGAGGTGGGCGCGGGTGTCGGTGAGAAAGGGCAGAATCGGCATGAGAAAGATGCCGCAGTCGAGTCCGCGCTCGCGTACCGCGGTGACCGTGGCGAGGCGCGCCTTGGTGGTGGGAGTTCCGGGCTCGACCGACTGCTGCAGTTCGTCGTCGTAAATGGCGATGGACATGGCGAGGTCGACCGGAACGTGCTCACTCGCCTCGACCAGCAGGTCGAGATCGCGCCGCAGCAGGGTGCCCTTGGTGAGAATGGAAATGGGCGTGCCACTGTGGGCGAGCGCCGCGATGATGCCGGGCATGAGCCGGTAGCGTCCCTCGGCACGCTGATACGGGTCGGTGTTGGTGCCGAGCGCCACCGGATGCCGGCCCCAGGTGGGTTTGGCGAGTTCTTTTCGCAAGACCTCGGCCACATTGACCTTGACGATGATCTCGCTGTCGAAGTCCGTGCCGGCATCAAGGTCGAGGTACTGGTGCGTGGGCCGCGCGAAGCAGTAGGTGCAGGCGTGGGAGCAGCCGCGATAGGGATTGATCGTGTAGCCGAACGGCAGCGCGCTCTGCCCGGGCACATGGTTGAGCGCCGACTTACAGAGGATCTCGTGGAACGTGATTTTGGCGAACTCGGGCGTCTGAACGCTGCGCACGAGGTTGTTCAAGCGGGCAAGGCCCGGCAGCGCGCCGACCTGCTCGGTCTGTAGTTCTTGTCCGCTCCACCTCATGCATCAAGTCGAACACAAGTTCTAGTGATGTGCAAGTGTGCCCGGCAAAACCCGCACCCAAGCGGATGCCGCGGGCCGCGCGCGCGTCGCTCCCCCGCGTCGCGGCCTCGCGGCACGTGTTTGAGAGGTTGGCACTGGTTTGAACGCGGGCAGGCTTCCTAAACACGTGCCGTGAGGGCACAAGGGGTTCGCGACGCACCTTAGGGTTCGGGGCGCCCCGGGGGTAGGAGTGCCCCGAGCTTGTACAGGTGCCGCGAGCACGAACGACAGAGAACGGGCAGCGCGCGCAACCCGCGGAGCGGCATCCGTCGGCCACCGGGGGGATGACCAACGGATGCCGCGCCTCAGCGCACCAGCCCGGCCCGACCCCGGCGACGCCCGACAGTGAGCACCGCAGCGCCGAGCGCCAGCATCACGCCGGCCAGCAGGGTGAACGGCAGCGGGTCGATTCCGGTGCTGGCCAGGGCCTTCTTCGTAGCAGCGGTAGCCGCCACAGCCGGTGCCACCGGAGTGCCAGTACCGGTACCAGCGGGAGCGGGGTTGATCGTCACGTTCGCCCAGCCGATGATGACGCCGGCCGCGTTCGAGACCGCGATGCGGTGGGCCGTCGTGGTAAACGACGTGGGCACCTGCACCGTGATGGTTCCCGTCGACGAAGCGGTCTGCCAGGAGGTCCCGATCGGGATCGACATGAAGAACGCGTAGTACTGCTCGCCCGGCGTCAGCCCGCTGATCGTGACCGATTCACCCTGAATGAGAACAACGGAGTCGGGCACGATCACGTTCTTGATGACCTCGGTCAGGTCGACGTCGGCGGGATCCGCCGGCTTGGTGCGCACCGTTGCAGAATCGGCCGAGTGCGCGCTGCTGCCCACGGCATTCGTCGCCCGCACGGTGGCCGAGTAATCGGTGGCGGGGTCGAGGCCGGCGAACGTGGCGGTCGTGGTGGCGGCATCCGTTGTCTGTTCAGCGATCAGTACTTCGCCCTCCCAAACACTCACGGCGTATCCAGTGAGAGCCGACCCTCCGTTGGCTGCGGGAGCCGACCACGTGACGCTCGCCCCGGTCGCTGAAACCGTGGTGACGGTTGGCGCAGCGGGAGCGTCGGGGGTCGTCGCCGGAATGGTGACGGCCGTCGAGGGAGCGGATACCGATCCCGACCCAATCGCGTTGACGGCTGCGACGTCGGCCGTGTAGGCGATTCCCCGTGCGAGGCCGGTGAAGGTGACCGTGGTCGTCGCCGTGGACTTCGTGTCGACCAGCGTGCTGCCGGTGAACAGTCGCACGGTGTAGCCGGTCAGTGCTGCGCCGCCGTTACTCGGCGCCGTCCAGGTGACGCTCATCGTCGAAGCGGATGCCGCCGCCAGCGACGGCGCAGCGCCCGCGTCGGGCACGGTGGCCTTCGTCGTGGCCGCGGCCGAGCGATCGGAGATGGGCCCCGCGCCGACGGCGTTCACAGCGAAGACCTCGGCCGTGTAGGCCGTCGCCCGGGTGAGGCCGGTGAAGGTAAACGACAGGTCGCCGGTTTCTACGGTGCTCACCAGGGTCGAGCCCTGGAACAGCTTCACGGTGTAACCCGTGACCGCGCTGCCGCCGTCGTCGGCCGGAGCCGACCAGCTTGCCGCGATCTCGGTGGCCGAGGCGGCCGTGAGGGCCAGCGCATCGGGTAGGCCGGGGATCGTCGTGGAAGTTGACACGGCAGTCGAGCGATCCGAGACCGCATCGCCACCGATCGCGTTCACGGCGATGACTGCGGCCGTGTAGGCCGTGGCCCGGGTGAGGCCGGAGAAGGTGACGGTGAGAGCATCCGTTGTGGCGGTCTTGACCAGTTCAGCGCCCTGATAGAGGTTCACCCGGTAACCGGTGATCGAGGATCCGCCGTCGTCGACGGGGGCCGACCATGCCACGGCGATCGCGGTGGCCGAGGACGCCGTGATCGTCGGAGCGTCGGGAACGCCCGGCACCGCCAGCGCAATGGTGAGCGCCTCCGAGACAGCGGATGCTGCTCCCGAACCGATGGTGCTGGCCGCCGAGACGTCAGCGGTGTAGGCGATGCCGCGGGTGAGACCGGCGAAGGTGACCGCGGTTTGGTCGGTGGTCTTCGTCTCGACCAGCGTGCTGCCGTTGAACAGTCGCACGGTGTTACCGGTGATCGCCGCTCCGCCGTTGTGCGGCGCGGTCCAGCTGACCGTGATCTCCGAAACGGATGCCCGCACCAGCGTCGGCGCAGCCGGCGCGTCGGGCACGGTGGCCGGCGTCGTCACCTCAGCCGAGCGCTCGGAGGCAGGGCCGTCGCCGACCGCGTTGGTCGCGAAGACCTCGAAGGTGTACGTGGTGGCCCGGGTGAGGCCGGTGAAGGTTAAGCCGCTGTCGATCGCTCGTGCGGTCTGCGTGTCAACCAGGTCGGGGCCCTGATACAGCTTAAGCGTGTAGCCGGTGATCGGCGTTCCGCCGTTATCGGGCGCCGCCCAGGCCACGGCAATCTGAGTGGAGGACGTGGCTCCAGCGCTTACCTGG
Organism: Cryobacterium luteum; assembly: GCF_900110125.1. Classification (GTDB taxonomy): domain Bacteria; phylum Actinomycetota; class Actinomycetes; order Actinomycetales; family Microbacteriaceae; genus Cryobacterium; species Cryobacterium luteum. Next base: position 21,915 of record NZ_FOCN01000001.1, read on the forward strand.
CCGGGACGTGCGGGCACCGTCGCTGGAGTAGAGACCGCCGCTGAACGCTCGGAGGCCCAACCGCTGCCGATAGCGTTCTCGGCGCTGACCTCGGCGGTGTACGCCGTGGCCTTGGCCAGATCGGTGAAGGTTACGGTGAGGGCATCCGTTGTAGTCGTGCGTACCAGGTCGGAACCGCGGTAGAGGTTCACCGCGTAGCGGGTGATCGCTGTCCCGCCATTGTCCGGCGCCGTCCACGCCACAGCGATTTCGGTGGCCGAAAGAGCAGCCTCGGTCGGCGCAGCCGGGATGCCGGGGATCGTCACCGGAATGGTGAGCGAACCGGAGACAGCGGATGCTGCTGCCGCTCCGACACTGTTCGACGCCGAGACATCAGCCGTGTAGGCGATTCCCCTCGTCAAGCCGGCGAAGGTGACCGTGGTCGCCGTCGGGGTCTTCGTCTCGACCAACTCGCTGCCATTGAACAGCCGCACGGTGTAGCCGGTGATGTCGGAACCGCCATTGTTCGGCGGCGTCCAGGCGGCGCTGATCGTCGAAGCGGATGCGGACGCCAGCGTCGGCGGGCCCGCCGGGTCGGGCACGGTGGCCTTCGTCTTCACCGGTTCAGAGCGCTGAGTGACAGGACTGCTGCCTACCGCGTTCGTCGCCATGACCTCGACCGTGTAGGCCGTGGCACGGGTGAGGCCTTCAAAGGTGAGGCTGAGGGCATCCGTTGTCTCGGTCTGAACCAGGTCGACGCCCTGGTATAGGTTCACGACATATCCGGTCACGGCGGTACCGCCGTCATCGGTCGGCGCGACCCAAGTTGCCGTGACGTGGGTGCTGTCGACGGAGGTGAGAGCGGGAGTGGCCGGGGCGTTCGGCACGGTGAAGGCCACCGTGCTGAGCGTGGCCCGGTCGGATTCCGCGCTCGCACCCTCGCTGTTGGTCGCGGTGACGGTGACCTCGTAGGCGGTGCCGTCGGTGAGGCCGCCGATCGGAGAGGTGAGCACCACGCCGGTAGGAATGGTGCGCACCAGGGTGGCACCGTCGTAAACGTTGATGGTGTAGCCGGTGATGGCAGCTCCGTTGCTCGCCGGAGCGGTCCAGGAGACCGTGCCGCCGGTGTAATTCTGGTCGGTGATCGTCGGCAGGGCCGGCGCGTCCGGGGCGGTGATCGGGGCCAGAACGGTCAGGGCCGCCGGTTCAGAGGTGCGGGTGTCGCCGTTCTGGGTGAACACGGCGCGGTAGTTCACCGCGGGGTCGCCGTAGGCCGGTGCTGTGACGTTGAGGGTCGTCGAGGTTTGCCAGAACAGGTCAGACCAGTCACCGTTTGCGTCGCTCTGCCACTGAATGCTCGGCAGCGGGGTACCGGAGGCGTACGCGGTGAACGTGGCGCTGTTGCCACTCTCGGTTGACCGGTCGATCGGCTGCTGAGTGACCGTGAAGTCGTTGCTCAGCGTTTGTTCGGGCTCAAGGGCCGCTTCGTTTTCGGCGAGCGGTTGAACGTCGGTGAAGGGCACGGTCTGCGTCTGGCCGGCTTCGACGGTGATGACGTCGGCGTCTTCGAGAGTGGATTTGCCGTTATACCAGGTGGTTTTGTGATTTTGGTCGTAGACGTAGAGCACGTACCGGCCCGGTTCGACAGGGGGCATGGTGAAGCTGCCGTCGGAGCCGGTGTAGGTTTCGATGCCGAGCAGTTGACCACCGGCAACCCGTGCACCCAACATGCGCGCGGCGGGCTGCGATGGTGCGGTGGCGAGGCCGACGCGCGCATTGGGGAGCGGCTGACCGTCGCTGCCGGTGATCGTGCCCACGATTCCACCACCGAGCGTGAGTTGGGCGTCGATGTCGGTGACGGGTTCGATGCCGACCTCGACGGGAGTGGACTGGGCACCGGTGGCGGAGTTATCAAACCACTGGGTGACGTACTGGCCCTGGTTATTGGCGTAGCGCACGTAGTAGCTGCCCGGAAGCAGCGGCTGCGAGGTGAAATATCCGTTGGCATCCGTGGAGGTCTGGTTGTACCACGACCAATTTTGCTGGTCGGTCGAGATATAGACGTTGACGAATGACAAGGGCACACCGTTGTTCGCGGCCGTGACAGTTCCCGAGATGACGCTTCCCGCCACCAGTTGCACGTCGGCGTTGGTCAGCCCCTCGGCAGGCACATCGATGGAGACGCTCTGCCGAACGTAGGTGTTGGTGCTGACGGTGATTTGATGCGTACCCGGGGCACTGAGCGTTGCCTCGTAGTGTCCGTTGGCATCGGTGCTCGCGCTGTAACCGGACCACCCGGAAACCGATGCGTTGGCAACCGGAGCGCCGGTGGCGGCATCCGTTATAGTGCCTGAGATAGCGATGCCGGGTTGCAAGGCCACGTTGATGTCGCTTGTGGCGACACCGTCGACGACCGTGACCGGTGTGGCCGAGGCTTGGTCAGCGGCGCCTAGATACCACTGCGTGTGAAACGAGCTTGACGGAGAGTTGTTGTTGTTGTAGCTGTAGCCTTCGAATTGCAGCAGGTAGTCGCCAGCCGGCAGGTCGGTGAATGCGTAGCTTCCGTCTGGGCCGGGATAGGCGTAGTAGCTGCGGTAGTTTTCGCCGGCCGGGTAGGCGTAAACGGTGCCGTTCGTGACGGGGCTGCCGTCGACAGCGGATGTCACGGTGCCGCTGATCGAGACACCCGGCGCGAAGTCGATGTTCTCGTTCCATTCACCGGCGGTCACCGTGATCAGCGTGCCGGTTTCGAAGGAGGCGCCGTTCTGCCACCAGGACGAGGTGCCGGAGCTCTGAAGTTGAACCTTGTATTCGCCAGCGGGTATCCCCGACATGCTCCAGGTGCGCTGATTGGTTCCACTGGTGGAATTGGCGTAGACACTTGCTACCGACTGGTTGTCAGTGTTGGAGAGGTACACATAGGCAGAATTGGAGTTCGTCAGCCCGGTGATCGTGCCGCGAAGGCCGCCACCCTTCGTGAGAGCGACGTCCGCACTGTTGTACTCGGCATTCGCCTTGAGATCGATGGCAGTCGCATCCGCTATTTTGCCCGAGGGACCGAACCATCGCTCCGCGAAAAATGTGTCTTTCGTCGCGATTTTGATCATGTAATTGTTCGGGGTGAGCCCCTCGAAGGCATACACCCCGGTGTCGTCGAGGGTCACGGTCCTCATCGAGTTGACGGTGTCGTTAGCCCGGTAGAGCGTTGCAACAGTGCCGGCCACCGATGTAGCGGCCGTCACGGTTCCGGAGATGGTGCCACCGACGACGCCGAAGTCGGCGGTGAAGGTCTCGCCGTCGGCGACGACGATGGTTTCGGCGTCGGCGAGCGTGTACACGCCGTTGTAGTACTGGCTGATCGAGTTGCCCTCGAGAACGCGGGCCTTGTAGCTACCGGGCTCGAGTGTGACGTAATACGAGCCGTTATAGGCAGAGGCGCTCGCAACGAATTTGCCATCAAGCGACAGAATTTCGACTTGTTGATAAGAATTCGACGAACTCGCCACGGTTCCCGAAATCGTCGCGGCCGAGATCGACCCGTTGATGCCGACCAGATCGGTGGAATCTCCGCCGGGCACGGTGAGAACGGTCGCTTCGGCCAGGGTCTCACCGCCGTAATACTGGGTGACACTGCCGACGCTGAACTTGACGGTGTATTTGCCCGCAGCGAGGTCGGGGATGGTGTACCGGGAATCGTCACTGTTCCACGACCCGTACTTGCTGACCGTTCCATCCACTGATTCAGCCACAACCGTGACGTAGGCATCGAGACTGGGAGCAATGTGTACCGTGCCGCTGATGCTGTAGCCGCGCTCAATCGTGGCGTCGACGTTCTCGTATGCATGGGCGGTGCCGGCGGTGAACGCCAAGCGAGTCGCGTCATCGAAGGTCGCTGCGTTGTCGTAGTACTTGCTGATGCCGTCCCCTGACCGCGGGGTGAATTGCACGACGTACTCTCCAGCAACCACATTGCCGATGACGTATTTACCATTTTCGTCCGTGGAGACGTAGGAATAACCGCCATTCGACGCTGCGGGCCGGGCACTGACGCTCACATTTCTCAAGGGAATGCCGTCAGCATCGCGCACCGTGCCGCTGATGGTGTGATCGCTGTACCTAAGCGCGCCGTTAATGCCCGAAAATGTGTCGCCGACCTGGACAGTGACGGCCTCGGCCTCAGCCTTGGTACCGACGTTGCCGTTGCTGTTCCACCACAGTTCGGTGGTGGGACCGTAGGAGTTCGCGAGCTGAACGTGGTACGTGCCCGGGGCTACAGCGAGATCCCAGTCGGTCGTTGTTCCCTGCTTGAGCTCGACGGAAACCGAGCTGGTGCCCGAGCCGTTCGTAGAACCCGATACCGGTACGGCCATGACATAGGTGCTGAGCAGGGCGGTGAGATCTGCGGGCGGGGTCAGCGTGCCGCTAATCGTGCCACCGCGCACGACCTTGGTGTCGCCGAGCGGGTAGTTTTCCCCGATCGAGACAGTCATGCTCCCGACATACGTAGACACGTAGCCGAGCGCATTGTTGGTGGTCTCGACGTAATACCAGTTCTCAGACGTGACCGAAAATGTGAACGTGCCGGCGCTGTCGGTGGTGGCCGTCTGCCAGAATTCAGTATTATCGTTGCCGGTGTCCGGCCGGAGGTCAACGGCCAGCCCCGCAAGCGGCTCCGACGTGACGGAGTCAATCAGGCGACCGGAGACGGTCGCGGTGCCCTCGGCCAGAGCAGCTTCCATGCCGCGGGCGGCGGGGCTCGGGGCTTCGGTGGGCTCGGCGGCTTCGGTGGGCTCGGCGGTCGGCTCGACCGTCGGGGCCGTGGTTGGAGCGGTGGATGGGGCCGTGGTTGGAGCGGTGGACGGGGCGGCACTCGGGTCGGTCGTCGACTCGCCTGTCGGCTCGGCAGCGTCCGTGGACGCGCCCGCGGGGGCATCCGTGGTGTCGGGAGCGGGGGCATCCGTCACAACCGAGTCGACCGTGGTGATCGTGTCGGCGGGCGCCTCGGTGGCGGAGGCTGAACCTACCGCGGCGAAGCCGAGTCCGAAGAGGAGTGCAATCGTCGTGCTGAGGGCAACGGCCCTCGAACGCGCGCCACGAATTGACCGATGTTTAACCACGAAAATCCCCCGATAAGCACCTACAAGTCATAGATGTTTCCAAGGGTTCACTCTGGTGCACCGAGAGACCCGCGGATCAGCCCCAGTAGTGAGGGCACCCGAACGGGCGCTCGGCCGGTGTCGCGTGATGCCGCGGCGCGCTTCGCACCTGCGCGGCGCCCAGCGCCTGTGGGGGCCGCGGTGCGGCATCCGCTCGCGAGCGTTTCGCAGTACTGTGCCGGCATGTGCGACGACTGGCAACACAAGCATGACCCAGCTGCGACGCAGCGACCCGACGCGGCCGAGCTACTCCCGGCGAGGCTCCGGCCGGGGGTTCAGCTACCGCGACCCGGCGGGCGAGAAAGTCACCGAGAAGGAGTTGCGTGAGCGGTTCGCGGCGCTCGCGATTCCGCTGGCGTGGACCGACGTGTGGATCTGCCCACACCCGAACGGTCATATCCAGGCGATCGGACTCGATGCCACCGGGCGCCGCCCGGCGCGACGGCAACTTTAAGTGAATGTCACCCGTTCGGGGTATAACTTGAATGTCGCCCGACAGGGCGTCGTTGTGACCGTCGAGAAAGGTATGCCCGTGACCCACGATTCTGATCCCGTCGAACCGCCGCTCGATATTCCGGAGCCACCGAGCACACCGAGCAATCCCGAACAACTCGTGGGGCCGGACGGCCCCGACGGGCCGGAAGCGGAACACGCCGGCTCGGCCGAGACACCCGGCGGTTCTGGCGATGAAGGCACCGAACCGCCTGTTCCCGTCGCGAGCGAGAGCACCGGCCCCGACGGACCTGCACCGAGCGCCGACGGATCGATAGCCGGAGAAGCCGCCGCCGCGACCCCGGTCGAACCGCACGGCGATGCCAAACCCGACAGCGAACCCGGCACGGCCGCCGATCCGAACGCCGACGCCGAACGCGAAGAAGACCCCACCCTCGCTGAACCCACCGCCTAACCACAAGGAGCCCCCATGAAAGGAAAATTTCTGTTCCTCGCCGGCACCGCGACCGGCTTCGTGCTCGGATCCAAAGCCGGCCGTCAGGCTTACGACCGACTCAGCGCCAAGGCGCACGAGTTGTGGGGCGACCCCACCACCCAGAAGGTCATCTCACAGGCCGAGACCATCGCGCGCGACGCGGCATCCGTAGCGCAGACCAAGGTGAGTGATCTGCTCGACCGCACCGAGGCATCCGTCGAGAAAGAAGAACGTAAGGCAACCCCCTCAGCGGATGACGGCAGTCACGAAATCTAGACCCGCTGCGGCGCAGACACCCCGGCTGGTACGCCGGGCCGGGGTGTCCGCGCCCGACTAGTCCGTTCGGCGCAAGGCGAGCGGTTGGATCGACCGCGTAGCCGGCCGCTTCGCGGGAGCGCCCCGCACCAGAAAGCTGGCCTGAGCCCGGTCGAACGAGGAGTAGAACCACCTCGTTGTGAGAATGCCGAGCTTGGTCACCTCGTAGGCGTCCCCGCTTTGCTGGATGACCCCGAGGAGGGCGGCCGGGTCGCCATCAAGAATTTGCGGATCTCGCACCAACCATTCGGTCGGGGTGAGCTGGAGAATGCCGAGCTGCGATACGCGCAGGTTTTCCGCATCCGAAACGCCATTGTTCGGGTTCACTTGCCGCCTCCGGGCCGGTTGGGCCTTAAGTAGACATCCGCTGGCCACCCGATTCAAGGGGTTGACAGCACCCTCCTACCCAATTCCCACGACGCTCCAAGGTGCCCGCCCCGCCCCGCGAGAGTTAACACCCGGCCACCCCGCTCGGTGCGCATAACTCCTGCAATTCGTTCTGGGCGCGCCGGCCGACCCGCGGAATCACGCGGAAGCTCACTTCGCGGCGCGCAGATTGCAGGAGTTATGCCCCGCGCAAGCCGACCGTACCCCGCCCACGGGGGCTAATTCAGGAAAACCAGCATCCGAACGGGCCGGAGAAGCCCAACGCCGGGCGGCCGAAGCCCACCTGCCGCAGATTTCCTGAATTCGCCACCAGGCGCTTGAACCTAGTTGCTGAGGTGCAGTACCTCAGCGGTCGCGGCGAGTGACGCGGCGGCCGCGGCGGGATCGTCGGAAAGTCTGGTGCCGTAGCTCGGGATCATCTGGCGGATCCGCGGCTTCCAACCCTCAATGCGGTCGGGGAAGCAGCGGGCCAGGAGATCCACCATGATCGGCGCGGCCGTCGAGGCTCCCGGCGAGGCGCCGAGCAGACCGGCGATCGATCCGTCACTGGAGGTGATGACCTCGGTACCGAACTGCAGCACTCCGCCGAGCTTGGCGTCTTTCTTCATGACCTGCACGCGCTGGCCGGCCGTGATGAGTTCCCAGTCCTCAGAGACCGCGGCGGGAATGAACTCGCGCAGGGCTTTGAGCTTGGCCGCCCTCGACGCGAACACCTCGCCGATCAGGTATTTCATGAGGTCAAAGTTGTGGCGGGCCACGGCGAGCATCGGCCCGAGGTTGTGCGTACGAATGGAGAACGGCAGGTCAAACCAGGTGCTGGTCTTCAAGAATTTGGGGCTGAACCCGGCATACGGGCCGAAGAGCAGCGACATTTCGCCGTCGACGACGCGGGTGTCCAGGTGCGGTACCGACATGGGCGGAGCGCCCTTGGCCGCCTTGCCGTACACCTTGGCCTGGTGTTGAGCGACGAGCTTCGGGTTGGTGGTGCGCAAAAATTGGCCGCTGATCGGGAAGCCACCGAAACCCTTGATTTCGGGGATCCCGCTCTGCTGCAGCAGCGCGAGGGCGCCACCGCCGGCGCCGACGAAGACGAAGCGGGCGTCGATGGTACTGCGGGTCTGTCCGACCTGGCGCAGAAGCTTGAGATTCCAGGTGCCGTCCGCTTTGTGCTTGAGGCCGACGACCTGCTCGTTCATGTGCATCGTGACCCCCTGATTCTCGAGGTTTTCGAACAGCAGACGGGTGAGGGCGCCGAAGTCCACGTCGGTGCCGCTCACGATGCGGGTGGCGGCGATCTTCTGGCCGGCCGCACGCTTGCGGGTGAGCAGCGGGGTCCAGGTACCGATCTTTTCGACGTTGTCGCTGAACTCCATACCGGCGAACAGCGGCTGGGTCGCCAGAACGGCGTGACGCTTGCGCAGGTACTCCACGTTGGCTTTGCCGTGCACGAAGGTCATGTGCGGGGTGGAGTTGATGAACTTGTTCGGCTCCGGCAGGGCCCCACTCGTAACGAGGTGCGCCCACAGCTGCCGGCTGATCTGGAACTGCTCGTTGATGACGACGGCTTTGTCGGCGGTGACCGAACCGTCTGCGGCCTGCGGCATGTAGTTGAGCTCGCACAATCCGGCGTGGCCGGTGCCAGCGTTGTTCCACGGGTTCGAGCTCTCCTGGGCCAGTTCACCGAGGCGCTCATACACCTCGATCCGCCAATCGGGCTGCAGCTCCTTCAAGAGCGTGCCGAGGGTGGCACTCATGATGCCGCCACCAATGAGGACTACGTCAACGGTTCCCTGAGAATTCACACCTTCGAGTGTATCGCTGCGAGTGGATGCGCCCGACCGCACCCGGGCCTGCACTCGCCTGTCGCCCGCTCCCCGGAGTAGGGGATACTTAGGTCATGGGGCCAGAACGTACCGATCGTCGCATCGCCGTTGTCATCGAGGATGACGCTGACATTCGCAGCCTGCTGGAGGCCGTGCTGACCCAGGCCGGGTTTGACGTCGTCGCCACGAGCAACGGCCTTGACGGCCTCGCTGCGGTGCGCGCCTACGATCCGGTCGTGACCACTCTCGACGTGAGCATGCCCGGCATCGACGGCTTCGAAACCGCCAAGCGCATTCGGGCTTTCAGCCCCACCTACCTCGTGATGCTCACCGCCCGCGACGACGAGATCGACACCCTGCAGGGCCTCGAAGCCGGCGCCGACGACTACCTGACCAAGCCGTTTCGACCGCGCGAACTGCGCGCGCGCATCGAAGCTATGCTGCGACGTCCCCGTCACTCCCTCACAGCGGATGCCGCCATCCCGTCGGCGCCGCTGGCTGTGCCGGCCGCGTCCTCCACGGCAATGACCAGCGCGAGCGCCGTCACCGGTCCCCCGAGCCTTGATGCGGCGGCCGAACGGCGCGTCGCCGCGCCGATCAGCCCTTTCGTGCGCACCGCTTCTGATGGGGCGGTTGCGACCCCCCTCGCCACGATGTCGTCACCGGCATTTCGACCGACTCCCGTGGCTTCCGCTCCGACTTTCGTGCCGGCCGTCGACGCCGCCCGTGCGGTACTCGATCCTGCACCGCACGAAATGGGCGATTCGAACACAACGACCTGCGACTGAACCCGTCGGAGCGCCTGATGCAACTCGCCGCGACCAGCGATCAGCCGTAAATCTGCTGCGCCGCCAAATAATCAGGATGCGAGCGGCGCGAGCTGCACGGCGATGTCGTTGCCGCCGCGCACCGTGACGGTGCCGATGGCGGTGTTCACCGCGTCACCGAGCGCGGTCAGGCTGTAGCCGTGGTCGAAGGTGTCGGCGATGCCGAAACTCGCCGTCAGCCGAATCAGGGAGGCCTCCGTCATCGGCTCCTCGACGAGCGCGGTCTGGATGCGCTCCGCGAGTGCGCGGGCTTCAGCCGCCGAGTCTGCTGCAGCGAGAACCAAGAACCGTCCGCTGGCCCGATGTCCGATGATCGAGAGCACCGGGGCGCTCTCACGCAGTTTCGCGGCAAACCGGGCGATCGCCTCATCGCCGGCGACCCGGCCGAAGGCGGTATTGATCTCCGGAAGGTTATCGATGTCGGCCCCGATCAGGGCGAGTCCGACCCGCGCGGTGTGCGCACGGTCCAGATGGTCCGTGGCCGCCTGCACGAACGCTGCCGCTGACAACACCCCGGCCGCCGAGTGGATGCCGTCGGTCAGGTCTCCGACGGCGCTCGTCGTCCCCTGTTCGGCACGGAGGACCGAAGCGGCTATGGTCACGACCACGACGAGACACAGGCCGAGAGCGGCCATATTGGCCGTGTTGAAGTAGGTCAGGAACATTTCCCCGGTAACGCCGTCGACCGTGAAGACGATGGCACGCACCAGGGCGGTCAGCGCCGCGACCCACAGGGCGACCGCCAGGATGCGACCGCTCAGGTTGCGACGCAACCGCCCGCGCACGGCTTCGAGCGCGCCGAGCGCCAGCATCACCGCGAGGCCGATCCACATTTCGGCAGCGCCAGCCCAACGACCGGCCGATTCGCCGTGCAGCAGCGTTGCGGCCAGCACAGCCACACTGATCGTGGCGATCACCCAGGAGCCGCGGCGGCGCCGGTTGTAACGGCGAAGTCCCAGCCAGACCGCGCCGACGGCGATGGTCAGGGCCACGTTGGCCACGACGATGGCCCACCAGATAAGCTGCCCGGTCACGGAGGCGCCGTGCGCGACGGTCACCGTCATGGCAGCGATAAAGGCCATGCTCCAGATACGGCCGACGGCATCGTTGCGGTTGAACGCGGTGTTCAGTACGAACGACACCCCGCACAGGGCGACGACCACACCGTTGAGCAGGAGCAGGGTCAGAGTGTCCAGGTGCATGCGCCTATTCCTTGATGGCCGTTCATGAGGTGCGCGGAAGCGTCGCGATGGCGGTGGTGCCCTTGCCGGGAGCCGATTCGAGTCTGAGGTCTCCCCCATGCTGGCGGCAGATGTCCCGGCTGATGTTTAAACCGAGGCCCGTTCCGTGAATGCTCGAGCCGCGCACCGAGTCGGCCCGGTAGAACCGGTCGAACAGGTGCACTTGCTCGCCGGGCGTCATACCGCGACCGGTATCAGCCACGCGCAGCTCGACCTCGGTGCGGGAATCGAGCAGCGTCACCTCAATCCGGCCCGAGGCGATGTTGTACTTGATCGCGTTGGAGAACAGATTGTCGACGACCTGGCGCAGGCGGAGGGCATCCGCTTGCAGGCGCAGGGTCGGCATCGCCGTAAGAACGAACGTGATACCCCGTTCGGCCGCGACCGGCCGGAGTGATTCGATCGCGTCGGTGACGATCACCGACAGGTCGCACGGAGCCAGGGTGATGGCGAGCTCGTGTTTGGTCGCGGCCGCGGTGCTGAGCAGGTCGGCGACCAGCGCCAGCAACCGGTCGGAGTTTTTGGACGCGACCTGGAGCATGCGCCGGGTCGACGGGTCGAGGGTGTCGTCATCGAGGGCCAGCTCCAGATACCCCATGATCGAGGTGAGCGGGGTGCGCAATTCGTGCGAAACGGATGCGACCAGGTCGTCCCGCGCCTTGACCGCGCGCAGTTCGGCGGTGACGTCCCGGGCAACCATGACGCCGCCGTCGTAGTTGTCGTTTTCGTCGAGGATGGGCCGGGCGGAGATGAGCACGGCGGCCTTCCGTTGGCCCTGCTCCCCCACCCAGATGGTCGTGTGGTCGACCGTTTCGCCGCGCATTGCGCGCTGGAACGGCCGATCTGCTTCGGCATACGGCGTCACCTGGTCTTCGTGATAGACGACGGTGGGGGAGAGCTCGCCGTCTTTCACTCCAAAGCGGGCGAACATCTCCCGCTGGGCGCGGTTGATGAAGTTCGGTTTGGCCTCACGGCTGAACCCGACGACGCCGAAGTCGACGGTGTTGAAGATCTCGTCGAGGGTGCGTTCCTCACGGCGGGAACGGCGCAGGGCTCCCTCGAACAGAACCGATTGTTGGGTGAGCAGCACCCGCTGCGCCGCTGCACGCTTGGTGGTGGTGTAGGTCGTGGTAGCGACAAAGGCCAGCACGATGGGCACGATGGCCAGTCGCGGAATCTCATTGCCCGTCGCCGGCTCTGCGCCCAGCAGCCCGCCGGTCCAGAGCAGCACCGACGTGAGCACCACCCCGCCGATAGCACCGCGGCCGCCGAAGTGCGCCGACAGCCAGATGATGGGGAAAACGAGCAGAATCGTCGTACCGAGCAACGGCTCACCCTCGCGCACGATCACCAGCCCGACCAGGTCGACGATCGGCAGCACGACGATCCACTTCTTGTCGAGGTGACGCCAGGGCACTCCCGCCGCAGCTGCGGTGGTGACGAGGATGATGAGGATGCCGGCCAGAAACAGCTGGTTGGTGAGGAGCTGTGGATCAAGCAGCCCCGAAACGGCCACCAGCAAAAGGGTCGCTGCCCCGACCAACAGCTGGGAGAGAAAGACGGAACGTTCCACCCGGTAGCGGTGGGCTCGGTCGGGTCGCGGGCGGCGCTGCATCACTGAGGCGGCACCGTGACAGTCTGCGTCGGCAGCACGGCCTTGGCCCCGAATTCATCGAGCCGGTCAATGGTCTCGGCGAACCCCTGCGGCACACCGAAGTGGAACCCCTGGGCGCTGCGAATGCCGAGCCGGGCCAGGTGCTCGGCCATCGCTTCGTTCTCCACGCCCTCAACGATCATCGAATACTCAAGCTTGTCGCCGAAACTCTGCAGCGCCGTGAGTACCTCGCGCTGGCGGATATCGTCGAGGTCATCGACGAGGCTGCGGTCGATCTTGAGAATGTCCATCGGCACGCGCACGAGCGAATCGACCGAGGAATCTTCCGAGCCGTAGTCGTCGAGGGCGATGAGAATTCCCAGGTCGCGCAGCCGGTCGGCCTGCTCACGAATCTGCGTCGATACCCGCGCAACCGAACGCTCATTGAGCTCGAGGCAGAGCGAGATCTCGGGGTACCGCGTGTTCAAATCTTCCACGAACCGGCCGAGCCGTTCCGGTGCCAGCTGGCCGGCTTCGACGTTGATGGTCATGCAGACGATGCCCGGTTCAGCCAGCCGAAACTCCGCAGCGGCGGCCAGGGCGGTCTCGGCAATCTGCCGGGTCAGCTGGTCGAACCGACCCAGGCTCTTCGCCTTTTCGATCAGCGACGGCGGTGAGATCGAACCGAGTTCCGGGTGCACATAGCGCAGCAGCGCCTCGAAGGCCCAGATGCGGCCGGTGACCAGGCTGACGATCGGCTGATACGCCAGCGGCAGCTGGTTCTCGTCGATGGCTTCGGCGACCGTGTCATTGAACTGCGAGGAGCGATGACCAGACACGTTGATGCTCGACTGGCAGTCGCCCCGACGTCGGTTTTTCTTGACCAGCAGCATGCTGTGGTCGGCGTCGTGAACGAGGGAGGCGACATCCGTTTCAACCAGAGCGGAGTAGGCGAGGCCGATACTGAGGCTGGGCGTGACGGTGACGGCACCGACGACGAGCGGTGTGACGCAGGCGTCCAGCATCGTTTCGGCAATGATTTTCGCTTCGGCGAGTGTGGCCAGGCGGGTCAGGATGATGACGAATTCGTCGCCGCCGACCCGCGCGACGACGTCGTGCGGACGCACCGACTGGCGCAGGCGCTGGCCGAGGACCCGCAGCACTTCGTCACCGGTCTGGTGCCCGTGGGTATCGTTGAGCCGTTTGAAACCGTCGAGGTCCACGAACAGCACGGCGATGCTTTCGGCGTCGCTGCGGGTGGTGTTGATGGTATCGAGGGCCTCCTGGAAGGCACCGTAGTTGGGCAGGCCGGTGAGCGAGTCGGTGTTGGCCTTGGCCGTGAGCCCGGCCACATTCTGCCGGGCCTGCACGGCCAGTTCCGCGGTGGCCGCGAGGGCCTGCAACGCCCGCCGGTCGAGGGAGGAGAAGGCGCCGTCCATCGGGTCACGGCGGGCTACGAGAAATTGCCGCACGCCGGGCGTGAGCGTGACCGGCACCCCGATGGCCCCGGGTTCGGCGGGGCCGGCCTGCACGGCGATGGACTGCACGCCGACGGCCGTGGCTGCCGCCGTGCACAGTGCCTCGCTGAGTGCATCGCCGACGCTGTCCACACTTCGCATGGTGCTCAGCATGCTGCTGCCGACGACGAGGCCGCTCAGCCGACGCCGCATGTCCCAGACGGAGCGCAGAACGATGAGCACCAGCGCCACCCCGACACTGCCCAGCAGCGTGCCGACGGCGGTTTCGATCGGGACGCGGCCGACTCCCGGTGTGGGCAGGCCGACCACGGCCCAGTGCGCCGAGAACACGGTCAACGCCGCGACACCGCCCAGCAAGGCGCTCAGCCGCACGGCGGAGATAAGCGGCTGGCGGCCCCGCTCAGCGGGAGCGTTGATCAGGCGCAGGCGCAGAACTTCGAGCCCCAGCACCAACAGCACATACCCGACGGATGCCGCGGCGACGGCTGGCAGCGTGGCCACCCCCATCCCGGTCAGCAGCCCATCGATGAGGAAATAGACCATGCAGCCGAGGCCCGCGAGGCCAGCGCTGTAGACGGAGACGCCGATGCGGCGGGATTCCAGGAGCAGGGCAACCAGAATACCGAGCATGAGCACGCCGATGATGGCCTGCGCCGGCAGCACCGGGGCCAACGCCGGAACGGCAAGAACCGGCACGCTGATGGCCGGGGTGCGATGGGGCACACTACCGACGCGAATCCAGGCTATTTCGAGGGCGGCCACGCAGACGGCGCCGAAGAGCGCAACGACGATTCTGGTGGCCGGCTCAGCGAGAACAATGGCGAAGGCACCGGGAATGAACACCAGCCCCAGGGCCGTGAACACGCCAAAGGCGACGCGCTGCAGCACGCCCGACACCCCAATTCGGCTCACACAGTCAGAGCCTACGCGAGTTGACCTCGGATGAGGACGCGCGGGTGGGATTTGGTGGGGTTGGTCGGGGCCGTCGGTGCCGGGCGCACCTTGTGAAAGCGGGGCCATGAACTATCGTGCTCCCGCTTTCCGGGCCCGGGCCCGGGAAGATGGGGTCACGGTGTGGCCGTGCTCGTGGCCCGCGTCCGAGCTCAGGGGCCCACCGAATTTGGGACGGGGCCCGGGCCCCGTCCGCCAGAGCGAGCGGGGAAAGCCCCAGCAGCAGGCGGGCTCAACTCAGGCGACGACTCGCGCGGCGGCGATGAGTTCGGCGATCTGTACGGCGTTCAGCGCGGCCCCCTTGCGCAGATTGTCATTGCTGATGAAGAGGGCGAGGCCGCGGCCATCCGCTACGCCTTCGTCCTGCCGGATGCGACCGACAAAGCTGGCGTCCTGTCCGGCCGCCTGCAGGGGTGTCGGAATGTCAGTCAGTTCAACGCCGGGGGCGGTTTTTAGCAGTTCCTGGGCGCGGGCGACGCTGATCGGCTTGGCGAACTCCACGTTGATCGACAGGGAATGGCCGGTGAAGACGGGCACGCGCACGCAGGTTCCGCTGACCAGCAGCTCGGGCAGGCCGAGAATCTTGCGGCTCTCGTTGCGCAACTTCTTCTCTTCGTCGGTTTCGAACTGGCCGTCGTCGACGATGCTGCCGGCGAGCGGGATCACATCGAACGCGATCGGACGGGCGTAGATGGTGGGCTCCGGCAGGGTTACGGCGCTGCCGTCGTGCACGAGCTGGAACAGGTTCTCATCCTGCGCTGCGACGCGCACCTGGCTGGCCAGTTCGAATGCGCCGGCCAGACCGCTGCCGGAGACCGCCTGGTAGGTGCTGACGATGAGCCGCTTCAGGCCAGCCTCATCGTGCAGCACCTTGAGCACGGGCATCGCGGCCATGGTGGTGCAGTTCGGATTGGCGATGATGCCCTTCACGGCCTGCTTGATGGCTTCAGGGTTGACCTCGCTGACGACGAGGGGAACGTCCGGGTCCATGCGCCAGCCGCTCGAGTTGTCGACGACGAGCACACCGGCCGCGGCGAAACGGGGCGCCTGCGCCTTGGAGAGGGTGGCGCCGGCCGAGAAGATGGCCACGTCCAGCCCGGTCGGGTCGGCAACGGAGGCATCTTCGACCGTGATCTGCTCGCCCTTGAAATCGAGGGTGGTACCGGCCGACCGAGCCGAAGCGAAGAAGCGGATGCTGTTGACCGGAAAATCGCGCTCCTCCAGCAGGCGACGCACCACGGCGCCAACTTGTCCGGTGGCTCCGACGACGCCGATGTTGATGCCGGGGGTGCTGGCTGAGGTGGTCACGTGTGTTTCCTAACGTCGTTGGGGCTGTCTCCCGTGGCTAATTCAGGAAACGTCAGCGATTCTGCCGATATTTCCTGCCCAGAGCGGATGCCGGGGCTCGTTTTCCTGAATTCGCCACCGAGAGTCGGCGTGGTGCGGTGTTGCGGATAGTTGGAGGGAGCTGATTTTCCCGGTGGCTAATTCAGGAAAAGTCGGCAGGTGGGCGAGCGTTTCGGCCCCAGAGCGGATGTTCGGGTTTGATTTCCTGAATTAGCCCCCGGGAGGAGCGGGTGACGTCGTGCGGGGGTGGGGGCATCCGCTTGGCGAGGTGTGAGTTTGCGGCCGTTGCGGGCCGCGAACGAGTCGAAACTCACACCTCGGCGACGGGTTAGCGGCCGGAGCCGCCGTGCACGACTGCTTCGATCTCGCCGTCGAGCCCGAACGCGGTGTGCACCACGCGCAGGGCCTCATTGATGGTGTCGGCGCGGGTGACGACCGAGATGCGGATCTCGCTCGTGGAGATCATCTCGATGTTGATGCCGGCCTCGTACAGCGCCTCGAACAGTTTGGCTGAGACGCCGGTGTTGGTGCGCATGCCACCGCCGACCAGGGCGAGCTTGGCGATTTGGTCGTCGTACTGCAGGCTTTTGAAGCCGATGAGTTCCTTCTCGTTGGTCAGGGCGGTGAGCACCTGCTGGCCCTCGGACTTGGGCAGCGTGAAGGAGATGTCGGTGAGCCCGGTCGAAGCGGCCGAGACGTTCTGCACGATCATGTCGACGTTGGCGTTGGTGCGCGCGACGATCTTGAAGATGAGCGCGGCCTTGCCGGGAATGTCGGGAACACCAACGACGGTGACCTTGGCCTCACTCAGGTCGGCGGCGATTCCGGCGATGATTGGTTCTTCCACAATTTCTCCATTTTCTCGCGCGGTCGCGGCGTTGTACACGATGGTGCCGGTGTTGTTGTTGAACGAGGAGCGCACGTGCAGCGTGACCCCGTGGCGGCGGGCATATTCCACAGCGCGAATATACAGAACTTTGGCCCCGGCAGCGGCCAGTTCGAGCATTTCTTCGCTCGTGACGCGCTCGAGTTTGCGGGCGCGGGGCACGACGCGCGGATCCGCGGTGAAGACGCCATCGACATCCGTGTAGATTTCGCAGATGTCGGCGCCGAGCGCGGCGGCGAGGGCTACGGCCGTGGTGTCGGAGCCACCGCGGCCGAGGGTGGTGATGTCCTTCGTGTCGCGGTTGAAGCCCTGGAACCCGGCGACGATGGCAACGGCGCCCTCGTCGAGGGCCGAGCGGATGCGCCCCGGCGTGACGTCGACGATGCGCGCGGAGCCGTGGCGGGCATCCGTGATCATGCCGGCCTGGCTGCCGGTGAAGGAGCGGGCGTCGTAGCCGAGGCTCTTGATGGCCATCGCGAGCAACGCCATGGAGATGCGTTCGCCCGCGGTGAGCAGCATATCGAGTTCGCGCGGGGCGGGCAGCGGGGTGACCTGGTGGGCGAGGTCGAGCAGTTCGTCGGTGCTGTCGCCCATTGCCGAAACGGCGACGACGACCTCGTTGCCGGCCTTGCGGGTATCGACGATGCGCTTGGCGACCCGCTTGATGCTTTCGGCATCGGCGACGGATGACCCGCCGAACTTCTGCACAATCAAGCTCATGTGACTCCTGAGATGGGGGTGCGCGGGCCTGTCGTTCGGGCTCGCGTCCAAGTTCCCATCCTAAATGCTGGTGCTCGGGGGTGGGTGCCATGTGACGCTGCGCGGCGGTGGCCACCTGCGGGCCCGGGCCCAGCAGGCCGGACCTGCGCGGCCGGGCCCACCTTCGGGAACCAGGCCCATGATCTATCGTGGGCCCAGTTTCCGGGCCCGGGCCCGGAAAGGGGTGAAGGCTAGTGGATGACCTCGCGGCGACCCTCGAAGGCGCGGCCGAGGGTGACCTCGTCGGCGTACTCGAGGTCGCCACCGACGGGGAGCCCGGAAGCGAGGCGGGTGACCTTGATTTCGAGGGTCGTCAGCAGGCGGGAGAGGTAGGTGGCCGTGGCCTCCCCCTCCAGGTTCGGGTCGGTCGCGATAATGACCTCCTGCACGGTGTTGTCGGCGAGGCGCTGCATCAGCTGGCGGATACGCAGGTCGTCGGGGCCGACACCGTCGATTGGGCTGATGGCTCCGCCGAGCACGTGATAGAGCCCCTTGAACTCGCGGGTGCGCTCGATCGCAACGACGTCCTTGGCCTCTTCGACCACGCAGATCGACGTGGGATCGCGGCGCGGGTCCCGGCAGATCAGACAGGTCGGCTGCTCGGAGACATTGCCGCAGATATCGCAGAACCGCACCTTGTCACGCACCTCGAGCAGCACGTTGGCGAGCCGGGTCACGTCGAATTTCTCGGTCTGCAGAATGTGAAACGCGATGCGCTGGGCCGACTTCGGGCCAATTCCGGGAAGCTGGCCGAGCTCGTCGATCAGTTCCTGAACGATGCCTTCATACATGGGTTAGTGGTCGTTTCTGGTTCGGGGCGCCGCGGAGTACGGCTGCTCTTCGATGAAGGTGGCGCCGAGAATTTCGCGCACGACGGCCTCGCCGTAGCGCTGTTTCTCGGCGAAGGACGGCGCCCGCGACGGGCTCTTCGTGCGCTGGCCGGAAGCGTTCGGATGCTGGCGCTGCGCGGAGTCGCGCTGGCCCGAGTCGCGCTGGCCCGAGTTCTGCTGGCCCGAGTTCTGCTGGCCCGAGTCGCGCTGGCCCGAGTTGTGCTGGCCCGAGTCGCGCTGGCCCGAGTTCTGCTGGCCTGAGTTCTGCTGGCCTGAGTTCTGCCCCGGTACACCCTGCTGCTGCCGCCGCTGATCGGGGCTCGCCGGCAGAGCGGATACCTCGGCGTGCGCCTCGTAGTCGGGTACGCGTTCGTCGGCGGGTGCGTCAATCTCGGGGGGAACCTCGTCGTCGAACGGCGGCGGCACGTCGTGGAACGGGGGTTCGTCGTCCCGAGACGGCGATGCAAACGACGCCGCGGGCCAGGGCTCGTCGGATGACGGGCCGCCGGGGGGCTCTGCGGCGCGAACGGATGGTGCTCGAACGGGCGGCGGGGAATCCGGGGCAGCTTGGACGTTCACTGGAGGTGCCGCGGACGTGTCGGGAGCATGCGCTGTGTCGTCGTCGGTGACGGGGAGCGCGGGGCCGTCGGGCGAGCCGGGGATGGCGACGGTGGCCCACCCGCTGGTGGACGCGGAGACGGGCGACGCGCCCTGTGTGGCCGGCACTCCAACCTCGCGCGCAGCGGAACGGGCCGGCGCAGTGCGGGGGCTTGCGCCGGCCTCGCCGGCGGGCGCTGCGGTTACCGTCGACGCGGTCGGCGCGGTCGCCTCGCGACTGGGCTCGACCGATCCGACAGCATCCGCTGTGGTCGCTGAGGCTCGAGGTGATTCGGGTGCGGGGGCCGCTGGCGCAGGCTCCGCGGCGACGGCCGGCGAGGAGCCGGACGACACGCTGGCTGAGGAGGTCTCCCGGCCAGCTTCGACCCGCGCGATGAACTTGACCCGCAGGCCCAGCACAGCCACGATCGCGGTGCGCAGAAAGTCACTGGTTCCCATGCCGGGAACCTTCTGCTGCTTGAAACTGTCGACATCGGCCTGGCTCGGGAATGAGAGCGCGAGCACGTCGCCGTTGAGACCGAGCACGTGCGCTGTGTAGACGACGAGCCAGGCGGTGGTCTTCTCGTTCTTGACGGCCTCGAGAATCTCGGGCCAGGCGTCCTTGAGCTGCTGCAGGGTGACGGGAGCTCCGGGGACGACGGCCGGGCGGACGGGCGGGCTCGCCGGGGATGGTTGGGTTGGTGAAGCAGCCGGCGTTCCCGGAACGGCGGTCTCGGCTACCGGTTGTCGTGCCTGTCGAGACTCGACCAGCGGATTGGACGCGGTCTCGGCTACCGGTTGTCGGGCCTCTCGAGACTCGACCAGCGGATTGGACGCGGAGCCCGCTGGCTGGCCAGCGCCACCGATTGGGGCCGCACCGGGCGCAGCCGCCACACCGTCGACTCCGATTCGTCGTTCGAGTCGCTCGACCCGGGCGAGGGCGCCGCGGGTCGTGTCGTCGGTCGCCGGGATGAGGGCGCGCGCGATCATGAGTTCGAGGTACAGGCGCGGAGAGGTGGCCCCGCTCATCTCGGTGAGCGCGGCGTTCAAAATATCGGCGGTACGCGAAAGTTCGGCCGGCCCGAAAGCTGCGGCCTGCACGTTCATACGCTCGAGCTCGTCTTGCGGTACCCCGCGCAGCACGGCCGCGGCGCCCGCCACACTGGTAGCCGCGACAATAATGAGGTCGCGCAGGCGCTCAAGCAGGTCTTCGACGAACCGGCGCGGATCTTGCCCGGTCTGAATGACCCGGTCGACCGCGTCGAACGCGGCGGCGGAATCGCGGGCGCCGATGGCGTCGACGGCCTCATCGAGCAGGGAGGCGCTCGTGTAGCCGAGCAGCGCGACGGCGCGCTCGTACTCGATGGACTGCCCGTCAGACCCGGCCATGAGCTGGTCGAGCAGCGACAGGGTGTCGCGCGGCGAGCCTCCGCCGGCACGCACCACGAGCGGCAGAACGCCGGGCGCGACGACCATCTTCTCGGTCTCGCACATCTGCTGCACGTATTCCAGCATCGGCCCCGGCGGCACGAGCCGGAACGGATAGTGATGGGTACGCGAGCGGATGGTGCCGATCACCTTTTCGGGTTCGGTGGTCGCGAAGATGAACTTCACGTGTTCCGGGGGCTCTTCGACGATCTTCAGCAGCGCGTTGAAGCCCTGCGGCGTGACCATATGGGCCTCATCGAGGATGAAGATCTTGTAGCGGTCGCGAGCGGGCGCGAAGATGGCGCGCTCGCGAATGTCGCGGGCGTCGTCGACACCATTGTGGCTGGCCGCGTCGATCTCGACGACGTCGAGCGAGCCGCCGCCGTCACGGGCCAGCTCGACACAGCTGGGGCAAACGCCACAGGGTGTGTCGGTCGGTCCCTCTGCACAGTTGAGGCAGCGGGCCAGGATGCGCGCCGACGTGGTCTTGCCACAGCCGCGCGGGCCGCTGAAGAGATAGGCGTGATTCACCCGGTTGGTGCGCAGCGCCGTCATCAACGGATCGGTCACTTGGGACTGGCCGATCATCTCGGCAAAGGTCTCTGGCCGGTAGCGGCGATACAGGGCGGTAACCACGTTCTCCATGGTACTTGCCCGCACCGACACTCGCCCCCGCGAAGCCTGACCAGGCGGAGCCAGGTACGCAACCACGCAGGATCGCTCGCCACGAGGCCGATTCAGAATGCGGTGAACCACATCTCCGCAATTACGTACGGGTCAGGGGTCAGCGATGCGTGCCTGACCACACCAGGAATCGCCCGGCCGAACGCGACGATCCTCGGCAGTTATGCACTGCACGGCTGGAAGGACTCGCGGGATGCCGCTTAACCCACCGTCGCCAGGGTCTGGCGGGCGATCTCCAGCTCCTCGTTGGTCGGAATCACCAGCACGGTCACCGCGGAGTCGTCGGCGCTGATGATGCGGGCGCCGCGGTCGGCCGCGGCGTTGCGCTCGGGGTCGATGCGAATGCCGAGCGCCTCCAAACCCGCGAGGGCGCGCTCACGCACGAGCGGCGCGTTCTCGCCGACACCGGCGGTGAAGGAGATCACGTCGACCCGGCCGAGCTGCGCGTAGTAAGCCCCCACGTAGCCCTTGACCCGGTGCACGTACACGTCGATCGCGAGCTGCGAGGGCCCGTCACCGGCGGCCGCCGCGATGATCACATCGCGCATGTCGCCGCGTCCGGTCAGGCCGAGCAGCCCGCTGCCCCGGTTGAGCAGCTTGTCGATTTCGGGAAAGTCGAGTCCGGCTCGGCGGTGCAGGTGGAACAGCACGCCCGGGTCGATGTCGCCGGACCGGGTGCCCATGACGAGCCCCTCGAGCGGCGTCATGCCCATGCTGGTCTCGACCGAACGCCCACCCTCGACCGCGCAGGCCGACCCGCCGTTGCCGAGGTGCAGCACGATCTGGTTTAGGTCTTCGACCGGGCGCTGCAGAAAGTTGGCCGCCTCGCGCGCGACGAAGCCGTGGCTGGTGCCGTGAAATCCGTAGCGTCGGATGCGAAACTTCTCCGCCAGGTCGGCGTTGATCGCGTAGGTGAACGCTTCGGGCGGCAGCGTTTGGTGAAAGGCGGTGTCGAAAATGGCCACGTGCGGCACGTCGGCGAACGCCTCAACGGCCGCGACGATGCCCTGCAGCGCGCCCGGATTGTGCAGCGGCGCGAGCCCCGACAACTCGTCGATGTCCCGCTCGACCTGCGGCGTGACCAGGGTGGGCTGGTGAAAGCGCGCCCCGCCGTGCACAACGCGGTGCCCGACAGCAACCGGCACGTGGATGGTGAGCGACGGCCCGTGGGTGGCGAAGGCTTCGAGCATCACGGCGAATCCGGCCGCGTGGTCGGGAATGGGCAGCTCGCGCTTCCATTTTCGATCAGCGGATGCCGGCACGTGCGTCTCCGCTGCTGCCTCCGCCGCCGACACGGTCGCCGCCACCCCCGCAATGGAGTGCACGGAATCGCCGATGACCTCGCCGATGCGCTCGACCAGCCCGCTGGCCAGGGTGGTCTCCGTGTCCATCTCGATGAGCTGGTATTTGAACGAGCTCGAGCCGGAGTTGACGACCAGAACCGCGGTCATCGGGTGGCTCCGGCCGGGGTCGCGACGAGAACCGGGGTCGCGGCATCCGCTAACCCGGCCGCCTGGATGGCGGTGATCGCGACGGTGTTCACGATGTCCTGCACCAGGGCGCCGCGCGAGAGGTCGTTGATGGCCTTGCGCAGCCCCTGAAGCACGGGTCCGATCGCGACGGCGCCGGCGCTGCGCTGCACCGCCTTGTAGGTGTTGTTGCCGGTGTTCAGGTCGGGGAAGATGAACACGGTGGCGCGGCCGGCCACGCTGGAACCGGGCATTTTGGTGGCGGCGACGGCGGCATCCGCTGCTGCGTCGTACTGGATCGGGCCCTCGACCAGCAGGTCGGGACGCCGCTCACGCACCAGGGCGGTGGCGGCGCGCACCTTCTCGACGTCGGCGCCCTCACCCGACGAGCCGGTGGAGTAGGAGAGCATGGCGATGCGCGGCTCGATGCCGAACTGCACCGCCGTCGCCGCAGCCGAGATGGCGATGTCGGCGAGCTGCTCGGCCGTCGGAACCGGGATGACGGCGCAGTCGCCGTACACGAGCACCCGATCGGCGAGGGCCATGAGGAACACGCTTGACACCACACCGACGCCGTCCTGCGTCTTGATGATCTCGAAGCTGGGCCGGATGGTGTGCGCGGTAGTGTGCGTGGCGCCGGAGACCATGCCGTCGGCAAGCCCCTGCTGCACCATCATGGTGCCGAAGTAGCTCACGTCGGTGACGGTCTCATTGGCCTGGTCAAGGGTGATGCCCTTGTGCGCACGCAGCTCCATGTATTCCTGCGCGAACCTGAGACGCAGCAAGTCGTCGTAGGGGCTCACGACGTGGGCCCGGGAGATGTCGAGGCCGAGGCCGATGGCGCGCGAACGCACCTCGAACTCCTCACCGAGAATGGTCAGCTCGACCACATCACGGGCCAGCAGGGTGGCGGCGGCGCGCAGCACGCGGTCGTCCTCACCCTCGGGCAGCACGATGTGCTTGCGGTGCTGGCGCGCTCGCTCGAGCAGCGCATACTCGAACATGAGCGGGGTGACGACCTCGGTCGGGCTGACTTCAAGCCGATCGAGCAAAGCGGATGCGTCGACGTGCGTCTCGAACAGAGCCAGCGCGGTGTCGTGCTTGCGCTGCGAATCCGCGGCGAGTCGCCCGCGGGTGCGAGTGATGCGCATGGTCGTGTCGTAGGAGCCGAGCGAGGTTCTGATGATCGGCAGCGACGGCGCGAGGCCCTCCATCAGCCGCTGGATCGCGTCGGGCAGCTCGAAACCCCCGTTGAGCACGATGCCGGCGATCGACGGGAACGTCGCGGAGGCATTGGCGAGCAGCACGGCCAGCAGCACGTCTTCCCGGTCGCCCGGAACCACGACGACGGCGCCCTCGATCAGGCGCGGCAGCACGTTGACCATCGACATGGCGGCCACGACGACGCCGAGCGCCTCGCGGGCCAGAAGCGCCGGGTCGCCCTTGATCAGGGTGCCCTCGGTCGCCTCCATAATGCTCTGCATGCTCGGGGCCACGAGGTAGGGGTCTTCCGGAATGGCCCAGATCGGCACGCCGAACGCTCCGCCCGAGCGCGCCGGCTGCGCGTTGGTCGTGGCCCGCACCGAGTCGATGATCTCGGTCAGGGCGAGTTCGTCGGCCCGGTTGACGATGATCGCCAAAATGGATGCGTGTTCGTCGCGTAATTCCGCGAGCGCCACGTCGGTCTGGTGCC
The DNA here is from genome assembly GCF_900110125.1 of Cryobacterium luteum. Taxonomy (GTDB): domain Bacteria; phylum Actinomycetota; class Actinomycetes; order Actinomycetales; family Microbacteriaceae; genus Cryobacterium; species Cryobacterium luteum. The sequence continues at coordinate 46,287 of NZ_FOCN01000001.1, forward strand.
CGATGTCCACGGCCGAGCGGGCGTCGCTCTGGCCGAGGCGTTCGCCCTCGCCGGGGCCGACGCGGCCGCCGAGCACGAGCAGCACGGGCGCGCCCAGGTTCGCGGCGATGCGGGCGTTGAAGGCGAGCTCGGTGGGACTGCCAACGTCGGTGTAGTCGCTGCCGATGACCACGACCGTGTCGCAGTTGGCCTCGACCGCCTTGTAGCGCGCCACGATGCGGGCCAGCGCGGCGTCGGGGTCGGTGTTGACGTCATCGTAACTGACACCGATGCTCTGCTCGTAGGTCTGCCCGGCTGCGGCGCCCGGACCGGCGTTGGCCTGCAGGTGACGCAACAGAAGGTCGACGACATAGTCCGGTTCGGTCGAGGTGCGGGCGACGGGGCGGAACACGCCGACCCGCTCCACCAGGTGGGTGAGCGTGTCGACCACGCCGAGCGCGATCGAGGATTTGCCGGTATTACCTTCGGCACTGGTGATATAGATGCTTCGAGCCACGATGTCCATTTCAAACGTATTCGGGTTGGGAGAGAGCCGGGCGGGCCCGGGATGTCAAAAAGTGTCAGGCGCTAGACATTGTCGCTGCCGGTCTCGGCGGCGGTCGGGGCGGCATCCGTTTGGGACGACCAGGACCATTCGGTGACCGCGGGGAGGTCTTCCCCATGGTCGCGGGTGTATTGGCGTGCGGCCAGGCGGGCATCCTGCATCTGCTGCCGGAGCAGCCCGGCACGCGCGGCAAGGCCGGGGGTGCGGTCGATGACGTCCATGACGAGGTGGTACCGGTCGAGGTCGTTGAGCATGACCATGTCGAACGGGGTCGTCGTGGTGCCGATCTCCTTGTAGCCGCGGGCGTGCAGGTTTTCGTGGCCGTGGCGCTTGTAAGTGAGCCGGTGGATCAGCCACGGATAGCCGTGATAAGCGAAAATGATGGGCTTGTCGGGCGTGAAGACGGCGTCGAAGGCGCTGTCGCTCAGGCCGTGCGGGTGGTCGTCCTCGGATTGCAGGCGCATGAGGTCGACCACGTTCACGACCCGCACCTTGAGATCGGGCAGGTTCTGGCGCAGAATCTCGGCGGCGGCGAGCACCTCGAGGGTCGGCACGTCGCCGGCAGCGGCAAGCACGACGTCGGGCGCGAGGCCGGGCACCTCGGTGCCGGCCCAGTCGAAGATGCCGAGCCCGCGGGTGCAGTGCGCGACGGCCTGTTCCATGGTGAGCAGGTTGGGCGCCGGCTGCTTGCCGGCCACGACGACGTTGACATAGTTGACGCTGCGCAGGCAGTGGTCGTAGGTGCTCAGCAGCGTGTTCGCGTCGAAGGGCAGGTAGACCCGCACGACGTCGGCGCTCTTGTTGACGACGTGGTCGATGAAACCGGGATCCTGATGGCTGAACCCGTTGTGATCCTGCCGCCAGACGTGCGAGCTGAGCAGGTAGTTCAGGCTCGCGATCGGCGCCCGCCAGGGAATGTCGGCGGTCACCTTGAGCCACTTGGCGTGCTGGTTGAACATCGAGTCGACAATGTGGATGAACGCTTCGTAGCAGTTGAACAGCCCGTGCCGCCCGGTGAGCAGGTAGCCCTCGAGCCAGCCCTGGCACTGATGCTCACTCAGCATCTCCATGACGCGGCCGGCCCGGGCGAGGTTGGTGTCGCCGGGCTTCATCTGTGCGTTCCACTGCTTGGCGGTGACCTCGTAGACCGGCGGGGCCAGCCGGTTGGAGGCGGTTTCGTCGGGTCCGAAGATGCGAAAGTTATCCGGGTTCAAGCGGATGACCTCGGCCAGGTAGCCGCCCAGCACCCGCGTGGCCTCATCCACCGTTGCGCCCGGCTCCGGCACGTCGACGGCGAAATCGCGAAAGTCGGGCAGGTGCAGGTCGCGGCGCAGCAGGCCGCCGTTGGCGATCGGGTTGGCACTCATGCGCAGGGCGCCCGCCGGGGCGAGATCCCGGATCTTTTGCACGGGGGCACCGTGTGAGTCGAACAGGTCTCGAGGACGGTAGGACAGCATCCACTGTTCGAGAATTTTCGTGTGGGACGGGGTGTCGCGGGCGTTGGCCAGCGGAACCTGATGCGCCCGCCAGGTGTTCTCGACCTGCACGCCATCGATCACGGCGGGGCAGGTCCAACCCTTGGGGGTGCGGAGGATGATCATGGGCCAGCGCGGGCGGGCGAAGTCTTCGTGGTTTTTGTCGGCCTCGGCGGCTGCGGCCTTGATCTCGGCGATCTGGTTGAGCACGGCGTCGAGGGTCTCGGCCATGCGCGCGTGCACGAGCATGGGGTCTTCGCCGTCGAAGCCGCCGGAGACTATATAAGGGGTGTGACCGTAGCCGCGCATGAGATCCTGCAGCTCGTCTTCGGGGATGCGCGCGAGCACGGTGGGGTTGGCGATCTTGTACCCGTTGAGGTGCAGGATGGGCAGCACGACGCCGTCCTGCAGCGGGTCGATGAACTTGTTGGAGTGCCAACTGGTGGCGAGCGGGCCGGTTTCGGCCTCACCGTCGCCGACGACCGCGGCCACGAGCAGGTTCGGGTTGTCGAATGCGGCCCCGTAGGCGTGGCTCAGGGCGTAGCCGAGCTCGCCGCCCTCGTGGATGGATCCGGGCAGCTCGGGCGAGGCGTGGCTGGGGATTCCGCCGGGAAAGGAGAACTGGCGAAACAGTTTCTGCACGCCGTGCGCGTTCTGCTCGATGTCGGCGTAGACCTCGGTGTAGGTGCCGTCGAGGTAGGCGTTGGCGACCATGCCGGGGCCGCCGTGGCCCGGTCCGGTGATGTAGATGGTGCTCTGGCTGCGTTCCTGAATGGCGCGGTTGAGGTGCGCGTAGAGAAAGTTGAGGCCGGGCGTGGTGCCCCAGTGGCCGAGCAGGCGCGGCTTGACGTGGTCGCGGGTGAGCGGCTCGGTGAGCAGGGCGTTGCCGAGCAGGTAGATCTGGCCGACGGCGAGGTAATTCGCGGCACGCCACCAGGCGTCGATGCTGTCGAGGGCCGCTGCGCTGAGCGGTTTCGGCGCGCGCGAAGGCCAGGTCATGGTGCCGGAATCGTCGATCATCGGTCCTCCGCGTTGTCGCGCGGCGACACAGCCGCGCTGCTTCCATACTATTGAGCCTCGGCGTCTACCCCAGTGCCAAAGGTCCCGACTCCCGCGTGTTCGGCTAAATGGGGGTCACGATTTCACGCAATCTTTATGTTCGGGGACAGAAAAGACGCCTCGCGCACCTCGGCGCAGCCCCGGTTACCCTTGCGGGTTTCGGGATGAAAAAGACTCCTCGCGTGCCTCGGCACAACGGCGCAGCCCCGGTTACCCTTGCGGGGCGGGGCATAGAAAAGACTCCTCGCGCACCTCGGCACAGTGGCGCAGCCCCGGTTACCCTTGCGGGTTTCGGCACGAAAAAAGACTCCTCGCGCACCCGCCAGAGCCCGGTTACCCTTGCTACGTTTCCGTCCTGGGGGAATTGGCCAAGGTGGCGCCACGCGAGGAGCCGAAGTTTAGTTTAGGGCACGAGGCCGAGCGGCACCAACCGGGCGTGGTCTGCGCGAGGTGGCGGCAGCATCCGCTGGAAACAGGTAAGATTCTGGGTGTCGTTGCTTTACTGCGACGGCGGCCAGGAGAATTCGCCTAGTGGCCTATGGCGCACGCTTGGAAAGCGTGTTGGGTGAAAGCCCTCGGGGGTTCGAATCCCCCATTCTCCGCCACAACATCAACGCAGCGTGTTGGGTGAAAGCACAACGCCCACTCGCGGGGTCCTAATCCCCCATTCTCCGCCACAGCATCAACGCAGCGTGTTGGGTGACGCACAAACCCCACTCGCGGGGTCCTAATCCCCCATTCTCCGCCAACGGAGGAAAAACAGCGTCAGGGGTCGGAACGCTGGAACAGGGTGCCGCCGACCGTAGCGGCGAGGGCCTGCGCGATCGTCGTGCCGACGGCGCCGGCGGGACCGCGCGGCGCATACAGCTCGGTCCAGAACACCTGGTCGGCGGCCAGGCTCGCGCCGAGCAAGCGTTCCACGTCGTCGGCAACGTCGAATCCCTTGGTACGCAGCACCGTGAGGAGCGCGGTGCCGTCGACCGCGCAAACCTGTGTGCCGCCGCCGTTCCACACCGTGCGCAGCCCCAGATTCGGGTCGATCTCGACCGCTGCCACGAGGTGATCGGCCAGGTCGACAGGTCGCCGCGAGATGATAACGAGTTCGCGAGGCATCAGAGTCCCTCCGTCACAGCGGGCAGGCCGAGCGCCTTCGCCAGGTCGATCACACTGAACTCGCGGGCAAGGTTCACGAACTGCGGCCAGCCGTCGCCCTCGGTGAACGGCACGACAAGCGCCGGAATGCGCGGCCGACCGGCGCGGAAGGCCCCGAAGCGAGTCTCGAGATCCGTCAGATCCAGATGGAGATCCTGCACGGCGCGCGGACCCAGCACAACCGCCACCGGAACCGGCGGAGCGGCGAGTACCGGGTCGATCGACAGATCGGCGCGACCGCGCAGCAGCACAGCGGATGCGACCAGCACCGTCTGCGCATCGGCCAGCCTCCCCAAAACGGCCGGGGCGTCCACAATCCGCTGCCGGGCGATACCCTCATCGCTGCCGAGGGCGACGAGCATCTTGGTCTCCTCGGTGACGCCCCTGGCGCTGCGGCTGACCCGCACCGTGGCCGTCATCGCCCGTTCGCCCCGCCCGGCCACGTAGATTTTGGAAACGCGCGGCATGCGGCCGCGCACGAACCGCGTCACATTGGCGCGATTCCAGTGCAGGCCTGCCGGTTCGTTCACGCCCCACCCCACCGGCGCCGCGTCGGCAAGCTGAGCGGTGAGCAGCTCAAGGGTGCCGCCCAGCGTGGTCTCGTCCCGGGCCTGGTGGGTGACGGATGCGGTGACCTGCAGCCAGGCCTCGACGGGCTCGAGCGGCAATACCGGGTCGGCTGCGGCACCCGTTGTGCCAGTCTCCCGGAACGCGTCGTCGAAGGAAGCCAGGGTGCGGCCGGTCAGGGCGTTGCGCAGTGCCCCGTCGGAGCTGCGCACTACCCACGCAGCCCCGGTCGCCGAAAGCAGCTGGAGCAGGCCGAATGTGACCCGCGACCCGCGCCCGGTGACCAGCAACACGCGCCGGCCGACCCCGGCGGCGTCGACCACGAGACTCGCGAAACCCTCGGTCGCTGCGATGAGCGACGCCGTGGTGATGGTCGCGACGAAGCCGTCGCCGACAAAATCGACCAGCGGATGCTCGACGCTCACCTTGCCCGTCACCACGTCCCCCGATCCGCCCGTCAGCTCAGGATATCGGGTCGGGCGAGGGCGCCGGCATCCGTTGGGATGGCGGCGATGTGGTGTTCCAGCAGCCTCTCGTCTCTCGCTACGGGCAGGTGCGTCTTCCATCATCGCGCTTCGGCGAGGGCATCGGCTACACCGCGCGTCGTGGCCAGACCCTCGACTCCGGCCACGAGCGCTGAGGGCAGCGCTGACTCTCCATGGAGAGCACCGAGGATGTTGCCGCAGATCGCGCCGGTCGAGTCGCTGTCACCGGAGTGCGTCACCGCGAGCGTCAGGGCTTCCATGACCTGGTGCGCAGCCGGAAACGCGAGCGCGCAATAGACCGCAATGCCGAGGGCCTCCTCCGCAATCCAACCAGCCCCGAGAGATTCCACTGTCGCCAGCGTCGGGGACGCCGTGTGGGAAAGCCGCAAAGCCTGGTCCAGCGATTCCGACGTTAGCGTGAGCCGGTACCCTTCCTGGGAAGCGGCGTAATCCCGGGCGGCCAGAACGCTCAGCTCGAGATCGCCGCCAGCAGCCAGCAGCCGCACCAGCAGCGCCAATGCCCCCGCAGCGACGTGCGCAACCGGATGGCCATGGGTGATCGCAGCAGCGGATGCCGCGGCCGCGAAGACCGTCTCGGGGCTCCACCGCAAAACCAACCCGAACGGCGCGCTGCGCATGACAGTGCCGCAGCCCTTGCTGTCATTCTGCGCGTCGGGCACCGACAGTGTGCGATCCGTGATTTGGGACAGCGCCCCCATAATCGTGTTTCCGGGAGCTCGTCGAACGTAGAGCCACCGTTCGCTCATCAACGCCGAAGTCGCGGCTTCGCGCATAGGGCGGTTTTCCCACCCGTTCTGGGTGTCATACCAGTCGAGATAGGCCCGCGCGAGCGCGTTTCGCGTGGCCGGCGGGTCGCTGGCTCGCGTCGAGTCGCGAGCGAGCGCATCCGCTGTGAACAGCGTCATCTGCGTATCGTCGCTGACCACACCGAGCGAGCGGTTCGGCAGGGCCAGATAGTGCAGCACGCCCGCCGCGCCGACCGAGGCGAGGATGCGTTCGGCCGACCAGAATTCCACCGGATAGCCGAGGGCATCGCCGATGGCACCGCCGACCAGGCAGCCACGCACCCGATCCCGATGCCGGACCTGTGCCGCAGTTTTTCGCTCGGCGAGGCCGACCGAGTCGGGCACGGCGAGCGTGGTCGCGGCAGTAATGAGGTGAGCGATCGGGTGGGCGCAGGCCCGCGACAGCGTGATCGCATCGAACTCCGCCGCGATCTCGGGCCACGCCCCGCCGGACTGATCCGGATCCTCGAGGCGATAGCCCCGACCATCGGCCGGAGGCAGGATCGACAGCGGTGCCGCGGGCGGGTCGATCCATCGGTCGCCCCACGCTGCGGCGCCGATCGACCAGACGACAGCCCGCAGGAGCAGATCGGGATTGGCGAAGACGCCGAGCTCTCGTTCCACGCCCGAGGCGAGGGCTGAAAGGCGACTCTGGTGGGCGTCGAAGGTCACCATCATCGCTGGTGCGCCGGGCACGTCGATGCAGACCGAATTGCGGGTCAGCTGCAACGCGGCACCGGGAATGAGGAGCGTCAGCTCGTGCAGGCAGCGCAGCGCAGATTTCAGCCGCTCCAGCAGGAGATCATTGCCCGATTTGGGCCCGCCCATCGTGTCGATCCACTTGGTGAAATTGATGGGGTGGCCGAGGTGACGCTCGGTCGCGGCGCGGATTCCTGACCGAAGGAGCAGCACCTCGGCCTGCAGCGGCCCTCCCATTTCAGTGAGTCGCCCCATTACGGCGAGGTCAGCTGAATGGTCTTTACGTCCTCCAAGGCGGCCTTGGGAAGCGTTATCTCATAGACTCCGGCCTCGAGTTTGATCAGGCGCAATCCCTCCGCGAGGTCCGCATTGTGGCCCACATATGAACCCCGCGACAGGACGACGCCGGTGTCGTCACTCCACTCGTCGACAATGCGCAAGCGAAGGCCATTCCAACTCGCCTCCACGTTGAGCTCGACAATATCTCCAGCTTCCGCCCGGGCAATCTCTCGTCGCCATTTGCCGGGAGCGGTCTGCGCGAACAACGGATCCGCGGGTTGCTCATCCATCGCGAGTGCAATGCGGGTTCCGCCATCCAACACGTCTGCGAGGTAATACGCCTGATTGAACGACGCGAGCGTTCCGACGAAGCGGGAGCGTGGCGACCGACGCGCAACTGCCAGGCCGTCGACCACCCAGCCATGGCCAACATCCGGATACCGCGCCAGTTCCTGACTCGACCCGTCGGTAAAAATCCGCACAAGCACCGAGTCGGGAGCGAGACGAGTATGGGTGAGCCACCACAGAGGTACGATTCGCTCACCGGCCGTCGCGAAACCGGTTCCCGTGAAAGGCGCCCGATCAACGAAGGGCCCGTCCGTCATCGACCGAGTCGCCTGGTCGATGCCGCCGATGGCGTTGACCAGTTGCTGGGTCGGAGTGGACGGAAAACGGAGCACGTCGAGGTATGGGTCGCTTGCCGAGAATGGCGACCCGGGATAGCCCAGGCCGTGGATCTCGAACAGTTGTGCAGGCGTTGTCGCGAAGGCCACGTCACCGGCTTGGACTGCGAAACCTGAGACGCGATCCCACCCGGACGTCAGATATGCGGCGCTGGCCTGCGGTGTGACAACTTTCTGCAGAACCGTATTCACTGTGTGATCTCCAACTTCGATGATTGTCTGGCTGTGAACGCGACGTATCGCAATGTGCGAGAACTAGTGACGGCGCCGATCGGGCATCTGCCAACCGAACCGAGGCAAGTCTGACAGCGCCACCGGGTGAATCGTGTAGCGCAGTTGAGAGACCTGCTCGAGCGGGGCTGAAACCGCGGACACGAATGCCACGTCGTTTGGCTCGTCGAGACCCTCCACCGCCCGCATTTCGCCCTGCCACTCAACAGCGGACTCTATTCGCCGAGCGCTGGTCACATCCTCTTCGGCATCGCCTGGCGCGACGATCGTGCGCCATTCCATGGGGGAATGTCGCTGGGTGCCGAGCGCGTAGAGCCCATAGTCTTCGGTCACGGTCTCACCGAGGTCCTTGCGCACGATGATTCCTTCGTCGTGCTCATCCCGGTCGCCGGGTAGCACCACGACGCCCGCTCGTCCGCGAACGTGTGCCACGCACCCGATGACCGTTCCCCGGCCGACGGGCCGTTCTGCACTTGACCACGAACGCAGGCTGAGCTCGGTGCGCGAGACGACTGCCGACCATCCGCTCTTCACGTTCGCCCCGTGCCGAATTTCGGGATGCTCGACCGCTGGCAGTCCTCCACGCTCAACGAAGATGTGCGCGCGGGTGCCTCGGATTCCCGCGACCTTCACCGTGATGTCACGCCACACCGCGGTCCATTCCACATACCGCAGTCCCGGCACCTGGTCGCGCGGCACCAGACGGGTGAACGACTGATACCCGTCCGGCTGCCACTCATCGCCCGGCGGCTCGCCATCGTCCAACCAGACCAGCTGAAGTTGCGGCACGCCGGCCAGGCTGACCGTGCCTGCGGAATCGGCAACGCCGAAGTCCGTACCGTCGATCGTCGTCAATAATCCGGGCAGGGGTGTCTCGTCGTCGATCACGTCGAAGACCGACGTGCGAGTCAACCAGAAGCGATCGAGATCAAGAAAACTCACCTCGCCAGACATCAACGGCAATCGCGAACCCGGGTAGCTCCCGTCGAGATACTTGAGGTTGTGCACACCGCTGAGGGGCAGTTCACCGTTCACGGCCACCAAACCCCGCGGGCTGACCGACTCCACGTGAACGCGAACCCCGTTGAACCGTGCCCACCCCTCTAGGTGCACGCGACCCCCCGGAATGGCTCGGTCGCGCAAGATACTCAGATCACGCGGATGAGTCAGGTCGCTCGGGTCATTGTCGAAAATCACGGCTGGACTCCTTCTCGAAATCGACCGCGCGCGCGCTGCCGGCAACCGCCGCAATCCCATCCAGTCTTCCAGAGGGGGCAGCACCTCGGGAACTCATCGAACGGGTGCGGCAAAACCTGATGGCGTGGCGTCCAAGAACGACCGTGGGTTCAGCGAATCGACGAGGACCCAGCTGCCAGCGATCGATGGGTTCGACCGGTCGAAGACGCCCACAAGCTCCCGAGTGCCATCGGGCAGCGTGCGCCACAACTCGCTGCCGTCCGGCAAGGCGATCCGATTGCGACCAAAGGTTGCCTCGGGTACGAAACCCGAGCCGGTTCCAGAGAAGCCCGAACCGCGGAACGGATTCTTCGGGTCGAGTGCCTGCGCGAGTTCTCGAACGAGGGAGGGGTGTCGTACCTCGAGGGCGGACTTCTCGGCCGGAAACAAATTGTCCCAAAAGGCCTGGACGGCGTCAGCACGCAGGATCGCATCTGAGATGCTGAAAATACTGTCCGGCAACTCGGCCTCCATCCACTGCACTGCTGAATCCGGTACGCGCGGGGCGGCAACGCCCGAGGTTTCGAAGCGCACGTCGAAGTACGGGCGCCCCGCGGCGATATCGCTGGTGTACTGGCTGCCGGGATAGTTGAGTCCCAGTGCATCGTGCATCTGTGTCGGCGTCATTCCAGCCGTGTCCGCCGGGCGAGCCACAAAACCTTGCAGGTCCTGCATCGTGACTGGCATTTGATCGATGATAATCTCGGCCTGTTCCCACGGAACCGTCTTCTGCAGGTGACCGGTGTTATCGGGAGAGGGCAGGGCATCCCGGATATCAATCAGGAGTGACATCTCGTGGCGCGTCAGGCCCGCCAGGGGCGTCTCGACGAGGCGTGTGAATTCCGGCATCGATACACCGGCACGATCGAGAACCACCGGCAGGCTGTCTTCAAAGGACGAATATCCGGCCGCTGCGATCCCGCTGTCGGAAAACGCGGGTGTGTACGAGGTTCCATTCTCCAAGGCCACCGGCGCGGATCCATTGAACACCGTTCCGGCGGGGCCAGCATCAGTTGATGGTGCATCGGACGACGTCGCGTGGGGCGTGACGTCGTCGATTGCGCCCGCGGGCGCATCCGCTGTGGGGCGGGGCGCGGCGTCAACGGGCACGTCGACGTGCGCAGCGACCGGAGGTGCGGCCGCTGCGGCGGAAGGCGTTACGCGGTCGGCGATGCTGTGCAGCGCGCTCCCGCCGCTGCCAGCCTCGCCAACGGCCAGGTGCGGCGGCGCGCCAAACCCGACAGCGCCGTCCGGAGTCACGGCCAGGTAGCCGGGCTCGATGTGCACCGCGGGAGTCTGGTCGGCGATGGAGTGCAACGCCTGGGCGAGCGCGGCGCGACCGGTCGAGACACCGGAGAACAGGCCGGTTTTGGCCAGGTCGGTGACAACCGTGAGACCCTGGCCGACGTGGAGTACTGCGCCGCCGGCCCGGGTGACTACCGTCACGCCCGGCAAGACGACGTCGATGGTGTGACCGATGATCGACGACACGCGCGCCGTGATCGTGCCGGCCTTCACCCCACCGACGACCGCGCCTCCGGGGATGAAGAAGGTGCCGATGTTGAGCAGTGCCGTTCCGGCCGCTTCAGCCGGGTTCTCGGCCCACTTGTCGGCCGCGACGATTCCCTTTGCCGCAGCGAACAGCGCCTCCTGCGAGCCGTTGACGAAGTTCTGGGTGCCGTGCAGCCAGCCAGGAACCGACGACTTCGGCACCGTCATCGACAGAATCGAGATCGGCCCGACCAGGGCGAGACCGGCCACGGTCATGCCTAGGCCAGACCACACCTGCCCGGCCAGCTGGCCGTCGCCCCACTGTCCGGTGTCCGAGTTGTAGCTCAGGAGTGCGCCGCCGCCCTCCCACATGCCCACGGCAGAATCGGCGATGCCGTCGCCGAACGACTCGGAACACGACCGGTCACCGTCAGTAGCCGCGCCCCACGGCAGGGACACGCCCTCACTGTCAAGGTCGGCGACGGTCAGCGCCATGGCGTCGACCACACACACGTCCCTGCGCAACGCATTGATCGCGTTCACGCAGTCGACCCGTACCGTGTCGAGCGCGGCGACCTCGACGTTCACCCGGTGGATCAGGTCTTTGTTCTCTTCCACGGATGGCTTGTGCTCACGCCAGTTGATCACCGTCGGTCCCATATCGGCGAAATCGGTCACCATGAAGCTCAAGACGCCCGCGTTGTAAGCGGGGTGGTCGCCGTCCCAAATGTCGACGGTGACGCCGTCGGACACCCGGGCGACGAACGCCCGAGCCTCCTCGCGAATGATCGCCAGACGCGCCTTCACCGGAGCCACATCGTCGGCGAAGTTGGCGATAATCGTCGACAACGACGAGAACGTCTGCCCCAGCGCCGCGGAATCCACGGCGACCGGCGCCATCACCTCCAGCAACTCGGCTGACTCCGGCGCCACATACACACCCGACAACCCCGCCCACTGCGTGACAACCGCGGCGCCCTTCTCGGTCACCGCCGTACCCGCCGTCGAAAAGCCCGTCGCCGACCCGGCCAGCGTCGCCGGATCGATATCCGCCCCCGGAATCAGATCGGGCTGAATCAGATCGCCATCAACCAGGCACATCTGCGCGGCCATCAGGACGCACCGGTGAAGAACGACAGGTCACCGGATGACGCGGCCTGGCTCGCCGCCGCCTGCGCGGTCGCCGCCATCTCCTCGTCACCCTGCACATACCCGATGGTGGCGGTGCTGGCCCCGAGCGAGCCCGCCGTGATGCGGTTGCCGATGGCGATCAGGCGGTTCTGCTCGCTCGTGATCAGCGCCTGCACGGCTGCCGGAACGTCGGCCAGGCCGGAGCCGGCACCGCTGCTGAGCTCGGAGAATGCCGTCGACATGCCGTCGAGCGCACTGCTCAGCTCGGTCGCGGCGGTTTCCACCGATGCGAGCACGGACTGCACGCCAGGCGCGTTGATACTCCAGCCGCTCATTCCCCCGAGCCTTTCCGTGCGCCCGAAGGCAGACGTTTATCCGATGTTTTGAACGGCGGAACGACCACGAGCGAGAGCGGCCTGAGCGGTCTCATCGTTCGACGCGAGGGAGGTGCGCAGGGACGTGATGATCTGCTTCACCTGCCCGGCCACCGTGTTCCAACGAATTTCCTTCGACGCGTACTCTTCCGACACGCCGTCTGCCTGGTAATCGGCCATCATGGCCTTCACATCGGCGTCGCGCTGGTCGATGAGGGCCTCGAGTCGACCCGCAATAGCGTTGAAGTTGTCCTGCGCATTCTGTGATGCAGCAATGTCATAGTCGCGACGATCCGCCGCGTTACCGCCTGAAGCCATGAGAGTGCCCCTATCCCCGTGAACCGAACCGAGCCGAGTCGAAACCCGCCCCGGATTGTGCTGATGTCGTCTGGTCAGCGAACTCCTGGTCGGCCTGGCCGAAGGCCACATCCTGGTCGGCGATACCGGTGAGGATCGACGACAGCGCGCCGTTCAACTCAGCCGAAATGGAATCCGTCTCGTTCTTGAACCGATCGAATGCCGCACGGCCAGCACCATTGAACCGGCCCTCGAGCGGCGCAGCGGCCTCGAACAACTGCTTCACCAGCGTGCCGAGGTCGTCAGACGACGTGCTGGTCTTCTTGACGAGATGCGACAGAACGTCGGCCCCCATCGCGAACTTCATGCCGGACATCGTGTACCCCCAATAGTCGGTGAGCCCTCAGGATAGGCCACCAAGCTGTACAGCGGGGGTTTTTGGGTAAAGCTGCACAATCCTAGATGAAATGCTACCCCCCGTACGCGCAGCGCCCACCCCACCCCCAAGGTGGGTGAGACCTCAGGATAGGCTACTCATTAACCTCGGGGATTTTGGGCAATGGGGCGACGTCGTTGGCGCGCCGGGGAACCCCACTGTGGGTGATCTATCGGAAGCTGGGGTGCACACGTGGGCAACGCACTCCTCGGCGCGATCAGTTGCGGCCGGTGCGGCGCCCGGTTGCCCACCCTCGGCCACTACTGCGACCGCTGCGGCGTCGTGCGCATCGCAGCCCTGGCGCCTGGATCGAGCCACGGCATGCTCGGCGGCGTCGTGCCGGCCAGCGTCAGCCTGCGGCTCTGGTCCCTTTCTCTCGATGCCGTCCCAGCCGTTGTGCTGGTCGCCCTCGCCGTGGGCGGGGCGCTCACCGGGCACGGTGCCGTGGCTGTCCTGCTCGCATTGCTGCTCGCGGCGTTCCTGGTGCTTCAGGTCGCACTCTTCACCACGTTCGGGCGCAGCGTGGGTCGGTTGCTGCTCGGGCTGCGCACGGTCGACTCCCTCACCGGCCTGCCGCCGACGACTGTTCGGGCCGCGGCCTCGGTGCTGGTCGTGACGCCCCAGGCGGCGGGCGCGACCGTCACCACCAACCTGCGTCGCGGACGCGACCCGCTTGCTCCCGCCCTGCCCCCGCTCGGCGCCGACCAACTCGGGCACAACGTGCGCCCCTCGCACTCGACCGCGCACACCGGCGGCCTCGAAGCCGTCAGCATCGATGCGGCCGGGCCAGCGACGGTGATGCCGGAGGTTGCGCGCGAACCCGTGGCGCAGCATCCGCTCGACGCACCGGCGACACTCGCAGCACCCGCAGCACCCGCAGCACCCGCGGTACCCGCGCGCGCGGTGCAGCCGGCCGACGACGGCTACGCGCCGAAGCCGCCGGAAGTGGCGATGGTCAGCATCGTGCTCGACAACGACCAGACCCTGCAGGTCGCGTCGTCGCTGCTGATGGGTCGACGACCGGCCAATCGAGCGGATGGCGCGCAGCATCCGCTGTTCGCCTGGGCCGACCTGTCGCGCACCCTGTCGAAGACGCATGCCCTGCTCACCTGGTCGGGATCACTGCTCTGGGTGACCGACCTCGGCTCCGCGAACGGAACCACCTTGGTGACGCCGTCAGGCGAGCGGATGCGCCTCGTCGCCGGAACACCCACCGCCGCCGCCAGCGGCTGCACGGTGGAGCTCGGCGATCGTACCTTCGGGGTGCGCGTGCCTGAGACCACCAACGCCGAGACAATGGAAAGAAGGTCGGCCGGTGTCTTCTGACCACGATGTGGTGCTGCTGGAAACAGTCAAAACGCACCGCGACCGGCTGCGTGCCGCCTTTCTGTTCGGCGAGTTGTCGGAGCGTCGCACGGCCAATGACAATGTGCGCCGAGTGATCGGGAGCATGGTGCTGGCCGCCGTGCTGTGTGCGGGCTGCATCGGCGTCTCGTTCGTGGTGGACCTGCTGGCGCAGCGCGCCGCTGCTGCCAGCCAGACCCAGACCCCCGTCGCCCCGGTGCCCACACCGACGACAGCAGTAGAAACGGACACCCCGTGAGTGGATTCACCCGGCTCACCATTGTGGGCCGCACGCGCAAGGCCGAAATCGTCGTGCCCAACGACGAGACGATCGCTGCGCTCATTCCCCAGCTGATGGACCTGCTCGACGAGAACACCGGGTCCGTGGCCCGCCCGCTCACCCTCGTACGCGCGACCGGTCAGCAGCTGGACACCGCGTTGACGCTGGCCGACCAGGAGGTCGCGGCCGGTGAGCTGCTGCGCCTGCTGCGGGTGGACGAAGCTCCGGCGCCGCCCGAAGTCGCCGACGTGACCGACGTCGTCGCTGAAGCCCGCGACGATCGGCGCGGCCTCTGGCAGGCTGCACACCGACAGGGCGTCGGTGCCGTGCTGGTCGGCCTGCTCACCGGCACCGCTGGCTGGCTCGCGATCCCCCTGGGAACGTCGGCCACCCCGGTCGCGCTCGGGCTCGGCATCGCCTTTCTGGGCTGCCTCGCCGTCGCCACGGCCCTCGGCCTGCTCGGTCGACGCTGGCCGGCCATCGGCTTCACCGCCGCCGCGTTCGGCCTGGTTCCGGCGACGGCGCTCGCTCTCGCATCCGCTCTGCTGCCAACGGATGCCGCAGCCCCCGCCGCCATCGTCGCCTTCGGCCTCGCCTGGCTCACGATCGGCCTGGCCCTCGGAATCGGTCTGGGCCTCCGCCCGGCCCTGCGGGCGAGCGCCCTCGCCCTTATTCTGGTCGTTCTCGCACTCGCGCTGCCGTTCATCGGTGTCGGCGGGCTGGAAACGGCCGGGATCGTCGGAATCACGGCTGCTCTGATGTGCGGCCTGCTGCCCTGGTACGCCATGAACAGTTCGGGACTGACCGGACTCGATGACCTCGTGATCGCGGGCCGGCTCACCCACCGCGCGGCGGTGCTGACGACCGTCAACGACGCCTATCGCTCGCTGACCTGGTCGACGGTGGCCGTGGCCGTGCCGCTCTTCGTCACCGCCACCGCGCTCGCCGCCTCGGCCAACGGGTGGGCGATCGCGCTCGGCGCTGCCCTCGCCGTGGTCACGGCCCTGCGCACGCGCGCCTTTCCGCTGGCCGCCCAGGCGATCACCCTGTGGGCGGCGGCGCTGCTCACCCTCGTGCTGGTGGCATTCGCGCACGCCGACGGCTGGGGCATCATCGTCGCGCTCGTGGCGCTGGCCGCGATCACCCTGGTGACCGTGGCGCTGACCCCGCCGCCGCACACCAGGGCCCGACTGCGACGGGTGGGCAACGGCATCGAGATGCTCGCTGTCGTCTCGCTGCTGCCCGTACTGCTGGGCATTTTCGGCATCTACCCCGACCTGCTGGGAACGTTCTAAGTGTCACGCATCGCGTCGGCGCTGCGCTCGCTTCCGCTGGCCGTGCTGGGCAGCGCGAGCGCCCGCCTGCACGACCTCACCCAAGCGGATGCGCGCATTCGCATGCCACTCACCCTCAACCGGCGCATCGGGGTGGTGCAGGTGGCCGGCGGCGTCGGGGCATCCGTTGTGGCGGCGAGCATCGCCAGCATCTTCGCGCACCGCCGCACCGGTCTGGTACTCGGCGTGAACGCCTCGGCCGGTTCGCACAATATGCTCTGGCACGCCGGAGTCGGCAGCGGTGACGCCGTCGCGGGCCAGGCCGCGCCGGCGACGCCGAGTGAGACCCGGCACGCCACCGCGGGGTTGGGCGTGGCACCGTCGGGCCTGATCGGGCTGGAACTGCGCGACCCGTCGCAACCGACCACTCCGGCCGCGAGCCGCACCTGGTTCGACCTGATCAACCCGCGCTCGCGCTTCTTCGACCTCGTCATCACCGACTGGGGAGTACGCGGCTGGCAGATCGACCTGTCCCAGGTGGCCGTGGCCAGCCACGTCATCTGCGTCGTCACCCGGTCGGAACGCCACGCCATCGAAGAAGCGGCCGCGATCGTTCCGGCCTTGCTCGGCCGGGCCGATGCCCCCCGCATCGTGTTCGTGATCGTCGATGTCGGTGGCGGGGCACGACTGACGCCCCGCCTGGGCATACTGCCGCACCTCGGCGTGCCGATCGTGCACGTGCCGTACGATGCGGCGGCCGGCGGCGCCACCCCCGTGGCCAGCGAAGACCTGAGCACGGCAGCCCGCATCGCCCACGCCATCCTGGCGGGCACCATCCTGGCCGAGGCGCAGCTGACGCTGCTGCCGGGCCCCGCCCGAATCGAGGCCCGGCGATGACCCTGAAACTCATCCACCGTCCCACCCGGGTCACCCGGCCGTTGCGACGCCCGGAACCCGAGATCATCTCCCCGCCGCCGGCCATGCAGGACGGAGCCCAGGGTGGGCTGCCCATCCAGGCGCTCATCCCGGTGCTCGGCGCGGCGACCAGCGTGGTCATGATGGTGACGCTGCGCGGCAACGCCCTGTTCATGGTGATCGGCGCTCTCATTCTCATCGTCGCGATCGTCGGCGGCCTGGCCATGGCCCTCACCCAGCGCGGCAACGCCGCCCGCACCCGCCGCGTGCAGCGCGAACGTTACCTCGACTACCTCGAACGGCTCCGCTCCCGTATGCGCGGCCGCGGCAAGGATGTACGCGCGCTGGCATCACTGCTGAGCCCCGAACCGGCCGCCCTGATCGAGCTCGTCCGCGATCCCGGCCGCCTGTGGGAGCGCCGCCGCCAGCACGCCGATTTTCTGCGTCCCCGGCTCGGTCTGGGCGATCAGACCTGGTTCGACCTGATCATTCCGGCTGAACAGAACCCGGTGCAGCCCTTCGACCCGATTCTTGCGGGCGAAGCCGGCCAGGTCGCCCTGCACTACTCCACCCTGCGCGGTATGCCGATCGAGCTGCGGCTCGACGGGGCCGGCACCGTCGCCATCATCGGCGACCGCTCCGACACCGTGCAGGTCGCGCGTGCGCTCATGCTGCAGCTGGCGGCCCTGCACGCCCCTGACGATGTGCACCTCGCCATCGCCTACCCACCCGGCGCGGCCGGCGACTGGGCCGGCGTCGACCTGCTCCCGCACTTCGTCGACGAATCCACCTTCGACGGACCGGTTCCGGCTCGCCGTGTCGCGCCCGATATCACGGCCCTGCGCAAGGTGCTCGGCCAGGAACTCGGAGATCGGGCGCGGCTCGCCGCGACATCCAAGCGCAGCGGCAGCAACGCCGTGGTCGCCGAGAACTCCCGGCTCATCGTTTTTGTCGACGACTACGGCCACGTGGCATCCGCCCTGCCGGTGCCCGATGCCGACCTGTCGCCGTCCGACCTGCGCATCACCATGGTGCACCTGCTCAGCGATCGGCTGCACGAGCCGTCGGACGTGACCATCCGGGTGACGGTCGCCGACGGAAACGCCGAAATAACGGATGCCCGCGACGACGCCGACGGTCAGGTCGCGGTGCAGCGGGCCGTGCTCGACCGCATTTCCGGGGCGCTGTTCGAGACGGTCGCCCGCATGCTCACGCCGCTGCGGCTGAATCTCACCCGTCAGGACGAGGTGGAATCAGCGCGAGCCGTGGATATCGCCGAGCTACTGGAGATCGACGACATTGCCAACTTCGACACGGCATCCGCTTGGGAACAGCGTTCACCGCGTGACTTTCTGCGCGTGCCGATCGGGCTCGATGATTTCGGCGAACCGGTGCTGCTCGACCTGAAGGAATCCGCCCAGCTCGGCATGGGACCGCACGGCCTGTGCATCGGGGCGACCGGTTCGGGCAAGAGCGAACTGCTGCGCACCCTGATTCTGGCGCTCGCCCTCTCGCACGGACCCAAGGACGTGAGCATGGTGCTCGTGGACTACAAGGGCGGCGCGGCCTTCGCCCCGTTCGCCGGTCTGCCGCACGTGGCCGGCATCATCGACAACCTCGCCGATGACCCGCAGCTCACCCAGCGGGCCCGCGTGAGCATCGCCGGGGAGGTGGTGCGGCGCCAGCAGTTGCTCAAGGACGCCGACAACTCCCCCTCGATCACCCACTACCGCGAGCTGCAGGCCACCCGGCCCGACCTGCCGGCACTGCCGCACCTGCTCATCGTGATCGACGAGTTCGGCGAGCTGCTCGCCGCCGAACCTGACTTCGTCGACCTGCTGCTGACCATTGGCCGCATCGGGCGCTCGATCGGGGTACACCTGTTGCTCTCCAGCCAGCGCATCGAAGCCGGAAAACTGCGCGGCCTCGAAACGTACCTCTCCTATCGCGTGGGGCTGCGCACGTTCTCGGCCTCGGAAAGCTCGATCGTGCTCGACACGCCCGATGCCTTTCACCTGCCGGCCATTCCCGGCTTCGCCTATCTCAAGGTCGACACCTCCGTGTACCGCCGGTTCCGCTCCGGCTACGTCTCCGGCGCCCTCGCCCTGGCTGAGCTGACGCCGAGCGACCTCGGCGGCGACCGGCTCGAAGCCCGCCGGCTGCCGCTGTACAACGGGCTCGGCCAGCGTGACGACTCCGAGACCGCCGAAGAGGCCCTCGCCCGACCGACGACCGGGCGCATCCTCGTTGACGCCGCCGTCGACGAACTGCGCCACGCCGACCAGGCCGTGCCGCCGATCTGGCTGTCGCCACTGCCAGAGCGGATGGCGCTCTCCCGCATCATCGCGGACGCGCCAGCGGCGAATCTGCAGGTGGCGATGGGCCTGCTCGACGAGCCCGAGAAGCAACGACAGGACCCGTGGCTGGTCGACCTCACCCGTAGCGGCGGCCACCTGGCCATCTTCGGGGCCCCGCAGACCGGGCGCAGCACCTTTCTGCGCACCATGGCCGTATCGCTGTCGCTGACCCACACGCCGCGGCAGGTCAGCGTGTACGCGATGGACTTCACCGGTTCCGGACTCACCCGGATCGACGGTTTTCCGCACGTGGGCGGCGTCGCGACCCGGTCGAATCCGGACCGGTTGCGGCGTCTACTGGAGGAACTCGCCGCCATGCTGAACGTGCGAGAACGCCTGTTCGCCGAACGCGGCATCGACTCGCTCGCCACCCTGCGCAGCCAGCACGCCGCCGGACGCATTCCCGAGCTCGTGGCCGCCGACATCGTGTTGCTGGTCGACGGGCTCGGGGCGCTGCGCGCCGACTTCGAAGGCCTCGAACCGGCGCTCTACGACCTGCTGGCACGCGGGTCGAGCTTCGGCATGCACGTGGTCATGTCGATGACCCGCTGGAACGAGCTGCGCATGGCGCAGCAACCCCTCATCGGCACCCGCATCGAACTGCGCCTGAACGACGCCATGGATTCGCAGATGGGCCGCAAACTGTCCGCCACGCTGCGGGTCGACCAGCCGGGGCGAGCGCTCACCGACTCCGGCCTGTTCGCGCAGATCGCGCTGCCGGTACTCGAAGACACCGCCGACGAGCTCATCGGTGACGAACTCGCAGCGCTCGCCGCCCGCTCGGCGCGCAGCTGGGAGGGCCCGGCGGCGGCACCGATTCGACTGCTGCCGGAGAGTTTCTCGGCCGACGAACTGCCCGACGCGATCGACTCCCCCGACGCGGTGCCGTTCGGGTTGCGCCAGGACACCATGGAACCCGCTTACCTCGACCTGGCCGCGACCGACCAGCACCTGCTGGTATTCGGTGACCACGCTTCGGGCAAGTCCACCCTGCTGCAGGGCCTGATCCAGGGCCTGACCGATCGGTACACACCCGACGAGCTCGTCATCGCGATCATGGACGTGCGGGGGGAAATCTCGGTGGCCTGCCCCGACGACTACCTGGGCGGAGTCGCCGCATCGAGCGGCGAGGCCCGTACGCTCGCCACGGCGATCGCTGGGGAACTGACGGCGCGGCAGGCATCCGCTGACCGCACCGTGGGGCCGCGCATCGTCGTCATCGCCGACGACCTCGATATTCTCGCCTCCGGCGGCACCGAACCGCTGAACCCGCTGCTGCCGTTTTTGCCGAGCGCCCGCGAGCTGCGACTGAACGTCATCGTGACGCGTCCGGTCGCCGGCGCGACGCGGGCACTCTACGACGTCGTGCTGCAGTCGCTGCGTGACACCGGGGCCACGAGCCTGATCCTCAACGGCGAACGCTCCGAAGGGCAGATCTCACCCGGTGTGTATGCCGAGCAGCTCCCGCCAGGGCGCGGGCGTCTGGTGCGACGCGGTGACCGGCCGCGCATCGTGCAGATCGCCCAGGCGCGCGTGCCGGTGGTGGTCTCGTGACCGTGCGCATCGTGCTCGCCGGCACAGCCGGCGGTGTGGGTACAACCACCCTCACGGCACTCTTGTTCGATCGCGTCTCCACCTCGGGCGGCGTCGCCACCCTGGCCGACCACACCTCGGGCGACCTCGGCGCGCGGCTGGCCAGGGGCGACGGCTCCGCCCTGGTCGACCCCACGGTCCTGCTGCATGACCTGGGCGCGCACGCCGAGGGTGAAGGACTCGACCTGCTCGAATCACCGAGCGGTCTCGGCATCGTGGTGACGGCGAACACTCCGATCGGGCTCGCGGCCGCGCATCGTGTGCTGCAGGCAGTGCGGGCGAGGTACAGCGAGGCGGGGCTGGCGCGCACAACCGTTGTGGCCATCTCCAACGGTCGGCGCCCGGGCACTGCCGGGCTGCTCGACGCCCTCTGGTCGGAGTTTGGGCGCGAGATTCTCGTGG
The DNA here is from genome assembly GCF_900110125.1 of Cryobacterium luteum. Taxonomy (GTDB): domain Bacteria; phylum Actinomycetota; class Actinomycetes; order Actinomycetales; family Microbacteriaceae; genus Cryobacterium; species Cryobacterium luteum. Next base: position 67,397 of record NZ_FOCN01000001.1, read on the forward strand.
TGCTCGGTCACGACCCGGCCCTCGCCGGCGGCGGCCCCATCGCCGCCCACCGGCTGGACTGGCGCACTGTGACGGTGCGCGACCAGATCGTTCGCCGGCTCCGGACCCTACCGGGCGGACTGTAGGCGGCTAGTTCGCTCGGGGCAGGCCGACTGCGGAGGTCGACCCTGTGCCGGGGTGAACTCACCGCACGCTGGATACTGTTCTGTACGGGAGTAAACCGGGGTCAGACGCCGGCGCGGTCGGCGAGGCCGCGCACGAAGGCGGCCTGGCCGGCGTGCTGCAGGTCGTCGGAGAGCACGCTCGCCAGACGCACGCCGACGGTGACGGCGGGGGTCCAGGACTCGTCGACGATCCGGTCGAGGTCGGCGGCGGCCAGGCTGCCCAGGTAGGCGACGGTTGCGGTGTGCACGGCGTCGTAGTAGCCGCCGAGCAGCTCGGCGTCGGCTTGCACTGCGGCGACATCGGCGGAGGTGTGTCCGTAACCGGTGGCCGTCGGCCCGAACGGCAGGGCGAAACGGTCAGCCCAGCCCTGGTCGGCATACACCTGGGCGGTGCCGGCAAGGTCGGCGAGGTGGTCGTCCTGCACGCGGGACAGGTGCCAGGTGAGCCAGGCGATGGTGTTGGCGTCGGCATCCGCTCGAAAGGTGAGGGTGGCCACGGTGGCATCCTTCAAGGCGCGATGCAGGGTGCCCTGAATGCGGGAGAACTCTTCGATGAGCAGTTCGGACGGGGTCATGGGTCTCCTTGGTTGTTCCTTCACCGTACTCCCGCTTGCGGACGGGGCCCGGGCCCCGTCCACCGGCCCAGTCTAAAAACTTGGCCCAGGAACGGGGCCCGGGCCCCGTCCCTGAAAAGCTCCGAGGGGGCACCGTGCGGGGGCCCGAAGTTTCGCAAATCTCCGCGGTCGTGAACGAGACCGGCCAGTATGACGACATCAGCGGTGGTACGCGCTCACCTCGGTGGCCTTGACCGAGAGCCAGACCGTTGAGCCCAGCTGCAGGCCGAGATCGGCGACCGCGGCGGGGGTGAGCTCCGCGATGATCTCGGGGTCGCCGCTCGTGCGCAGGCGCACCCCGCTGCTGCCCGGCTCGATGCCGGTCACCCGGGCCGACCAGACGTTGCGCGGGCTCGCGTGACGCGGCTGTTCCGTCTGCACCACAACGGATGCCGGGCGAAAGACAGCTGCGGCCGACGCGTTCCCCGACCCGGGCGCGAGCGGGATTCGCGGGCTCTCGGCGGGGTCATCGAGGGCTTCGAGGGCTTCGGCGATTCCGGCGGCTTCGGGGTCATCGGAGGCTATGGCTTCAGCGGCGGGTCCGGCGGAGGCGAGGGCTGCGGCATCCGCTGGACGCACCGCGAAGGTGCGGCCGTCGGGGGCCACGATGGCTCCGTTTTGCACGGTTCCGACCACGAGGTTGACCCCGGCGAGGGCCGCGACGAACGGGTTGCGGGGGGCGGCGAGCACGGCAGCGGTCGTGCCCTCGTCGATGAGGGTGCCGTCGTGCAGCACGGCGACGCGATCCGCGAGTACGACCGCGTCGACGATGTCGTGGGTGACGATGATGGCGCTCGTTCCGGTTTCGGCGAGCTGTTCGCGAATGAGTTGGCGCATGAGCGGCGCCGTTTCGGCGTCGAGGCCGGCCATCGGTTCGTCGAGCAGCAGCACGCGCGGGCCGGCGGCGAGGGCACGGGCGAGGGCTACGCGCTGCTGTTGTCCGCCGGAGAGCGCCCCGGGCACGCTGTCGCCGAGGCCGGTCAGGCCGACGCGGTCCAGCCAGCGGTCGGCCTGCTGTCGGGCCTGGGCAGCGTTCAGGCGGGCTTCGCCGACGCGCAGCGCGAAGGCCACGTTGGCGCGGGCGCTGAGGTGCGGAAAAAGCAGGGGCTCCTGCCCAAGCAGACCGATGGCCCTGTTTTCGGGCGCCACGACACGCCCCGGCGCGGTGAGAACGGTGCCGTCGAGGGCGACGCTTCCGCTGGACGGGGTGGCCAGGCCGGCGAGCAGCTCGAGCACGGTCGATTTGCCGGAGCCGTTCGGGCCGAGGAGTGCGAGCACTTCGCCGGGAGCGAGCGTGAGCCGCAGATCGAGGGAGAACGAGCCGCGGGTGAGCTGCAGATTGGCCGTGAGCAGTGCGTTGGCGGCGGATTTCCAGAGGGCGGGGGTCATGAATCGCTCCGATTCCGGCCAGCGGGGCGAGCAGGAATTAGGGTCGGTCGCGGGGTTGCGGCTCGCGTCGGTGCGGTTCTGGCCTGATGCGGACTCGCGGACCGGGCGCGGCCGGCGGCATCCGTGGCCGCCCGGGCGCGCGGGCAGAACGCGGGTCGAAGGTCGGCGCGACCGGCGGCATCCACTGCCATTCGTGTGCGCTGGCAGAACGCAGGTCGAAGGTCGGCGGGACCGGCGGCATCCACGGTGACCGGCGTCACGAGAGCACGCTCGCTCGGCGGGTTCCGACCAGCACGAGGATGATCACGGCGACCGCGATCAGCAGCAGCGACAGGGCGACGGCCTGGTCGGTCGTCACACCCGAGCCGTTGAAGGCGGTGTAGATGGCGAGGGGCATGGTGCGGGTGACTCCGGTCTGGTTGCCGGCGAACAGGGCTGTTGCGCCAAATTCGCCCAGGGCGCGAGCGAAGCTCAGCACCGTTCCGGCGAGCAGCCCCGGGCCGACGAGCGGCAGGGTGATGCGGGCGAAAACGGTGCCGCGACCGGCGCCGAGGGTCGCGGCGACCCGTTCGTAGCGCACGCCCGCGGTGCGCAGGGCGCCCTCGACCGCGATCACGAGGAACGGCAGGGCCACGAAGGTCTGCGCGATGACGACGGCGGCGGTCGTGAAGGGAATGCGCAGCCCGGCCAGTTCGAGGGTGCTGCCGAGCACACCGCCGCGTCCGAGCAGGGAGAGCAGCGCGATGCCGCCGACGAGGGGCGGCAATACGAGCGGCACGGTCACGAGGGTGCGCAGCAGGCCGGCCACGCGCGGCGTCGACCGGGCGATGACGACGGCCAGCGGCACGCCGAGCAGCAGGCAGAGCACGGTTGAAACGGATGCCGTCGCGAGCGACAGTCCCAGCGGCTGCAGGGCTTCCGCCGAGAGGAGCAGGGCGGGCAGGGCGGGCCAGTCAACCTTGAGCAGGAGTCCGGCGAGCGGCAACACCAGCAGGGCCAGGCCGATGCTCGCGGGCAGGTAGAGCAGGCGCGGGATCATGCGCGGCCGTCCGGGTTCGGGCGCTGTCCTCGCACCTTTTCTTCCCGGGCCCGGGAAGGCAGTCCAGGTCACGGGGCGAGAAATCCGTGGGCGGCGAGCACGGCCTGACCGGCGGGCGACAGCACGAGATCGACGAAAGCCTGGGCGGCCGCAGCGTGCGCGCTGCCCTGCACGACCGCGATCGGATAGTGCCCGACGACCGCGTCCGCTCCGGCCGGAGTGACGCCCTCGACGCGGCCCGGGTTGGCGGCGACGTCCGTCGTGTAGACGAGGCCGGCATCCGCTTCGCCGCCGGCGATCTTGGTGACGACGGCCGTCACATTCTGCTCCTCACTCGCCGGCGTGAGGGTGACGCCCGCGTTGGCGAGCAGGGTAGCGGATGCCGCCCCGCACGGAACCTGGGCCGCACACAACACGGTGATCACGCCGGGGCGGGCGAGATCTTCGAGATTTTCGATCTTCAGCGGGTTGCCCGGGGCGACCGCGATACGCAGGGTGTTCCCGGCGAACAGGGTGGCCGGGCCGGTGTACCCGGCGGAGGCGAGCGGCTGCAGGTTGATCTGGTCGGCGCTCGCGAACACGTCGGCGGGGGCACCGGCTCTGATCTGGGTGGCGAGGGTGGCGGATCCGTCGTAGGTGACCTGCACGTCGATGCCCGGATTCTCGTCTTCGAGAAGCACAGCGAGCGCGTCGAAAGCCCCGGTGAGGGACGCAGCGGCGTAGACGCTGAGGGTCTGCGGCTCGAGCTCGGTGGCCGGCGAGCCGGCGTCCGTGGCGGTCGATGGCGCACAGCCGGTCAGGGTCAGGGCGAGCACGGCCAGGGTTGCCAGGGCTAGGCGGGTCATGACATCCGTCCCGGGGTTTCGACGATCACGTTGGTGGCCTTGATCACGGCAACGCTGAGCGAGCCAATCTCGAGGCCAAGTTCGCGCACGGCCTCGCTCGACATGAGCGAGACGATGCGGTGCGGGCCACATTGCAGTTCGACCTGGGCCATGACCGTGTCCATCGTGATAGCCGTGACAATGCCGACGAACCGGTTGCGGGCGCTGCGGCCCACACTCGAGGGGTCTGCCGGGGCGCTCGCCTGGTCGACGGCGAACGCGGCGAGCGCTGCGCCGTCTACCGCACGGCGACCGGATGCGTCGGCATCCGCTGCGAGACGGCCACCGTCGACCCAGCGTCGCACAGTGTCGTCACTGACGCCGAGCAGCTCGGCGGCCTCGCTGATCCGATATTGCGTCATAAATTGCACGATAGCACCGCATTTGCGGTTTCAGGCCGCTGGTTGACCCTGGTTCTTCGCGACAACCCGTGGCTAATTCAGGAAGTCGGCGTTCGGATGGCCGAAATACCGTCGTTTCGGGGCGATTGCCGGGTGATTTCCTGAATTAGCCCCCGCACCGGCCGACGCACGCGCATAACTCCTGCACATTGGTCGCGACAGCCAGCACAGCCCACGGAAACAGGGCCATCACGCCTCGGGCGGCGGCAGATTGCAGGAGTTATGCGCGGCTACCCGGGGCAGACGAGGGGTCATGGCATCGCACGGGGCGAATGGTCCGGAGGCGAGCACGCGGGACGCTGGCCTGAAATGGGTGGCCGCGGCGCCGCGCAGCGCCTAGCGTTAAGTCATGGCTATTCCTCCCCTTGTTGAGCCCGTCGACCGGCTCAGCACATCCGAATCCGTGCGCACCGCTCGCCAGCGTCGCCTCCCCCAGCTCAATGAACTCGGCCAGCGCCGCCTCGCCAACGCCCGGGTGCTCGTGCTCGGCGCCGGCGGACTCGGCTCCCCCGCCCTGCTCTACCTCGCAGCGGCCGGAGTGGGCACCATCGGCATCGTCGACGGCGACGACGTGGAACCGAGCAATCTGCAGCGCCAGATCATCCACGGCCAAGCGGATGTCGGCCGCCCGAAGGTAGACAGCGCTGCGGAACGTATCGCCGAGATCGCCCCCGAATCCACCGTGGTGCGGCACACCGAACGCCTAGTCTTGGCCAACGCGGCCGAGATCATCGGCGGCTACGACGTGGTCATCGACGGCACCGACAATTTTCCGACCCGATTCCTCGTGAACGACACCTGCGCGCGCCTGGGACTGCCGCTGGTGTGGGCATCCGTTTTGCGCTTCGACGCGCAACTTTCGGTATTCTGGGCCACCCCGCCCAAGGGCTCGGGCGTGACGGGCGTGCACCTGCGCGACCTGTTCCCGACGCCGCCGGCCGAGGGAGAGGTGCCCAACTGCGCCGACGCCGGTGTGCTCGGCGCGCTCTGTGGTCAGGTCGGGTCGCTCATGGCGACCGAGACCATCAAGCTCATCACCGGCATCGGCTCGCCGCTGATCGGCCGAGTGCTCGTGATTGACGCGCTGTCGGGTCGGTTCAGCGAGATCCCCCTGCTCGGAACCGGCATTGCCGCCGAGCCGACCGCCGCCGAGATTGCCGCCGAGCTCGCGCAGGCTTCCACGGCGAGTATCCCTGAAATTTCGAGTGTTGAACTCGTCACTCGCCTCGCCGCCCAGAGCGCTGCCACCGACAATTTTCTCGTCGTGGATGTGCGCGAGCCGAGCGAGTACGCCGAGAGCTCGATTCCGACGGCTCGGCTGCTGCCCCTCGGCGAGCTGTTGACCGATGGCGTGCTCTCACCGAGCGGCCGCGCCGCCCTGCCCGACGACACCCCGCTGATCGTGCACTGTCACGCCGGCGGCCGCGCCGCCCGGGCCGCGAACGCGCTGCGCGAGGCCGGTTTCACCGACGTGTCGGTGCTGACCGGCGGGATCCTCGCCTGGGATGACCTCGTCACGGCCGGCCGGGCGCCCGGATTCGGCAGCCGCTGGGCTTCACTCGAGACCACCGCGACCGGGCGGCACGCGTCAGCGCGTGATGAGGCCGGCAGCACCGGCCGGCCCGACAGCCTGGTCTGACCGTGACCGACACGCACCGACCCGACCTGCCCGCAGGCGCTGCCGCCGGGCTTTTTGCCGAGTCGGGGCTTCCTGAGAGCGCTGCCCGCGCCGCAGCGACGAGCGACCGCGTGGGCAACTCCCACGACGGGCACCGCCACACGCACACCGACAAAGCGGATGCCTGCGCCCCCGCCGCGTCCGCCCGCACCGTTTCCGAGCAACTCGCGTTCGTGCTCGGCAGTGTCGCTCCCCTGCCGCCCGTGCGCGTCGAGCTCGACGCAGCCCGCGGGCTCGTGCTGGCCGAAGACGTGCTCACCGTGACCGACACGCCGCCCTTCCACAACTCCGCGATGGACGGTTACGCCGTCATCCGCGCGGACCTGCTCGGGGCATCCGTTCGGAACCCGATCACCCTGACCGTCGTCGCCGACCTCGCCGCCGGCACCGCCGAGAACCCGCGTCTGGTGCCCGGGCAGGTTGCGCGCATCATGACCGGCGCGCCGATTCCCGACGGAGCAGATGCCGTCGTGCCGATCGAGGACACCGACCAGGGCACCGAGTTGGTCACGATCGTTGCAGCGCCAGCGGTCGCGGCTCATGTGCGCCGGGCCGGCGAGGACGCCCACGCCGGCGATCGGGTGCTCGCCGCGGGCAGTGTGCTGTGGCCCGCCCGAGTCGCCGCTGCAGCGAGCGCCGGAACGAGCACGGTGCTCGTGCACCCCGCACCGCGGGTGGCCGTCATCTCGACCGGAAGCGAACTCGTCACACCGGGCAGCCCGACCCGTCGCGGCCAGATTCCCGACTCGAACTCCTTTCTGCTCTCGGCGGCCGTCGCCGAGGCCGGCGGCATTCCCGTGCGGATCGGCGCCGTGCCCGACGACGACGATGTGCTGCGTGCCTTGTTGGCCGAACTGGCCGGCACGGTCGACGTGATCGTGCTCTCCGGCGGTGTGAGCGTCGGAGCGTACGACGTGGTCAAAGCCGTGCTGAAACCGCTCGGCACCGTCGACTTCGGACCGGTCAAGATGCAACCCGGCAAGCCGCAGGGATTCGGACACTGGCCCGCCGACGACAACGTGCCCGGACCACTCATCTTCGCCCTGCCCGGCAACCCGGTTAGCGCCTACGTGTCGTTCGAGGTGTTCGTGCGTCCCGCGCTGCGGCGGCTGCTCGGGCACGGCACCGCCCAGCCCCCCGACCCGACGCTGGAGCCGACCGGCGCGGCGATCGACGAGCCCGCGTTGACGGACAGCGACACGGGTGCCGCCAGCACAAGAACCAGAACCAGCACCAGCACCAGCCACGCCGCAACAGACCAGCACACACCGGACCACCCGGCCCTGCACCGACGCACCGTCACTGCCACCGTGACCGACGGCTGGAACTCTCCGCCCGGACGCGCCCAATACATGCCTGTGATCGTGACCGACCACACCGTGATCGAGCACGATCCCGCCCTCATGACGGCCGAGGGCAGCACGAGTGCCAGCGCCGGCAGCATCCGCTTGGAAGTGCGCCCGGCCTCCCGCGGAGGGTCGGGTTCGCACCTGGTCGCCGGACTGGCCCAGGCCAAAGGACTCGCCATCGTGCCCGAAGACACGATTCACATTCGCGGCGGCGACCGCATCACTGTCATGCTGACATCATGACGCACACCACCGACACGACCGGCGCGCCCGTGCCCGCTCAGCCGTTCACCCACCTCGACTCGACCGGACAGGCCCGCATGGTCGACGTGACCAACAAGGTTCCCACCGTGCGCAGCGCCACCGCCGCCGGCTTCGTGCGCTGCGGCCCGAGAGTGATCGCGGCCCTCCGCGACGGCACCGCACCCAAGGGCGACGTGCTCGCCGTGGCCCGCATCGCCGGAATCCAGGGTGCCAAGAAGACCGCCGATCTGCTGCCCCTGGCCCACGTGATCGGGGTACACGGCGCCGTCGTCGACCTGATCGTTGAAGATGACCGCGTCAGCATCACCGCCACCGTGCGCACCGCCGACCGCACCGGCGTCGAAATGGAGGCATTCACCGCCGTCTCGGTCGCCGCCCTCGCCGTCGTGGACATGGTCAAGGGCCTCGACAAGTCCGTCACGATCGAGAACGTGCGCCTGCTCGCCAAGAGCGGCGGCAAGAGCGGCGACTGGCTGCGCGCGTGACCTGGCCGTCTGCCGCGCACACTGTTCGCTCAAACGGATGCCCCCACCCGGCGCGCACCCGCCGCGCACCCGCCGCACCCCGCCAACCATGAGCGCGCCCGAAACGGGTAGCCGCTACGCCGATTACCGTAGCGGCTACCCAAACCGGGCGCGGTCACGGCCTGGGAACCCCTCATGAGCCCACATCCCACCACCATCGACCTCATCGTGCTCGCCGGTGGACGCGGCAGCCGTCTCGGCGGCGCACTCAAGCCCGCTGTCGAAGTGGCGGGGCGCACCCTGCTCTCCCGCGTGCTCGACGCCCGCCCGGTCGCCCGGCACGCGGTCGTGGTCGGTCCGCCCGCTGCTCGGCCCGCTGCCGGCGACCATGCGGGTGCTGCCTTGAACTGGGCCCTCGAAGATCCACCGTTTGGCGGCCCGGTGGCCGGCATCGCGGCCGGCCTGACGACCCTCGCGGCGAACGCCGATGAGCCCGCCGACTGGTTGCTCGTGCTCGCCTGCGATCTGCCCTGGGGAGCGGATGCCGCGCGCCTGCTGGTCGCGGCAGCATCCGCTCTTGATACGGCGAGCCTCACGGCACCGCTCGACCCGGCACCGCTCGACCCGGCACCGCCGGCGCCTGCTCTCGACCGGCCGGAACACGATACCGTTCCGAGCGTCGACGGGGTGCACCTGTTCGACGCCAGCGGCCATGCGCAGTGGCTCGCCGCAATCTACCGGGCCCCCGCCCTGCGAGCCGCCGTCAGTCGCCTGGGCGATCGCGTCAACGGTGCCAGCATGCGCGAGCTGCTCGCGGGGCTGAACCTCGACGGGCTGCCAGACGAATCCGAAACCGGCACCGACGTCGACACGTGGCAGGATGTTGAGAGCAGTTCCAACCGTTTGACCCACGCAAACCCGACCGAGGAGTGACCCCGAATGAGCTCTGCACCGCTGCCTCCCGAGGCGCTCGACGAGTGGCTCACGGCCCTCGCCGATCGGCTCCAGCTCGATCCGGCCGACGTGCCGGTGGGTGACCTGCTCGATGTGGCCCGCGACGTCGCCCATAACGTGGCCCGACCGGCCGCGCCGCTCAGCACCTTTCTGATCGGCCTGGCCGCCGCGAAGAACGGCGGAACCGGCGCCGACATCGAAGCCGCCTGCACCGCCGCGAGCGAACTCGCCCGCGACTGGGCGCCCGAGAAACTCTGATGGCAACCCTGCGATTTTTCGCCGGCGCCGCCGAAGCCGCGCAGACCGAGACGGCCACGCTCGACGCCGGCACGATCGGCGAACTGCGCACCCAGCTCGGCGAGCACTACGGCAGCAAGTTCGTGCGCGTGCTCGGCCTCTGCTCACTCCTCGTGAACGGCGCCCGCGCGAGCGATGACGCGGTCACGCTCGCGCCCACCGACACGGTCGACGTACTTCCACCCTTCGCCGGCGGCTGACCCCGTTCATATCTGCGGAGATTTTTAGCTGAACGCCCCGGCCCGGCGGCGAAACAGGCGTTTTCGCGCCGATCTCCGCAGTTCTGAACGGCCACCCCGGTAGTACGTCACAAACCGACCCAGGAATTCGTTCCGTCGACCTCGTATTGCTTCTTCCAGATCGGAACCTCGGCCTTCACGGTTTCCACGAGCGATTCGCAGGCCGCGAATGCATCACCGCGGTGCGCGCTCGCGACCGCCGCGACGAGGGCAAGGTCGCCCACGTCGAGATGTCCGATGCGGTGACTGACCGCCAACACCACGAGCGGATGCTGCCCCCGCACCCGGTCGGCGATCTCACTGATACGGCGCCCCGCGTCGGGATGCGCACTGTAGTCGAGACCCGTGACGCGGCCCGTGGCATCGGGATCGTGGTCGCGCACCTGCCCGATGAACGTCACCACGGCGCCGTGCGTCGCATCGGACACGGCCGAAATGTGCTCGCCGACGTCGAGCGGCGACTGTGTGACCCGGGCGAAGCCGGCAGCCATCAGTGGTCGCCGCCGTCGAGCTGATCGATGACGTGCCGTACGAGCGGCGCGAGGATGGCCACACCGTCGCGCACCGCGCCGACCGAGCCGGGCAGGTTCACCACCAGCGCACCGTTGTTGCCGACCGAATCGGCGATGCCGGCGATACCGCGGGAGAGCACCGCGGTGGGGATCGTCGCGACGCTGACGGCGCGCATCCGCTCGGAGATGCCCGGCAGAATCGTGTTCAGCAGCGTGGCCGTGCCCTCGGGCGTGAGGTCGCGGGCCGAGACCCCGGTGCCGCCGGTCGTCACGACGAGGCGGGCGCCGTCGCCGAGCGCCGCCGAAATGGCCCCGGCCACACTCTCGATTCCGTCAGGCACCACGCGCGGCGCACCAGCCGGAATGCCGACCTCCAAGAGCGCATCGACCGCGGCCGGCCCCGACCGATCCTCGCGTTCGCCGCGCGAACAGCGATCAGACACGGTGATCACGACGGCCCCGAGTTCGGCCCCAAGCTTGAGCTGAGTTTTCACCGTTCCACAGTACCCCGACGCAGGCAGAGCGCTCCGACCCAAGCGGATGCCCGCCCGTGCTCGCGGCAGGCGGTCGAGCTCCCGGCACGGGTTGGAACACGTGCCAACCGGGCGTACGCGTGCCACGAGCGACCGGAGGAGGCAGCGGGCCGGCCACCGGCATCCGCTTTGGCGGGATTCATTTGTCACGGTGTTTGCCCGATGCACCCCGATCGGCAAGCGAACAAGCTTGCTAGTACAACGGGCCGCATGCCCGACCGAACAACCGAGGAAGCCCATGTCAACCGTCTCACCCCCACGTGTCACGTCCACGCTGAAGCCGGACCTCTCCAACTGGGATCCGGAACACGACGAAACCTGGGATTCACGCCTCGCCTGGCGCACGCTGTGGATCACGACCTTCAGCATGACCCTCGGTTTCGCCGCCTGGTACCTGGTCAGCGCGATCGCGCCCAGGCTCAATGACATTGGCTTCGACCTCAGCACCAGCCAGCTGTATTGGCTCGTCGCGCTGCCCGGCTTGGCCGCCGGACTGCTGCGCCTCGTGTTCATGTTCCTGCCGCCGATTCTCGGCACCCGCATTCTCGTCGCCCTCTCCAGCGCCCTGCTGCTGCTGCCGATGATCGGCTGGACCCTCGTCGCTCGCGACGTGTCCACCCCATACTGGGTGCTGCTCGCGCTCTCGTTCGCGGCCGGTATCGGCGGCGGCAGCTTCTCTGGTTTCATGGCCTCGACCAGCTACTTCTTTCCCAAGCGCCTCGCCGGAACCGCACTCGGCCTGCAGGCGGGCCTCGGCAACTTCGGCATCGGCCTCATCCAGCTGCTCACCCCCTGGGTCGTCGGTTTCGGCCTGCTCGGCACGGCCGCCCTCACCCCGGAGAGCGACTCGAACGGTGAACTGGTCTGGCTGCACAACGGCGGACTCGTGCTCATCCCCTGGGTCATCCTCGCTGTCATCCTCGCTCTGCTCTTTCTCAAGCGAGTGCCGATCAAGGCCAACTTTCGGCAGCAGCTCGACATCTTCAAGGTCAAGCACACCTGGATCATGACCGCCATCTACCTGATGAGTTTCGGCGCCTTCAGCGGCCTGGCCGCGCAGATGGGCCTGATCATTCTCAACGTCTACGGCGACTTTCCCGACGCTCCCAACCCGCTCGCCTTCGCTTTCATCGGCCCCGTCGTCGGCGCCCTGGTGCGCGCGGCCTCCGGCCCGCTCTGCGACCGGTTCGGCGGCGCCATCTTCACCTTCATCGGCGGCGCGGGCATGGCTGTCGGTACCCTGGTCACAGTGTTCTTCCTCACCCCGACGAGCGTCAACGAGTTCTCCGGCTTTCTCACCGGCATGATCATCATCTTCTTCTTCTCCGGCCTGGCCAACGCCGGAACGTTCAAGCAGATGCCGATGATCTTCCCCAAGCGGCAGGCCGGCGGCGCGATCGGCTGGACCGCCGCGATCGCCGCCTTCGGACCGTTCATCGTAGGTATGGCCCTCACCGCCATGAGCCCGACGGCGTTCTTCATCGGCTGCTCGGTGTTCTGCGTGATCTGCACCGGCCTCGCCTGGTTCTACTACGCCCGGCCCGGCGCGCCCAACCCGAGCTGACGCTCCCTCCTCCCACCCGAGGCCCCCTCTCCTCCAGCGGGGGTCCTCGGGTCTTTTTCTGCCCGGGGGGCCATACTGGAACGATGGAACCCATCGGCGGCGACCCGGTCTGCTGGCTCGAACAGGTCTGCCCGGAGTGCGGCGCCTACGTCTCCGGCGAGCTGCCCGCCCCCTGCTGGCGCTGCAATACGGTGGTCTCGCCGAGCTGAGCCTGCCCGCGGGGGCCGCGCGCGGCATCCGTCACCCGCCCGCGCCCAGCGGATGCCGCCTCGCCGCCCGCAAACCGCCCCCTCGCCCAAACGGGCAAACCCTCATACAGTCAGAGCACGCTTTCGAGGGAGGACCACGCAATGGCCGACCAACAGACTTTCGTGATTGTGGGGGCGTCGCTCGCGGGGGCGAGCGCGGCCCGCACCCTGCGCGATGAGGGCTTTCGCGGGGAGGTCCACCTCATCGGCGCCGAAGAACACCTTCCCTATATTCGCCCGCCGCTGTCGAAGGACTATCTCGCCGGCAGCGCCGACCGGGCATCGGTCTTCGTGGAAAGCAAGTCCTGGTACTCCGACTGCGACGTGCAGTTTCACCCCGGCACGCGCGCGGTCAGCCTCGACCTCGAGGATCGCCGGGTCGGCACGGATGATGGCGGATCACGCCGGTACGACCGTCTGCTGTTGACCACGGGTTCCCGGCCTCGCCGCCTGACCGTGCCGGGGGCCACCCTGGCCGGCGTGCATTACCTGCGCACCCTCGACGACTCCGACCTGTTGCACTCGCTGCTCGCCGACGGCGGCAAACGGCTCGTCGTCGTGGGTTCGGGCTGGATCGGCCTGGAAGTAGCCGCGACGGCCCGAACCCTCGGCAACGACATCACCGTTCTCGAACGCGGCGCCGTACCGCTCGCTGCGGCGCTCGGCAGTGAACTCGGCGCCCTGTTCGCAACCCTGCACGAGGAGCACGGGGTGACCGTGCGCCGATCCGTGGTGGTCGAGGGCCTGGTCGGTGTCGGCGGCCAGGTGACCGGGGTGCTGCTGGCCGGCGGCGAAATCGTACCCGCCGACCTCGTACTGGTGGGCATCGGCGTTGTCCCGAACGTGGAACTCGCCCAGAAGGCCGGGCTGGCCGTCGACAATGGAATCCTGGTCGACGCCAACCTGGAGACGAGCGACCCGCACGTGTTCGCGGCGGGCGATGTGGCCAACGCGCAGCATCCGCTCGTGAATCTGCGCCTGCGCAGTGAACACTGGGCGAACGCCCTGAACGGCGGCCCGGTCGCAGCCAGGGCGATGCTCGGCCAGGATGTCTCTTTCGACGCCATCCCGTACTTCTACACCGACCAGTTCGACCTCGGCATGGAGTATTCCGGCTTTGGACCGCTCACGCGCGGCGCCGAGCTGGTCTACCGCGGCGACCGAGCCAGCCGGGAGTTCGTGGTGTTCTGGCTGAACGCCGGCCGGGTGGTCGCCGGCATGAACGTGAACGTCTGGAACGTCAACGACGCCGTGCAGGCCCTCATTCGCCGCGGTGACCCGGTCGATCCTGCCCGCCTGGCCGACGAGTCCATCTCCCTCGAGCGGGTCTAGCGCCCCGACACACGACCGGTGCAAGCGGATGCCGCCGCACCGGTCGTGCCGCGAGCTGCTGCCGCACATCCGGACTGAGGGGGCGAGCTGCGCGGCTACTCCTCGAGGTACTCCGCGAGCAACCGGGCATGGTTGACGTGCGGGTCCTTGGCCCCGTAGATCAGGGTGGTGACCCCCTGGGCGGCGAGCGCGCGCAGCTGCACGACGGCCGCTTTCGTCTCGGGCTGAGAGTCGAGCTCGGCGCGGTAGCGTAGCGCGAACTCGTCCAGGCGCTCGGGGTCGTGGTTCCACCAGGTGCGCAATGCGGGCGAGGGGGCAACCTCCTTCAACCACTCGGTGAGATCGGCGCGCTCCTTGGAGACACCGCGCGGCCAGAGTCGATCGACCAGCACCCGACATCCATCGGCAGTGGATGCCTCCTCATAAGCCCTCTTGATACGCACCATAAAAAAAGACTACTTGCGTGAACGTTCCAGCGGGCGTTCGCTCTTCTCCCAACCGCGGCGCGGGGCGCGCGATCCGGCGCCGCGGGGGTTGTCCCGTGAGCGGTAGACCACGTAGGGGCGCACGAGGTAGCCGAGCGGCGCCGAGAACACGTGCACCAGACGGGTGAACGGCCAGAGCAGGAACAGCGTCGTGGCGGTGAGCACGTGCAGCTGAAAGAAGAACGGCACATCGCTCATGAGCGAGGGGTCGGGCTGCAGGCTGTACAGCGAGCGGATCCACGGCGAGATCGACCCGCGGTAGTCGTAGCCGCCGCCGAAGATCTGGTACAGCACGGTGGCGGTCGTGCCGAAGGCGATGGTTCCGGCCAGGAACACATACATGACCTTGTCCATCACCGTCGTGACGAGCAGCACCCGCTTGGTCAGGCGGCGCCGGTAGATCAAAATGGCGAGCCCGGCCACGGTGAGCACGGCCGCGAAACTGCCGAGCCAGGTGGCCCCGAGGTGGTACATGTGCTCGGTCACGCCGAAGAATTCCAGCCACGGCTTGGGAATGAACAGGCCAACGACATGCCCGCCGATCACCATCAGAATGCCGTAATGGAACATGGGCGATCCCCAGCGCAGCAGCCGGTTCTCGTAGGTCTGGCTCGAGCGCGACGTCCAGCCGAACTGGTCGTAGCGGTAGCGCAGCAGGTGGCCGACCACGAACACCCCGGAGGCGGCGTAGGGAAAGGCGACCCAGAGCAGGTAATCCCAGGCGGTCATACTCTCACATCTTCGTTCGTGTGCGCGGAAAACGGCTTCAAATTGCCGAGGTAGGTCATACCGACCGTCTCGGTCGGCGGTCCCTCATTGACCAGGTTGAGGTAACGTTCGCGGGTCTCGTCGTCGATCACCGGCAGCGAGAGGCACACCGCCTCGACGAGGTGCGCGTATGGGCTCTCGAACTTCTCGAGCGCCGCACGCAGCACCTCGATGCCGTCGCGGTGCGCGGAGAGCAGCTCCTGCGCGATCGGGGAGTCCGACAGCGCCGAGAATTCGAGCACCATCGGCAGGTAGTCGGGCAATTCGTCGGCGTCTACCTGCCAGCCGGCCGCCCGGTAGGCCTCGACGAACCGTACCAACGCCATGCCGCGACGACGGGTGTCGCCGGCCGCATAGTAGGTGAGGTACGGGCAGCACTTGCGTTTCAGGTCGAAGGTTGCGGTGAAGTGGGTCTCGAGCTGCTGCTGGCTGAGCGGGTTGACCGCGGTGAAAAACGCCGCGAAGCTGCGGTGCAGCTCACCCGGCAGATCTGCAACGGATGCCTCCACCAGCGCGAACTGCGCCCGCCTTGCCGGCGTGGGGTAGTCCAACAGGATGGACGCCGCCATGTGCGCGAGGACCCCCTGCTCAGGCGTCAGCGGAACGGCCGCGAACGACCTGGGGGCGACCTTGGGCGCGCGAAAACCGAAGTTCATGCGGCGCGCGAGCGTGGCGGTGTTCATGCCGGGCTCCCGGCATCCGCTACCGGCGGGAACATGCCCTTGGGCACGCCGCCACCGTTCCAATTGAGCAGGTTGATGCGGCCGGGGGTCGCCGGGCGGGTCTTGATGATCGGGGAGTCCCCGACCATCTGGTTGTAGTTGTCGACCGTCGCGTTCAGCGGCATGCCGGGGGTGTTGCCATAGGGGCCCGAGGGACCGGGGTCGCCGGCGTTGTGGGGGCCGGCGTGCGACGTGGGGCCGCCCATGCCGGGACCGCCGTCGTTGTCGAGCGAGCAGCCGAGCTCGTCGAGCTCCCGCGCGGTCTCTACGTGTGCCTTGGGAATGACGTAGCGATCCTCGTACTTGGCGATCGCGAGCAGCCGGTACATGGCGGTGATGGTCTCACCGGTCATGCCGACCGCGTTGGGAATGCGCTCATCGGGCTCGTTGCCGAGGAAGATGCCGCGCATGTAGGCGCGCATCGCGGCGAGCTTGCGGAGCGACAGTTCCACCGGCACGACGTCGCCAGCCGAGAACAGCCCGGCGAGGTATTCCACCGGAATGCGCAGCTTGTCGATGGCGGCGAACAGGGTGCGTGCGTCTTCGCCGTCGCTGCCGGAGTTGCTCACGACGTCGACGACGGGCGAGAGCGGGGGGATGTACCAGACCATGGGCATGGTGCGGTATTCCGGGTGCAGCGGCAGGGCCACCTCGAACTCGGAGATGAGCTTGTAAATAGGGCTGTTCTGGGCGGCTTCGATCCAATCGTCAGCCATGCCCTCCGCCTTGGCGGCGGCGATGACCTCGGGGTCGAAGGGGTCGAGAAAACAGGCGCGCTGGGCATTGAGCAGGTCCTGATCGTTCTCGATCGAGGCTGCGGCGAGCACGGCATCGGCGTCGTACAGCATGAGGCCAAGGTAACGCAGACGTCCGACACAGGTTTCGGAGCAGATGGTGGGCTTGCCCTGCTCGATCAACGGGTAGCAGAGCGTGCACTTCTCGGCCTTGCCCGTTTTGTGGTTGAAGTAGACCTTCTTGTATGGGCAGGCGGAGACGCACATGCGCCAGCCACGGCAGGCGTCTTCGTCGACGAGCACGATGCCGTCTTCTTCACGCTTGTACATGGCGCCGGACGGGCAGGCCGCAACGCAGGCGGGGTTCAGGCAGTGCTCGCAGATGCGCGGCAGGTAGAACATGAAGGTCTCTTCGAACTCCATCTTCACCTTCTCGCTCATGGTCGCGAGGATCGGGTCTTGCGCAGCCGTCTCCTGCGAGCCGCCGAGGTCGTCGTCCCAGTTGCCCGACCATTTGATGTCGATGTCCTGGCCGGTCAGCAGCGACTTGGGGCGCGCGACCGGGCTCTGCGTGCCCGCCGGGGCGGTGGTGAGCATGTCGTAGTCGTAGGTCCACGGCTCGTAGTAGTCGTCGATCTGCGGCAGGTTGGGGTTGTTGAAGATCTGGGAGAGCTTCTTCAGCCGCCCGCCGGCCTTGAGCTGCAGGCGGCCGCGCTTATTGCGCACCCAGCCGCCCTTCCACTTCTCCTGGTCTTCGTATTCGCGCGGGTAGCCGAGGCCTGGCCGGGTTTCCACGTTGTTGAACCAGGCGTATTCCACGCCGGTGCGGTTGGTCCACACCTGCTTGCAGGTGACCGAGCAGGTGTGACACCCGATGCACTTGTCGAGGTTCATGATCATCGACATCTGGGCCATGACACGCATTAGTAATCCACTTTCTGGCTGCGACGACGAATCACGGTGACCTCGTCGCGTTGGTTCCCGGTCGGGCCGAGGTAGTTGAAGGCGAACGACAGCTGGGCGTAGCCGCCGATCAGGTGAGAAGGTTTCAAGAGGATGCGGGTGAGCGAGTTGTTGGTACCGCCGCGCATGCCGCTGGTTTCAGCGACCGGCACGTTGATGGTGCGGTCCTTCGCGTGGTACATGTACACCGTGCCCTCCGGCATGCGGTGCGACACGACCGCCCGCGCGACGACGACGCCGTTGCGGTTATAGGACTCGATCCACTCGTTGTCGCGCACGCCGATCTTGTCGGCGTCCTGCGGGCTCATCCAGATGGTGGGCCCGCCCCGCGACAGCGAGAGCATGAGCAGGTTGTCCTGGTACTCGGAGTGGATCGACCACTTCGAGTGCGGGGTGAGATAACGCACGGCGACCTCGGCGTGACCTTTGGCGCCGGGCGCCCCGGTCGAGGTGGTTGCGCCGACGATGGAGTCGTCGAACAGGCGGTGCATGTCAAGCGGCGGCCGAAAGATGGGCAGTTGCTCGCCGAGTTCGATCATCCAGTCGTGGTCGAGGTAGAAGTGCTGGCGGCCGGTGAGGGTGTGCCAGGGCTTCAGGTGTTCAACGTTGATGGTGAAGGCGCTGTAGCGGCGACCGCCGTGCTCGGAGCCCGACCATTCCGGGGAGGTGAGCACCGGAACCGGCGCACCCTGAACATCCGGGTAGGAGAAGCGTCGGCCCTCGTTGTCGCTGGCCAGCTGGGCGAGCTTCACGCCGGTGCGTTCCTCGAGCTGCCGAAAACCCTGCGTGCCGAGGCGGCCGTTGGTGGTGCCCGAGAGGGCGAGCACCATTTCGCAGGCGTGGATCGCAGTCGAGAGTCGGGGCCGTCCGGCGGCGGGCCCGCTGGGCACCAGTCCGTTCTTCTTGCCGAGGTAGGCCACCTCCACGTCGGGGTTGAACTTCACGCCCTTGGTGACCATGCCGAGCTTCTCGGTGAGCGGGCCGAGCGCGCCGAGCTTTGCGGCGAAGGCCGGGTAGTCGCGTTCCACGACGACGAGTTTGGGCATGGTGACCCCGGGAATGAGCGGCTGGTCGTTCAGCACGGTGCCGTGCGGGGTGGCCATGCCGTCGGGGGTGTCATGCTGCAGGGGCGCCGCGACCAGGTCCTTGCGCACCCCGAGGTGCGTCACCGACATCTCGGAGATCTTCGCGGCGAGCACGTGAAAGATGTCGAAGTCGGTCTTGGCCTGCCACGGCGGGGCGATCGCCGGGTTGAACGAGTGAATGAACGGATGCATGTCCGTCGTCGACAGGTCGTTCTTCTCGTACCAGGTGGCCGGCGGCAGCACGACGTCGCTGTAGATGGTCGTCGACGTCATGCGGAAATCGCTCGTGACGAGCAGGTCGAGCTTGCCTTCCGGGGCGCTTTCGTGCCATTTCATGGTCTGCGGGCGGCGAGCCGGCATGGATTCGACGGCGCGCACGGCGGAAGGCGCTCCGAGCAGGTGCTTGAGAAAATACTCGTTGCCCTTACCCGAGGAGCCGAGCACGTTGGCGCGCCACACCACGAGCACCCGCGGAAAGTTCTCGGGCGCGTCGGGGTCTTCGCAGGAGAACTCGAGCGAGCCGTCTTTCAGCGAATCGACGACGTATTCGGCCGGTTCCTGCCCCGCGGCAACCGCGTCGTCGACGAGGTCGAGCGAGTTGCGGTTGAAGGTGGGGTAGCTCGGCATCCAGCCGCGCTTGGCCGATTCGACCATGGTGTCCGCGGTGGTGCGGCCCTTGAAGATGCCGGCGCCGAGCGGGCTGGAGAGGGTGTCGGCGGAGAGGCCGTCGTAGCGCCACTGGTCGGTGGCGAGGTAGAAGAAGCCGGTGCCGATCATCTGGCGCGGCGGCCTCACCCAGTCCAGGCCGAAGGCGTACTGGCCGTAGCCGGTGAGCGGTCGCACCTTTTCCTGGCCGACATAGTGGGCCCAGCCGCCGCCGTTGACGCCCTGGCAGCCGGTCATGGTGGTCAGGGCGAGAAAGGCGCGGTAGATGGTGTCGGAGTGGAACCAGTGGTTGGTGCCGGCTCCCATCAGAATCATCGAGCGCCCCTCGGAGTCCTCGGCGTTCTGGGCGAACTCCCGGCCGATGCGGGCGGCGGCCTGCCACGGCACGGAGGTGATCTCCTCCTGCCAGGCGGGGGTGCCCGGGGTGGAGGCGTCGTCGTAGCCGGTGGGCCATTCGCCCGGCAGGCCGGGCCGGCCGACGCCGTACTGGGCGAGCAGCAGGTCGAACACGGTCGTCACGAGCACACCGGCGACCTCCCGCACGGGCACGCCGCGGCGCACGATGCCGGCGGCGCCGGCGTGCTGTTCGCCGACGCTGTCAGCGCCCGGCGTTTCGTCGAAGCGGGGCAGGTCGATCGCGACGGTGGCACCGTCGTAGTCGGGGGCATCCGCTATAGAGAGGAGCGGGTCGCGGCCCTCGAGGTCGAGGTTCCACTTGCCCTTGTCGGCCTCGCTGAACCGGTGGCCGATCGAACCGTTCGGCACGAAGGCCTCACCGTTCTCGTCGAGCATGACGGTTTTGAAGGCGGCACTCGAAACGGATGCGTCGGTGCCGGGCAGCGCGTCGGCCGTCAGGAATTTGCCGGGAACCCAGGCGTCCTGGCGCGGGGTGAGCGCGATCAGGTAGGCCGAGTCGCTGAACTTCTTCATGTACTCGACGAAGCGCGGCGTGCGGCGGTCAACCAGGAATTCTTTCAGAATGACGTGGCCCATGGCGAGGGCGAGGGCGCCGTCGGTGCCGGGGTGCACGGCGAGCCACTCGTCGGCGAACTTGGAGTTGTCGGCGTAGTCGGGCGAGACGGTGATGACCTTCTGGCCGCGATAGCGGGCCTCGACCATAAAGTGGGCGTCGGGGGTGCGGGTGACGGGCACGTTGGAGCCCCACATGATGAGGTAGCTGGAGTTCCACCAGTCGGCCGATTCGGGCACGTCGGTCTGGTCGCCGAACACCTGCGGGCTCGCCACGGGCAGGTCGGCGTACCAGTCGTAGAACGAGAGCATGGTGCCGCCGAGCAGCGAGATGAAACGGTTGCCGACGCCCTGCGACACGATCGACATGGCCGGAATCGGGCTGAAGCCGACGACCCGGTCTGGGCCGAACTTCTTGATGGTGTGCACGTGGGCGGCGGCGACGATCTCGGCGGCTTCATCCCAGCTGGCACGCACCAGGCCGCCCTGGCCGCGGGCGCTCTTGTACTGGCGGGCGGTCTCGGGGTTGCCGGTGATCTCGGCCCAGGCCAGCACGGGGTCGCCGAGGCGGGCCTTGGCTTCGCGGTAGAGGTTGAGCAGCACGCCGCGCACGTAGGGGTAACGCACCCGGGTGGGCGAGTAGGTGTACCAGCTGAAGGCGGCGCCGCGGGGGCAGCCCCGCGGCTCGTACTCGGGGCTGTCCGGGCCGACACTGGGGTAGTCGGTCTGCTGGGTTTCCCAGGTGATGATGCCGTCCTTGACGTACACCTTCCAGGAGCAGCTGCCGGTGCAGTTCACGCCGTGGGTGCTGCGCACCTCTTTGTCGTGGGTCCAGCGGTCACGGTAGAACGTGTCGGCGCTGCGGCCGCCGTTCTTGAACACCGTGCGCAGGTCTTCGCTGGTCTCGCCCCGGCGCAGAAAGCGACCGAGCTTGATCAGCGAGTCGGCGACGGGGCCGTCGGTGCCGGGCTTGGTCGTGCCGGCGGAGGTACTGATGCGCTTGTTCACGGCTGTCCCTTGCTTATGCGGGCAGTGCCGAAGCGGCATCAACCCTCAAACAAGCTTCGCCGCACCTTAAATTCGCAACAACGGCAAACCACCGTGAATAATGTTTTGACCCGGCGCATAACAAACACGAAAGGGCGGGGAAAGCGGTGGTCGGGGGTGGTGGACCCGGTTTTGGTGGCTAAATCAGGAAAACCGGGCTTCGGCGTGCGGTGCGCCCCTGATTCAGTGCCCAGGGCGCGAGGCGCCGGGTAGATTTCCTGAATTAGCCACCGCTCGCGGTGCAGCAGGAGTGCTTGGGGCGGGCTCGTCGTCGCGGGCCACCGGAATGGCGACGACATCGATCACGCAGAGGTGGGGCGCATCGACGAGGTTCAGGCCCACCGCACGTAGTGGGCCGTCAGCCTGCTCCAGCACACCCTGAATCAGGCGGTAGTGCACTCCGCAGACCTCGGGGTGGTCTTTGACCATTTCCGAGTACGGGCAGTCGCGCAGGTGGAGCTGTTCGCGGTTCGCGGCGATACTCGCGTCAAAGCCGGCCTGGTCGAGGTGGTCGTCGAGCGCGTCGAGCTGGCGTTGCGCGGCCGGACCGGCGCAACCGGCCACGGCGGCCTGGCCGGCGGGCAGCATGCGTCGCAGCTGATCGGCACGCTCCTGCGCGGCCTCGATCTTGCGGCTGCGAATCGAGCCCAGCTCGGTGCTGACCCCGCCCGCAGCGCTGTAGAGCATCTTGGGCCGGCCCTTGCTGTCACGCGGCTGGGGCGCACAGGTGACGAAACCCTCGCTGATCAGACGGTCGAGGTGTTCGCGGGCGGTGTTGTGGTGCAGGCCGGCCGCTTCGGCGAGGTCGTTCACGGTCATCGTTCCGCGGCTCTGCAGCTGGTAGAGCAAATTCATGCGGCTCAGACTGGCGAGCGTCTTGTAACTCGGGGGTTGGGCGGCCATGGTCCCATTATGTCTCCCCAAAATAGGTGGCACCCGAGTTCGAGATATTTTGTACCCATTTACCCAGCACCGGTTTTACAGGAAAACTTTAGAAACAAAGCCTTAGGGTTGAAGAACGTAATCAGCAGGAAAGTGGGACCGAATGGCGGCCAAAGCGCGCACGCGATCGACAGCAGAAGTCAAGACTGCCGGTGGTGAACCCGCCGACAGCCTGCGTGGCTTCTACGAACAGATGTCGCTCGTGCGCGCGTTCGAGCTGCGCTCCAGCGAGATGTACGCCCGGGCCAAGATCGGCGGCTACTGCCATTTGAACCTCGGCGAAGAAGCCACCGTGGTCGGCCTGATGGCGGCCATCGAGGCCCGGGACTACCTGTTCACCGGCTACCGTGACCACGGCTACGCCTTGCTGCGCGGCCTGTCGCCCGAGCGGGTGATGGCTGAACTGTTCGGCAAGGTCACCGGCGTCTCCGGCGGACGCGGCGGCTCCATGCACCTCTTCGACCAGGAAACGCGCCTGTTCGGCGGCTACGGCATCGTCGGCGGGCAGATTCCCCCGGCCACCGGCGCCGCACTCGCCCTGAAGTACCAGGAGTCGGCCGGCCCCGACGCTGCCGCCGTGATGTGCCTGCTCGGCGACGGCACCACCAATATCGGTGCGTTCCACGAATCGCTCAACCTCGCCGGGCTGTGGAAGCTGCCGATCGTCTACGTGATCGTCAACAATGGGCTCGGCATGGGAACAACGGTGGAGAAGGCATCCGCTGAACCGGAATTGTACAAGCGGGCCGCCTCGTACCGCATGCCCGGCGTGCGGGTCGACGGCGACGATGTGCTCGCCGTGCGCGATGCCGCCCGCGACGCCCTGAAGCAAGCCCGCGAGACGCGCCAACCGGTGCTGCTCGAGGTCATGTGCTACCGGCTGCGCGGCCACTCCGTGGTCGACCCGGCCCGGTACCGCTCGAGCGAAGACACCACGATCGCCCAGCAGTCCGACCCGGTGCCGAGCTTTCGCACCGAGCTGATCACCGCCGGCGTGCTCAGCGAAGCGGATGCCGCCGCCATCGACGAGGCCGCCGATGCGCGGGTCACCGAGGCGGTCACCTTCGCCGAGGAAAGCCCGGAGCCCGACCCCAAGGACCTGTTCGCGTACGTGTACGCGACCGCGGTGGCGAACGCGCCATCCGCTCTGCCCGGAGAACCCGTTATGGACGCACTGTGACTGACAAAGTAGCACCCGCCACCCGCACGATCACCTACCGCCAGGCGCTCAACGAAACCCTGCGCGCCGAGCTCGAACACGACGACAAGGTCTTTCTCATCGGCGAAGAGATCGGCGTGTTTGAGGGGTCCTACAAGATCACCGCCGGCCTGCTCGAAGACTTCGGACCCGAGCGGGTGCTCGACGCGCCGATCGCCGAAGAAGGTTTCGTGGGCGCCGCCCTCGGCGCCGCCATGCTCGGCATGCGGCCCGTGGTCGAGATCATGACCATCAACTTCAGCCTCATCGCGATCGATCAGATCGTGAACCACGCCGCCAAGATGCGATCGATGTTCGCCGGGCAGGTCTCCATTCCGCTGGTCATTCGTATGCCCGGCGGCGGCGGCCAGCAGCTCGCCGCCACCCACTCGCAAAACCTCGAGGTCTGGTACGCGCACATTCCCGGGCTCAAGGTCGTGGCCCCGTCGACCCCGGCCGACGCCAAGGCGCTGCTCACCGCGGCCATTCGTGATGACGACCCGGTGATCTTTCTGGAGAACCTCTCGCTCTACAGCACCAAGGGCGAAGTGCCCGATGGCGAGCAGGTCGCCGAGATCGGCAAGGCCGCCGTCGTCAAGACCGGCACCGACCTCACCATTGTGAGCTATTCACGCGGTACAACGACCGCCCTCGAGGTGGCCCACCAGCTCGAAGCCGAGGGCCTCTCAATCGAGGTCGTCGACCTGCGCAGCCTCCGTCCGCTCGACCGCGACACCATCTGCGGCTCGGTTCGCAAGACCGGCCACGCCGTCGTCTTCGAAGACGACTGGCTCAGCTACGGCATCGGCGCCGAGATCTCGGCGACCATCGGCGAGGGCGTCTTCGACTTTCTCGACGCCCCGGTGCGCCGCGTCGCCGCCGCCGAGGTGCCGCTGCCCTACGCCAAATCGCTCGAGCGAACCGCGCTGCCCAGCGCCGCCGACCTCGCCCGCGTTGTGCGCGACGTGCTCAATATTTCCTCCACCCCGAACGACAAGTAGGAGCCGGCCATGCCCGACGTCATCATGCCCCGCCTCTCCGACACCATGGAGGAGGGCGAACTCAGCCGTTGGATGAAGCAGGTCGGCGACGAGATCCACAAGGGCGATGTGCTCGCCGAGATCGAGACCGACAAGGCCACGATGGATCTCGAAGCCTTCGACAACGGCATCCTCGAGCAACACCTCGTGGCCGCCGGCGCCCTCGTGCCCATCGGTGAGCCGGTGGCCCGCATCGGCGACGGCAGCAATATCGTCACGGGTGACGCGGCGCCCGCAGCGCCGGCTGTCGCAGCGCCGGCTGTCGTCGTGGCTCCCCCAGCGGATGCCCCCGCTCCCGTCGTGGCTGCAGCCGCGGCTGCCGCAGCCCCCGCCACGCCAACCCCCACCGGCGAGCTGCGTACCTCGCCCGCACCCACCGGCGAGCTGCGTACCTCGCCCGCACCCACCGGCGAGCTGCGTACCTCGCCCGCACCCACGGGCGAGCTGCGTACCTCGCCGCTGGCCCGCAAGATCGGCCGCGAGCACGGCATCGACCTGCACACCCTGACCGGCACCGGCCCGCAGGGCCGGATCACGCGCACCGACGTGGATTCGGCCATCGCGAAGCAGCAGACGGCTCCGGCGAAGGCCGCCGCTCCGGCACCCGTCGTCGCCACATCCGCCGCGGCATCCGGTGCGAACGAGTCCGTCGACGTGCCGGTCAGCCGCATTCGTGCCGTCACGGCCCGCCGACTCACCGAGAGCCAGGCCGTGCCGCACTTCTTCCTCACCAGCGTCGTCAACGTGGAACGCCTCGTCGCCTTCCGCGCCGACGTCAACGAGTCGCTCGCCGCGCTCGGCACCAAGGTGAGCCTGAACGACCTGTTCGTGCGGGCCAGCGCGGTCGCACTGCGCGCGCACCCCGAAGTCAACGCGTCCTGGGGCGACGGTGTCATCCGGCGCCACCAGCACGTCAACGTGGGCGTGGCCGTCGCGACCGACGACGGGCTGCTCGTTCCCGTCGTCGCCGATGCCGACCAGAAGCCGCTCGGCGCCATCGCCGTGGAGACCCGCGCACTGGCCGGCCTGGCCCGCAGCGGCGGCCTGTCCCTGGGGCAGATGACCGGCGGAACCTTCACCATCAGCAACCTCGGCATGTTCGGCATCGACTCCTTCACGGCCGTGTTGAACCCGCCGGAAGCCGGAATCCTGGCGATCGGCGCGGCAACCGACGTGCCCGCCGTGCGGGACGGCATTCTGGTGACCGTTCCCACGGTCAAGATCACCCTCACCGTCGATCATCGGGTGCTCGACGGGGCCGTCGCGGCCGCGTTCCTGCGCGACCTCGTCGCCCTGCTCGAGGAGCCGCTGCGCATCGTTCTGTGAGTCCAGCCTGATTAAGAGCACACTACTACTCGCAAATCAGGGCTACTGTTGAAGCGTGGACTCCGAAGAACGCACTCCCGCCTGGCATGCCGCGCTCGCGTCGCCGATCCGGCGCAGCGTGCTCGACTTTCTGGTTGCCTCCGGCGTGCCGCAGAGCGCAGCGGATGTCGCCGCCCAAATGAACCTGCACGTCACCACCGCCCGGTTCCACCTCGACCAGCTGCTGGCCGCCCGGCTGATTGAACGCGAGCCCGACCGGTCCGGCCAGCGCGGGCGGCCGCGCATCCGCTTCACCGCCGTGGTCGCCGCCCAGGGCAACCCGCAAAACCAGCTCAGCCATGCCCTCGCCAGCGTGCTCGCCGAGGATGACGACGGCGGCCGGGCCCGGGCCATTCGGGCGGGCGAGAAATGGTCGGAGGCCTTCGCCGGCGGCCTTGCCACCTCAAGCGGCACGGGCGCCGCACCGCTGGTCGACCTGCTCGAGCGGCTCGAATTCGCTCCGCAACTCAATGAGGAACAGCAATCGATCGCACTCACGACCTGCCCGTTTCGCGAGGCGGCCCGTGAGAACCCCACCGTGGTCTGCTCCGTGCACCTCGGGCTCATTCAACGGGCGGCCCGCACGCTCGGCCAGGACGACACGGCGGTTACGCTGCGCCCCTTCGTGGGCCCGCACCTCTGCGTCGTCAACCTCGGCAGCGACTGGACCGCGCAGCCCAGCCCCGCGGCCCTCGACGACGAGGTCAGCACCAACAACGCCCCGGAAGCTTAACCCCGTCGTAGCCGCGGCGGCGGCGCGGGCGGCACGAGCTTGGCAGCCACCACGTCCTGCATCGCGAGCGTGACCAGGCCGCGTTTGGTCTCCACCGAAACGGATGCCGCGCTCCGCTCCCGCAGAAACCCGAGCGCGTCGGTGTAGCCACCCGGGATGCGGGTGCGCACGACGACGCGGGTGCCGAGCGGGGCATCCGCTAGAAAAGTGAAGGGATCGCTCACCGCATCAGGCTGTACTCTTCGACCCGCGCGGACTCCCCGGCGATGAGAATGATGTCGCCGTCCTCGATCACGGTGTCGAGTGAGGTGTAGCTCCAGCCTCGGCCCGGCCGGTGGAACGCGGTCACGGTGACACCGTAGCGGGCACGCACCTTGGCCTCGCCGAGCGGCATACCGATCAGGGAGCGCGGCGGAGCCGTCTTGACCAGGGCGAAGTTCTCGCCGATCTCGATGTAGTCCTGCATGGCACCGCGCACCAGGTGGGCAACCCGCTGCCCCATGTCCTTCTCCGGCGAGATGACGTGGTGCACTCCCAGCTGGGTGAGAATTTCACCGTGCGGATCGCTGACCGCCTTGGCCCAGATATTGGGAATGCCGAGCTTGAGCAGCAGCGACGCGGTGAGGATATTCGCCTGAATATCACCGCCGATGGCCACGACCACGCTGGAGAAGTCAGGCACCGAGAGTTCCCGCAGGGTCGCCTCTTTGGTGGAGTCGGCGCGCACCACGTGGGTGAGCAGCCGGTTGTGCAGCTGTACGACCTCCTCGTCGCCATCGATACCGAGCACCTCGGTACCGCTCTTCATGAGCTCGAGGGCGAGAGCACTGCCGAACCGTCCCAGGCCAATCACGACAACCGATTCCGCTTCGGCGAGGCGGGCGGGGTCGCGATGCCCGAACAGCGAATATTTAGCCAATGATCGGCCTTTCCTTGGGGAGTTCGTAGGTGGTGTGCCGTTCGCGCAGGGCAATGGCCGAGGCGAACGTGATGGGTCCGAGCCGGCCGATGAACATGAGCAGGATCAGGATGACCTGCCCTTCCCACGGTAATCCCGCTGTGATTCCGGTCGATAGCCCCACAGTGGCGAAGGCACTGATCGCTTCGAACAGCAGGGCATCGAGCGAGATGTCCGTCATGAGCATGAGGGCCGCCGTCGCGGCGATGATCACCCCGACGGCGAGCAGGGCGATCGTGATGGCTTCCCGGTGCACCGCCCGGGAGAGCCGCTTGCCGAAGACGTTGACAGCGACCTGGCCGCGCACCTCGGTGTAGAGAATGAAGAACAGCACGGCGAAGGTCGTGATCTTGATCCCGCCGGCGGTACCGGCCGGGCCACCACCGATCAGCATCAGAACGTCCATACCGAGCAGGGTGGCCGAGTCGAGGTCGGCGATATCGACGCTGTTGAAACCGGCGGTGCGCGTCTGCACGGACTGGAAGAATCCGACCAGCAGCTTGCCGGGCCAGTCCAGGGCGCCGAGCGTATTCGGATTCGACCATTCCACGGCGGTGATATATGCCGTTCCAAGAATGAGCAGCACGAGGGTGCCGGTGATGACGATGCGGGTGTTCATGGTCCAGGTGCGAATCGACCAGCTGAACGGGCGCGCGCGCAGGTGCCGCCGTAGCTGCACGATCACGGGGAAGCCCAGCCCACCCAAAATGATCGCGGCGCAGATGGGCAGGCAGATCCAGGCATCCGTCGCGTAGCCCATGAGGTTGTCGCTGAACAGGGCGAAGCCCGCGTTGTTGAAACTGGATACGGAATGGAAGATTCCCAGCCAGATGGCGCGGCCGACCGGTTCGCCGTAGCCGAGCATGAAGCGCAGTGCGAGCAGCACCGCCACTGTGGCCTCGATGGCGAGCGAGATGCGCACGACACCGAACACGAGCCCCTTCACGTCTTCGAGTCCGACGCTTTTGGTTTCGGCTGCGGCCGTGATGCGGGAGCGAAGGGACAGCTTGCGGGCGATCGCGAGGCCCACGACGGAGGCGAAGGACATGATGCCGAAGCCGCCGATCTGAATGAGCAGCAGGATCACCACCTGACCGAACGACGTCCAAAAAACCGCCGTGTCGACGACCGTCAGCCCGGTGACGCACACGGCGCTGGTCGCGGTGAACAGCGCCTCCAGGAACGAGGCTCCGCCGGGTCCTACCCGGGCGGTCGGCAGCATGAGCAGCGCGGTGCCGACCAGAATGGTGAGGGCAAAGCCGGTGACGACGACCTGCGCCGGATGGAGGCGGTACCGCTTTGCTGTGTTGCCGCGTACGCGGACGGCCCGGGAATGCACGGAGCTAACTCTACGCCGGGCCGACCATCGGTTCTCGTGATTTCCGGGCGTCGGCTACTACTCGATCTAGACGGATTCGTCTACCCCCGCGGCGGAGTACAGAAATACCGCCCCAAGTGCGCGATACTCAAACCCTGGGGGAATACGAAATACATGGTGCGCGAGGGGCTTGAACCGGCAGATCTGCACGTTCTGCGACCCAGAAAGCAGCTGGTAGCCCGGGCGCTGATTGCCGCGTTGTCCTTGCTGCTCCCCCTGCTGCTCGTGCTGTACTGGCTCACCATCCCCCGAAACACCTGGATGTTCGTGGCCACCGTTCAGCTCGGGCTGACCATTCTGGCCGTCGTGGCCGTGTGCGGGGTGCGCAGGATGACCGTCACCGTCACCGCCGCGCGGGTGGAGAGCCGCAACCTGCTGGGTCGGGTGACCGCGTTCGATACCAGCGCGATCGCCAGTGTCGTACTCGTCAACCTGTACCAGAGCGGAACGCTCGACACGCTTACCCACCTGTATCTGCTCGACTCCGCCGGCGAGGTGCTGTTGCGCCTGCGCGGCCAGGTCTGGCCTCGATCAGGCCTGGAAGAGCTCGTCGACACGCTCGGGGTCGCGGTCCTGCGCCCCCCAGACCCGCTCACCATGGCCGATCTCGGCCGCCTCCGACCCCAGCTGGTGCGCCGGCGCGCGCGACGGGCAGCCCGCCAGGGCGTCTCGTGACCGCGGCCCGACCTCGTCACGCGGTCGCCCGGCGCTGATTCTCGACACGTCTGCGGGCGGCGCTCGGCGCATCCGTCAGGCTGTGGTCTCTTTGTGACGTAGTCGCTCGAGCCGGCGCCGAGCGGCAAGTTCACGTTCACCGTCGAGCTTGGCGGCGACCGGAGCCCACAACACGATGGCAACCCCGGCGCCGAGCAGCAACCCGCCGATGGTGTCGGTGAGCCAGTGCGCGCCCAAATAGGTGCGGCTGAGCAGCATCACGATCGTGTAGGCGGCGCCGGTGAGTGCCACCCACAGCCGCGGAAAGATGATTAAGAGGCAGACCGCCATGGTCGCCGCGTTCGCGACATGACCGGAGGGAAACGACCCGAAATCAGAGGTGACCAGCATATCCTCGGGGCGCGCGCGCCCGAACACCTGCTTGAGCAGCTGCACACCGCCCGCACTCAGCACTGTTGCCACGACGTAGTACCCGGCCGCCCAGGGCCGTTTGATGAGCACGACGATGAGGGTGACGGCGAGCGGTACGACGAGCACACCGAACAGACCACCGCCCAGGGCGTTCATGAACAGCGAGGGAATCTCCCAGATCGGCGAGCGGTGCTCGATGATCTCGTCCATCCACTCGGTGTCCACCTCGAGGGCGATTCCGTTGGCGCGCACGACCACGACGAGGCCGAGCAGGGCAGCGAGTGCCACGGCGGAAAACCCGCTGATGAGGGGCCAGCGACGGGAGATGCGGCGGGCAGCGGGGTCTGCGGCGCGTTCCGGTTTACTCATCCCGCCATAGTAGAGGAGCCGGCCACAATCGGGCCCGCAACCGGCCGTGCCACCATCCGCTCCCCCTCTTATTTTCCGGGCCCGGGCCCGGAAAGCGGGACCACGATAGAACATGGGCCCGGTTGCACAACATGGGCCCGGCCACAGCCTGGGACGGGGCCCGGGCCCCGTCCCAGGGCCCAGTTTATAAACTGGGCCCAGGGCCGCAACATGGGCCCGGGCGGCGAACGACGCGGCGGGCCGACTCAGCGGGCGAGTGCCGGAACGCGGCTCGGGCGCACAATGAGCCAGAGTGAGAGAATCGAGATCACCGCGGTGACGCCCATAACGGATGCCATCGGTATCGACGTTCCCACCCCGAGTACGCCCACGATCGGCGAGATCAGACCAGCCACCCCGAAGTTGGCCGCGCCGAGCAGCGACGCCGCCGTGCCGGCCTCATGACCATGGGCGTTGAGGGCGATGACCTGCACGCTGGGCAGCGTGAAGCCGCAGGCCGCGATGAAGAACCAGAGCGGCACGAGGGTGCCCCACAGGCCCATTCCGGCCACATCGAGCAGCACGATCGCCCCGGCGGTGATGGCCAGTACGACCGTGGAGACCGAGAGGATCCACTGCGGCCCAATATTGAACCGGTGCATCAGCCGCGAGCTCAGCTGCACCCCGGTGACCACGCCGAGGGAGTTGACGGCGAACAGCAGACCGTACTCCTGCGGGCTGAACGCGTACACATCCTGAAACAGAAACGGTGACGCCGATAGGTACGAGAACAGTCCGGTGAAGGTCATCGCGCCGATAATGGCCACACCGACGAAGGTGCGGTCGCTCAGCACCGCCTTGTAGCGCTGGCCCAGGGTGTTGTGCCCCTTGGCATGCCGTTCGCTCTCGGGCAGGGTCTCCACAATCCAGAAGGCGACCGCCAGAATCACGATGACGCCGTAGGCGGCGAGCACCCAGAAGATGCCGCGCCAGTTCATGACGAGCAGCAGCTGCGACCCGATCACCGGAGCCAGCACCGGCGCGAGTCCACTGACCAGCGCGAGGCGGGAGAGCATGCGCACGAGTGGCTTGCCACCGAACAGGTCGCGCACCATCGCCATCGCCACGACAGCGCCGGCCGCGGCTCCAAACCCCTGCAGCACCCGGAACACCGCGAGCATGACGATCTCGTTCGAGAGAGCAGCACCGACACAGGCGAGAATGTGCACGCCGGTCGCCAGCATGAGCGGCAGCCGGCGACCGACCTTGTCGCTCCACGGCCCCACGACCAGCTGCCCGAAGCCGAAACCGATCATGGTTCCGGTCAGGGTGAGCTGAATGACCGAGGGCAGCACACCGAATTCGCTTTCCAGGGTGGGGAACGCCGGCAGGTACAGGTCGATGGTGAACGGGCCGAGCGCGGTGAGCGCGCCGAGAATGAGAATGTAGACGATGCGCTGGCGGCGAGTCAGTTTGTCCCCGGGGTGCGCGGCGGTGGAGGTGAGTTGCGCGGCGCTAACCACGGGGATACTGGCAGTAATCACGAAAGCGGATGTCCTTGGCTGGTCTGCGGGCTGGTCTGCGGGCTGGTCTGCGGGCTGAATCGGGGAGCCGGGTCGGGCCCGGCAGGAGCGGGGGTGACGGTGTCGGTAACGGTGTCGGCCACCCTAGGACCAAGCGCACGCAGACCCGCAGTATTCCCGCGCTCTCGCTTCGGGTTCAGCAACAACGCCTCAAAAGCGAGTTCAGCCGCCCCGATCATGAGCAGGTTCGAGCCGAGCACGGTCGGCCTGATGGTCAGGTCAGCGAATGCCGCCGGCAGGGTCAACGCGGCGACGGCGACGTTCAGCCGGTCAGGGTCGACCGCCTGCAACGCCGCGAGAAAGCCGCCGAGCACGATCAGCTGCGGGTTGAGCACGTTGACCGCGCCGGCCAGGGCCACGGCCAGACAATCGAGCTGCCGGTTGACCAGGGCGCGCACGGCGGGCCGGTCGGAGGCGAGCAGCGCGCGTTCGAGGGCGTCAGCATCCGTTTCTGAAGCCGACAAGCCGAGCGCCGCGAGCAGGGCTCCGCGGGTGACTTCGGCTTCGAGGGTGCCGGCGAGGCCGGCCGAATCGGTGTCGGTCCCCGCGCTCACCCGGGTGTGGCCGAACTCCCCCGCGTAGCCGGCCCGTCCCGTGGCGGCGACTCCCCCGACGACGAGTCCGCCGCCGATGCCGCTCGACCCGCCGTTGAGATAGATCAGGTCGGTCAGGCCCCGGCCGGCACCGAAGTAGTGCTCGGCCGTGACGCCGAGGCTCGCATCGTTGGCCGCCACGACCGGCAGGCCCGTCGCCCGGGCCAGCAGGTCGCCGAGAGGCTCGTCGACCCAGCCGAGGTGCGGGGCATGGCGCACGAGGCCGTCGCTCGCCCGCACGAGGCCGGGCACCGCCACTCCTATTCCGATTATGGAATATTCGGCGGGGCTCGCGCGCAGCTCGGCGACGATGTTCGCGGTGATGCGCACGGCCTCGGCAACACTCGGCGACGACGACGTGGCCCAGCGGATGCGCCGGTGCACGACGCCGCTCAGGGCGACGACTCCCACGGTGATCGCGTCAACCTCCGGATTCACCGCAATGGCCACCACGCGATCGCTCGCGGCGACGATCGGACTGGGCCGGCCGGCCAGCCGGGTTGGATCGGGAGCACGCTCCTCGACCAGGTCGCGGGATGCCAGTTCAGAAACGAGGTCACCAACGGTCGACCGGTTGAGGCCGGTCACCCGGGTCAGTTCGGCGCGCGACGCAGCACCGTTGCGGTGCACCAGGCGCAGGATGATCGACAGATTGTGGCGACGGAGATCGTCGTGGTTGGTGCCCTGCACAGGATTCCTCTGTTCGTGTCGGGTCTCACGGGCCGTTCAAACGGACCGCAGACCATCGTGATACGTTGCCCCAGCCTACAAACCCGTCGAGCCCCCAGGAGTATCGCATGAGAATCATCGTCACCGGAGGAAGCGGAAAACTCGGCCGCAGCGTCGTCGCACGACTTGCCGGGGAGGGCCACGAAGTACTCAACCTGGATCAGGCCGGTACTCGCGGGCCTGGTTTTCTCAGCATCGACCTCACCAACTACGGCGAGGTTCTCGATGCGTTCCACGGTGTTGACGACACCGCGACCGGTTTCGACGCTCTCGTTCATCTGGCGGCCGTACCGGCCCCGGGCATCCGCTCTGATGTGGCGACGTTCCACAACAATATGCTCACGAGCTACAACGTGTTCCAGGCGGCTCGCCGCACCGGCATTCCGCGCATCGTGTACGCCTCGAGCGAGACGGTGCTCGGCCTGCCGTTCAACCTCGACCCGCCCTACCTGCCGGTCGACGAGGAGTATGCGGCCCGGCCGGAAAGCACCTATTCCCTGGTCAAACACCTCGAGGAACAATTGGCCATCCAGCTGGTGCGCTGGGACCCAACGCTGAGCGTGACCGCCCTGCGCTTCTCCAACGTGATGGACCCGGAGGACTACGCCGCCTTCGCCGGCTACGACGAGGACCCCCGCACCCGCAAATGGAACCTGTGGGGCTACATTGACGGGCGGGACGGCGCCCAGGCCGTTTCGCGCGCGCTGGCCACCGCCGGTGCGGGGTTCGAGACCTTCATCATTGCCGCGGCCGATACGGTGTCAAACCGATCAAGCTCCGACCTGGCCGCCCAGGTCTTTCCGCGGGTCGGGTTCACCCGCCCGGTGACCGAACACGAGACCCTGCTCGGCATCGACAAGGCTCGCCGCCTGCTCGGTTATTCTCCGGAGCACAGCTGGCGCGACCACGCGTAGCATCCGCTCAAAAAAATCGTCGCCGCACCCAAAAATGCGATATGTTGTACAAACCAACAAATCATCACTGCAGCTGATTGGACGTACCGATATGACCTTGAGCAACCTGAGCCTGACCCCCACCCGTGACGACAAATTCTCCTTCGGGCTGTGGACCGTCGGCTACGACGGCAGCGACCCGTTCGGTGGACCCACCCGGCCGAAACTCGACGTCGTCGACGCGGTGACCAATCTGGCCGAGCTCGGCGCCTACGGACTCACCTTTCATGACGACGACCTGTTCGATTTCGGTTCAACGGATGCCGCGCGCCAGTCGCAGATCGAGCGCCTCAAGCAGGCGCTCGCCGACACCGGCCTCGTCATTCCGATGGTCACCACCAACCTGTTCAGCGCGCCGGTCTTCAAGGACGGCGGCTTCACCTCCAACGACCGGGCCGTGCGCCGCTTCGCACTGCGCAAGGTGCTGCGCAATATCGACCTGGCCGCCGAGCTCGGCGCGAAGACGTTCGTCATGTGGGGCGGCCGGGAGGGCGCCGAGTATGACGCGGCCAAGGACATCCGTTCGGCGCTCGAACGGTATCGCGAGGCCGTCAACCTGCTCGGAGACTATGTCACCGATAAGGGTTACGACATCCGTTTCGCCATTGAGCCCAAACCCAACGAACCACGCGGCGATATTCTGCTGCCGACCGTCGGCCATGCGATGGCCTTCATCGAGACCCTCGAGCGCCCCGACATGGTCGGCGTGAACCCCGAGGTCGGGCACGAGCAGATGGCCGGACTCAACTTTGCCGCCGGCATCGCCCAGGCGCTGTACCAGGGCAAGCTGTTCCACATCGACCTGAACGGCCAGCGCGGCATCAAGTACGACCAGGACCTCGTGTTCGGCCACGGCGACCTGCAGAACGCGTTCGCGCTCGTGGACCTGCTCGAAAACGGCGGCCCAGACGGAGGCCAGACCTACACCGGGCCGCGTCACTTCGACTACAAGCCCAGCCGCACCGAAGACGTCGCCGGGGTCTGGACCTCGGCCGCCGCCAACATGCGCACCTATCTGCTGCTCAAGCAGCGTGCCGCGTCGTTCCGCGCCGACCCCGAGGTGCAGGCAGCCCTCGCCGCGTCGCGGGTGCCGGAGCTGGCCAACACCACCCTCGGCGCCGGGGAAAGCTACGACGACCTGCTCGCCGACCGCAGCGCGTATGAAGACTTCGAGACCGAGGCATACTTCGGCGGCCGGGGCTTCGGCTTCGTACACCTGCAGCAGCTGGCCCTCGAGCACCTGCTCGGCGCGCGGTAGCTCCCTGCCGTCGGCCCGCACCGGATGCCTCGGGGGCTAATTCAGGAAATCCGCCCGCGTTCGCCCCCGCGCGCCCCGTAACATCGGGGCCGAGCAAGAGCTCCCGCCCCCGATTTCCTGAATTAGCCCCACCTCGCGCATGACTCCTGCAAATTCCGGCCGGCGACTTTGGCACCCGCGTGTTTACGCCGAAGTCGGCGGGCGGCCGCGCAGATTGCAGGAGTCATGCGCCCTGAAGCTCAGAACGGAGAAAGTCACGTCGCTGGTTGCCGGGGTCGATTCGTCGACACGGAGTTGCACGGTGGTCATTCGGGAGGCCGACCCGGCCGTGCGCGCCAGTGCGGCGCAGGTGTTCGCCGCCCCGGTCGTGGTACGGGCACCCGGCGAAGATGTCGCTGACGGCGCCGCCGTGCAGGCGGCCTGGGCCCTCAGCGGCACCCGACCGGCCTGGGCGGCGACCAGCGCGGCCGAGCCGACGCCCGACTTTCGCCCGATCATCCGCGCCCGGTACGCGGCGCACGCGCTCGCCTGATCCCGGGCCTTCCGGCGAACAGAACGGATCAGCCGGCGAACAGAACGGGTCAGCCGGCGGCCATGGAACGGGTCAGCCGGCGAGCGACGCCACCATGGCCTCGATGCGGTCCGGGGACAGCGCGTGGTGGATGGCGAGCATGCTCGCGCCCAGAATGGCCGCATTGGGCCCGGCGCTGGACTGGGTGATCTGCAGATGCTGGGTGGCGAGCGGGTTGGAGCGTGAATAGACGATTTCCCGCACCCCCGCGATCAGATGCTCCCCGGCCTGGGCCATCGACCCGCCGAGCACGATGACCGAGGGATTGATCAGGTTGACGCACATGGTGAGCACCTCCCCCATGTCCCGCCCGGCCTGACGCACGGCCCGGATCGCCTCGAGGTTGCCCTGTTTCACGAGGTCGACCACGTGCTGGCTCGTGGTCACCGGCAGGCCCTCGGCGGCGAGCAGGCGGGTCAGCGCCGCCCCGGAGGCGACGGCTTCGAGGCAGCCATCGTTGCCGCAGCGGCAGGGCACGCCGGCACCACGGGCGATCTGAACGTGCCCGAGGTCACCGGCGATACCCTGCGCCCCGCGTTGCAGGTAGCCGCCGGAGATGACGCCGGCGCCGATGCCGGTGGCAACCTTCATGAAGATGAGGTGGTCGGTGCCCGACCAGGCGAATTCCCGTTCGCCGAGCGCCATGAGGTTCACGTCGTTGTCGACAAGCACGGGAACCCGAAAGCGCTGTTGAAGCCAGCCGGGCACGTCGAAGCGGTCCCAGCCCGGCATGATCGGCGGGTTGATCGGGCGCCCGCTTCGGTGCTCGACCGGGCCGGGCAGGCCCACGCCGATCGCGAGCAGGTCAGCCGTGGATCGTTTGCTGTCGCTGAACAACCGCGCGCCGGCGTCGATCACCCAGTTCAGCACGACCTCAGGGCCCTCCGAGATTTCGAGAGAGGTGGAGTCCTGCACGAGGGTGCTTCCGCCGAGGTCACTCAGCGCGATCCGAATGTGGCTCGCACCGATATCTACCGCCAGCACGAACTTGTTGCCGGACTGCAGGGCGAATTGCGACGACGGTCGTCCCCCGGTCGACGTGGCGTTTCCGGCCGGGCCGACCAGGCCGAGGCGGGTAAGGGCGTCGACGCGCAGGGCAACGGTGGATCGGGCCAGGCCCGACAGGTCGGCGAGTTCCGTGCGGGTACGCGGTTGTCCGTCGCGCAACACCTGAAAAAGGTCACTCGCTCCGGCCGAACCAAGGGCGTTGACGTGACTTATGTCGACCATCAGGCAATTCAACCACACGAATCATTCGAACTCCGGTACTTTCCAAGCGGATGCCGCGGCACCGGCCGCCCACATCGCCCGCGTCGGTCAGCGCCACGGCAGCAACGGCGACCCCGCCTGGGTCGCCGCCTCGGCCGGCGGGACCACCCCAGCCGCCACGGCGCCGGGCCGGGTGCGCCCCGTTTTCAATAGCGATTGGTAGGTGACGGGCTGCCCGGCCACGGCGTAGCCCAGCAGCGCGTAGAACAGCTGACCGCGACTGACCGAATGCCGCCGGTTGAACCGAAACACCCATTCGTCAACATAGGCGGGCAGGTGCTCAGCGCTGACCGCGCCCTGGCGCGGTCCCATCAGCCAGTGGTTCGCCTGGAACACCACGCGACGCACGGCCGGAAGCACCTGGCGGGTGGGGGCACCGGGCGTCAGGGTCGGTCGGGCCACGTGGGCGTACCGGTCCCGGATGCCGGCGGGGTACGCCGACCAGTCGTGGGTCACGACCCGGCTGCCCGGCTCGACCGAATCCAGCAGGAACGCGGCCAGCTGCGCGGTGCCGGCGGCGGGGATCACCGCGACGCGCGCGCGGCCGAGACCGTCGGCATCCACTTCGACCGCCACCGCAAACAGAACCCGGCTCAGCGCACCCCGCCCGGGAACCGAGCCGCCGAGATACGACACGTCCACCTCCACATTGCCGCGCAGGCGGTCCCGGCCCGGTTGCACCATGACGGAGCGGTAGCGGTGCAGCATCGCCCAGGCAGTCTGCAGCGAGCCAAGCTCGGTCTCCCGGTGCAGTTGGCTGGCCGACAGCCCGGTTTTGCTGTTCACGAGCAGCCAGGCGGCGCTGAACCAGACGAAGAGCGAGGTGCGGGTGCCGTGAAAGATGGTGCCGGCGAGGGCGGAGACCCGTTTGCCGCACCCGGCGCAGCGCCAACGCGCATCCGGCGCCCGCCAGCCGTGGGCGTGCGCACACGCCGGGCACCGAAAACCATTTGGCCAGCGCAGCCAGTCGAGGTAATCCAGGCACTTCCACTCTTCGTCGAACCACAGGCGCAGGTCGGCATACGAGTTCGGGTAGGCGGGTCGTGCCGGCACTGGCATACCCCCCAGACTAGGGCATCGAACACGAAACCCCGGGAGACCAAAAATAAGGGGGTTTCCACTTCGCTGCCCTCAAGCGGATGCCCCGGCGGCGCATTCCGAGGCGGGACCGGTGCCCGGTCGGGGCACCGAACGGCAAATACGTCGAGGTCCTTCCGGTTATTCAGACACCGAAGTGTGCACTTACCGTGGCGACAGCGGCCCGCTCACCTGCGAGTTGGGCCGTGATCTCAACGAGGAGAAGCAGATATGCGCACGAAGCACGGACTTCGACTGCCCGTGGGGGTAGTGATGGCCACCCTGATGGTCGCCGCCCTCACCGCGACACCGGCCGCAGCCGCCCCCGGTGACACAGCACCCCCGGGCAAGCCCGGCAAACCCAGCCCGACGGCCCCCACCGACTCGAGCTTTCAGAAAGTCACCCTCGACGCCACCCCGGGCGAGCCGCTCGACCTGGCCGTGCTGCCCAACAACGACGTGTTGCACACCACCCGGGCCGGTGACATCTGGCTCAACGACGCAACGACGGGGCTCAACACGCTCGCCGCGACGATCGACGTGTACCAGCACGACGAGGAGGGCCTGCAGAGCATCGCCCTCGACCCGAAGTTCGGCACACCGGGCAACAACTGGATCTACCTGTATTACTCCGCTCCGCAGAACACGCCGCTCGACGACCCCGCCACCGTAGGCGTGAACGAAGGCGACGCGCCGACCACCGGAACGGCGGCGGACTTCGCCCCGTTCGAGGGTTCGATCACGCTGTCCCGATTCCAGTTCGACGGCGCCGTGTTCGACCTCGCGAGCGAGCAGAACATCATGGAGGTCGACGTGGATCGCGGCATCTGCTGCCACGTCGGCGGAGACAT
This sequence comes from Cryobacterium luteum, assembly GCF_900110125.1. GTDB lineage: Bacteria > Actinomycetota > Actinomycetes > Actinomycetales > Microbacteriaceae > Cryobacterium > Cryobacterium luteum. The sequence continues at coordinate 106,693 of NZ_FOCN01000001.1, forward strand.
CGTCTTCGATGCGGCCGGCAACCTCTACCTCTCCACCGGCGACGATTCGAACCCGTTCTCGTCCGACGGTTTCACGCCCATCGACGAGCGGCTCGAGAGCAACCCGGCCTTCGACGCGCAGCGCAGTTCGGGCAACACCAATGACCTGCGCGGCAAGATTTTGCGTATCACTCCCGGCGTCGATGGCGGCTATACCATTCCGGAGGGCAATCTGTTCGCCCCGGGAACCGATCTCACTCGGCCGGAAATCTACGTGATGGGCATGCGCAATCCGTTCCGCATCGAGCTCAACCAGAAAACCGGTGAGCTCTACGTGGCCGATTACTCGCCCGACGCCCGCACCGCCGACCCCCTGCGGGGACCGGCCGGAACCGGCAAGTGGACGAGCATCACCGCGGCGTCGAACTACGGCTGGCCGTACTGCGCCACCGCGGAGCTGCCCTATGTGGACTTCGACTTCGCCACCGGCATCTCGGGAGCGCCCTTCGACTGCGCCGCTCCCGTGAACGACTCGCCCCGCAACACCGGCCTGCGCGAGCTGCCCCCCGTGGTGCAGCCCGACGTCTGGTACGGCTACGGCGAGTCCGCCGAGTTCCCGCAGCTGGAAACCGGGGGCATCGGCCCGATGGCCGGCCCCGCGTATGTCTTCGACAAGAAGGCGTCAAAGGGAAAGGCATCCGTTGCCTGGCCCGAGTATTACGACGGCGTGTCCATGATGTACGAGTGGACCCGTGACTATATCAAGGGCATGACGCTCACCGACGGCGAGCTGGCCAAGATCGAGGCCGTGGTCGATTCGATCGTCGTCGACAACCCCATCGATATGGAGTTCGGCCCGAACGGCGCACTCTACGTACTCGAGTACGGCGACGGCTACTTCGCGCAGAACCCCGACGCGCAGCTCTCGCGCATCGACTTCGTGGGCGACCAGGGCAACCGTTCGCCCCTCCCGATGGCCGCCGGCACGCCCACCGCGGGCGCGTCACCGCTCACCGTGGAGTTCTCCAGCGAGGGAACCACCGACCCGGAGGGCGACAAGCTCAGCTACGCCTGGGACTTCGAGTCCGACGGAATCGTCGACTCGCGCGAACAGAATCCCACCCACACCTATGAGACCGACGGCGCGTTCACCGCCTCGCTGCAGGTGACGGATGCCGGCGGCAAGGACCGCGGTCGGTTCACCTCGGCCGAGGTCGAGATCGAGGTCGGCAACCAGGCACCGGTCGTGACCTTCATCACCCCGGTCGTCGGCCAGGACTTCGAGTTCGGCGACACGGTGGCCTACGAGATTCTCGTGACCGACGACCAGGCGGTCGACTGCTCGCTCGTGTCCGTGACCTACATTCTGGGTCACGACTCGCACGGCCACCCGATCACCACCTCCGGCGGCTGCACCGGAACCATCACCACCACGGTTCCTTCCGGCCACAACCCGGAGACCGACGATCTGTCGGGCGTCTTCAACGCCTCCTACACGGATGCCGGCGGCGACTCCTCGGGACCGCTCACCGGCAGTGCCGAAGTTGTTCTGCGCTCCAACTGATCTCTGCCTCGCACTCACTACCCAGGAAAGGTATTCCCATGTGTTTCGGATTTGACGGAGCGAGTGAACTGAACAAGTCGCTCGAAGGCAAGAAGAACCTCAACCGCCGCAATTTTCTGCGCGGCGCACTCGCGGCCGGTGCCGGTGCCGGCCTCGCCGTGGCCGGCGCAAGCTCGGCCATGGCGGCGCCGGGCGGCCACCCGGGCCACGGTTTGGGAGGCAAGCCCGGCAAGGGCCGCAAGGTGCCGCCGGGACTGATCAGCATCCAGCTGTACACGCTGCGCTCGATCATGAGCGGCGACGGCGTCGACGCCACGTTCGAGGCCCTCGCCGACTACGGCTATACCAAGGTGGAACTGGCCGGGCTCTACGGCCGTACCCCCGAGGCCATGCGGGCGTACCTCGACGAGCTCGGCATCACACCGAGCTCGAGCCACGACGGCATCAGCAATTCGCCCGCTGCGTTGCAGGCGAAGATCGCCGGCGCGGTGACCCTCGGCCAGACGTACATGAACGTGCCCTATCTGGCTTCGAGTGTGGCCGACGACTGGCGCCGGTGGGCTGACCAGATGAACGCCGAGGCAGCCGTTGCGCAGAAAGCCGGGATCAAGTACGGCTACCACAACCACGCACACGAGTTCACGACCGACCTCGGTGGCGGGCTCACCCCGTGGGAGGTCTTCACGTCCCGGCTCGACCCGAAGCTCGTGCACCTCGAGGTGGACCTGTACTGGGCTGTGACCGGCGGTGTGGGGGTCGGCGCGGCCGACCCGGTGCAGTTCGCGATCGACGTGATCACGGATGCGCCGCAGAAAGTGCTCGAGTACCACGTGAAGGACCGCGACGCGGCCGGCGGATTCGCCGACCTCGGCACCGGCACGATCGACTTCGCGCGCATCTTCGACGCCCACCCGGTGAAGCTGTACGCAGTCGAGAACGACCAGCCCGACGTGACCGCGTTGCAGACCGCGGAGGTGGGCTACAACTACCTGCGCGAACTGCGCTTCTAGCGCTCGCTGGCACGACAACGGCGCCCCCGTGAGGGGCGCCGTTGCTGTGCCACCCGAACCCTCGCGGCACGTGTTCGCCTGCGTGGCACTCGTTGGAACGAGTGCCACGTTCTCAAACGAGTGCCGCGAGCGGGTCGGGTGGAGCAGGTTAGACGGGAACGGGCGCCGCGAGGCCGGCGAGCTGCAGGAGCAGGTCGCGCACCTCGGTGGCGGCGATGACCTCCCGGGCGGCAGCCGGGTCGGAGCAGAGCAGCACGGGGCCGTCGGCGGCGCTCTCCGGCAGGCGCCCGTGGGAACCACGCACGCAGGAGGGATCGAGCGGCACTACGCGCATGGCGTAGCGCAGCCCCAGCTTCTTTTTGGCCAGGTTGCGGGCCGCTCGCAGCTTGACGAAGCGGTCGTCGGGGTCGAAGAACAGCTCGGCCGGGTCGTAGCCGGGTTTCTTGTGAATCTCCACGCCGCGCGCGAAGTCCGGCGCTTGGGCGTCGTCAAGCCAGTAGTAGTAGGTGAACCATGCCCGCTTCTCGGCCACCACCACGAACTCACCACTCCGCTCATGGTCGAGGCCGTACCGGGCCTGACCCTCAGCATCGAGCACCTCGGCCACGCCGGGCAGCGCTTCGAGCAGTGCGTGCACGTGGGAAAGATCGGCGGGATTCTGCACGTAGACGTGCGCGATCTGGTGGTCGGCGACGGCGAAAGCGCGCGACGTCCAGGGGTCGAGCAGCTCCCCGCTCGCATTCGTCTGAACCTCGAGCAGCCCCTCGCGGCGCAGCATCCGGTTCACGTCGACGGGCTGGTCGACGTTTGTGATGCCGTATTCGCTGAGCACCACGACGGTCACGCCCAGCCCGGCCGCATCATCGAGCAGCGGGGCGAGAACCCGGTCGAGCTCACGCGCGGCGTCGAAGGAGCGTGAGTCGTCGGGGCCGAACCGCTGCAGGTCGTAGTCGAGGTGCGGCACATAGACCAGGGTCAGGTCGTGGCCGGGCAACACGTGCCGGGCCGCGCCCACGATCCACTTCGAGGAGGCCAGGCCCGCGGTCGGACCCCAGTAGGTGAACAGCGGGAAGGCGCCGAGTTTCGCCACAAGTTCGTCGTGCAGCTCTGGCGGGCGGATGTAGGCATCCGGTGATTTGCGTCCGTCGGCGTGATAGACCGGGCGGGGGGTGATCGTGACGTCGGTCGTGGCCCCCATGGCGTACCACCAGCACACGTTCGCCACCCGGTAGCCGGGATTACTGCGGCGAGCGGTCTCCCAGACCTTCGCTCCGCCGACCAGCCGGTTGTGCTGGCGCCAGAGGTTGACCTCGCCGATATCGCGCAGGTACCAGCCGTTGCCGACGATTCCGTGTTCGGCCGGCGTGAGTCCGGTGAGAAAGGTGGACTGCGCCGAGCAGGTCACGGCGGGCAGCACGGTGCCGAGCTCGGCCGAAAAGCCGCGGGCCGCGACGCCCTGCAGGTGCGGCATCACGGCGAGCAGCCGCGGGGTCAGCCCGGCGACATCGATCACGAGCAGCGGCGTGGGGCCGGTCATGCGCGGGCACCGCGCATGATGGAATTACCGGCGAATTCGGCGGGCGCGGCGGCATCCGCTTGCCTGGTCGGGTCGAGGTCGAGGCGGCCGCTCTGGCCGTAGAATTCCATCGGGTTGCGCCAGAGGATGCGGTCGACCGCGTCGTCGTCGAAGCCGGCGGCGAGCATGGCCTCGCCGGTGCGGCGCGTGGTGAGGGGGTCGCTGCGGCCCCAGTCGGCGGCCGAGTTGACGAGCACCCGGTCGAGCCCGATGTCGCGAAGCACCGCGACCATGCGGGTGGGGTCCATTTTGGTGTCGGGGTAGATGCTGAAGCCCATCCAGCAGCCGGAATCGACGACCTCGGGCACGGTGACCTCGTTGAGGTGGTCCACGACGACCATGCCGGGCGCGATGCCGCTCTCCCGCACCACGTCGAGGGTGCGGCGGGTGCCGGCGAGCTTATCCCGGTGCGGGGTGTGCACGAGTGCGGGCAGCTCGTGCGCCACGGCGAGCGCGAGCTGCGCGGCGAAGGCGTGGTCTTCCTGCGGGGTCATCGAGTCGTAGCCGAGTTCGCCGACCGCCACGACGCCGTCCTTTTCCAGGTAGCGCGGCATGATGTCGAGCACCCCGGTCAGGCGCGGGTCGCCGGCCTCCTTAGGGTTGAGGCCGATCGTGCAGAAGTGCCGGATGCCGAACTGGCTGGCCCGAAACGGCTCCCAGCCCACGAGGGCGTCGAAGTAGTCGATGAACGAGTCGACGCTCGTGCGCGGCTGACCGAGCCAGAAGGCCGGCTCCACGACCGCGCGCACCCCGGCGCCGTACATGGCCTCATAGTCGGCGGTCGTGCGGGAACTCATGTGAATGTGCGGGTCCAGGATGCGCATGTGTCGTTACTCCTTATATATATGTGAGGCTGCAGTTCAGCGAGCAGGGCCCCCGGAAGGTCCGGGCGGTGCAGGCACTCGGGGAAGGCGGCGACCACGGCGGCAATATCGTCGGGAATATCCCGGCCGGCGGCGCTGCGTTCGTGGGCGAGATCGACGAGCATGCGGGCGAGTTCGATGGTCTGCCGCTCGGCGAGATTCGCTATGACATTCAGTGGCACGCCGGTGAAGACGCACTTGACCACTGCCTGGCGGTACGCGTCGGGGCCGAGGTAGTATGCGCCATACGGTTGCAGGGCCGCTGCCACCAGGCGCACGTCATTGGTGCGCAGGGCGTCGTCGATGAGCGGGAGCAGGGCCGGGCCGATCGGTTGCTCCGCGGTGTCGAGCCGGTGCAGCCCGCGCAGCACGCCACGCTTCTCGCCGGCATCGCCGTGCTGGTACAGATCGTCGAGCAGCTCGACGAGCGCCGGGCCGATGGGGGTGAGAGCGCCCAGCAGCACGCCGCGCGCCGCGTCGTCGATCGTGCCGTGGCGCAGTCCCCGCACATCGTCAGCCCAGAGCGGCACCCGCCCGCAGCGCCGGGACACGGCGGGAAAGTACCGGGTGATGGCTGACGGATGCTGCTGCACATCGATGCAGGCGGCCGCCAGCCAGGTCGCTGCGTCGCCGGTGAGGTGGTGCGCGAGCGTGATCGCCGCGCCGGAGCCCGCGCCGGTCATGTGGCTGATACCCGTCGGGTGAGGCGCCGGCCGAGCGGGAGCAGGGTGGCGACGGCGAGGCCGGTTTTAACGGAACCGGAGCGTGCGATGAGCGCCGCCTGCAGGCCGATCGTTCCGATCACCGAAGCTCCGACCGCCCGGCGCACGTCCGCGGCCGCGCGGGTGTTGCGGGCCCGCAGCTGGGCGGGGGCCACCGCGCCGAGGTAGGCGATGGCGAAGTAGGCCCCGACGACCCGGGGCAGCCATCCGTTTGCGGGCCGCCGTGCCGGGCCGGCGGCAGCGGCCACGGCAGCGCAGGCCGTGGCCGCGACGGCCAGGGTGCCCACCACGGGGCTCGTCGAGCCGTGAACTTCGTCGCGGCTGAGGGTGGTAGTGCCGAGGGTGTGGGTAAACACGGTGAGCGCGGCGGGCAGGGCGGCCGGCACCGAGGCGGCGCCGAGCAGCACGTCGAGCAGTCGCGTGCCGGCCATTGCGACCGGGCCGAGCGAGGTGGATTTGAATACGAGGTCATAGGCCCAGACGCTCGCGGCGAGCGGGAGTGCGACGGCGAGGGCCTGCCGCCCGCCGGCCAGCGCTGCGATGCCGACGCCGCACGCGGTGAGCACGATGGCCACCGTGAGGGCCTCGGCTGGTGTCACGTCGCCGGCCGGAATCGGCCGTTCCGGGCGCTCCACCGCGTCGAGTGCCCGGTCGGCGTAGTCGTTCAGGGCCATGCCCGCCCAGTAGATGAGGGTGGAGCAGAGTGGAAGCAGCACGGTGTGCGGTCCGAGGGAACGCCCGGAGGCTGCGGCTCCGGCGAGGGTGTCGCCGGGCGCGGTGAGCGCGGCCGGGAGTCGCACGAGACGGGCGAAAGCGGCGGGGGTCATCATGAGCGGCGCCCACTGGCTGCCACGCCGACCGGCGCATCAGCCAGGTTGTTCAGCACATTGTCGGGCCGGCGGTCCGGCCGGCTGTCCGCGCGACTGTCCGCCCGGCTGTCCGCCCGGCTGTCCGCCCGGCTGTCCGCCCGACCGAGCAGCGCGGTCATCGCGTCGAACAGGACGGCTTCGGGGTCGTCGGCGAGCCGGTGCGACCGCCAGCCGATGTGCTTGTCGGGCCGTACGAGCAGGGCGCCATCCTCGGCGACTTCGCGCAGTCGTGCCCAGTCGAAGTACAGGTCGGTCACCGGCTGCCCGGGTCCGATGATCACGGTCTCGAGCCGCACGCCGAGCCGCGCGCCCACTCGGGCCGCGGCATCCGCCCAGGCTGAGCCGGTGATTCCGGTGATCACTGTGAACTGCGTGAACGGTGCGAGGTCGTGGGTCGAGATCTTGTGCGCGCTGTCGCCCACCCAGGCGTGCGGCAGGCGGGAGCCCGGCACGGTCGAAGCCTGGTAATACAGTTCCGGGTCGCGTCGTGGCACGGGGCGAGCCGAACCGTCGGCGATGATGGCGGTCGATTCGTAGAACTGTCCGATCTCGACGCCGTGCGCGTTGAACTCGTAGTTCTTCACCTCCATCGCGTTCTGGATAGCCTGGCGTTTGGCTGCGCCAGCGGGGGTGTTCGCCTTTCGTTCCTCGATCATCTGGATCATCTCCGATTCGGTGCGGGCGTCGGTGACGCCGAGGGCGTCGAACAGCTGGCCGAACTCGCCAGCCGATTTGTTGGCCCGCAACACGATCTGCCGCGCTACCGGTGCCCGCTCCTCGGAGTAGGTGTCCAGCAGCTCGGGGCCGGCTGTGCCGGTCAGCACGGCGGCGAGCTTCCAGGCGAGGTTGTAGGAGTCCTGGATGGACGTGTTCGATCCCAGCCCGTTGCTCGGCGGATGCTTGTGCACCGCGTCGCCCACGCAGAACACCCGCCCGCGCTGCAGCCGGGTGGCGTACTGGGCGTTGTTTCCCCAGAGCGACGTCCCGGTGATCGCCACCTCGAGCTCGGGCAGGCCGAGCAGATTGCGCACGATCTGCGTCGCCGCGGCCGTATCGATCACCGGCGCCGGTTGCGTGATGTCGTAGCCCCAGACGACGAGCCACTGGTTCCACGGCCGGATCATGCGCACCAGGCCCGTTCCGATACCGCCGATGTTCGACCCGGGCTGCACCACCCAGTACAGCACCGAGGGGCGATGCCCCACGAAGGGCGTGATATCTGCGGTGAAGGTGATGTTCATCGAGCCGGCGATATCCATCTCCCCTTCCATCGGCAGGTCGAGGTCGGCGGCGACCTGGGAGCGTGCTCCGTCGGCGCCGATCAAATACTTCGCACGGATGCTGAACTCGAGACCCGTAAGCCGGTCCAGTACGTGCACGCTCACCCCCTCCGCGTCTTGCACGTGGGAGAGGTACTCCGTCGAGAACCTGGTCAGCGTTCCCCGTGTGGTGGCGTTCTTCACCAGGATGGGCTCGAGGTAGGTCTGTGGAATGTCGCACATGCTGGCGGCCGAGGCCAGTTCGTAGTCGGCGTGCCGGCCCGGATGCGTGCCGAAGGTGAGAATGCGCCCAAGTTCCTCGCCGGCGATCGAGGTGCAGAACACCGTGTCACCCATCATCTCGTTCGGCGTCGACTCGGCCCGCACCGCCGTTTCAATGCCGACGTCGCGAAAAATCTCCATCGTGCGCTGATTGGTGATGTGGGCGCGCGGCGTGTTGGCGGTCCACCGGTATTTGGTGATCATCAGGTTGGCGACGCCGAGGGTGGACAAAAACAGGGCTGCGGCGGATCCGGCCGGGCCGGATCCGACGATCAGTACCTCCGTCTGCACCTCGGTACCGTGCGGCAGGGCGGTCTCGCAGATCCCGTCGTCGAAGATCACCGGCACCCCGCTGCCCAGCACGGTCACTTGCTGCGGCTGCCGCGGGAGGCGAAACGCTGTTGCAGCAGCACGGCGGCCACGATGATGACGCCCTTCGCCACGTTCTGCACCGAGGTGGAGAGATTGTTCTGGGTGAAGACGTTGGTGAGCGTGCTGAAGATGAGTATTCCGAGCACGGATCCCACGATGGTGCCGCGGCCGCCGATGAGCAGGGTGCCGCCCACCACGACGGCCGCAATCACGTCGAGCTCAAGGAGCGTGCCGTGCGTCGAGGTACCGACCGTGGTGCGACCGAGGAACATGACCCCGGCGATGCCGGCGGTGAGGCCCGAGAGCATGTAGACGTACACCATGTGGCGCTTCACCTTGATGCCGGCGAGGCGGCTCGCCTCGGCATTGCCGCCGACGGCCACGGTGCGGCGGCCAAAGGTGGTGCGGTTGAGCAGAATCCAGCCGGCCACCGCCACGATTATGAAGATCCAGATCAGAATGGGCACGCCGAGCAGGTCGGCGCGAAAGAAGCCCATAAATTCCTGGTTGTTCACGATCTGGGTCGACCGGTTCGAGATGAGTTCGGCGAGGCCGCGCGCGCCCACGAGCATGGCGAGCGTCGCCATGAACGCCACGACGCCTCCGTAGGCGATCACCACGCCGTTCACGAAGCCGGCCAGGGTGCCGACGAGAAGCGCGACCACGACGATCAGCAGCCAGGACGACTGCGCGGAGGCGAGCTGCACCGCGGTGAGGCTCGCCACCACGCTCGACAGGCCCACCACGGAACCTACCGACAGGTCGATGCCTCCGGCCGTGATGACGAAGGTCATTCCGACGCAGACCACGCCGACGATCGAGGCGAAGCGGATGATGGTGACGAAGTTGTCGAAACTGGCGAACCGGTCGCCCGCGGTGAGGATTCCCACCACGATCAACAGCGCGAAGGCGATGACCAGCCCGAGGTTGCGGCCGGCCGAGCCGGCGAGCATCCGCTTGACGATGCCGGGTCGGGTGTCGGGCGTAACGGGGGTCGGCGGGGCCGGCTGGGTGATCTGCTCGCTCATGCGGCACTTCCTCTCATGACCAGGTCGAGAACACCGGGTTCGTCGATGTCGGTGGAATTCGTTGTGGTAAGAACGTCGCCGTCGCTGATGACCAGCACGCGATCAGCCAGGCCGAGCACCTCGTCGATCTCGCTGGAGACCACGATGATGGCGGTACCGGCCTCGGCGAGGCGGCGAATGAGGGCGTAGATCTCGGCGCGGGCACCGACATCCACCCCGCGAGTCGGTTCGTCGAGCAAGAGCACCGTGGTGCCGTGCACGAGCCACCGTGCGAGCAAAATCTTCTGCTGGTTTCCCCCGGACAGGCTGCGGGTCGTCAGGTTGGGATCGGGCGGCCGCAGCTCCAGGGCCTCGATTTGTTGTCGGGCGGCGTCGCGTTCAGCGCCCTCCCGCAGAAAACCGCCGCGAGCGAACCGGGCGAAGGATGACAGGGTGACGTTCTTGAAGATGGGTTCGTCGAGGATGAGGCCCTGGCTCTTGCGTTCCTCGGGCGAGAGGCCGATGCCGGCGCTGACCGCCGCGTCGACCGAGCCGGGGCGCAGCACCGTTCCGTTCACGGTGACCGTGCCGCTCGTGCTGCGGCGGGCACCGTAGATGGCCTCGAGAATTTCGGAGCGGCCGGAGCCGACCAGACCGGCGAGACCGACGATCTCGCCCGCGCGCACCTCGAGGGACACGTTGCGGAAGACGCCGCGCACGCCGAGCGCGTCGCAGCGCAGCACGATGGGCGCATCCGTCGGCAGCGGAGTGGACTGCGGAAAGACGTTGGCGACCTCACGACCGGTCATCAAGCGGATCAGGTGTGGCGTGGGAGTATCGGCCACGCTCAGGCCCGAGGCCGTGGTCTTGCCGTCTTTGATCACGGTGATGCGGTCGCCGATGCGGCGGATCTCCGCGAGCCGATGGGAGATGTAGACCACGGCGATGCCCTGCTCGGTGAGCTCGGCGACGACGCGGAACAGGTTCTCCACTTCCTGGGAGTCGAGCACCGCGCTGGGTTCGTCCATGATGATCAGCTTGGTGTCGCGGCTCAGCGCCCGAGCCATGCTCACGATCTGCTTGTTCGCGGCCGAAAGCTGGCCCACTTCGGTGCGCGGTGAGATCTCGCTGTGGCCGAGCCGCGCGAGGATCTGTTGCGTTCGGGCGTTGGCGGAGGCGACGTGCAGCACGCCGCCGGTGGCCTGCTCGTGGCCGAGAAAGACGTTCTCCGCGATGGTGAGGCCGTCGACCACGTCGAGTTCCTGGTACATCGTGGCGATGCCGAGTTCGAGGGCGGCCACCGGGCCACCGATGGTGACCGGCTCGCCCTGCCAGAAGATCTCGCCGGAGTCGGGCTGATAAGCGCCGGAGAGGGTCTTGATGAGGGTGGATTTTCCGGCACCGTTCTGGCCGAGCACGCAGTGCACCTCGCCGGGCCGCACCACCAGATCGACGCCCTGAAGCGCCTTCACCCCGGCGAAACTCTTTCTTAGCCCGCGAACTTCGAGTAATGCTGCGGAATGGTCGACAGTGATCATGCAAAAAACCTAACACAGGGTCGGTACTTACGTCGATGAACATCAATAAGTTGCGCGCAAACTGTCACCATCTGCTATCGTTCAACTCGTCAGCGTCGACGCCTTCCCAATTGTTCGACAATTGCCTCGCACGATCGCCGGCAGCACCACACTCCTGCACCTGCAGCCATTCACCGAGCCAGAGGGAATCACATGCTTGCACCCCGCACTGTCCGTCGCAGACTTCTTTTCGCCGCCGGCACCTCGCTGGCCGTCGTCGGCCTCATCACCGGCTGCACGGCCGGTACCGCCACGAACACGCAGCCCACCAACGCCAGCGTCGAGGGCAACGAAGCGCAGGGCGACACCATCGTCATCGGCTATTCAGGGCCCGCCGCCGACCACGGCTGGCTCGGTGCCATCAACAATGCGGCGATCGCCGAGGCCGACAAGTACGACGACATCGACCTGCGGGTGGCGGAGGGCACCAACGACGCCAACCTGCAGATCAGCCAGGTTGAAGGCTTCATCAACGATGGCGTCGATGCCATCGTGCTGCTGCCCACCGACGGCGCCGCGCTGACCCAGGTAGCCATCCGCGCTATGGAGGCCGGCATCCCGGTGATCAACGTGGACCGCGAGTTCTCCAGCACCTTCGCCGCCCGCGCCACCATCCTCGGTGACAATTACGGCATGGGCGTCAGCGCCGGCACCTACATCTGCGAGGAACTCAGCGACAACCCCGACGCCGTGGTCGCCGAGATCGCCGGCATCGACTCGCTCCCCCTGACCCAGGAGCGCAGCGCCGGCTTCGAGCAGGCACTCGGCGACTGCGGTCTGTCGGTCACCAACCGCGTCTCCGCCGACTTCACCGTGGCGGGCGGCGAGGCCACCACCTCGCAGCTGCTCGCCGCCGCCCCGCAGATCGACGCCCTCTGGAACCACGATGATGACCAGGGAATCGGCGTACTCGCGGCCATCGACGCCGCCGGGCGCGACGAGTTCATCATGGTCGGCGGTGCCGGATCCGCCAACGCCATGCGCCTGATCCAGGCCGGTGACAGCGTGATGAAGGCCACCGTGGTGTATCCGTCCACCCAGGCGGCCGACGGCATCCGTCTGGCCCGCCTGCTCGTGCAAAACAAGGCCATGAGCGACCTTGTCGAGGTGGAGATCCCCAACCGGATCGTGCTCAACGCCCCCGTGGTGACCAGCGAGAACGTGGATAAGTATCTGCCGACCGCCTTCGAGTCCTAAACCACCGGCGCGTCGCACGGGGAGCAAGCCGGTCTTGCTCCCCGTGACCATCAACAGGAAGAGTTTTCACATGAGCGCACCGCTTCGCGTCGCACTGGTCGGCCACGGATTCATGGGTGCCGCGCACTCCCAGGGCTGGCGCGTCGCCCCTCGCTTCTTCGACCTGGCCGCGCAGCCCGAGATGAGCGTTCTCGTGGGGCGCGACGCCGGGCAAGCGGCGGAGGCCGCCACCCGCTGGGGCTGGGCCGAGTCGTCCTCCGACTGGCGGGCGGTGATCGACCGGCCGGATATCGACGTGATCGACATCGTCACCCCCGGCACGTCACACGCCGAGATCGCGATCGCCGCGCTCGACGCGGGCAAACACGTTTTGTGCGAAAAGCCGCTCGCCAACACGGTCGCCGAGGCCGAGGCGATGGCGGATGCCGCCGCTCGCGCCTTCGACCGAGGCGTGTACGCCATGGTCGGGTTCACCTATCGGCGAATTCCTGCCGCCACACTCGCCCGCGATTTTGTCGCCGCCGGCAAGATCGGCGACATTCGTCAGGTGCGGGTGAACTACCTGCAGGACTGGCTGGTCGACCCGCAATCTCCGCTCACCTGGCGTCTGCAGAAGGAGCTCGCCGGCTCCGGGGCACTGGGCGATATCGGCGCCCACGCCATCGACCTCGCCCAGTTCATCACCGGGCAACGGCTCGAGAGCGTTTCGGGCATCATCGAGACGATCGTGAAGGAACGCCCGCTGCTGGGTGCCCGGCAGGGACTCTCCGGCACCGGCACCGCCGAGCGCGGCCTCGTGACCGTGGACGATCTGGCCCTGTTCACCGGCCGGTTCGAGGGCGGCGCGCTCGGCAGCTTCGAGGCCACACGCTTTTGCACCGGCCGCAAGAATTCCTTCCGCATCGAGGTTTCCGGCTCGACGGGCGCGATCTCGTTCGACCTGGAAGACCTCAACGATCTGAGCTTCTTCGACGGGAACGCCGCGAGCGGGCAGCAAGGGTTCACCAAGATTCTGGTGACCGAGCCGCAGCATCCGTATCTGGCCGCCTGGTGGCCGCCCGGGCATACGCTCGGCTATGAGCACGGTTTCACCCACCAGGCCAGGGACTTTGTCGAGGCCATCTCGGCTGGCCGGCAGCCGACCCCGTCGTTCGCCGACGGCCTGCAGGTGCAGCAGGTGCTCGCCGCCGTGGAGGCCAGCTCCAACAATGGAAGCGCCTGGACGCCCACCCTCACCCCTGTGCTCGCCGCACAGAAATAGCTCGCCGCACACAACTAGGAGAACTCATGGCCCGCCCAATCACCCTGTTCACCGGCCAGTGGGCCGACCTGCCCTTCGAAGAAGTTGCGCGGCTCGCCGCCGGGTGGGGCTACGACGGGCTGGAGATCGCCTGCTGGGGCGACCATCTCGACCCCAATCGCTGGAACGACACCGACTACGTCGCCGGCAAGCTCGCCGTACTCGAGAAGTACAACCTGAAGGTGTGGGCCATCTCCAACCACCTCAAAGGTCAAGCCGTCTGTGACGACCCGATCGACTCGCGGCACCGCGACATTCTGCCCGACTCGATCTGGGGCGACGGCGACCCGGAGGGCGTGCGCCAACGCGCCGCCGAGGAGATGAAGAACACCGCCCGGCTCGCCGCGAAACTCGGCGTGAAGACGGTCATCGGGTTCACCGGATCGTCGATCTGGAAGTACGTGGCCATGTTCCCGCCCGTTTCGCAGGAGCTCATCGATGCCGGCTATCAGGACTTCGCCGACCGGTGGAACCCGATCCTCGACGTGTTCGATGAGGTCGGCGTGCGCTTCGCCCACGAGGTGCACCCGAGTGAGATCGCCTTCGACTATTGGACGACGGAGCGCGCCCTCGAAGCCATCGGGCATCGCCCCGCGTTCGGCCTGAACTGGGACCCGAGCCATTTCATCTGGCAGGACCTCGACCCGGTCAGCTTTCTCTGGGATTTTCGCGATCGCATCTATCACGTGGATTGCAAAGACACCAAGAAGCGCCTGAACAACGGCCGCAACGGCCGACTCGGCTCACTGCTGGCCTGGGCCGACCCGCGCCGCGGCTGGGACTTCATCTCCACCGGCCACGGGGACGTACCCTGGGAGGACAGTTTTCGCATGCTCAGCACCATCGGCTATGACGGCCCGCTCTCGGTGGAATGGGAGGACGCCGGAATGGACCGCCTGGTCGGAGCTCCCGAAGCACTCGCCTTCGTGCGGTTGCTCGCCTTTGACGCACCGACCGCGGCGTTCGATGCGGCGTTCAGCACCCGTCGCTGACGATTCGCGTGCGCCGCGGCATCCGTTGTTCGCTGCCCCCCATTCGGGCGGGCCGAGCAGTGCTCCCAGCCAGCTCCCAGCCAGTCTGAACCGGACCGTTAGGCAGGGCCGCTAACGTCGTAGGCAACGGCTGCTTCGGCGGCGCAGCAACGAACGAACGGTGAACTCCCGCATGAGCACTTCCGGACCGGCCCGCCCACCCAAAAAAGACCGCCGCGAGGAAGCCCGTGAGCACGCCCGGTTGATGCGGGCCGAGCAGGTCAAACGGGAGTCCCGCCGTCGTCTCTTTCTGCGCGGCGGCATCGGCATCGGGCTGCTCGCCGTGGTCGCCATCGTCACCCTCGTCATCGTCAACACCGTGAACGCACCGACCGCGCCGGGACCGGCGAACATGGCCAGCGACGGCATTCTGCTCGGCAGCGACGGCACGACGGTCTCCGCCGCCTCGACGCCCGCCCTCGAAGCGGATGCCGACCCGACCGCCACGGACCAGACGGCACTCGCCGATACGGCCAACATTGTGATGTACGTCGACTACCTCTGCCCCATCTGCGGCGATTTCGAAAACACCAACGGCGAGCAGATCACGAGCTGGGTCACCGCCGGCAACGCAACGGTCGAGGTACACCCGATCTCGATTCTCGACCGACTGTCGTCGGGCACCAAGTACGCCACCCGAGCTGCCAACGCCGCCGCCTGCGTCGCCAACTACGAACCGAACAAATTTCTCGACTTCAACACCGCGATGTTCGCCCAGCAGCCCGCCGAGAATTCGAGCGGACTGAGCGATGCCGAACTGGCCAGCCTGGTCGAGGCGGCCGGGGTGACCGAGACCGAGGTTGCGAGCTGCATCACCGACCAGACCTACTCGGGCTGGGTTGACGCGTCGACGCAACGCGCGCTCGACGGGCCCATCCCCAACTCCGACATTAAGCAGGTCAAGGGAACCCCGACCATTTTGGTCAATGGCGCGAGCTACACCGGCTCCTTCACCGATGCCGCCGCGTTCGAAGCATTCGTCACCGCGCAGATGACCACCGCCGGCGAGTAGTCGCCGTCCACGCCCCATTTTATTGACCGGGCCCGGGCCCGGAAACTGGGACCATGATCAATCATGGTCCCAGTTGCGCAACCTGGGCCCAGCGCAAGCTGAGCCCGGCGCAACCTGGGCCCGGCGCAACCTGGGCCCAGCGCAACCTGGGCCCAGCGCGACCTGGGCCCAGCGCGACCTGGGCCCAGCGCGACTACCCCAGCGCGAGCCCGATCCACAGACCGAGCGCCGCCGCAGCAACGGATGCGACCAGCATGCCGACACCGTTGGCCAGCGCGGTCAGGTAGCGGTGTGCCTGCGCCAGCCGCACGGTTTCGAAACTGGCCGTGCTGAACGTCGTATACCCGCCGAGCAGGCCGACACCGAGCACGAGGCTCCACTCCGGTGCAACCAGGTGGTTCAGGGCCAGACCGGTGATGAGTCCGAGCAGCAGCGAGCCGCTCACGTTGATGATCGTGGTGCCGTAGGGGAACGCCCCACCGAGGCGTGCCCGCACGAAACCGTCTAGAGCAAAGCGGGCAGCCGCGCCCACGCCGCCAGCGGCAGCGACACCCAGGAACAGGAGTGGAGTCATCTGTTCTGCCCCCGAGCGGATTCCCGGTGCAGCGCCGCCGCCAGCACAACACCCAGCCAGGTGGCGAGGCCGCCGAGCAGAACCGTGCCCAAAGCGTAGGCCACGGCACGCTGAATCTCCCCGCCCTGCAGCAGCAGGGCGCTGTCGGAGGCGAGGGCACTGTAGGTCGTGAATCCGCCGAGCAGTCCGGTGCCGAGCAGCAGGCGCAGGCGGCGGCGACCGGCGGCGTCGGCTCCGCGACGCACGAGGGCCTCGAGCAGCAGCCCGAGCAGCAGGGCGCCGACCAGGTTGATGCCGAGGGTGATCAGCGGCAGGCCGGTGCCGGCCGGCAGCAGCAGGCCGAGGCCTTCGCGCAGGGCGGTTCCGGCGGTTCCGCCGACAAAGACAAGGCCGAGATAACGCCAGGTGAAGTGCGCAGGCCGCGGTGTGATCGTGTCGATTGTTCACCTACCCGCGGAATCACCAGTAGGGACGAAGCGGATGCTCCGGCGGGATCCATCGCCGTGGCCAGAATACACCGCCCTATTCCGTCGACTCCCAGGGCAGTTCATCACGGAAGGCCACCGGGGCCAGCGGAATGACCACGACCGGCCGATGCTGCCGGTGCGCGAGGTGCACCGCAACGGAACCGCCAAGGAATTGCTGCACGGTGGCCCTCACACCCCGCTCGCGGGTGCCGACCACGATCATGGCAGCATCGAGCGTGTCGGCGAGGTGGGCAAGGGCCCGAGCCGGATCTCCGGCCACGGCGCGGGTGGACCAGGCCAGGGTGCGCCCCACGAGCAGGGTCGTCAGGTGAGCGCGCAGGGAAACCGGAAAGCCCTCATCATCGAGGTCGAGCAGGTCGGGATCGACCGGCAGCGACAGGATGCTGCCGTCAGCGAACTCGTCGACGACGTAGCGGCCCGGCTCCACCGTGGCGCAGACCAATTCGGCGTGAAACCGATCCGCGAAGGCGGCCGCCTCCACGACGACCGCGTCGGGCTGGCCCAGCTTCACTCCGACGATCACGTAGGTGCTCACGAGGAGCTCCTTTCCGCCTCACGGCTGCGGTATTAGCTTGGCCGCTTTCCTGGCCCACGGCTAGTGCCGCCGCGCGAGTGTCGCCCGGGTCACACTCCCGCGAGCACCCCGGCGACGGAGCTCAGGGAGCCGGGCACGAGGCTGTAATACGACCAGGTGCCGCGTTTGGCGCGGGTCAGAAACCCGGAGTCGACGAGTACCTTGAGGTGGTGTGAGATGGTCGGCTGACTCAGGGTGAGCTGATCGGTCAGGTCGCAGACGCAGGCTTCCTGATCGGCGTGGGCGGAGACGATCGAGATGATGCGCAACCGGGCCGGGTCGGCGAGGGCTTTGAGTGAGCGGGCGAGGGTGTCGGCGCTCTCCGGGGCAATGGCCGCTCGGGCCAGCGGTGAGGAGCAAGCATCCGCTGTAATGTCGGTCAGCGGCAGCTGGGTAAACGTCACGTGAACACACTCTCCTTAGATTGACATTGGTCGATGCAATGATCTACCGTAGGCATCGACACCGATCAATGTTACCGCGACTCGCTGTTACAAAACTTTGGAGATTCGTGAGCATTACGGCACCCGCCCCCACCCGTCTCAGCGCGCTGGATCGACTGTTGCCGGTCTGGATCCTCGCCGCCATGGGCCTCGGCCTGCTGCTCGCCGTGTTCGTGCCGGCCGTCGGCGACCTGCTGCACTTGTGGACGATCGGGTCGATCAGCGTACCGATCGCCATCGGGCTGCTCGTCATGATGTATCCGGTGCTCGCCAAGGTTCGCTACACGGATGCCCGCGCCGTCGCCTCCGACAAGCGCCTGCTGGTCTCCTCCCTGCTGCTGAACTGGCTGGTGGGACCGGCACTTATGTTCACCCTGGCCTGGATCTTTCTGCCCGACCTGCCGGAATACCGCACCGGCCTCATCATCGTCGGCCTCGCCCGGTGCATTGCCATGGTGCTGATCTGGAACGACCTGGCCTGCGGCGACCGCGAAGCCGCCGCCTTTCTCGTGGCCGTGAACTCGGTGTTCCAGGTCGTGGCGTTCGGCGCCCTCGGCTGGTTCTACCTGCAGGTGCTGCCGGCCTGGCTCGGCCTGCCCACCACGAGCGCCGAGTTCTCGATCTGGGCGATCACCGCGAGCGTTCTGGTGTTCCTGGGTATTCCGCTGCTGGCCGGCTACCTGTCGCGGCGCATCGGCGAGGCTCAGCGCGGCCGGGAGTGGTACGAGGCGCGTTTTCTGCCCCGAGTCGGCCCGTTCGCGCTCTGGGGTCTGCTGTTCACGATCGTGATGCTCTTCGCACTGCAGGGGCAGCAGGTCATTGACCACCCCGGTGACGTCGCCCGCATCGCGCTGCCGATGCTGGTCTACTTCGCGGTCATGTTCCTGGTCGGCTTTCTCACCGGGCGCCTGCTGCGCATGACCTACGAGCGCACCACGACGCTCGCCTTCACCGCAGCCGGCAACAACTTCGAGCTCGCCATCGCCGTCGCGATCGGCACCTTCGGCGCGCTCAGCGGCCAGGCTCTGGCCGGCATCGTCGGGCCGCTCATCGAGGTTCCCGCCCTGATCGCGCTCGTCTACGTCGCGCTCTGGCTGAAGCCCCGCCTGTTCCCCGAGCGGATGCCGCCGGCCGACGCGCCGACGCCCGCCGCCGCATCCGCTCTCGTCTAAAGAAAGAAGCTCGACATGAAACCCTCCGTACTGTTCGTCTGCGTGCACAACGCCGGACGCTCGCAGATGGCCGCCGGCTTTCTGACCGCCCTGTCGCAGGGTCGGGTCGAGGTACTCTCGGCCGGCTCCGAACCGAAAGATCAGATCAACCCGGTCGCGATCGCTGCGATGGCTGAAGAGGGCATCGACATCGCCGGCAACGTGCCGAAGATCCTCACGACCGAGGCGGTCAAACAGTCCGACGTCGTGATCACCATGGGCTGCGGCGACGCCTGCCCCATCTTTCCGGGCAAGCGCTACGAGGACTGGAAGCTCGACGACCCGGCCGGTCAGGGCATCGAAAGCGTGCGCCCCATTCGCGACGAGATCAAGGCGCGCATCGAAGCGCTCCTCGCCGAGATTCTGCCGGCCTGATGCTTCCCGGCCTGAGCTACCCCGAAGAGTCACTGCGACGCCTCGCCGGGGACCTCGCGGAACGCTTTCACGGCATCTTCGCCGCCGAAACCGTGGAACGCTACGTGCTCGAGTCCTATATTGGGCTGCTGCGCACGTCGAGCGTCAAGGCGCACCTCACGACCCGCACCGCGCGGTTTGCGCTCGAACGCCTCACCGCGCTCGCGCAGGCCAAGGGCGCCATCACGCAGGCGGTGCCCGAGGTACTGTTCGTCTGTGAGCAGAATGCCGGTCGTTCGCAGATGGCCGCGGTCTTCACCAACGCTCTGTCGGGTGGAGCCGTGCACGTGCGCTCGGCCGGGTCTATGCCGTCGTCGGCGCTTGACCCCACGATGGTCGCGGTCATGACCGAGCTCGGCCTGTCGCTCGACGAGTCATTCCCGAAGCCACTGACCGATGACGTCGTGCAGGCCGCGGATGTCGTGATCACCATGGGCTGTGGCGATGCCTGCCCGATCTATCCCGGCAAACGCTACGTGGACTGGGAACTCGTGGACCCGGCCGGTCAGCCGATCGACGAGGTGCGGCGCATCCGCGACCAGATCCGGGCGAACGTCATCGAGCTGCTCGCCGGCCTCGGAGCGCCCTCCGCCTGACCCCCACTGCTGTGGACGGGGCCCGGGCCCCGTCCACAGGCCCAGTTTATAAACTGGGCCCCGGGCCATAAGGTGGGCCCGGCAAGCGGATGCCCCGCCCCGGCGGCCCCTGCCGGCCCGGCCGCGCTACGCGAGCGTCAGGAACAACTTCTCAAGCTCGGGCACCGTGAGCGAGTGCTCGCTGTCGGGATTCGCGATGCAGTCGCGCATGGCGGTGGACACGATGACGAAGCCGGCCTTGTCGAGCGCGCTCGACACCGCGGCCAGCTGGGTGACGACATCGCGGCAGTTGCCGCCGCCCTCAACCGCGGCGATCACGGCGGTCAGCTGCCCCTGCGCCCGGCGCAGCCGGTTCAGGATTTTCTTCTGCTCGGCGGCCCGGGTGTCCGTGGCGGCGTCCGTTGTCGGCGACACTTCGGTTGCCATCTCAGGCCCCTTGCTCGGTCGGAAGCCCGGCCTGCTGCCAGGCCCCGGTGCCGCCGGCGATGTTCACGGCGTCATGGCCGTGTGCGGCGAGATACTCGGTCACCTGCGCGCTGCGACCGCCGGCGGCGCAGATGACGTGCACCGGCACATCCGCTGGAATCTCGCCGATTCTCGCGACGACCTCGCCCATGGGGATGTGCACGACTCCGGGCACGTGGGCGGCTTCGTACTCCCACGGTTCGCGCACGTCGATGACGACGGGTTCGGCGAGCGCGGAAAGCTCGGTGACGGTGATCTCTTTCATACGAGGACCCTTTCAGCAATGGGGGAAACAACAAGGCTAGACGTTCCGGCGAGCCAGGTGCGGTAGCCGCCGTCAAGGTTTTGCACATCGAAGCCGTTCTGGGCCAGAATGCGTGCGGCGGTGTGGCCGCGCTGGCCCACCTGGCAGTGCACGATCAGCGGCACCCGGGGCAGGTCCCCGAGCCGATCGCGCAGCTCGTCGAGCGACACGTTGAGCGCACCGGGAATGCTGCCCGCCGCGAACTCTCCGGCCGAGCGCACGTCGATGAGCACGGCGCCCGCCGTACGTGCCGCGTCGAGTTCATGCCATTGCAGGTTCACACTCGTGCCCTGCGCGAGGTTCGAAGCCACATAGCCAAGCTGGTTGATCGGGTCTTTCGCCGAGGCGTACTGCGGCGCGTAGGCGAGTTCCAGACGCGTCAAAGCGGATGCCCCGAGCCCGGCAGCCATCGCGACCGCCAGCACGTCGATGCGCTTGTCCACTCCGGAGCCGCCCACGATCTGCGCGCCCAGAATGGCGTCGGACTCGGCGTCGATGAGCAGTTTGATCGACATGCCCTCCGCGCCGGGAAAGTAGCCGGCGTGGTTGGCGGGGTGGGTGTGCGCGATGCGGTGCCCGCGCCCGGCGGCGACGAGGCGTTTCTCGTTCCAGCCGACCAAGGCCACGGTGAGGCCGAAGATCCCGAGGATTCCGGTGCCGAGCGCCGGGGCGGCCTGCTCGGGCGTGCCGGCAATGCTGTCGGCCACGGAGCGGCCGTGGCGGTTCGCGAGGCCGGCCATGGTGACGAGCGTGCCGGAGCCGTCGACGGCATCCGTTTTCTCGACCCCGTCGCCGACGGCGAAGATGAGCGGATCGCTCGTGGCCTGGGTGCCATCGACCCAGACGCCGCCGCTCTCGCCGATGCGCAGGCCGGCCTGCTCGGCGAGGTTCACGTCGGGGCGCACGCCGCTCGCGTCGATCACAAGGTCGGCCGGCACGGTTGTGCCGTCGCTGAGCGACACGGTCTGCCCCCACTGCCCGGTCACGGTCGTGTTCAGCCGCACGTCGACGCCGCGCTCGCGCACGCGGTCGAGCACGGGCGCGGCCATTTCGGGGTCGAGCGGGGTAAAGATCTGCGACCCGCGCTGCACGAGGGTCACGCGCACACCGCGGTGCACGAGGTTTTCCACGGCTTCGAGGCCGATGAATCCGCCACCGATCACCACAGCGGATGCCGCGCTCGTCTCCGCGAGTACCGCCGTGATGTGGTCCACGTCATCGACCGTGCGCAGCGTGTGCGTGGGAATCGCAGCGCCGCCCGCAGCGCCGGCCCTGGCCGACGCTCCGGCTGCGAGCACGAGGCGGTCATAGTGTTCGACGCTCTCGTCGCCGGTGAGCATACTGCGAACGGTGACGGTCTGGGCTGCGCGGTCGATCTGCACGACCTCGGTGTCGACGCGCACGTCGAGGGCGAAACGTGCGTTGAGCGATTGGGGGGTCTGCAGCAGCAGGTCTCCGCGATTGCGGATGACTCCGCCGACGAAATAGGGCAGCCCGCAGTTCGCGAACGACACGTAATGGCCGCGCTCGAATACGATGATCTCGGCCGTCTCGTCGAGCCGGCGCAACCTCGTTGCCGCCGACATTCCGCCCGCAACTCCACCTACGATAATGATTTTCACGTTTGCCTCCGACTTCAGGATACCCCAAGGGGTATACGCGCACAAGGCCTGCGGGGCGGCATCCGCTCACCCGGGCCCACCTTAGAGACCGGGGCCCAGTCTATAAACTGGGCCCGTGGACGGGGCCCGGGCCCCGTCCAGAAGGAGAACACGCACATACCGGGCCCGGAAAGAAATGGTCAGACTGGCAGGGCCCGAAAACCGCGCAGACGCAGACTGTTGGTCACCACGAACACCGACGACAGGGCCATCGCCGCCCCGGCGATGAGCGGGTTCAGCAGCCCGGCCATCGCGAGCGGAATCGCCGCGACGTTGTAGGCGAAAGCCCAGAACAGGTTGGCCTTGATCGTCGTGAGGGTGCGGCGGGCCAAGCGGATGGCGTCCGCTGCGGCCAGCAGATCGCTGCGCATGAGCGTGAGATCGCTCGCCTCGATGGCCACATCAGTGCCCGACCCCATGGCAATACCGAGGTCAGCGGTCGCCAAGGCCACGGCGTCGTTCACCCCGTCACCGACCATCGCCACCACGTGCCCCTGCGCCTGCAGGTCAGCAATCACCCGCGCCTTGTCGGCGGGCAGCACCCCGGCGGTCACATCGGTGATGCCGCAGGCATCGGCGACAGTCTGCGCGGCGGCCGCATTGTCACCGGTCACGAGCATCGGAGTGAGTCCCAGCGCTCGAAACCGGGCCACCGCCGCAGCGCTCGTGGGTTTGAGCGTGTCGGCGACGGTGAGCACACCCCGCACCTGGCCCTCCCAGGCCACCATGACGGCCGTCTTGCCCAGTCCCTCTGCGGTGCCCATCACCGCCTGCATCTCGACCGGCACGACAATCTGCCACCGATCGATCAACCACGCGGGCCGCCCGACCAGAACCTGCCGGCCCTCGACCACGGCCTGCACGCCGAGCCCCTGCTCCGACGCAAACGAGGACGAGGCGGCCACCGCGCCCAGCTTCGCCACCGCGCCAGCGGTGATGGCCCGCGCAATCGGATGCTCCGACCCGCTCTCCGCCGCCCCAGCCAGCCCCAGCAGCTCATCAGCAGAACCGCACTCGTACGGCACAACGGTGGAGAGCGTCATGCGCCCGGTGGTGATCGTTCCGGTCTTGTCAAGAACGATCGTGTCGACGCGCCTCGTGGATTCCAGAACCTGCGGCCCCTTGATCAGGATGCCCAACTGCGCGCCGCGCCCGGTCCCCACGAGCAGCGCGGTCGGCGTGGCCAGCCCGAGCGCGCACGGGCAGGCGATGATCAGCGTCGCGACGGCCGCCGTGAACGCGACGGAAGCCCCGGCGCCGACCAGCAGCCAGCCGGCCAGCGTGGCCAGGGCGAGAAGAATCACGATCGGCACGAAGATGCCCGAAACCCGGTCGGCCAGCCGCTGCACCTCGGCCTTGCCGGTCTGCGCCTGCTCCACCAGCCGGCCGATCTGGGCCAGCTCGGTATCAGCGCCAACGCGCACCGCCTGCACCACGAGCCGCCCGCCGGAGTTCAGCGTGGCGCCCACAACGTTGTCGCCTGGCCCCACCTCGATCGGCACGGACTCGCCGGTGAGCAGGCTCGCATCGATCGCGCTCGAACCGTCAACGATGACTCCGTCGGTCGCGACCTTCTCCCCCGGTCGCACGACGAACTGGTCGCCGACCACGAGCAGCGCGGTGCTGATGCGACTCTCGACACCGTCCCGCAGCAGCGTGGTCTCCTTGGCACCGAGCTGGAGCAGCGCCTGCAGGGCCGCGCCGGAGTTGCGCTTGGCCCGCGCCTCGGCGTAACGACCGGCCAGAATGAACACGGTGACAGCGGATGCCACCTCCAGGTAGATCTCGTCGGCGCCGCCACCACCGATCATCGTGAAACTCATGGTCATGCCGGCCAGGCCGGCCATGCCGAAGAACAGCGCGTAGAGCGACCAGCCGAGGGCGGCGAGCACACCGACGCTGACCAGGGTGTCCATCGTCGCAGCACCGTGCCGGGCATTCACCCAGGCGGCGCGGTGGAACGGCCAGGCGCCCCAGATGGCGACCGGCGCCGCGAGGGTCAGGGCCAGCCACTGCCAGTTCGCGAACTGCAACACGGGAATCATCGACAGAACAGCAACCGGCAGGGCCAGCGCGGCCGAGATCAGAAGGCGCTGGCGCAGGGCAGCGACCTCGAGCGAGCCGGCGTCTTCCACGACCACCGGAGCCGGCAACGCCGCCGTGTAGCCGGTGGCTTCAATGGTCTTGATGGCGTCGTCGACGCTTGTACCGGCCGGCACGAAAACGCTCGCCTTCTCGGTGGCGTAGTTGACGGTGGCGGCGACCCCCGGCATGCGGTTGAGCTTCTTCTCGATCCGCGCGGCGCACGAGGTGCAGGTCATGCCCCCGACGAGCAGGTCAACCTGTTGACCGGCCGACATCAGAGGGCTACCAGCCGGTAGCCCGCCTCTTCGACGGCCGCTGCGACCAGGGCGGGGTCGAGCTTTGACGCGCTCGTGACGCTGACCTGGGAGGTGCCGCCCGTGACCAGGTTGACGGTGACGGATTCGGCGCCCGCAAGGGCTGATATCTCTTCGGTCACACTCGCTATGCAGTGGCTGCAGGTCATTCCGTCAACGCCGTAGGCGGTCGTGGTGCTCATGGTCGTGCCTTACTCTTCTACCCGCAAAGGTCTTCTCCCCCCGAAGGGGCTGTCCTTTCAGCATACCCCTTGGGGGTACCATTTCCGCAATTATACCCCGAGGGGGTACAGTGATGTCATGACCGAGTCAGAGACCCACGACGGCCCGCACGGCTACATCTCGAACAAGGACGCCTACCTCAAGCGCCTGCGCCGCATCGAGGGTCAGGCTCGCGGCCTGCAGGGCATGGTCACCGACGACAAGTACTGCATCGACATCCTCACCCAGATCTCGGCCATGACGAGTGCGCTTGAATCGGTCGCGCTCGGCCTGCTCGACGACCACCTGAATCACTGCGTGCTGCACGCGGCCATGGCCGGCGGCGCCGAAGCCGAGGCCAAGCTGCAGGAGGCATCCGCTGCCATCGCCCGACTGGTGCGCTCTTAAGGACCTTTGGCCCTAGTCGCCGGGTGAGCACGCGCGTCAGACTGGACAGACTTACCACCGAAAACCGCCCGCCTGCACCGCACCCGGCCGGGAAGGACCCCCATGATCACCCCAGCGCGCACGCCCGACCGCATTCGAGTCTTCATCCTCGACGACCACGAACTGGTGCGCCGCGGCCTGCGCGAGCTGCTCGAGGGTGAGGGTTTCGACGTGGTCGCCGACAGCGGCCTGGCGGCCGAGGCGACACCGCTGATTCTGCAGTTGCGCCCCGATGTGGCCATTCTTGACGCCCGCCTGCCCGACGGCACCGGCATCGAGGTCTGCCGCGACGTGCGTTCGGCCGATCCCTCGGTGCATTGCCTGATCCTCACGAGTTACGACGACGAACAGGCCCTGCGCGGAGCGGTCCTCGCCGGGGCGGCCGGGTACGTGCTGAAGGAGATTCGCAGCACCGACCTGCTCGGCAAGATTCGGCGTGCGGCGGCCGGCGATTCGCTGTTCGACCCGATGCTCAAGGCAGACATCATTGCCGGGCTGGCCGACCCGCAAGACGCCCGCCTCGCGTCACTCACCGCGCAGGAGCGCAAGGTGCTCGACCTGATCGGCGAGGGCCTGACCAACCGTGAAATCGGTCAGAGCATGTTCCTGGCCGAGAAGACGGTCAAGAACTACGTGTCGTCGATGCTGGCGAAGCTGGACTTTCAGCGCCGAACCCAGGCCGCCGTGTACGTTGCGAAACGTGGAGACGAACACCCACGGTAACCTCCGGCACCGGTACCGACCAGCGCAGCCGAGTTCCCTCGCCCACGACGCTGCGCACCGAGAACTTGCCGCCGAGCAGCGCCGCGCGCTCCTTGAGGTTGTCGAGGCCGCTGCGCCGGGTGGGCTTACCGAAGCCGCAACCATTGTCGGCGATGACGACCTTGATGCGGTCGGCGTCGGCGTCGACCGCGATCTCGATCGAACTTGCCCGGGAATGCCGCGCAGCATTGCTGAGCCCCTCCGAGATGACCGCGAGAAGGCTGCTGCCCAGCTCATCGGCGAGCGGCGCGTCGATCGGCCCCGATAAGCGGATGCGGGGCGCATAGGTGAGACTCGCCGCTCCCTCTTTAATGACGGCCAGGATGCGACTGCTGAGCGTGCCGGCGTCCTGCGCCATTCCGCGCAGCGAATAGATCGTGTCGCGCAGTTCCCGAATGGTGTCGTCGAGCTCGTTGGTCACGGCGTTGATCCGGTCGAGGGCGATCGGATCACTGGTGAACCGGCGCAGGCTCTGCATGCTCAGCCCGGCAGCGAACAGACGCTGAATGACCAGGTCGTGCAGGTCGCGGGCAATGCGGTCGCGGTCGCCGAGCACGGCCTGCTCCTCGCGCATGCGATGCACGGACGCCAGTTCGAGCGCGAGCGACACCTGGGTGCCGAAAACCGCGCTCATCTCCAAATCGGTCTGGCTGTAACCAGCGGATGCCGGCGCCCGAGACAGCAGAATCACGCCCTGCCCGTCCCCGGCCGGCCCGAGCGCGGCCACGAGGGTGGAACCCAGGAGCGACCAGTGCGCGGCGGGGCCGGGCGCGGCATCCGCTGCCATAGCCGGTGCCGGGTGCAGCGGCGGACCGGCGAGCATGACGGACCGGCCGGTCGCGCGCACGTCGTGCAGAACGTCGGCGTGGAGCAGTACGGTCGTACCGATCAAAGCGGATGCCGACACTTCGGACGCAGGCGCGCCGGCCGCAGCCGCACAGAACAGGCTGTCGCCGGTGGGAAACCCGATCACGGCCAGGTCGGCGCCGGACGCCGCGAGCACCCGTTCGGCCACGAGGTCGAGGCCGTTGTCTTCATCGCCGTCGACCGGTCGCAGCAGGTCGCGGCCCATTTCGGCGACCGCTTCGAGCCAGCGGGAACGGCCGCGGGCTTCGTCGTAGAGCCGAGCGTTTTCGATCGTGACGCCGGCGGCAGCGGCGAGCGCGACGGCGAGTTCCTGATCTTCGTCGGTGAAGTCGCCGCCGCCCTCTTTCTCGGTGAGATAGAGGTTGCCGAACACCGTGTCGCGTACCCGCACCGGCACCCCGAGGAACGACTTCATCGGCGGGTGGTGGGCGGGAAAACCGAAGGAGTCGGGGTGATCGTGCAGGTCGTGCAGGCGAATGGGGCGCGGTTCTCGAATGAGCAGGCCGAGCACACCGTGACCGACCGGCAGCGCGCCGATCTTGCTCACCGTCTCATCGTCGAAGCCCACGGTGACGAAGTGGCTGAGTGCCTGGCCGGCACCGATCACGCCGAGGGCACCGAACCGGGCCTGCACGAGCTGGCAGGCCGCGGTGACGACACGTTCCAGGACCGCTTCGAGGCTGAGGTCTTCGGCCACCGACACGACGGCATCGAGCAGGCCGCGCATTCGTTCCTGGGTGAGGGCAAGCTCGGCGGCAGTCTGATCCGTCATTGTTCTCGTCCCCACCCATCAAGTACGACTTAGGGTCTAACCTTCGCACGCTTTGACGGGTGTAAACCCTACTTGTGGGTTGTTCTGGTGACAATTGTCGGGCAGGTGATGTGCAGCAGCACCTCGTGGCTGACCGACCCCATCAACAGACGTTGCAGAGATCCGCGACCGCGGCTGCCCACCACGAGCAGTTGCGCGTGCCGGGCGGCGGCCACGAGCGCCCGGGCCGGCGACTCGTCGGTCTCGAGAATCTGGTGTACCACGAGGTCGGGGTAGCGGGCGCTGAGTCCCGCCACCGATTCGGCGAGCACGACGCGTTCTTCTTCCATGCGCTCGGTCACGGCCTCGGCCGGAATGCTGCGCAGCACACGACGATTCGGCAGGTGCACCGCATAGAGGGCGAACAGTTCCTGGCCGGTGCGGTCGGCTTCGGCCGCAGCGAAGGCCACGGCGGTCACCGAGTCGGCCGAGCCGTCGACGCCCACGTAGACGCCGGATCGCTCGGTCTCGGGCAGCGACGGAATGACGGCGACCGGGGAGGTCGCCAGCGCGGCGATCTGCAGGCTGACGCTGCCGAACAGTTCGCCCTCGACCCGGCCCTTGCGATCGGTGCCGACGACAACGAGGTCGGCGTCCTTCGACAGTTCGCTGAGAACGCGCGGTGCACTGCCGGTGCGCAGCTCGGTGTGGGTGACGACCGTGGGCGCGAGGGCCGAAGCGCGGGCGCCAGCGTCGGCGAGCAGCTTCTTCTCGGCGTCGAGAATGGAGTCGTAGTAGCCATAGCCGTCGGCCAGCCAGGTTTCGTACACGGTGTGCATGAGCGTCACCGGGCTCTTGACGTGCTCGGCCCGGGCCATGGCCCACGCGAGGGCGGTCTCGCCGGCAGCCGATTCGTCGACGCCGACCACAATCATCCGGTTCATTGCTCTACCTCATTCTGCATTCGAAAGGGCGGGCCCAGAGCTGGTGCCCCATCGCCTCATGTCCATCCTGTCAGTCGGCAGGCCTCGCGGATAGGGCCGGAAGTCCCGATTAGCCGCCCTTTCCCGCACCGGCGCCACGGGACTTTCGGCCCTAGCCACACCCGGATTCGGGTCGTAGCGTAGCTCTGACGGGTCGACTGCCCGCCCCCAATCACTTCAAAGGAGATACTCGTGAAGGCACTTGTTTATGGCGGTCCAGGTCTGAAGAGCTGGACCGATGTTCCCGACCCGACGCTGCAGAGCCCGACCGATGCGATCGTGCGCGTGGACACCACCACGATCTGCGGCACCGACCTGCACATTCTCAAGGGCGACGTTCCCGCCGTTACGGTCGGGCGCATCCTCGGCCATGAGGGCGTCGGCACGATCACCGAGGTCGGCTCAGCGGTGAGCAACCTCACCGTCGGCGACCGGGTCATCATCTCCTGCATCAAGAGCTGCGGGCACTGCAGCAACTGCAGCACCGGCCTGTACTCGCACTGCCTCGGCGACGAGGGTGCCTCCGGCATCGGCTGGGTCTTCGGCCACCTCATCGACGGCACCCAGGCCGAGTTCGTGCGCGTACCCTACGCCGACAATTCTTTGCACAAGCTGCCCGAGGGCGTCAGTGACGACCAGGGCGTCATGCTCAGCGACATTCTGCCGACCGGTTTTGAGATCGGCGTGCAGTACGGCCGGGTCAAGCCCGGCGATGTCGTCGCCGTGATCGGCGCCGGCCCGGTGGGACTGGCCGCCATCGCCACCGCCGGTCTCTACGGCGCGGCAAGCATCATCGCGATCGACCTCGATGAGAACCGCCTCGAGCAGGCCCGCTCCTTCGGCGCCACCGACACGGTCGTCTCCGGTGCCGCCGATTGGAAAGAGCAGGTGCTCGCCCTCACCGACGGCGCCGGCGTCGACGTGGCCATCGAGGCGGTCGGCATTCCGCAGACCTTCACCATGGCCACCGAGATCGTGCGCCCCGGCGGCAACGTCGCCAACGTGGGAGTGCACGGCAAACCGGTCGACCTGCACCTCGAGAACCTGTGGATTCAAAACATCAACATCAGCATGGGTTTGGTCAACGCCAACACCACGAAGATGCTGCTCAAGCTCGTTGCGAGTAAAAAGCTGGCGGCCGAGAAGCTCGCCACGCACCACTTCAGCTTCGACCAGTTCGTCGAGGCCTACGACACCTTCGCTCGAGCGGCTGAAACCAAGGCGCTCAAGGTCGTCATTTCCCGTTAGTTCGCTCTACCCTCTGGAGGTTTCATGCGCGCCCTGATCGTCTTTGAATCGATGTACGGCAACACCCGTCTCGTTGCCGAGGCGATCGGGCGCGGCCTGGCCCCGGCCGAGGTGATCCTCGTGCCCACGAGCCAGGCTGCGGGCATCGACCTGTCCCAGGTCGACCTGCTCGTGGTCGGCGGCCCCACCCACGTGCACGGCATGAGCCGTCCGAGCACCCGTCAGGGCGCGATCGACGCGGCCGTCACCCCCCAGCACACCCTGCACCTCGAAGCGGATGCCGCTGGCACCGGCGTGCGCGAATGGCTCGCGCCCCTGAGTGGGCTGGCCTGCCGCGCGGCAGCGTTCGACACCCGGCAGGAGGGGCCGATCCTGCTGACCGGGCACGCCTCCAAAAGCATCGGCAAGCACCTGCTCGCGGCCGGAGCCGATGTCGTGGCCGAGTCGGAGAGTTTTCTGGTGACCAAGAGCATCGCCCTGGTGCCCGGCGAGATTCGCCGAGCCGAAGCGTGGGGCGCATTGCTGCGGGAGCGGGCAACGGCCGGGCCGCAGCATCCGTTCACTATCACCGGGTCGATCACCACCGCCTGAGGCCGGGTCGGGTCTAACTCACCGCGGGAGGTGACTTAAGGCCCTACTCGGGGGCGGCGGCGATGGCTAACGTGAAAAACAATCATTGGTGGCGTTCACACGACCTCCCGCTCGTGGCCCGCCGCCGGAGAAGGGATTTCTCATGACGCACACACTCACCCGCAGCCAGACGGTGGTGGCCTGGGACGGTTCGGAACCCGCCAGGGCAGCCCTCGATTGGTCGCTCGCCCGCTCGAACGACGGCGACCTCACCCTCGTGCGCATCCTCGACCGCACGGTGTCGTCGGCCGACTACTTCAGCTTGGAGTCCTCGACGGAACGGGCCCGCGAGGTACTCAAGGACGACGCCGACCGGGTGAGCGCGCAGTATCCGGCCCTCACCGTGCACGCCGACCTGCGCTCCGGCGACCCACTCACCGAGCTGCGCGCACTGAGCGGCACCGACACCCTTGTCGTCGTCGGCACCCACCGTCGTCGCGGCTCGACCCTGCGCTACGAATGGTCGATGGGGGCCCGGCTGGCCGGTTCGGCCAACGGACCGATCGCGATCATCCCGGAGCGTGACAACAAGCAGCACTCGGGCGTCGTGGTCGGCGTCGACGGGTCCACGGCCGCGAACGCCGCCGTGGAATTCGCCGCAGCCGAAGCCGACCGCACCGGCCAGGAGCTGCACGCGATCCACGCCTGGCAGGAACCGCTGGTCTGGCGTGACACGACCGAACCCGACGCCCGGTTTCTGCAGACGCTGGAATCCTCGCATCGGCGAATCCTCGACGAGTCGCTGCTCGCCGTCTCCCGACGCTATCCGGCCCTCGGCATTCGCGCTTCGCTTGTGCGTGGCGCCCCGCAATCGGCGCTGCTCGACGCCGCCCGCGGCGCCGCGCTGCTCGTGGTCGGCGATCACGGGCTCAGGGGCATCTCCAAGCTGCTGCTCGGTTCGGTGAGCCACTCGATCGTGCTGAACATCCAGTCGCCCATGGTGGTCATCCCGGCACCGCCCGCCTGAGTCGCGCTCCGCGGGTGTTGCGCCAGTGCGCGGGAGCTGAGGCACTGCGCGGGACATACTGTCGGGCACATCCGCAGGGTGACGTCGCCCTGCGCAGGTGTTGCGCCAGTGCGCGGGACCTGCGGCAGCGGGCATCCGCCGGGTAAACGCGCTGCGCGGGACCTGCGGCCTGGCCCGATGTCCAGCGCGACGGGACGAGCAAATTCCCTGTGGTGGGGCCGAAAGACTCTGGTTGGCACGTCCTGGGCGGTCGTAACCTGAGCGGGGCAGAAGCGACCGAACACCGGCCGACCGAACACCGTGCAAATCGAATACCGGCCAACCGACTACCAGAACGGATGCAATCACGTGCTTTCGCTGAAACTTGTGTTCCGGGTGCTGGTCGGCCTGCTGGTGTTCGGTGCGGTTTCGGCGTGTGCCGGGGCGGTGCTCGGAATCGCCGCCAATGGGGCCGGAGTTCCGCTGAGCTATCTCGCCGGCACCCCGTTCTCCTCCTATGTCGTGCCCGGACTCATCCTCGGCATCGTCGTTGGCGGCACCCAGCTGGCCAGCGCCGTCGCACTGCTCGCACACTGGCGGGTGGCGTTGATCCTGTCGACCATCGCCGGATTCGGCATGGTGATCTGGGTCTTCGCCGAGCTGGCCGTGCTCACCGAATACTCGTGGCTGCAGACCCTCTACTTCGGGCTGGGCGCTGTTGAACTCATCGCCGTGCTCGCGCTTTTGGGCGTGGTACCCAGACTGGTTTCGGCTCCCCGGGCACGCACCGTGCCCGCCGGGATCGGATCCCGGCCTGCAGCCCGAACCGACTCGCCCCCGGCGGGGCCTGACGGCATGGACGTCGCGGAACTCCCCGGCACGGCGCGGCGTCAGCCGTTCGGCACCGCCCGCCAATAAACCCAACCAGCCGGCTCACGGCACTCGTAACGGTGGCTGGCACCGAAAGGAACACCTGCCCGCTTCCCTGACGGGTGCCGCGACCCGACCGAGCCGGTTAGGGTTTTGGTATGAGCTCCTTCGCGCAGACCCGTCATCGACTGCGCATGCTGGCGACCGGGATGGCCCTCGCCGGGCTCGCGGCGTCGCTCATTGCGCTGCCGACGACGTCGGCCACCGCGGTACAGCTGCGGGCCGTGGCTGACCAGACAACCACCGACCCAGCCCGCACCGACCCGGCACCAGCAGACCCGGAGACGTTCAACCCCGGCCTCATCATCAGCGACTACAACTTCTTCAACCCGGATGCCCTCACCACGGTGCAGATCCAGGATTTTCTCGAGCAGCGCTCCTGCCGCCCGAGCGGCGGCGTGCCGTGCCTCTGGGAGTACCGCGAGACGACGACCAGCCAACCGGCCCAGGGCGCCGGCCACTGCCGGCCCTACGTCGGTGCCGAGAACGAAACGGCCGCCCGCATCATCGCCAAGATCGCGGCGGCCTGCACGATCAGCCCCGAAGTGCTGCTGGTGCTGCTGCAGAAGGAGCAGTCGCTGCTGACCCGGCCCACGGCATCCGGTTATCTGCGCGCCACCGGTTACGGCTGCCCCGACACCGCGGACTGCGACGCCGAGTACTTCGGCTTCTTCAACCAGGTCTACAACGCGGCCTGGCAGTTTCGGCAGTACACCCAGGAGCCCGACCGGGCGTTCCAGATGGGCAGCGTCGACGTGGGTTTCAACCCCAACGCCCAGTGCGGGGCCTCCGCCGTGATCATCAAGAATCAGGCCACCGCCAACCTGTACAACTACACGCCGTACCAGCCCAACCCGGTTGCCATCGAGAACGCCGGCGACGAGGGCGACGCCTGCTCCACCTACGGCAACCTCAATTTCTGGCTGTTCTACAACAACTGGTTCGGAGACTCGACTCTCGAACCGTTCTCGGTGATCTTCGACGACTGCCTCAACTTCATCGACGGCCAGGGCTGCACGCCCCGGTCACTGCTGCCGAGCATCGCCGCGGCCGGCTAGCGCGCTGGCGGCCCGTCAGCGGAATAGACCCATGGCAGCCCGCCGATCTCGAGGCGGTGCCGCCCCCCGGCCTGCTCGGCGAGCGCGTCATCGGCGTAGGCGACATCTCCCGCCCAGAACAGCGCCGGCCCCTGTTCGCTCGCTCCGAGCCGGGTCTCGTAGTGCGCGAGTCCGCGCTGCTGTGCGCCAGCCACGATTTGGGCCACCGATTCGTGCCCCTGCAGCCCGTGGAGTGTCACCCAGGTCGGTGCCACCAGGGTCATTGAAGCGGATGCATGCCGCGCCAGCGCCTCCTGCGGGCGGAGCCAGACACAGTCGATGACCTCATCTTCGGCGAGCACGATGGTGCCCGGCGGCGCCGCCGTGACGTAGAACCAGGTGCGCAGCCGCTTCGGCACGTTCAGCGGAGGAACCCACAGCGCTGCGGCCACGAGGGTCTCGGGTGCGACCTCCAGCGCAGTCTCCTCGCGCACTTCGCGCACTGCGGCGCGGCGCGCGGCGAGCTCTTCGATGGCCTCGACCCGCAGTGCCGCAGCTGCCCCGCCGGCAGCACCAACGCCCCGGTCTGCTGCGCTGCCGGGCAGCTCCGCGAGCGGACGGGCGCGGCCGGCGGGCGCTGAGGAATCCGTTGGCAACCGATCGTCGGCATCGACGCCGCCGCCGGGAAAGACCCACGCGCCGGCGAAAGACCCACGGTGGCGCGGCCGCTCAAGCAGCAGCACCTCGGGGCCCTCCGGGCTGTCCCGCAGCAAAACCACGGTCGCCGCGACTCCGATCGGTGCTGGCACGGTCTCGGTGTCTAGCGTCATCGCTGGTCCTCAAGGTTCGGTAGTGCGGGGATTCCCACCCTATCGCCGGGCTCTGAACCCACAACGACCGCATCCCGGCGTAGGCTGAAAGCACCCCGGGGCGTACCGCAGGTGCCACGAGGGTACCGACGCTGCTTCGGTGCAAGGAGTAGTGACGCATCATGAAGGCAGCTCGTTTTCACGGCCCGGCGGACATTCGCATCGAGGACATTCCCGCCCCCGAGCTTCGACCGGGAGCCGTCGCCATCGACGTCGCCTGGTGTGGCATCTGCGGAACAGATTTGCATGAATACCTCGAAGGACCGATCTTCATTCCGGCCGAGGGCCACCCGCACCCGCTCTCCCACGAAGAAGAACCGGTCACGCTCGGCCACGAATTCTCGGGCACCATCAGCGCACTCGGCGAGGGCGTGACCGACCTCGCGGTCGGCGACAATGTCGTGGTCGAACCCTATTTCGTCTGCAACGAGTGCGCGCCCTGCCTGGCCGGCAACTATCACCTCTGCATCAAGATGGGCTTCATCGGCCTGGCCGGCGGAGGCGGCGGACTCAGCGAGAAGGTCGTCGTCGACCGCCGCTGGGTGCACGCCATCGGCGACATCCCCCTCGACGAAGCCGCGCTGATCGAACCGCTCTCCGTCGCCCACCACGCCTTCGTGCGCAGCGGAGCGAAAGCGGGCGATGTCGCCCTCATCGGCGGGGCCGGCCCGATCGGCCTGCTCGTCGCCGCCGTGCTCAAGGCCGAAGGCCTGACCGTGATCATGTCCGAACTCAGCGAGGCCCGCAAGGAGAAGGCGCGGGTCACCGGGGTCGCTGATTACGTGCTCGATCCCAGCAAGGAAGACGTCGTCGCCCGGGTGCACGAACTCACCGACGGCAACGGCGCCGACGTGTGCTTCGAGTGCACCAGCGTGAACGTCGTGCTGAACCAGCTGTTCGACGCTGTGCGGCCCGCCGGCGTCATCGTCAACGTGTCGATCTGGGGCAAGCCGGCCAGCATCGACATGCAGAAGCTCGTGCTCAAGGAGATCGACCTGCGCGGAACGATCGCCTACGTGCGCGATCACCCGGCCACGATCAAGCTCGTGCAGGAGGGCCGGGTCAAGCTGGCCCCGTTCATCACCGGACGCATCGCGCTCGATGACCTGATCACTCAGGGCTTTGACACGCTGATCAACCACAACGAGACCGCGGTCAAGATCATCGTGCACCCGTAGCACGCGCCAGGTGGCGCTTCCAGCCGGAAGCGCCACCGATCGCGGCGGTAAGCTGCCAACCATGCCCGCCGACATCACGCGCACGAGTGCGCTCACCCGCAGCCTGCTCGCGCCGAACGCCGGGCCGATGACACTCGACGGCACCAACAGCTATCTCATCGGCGCCTCGGACGCACCAGCGTTGGTCGTCGTCGACCCAGGGCCGCTGCACAAGGGTCACCTCGCCGCCCTCGCCGCCGTCGGCCGGGTGGAGCTCGTACTGATCACCCACCGGCACGCCGACCACACGGCGGGCAGCGTGCGATTCGCTGAGCTCACCGGCGCCCCGGTGCGGGCCTTCGACCCGGCCTTCTGCGTCAACGGTGACCCACTCGTCGACGGTGAGCTGCTTACGGTTGCCGGCACCAGCATCCGGGTGATCGCCACCCCCGGACACACCGACGACTCGGCCTGCCTGCACCTGCCGGGCGACGGAGAGGCCGGATCGGTGCTCACCGGCGACACCATTCTCGGCCGGGGAACGACGATCATCGACGGTTCCCTCACCGACTATCTCGCCTCCCTTGAAGCCCTGCGCGCGCTCGGACCGGCCACGGTGCTGCCCGCGCACGGCCCGGTACTGCCCGACCTCGCGGCCAGCTGCACCGCCTACCTTGCTCACCGCCACGAACGGCTCGACCAGGTGCGCGTTGCCCTCGCCACGCTCGGTTCCGCAGCGACCGTGGCTCGGGTCACCGATCTCGTCTACGCGCAAACGGATGCCGCGGTGCGGTTCGCCGCCGAAGCATCCGTTATAGCGCAGCTCGCCTACCTGCGCACGCACGCCTGAACTTTGCGCCGTGAGGTCTGGCCTGCACCGGCATGCGCGCGCGATACTGAGCTATGGCCGAGAACAAGACCCAACCCACCGATGCCTCCGTCGAAGATTTTCTGAACGCTGCGACACCCGCCCGCCGCCGTGACGACGGCAAGGCCCTCGACGCGATCTTTCGCGAGGTGACGGGTGCCGATCCCGTCTTGTGGGGACCGTCAATCGTGGGCTACGGAACATACCGGTACGTCTCACCGGTGAATCCACGCTCCAACGGCGACTGGATGAAGACCGGGTTCTCGCCGCGCAAGGCCCAACTGTCGATCTACGGCCTCAAGGACACAGCTGAGGGCGCCGCTCTGCTACCGCAGCTCGGCAAATACACCGAGGGCATGGGGTGCGTCTACGTGAGAAAGCTCGACGACATCGACCTCGACGTGCTGCGCCGACTCATCGCGATCGCCGCGGCACGGGGCGACGACCCGGCAGCAGTCCTTTAGTTCCGGGGGAACTTGCACCGCAAAAAGACCGACCAGTATGGTCTTTGTAGCGCTGCAACGTGGCGTTCACCCCCCCATTCGTCCGCGCAATGCGCTACCTTATGGGGAGATCGGGGGCGGCGATCAGTCACTGGCGCACCCACACAAAGTTCAAAGGGGAAACTTCATGCGCTATCGCTCACGTGTCACCGCCGTCGCCACCGCGGCCCTTCTGTCGCTGACGCTCGCAGGGTGCGGTGGCGACACGGCGGCCGCCAAGCTCGACCCGGCCGAGAGCCCGCTGTCGAAGTACATGTCATCGATGTACGGCGACTACGACGAAGACTCCATGATCGCGCAGCAAAACGAGCAGGAAGAGCTCATCGCCACCTGCATGGCCGACGAGGGCTTCGATTATGTTCCGGTCGACAACTCCCAGTACAGCGGAATGATGAGTGATGACGGCGAAGAATACGGCACCGAGAAGTGGGTGGCCGAGAATGGCTACGGCATGAGCCAGTCTCCCGAGCAGATCGCCGAGCAGCAGGAGCAAAGCGAATCGTACGTCGACCCGAACCAGGACTACGTGATGAGCCTGTCCGAAACCGAGCAGGCCGCGTATTACGAAGTGCTCTCCGGCGTTCAGCCTACCGAAGAGGAAATGAGCGAAGACGGCTCGTACGAATACAACTGGGAGACCTCGGGCTGCCAGGGTTTCGCCAGTCATGAGATCAACGGCGACCAGCCGTCACAGGACGAGCACGCGGCGCTGTACGACGCAATGAGCGCCATGTACGAAGCAGCCCAGTCTTCCCCCGCCATCGTCGCCCTCGACGCCGAGTGGGCAACCTGCATGGCCGACGCCGGGTACGCAACCTTCCTCAAGAAGGCCGATGCTCAGGAGTCGATCTCCAACGACCAAAACGCAATCTATGAGAACTCGGCAGAGACCGGTCCCGACGAGCAGGCCCTCGCCGACCTGCGCGAGAAGGAACTCGCCGTGGCCATGGCTGACTTCACCTGCTCCGAAGATCTCGACTACACCGAGGCCTCCACGAAGGTGCAGTTCGAGCTCGAAGAGCAGTTCATCATCGATCACAAGGCCGAACTCGACGCGCTCATCGCAGACTCCGAGCAAGGCAAGTAGGTGTCGCGATTCGGGCGACGACAGCGCGAGCCTGACGCCACGGAGGTGCTCGACCTCGTCGGCGCTGACGAGACCATCATTCCGGTTGCCCACTCGCGCAGCCAGGGCTGGCGCCGCCTGTTCGCGGGCAACCGGGTGATCTGGGTGATGGCCACGGTCGCCATCGTGGCGCTCGTGGCCGGCCTCGGGCTCGGTCAGTTGATCGTCTCGCCCGGGCAGGCCGCAGCGGATGCCGACGCTCCCGCCGCCGGCCTCATCACCGTTCCCATAGAAAACCGCACCCTCGCCAACGACGTCACCATGCGCGGCGACGCCAGCTACGCCGACTCGGTTGAGGTATCGATCGAAACCGGCGAACTCGCCGGCGCGCCCATCGTCACCGGGCAGGTGCCCGAAGTCGCCGCCGTCTTCGACACCGCCTCGATCGCACTCGAGGTCACCGGCCGCCCGGTGATCGTACTGCCCGGCGACCTGCCGGTCTACCGCACCCTGCGGGTCGGCGTTTCCGGCCCCGACGTGCTGCAGTTCAAGCAGGGCCTGAACGCTGCGGGCATCGACGCCGGTTCGCTCGACTCCGACGTATTCGACGCGCAAACGGCGAGCGCGGTCACCGCCCTCTACGCCAAGGTCGGCTACCCCGCTCCCACCGGCGGCGGCGACGTCGCCGATGCCGTGAGCGGCGCCGAAGCCGGGGTCACGGGCGCGCAGGCATCCGTTGACAGCGCCAACGGCGCACTCACCGTCGTGCAGGGCGCCGCGTCGAACGTTGACGTCGTCGAGCAGGGCAACCTGGTGCGCAGCGCCGAGCGCGCGCTCGCCCTGGCGCGAACCGAAGGAACCCCCACCGCGATAGCGGATGCCGAGGACGCCGTCACCCTGGCCGTGGCCCGCCAGGCCCAGGCCCTGGCCCCCCGCGACTCGAGCGCCGAAAAGGCGGCCGTCACCGCCGCCAAGGCCGAGCTGACGCGCGCCAGCGAGACCCTCCGCGACGCCCGCGACGGCGCGCTCGCCTACCTCCCCGCCGGTGAGGTGCTCTACCTGCCCGGCCTGCCCCGCCGGGTCGACGAAATCAGCGTGAAGCGCGGATCCAGCATCTCCGGACCGGTCATGCGGGTCTCCGGCGCCACCCTGGTGATCTCCGGCTCGGCGACCGCGAGCGATGCCGCCCTGCTCGAAGTCGGCGCCCCCGCCGTGCTCGCCATGCCCGACGGAGACCAGCCCGCCACGATCAGCTCGATTGTTCCGGCCGAACCGGCCAGCGGCGAGACAGCCAGCGGCCGCTTCACCGTTTTGTTCGCGCCCGACGCCCTCACCGACGAACAGATCCAGGCCGTGCAGGGCAGCAACGTGCGCGTGCGCATCCCCGTCAGCTCCACCGAGGGAGAGGTGCTCGCCGTTCCGCTCGCCGCGCTCACCGCCGGGGCCGGCGGTGAATCCCGAGTCGAATTCGACCCCGGAGACGGAGCCGAGACCGTGCTGGTCGAGGTGACCACCGGCCTCGCCGCCGAAGGCTTCGTCGAAATCACCGCGGTCGACGGTTCGCTCGGCGTCGGCGACCTCGTCGTGGTGGGCCGGTGACCGCGGCCCCGGTCGTCGAACTGGTCAACGTGACGCGGTCGTTTCCCGGTCCGCCCGAGGTGCAGGCGCTCAAATCGGTCAACCTGCGGGTGGAACGCGGCGACTACCTGTCGATCGTCGGCCCCAGCGGATCGGGCAAGTCGACCATGCTCAACCTGCTCGGCCTGCTCGACCGGCCGAGCGTCGGCGAGTACCACCTCGACGGCCGGGACACGAGCCTGCTCGATGAGAAGCAGCGCGCCATCGTGCGCGGCGGCACCATCGGCTTCGTCTTTCAGGCCTTCCACCTGCTGCCGCACCGCACCGTGCTGGACAACGTGCTGCTCGCCACCCTGTACAGCGGCGTGCCGCGCGCCGAACGTGAGGACCGCGCCCGCGCCGCCCTCGACCGCGTGAAACTCAACCACCGGCTGGACTTTCTGCCCGGCACCCTCTCCGGCGGTGAACGCCAGCGCGTGGCTGTGGCCCGCGCCGTCGTCGCCTCGCCCGAGCTGCTACTCGCCGACGAACCCACCGGAAACCTCGACGAGACCACCGGCGGCGAGGTCATGGACCTCTTCGAAGAACTGCACGCCGACGGCCTCACCCTCATCGTCATCACCCACGACCAGGCGGTCAGCGACCGGGCCGACCGCCGCGTGCGCATCACCAACGGCCGCCTGAGCGAGCTGTCATGAGCTTCTCCCTCAAGCGGATGCTGCGCCGCCGTCCGCGCGCCGCCGCCGTCCCCGGTACCGAGCCTGCGGCATCCGCTGAACTGACGGCGAGCATCGTGCCGGTCATTCGCCGGGCCGACCGGTTCTCGGTGCAAGACCTTTTGGTCGAGGCCAGCTACGGCGTCGGCGCCCGGCCCAGCCGACTCGTCATGACGACCCTCGGCACCGTGCTCGGCATCGCCTCGCTCGTGGTCACCATCGGGTTCGCGCAGACCGCCGCCGGGCAGATCTCCAACCAGTTCGACGCCGTGTCGGCGACCCAGGTCATGATCGAACCCGCCTCGACCCGCAACTCGAGCGGCGCGGAGCAGGCCACCGGCCGGCTGCCCTGGGATGCCCCGGAACGGGTCGACCGTCTCGCCGGGGTGGAACGCGCGGGTCTCGTGGCCGATGTCGACGTCGCCGGCCAGCCCGTGACTTCCGTTCCCGTCAACGATCCGTCGGCGGCGCAAACCCTGAGCCCCGCCGTCATCGCAACTTCGCCGGGCCTGCTTGCCGCAGTGCGCGGCAACATCGTCACCGGGCGCTTCTTCGATGCCGGTCACGACGAGCGCGGCGACCGGGTCGCGGTGCTCGGCTCAAGGGCCGCCGAAACCCTCGGCATCAACCGGGTCGACAGTCAGCCGTCCATCTTCATCGGCGAGGTGTCGTACACGGTCATCGGCATCATCGACGGCGTGGAACGCCGCGCCAACCTGCTCGACGCCGTCATCGTGCCGCTGAACACCGCGCGGGCGGAGTTCGGCCTGACCGCCCCGGCCGAACTTCACCTGCAGATTCAGGTTGGTGCCGGCACGCTCGTGTCCCGGCAGGCGCCGATCGCGCTCGATCCGAGTTCGCCCGAAAACTTCACTGTGCAGGCTCCCGCCGCTGCCTCGTCGCTGCAAGACAACATCCAGGCCGACATCAACATCGTCTTCCTCACGCTCGGCATTCTCGCGCTGCTCGCCGGTGGCCTGGGAATCGCCAACGTCACCCTGCTCTCGGTGATGGAACGGGTCGGCGAAATCGGCCTGCGGCGGGCCCTCGGCGCCACCAAGCGCGACATCGCCCGGCAGTTCATCGTGGAGTCGGCCGTGATCGGCCTGCTCGGCGGCCTGATCGGCTCGGCGCTCGGGGTGTTCGCGGTCGTCGTCGTGTCGCTGCTGCAGGGCTGGACGCCCATTCTCGATCCGTTCGTCGCCATCGGTGCCGCCCTGCTCGGAACCGTCGTGGGCCTCGCCGCCGGCGCCTATCCCGCCGTGCGCGCCTCCAACATCGAGCCGATCACCGCCCTCCGCGGTGGCACCTGATCCGCTCGCTCGCGGGTTTCAGGTGCACCCGGGTTCGCCGGGTGCAGCGGCCAGAGTCACCGTGCTACCGGGGTGAGGGGTCAGTTCCATGAAACAACCGGGCATGCTCTTCTACCTGGCTACCGTCAGCACCCCGTGCGGCGCTTGGGCGCAGTCCGAGGACCACAACGGGTACTGAGCCCGGGTGGCTCGCCTGCTTGCGCGCACTGGTACATCAGCCTCTGACAGGCCAGTCAGTCACAGCACTAGTTCGTCGAGAACAGCGGACCGCCCGAAACACTCAGCGCCGACTCGATGATCTCAGCGACACTCGCCTCGGCAAAATGTGAGAATTGCACGTCCGGCTGCAATCGGTACGGGTCGTTATGGACGAACCTGACGGGAGGCCGTTCTCCCACCACGATCGTCACCCTGCCATCGTCTTCGTGCGCACTCGCCCGCGCGGCATACTCGCCTATGCGTCCGGGGATCTGCAGTCGGGCCAGACCCTCCCGCTCACGCACATCATCAGCAAGTTTGACCGCAAGATACCGTTCGATGTCGATCAGGTCGGACGAACTCATTATGAAGCCCTCCGGTTCGCTTCGCTCAGCTCGCGTGAGCGAAAACCCAGCCAGACCCCCGAAATGAACGTAATAGCGAATCTCACCGCCAACGTCGGCGATAAGAGCGACTGGGCCCTCGTCGCTGACCTCGATGGCGTACCGCGCCCGGATAACCCACGCACTGAACGGCTCCGAAAACATATCCGGCTTCACTGCATCACGGCCACCGGCGACATTGTCGCGGTCGGCGGTCCAGACTCACTTGTCATTGAGAACATCGCCTCCAAAATACGTAACGACTTCTTGATCGGTTGCCTCGAAGGCGAGCCGCTCATCCATAGTCCACCAAGTCCTGCACACACTGCATCGGTAGAGCTCCACGTGCATAGGAACGTTTTCAGCGACGAAGTCCGGCCGTTCGGCCGTCTCCCACTGACGGCGGCACAGGGCGCAGCCCTGCTCTTCCCAACTCTTCATTCTCTACTTGTCCCGAGCAGCGAGCCGGGCACGCCCCTCAGCCAACCGCAACTTCAACCATTCAGGCTGCTGGTCCACATTGCGAGGAAACTTCTCCTGGTCGGTCACGTAACTGATCGGATCTATGCCGCCAAGACTGAAGTCGACCTCCCGGTCGTAGTTGTACTCCACGCTTGCCGCACCTGACGCCTGAACGACGACCAAAACGCTGAACCACGTACCTGCACCGGGGCGGTAGCACGCCTGTCGTAAAACCTTGAAAGCGCGGTCCAGTGCGTAAGGGGTATCGGGCGTGTTGTACCGTCCCGATGGCGCTTCGAGTCTCCCGGCCGGGTTGAACGCCATCACCTTGCTTGCTACACCAGCCACAGTCATACTCGAGCGATACTCGATACGTTCGTCACCATCGACCAGCAACCCAAACAAGATGCTGCCCACCGTATTGAAGGCTTCCTGCTCCGCGAACAACCCAGACGGTTCAGACATTTTCGAAAACTTCCTTGAAGGTGTCTCCACCGTCCATTGCGTAGTTGACTGTGAACGCTTCGGGCACTTTGCCTCCGTCTGGGTCGTGCGGTCGAACATCGACCATCATCCTGGTATCTGGGTCCGCGGTCGGCATCGTGCGCCAGCTGTTCGCCCAATTGAAGAATCTCTCGCCGCCGCCCCGGTGAAGCGAGGTAAGCATTGCGGCCATGTTGGCGTACTCGCCACCACCACCGTAACTGTTCCCAAACAGGTGGCCACCATCGTAATCCGCACCCCCCTCGTTCCGTCGTGCTCGACGGCCAGGCCTTTCTGCAAGCGGATGCCGCCACCTCGGCCGCGCTCGGCCTCACCCCCGGCGGCTACACCTGCCACGCCCTGGGCGACGCGGTTCTCGACGAGTGGCGCACCGTGCTCGACCCGGCGCTGCTCCTCGAGTCGCTCGCCGGCGGTGCCGCCTTGTCGAGCGGACCGGTCACCGGCGAACCGGCGCGCATCAGTGTTGTGATCGACTCGGGCGAGGGGTCGGCGAGCAGTCTCGTGATCGCGGCGGAAGGGCATCCGCTGCCCAGCCGTCTCACTGTGGGCGACGCGCTCGGGGTCGCCGACGTGCGCTTTTCGGCGGGGGCACAGCCGTCGAGGTTTCAACGCCGGCCCCGGTCGTGCAGGCCTGCTAGAACGCGCTACCAGCCGGCGATGCCGGCGCAGGCGAAGCCGAGGCGGTTCAGGCCGGATTCCTGGTCGGTGAAGGCGCGCCACACCCCTGCGGTGTCGCCCGATCGGGCGGTCTGTTCCATCGCGTCGAGCGTACGCGGGGCGCCCTGGGCCCACGTCACGTAGTCAGTGTTGTCGATGCCGGTCGATCCCTCGGCCGCGCCAGGGGCACCGGACCGATCAGCGAAACGACCGGGGGCAGCACTTTCGCATTGCCCTGACTCTCGATCACACGCTGCATGAGCGCGACGACGGGTTCGGCCAGAGGGGTGCACCGGTCCTGCAGCACGTCGGTCATCAGTTCGCCTTCGGCTGGTTGCTTCTGGGCATGTACCAGGCCGAGGTGTTCGTCACGTCGTAGGTCACGGCAACACCGTGACGCTCCGCAGCGGTCACAAGAGCCTGAACCGCGTCTTGAAAAACGGGGCCGACCATTCCCTGACCCCAGACGCCTTTGAATCCGGTCACCTTTTTGTCGGCGTCGAGAGCGCGCAACACCTTCGGCGGGTTGCCGACCCGCGCCAGCACCGCGTCGGAGTCTGTGACGAAGACGTCGACGAACATCGTCGAGTCCGTGCCGAACAGGTGCGTCACGGTTGAGGTGTACGGCGACATCCCCCGCGGCGTCAGCGAGTGGTCGTAGATTCGCACGTACCGAACCTCAGCCCACGTGATCGTTGCCAGTCGCGGCAGGCCGAGACCGACATCGGAGACGGAGAGCGCAAGACGATTGTCGGCATTCCACTTGTTCTCGGCCTGACGCGCGGTGAACAGGCTGGTCGCTGCGCCAATCCCGAAGACGAGAATGACGAAGACGTACGCGAACCACGAA
Organism: Cryobacterium luteum; assembly: GCF_900110125.1. Classification (GTDB taxonomy): domain Bacteria; phylum Actinomycetota; class Actinomycetes; order Actinomycetales; family Microbacteriaceae; genus Cryobacterium; species Cryobacterium luteum. The sequence continues at coordinate 151,368 of NZ_FOCN01000001.1, forward strand.
CGGGCCGTGAGGGCGCTGGCGACCAGGCCGCCCAGCAGAAAGAGCGTGAATACCACGCCGGCGACGGTGTTAGCTCGCCGGTACCTGGCGGCGAGCCCCGGAGCATACCGGGCGACGTAGGCGTTCTGCAGAAACGGAGGTGTCGGTTCCATGCTGGTGCGCTCCTCAGACCGGTCGTTGGCAGCGAAGAATCCAACGAGCCGCCCTGACCCCCATTCGCGGACTAGTCAACGAGTCTCCATCGTACAGGCCTGCCCGTGCGCATCCGCTTCTCTGGCCCGTCTTCGCCGAACGAGGGCTAGGGCGTCCACCACGGCCGCAGCGGATGCCCGCCCCCACCGCTCCGCTCGTCTGGCCTGGCCAGCAGCACCTGGTGCAGCTGGATCCCGTTGCTCTCGAACCCGAGCCGCGAGCCCGCCATGTACAACCCCCACACCTTCGCGGTGGCAAGCCCGACCTCGGCGACCGCCTCGTCCCAATGCTCGACGAGGTTGGCGCCCCAGTCGCGCAGCGTCAGCGCGTAGTGGTGACGCAGGTTCTCTTCGTGCAGCACTTCCCAGCCGGCATCCTGCGCTTCGCTGATGATCCGGCCCGAACCGGTGAGCTCGCCGTCGGGAAAGACGTAGCGATCGATGAACCCGCGGGTAGACGGTTCAGTTCGATTCTCCGGCCGGGTGATGCAGTGATTGAGCAATAAGCCGCCGGGCCGCAATCGGGATTGCAGAAAACGAAAGTACGCCGCATAGTTGCGAACGCCGATGTGCTCGAGCAGCCCAATGGACGACACCGCGTCAAACCCGGTTTCGGTGATGTCGCGGTAGTCGCCGAAGCGCACCTCCGCCAGATCGTTCAGGCCCTCCGCAGCGATCGAGCGCTGGGCCCAGGCGGCCTGCTCGCTCGACAGCGTCACGCCGGTGGCCCGCACGCCGCGGCGAGCGGCGTAGCGCACCATGCCGCCCCAACCGCACCCGACGTCGAGCAGCCGGTCGCCCGCCGCCAGGTGCAGCTTCTCGAAGACGAGGCGGTATTTGTTTTCCTGGGCATCGTCGAGGGAGACGTCGCCGCGTGGGTAGCAGGCGCAGGTGTACGTCATCGACGGCCCGAGCACCCACTCGTAAAACCGGTTCGAGACGTCGTAATGGTGATGGATCGCTTCGGCGTCACGGGTCTTGCTGTGTCGCAGCCCTCCGGCGACGCGGTGCCAGCGCGGCCCTGCTTCCTCCGGCGGCGGCGCGATCGGGCGCAGCTGCCGCACACCGATGGAGCGCACAATGTCCAGCATCGTTCGCGCCGGCGGGCGGGTGAACTCCAGGCTGTCGGCGAGCGCCTTGAGCAGTTCGTAGGGATCACCGGGGTGAACCCCGTGCAGGTCGAGGTCGCCGGAAATATAGGCGCGGGCCAGTCCGAGGTCGCCGCGGCTCGTGGCAAGGTAGGTCGTGCCGCGCGGGGTCAGCAGGTCCAGCCCGAACGGTGCACCAGGCGGTCCGGCCGTGCTTCCGTCGTAGGCGGTGAATCGCACCGGGAGGCGACCGCCGGCAAGAATCTCCAACACCTGAGCGAGGGTGAATTTACCGGCCGGGGCATCCGTCGCTGTTGTCGCCTTCGTGGCACGATCCTTGAACGTCGTCATCGTCGTTGCACCGCCTTGGAATAGAGGTCGAGGAGCCGGGAATCGGGGTCGTAGCGTTTCTTCGCGGCCCGGTAGCTATCGCCGCCGTAGAGTTCGTCGAACTCCTCGCGGGAGTAGTAGGAGTCGGAATAGAGCGATTTGCGCCCGTCGAGTTCGCCGACTTTGTGTTCGATCAGTCGGTTGGTCTCCCCCTCGATGCTCCCGACCGGCACTGTCGACCAGAACCCGACGTTGACGTAGCCTTGCTTGGGCCGGATCGGGTAGAGCGGCCAGCGTTCCTCGCCCCGCAAACGCAGCGGGCACAGCCAGATCGGCTCGATCGGCACGTTGTTCAGAAACCAGCCGAGAAACTCCGCGCACCGTTCGATCGGTATCTCAACGTCTTGGACGACTCGCTCGCGGGGCGGCCTGCGGTGGAGTTGTTCAATGCGATCGCCGAGATGAAACCGCTGTTCGATGCGCATCAGCTTGCCGTACGTGCTGCTGCGCCGAAGCGTTCGAGGCCAGATCCGGCGAACAAGCGGATGCTGCGCGCCGAACGCTTGAGAGCACCAGAACCAGTCGGTGTCCCAGCGCCACAGGTAGTCGTGGATGGTGAGGCGATCGGTTGTCACGCCCCGCTCGTGCCTCAGGGAACGGTAGTAGATCTGCTGGCCCGAGTAGTCGCTGACCGGGCCGGGATCGCTGGTCTTCCGGCCCAGGCAGAGGTAGCTTTCGTCGGCGCCGAACACGACGCCGTCAAGATAGTCGACGGCAACCCCGTCGAGGCTGCCGGTCATCAGGATGCCGTCCATCGCCGCGACCAGGTCGTCGAGCGAGTGGAATCGCACGTGGGTGAGCGCCACGAACCGCTCGACGGGTTCGAGTTCGATTCTCAGACGCACCGTGTAGCCGAGCGTGCCGTAGCAGTTGGGGAAGGCGCGAAACAGCTCGGAATTCCCGGTCGGCGACGCGGTGAGCACGTCTCCGGCGCCGGTGAGAATGTCCATCTCCAGTACCGACTCGTGCGGCAGACCGTTGCGGAACGACGTCGACTCAAGGCCAAGGCCGGTGACCGCGCCGCCGAGGGTGATGGTCTTCAGTTGCGGCACCACCAGCGGCGCCAATCCGTAGCGCAGCGTCTCGGCGACGAGATTCTCGTAGGTGCACATGCCGGCCACGTCGGCCGTCCGGGCCGCCGCGTCAATAGAGATGACGTTGGTCAGCCCCGACGTGTCGAGGCCTGGAACGCGGGTGTTCGTTCGGGTTCGGAACAGATTCGAGGTGCGCTTGGCCAGCCGAATCGGGGCCGTCACCGGCACGGCGCGATAGCTTGCCAGAAGGCGCTGCACGCCGGCGGCGTGAGCGCTCCGGGCGTTGAGCACAGCAGCGGGCACGCCCTCACGTTAGTCCCGGTCTGGGCAATCGCACCAGTGCTCGGTACCACCTCAATCGTGCCGATTACGGGGGCCTCAATCCGGTGCCGTCTGGCAGACTCGGGGCATGTCCACGATAGGTACGCCCGGCGGCACACCAGAGCGCCCGGCGGTCTTCTTCGCCACGCCCGGAGAGTTCCGCAACTGGCTCGAGGCGAATCATGCCACCGCAACGGAACTCTGGATGGGCCTCTACAAGAAGCACGTGCCCGACCGCGGGCTCAGTTGGGAGCAGGCCGTGCCCGAAGCCTTGTGCTTCGGCTGGATCGATTCCGTGGCCCAGCGCATCGATGACACGGCACGGCGCCAACGGTGGACTCCGCGTAAGCCCGCGAGCATCTGGTCAAGCGTCAACATTGCGTTGGTGGAGAAGCTCACCGCTGAGGGGCGCATGCGCGAGGCCGGCATTGCCGCGTTCGAGCGGCGGCGTGCAGACAGATCGGGGGTGTATTCCCACGAGAATCCCGACCGGGAGCTGCCTCCTGCGGCAGCGGAACGACTGGCGGCGAACCCCGCTGCATCCGCGTTCTGGGAGGCAGCAACAGTGACCTACCGCCGACAGGTCACCCACTGGGCGCTCACTGCCAAGCAGGACGCCACCCGCGAACGACGGCTGGCTCAGCTCATCGATGACAGCGCAGCCGGTCGGCTGGTTCCCTTCCAGCGCTATGGCGAAGTGCCCAAGTGGGCGCAGCGCGCCGCCGACGCGGCGCGAGCGGCGGCATCCGGCCAATAGATCCGAACGTCGGGCCCGGGCGCTCGCGGTCAGCATCAGCTTTGAAAATCTTCCGGGTCGACGTGCTCCAGAAAATCTTTGAATTCGTCGAGCGATTGCTCCCGGTCAGGGGTCTCCTCCACGTTGCCGCCAGATTCAACCAGCGCGGCGGGAATACCCTCGGCCTGCAACACGTCGTCGGCGACGAAGATCGGCGCTCCGGCGCGCAGAGCGAGTGCGACGGAATCCGAGGGCCGAGCATCGAGCACGAATGGGCCGGCCGCAGTGCCGAGAGTGATTTCGGCGTAGAAGATTCCTTCGTCGATGCGGGTGACGTCGACTCGCTCGAGGTGGGCATCAACGGTGTCGATCAGCGTCTTCATCAGATCGTGCGATAACGGTCGTGGCGGCGCCTCACCGCTGAGGGCGATCAGCGTGGAAGTCGCTTCCTGTTCCCCGACCACAATCGCCAGAACGGTTCCAACGGCCTGCGGCTCCCCGATCGGTTTCAGCAGGATGATGTGCTGGCTCTCACTGTCGATTGCAACCCCGAGAACGCGTACCTCTACCATGGCGACCCTCTCGAATCATTGTGCAGAACACCGCCATCGTACGTCCGCTCACCGGTCAGGGGCCTTGGCAGCGACAAACTTAGATACTTAGAAGTCCCAGTCGTCGTCCTCGGTGACTACAGCTTTGCCGATCACGTACGACGAGCCCGAGCCGCTGAAAAAGTCGTGATTCTCGTCGCCGTTCGGTGAGAGCGCGGAAAGAATCGCCGGGTTCACGTCGCAGACATCCTTCGGGAAGATGGCCTCATAGCCGAGGTTCATCAGCGCCTTGTTGGCGTTGTAGTGCAGAAACATCTTGACGTCTTCGGTCAGGCCGACCTCGTCGTACAGGTCTTGGGTGTACTGCACCTCGTTCTCGTACAGCTCGAAGACGAGGTTGAAGGCGTAGTCCTTGATCTCGTCGCGACGCTCCTGCGTGGACTTCTCGAGACCCTTCTGAAACTTGTAACCGATGTAGTAGCCGTGCACGGCTTCATCACGAATGATCAAACGGATGAGGTCGGCCGTGTTGGTCAGGCGCGCCCGGCTGGAGAAATACATGGGCAGGTAGAAACCCGAGTAGAACAAAAACGACTCCAGCAGAACCGAGGCGACCTTGCGCTTGAGCGGGTCGTCACCCTGGTAGTAATCCATGACGATGGAGGCTTTTTTCTGCAGGTTCACGTTCTCGGTCGACCAGCGAAAAGCTTCGTCGATGTCCTTGGTGTTGCTCAGGGTCGAGAAGATCGACGAGTAGCTCTTGGCGTGCACCGATTCCATGAACGCGATGTTCGTGTAGACGGCCTCTTCGTGCGGGGTGATGGCATCGGGAATCAGCGACACGGCACCGACCGTGCCCTGAATCGTGTCGAGCAGAGTCAACCCGGTGAACACGCGCAGGGTGAGCTGCTGCTCGACCGGTGTGAGCTGGTTCCACGACTGGATGTCGTTGCTGAGCGGAATCTTCTCCGGCAGCCAGAAGTTGTTGGTCAGTCGGTTCCAGACCTCGACGTCTTTCTCGTCTTCGATCCGGTTCCAGTTGATCGCGTCAACGTGCGACACCAGCTTGAGCTTGTCAATCATTGGAGGTGTTCCTTCGTTCAAGATTTATGCAGAAAACAATCAGCAAACTCACAACATGCACGAGACGCAGTTGTCCACCTCCGTGCCAGCGAGGGCCATCTGACGCAGGCGAATGTAGTAAATGGTCTTGATGCCCTTTTTCCAGGCGTAGATCTGGGCGCGGTTGATGTCGCGGGTCGTCGCGGTGTCCTTGAAGAACAGGGTGAGCGACAGCCCCTGGTCCACGTGCTGCGTCGCCGCGGCGTACACGTCGATGACCTTCTCGGAACCGATCTCGTAGGCATCCTGGTAGTAGTCCAGGTTGTCGTTCGTCATGAACGGCGCCGGGTAGTACACGCGGCCCAACTTGCCTTCCTTGCGAATCTCGATCTTCGCAGCGATCGGGTGAATCGACGCGGTCGAGTTGTTGATGTACGAGATCGACCCGGTCGGCGGCACGGCCTGCAGGTTCTGGTTGTAGATGCCGTGCTTCACAACGGATGCCTTCAGCTCGGCCCAGTCGGCCTGCGTCGGAATCGACACCCCGGCCTGCGTGAAGAGTTCGGCACCGCGGGCGGTCGTGGGCTCCCAGACCTGGTCGGTGTACTTGTCGAAGAATGCGCCCGAGGCGTAGGTGGAGTTTTCGAAGCCCTCGAAGGTGCGGCCGCGTTCAATGGCGATGGCGTTCGAGGCGCGCAGGGCGTGGAATAACACCGTGTAGAAGTAGATGTTGGTGAAGTCGATGCTCTCTTCGCTGCCGTAGTAGACGCGCTCGCGGGCGAGGTAGCCGTGCAGGTTCATCTGGCCGAGGCCGATGGCGTGCGAGCGGTCATTGCCGTCTTCGATGGAACGAACCGAGCTGATGTGGCTCTGTTCCGACACCGCGTTGAGACCGCGAATGGCGGCGTCCACGGTGCGGCCGAGGTCGCCGGAATCCATCGCGAGCGCAATGTTCATCGACCCCAGGTTGCAGGAGATGTCCTTGCCGATCTCGTTGTACGAAAGGTCTTCGTTGTACGTGGTCGGGGTGTTCACCTGCAAAATCTCGGAGCACAGGTTCGACATGTTGATGCGGCCCTCGATGGGGTTGGCCTTGTTCACCGTGTCTTCAAACATGATGTACGGGTAGCCCGACTCGAACTGAATCTCGGCGAGCGTCTGGAAGAACTCACGCGCCTTCATCTTCGACTTCTTGATGCGGGGGTTGTCGACCATCTCGTGGTACTTCTCGGTCACCGAGATGTCGGCGAAGGGCACGCCGTAGACGCGCTCCACGTCGTAGGGCGAGAAGAGGTACATCCACTCGTCGTTCTTGGCCAGCTCAAAGGTGATGTCGGGAATGACGACACCCAGAGAGAGGGTCTTGATGCGAATCTTCTCGTCGGCGTTCTCACGCTTGGTGTCGAGAAACCGCATGATGTCGGGGTGGTGCGCGTGCAGGTACACCGCGCCGGCGCCCTGGCGGGCACCGAGCTGGTTGGCGTAGCTGAAGGAGTCTTCGAGCAGCTTCATGACGGGGATGATGCCGCTCGACTGGTTCTCGATCTGCTTGATCGGCGCGCCGGCCTCACGAATGTTGCTGAGCAGCAGGGCCACGCCGCCGCCGCGCTTGGAGAGCTGCAGCGAGGAGTTGATGCCGCGGGAGATCGACTCCATGTTGTCTTCGATGCGCAGCAAAAAGCACGAGACGAGCTCGCCGCGCTGGGCCTTGCCGGAGTTCAAAAAGGTGGGGGTTGCGGGCTGAAAACGGCCGGCAATGATCTCCTCGACCAGGGCGACGGCGAGCTTCTCATCGCCGGAGGCGAGACCGAGCGCGGTCATCACGACGCGGTCTTCGAAACGTTCGAGGTAGCGCTTACCATCGAAGGTCTTGAGCGTGTACGAGGTGTAGTACTTGAACGCACCGAGAAAACTCTGAAAGCGGAACTTCTTGGAGTAGGCCAGGTCGTTCAGGCGCGTGATGAACTCGAACGAGTACTGGTCGAGCACGGCCTGCTCGTAGTATTCCTTCTCGACCAGGTAGTCGAGGCGCTCGCGCAGCGAGTGAAAGAACACCGTGTTCTGGTTGACATGCTGCAAAAAGAACTCGCGGGCCGCCTCGCGGTCCTTGTCGAACTGGATCTCCCCGTTCGGGCCGTACAGGTTGAGCATCGCGTTGAGCGAGTGGTAATCCATGCCAGAGGGCGCGTCGATGGGTGTGATCTTCACGGCTGTTGTTTCCAAAATTCTTCCAATCCGTCGTGAACGATGCGTACATCATCCGGTGTTCCAAATACTTCAAAGCGATAGAGGTGGGGCACCTTGCACTTGGCGGCAATGATGTCGCCGGCCAGGCAGTAGGCCGTACCGAAGTTCATGTTGCCGGCGCCGATAACGCCGCGAATCAACGAACGATTGGTCTCGTTGTTCAAAAATTTGATGACCTGCTTGGGCACCGCCCCGCCCACGCTGCCGCCACCGTAGGTGGGTACGCAGAGCACGAAGGGTTCCTGGGCGACGAGCGGCTCTTCGCGTGCGTGCAGAGGAATGCGCGCTGCCGGCCGACCGAGCTTCTCGACGAACCGACGCGTATTGCCCGAGGTGCTCGAGAAGTACACAATGTCAGTCATCTAGGGTGGCGATTCTGGTCGGGCGGCAGAGTGGTGCGGGGTGTTGCGCGTTGATGGTGACTACGCGAGGCGAGCGGCGAGGGCGTTGATCTTGTCGGGGCGAAAGCCCGACCAGTGCTCTTCGTCGGTGATCACGACAGGCGCCTGCAGGTAACCAAGGGCTTTCACGGCCTCCAGGGCATTCTCGTCGACCGAGAGGTCGAGTACCTCGTACTCGATGCCCTTGTTGTCGAGGGCGCGGTAGGTGGCCGTGCACTGCACGCAGGAGGGCTTCGTGTAAACGGTGATTGCCATGGTTATGGCCTTTCTGCTTGGCTGTTCAGTCTAAATCTGTTCGACATACTTCGCAAGTATGTTCGATGAAACTCGGTGATCACCGGCAAGAAATCGCTGGTGATCACGGTGCATACCATCGTGCAAAGTGAGCAAGTTTACTGTCTGGCCGTAGTGCCTGACTAGAGTTTCAATACTACATCTAGTGATCTTCCGGCTCAATAGCCACTACATGCAGTAATTACAATTATGTAGTTATCCACCGACATTCCACATGTTGCTCACAGTTCCCGGCCGCGGAAGCGCCCTGATTCCGCGGAACTTCAGCCGGTTATCCACAGGCATGGTTCTCGACATTATTTTGCCTGTGGAATCGCGGTCGGCGTGTCGCAGCCGATCGCTTGCGGGCATCCGCTGGTTGACGGCGAAGCCGGCCAGACGCGCGAAAACGGGCCGGCCCCACCGAAGTGATGACCGGCCCGTCAGGGCGTGCGCGCGAAGCGGATGCCGACGCTCTACTTGGTCAGCGGCTCCAGGTTCGGGTCGTTGGCGTAGGCCTCAGCCGCATTCTCCTTGGTCACGATGACCGGGGGGATCAGGTACGCCGGCACGATCTTGTTGCCGTTGTCGTAGGTGTCGTCGTTGGTCTCGGGAGTACCGCCGGTCTGCAGCGCCTTGACCATGTCAATGGCCTGCGCAACGAGAAGACGGGTGTCCTTGTTAATGGTGGAGTACTGCTCCCCCGCCATGATCGACTTGACCGACTCCACTTCGGAGTCCTGACCCGTGACGACCGGAATGGGCTTGCCGGCTGCCTTCACCGAGGTGATGATGGCGCGGGCCAGGGTGTCGTTGGGCGAGAGCACGCCGTCGAGTTCCTGGTCGCCGTAGGTGCTCGTGAGCAGCGAGTCCATGCGGCTCTGGGCATTCTCGGCCTTCCAATCGGCCGTCGCGGTCTGCTTGATGTCGGTCTGACCGGAGGCGACGACGAGGGTTCCGTCATCGATCTTCGGCTGCAGAACGCTCATCGCACCGTTGAAGAACACCGGCGCATTGGCGTCGGCGGAGTTACCCGAGAACAGCTCAATGTTGTACGGCCCCTCGGGCTTCACCGCGGCAAGTCCGTCGAGGAGTGCCTGCCCCTGCAGTTCGCCCACCTTGAAGTTGTCGAACGCTACGTAGTAGTCGACGTCGTCGGTGTTGAGGATGAGGCGGTCGTAGGCGATAACGATGGCACCAGCGTCATGGGCATCCTTGACCTGCGTGCCAAGCTGTCCGCCGTCCTGGGCGCCCACGATGATGACCTTGGCCCCGTTGGTGACCATCGCGGAGATCTGGTCCTGCTGGTCCTTGACCGTGGTCGATGCCCCGGCGTACTGCACGTCACCCTCGAAGCCAGCCTCGGCGAGGCCGTCCTCGAAGAGTCCGCCGGCCAGCACCCAGTTCTCGCTCGTCTTTGAGGGAAGCGCAACACCGATGACGGAATCTTCGGCAAACCCGGCTGCGGCACTGCCACCACCGGCCGTTTCGGGTGCTCGGCTTGAGCAGCCGGAGAGCGCCATGAGCGCTACCGCGGCGACCGCTGTGACGGTGAGAATTTTTCGCATGTCAATCACTTTCTGTTTTGGGTTAAAGGAACTGGAGTGGGAAAAACGTCGGACCGGTGACTTTCGAGGAACGCTGGCGTTCAATTCGAAGCGTTGTCCGCTGGCCGCGCTGAGGCCGGCGTGCCGGCATCCGGAAGCACCGCAGGCGGAGGTTGCGGCGGGTCCGACAACTTGCGGTTGCGGGTGAGCAAGCCGATGATCGACGGTCGTCCCTGACTCTTGTTCCAGACGTCTACGCCGACGGCCACGAGAAGCACGAGGCCCTTGATGATCTGCACCAGGTCGGAACCCACGCCGAGCAGTTGCAGCCCGTTGTTCAGAACGGCCATGACCAGGCCACCGACAATGGAGCCGATCACGGTGCCGATGCCGCCCGAGACCGCCGCGCCGCCGATGAAGACCGCCGCGATGGCGTCGAGTTCCCAGCTGAGACCGTCCTGCGGGCCGGATGCCCCGGCGCGAGCCACGAAGATCATGCCCGCCAGGCTCGACAGGATCGACATGTTCATCATGACGAGAAAGTTGACCCTGCGGGAGTTGACGCCGGAGAGTTCCGCGGCGAGCTTGTTGCCACCCACAGCGTAGACATGACGGCCGACGATGGTGTTGCGGGTGACGAAACTGTAGAACAGCACCAGCACGCCGAGGATGATTCCCGACACTGGAAAACTCGTGCCGACGCGGCCACCGGCGAAGAGGAAGGTTGCATAAATGACGACGGCAACGAGTAGTCCCACCTTGAGCACGCTGCCCCACAGTGGGGATATCTCGGAGTGCATCGTCTTCTGCACTTTGCGAGCCCGCCACTCGCGCACGGCAATCGCGATGGCGATCAGAAAACCGAGCACGAGCGTGAGGTTGTTGAAGCCGGTGATCGGGCCCACTTCGGGAAGGTAGCCCGCACCGATCAGAGTGAAGCCGTCCGGAACCGGAACGGTATCGGCGTTACCGATCAACTGGTTACCGCCACGAAAGATCAGCATGCCGGCGAGCGTCACGATGAAGGCGGGAACACCGATGTAGGCCACCCAGAATCCCTGCCAGGCTCCGATCAGCGCTCCAACGAAGAGGCCGAAAAGTATGGCGAGGGGCCACGGAAAGTTCCAGTCCGACATGGAGATTGCCACCACGATGCCGGAGAAAGCCGCGACCGAACCGACCGACAGGTCGATGTGGCCGGCGATGATAACCATGACCATGCCGATGGCGAGAATGAGGATGTAGGAGTACTGACTGACGAGGTTGATCAGGTTGCCTGACGAGAGGGTGAGGCCGTCGGTCAGAAACTGGAACAGCAGGATGATGGCGATCAGGCTGAAGAGGATTCCGAATTGACGCAGGTTACCCTTGCCGCGGCCGAAGATCGGCTTGCGACCTTCGTCTTTTTTCGTGTCGATCGGGGCTGTGTTGCTGCTCATATGCTGCGCACCTTCTTCTTGGCAGAGGTCATGCTTTTCATCAGGGATTCCGGGTCGGCATCGGCACCGTCAATGCAGTCGGTGATGGTGCCCTCGAAGATCGTGTAGATGCGGTCGGCCAAGCCGAGCAGCTCGGGCAGCTCCGACGAGATCAGGATCACACCCTTGCCCTGGGCGGCGAGGGCCTGGATGATGCCGTAGATCTCGTATTTTGCCCCGACATCGATGCCCCGGGTGGGTTCATCCAAAATGAGGATGTCGGGATCAGTGAACATCCACTTGGCCAGCACGACCTTTTGCTGGTTGCCGCCGGACAGTTTGCTCACGCCCATGTCGACGTTGGGCGTCTTGATGCGCAGGTTTTTGCGGTATTCCTCGGCGATGGAGTATTCCTTGGCGTCGTTCACGACGGGGCCGGCGGAGATTTTTGAGAGCTTGGCCGAGACGATGGAGCGCTTGATGTCGTCGAGCAGATTGAGCCCCAGCGCTTTGCGGTCTTCACTCACGTAGGCGAGACCATGCTCGATGGCCTCCCCTACGTTGCGCAGTTCGATCTCTTTGCCGTCCTTGAAGATGTGGCCGGAGATGAAGTTGCCGTACGATCGGCCGAAGATGCTCATGGCGAGCTCGGTGCGGCCCGCACCCATCAGACCGGCGATTCCGACGATCTCGCCGGTGCGCACGGTCAGGTTGGACCCTTTGACGACCATCCGCTCGGACACCTGAGGGTGTTGCACGGTCCAGTCCCGAACCTCGAAGAACACCTCCCCGATTTTCGGTGTGCGGTCGGGAAACCGGCTCTCCAGGCTGCGGCCGACCATGCCGCGAATGATGCGGTCTTCATTGACGCCGTCGGCGGCGATATCGAGAGTCTCGATCGCCCGGCCGTCGCGAATAATGGTGATGGAGTCCGCGATCTGCTCGATCTCGTTGAGCTTGTGCGAGATCATGATCGAGCTGATGCCCTTGCCCTTGAGCCCCCGAATCAAGTCGAGCAAGTGCTGGGAGTCGGCCTCGTTGAGCGCGGCGGTCGGCTCGTCGAGAATAAGCACCTTCACCGATTTGTTGAGGGCTTTGGCGATTTCAACGAGCTGCTGCTTGCCGACGCCGATGTTCTTGATCAGGGTGTCTGGATCGTCGCGAAGGCCGACCCGAGCGAGGAGCTCGTAAGCGGTTCGCTTGGCACCGACCCAGTCGATAGCGCCCCACTTGGTGGGTTCATTGCCAAGAAAAATGTTCTCGGTGATTGAGAGTTCGGGAATGAGGGCCAGTTCCTGATGGATGATGGCAATTCCAGCGGCTTCGCTCGACCGAATGTCCTTGAACCGCATCTCAGTGCCCTGAAAGATGATGTCACCCGAATACGAACCGTATGGGTAGACCCCGGAGAGCACCTTCATGAGCGTGGACTTGCCAGCGCCGTTCTCGCCGCAGATCGCGTGGATCTCTCCGGCCATAACGGTGAGCGACACATTGGAGAGCGCTTTCACGCCGGGAAACTCCTTGGTGATGGAACGCATCTCCAGGATCACGTGCTCAACCGCCATTGGTTTACTCCTCCGTCAGCGGTCATTGTGACCGTTCACATCGAAGTCAATGCTGGCCTTTGCGCCCAGCCGTGTCAAGGGCCGTTAATAACGCTTAAGTAACGGCAGCCGGGAAACCGGCACCGGTCCGGTCGATCCGCGCACGACCAACCGCGGAGCGATGGGGGCCGTCGGCAGTTCCGTGCCCGTTCCCATCTCGCGCAGCAGCGTCGCAAAAGCGAGACGGCCGATCCCGTCAAAATCCTGATGCACCGTGGTGAGTGGCGGCCAGCTGTGGCTGGCCACCGGCACATCATCGAATCCCACTACGCTCACGTCGCCCGGAACCTTGAGCCTGGCGTCGTGCAAAGCGTGCAGCAGGCCCAACGCCATCTCGTCGTTGGCCGCGAACACCGCCGAGAAATCCCGAGATCGAAGCAGCTCCTGACCCGCGAAATAGCCGAAGTCGGCGGTCCAGTCCCCCAGAATCGGCGGATTGGTTATCAGGTCGGCGTCGTCAATCTCGAGCAGGAAGCCACGCATGCGCGCTTCCGCCTCGTTCCAGTCCTGCGGGCCAGCCAGGTGAACAATCTCCCGGTGACCCAGTTCGATGAGGTGGCGGGTGGCCATCCTGGCACCCAGAATCTGGTCTGCCGCGAGCGCCCGCAGGTCATGTTTTCCCGTGGATTGCAGGCTGACGTAAGGAACAGCGATGTCCAGACGCTCGAGCACATCAAACACCCGTTCCTGCGGCGCTATGATGACGAGACCCTCGACCGCCTGGTCGAGAAGATGCTCCAGGGCATCCTCGATCGCCGCCGGGTCGGCCACGCCCAGGTTGGCGGTATCAACGAAGTATCCCTGCCGCCGGGCGGCGTCCTCGATGGCCGCGACGCTGCGGGCCGGGCCATACTGGGCGCTCGACGCGGTGAGAACACCGATCGTGCGGGAGCGCCCCTTCGACAGCGCCCTGGCTGCCTGGTTCGGGCGGTATTGCAGCTCCTCCATCGCCTGCAGGATGCGGGCCTTCGTGGTCTCACGAATGCTGGGGTGGTCGTTGAGCACGCGCGACACTGTCTGGTGCGATACCCCGGCGAGGCGCGCAACATCACGGATGCTGGGCGCGCGATCTTTAGGAAGATCTGCCGACATGGACAACCTTGCTCGCATGTGCACGGTCACAATTGTGAGCGCAGGTCCATTATGCTCCCCGGCCCGTTTTCCCGCGGACCTAGTTTTTCGCACACCGATCGGTCCGGCGCGCGGCACCGACGGGGCGCGACGAAACCGACGGAACAGGTCACACTGTACGCATGCCCATTCTGAACAAAGATATGACCCTGTGCATTTCGCTGTCGGCCCGACCGAGCAATCTGGGCACCCGGTTTCACAATTATCTCTATGAGGAGTTGGACCTGAACTACATCTACAAAGCGTTCGCCCCGACCAATCTGGCCGATGCCATTGCGGGCGTGCGCGGGTTGGGCATCCGTGGGTGTGCGGTGTCGATGCCTTACAAGGAAGACGTCATCGCGCTTGTCGATGACCTGGATGCATCGGCGTCGGCCATTGACTCGGTCAACACGATCGTGAACGACAACGGCCACCTGACCGCCTACAACACTGACTATTCTGCCGTGCAGCGCCTGCTGACCGAACACGAGGTACCGCGCGGGTACTCGGTCATCGTACGCGGCAGCGGCGGCATGGCGAAGGCCGTTGCCGCAGCTCTGCACGACGCCGGGTTCGCCCGCGGCACGATCGTGGCACGCAATGAGGCCACCGGCCGGGCCCTGGCCGCGCTCTACGGCTACGACTGGGCATCCGAGGTGGCAGACCTCACCGCCGAGCTGATCGTCAATGTCACTCCGGTCGGCATGGCTGGCGGCGCTGAGGCCGACCATGCGTCGTTCCCGGCTGCGGCGATCGAGGCGGCGTGCGTGGTCTTCGACGTCGTCGCCTCGCCCGCCGAGACACCGCTCATTATGGCGGCGCGGTCGCTCGCCAAACCGGTCATCACGGGGGCTGAGGTGGTGGCCCTGCAGGCTGAGGAGCAGTTCTTTCTGTACACGGGCATCCGTCCCACCCCCGACCAGGTGCGCCGCGCCTCCGCCTTCTCCCGGCTCCCCTGACCCGTGTTCCATTTTCCGGGCCCGGGCCCGGAAACCGGGCCCATGATCAATCGTGGGCCCAGTTCCCGAAGGTGGGCCCGGCACCGCAGTACCCCGAAATATGGTCCAACTCCCCATCCGATCCGCAAGTTGGACGGGGCCCGGGCCCCGTCCCACGAGCAGGCCGGGTCAGGCGCGGGGCAGCGCGCTCTCCAGGTCGGCGATGAGGTCGGCGACGTCTTCGATACCGACCGACAGGCGCACGATGTTGTCGGGAACCTCAAGCTCTGTGCCGCGCACCGAGGCGTGCGTCATCTCGGAGGGGTAGTTCACGAGCGACTCGACCCCACCGAGCGACTCCGCCAGCTGGAACAGCTGCATCGACTCGGCGAACAGGCGCGCAGCGGCCGCGCCACCAGCGAACGCGATGGAGATCATGCCACCGAAGCCGGACATCTGCTTCTTCGCCAGTTCGTGGCCGGGGTGTGCGGGCAGACCCGGGTAGTAGACCTGCTCGATGGCGGGGTGATCGTCGAGGAACTCGGCGATCGCCTGGGCGTTGCTGCAGTGACGGTCCATGCGCACCGAGAGCGTCTTGATGCCGCGCACGGTGAGCCAGGAGTCGAGTGGCGCCGACACCGGCCCGGCCGCGAACTGCAGAAACTGGGCTTTCTCGTGCAGCTCGTCGTCGTTGATGATGAGCGCCCCGCCGAGCACGTCGGAGTGGCCGCCGAGGTACTTGGTGGTCGAGTGCACGACAACGTCGGCGCCGAATTCAAGCGGATGCTGCAGCGCCGGTGACGCAAAGGTGTTGTCGACGATCGCGACCACGCCGTGCCGGTGCGCAATTTGGGCGAGCGCCGCGATGTCGCTGATCTTCATGAGCGGGTTGCTCGGCGTCTCGACCCAGAGGATCTTCGTTTCCGGGCGGATCGCTGCTTCGACCGCCGCGAGGTCGCTCATCTCGACCGTGGTGTTGAGCACGCCCCAGGCGGCGTGCACGGTATTGATGAGGCGGTGGGTTCCGCCGTAGACATCGTTACCGAGCACAACATGGTCTCCCGGCTTGAGC
The DNA here is from genome assembly GCF_900110125.1 of Cryobacterium luteum. Taxonomy (GTDB): domain Bacteria; phylum Actinomycetota; class Actinomycetes; order Actinomycetales; family Microbacteriaceae; genus Cryobacterium; species Cryobacterium luteum. The sequence goes on from NZ_FOCN01000001.1 coordinate 167,357, forward strand.
ATGGCGCGCAGGATGGTGTCTTCCGCGGCGAGTCCGCTCGCGAACGCCAGGCCGTGCTTGCCGCCCTCGAGCGCGGCGAGCAGGGTCTCGAGCACGGTGCGGGTGGGATTGCCGCCACGACTGTACTCATAGCCGCCGCGCAGGTTGCCGATGCCGTCCTGCACGTAGGTGGAGGTCTGGTAGATCGGCGGGATGACGGCGCCGGTGGTCGGGTCGAAGGCCTGGCCGGCGTGGATGGCGATCGTGTCGAACTTCTGGCTGTTGGCCATGGGTGCTCCTTCGTTGAAAATGATGATTAAACGCTCAGGTAGCTGAGCAGGTCGTGCCGGGTGATCACGCCGAGCGGCTTCCCGCCGTCGGTCACGAGCAGGGCGTCGTGTTCGGCGAAGGCGGCGCGCGCGGCAGCCACGGGTTCGTTGACGCCGATCAGCGGCAGCGCGTCGCCGACGATGGAGCCGACCCGGTCGGTGAGCTTGGCGTCGCCGGAGAAGACCAGGCCCATCAGGGCGCGCTCATCCACGGCGCCGAGTACCTCGCCCATTACGACGGGCGGTTTGGCGCTCAACACCAGCAGCTGTGACACGCCCTTGCTGGTCATGGTCTCGATTGCATCGTGCACCGTGTCGCTCGGGTGCACGTAGACCAGGGCTGGCAGGGTGCCCATCTTCGATTCCAGCAGGTTGGCGACCGTGTGGCCGGCCGGGGCGTTGCTGAAACCGTAGCTGCGCATCCACCCGTCGTTGAAGATTTTGCCGAGATAGCCGCGACCGCCGTCGGGCAAAAGCACCACGATTGTGTCATCGGGGCCGAGCTTTTCGGCCGCGCGCAGGGCGGCGACGACGGCCATTCCGCTCGAGCCGCCCACGAGGATACCCTCCTCGAGTGCGAGGCGGCGGGTCATCGCGAAGGAGTCGGCGTCAGAGACGGCGATGACCTCGTGCACGACCGTGGGGTCGTAGGCGCCCGGCCAGAAATCCTCGCCCACGCCCTCCACGAGGTAGGGGCGGCCGGTTCCCCCGGAGTAGACCGAACCTTCCGGGTCGGCGCCAATAATTTGCACGGTGTCGTTGGAAACCTCACGCAGATATCGACCGGTGCCGGTGATGGTGCCGCCGGTGCCGACGCCCGCGACGAAATGGGTGACGGTGCCGTCGGTGTCGCGCCAGATTTCGGGGCCGGTCGTCTCATAGTGGCTGAGCGGCCCGTTCGGGTTGAAGTACTGGTTGGGCTTGAAGGCGCCGGGAATGTCACGGGCCAGCCGGTCCGAGACGCTGTAATACGACTCGGGGTCCTCCGGGGCGACCGAGGTCGGCGTCACGACGATTTCGGCACCGTAGGCCGTGAGCACGTTCCTCTTGTCTTCGCCCACCTTGTCGGGCAGCACGAACACGCACTTGTATCCGCGCTGTTGGGCCACCAGGGCCAGGCCGACCCCGGTGTTGCCCGAGGTGGGCTCGACGATCGTGCCGCCCGGCAACAACTGCCCGTCGCGCTCAGCAGCGTCGATGATGCGCACCGCGATGCGGTCCTTCGCCGAGCCGCCCGGATTAAGGTATTCGAGCTTCACGAGCACGGTGGCGCGAACTCCTGCGGTGACCTTATGGAGTTTGACCAGCGGGGTGTCCCCGATGAGGTCAAGGATGGTGTTTGCGATCTTCATGGAAATTCCTTCTATCGAGCCGCACGCCATCAGGCGGACACGGCCTCGGATGACACACCGGGCAAGCTACACTCTGGCTTGTCGGCGGCCGGTTACGAACGTGAAGGGTCGGCTAGCGACAGCAGCAACACGACAAATGAACGGGCACCATTCCACTCTATCGGGCGGGGAGAGTCGGCGACCAGCCTGAGAAATAACTGTGAGGGCGCCATCGAGGGAAGCTACAGGCTCGACTGATACGTTCGAATAGGTGTAGATCCAACAGAGAGGCCCACGTGACCCCCCAGCCCGGCTCCCCCGTGAATAAAGCGTCAATCAAAGAAGAACGCGCCGCGAAGCGCGCGAAAAAGCTGGAGGAATATCACCGCCTACAGAAGCGCGGTAAGCGAAACCGGCTGATCGGCATCATCGGTGGTGCGGTGGCCATTATAGCGATCATCGCCCTCGTGGTGACAGCGTTCGTGCTGACCCCGAAGGCTGCGAATTATGCCGGCGGTGGTGCCGGTGACGCATCAACGGTCGACGGCACCGAGACCTTCTCCAACGCGGCCGGCCACGTTGAGACGGCCGTGACATATGAGCAGACGCCGCCCGCCGGCGGCGAGCACAACCCGGCCTGGCTCAACTGCGGTGTCTATATGCAGGCCGTTCCCAATGAGAACGCCGTGCACTCGCTCGAGCACGGGGCCGTCTGGGTCACCTACGATCCCTCGATCGCCGATGCCGAGTTGGAGACTCTCAAGGCCCAGCTTCCGTCGAGCTACGTCATCCTCTCGCCGTTCGAGGGTATTCCCGCACCGATCGTGCTGAGCGGCTGGAACGCCCAGCTGCAGGTCGATAACGCCGACGACCCGCGCATCGCCGAATTCTTCACTGAGTTCTGGAAGAGCACCAACGTGCCCGAAGACGGCGCCTCCTGCTCGGGCGCGATCGACGCGCCCGGCAAGGTCTCCTAGAACGCACACCAGTGACTTCTGACAACGCGCAACCCACAGTGGATGCCCACCGGCCGCATGCCCGCCGCCCGGTTCTGCGCACCATCGTCGTCTCGGTGATCGTCACGGCGCTTTTCGTCGGTGCCGTGGCTTTTTCGGCGGGACGGCTCAGTACCATCGTCGACGCCACCCCCGACACGAGCAGTGCTGAGGCAGGCTTCACCCGGGACATGCAGGAGCACCACAACCAGGGTGTCGAACTGGCCCTGATCGTGCGCGATCTCACCCAGGACGGGCCCGTTCGGCTGCTCGCCTACGACATTGCGACGACACAGGCCAAGCAGAGCGGGCAGATGTCGGGGTGGCTCGCCGTCTGGGGCCTGCCGCAGTTCGCTCCGGAACCGTCCATGACCTGGATGACCCGGCCGACACTTGCCGGCGCGGAGCACAATGCGTCGCACACGACCGACTCCGGCGCAGCCCACATCGCCGGGGAACCAATGCCCGGACTCGCGACCACGGCGCAGATCGCGGCGCTCACCGCGGCATCCGGTGTGGAAGCTGAACGGCAGTTTCTCGTCATCATGATCGCCCACCACCGAGGCGCGATCGAAATGGCCGAGGCCGTGCTGGACCGCAGCACGAACGCGACCGTGCAAAGCTTTGCGACGTCGGTGGTGCTGAGCCAGAAATCCGAGATTGACTTGATGACTGACATGCTCGCTGCACGCTCGTAGCCCGCCACCAGACGTCGCGGGCCCAGCTTCGGGAACCGGGACCATGATCTACCCTCGGCCCAGTTTCCGGGCCCGGGCCCGGCAAGTTAGAGCACAGGACTGGACGTGATCTGGCGGGCGTAGAGGCTCGCGTAGACGGCGCCACGGGAGAGCAGTTCAGCGTGAGTGCCGCGCTCGACGATACGGCCGGCGTCGACGACGAAGATCACATCGGCGTCGACGATGGTCGACAGGCGGTGGGCGATGGCGATGGTGGTGCGACCGTGGCTCGCCGTATCAAGCGCGGCCTGCACCACACTCTCCGAGATGGAGTCGAGCGCGCTCGTTGCCTCGTCGAGAATGAGCACCGGCGGGTCTTTCAGCAGCACCCGGGCGATGGCGATGCGCTGCTTCTCACCGCCGGACAGCCGGTAACCGCGCTCCCCTACCATCGTGTCGTACTTGTCGGGGAACGAGTCGATAGTGTCGTGAATGTTGGCGGCGCGCGCGGCCGTGACCAGTTCTGCATCCGTCGCCTCTGGCTTGGCGTAGCGCAGGTTCTCGGCGATCGTCGCGTGGAACAGGTAGGTCTCCTGGCTCACGATGCCGATATGCGACACGAGCGATTCCTGCTGCAGGTCACGCACGTCGACGCCGGAGAACAACACCCGACCGGCCGAGGCCTCGTAAAAGCGCGGGATCAGGTACGACACGGTGGTCTTGCCGGCGCCCGACGGGCCGACGAACGCGGCAAATTGACCCGGTTCGATAGTGAGCGACACGTCGGCGAGGGTGGGGCGGGCGTCACCGCCGGCATCCGGATAACTGAAACGCACGTGGTCGAACTCGACCCGACCGCGATCACCACCGGCCGACGGCACCTGGGCCGCGTCGGGCTTGTCGCTGATCGCCGGCTTCAGGTCGAGGTACTCGAAGATGCGCGCAAACAACGCCGAGGAGGTCTGCAGGTCGAGCGCAACGCGCATGAGGCCGAGCAGCGGAAAGATCAGCCGCGCCTGCACGGTCGTGAACGCCACGATCGTGCCGGGCGTGACATCCGTCGTGCCGTTGAACATGAGCGCCCCGGCCACGAGGTACACGATCGCCGGGATCGCGGACAGGAACACGCTGACCGTGGCAAAGAACCACTGGCCGCTCATCTGCTGGCTGACCTGCAGCCGCACCTGGTTGCGGTTTTCCTGCGCGTACCGATCGATCTCGTTCTGCTGCCGGGTGAAGCTCTTCGAGAGCAGGATGCCGGACACGCTCAGGGTCTCCTGGGTGATCGCCGTCATGTCCGACAGCGATTCCTGGGTTTTACCGGCGATGCGTGCCCGAACCTGCCCCACCCGGCGTTGCGCAAACACCAGGATCGGCATCAGCACCACCGCGACGATGGTCAGTTGCCAGCTCAGCAGCAGCATCGCCACGAACGCCGCGATCACCGTGACCGTGTTGCCCAGAATGCTCGAGATGGTGTTGGTCAGCACGGTCGCGACGCCGCCGACGTCGTTCTGCAGTCGCGACTGAATCACGCCGGTCTTGGTCTTGGTGAAAAAACTCAGCTCCATCGCCTGCAGGTGGGTGAACAGTCGCACCCGCAGGGCACCCATCACCTTGTTTCCGACGGTGGCCGTGAGCCAGGTCTGCCAGACACCGAGCAGGGCATTCACCAGAAAGACACCGAGCATCATCGCTACCAGTACCCCCAGCACCGAAAGGTTGGGGGTGCCTCCTGGCGGGAAAAGACCGTCGTCAAAGGCCCGCTGGGTGAGCAGCGGCGGCACCACTGAGAGGGCTGCGCTGATCAGAACGAGCACGACGGTGATGCTGAGCGTGCTGCGGTGCGGAGCGAACAGTGCGCCGATCCGAGCCAGCAGATGCGGGATGCGCGGGGCGAGCGCGTTCTCGGCGCGCTGCGCTGCAGCATCCGCTCCACTAACCCGCTTGCGGGGACGCTCGACCCCAGCCTGCTGCCGCGGGCCATGCCCAGGGGCGCCGTGCATTCCACTCATGCATTTACTCTAAACGTCACCGCCGACCCACCAGAACGGATGCCCGTGGCCGGGCCGGCCACGGGCATCCGTTTGCGCGCAGAACCGGTATCTACCCCTTGGTGGCGCCGGCCAGCAGGCCACGCACGAAGTATCGCTGCAGGGAGAGGAACACGATCACCGGAACGATGATGGAGAGGAACGCAGCCGCCGTGAGCAGGTACCAGTCCTGCCCGCGAGCTCCCGAGAGTTCCGCGAGCAGCTTCGTCATGGGCGCGACCCTGCCGTCCGCAAAGATCAGGGCAACGAGCAGGTCGTTCCACACCCAGATGAACTGGAAGATGGCGATCGACGCGATGGCCGGCATGTTCAGTGGCAACACGATCCGGAAGAAGATCTGCGCGTGGCCAGCGCCATCGACTCGAGCCGCCTCGATGACATCGGCCGGAATCTCCGAGACAAAGTTGTGCAGCAGGTAGATGGCCAGCGGCAGGCCGAACATGGAGTGGGCGATCCACACCTGCGCGTAGCCGCCCGCCGCGAGCGGCTCGACCGAGGGAAATCCGAAGAACTCGCCCTGCGAGAAAAACAACAGCAGCGGCACGAGGGCCATCTGGATCGGCACGATCTGAAGCGCGAACACGCTGATGAACAAAATGTCCTTGCCGCGAAAGTCGATCCAGGCGAACGCGTAGGCGGCCATGCTCGCGATCATCAGCGGTATCACGGTTGCCGGGAGCGTGATTGCGATCGAGTTGATGAAGGAACCAGCCAGATCGAGCTGGCTGTTTCCCGCACCAAGGGCCGTGGTGTAGTTGTCGAGGGTGAAGCCGGGGTTCTGGAAGATGGTCCACCACCCGGTGGTGCGCACCTCCTGGGCGGGCCGGAACGAGGAGATGAACAGACCCAAAGTGGGCAGGGTCCAGAACACCGCGATGACCAATGCCGCAATGGTCGCGCCGCGACTGGTGAGTCGCCGCTTGGCGTTCTTGGCGACCGAATTCTCGGCGCGGCCTTCTCCTCGGCGCTGTTGCCTTTTTCTGCCTGCGTCAACGGACATTTTTTCAGGTGTGACCGTCATCGGATTTCCCTCTGCTTCTTGATCTGGCGGGCGTTATAGACGACTATCGGCACCACCAGCACGAACAGGATCACTGCGAATGCAGCCGATCGGCCCAGCTCGAAGTTCTTGAACTGGGTATACATTTCATTGGCGACGACGCTGGTGTCATTCGCGCCACCGGTCATGGTGCGAACGATGTCGAAGACCTTGAGCGAGACGATCGAGATCGTCGTGAGTACGACGATCAGGGCGCTGCGGATGCCGGGAACCGTGACGTTCCTGAATCTCTGCCAGGCATTGGTCCCGTCGAGTTCCGCAGCTTCCATTTGCTCGACCGGCACACCTTTGATGGCCGCGGAAAGAACAACCATCGCGAAACCGGTTTGCGCCCAGATAAGTACGACGATGAGGAAGAAGGTATTCCATGGGGACTCGGAGATGAAGTCCACCGGCTGCCCGCCGAACCAGACCACGAGCTGGTTCAGGAGCCCGATCTGCTCCTGTTCTGCCGGACGAGCCGTATATACGAAACGCCAGATGATCGACGCACCGACGAACGAGATGGCTACCGGCAGGAAGACCAGGGTCTTGAAATACTTCTCGCCGCGGCTCTTGTCGATGAACACGGCATAGGCCAGTCCGGCGATGGTGGACACAACTGGAACGATGAGCACCCAGATGATCGTGTTGATGATGATGCGCACGTTATCGGGCTGGGTGAACACCCACACGAAGTTCTCCAGCCCGACGAACCGATCACCGCGAGCGCTCATGAAGGCTTGCACCGTCGTTTGAATGGTCGGAATGACCAGGCCAATGGTGAGCAGCAGGATGGCCGGGGCAAGAAACCCGACGAGCTGGAATAGATACCCCGCTCCCTTACGGCCGCGATAGTCGATGTAGAAAAAGCCGAGACCGAGAACACCGGCAGCGATGATGGCCCAGGTGTAGGAGTTGCCGACAAGGAGGAGAACCACCGGTGCGAGCACACAGACAGCCAGACGAATGACGGTGTAGATGGTGCCGGAACGGGGGGCGATCTCGACGAAGAACAGAATGGCGGCGATGACGATGCCGAAGGCCACGATGATGATGGGAACCTGCGCCAGCGGGGGAAGCTGCGCTAGCCACGAGAAGAAGGCGGACATCTGAAACCCTTCGAGTACGACAATGGACCCTGGAGATCGTGCGCGAACCGGTGAAAACGTATCGATAACGTACACCTGCAGTGCGAGGTGTGCCGCCCGACTTCGAAGGCGGGCGGCACACCGGTCATGCGTGAGGTACTGGAGGAACTAGCTCGACGGCCAGCCTGCCTCGATGCTCGAGAGCACCTCGGAGGTGGGGGTACCGTTGACCCAACTGACGATCCCCTTGAAGAACGTTCCCGCTCCCACCGCACCCGGCATCAGGTCGGAGGCGTCGAAGCGGAACGTGGTGTCGGGGTCCTGCAGGATCCTGATCGATTCAGCAAGGATCGGGCTGTCAACGAGGTCAGGGTCGACCCCATTGTTGGCGCTGATGCCGCCGCCGATCGAGACGAGGCTGTTCGCCCATTCCGGGGTGGAAAGGTATTCCTGAACGGCTTGGGTGTCGGCGTCATCGGTGAAGGCACCGACGATCTCGCCACCGCCCGTGACTGCCTGGCCACCGGCTTCGATCGACGGGGTCATGAACGCCCAGATGTCCGAATCCGGGCCGACCTTCCCGCCGGCGTCGCCGAGGAATCCGTCGAAGAAGGATGCCTGGTGGGTCAGCGCGCAGGTGCCGTCAACGATGGGGGCAGCGACGTCACCGAACGGGACGCTGTTGATCGATTTCACGTCGCCAAACCCGGCATTCACGTAGGCCGGGTTGAGCAGGATCTCTCCCACGGAGTCAAAGGCTTCCGCGATGGCCGGGTCGGTGAACGGAACCTCGTTAGCCACCCACTGGTCGTAGACGTCCGGGCCGGCCTGGCGCAGGACGAGGTCTTCAATCCAGTCCGTTCCCGGCCAGCCGGTGGCATCACCGGAACCGAATCCGGCGCACCACGGCTCCGTTCCGGTCGTCTCCTGAATGGTCTGCGTCAGGGCGAGCAGGTCGTCCCAGGTTTCGGGAACCTCAACCCCCCATTCCGCGAACTTGGTGGGCGAGTACCAGATGAAGCCCTTGAGGTTTGCTTTGAACGGAGCACCGTAGAAGACATCGTCGACGGTACCGTAAGCCTTCCAGTCTTCCGACCAGTACTCGTCGACGTTGGCTTCGACCGCGGCCGGAGCCGGCTTGATGAAGTCACGGCTGGCCAGGTCTGCCAGCAGTCCAGGCTGGGGGAAGATGCCGATGTCGGGAGGGTTGCCGCCCTGGGCACGAATAGAGATCTGGGATTCGAACTCCTTCGACGATTCGTACTGAATGTCGATGTTGTTGTCTTTCTCCCAGTCAGCCCACGATTTCTCGAGCTGCTCGGCCTCGAAATCGGCGATGGTGCTGTAGACGGTGACGACACCGTCGCCCTCGGCTCCGGCGTCATCGGCTGTTGAACCGGGGCCGCCGGAACAACCGGCCAGAGCCAGACCAGCAATCGCCGCCATGGCAATCGGTGCTGTAATTCGACGGTGCAGGGAAGGCCGCATCTTGTTTCTCCTCATTGAGTGGTACCGAATCGGTGGGTAACGGCGGGGACCGGGTGCACTCGAGTTAGGGCATGACTCGACCAACCTCCGGAACCGGTTTGACCACAAAGTACGATGCGGTTTAGCAATTGGCAAGGTTGGAACTGTAACAAGATGACAAAGATCGCGAATTCGTCACTTCTCTGAACAACAAAAGGGGCGCCGTCTCCTTACGGAAACGACGCCCCTTGCGCGCTGACCGGCCCGAAGGCCCGTCGGCTACGCCTCAATCAGAGCCCCTGCGGGGCGCAGATTACTTGAGGGTAACGGTTGCGCCGGCCTCTTCGAGGGAAGCCTTAGCCTTCTCGGCAGCGTCCTTGGCAACGCCCTCGAGGACGGTCTTCGGCGCGCCATCGACAACGGCCTTGGCCTCGCCGAGGCCCAGGCTGGTGAGCTCGCGCACAACCTTGATGACCTGGATCTTCTTGTCGCCGACGGCGTCAAGGATGACGTCGAACGCGGTCTGCTCTTCGACCTCTTCAGCAGCAGCGGCGGGGCCAGCGGCTCCGGCAGCGGCGACGGGAGCGGCTGCGGTGACCTCGAAGGTCTCCTCGAACGCCTTGACGAACTCGGAGAGCTCGATGAGGGTCAGGCCCTTGAACTGCTCAAGCAGGTCTTCAGTGGAAAGCTTTGCCATGATGTACTCCTATAGTTTCTAAAAAATTCGTGAACCGTGAACGGGCAGGTGCCTAGTTCGCGGACTCCTGCTTCTCACGCAGCGCGTCGATGGTGCGAACAGCCTTCGACAGCGGTGCCTGGAAGAGATAAGCGGCTCCGAACAGCGATGCCTTGAAGGCGCCGGCCAGCTTGGCCAGCAGCACCTCGCGGGACTCGAGGTCGGCAAGCTTGCCAACCTCCGCTGCGGTGAGCGGGTTACCGTCAAAGTAACCGCCCTTTACCACCAGGAGAGGGTTTGCCTTGGTAAAGGCACGCAGGGTCTTCGCGACGGCGACGGGGTCTCCGTGTACGAAGGCGATAGCGGACGGACCGACAAGTTCCTCGTCGAACGAGGTGATGCCGGCCTTGTTGGCCGCAATCTTGGTGAGCGTGTTCTTTACCACGGCGTACGTGGCGTCCTCACTGATGGACGTGCGCAGGCTCTTGAGCTGCGCAACAGTGAGACCGCGGTACTCGGTGAGCAGAACGGCGGTCGAGCTTTCGAATTTCTCCGTAAGCTCGGCGACCGTTGCTTCCTTGTTCGCCATGGTGCTCCTCATTAATAATCATGTGCCGGGTAGCCCGGGGCGCAGACATGAAAAAAGCTCCAGCGCAAGGCGCCGGAGCTTGGGGAACAATCCAAAAGACTGTAACTGAACTTCGAACACCTGCGCGGGCCGTTCACGTGAATGAACCTTCGTCTGCACTTCTGTCTCTCGACATAGCGCAGCAACCGGCGGTCTGTGGCTGAGGACCACTGTACGGCACGGGTCGGGCGCGTGCAAATCAGGGGCGGCGGCATCCGTTGGAAAGATGATTGACATCCATCAACTACTTATCTATCGTTGATAGTTGTCAATCATTTGAGGAGTCGCATGAGCCGCGCCAACCGTACCCAGCGGGAACCCATCAACGAGGGCTCGATGACCCATCGTCAGGTGCTCGAAGCACTCTCGGGCCTGCTGCTGGGCATGTTCGTGTCGATTCTGGCCAACACCGTCGTGAGCACCTCGTTGCCGCTCATTCTCAGCGATCTCAAGGGTTCGCAGTCCGCCTACACCTGGGTGGTCACGGCCACCCTGCTGGCCACGACGGTCAGCACGCCGATCTGGGGCAAATTCGCCGACCTGTTCAACCGCAAGCTGCTCATTCAGCTGGCCCTCGGCGTGTTCGTGATTGGCAGCGCGCTCGCCGGTTTCTCGCAGGATGCCGGCACGCTCATCGCCTTCCGCGTATTGCAGGGCCTCGGCGCCGGCGGTCTGGTAGCCCTCAGCCAGATCATCATGGCCGACATCATCAGCCCCCGCGAGCGCGGCCGCTACGCCGGCCTGTTCGGCGCGGTCATGGCCCTCGGCACCATCGGCGGCCCGCTGCTCGGCGGCGTCGTGACGGATGCCTTCGGGTGGCGCTGGAATTTCTTCATCGCCCTCCCGGTGGCGATCGTCGCTATCGTGCTCTTGCAGCGCACCCTGCACCTGCCGCCTCGCGTGAAGCGGGTCGTGCGCATCGATTACCTCGGCGCCGCGCTCATCACGAGTGGTGTTTCGCTCCTCCTGATCTGGGTGACGCTGGCCGGTTCGCAGTTCGAGTGGCTCTCACTGACTTCGTGGGCCATGGTGATCGGCGCCGCCGTTCTGCTCGTCGTGGCGATCATCGTGGAGTTTCGTGCGCCGGAACCGATCATTCCGCTCAGCTTGTTTCGCAACCACACCTTCAGCCTCTCAACCGTTGCGAGCCTCGCGGTGGGTGTCTCGCTGTTCGGCACCTCGGTCTACCTCAGCCAATACATGCAGCTCGCCCGCGGCGCCACGCCCACCCAGTCGGGTCTCCTCACGATTCCGATGATGGGAGGCCTGCTCATCTCGTCGACCCTGTTCGGCACGGTGATCAGCCGGCGCGGAACCTGGAAGTCGATCATGGTCTCCGGCTCAGTGCTCATGCTCGCCGGCACCACCCTGCTCGGCACCCTCGATGTGAACACGAGTCTCGTCTTCGTCGGCGTCTATATGTTCATCCTCGGCGCCGGCGTTGGCATGGTCATGCAAAACCTCGTTTTGGTCGTGCAGAACACCATCGAGGTGCGGCACCTCGGCGTGGCCACGAGCTCGGTGACCTTCTTTCGTAGCCTCGGCGGGGCGGTCGGCGTCTCGGTGATGGGCTCCATCCTCGGCAGCGTCGTCGCTACCCAGATCACGAGCAGCGTCGGCAACCTCAGCCCAAGCAATCAAGCGGATGCCGGCCGGCTGCTCGGCGACGGCGTCATTCCACAGGTGAATCTGCTGCCCGATGTGCTGCGCATCATCGTGGAAACGGCCTACGGCTCCGGCGTCGGCACGATCTTTTTGATCAGCGCACCGCTGGCCCTCGTCACCCTGCTCACGGTGTCGCTCCTGCCGAATCATGCTCTCGGAACGGAGACCGGCATCGATCGGGCCCACGATACGGCGTTGGTTTCGGCGCCGGAGGCCATGCCGTGAGTGACGTGGTGGAACCGCTCCTGGTGGAGGGCGACAGCCCTGAGCTGACCCGCGTCGAGGCGCAGATGGCCATGCTGGCATCGCACATTCGGGTCAACACGCGTTCGACCGCGGCCGTGATCGACCCGACGCTTGAGCCTTTCGGACTGGCCCTGCTGCGCGTGCTCGCCCGACGCGGTGAAACGCATGCCGGCGTCGTCGCCGATGTGCTCGCGGTGGATCGCAGCATGATCAGCCGCCAGGCGAAGCTGCTCTGTGCGCTCGGGCTGGTCGCGACCCGAGTCGACCCGCTCGACGGACGCGCCCGCTTTCTGGCCCTGACGGCCCACGCCGAGGAGAAACTCGCCGAGGTGCGCCGCAATCGCACGGCCCTCGTGCACCGGCGCCTCAGCCGGTGGACGCCCGCTGAGCTGGACCAGTTCGCCACCCTGCTGGAACGACTGAACGAACCCGACTAGTGTGCTTCGGCAGCACCGGCGAGCGGCAGCTCGACCCGAAACTGGGTACGGCCGGGCTGGCTGTCGACGGTGACCGCGCCGTGGTGCGCGGCGACGACCGCTGCCACGATTGCCAGGCCGAGGCCGGTGCTGCCCGTTCCGCGAAAACGTGAGGTGTCGCCGCGGGCGAATCGTTCGAACAGGGTGTCGGTGAGGGACTCGGGAATGCCCGGACCGTTGTCGGTCACCGTGATCACAGCTCGGTCGCCGACGGCTTGCAGCGCGACGATGACTTCGCTGCCGGCATCCGTATGCACTCGCGCGTTGGCGAGCAGGTTCGCGACGACCTGACGCAGGCGCGGTTCGTCGCCGATCGCCTCGATCGGTTCATCGGGCAGCTCGAGGTTCCAGACATGATCGCGGCCGGCCGCGTGCGCGTCGTTCACAGCGTCGACCAGCAGCACGGTGAGGTCGACCGGTTGCTGTTCGAGTTCGCGGCCCTCGTCGAGCCGGGCCAGCAGCAGCAGGTCTTCGACCAGGCCGGTCATGCGCACCGACTCGGATTCAATCCGGCCGAGCGCGTGGATCGTGTCGGGCGGCAGATGTTGGCCGCTGCGACGGGTGAGTTCGGAGTAGCCACGGATGGAGGCGAGCGGGGTGCGCAATTCGTGACTCGCGTCGGCGACGAACTGCCGCACCTTGCGTTCGCTGGTCTGCCGCGCCTCCAGGGCGAGGTCGACGTGGTCGAGCATGCGGTTAAGGGCGGCGCCGACCCGGCCCACTTCGGTGCGCGGATCGGTGTCGCCGGCCGGAACCCGATCATCGAGCGCAACCTCGCCGCGGTCCAGGGGCAGTTGCGCCACCCGGGTGGCGGTCGCGGTCACGCGTTGAAGCGGACGCAAGGCCAGCCGCACCACCCAGGCGGCGATGATGGCCACGACGATGAGTCCGGCGAGCGAGACGAACGTGATGATCAGGGCCAGCTGAGCTGCTGTGGCCGCGACGCCGGACAGCGGCAACCCGACCAGATAGAGGATGCCGGTGCGTGAGGTGTGCGCCTGCAGGCGGTACTCGCCGAGTTCACCGCCGAGATCGACCGTGACCGGGGCCGACTGGTTCACCTGGTCGGCGAGCAGTTGCACCTGATCGCCGGAAAGTTCTTCGATGGCACCGCTCTGGTCGTCGGTGTAGCCGGTCGTGATGGTCGTTCCGTCATAGACGAGGGCGAGCAGGCCGGGGGGCTGGGCAGGGCCACCGAGGATACTGTCGGCCGCCGGCATACCGAAGTAGGGAGATTCGGGGGTATCGCCGAACCGGTCGCCATCATTGTCGCCGCCGCCGAGCACCACGCCGGAGCGCTCGACAGCTGAGGCGAGTTGCACGTCCAGGCGGTCGATCAGTGAGGCGCGGAGAATGACAACGCTCACCACCCCGATCGTGACGCTCACGAGTGCGAGCAGCGCGACGACGGTGAGCACGAGGCGCCGCTGCAGGGTCCAGGGCGCTCGGGGCCGGCGGCGCGGCATCCGCTTTGGTCGAAGCCCTGGCATCAGGCGGTCTTGAGCATGTAGCCGGCACCGCGCACCGTGTGAATCATCGGATCGCGACCGGCATCGATCTTCTTGCGCAGGTAGGAAATGTAGATTTCGACGACGCTCGACTTGCCGCCGAAGTCGTAGCTCCAGACCCGGTCGAGAATCTGCGCTTTGCTGAGCACCCGGCGCGGGTTGCGCATGAGAAAACGCAGCAGTTCAAACTCGGTCGCGGTCAGTTCAATGGCCGAACCGTCACGAAAAACCTCGTAGCTGTCTTCGTCGAGGGTGAGATCGCCGACGGTGATGCGCGGGTCGGTCGAGTCGGCCACAGCTAGGGTGGAGCGGCGAATGAGGCCGCGCAGCCGGGCGACGACCTCTTCGAGGCTGAACGGTTTGGTGACATAGTCGTCGCCGCCCGCGGTGAGCCCCGCGATGCGATCGTCGAGCGAATCCTTGGCGGTCAGAAAGAGCACGGGGGTTTCGTAACCGTCGGCGCGCACCCGCTGCAGCACCTGCAGGCCGTCGATGTCGGGCAGCATGATGTCGAGCACGATGGCGTCCGGGCGGAAGTCGCGGGCGATGGTGAGCGCCTGGCGGCCCTCACCGGCGGTGCGCACCTCCCAGCCTTCGTAGCGCAGGGCCATCGAGAGCAGGTCGGTGAGGGTCGGTTCGTCGTCGACGACCAGCACCCGGATGGCGCTGCCATCAGCTTTGGTCAGCCGCGGGCCGTGGCCGGTGTGGGTGCTCTCACGTCTGCTCATTCTGACGAGTATCCGGCAGTTATCTATGAAGTAGCTATGAGTGCGCCCTCGGAAGCCTGAGGCCCCAGCTAGGCGGTCAGTGCGGCCAGAAGCGCCGGCGCCGGCACGAGCGCGTGGCGGCCAGGCACGACCAGCCGCTGGCAGCCGTCGAGTTCCACCTGGATCGCGGTGTCCAGCCGGGTGCCGGCGCGCTCTGGCCAGATCACCGCAAACCGGGTGGGGTCGGTACTGCACTCGGGTGCCTGCAGAGCGGATGCTGCGGCGGGAAGCAGCGTTGCAGCATCCGGTGCCAGGGTGGTCGCGCCGTTAAAGGTGCCGAACCGCAGGCGCATCATGCCGGTGAGCGCTTCGTCGTCAATGCCTTCGATGGAGTCGAGTTCGGAATCGGCGGCCGGAACGACCGTGTAGAAGCAGACACTCGCCCCGTCGACGCCGGCATACGACGGGGTCTCCGCCGGGGGAACGGGTATCGGCTGCAGGTCCTCGCCGACCGCGCCGAAATAGGTCTGTAGGCTCGTGACGCCGAACAGCAGCGACAGCTCGGGCGTGCTCGTGCTCATGGCGCAGCCGGCGTCGAGGGCATCGCGACCGATCTGCAGCACGAGCGGCAGCACCGTCGTTTCGGTCAGCTCGAGCATTTCGAGCGCTTTCAAAGTCGCCGGCTTGGTCTTGCCGCAGGAAGTGCGCGGCCAGGCCAACCGCAGCGCTTCACCCGCCGCGTTTTCGAGCCAGAGTTCCGGAACGATCTCCATGTCGGCGGTGCAGACCTGGTTGAGGCCGGGCTGGTCGTTGGGTTCGGCGAGCGCCGCGAGCAGTGCGTCGAAGTTGCCCGTGCGGGTCTCGACGGTTACGGCCGACCAGCGGCCCTCCGCGTCGTCGACGCTGCCGTAAAAGTTGCAGCGATAGGCCGCGACCGGTTCGAAGCCGGCCGGAACCATGCCTGGCGCGGGGGCGTCGGGACGCGTGGCGGTCAGATCGGTCTGGGCCGGGACCTCGGCCGGAAAGACCATTCCGTTGTTATTGAGGTTGGGCGCCTGGCAGTCGACAGCGGCGCCGAGCTGCGCGACCGGGGTGTCGGTGGCGGCGGGGTAGCCGGGCAGGCCGGCGCATCCGCTCAACAGCACGGTCAGTGTGACCAACCCGGCGAGCGCGGCTGATCGCATTGTGCGAGCTGAGTGTGCAATCTGTGACATCGTTGATCCCCCGATTGGTAGCCGTGCCCCCACGCTAGCGAACTCCGGTCTCTTCGCGATAACGATTCTCACCTGAGCGGATGCGCCGCTCAGGCAGCCGGGCTCACTCGGCGTCGAGCAATCGGGCGGCACCCCGTGGCGGTGGCAGGCCGGGCGGGCGCGCGGGCACACAATAGAGGAGTGCCGAATTCCACGCTGTCCCTCTTCGACCTGGACCAGCCCTCGACATCCGCTTCTCTGCCCGCGCCGCACACGCTGCGCATCGTCGCCGACTCCACCGACCGGGTGGCGTGGATGCGGGCGCGCAATCAGGGCATCACGGCAACGGATGTCGCGAAGCTGTCCACCCCGAAATCCATCGTCAATGCGGCGCGGGACAAAATGCACGGCACGAGTTTCGCCGGCAATAGCTACACCGACCACGGCCGGGCGCGCGAGCCGGTGATCGCCGCGTGGGTGTTGGAGAATTACGGCATTGAGCCGAGTACCAACCTTTTTCGGTCGCTCGGGCACCCGCGGCATCTGGCGACACCCGACGGAGTCGGCGTCGTGGCCGGCGGCGACCTGCACCTGTGTGAGATCAAGACCACGAGCAAGCCGTGGCGCAGCATTCCCCGCAGCTATCTGCGACAGGTGTGGTGGCAGCAATATGTGCTCGGCGCCGACCGCACCCTGCTGGTCTGGGAAGAACACCTCGACTTCGTGCCGGTCGCGGCCGTGCCGCAGTTTCGCTGGATCGAGCGCGATGAAGACCAGATCGCTATCCTGGTCGGCCTGGCCAACGCCCTGATCGACAACCTCGACCAGCAGGCTCGACGCTAGCCCTCCTCTCCTGTTACCGGGCCCGGGCCCGGTCGCTGGGACCATGATCTATCACGGGCCCGCTTTCCGGGCCCGGGCCCGGAAAGCACTGACGGGGCGGGATGCAGCAGAATGGTGGGCATGGCCCCTGACTTCGAACTTCCGCCGACCATGCGCGCCCTCGTCATCGACGAGACCGGCGCCCCCTCGCGGCTGCACCTGGCCGAGCGGCCGCTGCCCCGGCAGATTTCCGACGAGGTGCTCGTCAAGGTCGTCGCCGCCGGCCTCAACCCGATCGACGCCAAGACCCGCTCCGGCAAGGGCGTCGCGGCCGCGATCGAGAGCTATCCGGCCATTCTCGGCAACGATTTCAGCGGCGTCGTCGTGCGCTCGGCCTTCGAGGCCTCACCGCTTCAGCCCGGTGACGCCGTCTACGGCCTGTGCCGGGTGCCGCGCACCGGCGGCAGTTTCGCCGAGTACGTCTCGGTGTCGAGCATGAGTGTCACCCGCAAACCGGCCAGGCTCAGCCATGCCGAAGCCGCCGCCGTTCCCATCGCCGCCCTCACGGCCTGGGGCATGGTCAAGCTGGCCGGGGCTGCCCCCGGGCAGCGCATGCTCGTGCACGCCGCAGCGGGCGGCGTCGGCCACTTCGCGGTGCAGTTCGCCCGCGCTCTGGGCGCCCACGTGACCGCCACCGGATCGACCCGCAACCTCGACTTTCTGCGCAAGCTCGGCGCCGACGAGGTCATCGACTACACCACCACCCGCTTCGACGACGTCGTGCACGACCTCGATTCGGTCATCGACCTCATCGGCAACGTGCACGACAACACCGGCACCCGCTCCCTCACCGTGCTGCGGCCCGGGGGGTTGCTCGTGAACGCACCAACCGGCAGCTGGCCGACCATGGCAGCGGATGCCGCAGCCGCCGGCCGCCGCGCGACCGGTTTCAAGGTGTCCCCCGACGCGCGCGCCCTCGACGAGATCTCGAAGCTCCTCGACGCGGGCGTCGTGCGCGTACACGTCGACGCAGTGTTCGAACTCGCCGACGGCGCCGCAGCCCACCGACTGATCGAGGAGGGTCACACTCGCGGTAAGATCGTGCTGCGCGTCTCGTAGCGGGCATCGGCATCCGCTGCCCGCCAGCCGGGACCGCCGGGATCTAGATTTCGTTCCGTTCTCGGCGACGGCGGAACGTCAAAAGCAGGCCCAGACCCAGCAGCAGAACGCCCCGACGATGGCGGGAACGGGTAGGTCAACCCCGGTCCCGGACAGGGCGGCTGGCCGCGGCGCCGCTGACGAAGCCCCCAGAACGGCGACGAACACTCCCGTGTCGGCGCAGGCCGACGACGAAAACGGCCCAGCGACCGCGTCCCGCAGGGCCACCACGAGGCCCAGATTCGCCGTCTCGTTCGGCCCGGTCAGCCCGGTCACGTTCATCATGTCGATGCTGACCTCGGCTCGCGGCGTCGCGCCAGCGGCGAGCGGCTGAACCGGCGCGAGCACCGCACAATCGGCGTCGCCCGCGAACGTCGCGGTGGGCGCGGTCAGGTCGGCAGGGATCGTGACGCCCAGGGTGAGGTACTGATTCAGCCCAGCGGATGCCCCCTCTGCACTGCGCAGACTCACCCGCACTACCGCAGACTGGTCGCTCGGGTTGTGGATCCACAGGGACGCCCGCATCGACCCATTCGGAATCAGCGTCACGTACACGTCGAACAAATCGGTCGGCAGACTGCTCGCGAAGTGCACCCCGTCCGAGCTGACCTGCACGTCGCCGACCCTGAGGCTGGTGGCCAGACGGTCACGCGGCGCGGCCGCCACTGGCCTGGGCGACACCGAGTTCGCCGATGCCGGCCCGGGCGCCCCGGCCAACAACGCGAGGAATACCAGCAACAGCACCGAGGTCGCGGCGCCCAGCAGGCGAACGAAGCGGAGGCCACGCACACGGAAACCGCCGACAAAAGGCTGGGCATAACGTGGCTGCATGGTCGAGGAGCACCGACTTTCGGGGGTAGACATCGATCAGACCGCCACGCGGCGATGGGCACCGCGAGGGCGAGGACGGGCGGCGCGGAGCCCAGCGACGAGCCTCACGGTCGAGTAACCGAGCAGCGCCACGGCCACTGCCGGAATGATCACCGCGCGGCTCGCCCCGTTGACGAAGTTGTTGGCATAGCCGATCAGCGGAACGGAATACCAGAGTCGCCCCTGAATCTGGGCTGCGAGCACGAGGTCGGGATCGGGAAGACTGTTGTTGTCTCCCTGAAACTGAAAACTCCGGGTACCGTCCGTGGAGGAACTGATCGCGATGATGCGGTGGGTGATCACCGCCGGCTCGCCCGAGTGCATTTGATAGGTCGCGACATCCCCGATCACGAGGTCGTCGGTGTTGACCGGGTCGACCACGATCAGGGTGCCGGGCGGCAGGTGTGGCTCCATTGAGCTCGTCAGCACCGTCAACGGCGTTGCGCCCGTGAGCTTGGGCACGACAACCAGCACGGCGAACAGCATGACCACGAGCAGCAGAAGCGCCCCGCTGATAGCAACGCTGAGCGCGTGAACGATGCCCTTCGGAGCGTTGGTCAGGGGTATCGATGCGGGGATCATCCGTTCGCCGCCGTCAGGGTGAATTGCTGGGAGGCCGCCGCAGCGCACGGCTGCACCTTGAGCGCCGTTCCTGCTGTGTTGGCCGGCACGTACGCGCAGTCCGGTTTGTTTTTGTTGGGCCCGATGGTGAACCGATAGACACCATTGCCCACCAGGTCGCCGCTCCACTGTTGGCCAGGTTCCGTCGCGTCGCCTACTGCCACCACGATCGTCTTGAACCCCGGGGTCGGGCGCTGCCAGACCAGTCCGGGTGCGTCTTTCGAGCTAATGAAGGCGCTGTTCGTGCCCTCGTACTTCCAGAGCTGGGTCGCTTTGGTCTCGTCGCAGGCCTCCACCGTGACTGCCCCGTTTGTTCGTGTCGATCCGGTGACGCACAGCGTTCCGCTCTTCACGCGGTACCAGGTAGTTGCGGACGGTGTCGGGCTCGTCGTGACGGACGCCGGCGTCGACTGGTCTGAGAAGTTGCCGGCCGCGTCGACAGCGTCGACGGTGTAAACGTAGGTCGTGCCGACATTGAGTCCGGTATCGGTATAGGTTCTGCCGGCGAGGTCCCCACCGACCCGCTCCCCGTCGCGATAGAGGCGGTAGATGGCGACACCGACGTTGTCGCTGGCGGCCGTCCAGGTGAGTGTGGCGGCGGCATCCGTTGTCGATGTGGCGGTCAGATTGGTCGGCGAAGTCGGCCGGGAGACATCAGGCACAGTCTGTGTCACAGTGACCGACTCTGCCTGGGCCTTCCAATTGGTACCGACGGCCGCGCTCAGATCCAATCGAACCGCGACCTGGCCTCCGGCGTAGGTCGACATCGTCGTGGACGACATCGCGGTGCGCACGCAGAGCACGACGAACCCATTCGCGGCGAGTGACCCGGTCAGCGGCGTTGCGCTCGCCCAGGTAACGACGGTCTGGTTTCCGGGAAGCGTCGTGCTCGCGGTGCAATTGGCCGCGGCGGTGACCGGCCAGGTCGTGACGGTGACAGCTCCGGCGAGCGCCGCGGGCGACGCCACGGCGCTGAACGTCAGCGCATACGCTGCCGGCACGGAGCCGTTCGTGATCGTGATGGGCTTGGTTGTGGTGGAGCTGCCCGTCGTGTAGTCGAATTTCAGCTGGTCGTAATCGGATTGCGCGATGCTGACCTTGCCCGAGGTCACGGATCCCGTGGCGGTCGATGCCGCAGTGGTCCAGGCGGCGTGGGCGGCACCGGAGGCCGCGAGCACGAGAAAGAGTACTGTGCCGAGCAGGGCGGCGGTGCGGCGCTGCCGGCGAGGGCGAGCGGCAGCCTGGTGGCGTGAACGGGTCATGGTTTAGGCCTGCACTCCGGTAAGAACGACGGCAAAGTTGGCCGCTGACGACGACTGGCTCAGGCTGGGGGCGTCCACGGGCAGCGCGACCAGCACGCACACCGTTCCGGACTGCGCTTTGGCGAGGGTCAGGCCCACGGCCGTCGACGGCGCATTGGCAAATGTTCCCTTCGAGCTGGGGGCAACCGCGCTCGTGCATCCGGCCGTGTTGGCGACGACGGCAAGTCCGATGGTGAGCGAGTTGGAGAGGGTCGAGGCAGCCGTCGGCGCGATCAGCGACGAGCGGGTCACGGTCAGTGGCACGTCACCGGTGTTCGTGACGGTGACCGCGGCAGCAATCACCAGTCCCGGGTACAGCGGGGCGGCGGGAAGCGTGAGGGCCGAGACCATCATTGTGGCCGTTCCCGACGATACCGTGGCTGACGGTGTGGCGGCGCTCGAGTTCAGCAGCGCGTAGGTGCCGCCGGCAGCGGTCGTGGCCAGCACGACTGCCAGAAGAGTGGATGCTGCGGCCAGTACCAGGGCCCGCGCACGTAGCCGCAGGGTCGGCCCGGCACGGTGGGGGCGACGTTCAGCACGCGAAGCGCTGTGGCGTCCACGGGCTGTCTTCATGTCATCACCGCGCTTTCTGGTTGAACGGAGGAGCTGGAGGGGCGAGCGCACCGCCCGGGTGCTCATCGTCGGGTGATGGGCACACCAGGGACGGTGCAGGAGGTGGTGAAGAACTAGGTGGTCTGCGTCAGGGTCACGGCGAGGGCGCCCAGGTTGACCGAGCCGAGCATGGCATCGTTCTCGAACCCTGCGGTGCTGCTCTTGGGGAACGTCAGGGTGACGGTGACCACGGCAGCGCGCGAGATAACGCCGGTCCCCGTCGGTGTGATCGTGTAGGTCGGGCCGGAACCGGTGATGCCTGCGCCACTGATTGATACCTGGGCGCTCTTCGTGATGTAGCCTGCGAGCTTCCCGTCGGGTGTGGTGGTTGCGCTCGTGGCGGTGATGCTCGCTGGAGCAACGGCCAGAGTCGCGACCATGTTGTCGCCGGTTGCCGTTATATCTACCTTCTTCGTGTAGGTGAGGACGTCACCGGGCACGATCTTGTACGTGCTCAGGACGATTTCGGTGGCACCGCTCTTCCACACACCGGCGGCGGCGTTGTCGACTACCGTCAGGGCGCCGGCGGTGATGGTTCCGCCGGCAATCGATGTGCTGGAATTCCAGAGCGCGAACGTTCCCGCGCCGCCGAGCAGCAGGGTCAGTCCGGCGGCACCGGCGATAGCGCTAACGAGAAGCTTGTTCATAGTGGAGACCTTTCGGGAGATCGACTCAGGGGCGAGTGGTACACACACTATGTGGGACAGACAGATTTGTCTGTCCGTCGTTCACCCCCAGAATGGGGTTTAGGGTAAAAGTTCAATTGGTACTGAATTAGTTGAAATCAACAGGCGAGCCAGAGCATTTCGCGGCTAATTGGTAGGAATGCAACGAAAAAGCGACATGCGGGCGGGGGGACAAGTTCAACGCCGACCGGAAGGGACAGACCGTTCTACCTCCGAATTGGTCTGGCCCGTGGCATGGTCCAGACTGGAGTTTCACGAGGAGACCACATGACGTCAGAGCATCGAACCGACCACGCCGGGCCCGTCATCGTCTGGTTTCGCGACGATCTGCGGGTTGCCGACCATCCAGCTCTGCACGCAGCGATCGAGCTGGGGCAGCCAATCGTGGCCCTCTACCTGCTCGACCAGCAATCCACGGGAATACGCCCGCTCGGCGGCGCGGCCCGTTGGTGGCTGCACCAGAGCCTGCGATCCCTCGGCGACTCCATCGCTGCCCTCGGTGGTCGGTTGGTTCTGCGCCGCGGTGCGGCTGGCCCGATCATCGCCCGTCTGGTGCACGAAACGGATGCCTCCGCCGTGTTCTGGAACCGCCGCTACGGCCTGGCCGAACGCACGATCGACACCGCGATCAAGAGCGACCTGCGTGAACGCGGAGTCGATGCTCACAGTTTCGCCGGATCACTTCTGTTCGAACCGTGGACGATTCAGACCGGGCAGGGCGGCTCCTATTCAGTGTTCACACCGTTCTGGCGGGCCTGCACTGCTGGTGCGCCGCCGCGCGCGCCTTACCCGACTCCGGCCGCTATTCCCGGTTGGGCGGGCGACCCCACCACAGCCGCCCTCGTCTCCGACGACCTCGACGACTGGGGACTCCAACCGTCGAGCCCCGATTGGGCGGGCGGCCTGCGCGCCTCGTGGACGCCGGGCGAAGCATCCGCTCAAGCCCTGCTCCACATCTTCCTGGCCGAGTCGCTCCCCCGCTACGCCACCGAACGCGACGAACCGGCCCAGAACGCGACCTCACGCCTGTCTCCGCATCTGCGATGGGGCGAGATCAGTCCGTACCAGGTGTGGGCGGCCACCCAGACGGCCCAGCGCGGCCTCCGCGGTAGTGAGTTGGCCAGCGCGACCCGGTTTCTGGCCGAGGTCGGCTGGCGGGAATTCGCGTACCACGTGCTCTTTCACGCCCCGGATCTCGCGACCGAGAACCTGCGCCCCGCCTTCGACGCTTTCCCCTGGCCGCCGCTCGATCAGGATGCCCTGGCCGCCTGGCAGCAGGGTCGCACCGGCTTCGCCCTCGTCGACGCCGGCATGCGCGAACTCTGGCGAACCGGAAGTATGCACAATCGGGTACGCATGGTGACCGCATCATTCCTGATCAAGAATATGTTGGTCGACTGGCGCGAAGGCGAGCGCTGGTTCTGGGACACCCTGGTCGACGCCGACGCGGCGAGCAACCCGTTCGGCTGGCAGTGGGTGGCCGGTTCCGGAGCGGATGCCGCGCCGTATTTTCGTATTTTCAATCCCGAGTTGCAGGCGGCCAAGTTCGACCCCCATCAGCAATACATTCGCGAGAACGTGCCCGAATATGGCACGGATGCCTACCCCGCCCCGCTCGTGGACCTCGGCGAAACGCGTCGCGCTGCCCTCGCGGCCTACGAGCGGGTCAAGGGGCAGTCGGCAAGCTAGGCAACCCGAACCGAGACTCTGGGCTTGCCCGTAGGCCTGGGCTCGGACTTGGTTTCGGACGAACCGATGTACCAGATACTCAGCACGCACATGATGAGGGAGCCGACGGCGAGCGGATTCTGCAGGTACACCACGAGGTAACCCAGGTTGGGCACGAAGGCGGCCACACCGCCGATGACAGCGGCCGGCGGTACGGTGAACGGATCGACCGTGTCGTTCGCATCGCCTTTGGTCGTGAGGGTGGCATCGTCGTTGACGGCCATGAGTCGATGGGTGGTGCGATCACCGGCACGCCGAAAGGTGATGACCTGCCCGACCTCGTAGTGATCTGCCTCAACGATTACGATGCTCGCCGGCGGAATGCTGGGCGACATCGACCCGGTGCGCACGACGTAGGCCCGATAGGGCAGGGCGCCCGTCGCCACGAGGGCCACCGGAGTGAGCACGGCTGCCAGCACGAGGAGCAGAACCAGGGTGCCTTTGAGTCTTTTCACGGAGATTCTCCCGATCCAGAGGGGATTGGCCTGGACGTCGCTTCCCTCCAGCGACGCCCAAGCCGATTCATCGGTCCCTACAAGCCGGGCTTCTGCCCGACCTGGGTTGCGACGATCTGGTACGGAAGACCGTTCATGGTCGGCGCAGCAACCGGGTAGCTGTTCCACGCCCCGCCACCTTTAACATTCGAGGCATTGTCCAGCGACTTACTGACCCCGTTGCGTTCGAATTCGGGGTAGGCAAAGCCGAAACTTATGTGGCCATCAGGGCCACTCCAAGTATTTGGTGCCACGTTCGAGGCGACCTGCACCATCTTCGGCAGCGGGTGACAAAGGATTCCACCATCGTCGACACCGGGTGCAGCCAAAGTGCCGCATTTGGACAGAGGAGCTTTACCGTCCGCAAGATTAGTCGAATTGAATACCGTCGTGTCGTTCGCTGTCACGTTGAACGCGCCAAAGTTTCCAAGATCATTCAACGCATGCAGCGCGTCTGCATCATTAAAGACAACCCAGACGTCCTGATTGCTGCGTCCTGTGTTCTCATAACCCACGGTCTGGGTCTGGAGCGCCTCACCGGGCAACAGGTTCGAGAACTTGAGGTTGAGGCCCTCACTGCCCGATCCTCCTGAGCCCGAAATCTTGATCGACCCAAGGGATCCCGTAATTTCACCCTGCGCGGTGTCGCTGAAGTACGCACCGGTCGGCCCGAGTGCAGCGAGCGCCATGGTCAACGCCACGGCCACGCCACCGGCGCCCACGATAGCTTTCTTGCGGTTTAACATAAGTTTCACGTCAGTCTCATCTCAAATTGTCGATTCCGAATTGAGATAGTGAATTTCATTCACTATCTATATTCAAAACCATAGAGATGAAGCAAGCTCATGTATGCCCCCCATTGGGTAGCGACCGCCCCCAATTGGGGGGATGGAACGAATCGTCGCTTGGGAACGAAAAAACGGGCAAACAGCTGTCTGCACCCCTGTGATGATGCCGGGGTGAGACAGCCATTTGCCCGCTTCGCGAAACCGCAGTCTTACCTGCGAAGAACTATTTAGAAGAAACGAGCATACGCTCCGACCGTGAGAAACGTCGGGAACTCAGGCTCGAGAGCGGAGGTGCGCAACACGGTGAGGGCGTCGTCGAAACGGTCGGTGGGCGTGCGCTCAAGGCCATCCACGATATCGTCGAGCACTTCTTCGACCCAGTCGGAGTCGATCCGGCGGCCCTCGGCGGTGACCGAGTTCTCGTGGATCCACTGCCACAGCTGCGAGCGGGAGATCTCCGCGGTCGCAGCGTCTTCCATCAGGTTGTCGATGGCCGCTGCGCCAACGCCGCGCAGCCAGGACTCGATGTACCGCAGCGAGATGAGCACGTTGCCGCGCACACCGGCCTCGGTGATCTGACCGCCGACCGAAGCCACGTCGAGCAGCTCGGCGGCTGTCACGGTGACCTCGGGGCGCAGGCGCTCGAGCTGGTTCGGCCGGTCGCCGAGCACCTGGTCGAACTCGGCCTGCGCGGTCGGGATCAGGTCGGGGTGCGCCACCCAGGAACCGTCGAAGCCATCGCTGGCTTCACGCTTCTTGTCGGCGGCAACCTGGGCGAGCGCCTGCTCGGTGACCGCCGGGTCGCGGCGGTTCGGGATGAAGGCGCTCATGCCGCCGATGGCGAAGGCGCCGCGACGGTGGCAGGTGGAGACGAGCAGCTCGGTATAGGCCCGCATGAACGGCACCGTCATGGTGATCTGCTTGCGGTCAGGGAAGACGAAACGGCTGCCGCGGGCACGGAACGTCTTGATGATGCTGAAGATGTAGTCCCAGCGTCCGGCATTCAGGCCAGCGCAGTGGTCGCGCAGTTCGTAGAGAATTTCTTCCATCTCGAAGCCGGCCTGGATCGTCTCGATCAGCACGGTGGCGCGCACCGTGCCGTACTCGATGCCCAAACGCTCTTCGGCAAAGGTGAAGATGTCGTTCCAGAGGCGTGCTTCCTTGTGGCTCTCCAGCTTGGCCAGGTAGAAGTACGGGCCGGTACCGTTCTCGATAAGCTTCTTGGCGTTGTGGAAGAAGTACAGGCCGAAGTCGATCAGGCTGCCGGAGGACTTCATGCGGCGGTTGGCGCGGTCGATGAACGTGATGTGCTTTTCAACGAGGTGCCAGCCGCGAGGACGCATCACGATGGTCGGCGTCGACTCGTTCGTGATTTCGTACTTCTTGCCCTCGGGGCTCGTGAAGCTGAGCTGGCCGCGCACCTGGTCGAACAGGGTCAGCTGGCCCTCGATGACATTGGTCCAGGTCGGGCTCGTGGCGTCTTCCTGGTCGGCGAGCCACACCTTGGCGCTCGAGTTCAGCGCGTTGATGGCCATCTTGCGGTCGGTTGGGCCGGTGATCTCGACACGGCGATCTTCCAGGCCGGGTCCGGCTCCTGCAACTCTCCAGGTGGGATCGAGACGGATGCTCTCGGTTTCGCTCAGAAACTTGGGGTCGCGACCGTTTGCGGCGTCCACTCGCGTCTGCAGGCGGGCAGCGAGCAGGTCGTGACGGGTGCCGGCGAAACGTTCGTGCAGTTCGGCGAGGAATTCGAGGGCGTCAGGGGTGAGGATCTCGTCGTACCGGTCGCCCAGCGGGCCGGTGACCTCGAGGTGCGGGCGAATGGTGGCGAAGCTGCCGGTGTTCGTCTTCACGGTTTCGGAGTTGACCGCCTGATCGAGGGTCGGGTTCGGGGTGTTCATGGTCTGGCTCCTTGCGAAAGTAGGTGATACCGACAGGGGGCGAGCCGCAACTGCGCGGTTCGCCCGATCTCAGGCGGAGGGGGATGTGCTGTTCTGCTTCGGTCGAATCGACGAACGCGAGGGTAGTGCGGTCGTGATCCAAAAGTCGGTGCTTGCCTGTGCTTCTACTCTGCCCCGTCCGCACCGCACGAAACCACCATTCGTCAACAGAAGAAATCATGTTCTTCTGATTGTGGAAACTTTTCAATTGTGTGACACTGAGCCTATGGTCCCCGCCGAAGCCCTCTCCGCACTGTCGTCCCTCAGCATCGATGAACCCGAGCTCGACGCCCTCACCCTGGGCCGTCGCATCCGGGAACTGCGCACGAGCCGGCGCATGACGCTCGATGCCCTCGCCGCCGCGATCGACCGCGCGCCCTCGCAGGTATCGATGATGGAAAACGGCAAACGCGAACCCCGCCTCTCGATGCTGCGCACGATCGCCCTGGCCCTTGGCACCACCGTCGAGGAGCTCATGCGAACGGATGCCCCCTCCGAGCGCGCCGCCCTGGAAATCTCGGTTGAGCGGGCCCAACGCGGTCCGGTATTCCAAGCGCTCGGACTCCCCCGCATTCGGGTGAGCAAGGGGCAGAGCGACGAAACCCTGCAGACCATCCTGAGCTTGCACAACGAAATCGACCGTCTCAACCGGGAACGCGCCGCGACACCGGAAGAGGCACGTCGGGCCAACTCGGCCCTGCGCCAGATCATGCGCCAGCAAGACAACTATTTTCCCGAGCTGGAGGCGCAGGCCCTCGAGCTGCTCACCGCGGTCGGGCATTCCGGCGGTCCGGTGTCCCAGCAGCTTGTCGCCGACATGGCCACCCACCTGGGCTTTTCGTTGCACTACGTCAACGACCTGCCACACTCCACCCGGTCGGTCACCGACAAACTCAACGGACGCATCTACCTGCCGACCGAGCGTTCCGCATCGCGGGACTCACGCTCGCCGATCGTACAAGCCTTCGCGAGCCACCTTTGCGCCCACGAAGAGCCGAAAAATTACGCTGAATTTCTGCGCCAGCGGGTCGAGACCAACTACCTCACCGCGGCGATCCTCGTTCCGGAACAAGACGCGGTGCGCATGCTGACCGAGGCCAAAACCCTGCGGCGCATCTCGATGGAAGACCTGCGGGATGCCTTCGCGGTTTCATATGAGACGGCCGCGCACCGGTTCACCAACCTCGCCACGGCCCGGCTGGACATTCCGGTGCACTTCATGAAGGTGCACGAATCCGGCACGATCATCAAGGCCTATGAGAACGACAACGTGCGTTTTCCCAGCGACGCGCTCGGCGCTGTCGAGGGAACCACGGTCTGCCGCAGCTGGACGGCCCGCACCGTGTTCGACGTCGAAGACCGTTTCAGCGCCTGGTATCAGTACACGGACATGCCGTCCGGAAGCTTCTGGTGCACGTCCCGCATCGAGAAAGCCAAGGAAGGCGAGTACTCCGTGAGCGTGGGCGTACCGTTCGCGCACGTGAAGTGGTTCAGAGGCCGGGAGACCCAGAACCGTGCCGTGTCGCTGTGCCCCGATGAGTCCTGCTGCCGCCGCGCGCCCGACAACCTCGCCGGCCGCTGGGCCGGGCAGTCCTGGCCGGCCGCGCGCACCCCGACGAGCCTGCTCGCCGCGCTGCCCACCGGCACCTTTCCAGGAGTCGACCAGACCGAGGTGTACGAATTCCTCGAAGCCCACTCGCCGCACTGACCGCGCGGGCTGCCGGGTCCGCGGGACGGATGCGTGCGCATTCGCTCAAAAAAAACAAACCGGTACGTTGTCGGCAATACTTTCGGTAGCATTGATATGACGTGACAATGCTCGAAACCGGGACATTCTTGCGTACCACGCACCAGAGATTGTCGGTCGGGCTTATCCATGCATCGCCGGTCGTCTCGACCTACTGAAATGCGAGCCGACCATGTGTGACGCTCGCGGTATGTTCCGGTGCCTCTGTCGCGTCGTGCGCGCCGGCATCCCCTCGCTGGCACAATCCATGATCGATCCGCAGGAGCGGATTACATCTGCAACGCCGGCCGAAACGACAGCGCCCATGCCGTCGAACTGGTTTCGCTCGGCGACGCTGCTCGATGTACGGGGTCTCCAGGTTGGGGTAACGGCTCACGCGAACGCACCCCGGGTCGTCAACGGCATCTCGCTCTCCATCACCTGCGGTGAGGTAGTCGGGCTGGTCGGTGACGACTTCTCCGGGGCTCTCGAGGTCGCCCAGTGCATCGCCGGCGTGTTGCCGACACCGGCCACCATCCGCTCAGGGTCGATCCTGTTCAACGGTGCCGAGCTGGTCGGGCTACCCGCACGATCCCGGCACCCGCTGCACGGCCCGAAAATCGCTTACCTGTCGCGCGATCCGCTCGCCGGCCTGGACCCGGCGGCGACCGTCGGAAGCCATCTGGCGGCACCGCTGCGTGCGACGCTCGGCCTGTCGAAACCGGCCGCCTACGAACGCTCCATTGAGCTGCTGCACCAGGCCGGCGTCGAACGTCCCGAGCACGCGTTCACCGCGTTTCCGCACGAGGTATCGGCGACGATGGCGCTGCGCGTGCAGATTGCCGGTGCCCTCGCCGGCAATCCGAATCTTGTTGTGGCCGACGACCCGTCGGACACCCTCACCGCATCGGACAGCTCCGAGATTCTTGAGCTGCTGGGCCAGTTGCAGCGCGACCGCACGCTGACCATGATCATCGTGACCCGCTCGGTGCGAGTGGCCGCGCGCACCTGCCACCGCGTTGCCGTGGTGCGCACCGGTGGGATCGTGGAATACGCCTCCGTCGCCGACTTATTCGACTCCCCGAAGCATCCGTACACCCGCGAGTTGCTGTACGCGGCCGCGAACGAGTGGCCGGGCAGCCCCGCCGCGTAGATTCGGTCCGTGGAGGCCATGCTGACCACGCTTTCCGGCCTGCCCCGGTCTGCTGTTACGCGTTCTGCTGAGCCGGGACCGGCGGCCTCGTCTTTAATCATTCGTTGCTATATCTTTGACAAACCAGAGTTTGCATCGGTGCCGATTTCTTGGGTGCCCGACCAGTGAAGGATCAAGCCTATGACCAGCTACGCCGTCATCAACCCGGCCACCGGGGAGACTGTAAAGACCTACGACACCATCTCGGATGCCGAGCTCACCGCCGCGCTCACCGCCGCAGACGACGCACACACCTGGTCGCGCTCCATCAGCGTCGAAGACCGTGCAGCGCTCGTGCGCCGCGTGGCCGAACTGCACCTCGAGCGCCGCCAGGAGCTTGCCGATATCATCGTGCGCGAAATGGGCAAGCCCATGGAACAGGCCCTCGGCGAGGTTGACTTCAGCGCCGACATCTACGCTTATTACGCCGACAACGCGACGGACCTACTGAGGGACGAAGCTATCAACCTGCTCGCCGGCGAGGGTTCGGCGCTCATCCGGCGCAGCTCGCTCGGCGTGCTACTGGGCATCATGCCGTGGAACTTCCCGTACTATCAAGTTGCCCGTTTCGCCGGACCGAACCTGATCATCGGCAACACCATCCTGCTCAAGCACGCCGAGCAGTGCCCCGAATCGGCCGCCGCGATCGCGCAGATCATGCTCGACGCCGGTTTCCCCGCCGGGGCGTACACCAACCTCTACGCTTCCCATGACCAGATCGCCACGGTCATCGCCGACAAGCGCGTGCAGGGTGTCTCGCTCACCGGTTCGGAACGCGCCGGAGCGGCGATTGCTGAGATCGCCGGGCGCAACTTGAAGAAGGTCGTGCTCGAGCTCGGCGGCTCAGACCCGTTCATCCTCCTGTCCACCGATGACCTGGATGAGACCGTCGGCGCCGCCGTGGCCGCGCGGATCGACAATAACGGGCAGGCCTGCAACGCTGCCAAGCGTTTCATCGTCATCGAGGAGCTGTACCAGCCTTTCCTTGACAAGTTCACCGCGGCAATCACCGCCGTCGAGCTGGGCGACCCGACCAAGGACGGTACCGGGCTCGGGCCGCTTTCCTCGGCAAAGGCCACCGAAACGCTCACCGAGCAGGTTTTGCGCGCTGTGGCTCAGGGCGCCACCCTCGTCACGGGCGGAACCTCTGAGGGCAACTACTTCACCGCAACCGTGCTCACCGGTGTGGCGCCGGGCTCCGATGCCTTCCACGAAGAATTCTTCGGTCCGGTCGCACAGATCTTCAGCGTCCCCGACGAGGCCGCCGCAGTCGCATTGGCCAACAACACCCCGTTCGGCCTGGGCTCCTACGTCTTCACCACCGATCCCGAGCAGGCACTGCGCGTTGCCGACGGCATCGAGGCCGGCATGGTCTTCATCAATTTGGTCGGTGCCGACGGTGCCGAGCTGCCCTTCGGTGGCGTCAAGAGGTCCGGCTCGGGGCGTGAGCTTGGTCGTTTCGGCGCCGACGAATTCGTCAACAAGAAGATGATCCGCATCGGCTAACCCGGCCGCGACCACCGCCTGACAGCGGATGCGCGCGCCCGATCTGGGTGCGCGCTACGCGGGTTACCGTAGCGGCTACCGATATGGGGCGCGGTCATCGAGGCTGACCCCATCGCTGCCGCCACGAGCGCTGGCGGCGGGTTGCTTGCGGGGTGTCGAGTTATGAGGTCTTTTTGGGGGGATCCGCACGCTTTTCGCGGCTCCCCCCAAAAAGGCCTCATTGTTTGAGCTGAGGAGCAAGTGATCCGCTGCCAGCGCAACCCGCCGAAAGCCACCCGGCCACAGCCATCCGCTTAAAGCAGAAGGGCCCGTCCGAAGACGGGCTCTTCTTGGTGAATCTGTTATTTAGATGCTGTTGACGTCGAGCTGGATGCCAGGACCGAAGGTTGTCGAGACGACACCCTTCGTGATGTAACGGCCTTTGGACGAGCTCGGCTTGAGGCGGTTGATCTCCTCGAGCGCTGCCGAGATGTTCTCGTTCAGCTGGTCGGCGGAGAAGGACGCCTTGCCAACGACGAAGTGCACGTTGGAGTGCTTGTCAACGCGGAATTCGATCTTTCCGCCCTTGATGTCGGACACGGCCTTGGCGACGTCGGGCGTCACGGTTCCGGTCTTCGGGTTCGGCATGAGGCCACGCGGGCCGAGCACCTTTCCGAGACGACCGACCTTACCCATGAGCTCGGGGGTCGAGACGGCGGAGTCGAACGAGGTGTAGCCAGCGGCTACCTTCTCGATGAGCTCATCGCCACCGACCTCGTCGGCGCCGGCTGCGATAGCAGCTTCAGCGGCGGGGCCGGTTGCGAAGACGATGACCCGGGCGGTGCGGCCGGTGCCGTGCGGGAGGATGACGGTTCCACGAACCATCTGGTCGGCCTTGCGGGGGTCGACTCCGAGGCGGAGGGCGACCTCAACCGTGGAGTTGAACTTCGCGGAGCCGGTCTCCTTGGCGAGGGCGACGGCCTCGGCCGGGGTGAAGACGTTGTCTTCGCCGATCTTGGCGGCGGAGGCGCGGTACGCCTTTGACTTGGTTGCCATGTTGAATCTCCTGTATGTACTTCAGAGTGTGGTGCGAGCCTGGCAGGCTCTTCCACTAATTGCTAAGGGTGCTTCCGGCGCCCGTGGCGCCGATGCGGGGGTGTGCTCGCGCAGTTTATTGTTCGCGCAGTTGTTGGTGCTAGGCGCTGACCGTGATGCCCATGGAGCGGGCGGTTCCGGCGATGATCTTCGCGGCGGCGTCGATATCGTTGGCGTTGAGGTCAACCATCTTCGCTTCGGCAATTTCGCGTACCTGGGCCTGGGTGAGGTTGGCAACCTTGACGGTGTGCGGGGTTCCGCTACCCTTGGCGACTCCGGCGGCCTTCTTGATGAGCTCCGCTGCGGGCGGGGTCTTCAGGATGAAGGTGAACGAACGGTCGTCGTAGACGGTGATCTCAACGGGGATGACGTTGCCACGCTGGGCTTCGGTCGCTGCGTTGTAGGCCTTGCAGAATTCCATGATGTTGACGCCGTGCTGGCCCAGTGCCGGCCCGATGGGCGGTGCGGGGTTGGCTGCGCCGGCCTTGATCTGAAGTTTGATCAGACCTGTAACCTTCTTCTTCGGTGCCATGATGTTGTCCTTCGTATTGATGTGCGAGCAGCCCGGGGGCCGCTCTCCCGGCGGCCCGGATGGGCCCCGGTGGTCTGGGGAACCAGCGTGGATGACCCGTAGTCGGGCATCCGCTGATGAAAGCCGTGCTGGTTAGAGCTTGGTGACCTGGTCGAAGCTGAGCTCGACCGGAGTCTCGCGCTCGAACAGGGAGACGAGCACGATGAGCTTGCCGCTCTCCGGCTTGATCTCGCTGATCGAACCGGGCAGGCCCGCGAACGAACCTTCCTTGATCGTGATGGTCTCGCCGATTTCGTAGTCGACCTCGGCAGCGATGACGCGCTGCGCCGACTTTCCGGGGGCGCCGCCGGGCTTGGTCGGGGCTTCGACGATCTCGACGAGTCCCTTGAGCATGCCGAAGGCTTCTTCGAAGCGCAGCGGAGTGGGGTTGTGGGCGTTGCCGACGAAGCCGGTCACGCCGGGAGTGTGGCGAACAACCGACCAGCTGTCTTCGTCAAGGTCCATGCGCACGAGCACGTAGCCGGGGATGCGCACGCGGGTGACCATCTTGCGCTGGCCATTCTTGATCTCCACGACGTCTTCCATGGGCACTTCGCACTGGTAGATGAAGTCTTCCATCGCCATGGACTGCTTGCGGTTCTCAATGTTCGACTTCACGCGACGCTCGAAACCGGCGTAGGAGTGAATGACGTACCACTTGCCCGGCAGAAAGCGCAGTTCCTTACGGAACGCTTCGTAGGGGTCGATCTCTTCGTCGGCCGGGTCGACGTTCGCTTCAGCGTTGGTCTCGGTGTTGACGAGCTCGTCTTCGTCTTCGACGGCTTCGACGGATGCGTCAGCCTCTTCGGCCGAATCGATGTCGAGGGCGTCGTCGACGATGGCGTCAGCTTCGGGATCGGAGGACTCGGCGAGAGCATCGAGCGCGGCGTCGAGATTGACCTCGATGTCGTCGTCGTCGTCGATGACGTGGAGCGCCACCTGCTCGGCGGCCTCTACAGAGTCTTCGTCGGCGGCAAGGCTGTTGCCTTCCTGCGCCTCGTCTTCCTCGGAGGACTGCTCGGCGGCAGTGGCCCAGTCGACATCGTCGTGCTTCGTCTCAGTCACTAAAATCTCAATCCCTTATTTTTCTACCTGTGCAAGTTGTCTGGGCACGTTCTGTGCCGGATAGTGCGCGTGCCGGTGGTGCGGGCGTTCCGCCAAGCGGATGCCGGTGGTGACCTCTAGCCCGGCGTTCCGAACACATAGAGAACGGCGAGGCCGAAGACCCAGTCGAACGCCGATACGATGCCCATCATGATGATCACGAACACGAGCACGACGCCGGTGTAACTCAGCAGCTCCTTGCGAGTCGGTGTGACGACCTTGCGCAGTTCCGCGAAAACCTGCTTGATGAACAGGTTCAACCGAGCGAAAGGACCGCGATTGGATTCGCGGGCAATTCGTGCGTTCGCGACGACTTCCTCACTAGGTTCGTCGACAACTTTTCGGGCCACCTGTTACACCTCTCATGGTCGGCAGACATCTACCGATGTGCAGGGCGGACAGGACTCGAACCTGCAACCTGCGGTTTTGGAGACCGCTGCTCTACCAATTGAGCCACCACCCTATGGAAGCAAACCCGCCACGCCGATCAGACTCTCGTCCCAGTGGAAACACTGGGAAAAAGGCGCAGAAAAGCATGGCAGAATTCAACTACCGTCAACTAGTCTAGGTCACGGACCGGCCACTGTAAAGCTGAGACGATCTGGCCCGGCGAGCGGGCCAGTGCCTCACTAGTCAGCTTGGCACAAGATCGCGGTCACCCTGGCACCGGATGCTGTCTCAGCGATCCGTCTGCCGCTCGCCTCCTAGCCCGCGCGCGGGTCGGGTAGCTAAGCTCAACCTGTGGCTCACGAACTCAAGCGAATTTCAACTCGGATCGGCTCAATTGCTGAGTCGGCGACCCTCAAGGTTGACGGCAAGGCCAAGGCGCTGCAGGCCGCCGGGCGGCCGGTGATCAGCTTCGCGGCGGGGGAACCCGATTTTCAGACGCCCGAACACATCGTGGAGGCGGCGTTGGCCGCGGTGCGCGACCCCAAAAACTACCGCTACACCCCCGCGGCCGGTCTTCCAGAGCTGCGCGAGGCCATCGTCGCCAAGACGCTGCGTGACAGCGGGCTCGCGGTGTCGCCAAGCCAGGTCGTGGTCACCAACGGTGGCAAGCAGGCCGTCTACCAGGCCTTCGCGACCCTGCTCGATCCCGGCGACGAGGTCATCGTGCCGACCCCGTACTGGACCACCTACCCCGAGGCCATCCGCCTCGCCGGCGGCGTGCAGGTGGATGTCTTCGCCGGCAGCGACCAGGGCTATCTCGTCTCTGTCGAGCAGCTCGAAGCCGCACGCACACCCCGCAGCAAGGTTCTGCTGTTCGTCTCACCGTCCAACCCCACCGGCGCCGTCTACTCGCCCGAGCAGACGCGGGCCATCGGCCAGTGGGCCGAAGACAACGGGTTGTGGGTTATCTCGGACGAGATCTACCAGAACCTGACCTACGACGGCGTCAAGGCGGTCTCGATCGTCGAAGCCGTGCCCGCGCTGGCCGACCGCACCATCCTGGTCAACGGCGTGGCCAAAACCTATGCCATGACCGGCTGGCGCCTCGGCTGGATGGTCGGTCCTGCCGACGCCATCAAGGCGGCAGCCAACCTGCAGTCGCACCTCTCCTCGAACGTGTCGAACATCTCGCAGCGCGCCGGAATCGCCGCGCTGAACGGCCCGCAGGATGCCGCCGAGGCCATGCGGGTGGCCTTCGACCGCCGACGCAAGCTCATCGTCGCCGCGCTGAACAAGATCCCCGGCGTCGTGACCCCCACCCCGCAGGGAGCCTTCTACGTGTACCCCGACGTGACCGGCCTGCTCGGTCGTTCCTGGGGCGGAGTCACCCCGACGACCTCGCTCGAACTGGCGGACTTCATCCTCGATCGGGCTGAAGTCGCCGCCGTGCCCGGCGAGGCCTTCGGTCCGAGCGGGTTCCTGCGCCTCTCGTATGCCCTCGGCGATGACGCCCTGCTCGAGGGAGTGCAGCGCCTCCAGCGCCTGTTCACCTAGTCGCCGCTGTCGGCTACGCACGGGTCGACGCGGGTGCCGACATCCGTCGATCGGTGGATGGGGATATAGGTCTAATGGCGCTGGTGCAGCCACCAGGACGGTGGGACTCTGGTTCTATGACATCTACTCCCCCGGCCGTGCAGGTGCGCGATCTGCAGAAATCGTACGGCAGCGTCGAGGCGGTGCGCGGCGTGAGTTTCTCCATTGCCGCCGGCGAGACCTTTGCCCTGCTTGGCCCGAACGGCGCGGGCAAGAGCACGACCATCGAGATTCTCGAGGGGTACCGCGACCGTACCGGCGGGGAGGTGAGCGTGCTCGGCGTGGATCCACACCACGGTGACCTCGCGTGGAAGGCCCGCCTCGGCATAGTGCTGCAGACCAGCGGTGAGAGCGGCAACATCACGGTGACCGAGCAGCTGCGCCATTTCGCCGGGTTCTATCCCAACCCCCGCGACGTCGACGAGGTTATCGACGCAGCCGGCCTGCGCGACAAGGCCAAATCGCGCATCAGCAAGCTCTCCGGCGGGCAGCGTCGACGAGTGGATGTCGCGCTCGGCATCATCGGACGCCCCGAATTGTTGTTTCTGGACGAACCGACAACCGGGTTCGACCCCGAGGCCCGGCATCAGTTCTGGGATCTCATCCGCTCTCTCAAGAAGGAAGGCACGACCATTCTGCTGACCACGCATTACCTCGACGAGGCCGCCCACCTCGGCGACCGGGCCGGCATCATCGCCGGGGGGCGGCTCATCGACATTGGCTCGATCGACGAAATCGGTGGAGCGGATGCCCGCGTACCGCTGGTGCGCTGGCGTGACGGCAACGGATTGGTGCGGGAAGAACGCACGAGCCACCCCGCGCGGATCGTCGCAGACCTCACCCGGAGCCTGAACGGTGCCGAACCGGAGGAACTCGAGGTGATCCGGCCAAGCCTTGAAGACGTCTACCTAGCGCTCGTGCGCGGCAATCAAGCTGAGGCTGTACGGAACGAAGGGGCGACATCCGCGGCAACAAACGTACTCACCGGCACGGACGTGCGAGCATGAGTTCCACGATTTCGGGCACTCGCCCCCGGAGGAAGGCCCCGAGTACGCTCGTTCTTGGCCTATCGCGCATCGGCTACGAAACCAGGCTGTACTTTCGCTCGCCCGACACGCTGTTCTTCACGTTCTTCTTTCCGTTCATCATGCTCGGCATCTTCACCGCCGCGTTCAGCGCCTCGGGCAATATCGGCGGTGGCGCCGACGGCACCGGTGGAGTCAGCGTGGGCGCGTACTATCTGCCGGGAATGCTGGCCGCTGGCATGTTGCTCTCCGGCGTGCAAAACCTTGCCGTGGACATCGCCGGAGAAAAGAGCGACGGCACCCTCAAACGTCTCGGCGGTACCCCGCTGTCACCGCTGAGCTATTTTCTCGGCAAAATCGGGCAGGTGTTCGTCACCGCGATTCTGCAAGCCAGCCTGCTGTTGCTCGTGGCGCGGTTCGTGCTCGACATTTCGCTTCCGACCGAGCCCGAGAAATGGGCTACGTTCGCGTGGGTGTTCGTGTTCGGTGTGATCACGAGTGCGTTCCTCGGTATCGCGCTCGCATCCGTGCCGCGGTCGGGCAAGAGTGCCACAGCCGTTGTCATTCCGGTGGTGCTCGTGCTGCAGTTCATCTCGGGGGTCTATCTGCAATTCACGGCGCTGCCCGAATGGATGCAGAACCTGGCCGGCGTCTTTCCGCTCAAGTGGATGGCGCAGGGCATGCGTTCGGTCTTTCTGCCCGATAGCTTCGCGGTCGCCGAACAGACCGGATCGTGGGACCTGGTGTGGGTAGCCGGCGCCCTCGGCGCCTGGCTCGTGGTCGGCCTCGTACTCAGCCGGGTGACTTTTCGCTGGATTCGCCGCGACGCGTGAGCGCCCCGCTGCCGACGGCCCCGGCCCGGTGAGGGGTCGCAGATCGACCCACCTCAACCCTGGAAGGGTCGATTTTCGCCCCCTCACGGTGCAAGCTTGCTTTGGCAAGGCAACAGCTCGATTCGCCCGCAAGCAACGGATCTCCGACTGACGGGTCGCATATCGACCTAAAACGACCTACTCAAGGTCGATTTGCGCCCCCTCACGGCACAAGTGGTGTCTTCCTGTGGAGAACTCGCCCGGTATCCGCCAGATCCGGTCATGGTAACTTCATGCCACGTCGACTGCCGCTACCGCCCGCACTTCAGGGCGGGGCGTTCACAACCCGCTTCGCCCAAGAGCATGGTGTCACTGAGGGACGGCTGCGAAGCGGAGAGCTTGCCCGGCCGTTTCACGGCATCCGGTCAACGGTTGCAGTCACCACTATCCCGAATCTCGCCCGCTCTTTCCAATTACGGATGCCCGCTGCCGCGTTTTTCTGTGGAATCACGGCAGCATGCATCATTGGCTTGCCACTTCCCCTGCGTTTGCAAGAGCTGCCGGTGCTCCATGTCGGCGTTCCAGCTCCCCAGCGCGCACTCCGCTCAGCCGGAACGGTCGGCCACAAACTGCAACTCAACCACGGCGATCTTCTGCACCGGGACGGGCTGCGAATAACGGCTGTCGCCCGCACGTGGTGCGACCTCGTCACCGTGCTCGACCTTGAAGACCTTGTCGCCGCCGGGGATTACATCATCCACACGCGGCGTCCGCTCGCCTCGCAGCATGAACTCAAAGAAGCCGTCAGGATATACCGGGTCGGCGCACTACCGCGCGCCTGATTGAAGCGGTGGCTCTGCTCAACGACTGCGCCGAATCGGCGCCGGAGTCGATTATTCGAGTCACGATCGTTCGGGCCGGCATCATCGGACTTGTGGCAAATCACCCGATTTGGAACGTGCGCGGCCAGCTCATTGCACGGGCTGACCTGTGTTTCCCGGCTCATCGGGTGATTTTCGAATACCAGGGCGACTATCATCGCGCAGAGCCTGGCCGCTGGAGGAAGGACCGCACGCGGATCGCTCGACTGGCGGCCGCCGGGTGGCACGTGATCGAAATCGCCGCAGACGAGCTCCGCGACCGCACAACCCTTGTGGAACTCATCAGAGACGCATTAGAGCTGTACCCGCCAGTGTTCGCGTGAGGGGTCGCAGATCGACCCATTTCAACCCTGAAAGCGTCGATTTGCGCCCCCTCGTACGCGTTATTTGAACGGAAGGGGTGAGGGCTAGAGCAGCTTACGCTCGAGCGCCCAGGCGGTCAGTTCGTGCCGCGAAGACAGCTGCAGCTTGCGCAGCACGGCCGACACGTGGGTTTCGACGGTCTTGGCCGCGATGAACAGGGTGCTCGCGACCTCCTTGTAGCTGTAGCCGCGAGCGATGAGGCGCATCACCTCGGTTTCGCGGGCGGAGAGCCGGTCGAGTTCCTCGGTCGTCTCGGCGGTTTCGCCGGCGACGGCGCCGAAGGCGTCGAGCACGAACCCCGCCAGACGCGGTGAGAACACGGCGTCGCCGTCGGCTACCCGGCGGGCGGCCTCTGACACCTCGGCGCCGGAAGAGCTCTTGGTGATATAGCCGCGGGCGCCGGCCCGAATGACGCTCACCACGTCGTCGGCGGCGTCGGAGACACTGAGCGCCAGGAACAAGGTGTGCGGAGCACGCGACGCTGCCTCACGAATGACCTCCGCGCCGCCCCCGCCCCGCCCTCCGGGCAGGTGCACGTCGAGCAGCACGACGCGCGGCTGCAGGTCGATTACCGAAAGGATGGCGGCGTCGACCGTGGCAGCCTCACCGAGCACGGTGAGATCGGCGTCGAGTTCAGCGCGCAGCCCGGAGCGAAAGATGGAGTGATCGTCGACGATCAGCACACGCAGGCCAGCGGATGCCGCGGACGGCACGGCGGCAGGCACCGCGGCGGCACGGGTACTGTCGCCCCGGCCGCCCGGTTCGGGGATGGTCATCGTATGCTCGTTTCGGTGTGCTGCGCAATGGTCGCTGCGCGGGTCGTGGGTACCGGGGCTGCGGGGGGCGCTGCAGGACCCAGATCGACGTTTGCTGCGGCTGGGAGGGTCAGCAGAATTTCGGTGCCGGCCCCGCCCGGACCGGGTCGAACGTAGGCCGAACCGCCGGCCCGGTGCATGCGCCCGAGGATGGACTCGCGCACGCCGAGGCGGTCTGCGGGAATCTGGTCGAGCCGAAAGCCCGGGCCTCGATCGGTCACGCTCAGTTCAATGCCGCGGGCGCCGGTTTCGAGGTAGACCGAGACCGCACCGCCGGCATGCCGTGCGGCGTTGAGCATGGCCTCGCGGGCGGCAGCGACGAGCGATTCTGGGGCATCCGCTTTGCCCGGGGTCGAGTCCGGGCTGGCCGTCGAGCCCACGCCAACACCCGCGCCGACCGTGACGACCTCGAAGTGCACCGCAAAGTCTTCTTCGATCTCACCGGCGATGCGGCGCAGCGCGGCGGCCAGGTCGGTGGCCGGTTCGGTGCTGCCGCCCCGGGTTCCGGTGAACAGCCATTCGCGCAGCTCGCGCTCCTGAGCACGAGCGAGCCGGGCGGCCTCGCTGTGCGGCCCGGCCTTCTGCTGGATGAGCGCGAGGGTCTGCAGCACCGAATCGTGCAGGTGCGCGGCGATGTCGGCCCGTTCGGCCTCCCGGGCGCGGGCTGCCCGTTCGTCGGCGAGGTCGCTCCACAGCCGCAGCAGCCACGGCGCGGTCACCACGGCGACACCGAGCAGAACGGATGCCGCCGCCAGAATGACCGTCCACGCGTTCGGGCTGGTGCCGGTCACGAAAAACAGCAGAATGCCGATGGCCACCAGCACGAGCGCGCCCAGGATTCGAACGAGCAACGCCGAGGATTGCTGCGCCGCACCGCTGCGAATATCGGCGAACTGGCGCCAGGCGAGCGCGGTTCCGGCCAGCACGACAATGGCGGGCACTACAACGGCGAGCGGAATATCGGCACCGAGGCGGCTCGCCACGAGGGCGCCACCGGCCGCCAGCAGGGCGAGCCCGAGCAAAATCTCGGTGACGGGCGCAGCTCGCGCCGAGTCGGCATCCGCTCGGAGCGACGGTGCTGCAGGCTGGCCGATCAGGTCGGGATCGGCCGACCGGGCAGCGGGCGCGAGGGGCGCTTGGGAGGGGCCGGCGAACGATTCCTTCGACCGGCCCAGGCTCGACTTGGGCAGCGGGTCGCTCGTTGCCCCGCCCGACGGAATCGTCACCCACAGCCAGGCATACAGCAGCGCGCCGAAGCCGCCGCAGAAGCTCAACAGCACGGTGACCAGGCGCACCGTGGGCAGCGAGACACCGGTGTGCTCGGCGAACCCAGCACACACCCCGCCGACGAGGCGAAGCCGGGGCCGGGTCATCCGTGCTGTTCTCACGAGTTCATCCAAGCACGCCCAGCCTGCAGCCGAGGTGTCCCCGGTCATCAATCAGGGTTCAATCAGGGTCATCCCCCATGGCAGCGCTCTCAACGCGCTGCCAGACTCTGATCATGACCGACACACCGAGGGCCCAAGCACCTCATCAACCGCCCCGACCAGACCAAATCGCGCGCTTCTTCGACTGGATCCGCGGCAGCGGCGTGAACCGTGACGGCGACCGCTGGATCGCCGGCGTCTGCGGCGGCATCGCAGCCCGCACCGGGCTCGACCCGCTCATCGTGCGCGGCATCGTCGTCGTGATCGCCATCCTCGGCGGTCCCGTCGTCTTCGCGTACGCCGTGGGCTGGGCGCTCCTGCCGCGCGGCGGCGGCCGCATCTACGCCGAAGAGGCCATTCGCGGTCGCTTCGAGCCAGCCATGATCGCGATCGGCGCGCTTCTCCTGTTCACCGTCGTGCCGATGTTCCGTGGACTCTGGTGGAACGGCCCGACCGGGTTCTGGGCCCTCCCCGACTGGCTCTCCACCATGCTTTCGGTCGGTTGGGGCCTGGCTTTGGCGGCCGGCAGCGTCTGGCTGGTCGTCTATTTGGTGCGCCGCGCGAAGAAACCTCGCTCGGCACCCGGTGCTGGCGCCGGAGCAGGCGCAAGCGGAGGATTCGGCCCCTTCGCTCCCCCGGTCGGCCCGTTCGGTCCCGGCAGTGTCTACGACCCGCGACCATTTGCCGGCCCCCCGCAGACGGATGCCCCCACCACGCCACTCGAGACCTCCGCGTCGAGCGCCCCACCGGCCGACTCAGCAGAAGACCCAGCAGTCGACCCAGCGACGACGACCGGAAGCACCACCGGAAGCAGCACCGACAGTACGAGGGAGACCGCCCCAACCCTGGCGTTCGCCGCCGCTCGTACGACCACGACCACCCCACAGACCGCCACTCAGGCCACCCCCCAGGCCGACCCCACAACCTATCCGCCCACCAACCCCTACGCGGCGTACGCGCAGAACTCGGCCAGGGACATCCGCTCTGAGCAGAACAGGGCCTGGCAGGAACAGAACCGGGCCCGCCAGGCAGCCCACCGTGCCCGGATTCGGGCTCGCCGCCCCGGGGCCGGCTTCAGCGCGATCGTGCTCGGCCTGGCCCTGGCCACCGGCGCCGTGGCAGCCGGAGTGAATTCGAACGGCGTCTGGTCGCAGGATGCCATCATTCTCGGTGTAGCGTTCGCCCTCGGAGTGCTCGCACTCGGCATCGTCGTCGCCGGTATCCGCGGACGCACCGACGGCGCCATGGGCGGGTTCGCCTTTCTGGCCGCGGCCACTCTCGTCGTGCTCGGTGTGTTCCCCCAAGGCACGCAATTCTCGGTTGTCGGCAATACCGTCTGGTCACCGAGCGCGAATTCGGCCGCGGCTGACCCTGCCTCCAGCTACGCCATGATCGTGGGGAATACAACTCTCGACCTGAGCGATTTCGACAACCCCGGGCTGAACGAAGACCGCGTCATCGACGTTTGGCTCCTCGTCGGCGCCACCGACATCCAGCTGCCGGCCAATGCTCCGGTACGCGTCGAATCGCGCGCGCTGGTCGGCGGTGTCGAGTACTCGGGACGCGCTGTGGCGGCCGAAAACGGCGAGCAGACCGGCGTGTTCTCTTTCGACCAGCGCGCCTTCAACGCGAACAGCCGCAGCGACGGTCCGCTCGTGCGCATCTGGACCCTCACCGGCGTCGTTACGCTCGATTCCTCCAACAACTAGGACCCCTCATGACCACACCACAGAACACCACCGGCTCCGACGCCCCCACCGAGGACTTCTCCGCGAGCCGCCGGGGCAGCGACGCAACTCCCACGAAGAATGTGTCGGCGCCCGCATCGGCGAATCCGACCCTGCCGTATCCGGAATCGGCTTTTCTGGCCGAAGAGCACGACGTCACGAAGAACTTCTTCGCCCCGAACACCGACAAGCCGACCACCGCCGAAATCACTGCCGCCGCCCCACCGCGGCTGCGCCCCCGCTTCGGCACGATTCTCTGGGGGATCCTGTTGCTCGCCTTCGCCACCTACATGGTGGTGTTCACCCTGCTGCCGGTACCACCGGATCCCACGCTCTGGCTGCTCGGTGGGGTGATCGCGGTCGGGCTCGGGCTTGTCGTGGCCGGCATTGCTGCCGCAGCCCGACGCGCCGACTGAAGCGCCTTCACGGTGCCGAGGTGTGAACGAAGGCGCCATTTTCGCGAGAAATGGGCTCAAACTCACACCTCGGCGGCACCGGCACTCGTGGGCTAGAGCGTCAGCCCCACCAGCACGGGCTCCGGCTGCAGGTTCACCCCGAACTC
This sequence comes from Cryobacterium luteum, assembly GCF_900110125.1. Lineage (GTDB taxonomy): Bacteria > Actinomycetota > Actinomycetes > Actinomycetales > Microbacteriaceae > Cryobacterium > Cryobacterium luteum. The sequence goes on from NZ_FOCN01000001.1 coordinate 211,206, forward strand.
GGCCTGCACCCGGCCGAGCACGTACCGCGCCAGCTCGGCCACCTCGGCCGCGGTCGCCCCGCCCGTGTTGGTCAGGGCGAGGGTGTGCTTGCTCGACACGGCCGCCCTCGACCCGGGCAGCCGAAATCCGCGACGGACCCCGGCCTGCTCGATCAGCCACGCCGCGCTGAGCTTGACCAGGCGCACCGGCTCCTCACCGGGAACGGGCCCGACCCCCATATATTCCTCCAGGGGAATCACCCGGTCAGCCGGCTCGTTCTCAAGCGGCCAGCGCGGGGCGTCCGCTGGCAGCGAGCGAGCAAAGGTCTCGGTGACGATCGGGTTGGTGAAGAACGAACCGGCGCTGAACGTGTCGGGATCGTTCGGGTCGAGCACCATCCCCTTGCCGGCCCGCAGGCCGAGCACGGTCGCGCGCACGACCGGCAGCGGCACGCGGTCGCCGAGCTGCACGCCGAGCGCACCGGCGAGCTGGGCGTACTTGAGCGGCTGGCCAAGGGGGCTCCCCAAGACGGATGCCTCCGCCGCGGTGTCATGCAGCTCCAGTTCGATGGCGAGCACGACCCCGCGCAGGCCCTGCTTGAGCGCCGAAGTGCGGTAGCCGAGGTCGAGGTCGGCGCGTTCAAGCCGTTCCACTTCGCCGCTCTCGTAGGAGAGAAAATCGACCGCGACGAGACTGTCGGAGAGTTCCTGGCCGTAGGCACCGATGTTCTGCACCGGCGCCGCGCCGCACGATCCCGGAATACCCGACAGCGCTTCGATGCCGGCCCAGCCGTGATCGACGGTGTACGCGACGAGTTCGTCCCACGGTTCGCCGGCCTGCACGCGCAGGCGAACCCGGGCTCCCGGTTCAATGCCGGCGGTGGGGGCGGCATCCGCTTCGCTGCCGGTGTCGCGGCCGACAGTGAGCACCTCGAGACCCCGGGTCACCACCTGAATGACGATGCCGTCGAAACCCTCGTCGGCGACGACGGTGTTGGAGCCGCCGCCCAGCAGCAACCAGTTCTCTTCCAGGCCCCAGACCACGAGAGTCTCGTTGATGAGGTCCTGTTCGGTGACCGGCGCTACCCGGGCGGCGGGCGGCCCGCCGACGCGAAAGGTGGTGAGGGTGCTGAGATCAACCGGTTCGATCATGGGTCAGGCCAGGTTGACGCGCGCCTGCGCCTTGCCGAGAACGGTAGCGCCGTTGAACATGACCGTCAGGTCGATGCGAGCTATGCCAGCTTCCAGGTCGAGTGCGCCCACCTTGGCGACCACAGACACCGTGGCGCCATCCGCGGCATCGACGAAGACGGGGCGGGTGAAACGCACCTGGTAGTCGACCACCCGCGCCGGGTCGCCGGCCCAGTCAACGACGGGCTGCACGGCCAGGCCCATGGTGAGCATGCCGTGGGCGAGCACACCCGGCAGTCCCACCGACTGAGCGACATCGTCGCGGTAGTGAATGGGGTTGAAATCACCGGATGCCCCGGCGTAGCGCACGAGGGAATCGCGGGTCAGGGAGAAACTCGCCTCGGCGACAACGCTGCCCACCGTGAGCTCGGTCACTGATCTGATGGGTGAGGCGGGGGTCATTCGTCTCCCCTGACGACGAGGGTGGAGATGGCGGTCACGACGTGGGCGCCGGCGGCGTCGACGATCGTGGACTCCGCGGTCACCATCGCGTGGCCACCGAGGGTCTTGATACTCGTCACCGCGAGCGTCGCGGTGAGTACGTCGCCGGCCACGATGGGGCGGGAGTAGCTGAAGCGCTGGTCGCCGTGCACGACGCGGGTGAAGTCGATGCCGGCGCCCGGTTCGGCGAGCAGCTGGGCCAGCGTAGCCTCCTGCACGACCACGGCGAAGGTGGGCGGGGCGACGACGTCGTTGTGGCCGGCTGCGCGGGCCGCTTCGGGATCGTGGTTGATCGGGTTGGTCGCGAACACGGCGCGGGAGAATTCGCGCACCTTTTCACGGCCGACAAGATACGGTGCGACCGGCGGAAAGACCCGCCCCTGCAACTCTGGGTTCACTGACACCCGTCGAGTCTACTAAGAGTGGTTCCCGACACTGTCAGGAACAGACCGCGACAGGGCGCACACTGGTAACCGTGAAATGTGTATCCGTGCGCCTCGGTGACCCCGAGGTCGCCCCTCTTCTGCTCGACCTGCACCACGAATACGAGACCCGCTACGGCGATGGCGATTCCGTGCACGACGTTGACGGTGCCGAGTTCGATCCACCATTCGGCGGCTTTCTCGTACTCGTCGACGGCGACACGACGGTCGCCGGCGGCGGCCTGCACCAATTCAGTGCCACGACCGCCGAGGTCAAACGCATGTGGACCAACCCGGATTACCGCCGCCAGGGCCACGCGAAAACAATTCTGCGCGAACTCGAGCACCTCGCCCGCAGCCTCGGCTACGAGCGGTTGCGCCTGGAAACCGGCTACGCCCAGCCCGAAGCACTCGCCCTGTATCGCAGTCTCGGCTTCACCGAGATCGGCAACTACGGCATCTACGAGCACGCCTCCGGCTTTGAGCTGGACCTCACGCGTTAACCAGCGGACGCCCGCCCACTGCCGTGGCGGGCATCCGCTTGAACAGTGTTACGCGGTCGGGATGACCAGTCCGCCCCAGGTGTCGGTCATGTACTGTTGGGTTTCGGCCGAGAGCAGCAGTTCGAGCAGCTTGACCACGCGAGGGTCGTTCTGAAGCTCCGGCGTCGTGGCGAGCACGTTCGAGTAGGGGCTGTCGGTGCCTTCGATCAGGATCGCGTCGTCGGCACTCAATCCGGCTGGCAGCGCGAAGGAGATCGTGACGAAGGCGGCGTCGACATCGGCGACGGCCTGCGGCAGGGTGGCATTCTCGATCTCAACGAACTCGAAGTCGCGCGGGTTGGCGGTCACGTCGGCGAGCGTGGTCGGCGAATCGGCCACCTCGATGAGCCCTTCGGCGGCGAGCATCTCGAGAGCGCGTCCTTCGTTCGACGGGTCGTTCGGGATCGCGATGCGAGCGCCGTCTTCGAGGTCGTCGACGCTGGTCACCGTGTCGCTGTAGAACGCGGCGCTCGGCAGGTAGATCGCGCCGAGGCTGACCAGGTCGCCGCCGGTGGAGCTGTTGAAGGTGTCGAGGAACGTGGCGTGCTGAAACAGGTTCGCATCGATCGAACCGTCGGTGAGGGCCACGTTCGGCGTGGTGTAGTCGGTGAAGTCCTTGTAGACGATCTCGAGACCGGCGTCGGCGGCAAGGTTGTCTTGCACGAACTTGATGATGTCCCCGGCCGGCGTCGCGAGCGCACCGACGTTGATCGTGCCGAGGGTCGCGGCGTCGCCCTCGGTGGCGGTGGGCTCGGCGGCGGCGCAGGCCGACAGGGTCAGCAGCGCGGATGCGGCGAGGTAGACGCCGGCGAGGCGGCCGGCACGGGTGGTGAGCTTCAAGGTGTCTCTTTTCGTGTTGGACGAATTAGATGGCAGTGGGAACGGCGGCGCGGCTTCGGGCCGGCCGGGCGCGGTGGGAGAAACGACGAGCCAGCCACGTTGCGAGCCCCTGCAGCATCATGACGATGATGAAGATGAGAATGATGACGGCGACCATGTGGATGGTGCTGTAGCGCTGGTAGCCGTACTGGATGGCGACCTGGCCCAGCCCGCCGCCGGCGACCGTTCCGACCATGGCGGAGAAGTTGATGATCGAGGTCACCGTGGTGGACAGACCCAGGATCAGGGGCGACAGCGACTCCGGTACGAGCACCTTGGCGACGATCTGCCAGCGGGTCGCCCCGAGCGACTCGGCCGCTTCCACGAGGCCGGAATCGACCTCCTTGATGGCGATCTCAACCATGCGGGCGAAAAACGGGATGGCCACGACGGCGAGCGGCACGATGGCGGCGGTCGACCCGATGAAGGTTCCGATTACCAGCCTGGTGAAGGGAATCAAGGCCACCATCAGAATGATGAACGGCACCGAACGGCCGAGGTTGACGACGAATTCAAGCACCCGGTTGACGACCCGGCCGAGCGGCCGCGACCCGAATGGGGCCTCGAACAGTCCCCCGCGTTCGGTGCCGACCAGCAGGATGCCGAGCGGCAGTCCCACCAGAACGGTGACCAGCACGGCGACACCGACCATATACAGGGTCTCGCCGGTGCCAACGAGGAGCACCTGGAACAGTCCAGGCCAAAAGCCGGGAGCGGTGGGGTCGATCATGCGTGAGCTCCTTGCACGACGGCGCCGTCGCCGACGATCTCCACGAGCAGTCCCTGTCCGCGCAGGTCATTGATCGGGGCGGCGTTGAAGAGCGGTGTGCCCGGCAACTCGAGGCGGGTGCGCCCGGCCTGGTTGCCGCCAATGGTCTCGACGGCGGCGCCGAGGATGCTCACGTCGAGGCCGTAGCTGCGGGCCAGCTGGGCGATCACCGGTCGGTCGGCCGAGCCGCCGCTGAAGGTGATCTCGATCACGGTGTTGCCGGGGTGCGGGGCGATCTCGCCGAGCGGGAACAGCTCGTGGGCCAGTCGGGAGCCCGGCGTCGAGATGAGTGACACGATCGAACCCTGCTCGAGGATGCGACCATTCTCGAGCATGGCGGCCGAGTCGCAGACCCGTTTGACGACATCCATTTCGTGCGTGATGAGCAGCACGGTGAGGCCAAGCTGCACGTTGATCGTTTTCACGAGGTCGAGGATGGAGCGCGTGGTCTCCGGGTCGAGGGCGCTGGTGGCCTCGTCGGAGAGCAGAATACGCGGGTTGCCGGCGAGCGCCCGAGCTATGCCGACGCGCTGCTTCTGCCCGCCGGAGAGTTCGGCTGGATACGCGCCGGCCTTGTCGGCGAGTCCGACCAGGTCGAGAATCTCGAGTGAGCGCCTGCGGCGTTCGGCGCCGCCGACCCCGGCAATTTCCAGGCCCAGCTCAACGTTGCCCTGGGCCGTGCGCCCGGCGAGCAGGTTGAAGTGTTGAAACACCATGCCGATCTTGCGGCGGGCCAGGCGCAACTGGTCGGGCGAGAGCCGGGTGAGCTCCTCGCCGTCGACCGTGACCGTGCCGCTGTTGGGGCGTTCCAGCAGGTTGATCGCACGGATGAGGGTGCTCTTGCCGGCTCCGCTCTGGCCGATCACACCGAAGATCTCGCCGCGGGCCACCTCGAGGCTGACATCGTCGAGGGCGGTCGTGGCGGCGGCGCCCGACCCGAAGGTTTTGAAGACGTGTTTGACGGAGATCACTGGGCACCCGGCCTGGTTGAGGCACGGTACCCATTTACCGCAACGGCTCCAGTTTGTCGACCGACGGACGGCCCGCCAAATCCCGCACGCCTCTGTTGCGTCGTATTACCCCGGGTCGCCAGAGCGCAGAAAGTGCCCGTTTGGCCCGCTCAATCGGGCATTTTCTGCGCTCTCGCGGGCGGGAGAGGGGTGCGGGGAGGTAGCGTTAGAGGGCTATGCAAAACAAATTGATTCCGCACCCCGACCTTCCGATTGACCTGCCGACCGAGGAACGCATTCGCGCCGCCGTCGCGCACTACGGCGAGAACGTCGTCATCGACAATTCCGTGGCGTTGCTGCGTGCCAAGAACGCCGGTAAAGACTTTCTGCTCTATGCCGGCGGACGCCACGCGCTCGGCATTCTCGAGGGTGCTCCCGCGCTGTACTGGCCCGAGCTGTGGGGCGCCCGCGCCCTGCTGCACGTCTGGGGCGAACAGGCCGCGCCGTACATCGTCGTCGGCCTGAACAATCAGGCCTGGCGGGTGCGCGAGATGTGCGCCAAGGTCGTGCTGCTGCGCGGCCTGCAGGTTGTGCCCAAGCTCGTGCGCCTCACCACCGACGAGCACCCCCGCGTACGAAGCGCCGCGCTGCATGCCCTCGCCGATCAAGGCACCGAAGCCAATATCGCCACGATCGAGGTGCGCCTGCGCGACTCCGACAAGGAGGTGCGCCGCGCCGCCCAGCAGGCTCGCGACTCCATCCGTTCACGCCTGAAGCTGATCGACGCGGCGGCCGAGCCCGAGGCGTAACCTGCCGCGGGCATCCGCTCGCTACGGCCGCCGGAGCAGCGCGCCCTCGTGCCGGCAGGTGGCGGCGGCGGCGAGCATGGCGTCGGCCAACAGTGCCTGCCAGGCGGCGGAATCCTGCGGCACCCCGTCCTTCACGATCGTGCGAACGGATGCCGCCAGCGTCGCGTCCCCGGCACCCATCGTGTCGATGACCGGACCGTCGAGCTGCGCGATCGGCACGCTGATCAGCCCCGTGTTCGCGAACGCGACCGAGGCTCCCAAACGTCCGGCGGTCGCCAGCACGGTGTGGGCGCCGGCGTCGACGAGCCGTTCCCTCAGCTCATCAAGCGTGCTGTCGTAGAGCAGGTCGGCGTCTTCATCGCCGACCTTGACGAGCAGGCTGCGCGCGGCGAGCGCTTCAAAATTACGCACGAACCGCGGCCCGTCGTGCAGCATGCCGGCTCGCGGGTTGGGGTCGATAACCAGTCGCCGCTCCGGGTCGGTGACGCAGGCGGCGAAGGCTTCGGTTTGCGCGGTGTCGTCGAACGGAAAGCAGCTCACGACGACGAGCTCGGCGGTGCCCAGCGCAGCGCGCTCATTCGTGCCGAACTCGATGCGGCGCGCCTTTGCAGCGTCGTTGAAGAAGTAGCGCGGCTCGCCCTCAGTGCGGTCGGACACCGCCCGCGACGACCCGAGCGGGCCGACGGTCGCGATGAGCTCGACGCCGTACTGGTCGAGGAAAGCGCGCAGCACCGCGCCGTCGGCGTCATCACCGACCATCGCGATCAGGGCCGTCGGCACTCCGAGCACAGCCAGGCCGACGGCCACGTTCAAGGCGGCGCCACCGGGGAATTCCCGGCTCTCGGCCGAGTCACGCAGCACGTCGATCAGGGCATCACCGACCACGACGATGCGGGCGGGAACAGTGAGTTCAGGCATGGGGTCCAATCTCTCCGGAGCCGCGAGCGATGAGCTCGGTCGGCACGACATAGGAATGCGTCGGGGTGCGATCACCGTCGAGGCGCGCCAGCAGCCGCTCGGCCGCGAGCTCGCCGATTCGCTGCGGGTTCTGGGCGATGACGGTGATACCGGGGGTGAGCAGGTCGGCGAGGGAAATATCGTCGAACCCGACCAGAGCCACTCGGTTCTGCAGGGCGCGGGCACGCAGCGCGGTGATAGCGCCGATGGTGACGAGGTTCTGGCTGGTGAACAACGCCGTCGGCGGGTCGGTCGAGTCGAGCAGGGCCAGCACGGCCCGATTCGCTGCGACTTCGTCGTGCAGATCGACGACGACTGGGATGTCGCGGGTGGCAACGCCCGCTCGTCCCAGTTCCTCGAGAAACCCACGACGACGTTCGCGGGCCGTCTGGATGGAATCGAGGTCACCCAGATAGGCAATCCGGCGGTGGCCGTGTTCGAGCAGGTGGCGGGTGGCGAGGGCGGAACCGGCTGCGTTGTCGCTGACGACGGCATCCGCTTCGATGCCGGCCGGCTCGCGGTCGATGAAGACCAGCGGGGTTCCGCGGCGCAGCTCCGGGGCCAGATAGGCCTGACTTTTCGTGACCGTGGTCAGGATCAGACCGTCGACGCGCCGCTGCAGGAACGCTGAGACCAGGCCCTGTTCGCGGTCGGGATCGTCGTCGAGGCTCGAGGCGAACACCGCGATGCCGCGTGCACTTGCGGCCTCTTCGACGGCACGGTGCAGCGTTCCGTAGAACGGGTTGGCGACGCTGCCGACGAGCAGGCCGAGCGTCTTGGTGCGCCCATCGGCACGGCGCAGGTTGCCGGCGTGCAGGTCGGGTTGATAGTCGAGACTGTCCGCAGCCTGCTTCACCTTGGCGATCATGGCCGACGACACGTTGGGCTCACCGTTGATGACTCGAGACACCGTCTTAGTGCCGACGCCGGCCAAGGCGGCGACCTGGCGCATGGTTGGGCGAGCGCGCGGCGCACCCCCGGGGCTACCAGCCGACATCGTTGTCACGATTAATCTCCAACTTGATTAAGTGCCTTGACTCTATAGCAAATGTGGTCTAAAAATATCACTGACATCGTTGTCAGGGAGTTTGTCTCCCGTCTAATCAGAGGAGATTCACCGATGAATCGCACCACACACAGCATGGGCTCACGGCGTTTCATCGCCGCGGCTTCCGTCGCCACCCTGGCTACGCTCGGCTTCGCCGGCTGTTCCAGCGGCGGGGCCTCCGATGGCGCCAGCGACGGCGGCAGCAGCAACGAGATCGGCGTTTCGCTGATCGTCAAAACCACCAGCAACCCCTTCTTCATCGCCATGCAGGAAGGCGCCCAGACCGCCGCCGACGACCTCGGTATCACGCTCACCCTCGCCGCCGGCAAGGAAGACGGCGACGAAGACACCCAAATCTAGGCCATCGAGAACTCCATCTCCAAGGGCGACAAGGGCATCCTGATCACCGTCAACGGCCCGGGCGTTGAAGACGCCCTGGTCAAGGCGCGCGACGCCGGACTCTTCGTCATTGCCCTGGACACCCCGCCCACCAACCCCGACGCCGTTGACATCACCTTCGCCACCGACAATTTTGCGGCCGGCCAGGAGATCGGCAAGTGGGCCGCAGCCAAGCTCGATGGCGACAAGGCCACGATCGCGCTGCTCGACCTGTTCGATGACAAGATCGTCTCGGTCGACTACAACCGCGACCAGGGCTTTCTTGACGGCATGGGTATCGACACCGTCGACGTGGAGAAGAACGGCGACGAAGAGAAAACCGGCAGCTACAGCGGCGGCGACTATGAGATCGTCGGCAGCGAAGCCACCACGGGCGCTGAAGACGGCGGCCGCACCGGTGCCGAGAACCTGCTCAGCCAGAACCCCGACATCAACGTGGTCTACACGATCAACGAACCGGCCGCCTACGGTGCATACCAGGCCTTCAAGGCCGCCGGCAAGACCGACATGATCATCGTCTCCGTCGACGGCGGCTGCGAAGGCGTCAGCCAGGTGAAGGACGGCTTCATCGGGGCGACCGCCCAGCAGTACCCGGTCAAGATGGCGGAACTCGGTGTGCAGGCGATCTTCGACCTCGTTGACTCGGGCACGACGCCCGAGGTGACCGCGGGCCTCGACTTCTTCGACACCGGTGTCGCCCTCGTCACCGACGATTCGCAGCCCGGGGTCGAGTCGATCGACACCACAGCCGCCGCAGAGATCTGCTGGGGCTAAAACCCCACGCGCGGGATGCCCGGCTCACGGGCATCCCGCGCATTCCTGCTCCTACCCTCGACCACTGGAGGTCGCTCGTGAGTCAGTCCACCCAACAGGTACCGGCAACCACCGGGCCGCATGATCTGGCCGAGGAATTCCTCGACCGCACTACACCGCTCAGCCGCCTGCGCAACGTCATGCATCGTTACCCGGCGCTCAGTCCGGCCATCGTGCTGATCCTGGCCATCATCGTTTTCGGCCTGCTCAACGAGCGGTTTCTCAACCCGGCCAACCTGTCGCTGATCACCCAGCAGGTGGCCGTGGTCGGCACCCTGGCCATAGCCCAGACCCTCATCATCCTCACGGCCGGCATCGACCTCTCGGTTGGCGCGGTGATGGTGCTCGCCATGATGGTCACCGCCCAGATCACCATCGAGACCGGCATGCCCGCCATTCTCGGTCTGCTGCTCGGTCTCCTGGTCGGCCTCGCCGCTGGAGCCTTCAACGGATTCCTGGTGACCAAGCTGCGGCTCCCCCCGTTCATCGTCACCCTGGGTACCCTCAACATCTTTCTGGCCCTCACCCTGCTCTACACCGCCGGCGCCACGGTGCGCGGCGGCGAGATGCCCGATTTGCTGACCTGGTCCGGCACGACCTTCAACATCGGCGGTGTCAATTTCACCACCGGTGTGCTCATGATGCTCGTGCTCTACTTCGCGATCGCCTTCATTCTGAACAACACCTCCTGGGGTCGCCACGTTTACGCGGTCGGCGACGATAAGGAGGCCGCCCGCCTCGCCGGAATCCGGGTCAACCGGGTGCTCATGAGCGTTTACCTCGCTGCAGGCGCGATTCTTGCCATCGGCGCCTGGATTCAGATCGGCCGCAGCAATGCTGCCTCCCCCAACGCCAGCGGTGAACTCAACCTCGACTCGATCACCGCCGTCGTCATCGGCGGAACCAGCCTGTTCGGTGGCCGCGGCACGGTCTGGGGAACCCTGCTCGGCGCCCTCATCGTCGGCGTCTTCCGCAACGGTCTTTCCCTGGCCGGCCTCGACGTGCTGTGGCAAACCTTCGCAGTCGGCGTGCTCATCATCGTGGCCGTCTCGGTCGACCAGTGGATTCGAAAGGTACGCAAATGACCCTCACAGCGGATGCCGCCGCCACGCCGGCCGCAGAAACTCGCCAGCCCATCCTGCAGGCGAAAAACCTCGTGAAAACGTACGGGCGAGTCGTGGGCCTCGACGGGGTGAGCCTCAGCCTCTACCCGGGAGAAGTCCTGGCCATCATCGGGGACAACGGCGCCGGCAAATCCACGCTCATCAAATGCCTGACCGGAGCGGAGCTCGCCGACGAGGGCGAGATTCTGCTCGACGGTAGGCCGGTGCACTTCAAGAGGCCGCAGGACGCCCACCTGGCGGGTATCGAAACCGTGTACCAGACCCTCGCGGTGTCGCCGGCCCGGGACGTGGCCAGCAACCTGTTTCTCGGCCGCGAGGAACGCCGAAAGGGCATTCTCGGCTCGGTCTTTCGCATGGTCGACAAGAAGGGCATGCGCAAGAAGGCACGCCAACAACTCGCCGATCTTGGCATCACCACCCTGCAGGACGTCACGGTGCCGGTGGAGAACCTCTCCGGCGGGCAGCGCCAGGCCGTGGCTGTGGCCCGCGCGGCCGCATTCGGGTCGAAGGTCGTCGTGCTCGACGAACCCACCGCAGCTCTCGGTGTGCGCGAGTCGAACCAGGTGCTGCAGCTCGTGAAAAATCTGCGCGACCGCGGCATCCCGGTCATCCTGATCAGCCACAACATGCCGCACGTGTTCGAGGTCGCCGACCGCATCCATATTCAACGGCTGGGCAAGTGTGCGACCACGATCACCCCGCAGTCGCACAGCATGACCGACGCGGTCGCGATCATGACCGGGGCACGCAAAGCATGACCGGGCCGGTGATCGCCCTGTACGCCGAGTTCACGGCGCTTCCCGGGCACGAGAAGGAAGTTTCCCGCCTGCTGCAGGGCCTCACGATTCACGTGCGCCAGGAGGCAGGCTGCATTCGCTTCGACCCGCACCGGCTCGGCAGCGACCCGGCGGCCTTCTTTGTCTATGAGGAGTACCGCGACCCTGCCGCGTTCGACGCCCACCGCGCCGCCGCCTACGGTGCAGCGTTCAACCTGGCACTCGCACCACTCGTCGAGGGCGACGGTTCGACGCTCACTTTTCTGGCCCCCCTGATCTGAGCCGGGCCCCGACCAGGCGGGGTCCGGTACAGCAGTTCACGGGTACAGAAACAGCCGGCACGAGGAGTCCATTCTCCTTGTGCCGGCTGCTCTGCGGCCCTGCAGCGTTAGACGCTCTTGCGTCCTGACATCGACCGCATCAGGAACATGATCACCGCGATGATCGCGAGCACGATACCGACCCAGAGCAGAAATTGAAGCGACTGCACCAGCCCTCCGGTAATGAGCAGCACCACCGCAACAACGGCCACAATGATGAGTAACGGATTCATAGTCCGACCTTTCATGTCATGCGCGGGAAGATCCCGATTGCAGCGATAGTACCCCCCAATCGAGGGTCGCAAGCGGATGCCGCAGGGCATCCGCTTGCGTGTCGCGGTGGCTGCTCATTCGCCTCCGTACGGATGCCGGGCGTTACGATTGAGCGATCCATTCGCTCGGGCGGAGTGCTCGCGTTCCCGCCTGCTACCCGACCTGGAGCCCGATGCGACACTTCACCCTCACCCAGTTGCGGTATTTCGCCGTCGTGGCCGAACTGGAGAGCATGACGCAGGCGGCGGCTCGGCTGTTGGTGAGCCAGTCCGCCGTCTCCACCGCGATGGCGGAGTTGGAGCGCACCCTCGGCGCCCAGCTGTTTCTACGTAACCCCTCGACCGGGCTCAAACTCACGCCGACCGGTCGCCGGTTCGCGCTCGACCTGAAGGGCTTTCTCGACCACGCTGATTCCCTGTTCGAGTCGGCCTACGGTGCCGCCGAGACCCTGACCGGCGAGCTGACCGTCGGCGTGTTCTCCCCGCTGGCCTCTTTTCGACTGCCGGCCATTCTCAAGGCATTCGAGGCCACCCATCCCGGAGTCGACGTGACCTTTCTCGAAGCCGACCTCGCCTCCCTGCAGACCGCGCTGCGCGAGGGACGCTGTGACCTCGCCCTCATGTATGGCCACGGCCTCGGCAGTGGATTCTCGAGCCAGGTGCTCGAGCGGGTTCCGCCGCACGTCATCGTTCCCGAAGGACACCGAGCCGCGAACACGCCCGGCCAGGAGATCGCCCTGAAAGACCTGGCCGGCGAACCGCTCATTCTGCTCGATCTGCCGCACAGCCGGGAATATTACGAGAGCCTGTTCGCGCTCGCCGGGGTGGCGCCCAACGTGCGTCACCGGTTCGCCGGCTATGAAACAGTGCGCTCCTTCGTGGCCCAGGGCCACGGTTATGCGCTGCTCAACCAGCGGGTCTACAACGATGTGCCCTACTCCGGTGGCCGGGTGGTGCCGCTGCGGTTGACCGACGAATTTCCGCCGAGCGAGGTGATGCTCGTGCGGCTCGAGAGCACCCTGCCCACCCGACGCGCCCTGGCCTTCGACGAGATCTGCCGCCGGCTGTATGGCGCGACCCGGCCATAACCCATCACCAAAACCGATGCGGTCGGCCATGAGAATCAATTGGACAAGGGTCTTTCGACGCGCGCAAGCTTGACCACAATCGGTCGCACACTCCCGGCGCGGCTCGTCTGCGACCGGGATCGGGACCGCTGTGATCAAGGAGGATCAGTGTTCGAGCAGACAATTAATGTGTCGCCCCGGTTACACACCAGCGGATGCCCCGCAATATGACCGACATACGGCCCCCGCAGAGTTCACCGGCCAGAAACGCAGCGGCGACCGCCGGAATCATCGCGATCGTACGGTGGATCTCATGACCACGACCGAAGCCACCGCCCCGATCAGTCCGCCAGCCGAGACCGCTCCGCCGCAGAAAATCACCGGCCTGCAGAAGCGCGTGCTGCTCGGCGGCAGCATCGGCCAGTTCATCGAGTTCTACGATTTCACCCTGTACGGCCTCACGGCCGTGATCTTCTCCCAGCTATTTTTTCCCAGCTCGGACCCGATCCTGGCCCTGTTGGCCACCTTCGCGACTTTCGGCGTCGCCTTCGTCATTCGTCCGCTTGGCGGCCTGTTCTTCGGCGCGCTCGGCGACAAGATCGGGCGTCGCAAGGTGCTGGCCATCACCCTGCTCGCCATCGGTACCGCGACCGCGTGCATGGGGTTGCTGCCGACCTTCGACCAGATCGGTGTCTGGGCTCCCCTGCTGTTGCTGCTGTTACGGCTCGTGCAGGGCTTTTCGGCCGGCGGCGAATCGGTCGGCGCACCCTCGTTCGTGTTCGAACACGCACCGATCAACCGCCGCGGACTCTGGCTGAACATCACCATCGCGGCCACCGCCCTGCCGTCGGTGTTCGCCGGCACGATGATTCTCATCCTCAGCCAGAGCATGTCCGACGAGTCGTTCACCGCCTGGGGCTGGCGACTGCCGTTCCTGCTCGCCCTGCCCCTGGCCCTGTTCGGGGTGTGGATTCGCAGCAAGACCAGCGAGAGTAAATCGTTCACCGACGCCCAGGCCACCAGGACGAAGGAGTTCAGCCCGGTCAGGGAATCCTTCCGAGAGAACAAACTGCGCATGGTGCAGGTCATCTTCGTCATGGGCCTCACCGCGATGGGCTTCTACTTTCTCTCGGCCTACTTCGTGGCCTACGTACAGACCACCGGTAACCTCAGCCGCGAACAGTCCCTGCTGGCCAATGCGGCAGCCCTCGCCCTGTACGCCGTGCTGCTGCCGATCGGCGGGCGCATCGGCGACCGGGTTGGGCGCAAGCCCATGCTCATCGCCGGGTCGGCCGCGATCGCAATTGTCGCCATCCCGAGCTTCATGCTCGTCACGAGCGGCAGCCTGCCCCTCGCCCTGCTCGGCCAGATGCTGTTCGTGATTCCGCTGTGCATTTACGGCGGCGGCTGCTACACCTTATTCGTCGAGATCTTCACGACCAGAACCCGTTTCACGAGCGCCGCCGTGAGCTACAACCTCGGTTACGCCATCTTCGGCGGTACGGCACCGCTCGTCGGCACGGCCCTCGTCGCCAGCTCGGGGGTCGCCTTCGCCCCCGGCTTCTACATGGCCGGAGCAGCCGTGATCGTGTTCCTGCTCGTGACCCTCACCAAGGTGCCGGAAACGCGGGGGCGCCTGGGCTGACACCTCAGCATCCGTTCGCGCATCACTCGCTGTATTAAAGGAGCACACATGTCATCCGCTGATTTTCTCACGGACTTCCACCACGTCGCCACCATCGGTGCCACACCCCGACAGGGCGTCGACCGCCAGGCCGCCACCGCCGAAGACGCGCAAAGCCGCGCGTGGTTCTCAAAGTGGATCACCGACGCCGGCTACACCCTGCACGTTGACGGCATCGGCAACATGTTCGGGCTGATCGAGTGGACCCCCGGCGCACCCTACGTGCTCGTTGGTTCGCACCTCGACAGCCAGCCGCTCGGCGGACGATTCGACGGTGCCTACGGCGTGCTCGCGGCCCGCAACGTCGACGAGCTGATGCGAGCGAGCGGCACGGCGCCGTCGTTCAACCTCGCCGTCGTGAACTGGTTCAACGAAGAGGGCGGCCGGTTCGCACCGAGCGTCATGGGCAGCAGCGTGTTCGCCGGCCTGTTCGATCAGGAGAAGATGCTCGACGTGACGGACCTGGCCGGGGTGACCGCTCGCGCCGCCCTCGCCGAGATCGGCTACCTCGGCACCGACCCGCGCCCGGTCACCGTGAGCTACGCCGAGATCCACATTGAACAGGGTCGCATTTTGGAGCGCGAAGAGATCGCGATCGGCGTCGTCGACCGCAGCTGGTACACCCAGAAGCTCGACATCGAGGTGCTCGGCGAGCAGTCGCACACCGGGGCGACCGCCATGGCCGATCGCCACGACGCCCTCGTCGCTGCCGCGAAGATCATCCTCATGGTGCGCGAAGTCACTACCGACTTCGCCGACGAGGCCATCGTGTCCTCGGTCGGGCAGCTGACCCTCGAACCCAACTCCCCTATCGTCGTCGCCCGCCGGGTGCGCCTGGTCGCCGATCTGCGCAGCGGCGACCCACAGATCGTGCAGACGGCCCGCGCGACCCTGCTCGAGAAAATCGCTGCTCTCGCCGTCGAACACGACATCCAGATCACTGTGACCGATTTCGATGTTCGTCCGATCCGGTATTTTCCGGAGAACGGCCTGCAGCTGGCCGAGGCAGCCGCCGTGCGGGCCGGGCTCTCCACCCGCCGCATCCAGACGATGGCCGGCCACGACTCGGTAGCGATGAACACCATCGTGCCCTCGATCATGTTGTTCATTCCGAGCGTCGACGGCGTCTCGCACTGCGAACGCGAATTCACCACGGATACCGACATGGTTGCCGGGCTCGCGCTGCTCACCGAGGTCACTACCGATCTGGTCAACGGCGCCCTGGTCGACTCGGCCACGGCCCCCGCACTGGCGTCGACGGTCCGGGCGTAACGGTGTCGGGCACGACCACGGCGACCGACCTGCACTACCTCGGCGCAACCGAGGCGCTCAACCTGTTTCGGGCGCGCGACCTGTCGCCAATCGAGCTGCTCGAGTCGGTCCTTCAGCGCATCGACGCGGTCAACCCGCGGGTCAACGCGCTCACCGAGCAGTTGGTCGATGCGGCACGAGAGTCGGCCCGCAACGCCGAGCAACAGTACCGGGCCGGCGGCGCTCTCGCCCCACTGCTCGGTCTGCCGGTCGCGGCGAAGGAGAAGCATTCCCTCGCCGGGCACGTGCTCAGCAACGGGCTCGTGGCCCAGCGCGCGGTGGTGGCGAACGCCGATCATCCGGTGATCAGCCGCATCCGCTCGGCCGGCGGCATCGTGCACGCCCGCACCACGACGCCCGAATTCTGCTGTGCCACGGTGACCCACTCGCCGCTCTGGGGCGTCACCCGCAATCCGTTCAACCTGGCACTCTCCCCCGGCGGCTCCTCGGGCGGTTCCGGCGCTGCCCTCGCGGCGGGTTTTACGCCGCTCGCCACCGGCTCGGACATTGCCGGATCGACCCGTCTGCCGGCGGCCTTCACCGGAACCGTCGGGTTCAAGGCACCGTACGGCCGCATCCCGGGTGTAGCGCCGCTCGCCGCCGACCACTATCGCGGCGACGGCCCGATGGCCCGCACGGTAGCGGATGCCGCCCTGCTCGCCAACGTGATGGCCGGCCGGCACCCCGGCGACCATACCTCGCTCGCCGACACCGCACCGCTGTCCGGGGCGTGGGCCTCGGCGCGCGGCCTCCGCATCGCCCTGTGCATACGACTCGGCGACTACCTCGTCGATGCCGACGTGGAGGCGAACACCCGCGCGGTCGCTGCGGCGCTGCAGAGCGCCGGGGCGATCGTCGAGGAGGTCGAACTGCCGTGGACCACGGCCGAGATGCACCGGGTGTCGTTCACCCACTTCGGTCATATTCTCGGGCCCGCCATGGAGGACGAGACCCGCGGCGCCGAGAGCGGGCTCGCCGCGTATACGGTGCAGTTCATGGCCGATGCCCGCGCTGCGACCGCCGGCACCCGTTTTCTCGACGGGCTCAGCGCCGAAACCCGCCTGCAGGGCCAACTCGCCGCTGTGATGAGCGGGTTCGACGCCCTGATCTGCCCGACCTCGGCGGTGGCGTCGCTGACCGCCGACGATCACTATCTGAACGGCATCAGGACCGGCGGCGAGCACCTCGACCACTATTGGCAGGCGCACATGACCGTGCCCTTCAACATCGCGAACCGCTGCCCGGTGCTGGCGGTTCCGAGCGGCATGGCCGACTGCGGTATCCCGACCGGAGTGCAGATTGTCGGGCATCCCTTTGATGACGACACGGTCTTTCGGGTCGGTGCCGCCGTCGAGATGCTGCGCCCCTGGGCCCACCGCTACGCCCTGATCGGCGACTGACCCTCGTGGCCTTTGTTTGAGATGACGGCCTGCGTTCAAACCAGTGCCACGTTCTCAAACACGTGCCGCGAGCTGCGGCTCACTCAATAGGTTGGCAGCGCGGGCTCGATTTCCCTGGTCCAGGCCACGATTCCGCCCTCAACCTGGCGCACCTGCGCGTACCCCCGGCGCTGCAGCTCGGCCAGTACGGCTGCGGCGCGGGGGCCGGCCTTGCAGTGCACGATAATGTCGCGGTCGCGGGCGAGGCGGGCCTGCCCCGAGAGGATGCCGCCCTTGGGTACCAGCAGCGATCCGGCAATGTGCACGATCGCATATTCCTCTGGTTCACGAACGTCGACGAGATCGAAGTCGAGCTCGCCGCGTGAGCGCGCATCGAGCATGGCGGCGAGCTGGTGCACGGAGATGGACTGGTCCCCCTGAGGCGACGCCGGGGGCGTGCCGCAGAACAGGTCGTAGTCGATCAGTTCGGTGAACGGCTCGGTAGCGGGGTCGGGCGCAATCGTGATTTCGCGCCACGAGGCGTCGAGCGCGTTGAACAGCACGACCCGGCCGAGCAGGGTACGTCCCACCCCGGTGATGAGTTTGACGGCTTCGGCGACCATCGTGGAACCGATCGTTCCGCACAGCATTCCGAACACTCCGCCCTCGCCGCACCCGGGTACCGTCCCGGCCGTCGGCGCTTCCGGATACAGGTCGCGGTAGGTGGGACCGTGCCGATTCCAGAAGACACTGACCTGCCCGTCGAAGCGCAGGATGGAGCCCCAGACGCAGGGCTTGCCGAGCAGCGCTGCGGCATCGCTGACCAGATAGCGGGTGGCGAAGGTGTCGGCGCCGTCGAGGATGAGGTCGTACCGGGCGAACAGTTCGAGCGCGTTGGCCGCTGACAGCCAGACGTCGTGCTGGTGCACGGTGACGAGTGGGTTGAGCTCGGCGACCGCCGCGGCGGCGGATTGCAGTTTCGACCGGCCCAAATCGGCGACGCCGTGGATGACCTGGCGTTGCAGGTTGCTCAGGTCGACCGTGTCATGGTCGACGATGCCGATGGTGCCCACACCGGCGGCGGCGAGGTAGAGCAGCACCGGCGAACCGAGACCGCCAGCTCCGATCACGAGTACGCGCGCATTCTTCAGCCGGCGCTGGCCGAGCAGGCCGATTTCGGGTAGGAGAATGTGGCGGGAGTACCGCTCCCGTTCGGCCGTGGTGAGCGGCTCGCCCGGTTCGACGAGCGGCGCGAGCGCCGGCATCCGCTTCACAGGTCGGGCCGTCCGATCACGGGTGACGACGCCAGGGCGAGGTCGCGCCGCGGGATGCGGCCGGCCAGCGACGCGCGCCGGCCCGCGATCACGGCGTGTTTGAAGGCGTCGGCCATGAGCGCCGGGTTTTGCGCGCGGGTGACCGCGGTGGCCAGCAGCACGGCGTCACAGCCCAATTCCATGGCGAGGGCGGCGTCGGAGGCGGTGCCGATGCCGGCGTCGAGCACCACGGGGATGCCGGCGCGGGCCACGATCAGCTCGATATTGTGCCGGTTGAGAATGCCGAGCCCGGTGCCGATCGGCGCCCCCAGCGGCATCACGGCCACGGCGCCAAGATGTTCGAGCCGCAGGGCGAGCACGGGGTCGTCATTTGTGTAGGCGAAGACCTTGAAGCCCCGCGCGACGAGCTGTTCGGTGGCCTCCACCAGTTCGACCGCGTCGGGCAGCAGGGTCAGCTCATCGGCGATGACTTCGAGCTTGATCCAGTGGGTCTCGAGGGCCTCCCTGGCCAGCTCGGCGGTCAGCACGGCCTCGCGCGCCGTGAAACAGCCGGCGGTGTTCGGCAGCACGCGAATGGAATGCTGCAGCAGCAGCTCGAAGAGCGACTCGGAGCTCGCCACACTGTGGCGCCGCATCGCGACGGTCGTGAGTTCGGTTCCGGAGGCACGCAGCGCCTCGCCGAGGCCGTGCACGCTCGGCGCGCCCCCGGTACCCATGATCAGGCGCGAGGTGAACTCGACGCCGTCAATCATCAGACTGTCAGTGTGTGTGGGCACGATCAACCTCCCTGAACCGCAGAAACGATTTCAACTTCATCGCCGGCGGCAAACCGGGTGCACGACCACTGGCTGCGGGGAACGACCGCGGCATTCCGCGCGACGGCCACGCCGAGACGGCCCCCGTCGTCGGCCCGGCCCTCTGCGTCAATGGGGCGATCGGTGATCTGGGCTACGAGGTCGGTCACGCTGCCACCGGCCCGCACGGTTCGGCTCTGGCCGTTGACGGTGATGGTGACGGTCACGAGTGGCCTCCGTTGAGCGAAGCGGATGCGAGAACCCGGCTCGCCGAGAAACGATCCGGCCGAAAGCTCCGCCACCGATCCGTGGCGTTCCCCTCGATGAGGTCAACACAGTGCTGGGCAGCCATCGGGGTGAGCAGCACCCCGTGGCGAAAGAATCCGGTGGCGATGATGAGGCCGGGAATATCGCCACTGTCGGCTCCGGAACGGCTGACCCGACCGAGCAGCGGCGCATTGTCGGGCGTTCCCGGCCGCGCCCGAGCGGTCACCTCGAGCAGTTCGAGTTCGCTGACCGCCGGCACCAGCTCCTGGGCGTCCCGCAGCAGTTGGTGAACGCCACCGGCCGACACCGCGCTCGAGCCGTCTTCACGCTGGGTGGCTCCGATCACGAGCGTTCCGTCGGTGCGGGGGACCAGATAGACCGGCACGCCGTGCACCAGGCCGCGCACCGTGCAGGTGAGCAACGGCCGAAGGTGCTCGGGAACACGCAGCCGAAGGACCTCACCATAGACCGGGCGCAGCGGCAGGCGCAGGTGCTCGGGCAGCCCGCTCAGGTCGGCCGCCCCGAGCCCGTTGGCCACGACCACTTCGGTCGCGCTGACCGTTGAGCCATCAACCAGGGCCACGCCGGTGACGCGCGAGGAGGCATCCGCTGCAACGTCGTGCAGGAGCCCACGGGCACGCACGCGAAGCACGGCTGGCTGGCCGTCTCTGACGAGCCCGACCAACGCGAGCTGGATGCGCGCGGTGAGCTGGCGCGGGTCAACCTGATGATCCTGGCCCACCAGGAAGGCACCGGAAATGCGCGGACTCAGCAGCGGCTCGAGCTCACGTGCTTCGCGAACGGTCAGGGGCTCAACGCCCAGCCCGTTGACCAGTTGTACGCCGCGAAGGTCGGCGAGCGCTTGCCGATCGGCCGCTTCGGCACCGACGTTGATGGTTCTGGTTCTCTGGTACCCGGTGAGGTCCGACGCGGTTCCGAGCGATTCGATGAAGGCGGGATACAGCGCCGAGGAGGCGAGCATGAGCTCGAGGAGCGCCTCCTCCTGGTAATGCAGTTCGCTCACTGCCGCGAGCATTCCGGCGGCCGCGAAGGTGGCACCTCCGGCCGGATCCGGGTCGATGACGACCGCCGTGCGGCCGGTCTGCGCCACGGCCCAGGCGATGCCGAGACCGATGATGCCGCCACCGATGACGGCAACGTCGACGCTGCGATGGGCCCGCCGCTCACTCATGGCGCGCTTCGCAGAGTGGGGACGGGTGGCGAGTGCTATCGATCATGCGGACATTCCTTCGCTAGTGCTAACTAGACAGGTTCAGCGGGTATCGATCTCAGCTCGCACACAATATGGAGCACCCCGTGTCAGGGCCCAGCCTATACGCGCTCACGCCTCGAGCCCGCTGCGGCGCCCGAGGCCGGGCAGCAGCCACCTAATGTTGGACAAATGGACCAGATGACCGCCCGGCTGTATCTCTGCACCGATGCGCGTAAGGATCGGGGTGATTTCGCTGACTTCGTGCACGCCGCGTTCGCCGGCGGGGTCGACATCATCCAACTGCGCGACAAGACCATCGATGCCGCCGAAGAGCTCGACTATCTCGAAATTCTGCGCACGGTCGCCGAGCAACGGGCCCGGCTCTGGGCCGTCAACGACCGGGCGGATATCGCCGGTCTCGCCGGCGCTCCGGTGTTCCACGTCGGGCAGACCGACCTGCCGCTCGCCTCGGCCCGCACTTTGCTCGGCCCGGCCCCGCGGATCGGCCTGTCCACGCACACCCCCGAGCAAGTGGATGCCGCGCTCGCCGCCGACAATCTCGATTACTTCTGCGTCGGCCCGGTCTGGGCCACGCCGACCAAGCCCGGTCGCGCCGCGGTCGGAACCGAGTTGCTGGGCTACGCGGCCGAGCAGAGCGCATCCGCTGCCAGCCCGCGCCCGTGGTTTGCCATCGGCGGTATCGACCTCGGCACCATCGACCAGGTGGTCGAGGCCGGCGCCACTCGGGTGGTCGTGGTGCGGGCGATCACCGACGCCGACGACCCGACGGATGCCGCGCAGCGGCTTCTGGCCAGCCTGCCCCCGCTCGACTAATCGAACGGTCAGGCCCGTGCACCCGGACTGGAGGAGGCGCCTGCGCGCGCGAACAGCCGATGAAAGTGGTGGATCGGACCGTTTCCCCGGCCGACCTCGAGCTCGTCAGCGTGGGCCAGGGCATCCTGGAGCCAGTCCTTGACCTCGGCGAGGGACTGCGCCCAGTTCCCCCTTCGAGCCTGCACGGTCGCCATCGCCGCCGACAGGGAACACCCGGTGCCGTGACTATTCCTGGTCTCGATGCGCGGCGCCGTGAACTCGAGCACCTTGTGCGTGAGCAGCCCGTGGGTGTTTACCAGAGCATCGGGGCAGGCTGTTCCGGTGAAGTGCCCGCCCTTGACCAGCACGGTGGTTCCGGTGCGGGCCGACAGCCGTTCGCCCTGTTCGAGAGCCTCGGTCCAGTCGATCGCCGCTGGCTCATTGAGCAGGACGGCCAGCTCGGGAACGTTGGGCGTGACGAGGTCTGCGTGCGGAATCAGGTCGCGCAGTGCCTGCTCCGCTGAGGCGTCGAGCAGCCGGTCACCGCTGGTCGCCACCATCACCGGGTCGAGCACGACCAGCGGCGGCCGACACTCCTCCAGCCAGGAACCCACCTCGGTGATCACCGCGAAATTCGCGAGCATGCCGATCTTGACGGCGTCGATGGTCACGTCGTCGCTCACCGCGGTCAATTGCTGCCGGAGAAAATGGACCGGCGGGGTGTGCACCGCGCGCACCCCGCGCGTATTCTGCGCGACCAGGGCAGTCACGACCGCCATTCCGTAGCCGCCGTTGGCCGCGATGCTTTTCAGGTCGGCCTGAATTCCGGCGCCGCCGGTGGGATCGGTGCCGGCAATACTGAGAATCCTGGGCGTCTGCCGCAGCGTGAGAGGGTGGCGACGATCGATCATTCGTGACATTCCTTCGCTAGTACTAACTAGACAGGTTCAACGGGTTTTGATCTCAGCTCGCACACTGTGTGGAGCACCCCGTGTCACGGGCCAGCCTATACGCGGCAGCAGCACAGGCGGCCGAGCGCCCGACCGTTTCCCGAACGGCGTGAACTCAGCGCACCGACTTACGTTCGTAGATCACCCGCGACCAGGAGTACCCGAGGAACGCGATCACGACGCACCAGCCCAGTGCGAACACGGGGTTGGTGCCGAGCGGGGTGCCGAGCAGCAGCCCGCGGATCGTCTCGATGAACGGAGTGAACGGCTGGTACAGCGCGAACCAGGCCAACCCGGCCGGCATCGACTCCGTCGGCACGAAGCCGCTGCCGAGCAGCGGCAACAGTGTCAGGATCAGCGGCAGGTTGCTCGCCGTTTCGACCGACTTGGCCTGCATGCCCATGGCCACCCCGAGCCAGCTGATCGCATAGGCGACGAGTGCGAGCAGGCCGGCTGCGGCCATCCACTCGAGCGGTGAAGCCGTGGGACGAAACCCGATCAGCAGGCCAACGCCGAGTACGAGCGCGACCGCGATCAAGGCCTGGATGGCGTTGCCGAGCACGTGCCCGGCGAGCACCGCGGCGCGCGAGATGGCCATGGTGCGAAACCGTGCGGTCACCCCCGTCGTCATGTCCATCGAGACTGTGGTCGCGGTGCCGCCGGCCGTACCGGCGATCGTGATCAACAGGATGCCCGGCACCACGTAGGCGAGATAGGCTGCACGCCCGCCGGTCGCGTTCACGCCGGGCAGCCCGGCCCCGAGCGTGCCGCCGAACACGAATACGAACAGCAGCAGAATCACCACCGGCCCCACGATGGTGAACACCGACAGTCCCGGGTAGCGCACCATGTGCAGCAGGTTGCGGTGCAGCATGGTGAGCGAGTCGGCGATGACGTGCGACGGCCGCCGGATGCCCGCGGCCGGCTTCACCCGCGCAGAAACGGTGGTCATGACGTCATTCCCTTCGCGTCGACCGGGCCGGCCGGAGTCTTCGTGCCGGTGAGGGCGAGGAAGACGTCATCGAGGTCCGGGGTGTGGGTGCTGAGGTCGGCGACCTCGATGTGAGCTGTATCGAGGCGGTCCAGCACGGAGCGCAGCGCCCCGATTCCACCGTCACTCGGTACGGTGAGGGCGAGATCGACGGCGTCGCGGGTGCACTCGTCAAGCAGGCGGGCGGCGGTATCCAACGCGGCAGCGTCCGCGAAGCGCAGCCGAAGGTGACCGCCCGGCACGAGGCGTTTGAGTTCGTTCGGCGTGCCCTCGGCGACGATGCGGCCCCCGTCGAGTACCGCGATGCGGTCAGCGAGTTGGTCGGCCTCGTCGAGGTACTGGGTGGTCAACAGCACGGTCGCGCCCTCCGCCACGAGGCCCCGCACGATGTCCCACAGCGTGCGGCGGCTGCGCGGGTCGAGGCCGGCGGTGGGTTCATCGAGAAAGATCACGCTCGGTGCCTGCACCAGGGTCATGGCAAGGTCGAGGCGGCGCTGCATGCCGCCGGAGTAGGTGGCCAGCGGTTTGCGGGCGGCGTCGACGAGGTCGAACTGATCGAGCAGTTCGACCACCCGTGCCTTCGAGCGTTTCGATCCGAGGTGGCGCAGACGCGCCATCAGCCTGAGGTTCTCCTCGCCGGTGAGCAGGCTGTCGACCGCGGAGAATTGCCCGGTGAGACCGATCTGGGCGCGCACGCCGGCCTGGTCGCGCATGACGTCGCATCCGTTCACGAACGCCGTCCCGCCATCGGGCCGCAGCAGGGTCGAGAGAATGTGCACGGTCGTGGTCTTGCCTGCTCCGTTCGGGCCGAGCAGCGCGGTCACGGTGCCCGCGTGCACGGTGAGATCGACGTTGTCGAGCACGATCTGGTCGCCGTAGCATTTGCGCAGTCCGTGCACGTCGATCGCTGGGGTATGCATGGTGTCGTTCCTTTCTGTTTTATCCTCGATAGCTTCCTCGACGCAGCTTCGCCGAATCGCTGGTTCTCAGCGCTCGACCGCGCGGGCTCGCTGGATGGTGATGTTGCCGTACTGCGTGCGGGCACGCACGGCGATGGTCTGTTCGGAGGCGGCGGGCGCGCTGTCGCCGGCGAGTTCGTTGCGCACATGGCCCTCTTTCGACGACAGGTCAAGCCAGGCGGGAACGCCGGGCTTCACGCCGATTGTGACCTGACCGAAGCCGCTTTCAACCTGCACGGAACCGGTCGACACGTCGCGCAGCTGAATGCTGCCGTAGGCGGTCCTGGCCGAGACGGATGCGAGCGCTTTGGAGATCTCAAGGTCGCCATAAGAGAGCTTCGCGTCGAGATCGCCTCCGCACTCGCCGACCGTGATGCTGCCGTGCGATGCTTTGAGAAGCGCGTCGCCGGTGACCGTTCCAACCCGGATCTGGCCGTGATCGGCGGTGATCTCGGCTGCGCCCCGAATCGTTTTGATGGTTGCGTTGCCGTGGGAGGCGCGCAGCCACAGGTCGCCGGTGCTATCGATATCTACCGGCCCCATCGAACACTTGATCCGGGTGGCGCCGAGGGTGCCGACCGAACGCAGGTCGCCGACAGCGAGCTCGGCGGTGAGTCGCGATCCGGCCGGCAGCTCGATCTTCACGTCGACCGATTCGGTGGGGCCGAACCAGCTGATGCGGGGTTTCGGCCCCACAATCACCAGGCGTGCACCGTCGAAGTCCACCCGGGTCTCCTCCGCGCCGCGCAGGTCGACCGCCTTCGTCGGGTTGGTCGGCCACACGGTCACCACCGTTTCGCCGCGGTCACCGGCAACGATTTCGATGGCACCGACCTGCAGATTGACGGCGAGGTCGATGGGCGTGGGGGTGGTGAATGTGGGCATGCTGACGCTGCCTTTCCGGGCGTGGTTGTGCAACCTACGCGGGTGCGCGGGTTGGTTTTGCGGCGGCCTGGCGCTCTAGCGCGCCCAGCCTGTGAAGTTGTCACCGGTGCGCAGGGTGCGCTGCGCGGATCGTCGTTGCCTGGGTTGCAGGGCTGCAGCGATTGCACGCACCAGCCAGCTGTTCACCGACAGGCCGTCCGCGGCGGCCGCGTCGTCGACCCGCGCTTTGAGGGCGTCCGGCAGACGCAGGGTCGTGCGCGAGGTACTCGTTTCGTCAAGGTCAACGGATGCCGGGCCTCGCTCGTCACTGTCGGCCTCCGCACTCGGCTGGGTCACCACAAACTCGATCTCGCGTCCGCGCAGCCGCACGTCAACCGATCCGGGGGCGAGGTCTCGGGTGATCTCGGCGGCCGCAGCGGACAGCGCATCGAGCAGCACGAGCCGGGTCGCCGCGTCGAGTCCGGCGGCGAGGCGCTCCGCGACGACGCGCGTGCCTGCGGTGCCATTGTCGGCGGCATCCGCGAGGTGGCGCTGCAGGTCGTTGACATACTGTCCGAGTTCCATGTCACCATAGTGACACCACCGTGGTGTCACGTCAAGTCACAATGGTGTCATGTTTGGTAGCAGTCTTTACCGCGTCGAACGCCGAGTGCCCCCTCGCTCAGCTGTAGCGTGGTCGCGATCGTGGCGAATTCCGTAGCGCCGAGGGCCCGGAGCAGCGCGCGGAGCCTCTGTCGGGTTGGTGCATGGATTCAACCAGTGCCGGGTCGCTGAGCAACAATAGGCGGCGGACTGGCTGGATCCGGCTTTTCATCTCTTTCAGCTTGAGGGTGATCGTGACGCCGCCGTGCCCGCGGGCACTGTGCGCGTCGCAGCCAGAGCGCGCTCGCGCATGGCGAGGAACAGCGGAAACGTGAAGGCGAAAGCCGTGAGACCCGAGCGACCAGCACTACTACCCGCTTGAGTGCGCCGGAGCAGACCTGGCGATTTTGACATTGTGTCGAAGGATGAGGTCCAGGTCGTGCGTCACTGTGCGTGCCCGCACTGCGCCTGGACCTCAGCCTTGACCGGACGTTCTCAGCTAGTGCAGGACTCCGCAGGCGACCGGGTCGGTTGCCTCGGCGGGGAGGGCGGGGTCGAGCTCGCTTACGCCCTCGGGATCGCTGAGGTTGTAGGTTCCATTGCCGTCGTAGTCGTTTCCGTGGATCACGACAACACCTTCACCATCACGGATGGCCTCGGAGATCTGCGCGGCGGTGCCGAGCCCCTCGGCTCCCGGGTATCCGGTTCCCGCCACGTCAGTGAAGCTCACGTTGGTCCGGAGATAGTTATAGGAGCCGTTTTTCGAGACGGGGAACCGGGAAACGTCGAGAAAGCTGGCCGGCGTGGTGTCTCCTCGAGTGTTCAGGGACACCACGACGGGTCCGTAGGCCGGAACGCCCTCGACCGTGTTGAGCCTTCCGTCCCCGTTACTGTCCAACGCCAGTGTGGGGCACTCATTCATGGCCTGTTCGCCGTAGTGGATGTGCTGGGCGTGGGGAGCATCGGGCGTCAAACCCTTGGCGCGGATCCCGATCGCCCGGATTGTCTCGCCGCGAATGACGGCGAACGCCTTCCCCGACGCACCCGAGTCGTTGAGCTCCGTGAGGTGGGCGGTCAGCACCACGTTGCCGCGCACCGATTTCGGGACATGCGCTGACGCCGGCGCAGCGCCCATCGAGACAGCAATTAGCGCAGCTGCACTCGCGCCGAGCAACAGTTTAATGTTCTTCTTCACGTTTCACTCCTTTGTGACCTCGCCCATCGGGACGATCCCGAGGGTTAAATGAGACAACTTCAGTTCGTAGCCCTAGGCCAATTGGATTGGCCTCATTCGCACGCACGCACGCACGCACGCACGCGGCGAAGGGTATCCACGAATCGAGATTCCCGACAGTGGTCGCTGCTGACTTTCTCCGCAGCTTGAGAATGCCCTTTCACCGTCCTGGTGGCCTGATGGAACGATTGATGAGACCGTCGTCGTGCGACACCTGGTGGAAAACAGTACCTAAAGATTCGACATCAGCTCACTTGGTCATCTTCCATTGCCGAGATCGATGGAACGGACGACGCAGCGTCTCCGGTCGCAGCCATTTTGGTTACCTATATTGACCCACTTTCGAAGGTCCGCTGGCGCCGGCGTGCACGGGAATGCGCGGCAATGAAGACCAAGCGCGAGGCACATAGTCATGAGCCATCAGCATCACGCCACCCGGCCAACTGAAGCGCCAATTGTCCCACGCACCGTGGGACAATTGAGGGTTACCAGCTATTCGTCCGCGATGGCATCCAGCAGCTTTTTTGCGTCCGGCAATGATTGCTGCTCTTCGGCCGGCAGTGCCTCGTAGGTGTATGTGGCCACGGCCATCGGCGAACCTGCTTGGCTCAGCGCGTATCGAACAATACGGTCACTCTTGTCTCCGCGAATTAAGATGCCCACCGTCGGCCGGTGCATGTCCGAGCGCAGGTGATCATCCACCAGAGCGATGTAGAAATCGAGTTGCCCGGTGAAG
Source organism: Cryobacterium luteum (assembly GCF_900110125.1). Taxonomy (GTDB): domain Bacteria; phylum Actinomycetota; class Actinomycetes; order Actinomycetales; family Microbacteriaceae; genus Cryobacterium; species Cryobacterium luteum. Next base: position 239,036 of record NZ_FOCN01000001.1, read on the forward strand.
GACGGCTCAAACGCACCCTCCTTCAGGTCGACGATGACGTAGCGGAGCTGGCGTACGTGGAAGAACAGCAACTCGATATAGAAGTCCTACCCATCGACCTCGAACTGCACTTGGCGGCCGACGAATGCGAAACCCGCACCAAGCTCCGCGAGGGTCTGAGCGATGCGCTTGGTCAATGCAAGTCCGAAATCGCACTCCGCAGCTTCACGGGTAAATTCCAGAAAATCAAAAACGTAGGGATCCTTCGCGATCTGCCGTGCCAACTCGGAATCTGGTGCCGCCAGCCGCTCGGTGAAGTTCGACGGAGCCGACCCGGTCCGCTCGAGACGTACGGTAATTGGAATATTTGCGGGAGCGTACATAGTTCGACTATCTCCGTCTCGGGGATGGGTTCCGATGGATTCCCCCAGCATGCTGACCTATTAGCAACACAGGCCAGTGCATGCGGGTTCGTTCAAACCGCCCGCAGAATCGAACATCGCGCCGTGTGAGGAGATGATCCCGGTCCCCCAACACCGATCCCAACCACAAAACCTCCGAGAATCAGCGCTCTGAAACTGAAGGAACACAGGTCCTGTTCAACATCCTAAGGATCGAACCGGATGCAACTGATTGGCATGTCAGCAACGGGGACCTCCAACGGGAATAGCCCCGCGGAGGCTGGGCGCCGCCGCCCGCCTGAGCAAACTTGTCTCGTTTACCCTGCCTGTAGGAAATCTCGCTCACCTGCGTCATACGGGACACGAATTCGAGGCTCTGGCCGTCTTCCAACCATCGGTTATATGAGGCACTGAGGTTCCGAGACACGTTACGGTTGTCGTGGATAACGTCTGCGACTGCGTGCGGCAAATATGCGGTCGCAGGGTTGCGATTTTGCTCGTACTTCGGGACCTCGCCGTCCCTAGTCGCAGAGCGCAGGTACATGCATCAATGGACACCACGACAACCGGGGGAAATCATGAAGAAAACTTCTGCGCTCTGCGCAGGACTAACCGTCATCTTTTTCTTGACTGGCTGCTCTGGCCAGGTGAGCGGTGCGGCAGGGACTTCGGTCCCTTCGCCCTCTAGTACGGGTCATCGTTCGGCCTCCCCGTCTGCTTCCCCTTCGCCCGTAACGCCTGCTCCGGCGGAGTCCGAGCCCGCCGGAGCCGCTGAATGTGATGGGAACAACCTGGATATCTCGATCGCCGCACAGCCGATGGACAGCGGAGCAGGTTCGTTCTACTCCGAGATCACGTTTACTAATACCAGGAGCGACACCTGTCTGGTCGAGGGACCGCTTTCCATCTTCAACCTCGCAGACAGCGCTACGGGGGCGGTCGTCGGGAAGCGCGCGGCAGACAGCGGGCTGCCAGAGGAAGTGCAACTTGCTCCTGGGGCGTCTGCCTACAGCACCATCCACTTCACCAATGCCGGAGCATACGACTGTGAAACCGCCGTCGCCGATGTGGCCTACGTGAGTCCGCCCAATTGGGATTCATCGCGGACCATCACGCTGGAAAGTCCCGTCACCGTATGCAACACACCCGCAACCTACAACGTGTCGTGGATCAGCGCGACCAGTCTCTTCTGATCCAAACGCATAGGCAGCGACACTCAGCCGCCGATGCAATCGCCACTGCCGCTGCCGCTGGAGCAGGGGCGATAGCCCGGGTTGACGGTCGTCGCTGGAGGATCAGGACGCCAATCGATCGTTGGAACCGACACTAACAGCGACACACCCACCGTCAAGATCACAGCCACGCTCGCGATCAGCACAAGGCCGCCACGGCGCCGCACGAGTGCCCGCACGAGCAGTCCGATTTGAATGGCGATCGTAATACCAGCGGTAGCCCAGTAGCTCACTACGGCCGAAACGATGAATTCCTTGCTGCCGTCCATTTGAATCTGCGGGGTTGACGAAGTGAGCAGAAGACACCTCGACGCGCGCCAATTTTCTCGTCTCCACCGGTGCATGGATGGACGAAAAATCAGTCGGAAATTGGCCGTTGAAGCGATCAAACCAGGGGAACCCGCTACTTCAATCTGCGGGGTTGATGGGGGCAAAACCGCAAATCGGCGAAAAAATACCCCGGACTTCCGCAGAAGTCCGGGGCGATTTTAGTGAATACCGTGTAGCGGGAGCGGGAATTGAACCCGCGACACCACGATTATGAGCCGTGTGCTCTAACCAACTGAGCTACCCCGCCGCGACTTGTCGGCTGTTCGCTTCCAAGCCTGAGCCCCCTGTGGGAATCGGACCCACTACCTCTTCCTTACCAAGGAAGTGCTCTACCAATGAGCTAAGGGGGCAGAGCAACCAAAAAAACAGTAGCAATGCCGCGTTTTTGGCAACCTAGAAACTTTATCACCCCGACAGCGAGGTCCGGACCACTTTCCCTCGCTAGGGGCATCCAGCAGCAATGCCGTAACATTTTAGGATGACTGGCACCAATCTGACTTCCGGAACCGAATGGTGGCGCACCGCCGTTATCTATCAGATCTACCCGCGATCTTTCGCCGACGCCAACGGTGACGGCATGGGGGACCTCGCCGGCATCAGCGCGCGACTGCCCCAGCTCAAAGAACTGGGCGTCGACGCCATCTGGCTCTCTCCCTTCTATACATCACCGCAACGCGACGCCGGCTACGACGTGTCTGACTACTGCAACGTCGACCCACTGTTTGGCACCCTCGACGACTTCGAGGTGCTGCAACGCACCGCCCATTCCCTGGGCATTCGCGTCATCGTCGACATCGTGCCCAACCATTCCTCGAGCGACCACGGCTGGTTCCAGGCGGCGCTCGCCGCCGGCCCTGGCAGTGAAGAACGCGCACGCTACACCTTCCGCGACGGCAAGGGCGAGAACGGCGAGCTGCCTCCGAACAACTGGGAGTCCGTCTTCGGCGGCCTCGCCTGGACCCGCACGACCGATCCGGACGGCACCCCCGGCCAGTGGTACCTGCACCTGTTCGACAGCAGCCAGCCCGACTTCGACTGGGACAGCGAGTGGGTACGCGAACAGTTCCGTGCGGTGCTGCGCTTCTGGCTCGATCGCGGCGTCGACGGCTTTCGAGTGGATGTTGCGCACGGCATGATCAAGGCTCCCGGCCTCCCCGATTACACGCCTCCCGCCGAGGGCGGCAGCATGGGCGGGGCACCGGCATCCGCTTTGGAACCGGGCATCACCGCCGAGACGCCGCTGACCGCCCCGTACTGGGCGCAGGATGGCGTGCACGAGATCTATCGCGACTGGCACCGGGTGCTCGCGGCCTACCCTGGCGACCGCGTTCTCGCCGCCGAGGCCTGGGTCGATCCGCTCAGCCAGATGGCCAAATGGGTGCGCCCCGACGAGATGCACCAGGCCTTCAACTTCGCCTACCTCGAGACCCCGTGGAACGCCGCGAAGCTCAAGAGCGTCATCGACGAGTCGCTCGAAGCCTTCGGCAACGTGGGCGCACCGAGCACCTGGGTGCTCTCCAATCACGATGTGGTGCGCCACGCCTCCCGGCTTGCCCTCACCGGCGACAACCTGCAGGGTCACGGTATCGGTCCGAAAACGGTCGGGCTGCCTGACCCGGCGCTGGGTCTCCGACGAGCGCGGGCGGCATCCGCTTTGATGCTGTCGCTGCCCGGCTCGAGCTATCTGTACCAGGGTGAAGAGCTCGGCCTGCCCGAGGCCGTCGACCTGCCCGACGACGCCCGCGAAGACCCCACCTGGTTTCGTACGAACGGCGAGCGTTACGGGCGAGACGGATGCCGCGTGCCGATTCCGTGGGAAGCCGCCGGTGAATCGTTCGGCTTCAGCACCGGGCCGAAGAGCTGGCTGCCGCAACCGAAGGAGTGGGCAGGGCTGGCTCGCGACCAGCAGGACGGCGTGGCCGGATCGACGCTCGAACTGTACAAGTTCGCGCTGCGGTTGCGGCGCGAGCACGCCCTGGCCTCCGGTACCGTCGTCTGGCTCGACGGGTTCGGTCCCGAGGTTGTGGCGTACCGCAACGGCGACGTGACCGTGCTGGCCAACACGGGGACGGCATCCGTTCAGCTGCCGGACGGTGACGTGCTGCTGGCCAGTGAAGACCTGGTCGGACGCATCCTACCGGGAGACGCGACGGTCTGGTTGCGCTCAGCACGGGCATGACCGACGCCGCAGGCCGACCGGACGAGACCGGCAACAGCGCGCTGGCGAGCATCGCCGCGATGCGCGAGCTGAAGCTCGAGCTGACCCGGTTCATGATGTCGTATAAATTCGCGAGCGACGAGATGCTCACCAAGATCAACATTCTCAAGGAGGAGTTCAGCTCGATCCACGACTACAGTCCGATCGAGCATGTCAGCTCGCGGCTCAAGTCGCCGGAAGGCATTCTACAGAAAGCCATCCGCAAGGGATATCCGCTCGAACTCGACGGCATCCGCGACAATATTCAGGACATCGCGGGCATTCGCATCACCTGCAGCTTCATCAGCGACACGTATCGCATTCGGGACCTCCTCGCCGGGCAGCGGGACGTGACGGTGCTGCACGAGAAGGACTACATTCGGGAGCCGAAGGCGAACGGCTATCAGAGCCTGCACCTCATCGTCGCGATTCCCGTGTTCATGTCCGACCGCGTACAGCCGGTCACCGTGGAGATTCAGATTCGCACCATCGCCATGGACTTCTGGGCGAGCCTCGAGCATAAGATCTTCTACAAATACAACGGTGCCGTGCCGGACACGCTCGTCGAAGACCTGCGGCAGGCAGCGGATGCCGCCAGTCGCCTCGACGTGAAGATGGAACTGCTGCACGACCAGGTCGTGGCGCTCGAAAGCGTCGATCCCAACGACGCCGACCTGTTCAGTTTCGACGGACTCCCGCCGTTTCCGCTGCCGAAGGGCCTGCTCGATTCCTTTATGCGCGGCCGCACCGAGCCGGAATAGCCCCTGGACAGGTTCGCTCGAGCGGGTCGCCAACACCCACCCCGCATAACTCACTCATTTTCGTGCTCGTTATGCCTGCTCTCGCCACCAACGAGGCCGCCCTCGGTTGCTAATTCAGGAAATTTGAGGCGAGCGACCAGTTGAAACCTGGGAAACACGGGGCACCCCAGCGCTCGCTGGTCCGATTTCCTGAATCAGCCACCATGACATTGGCCCACCGGCCGCGGCTAGTTGGTGTTGGCGTAGAGCCAGGCGAGCGGGTCGATCTTGGTGCCGGTGATTCCGCCCTGGCGAATCTCGAAGTGCAGGTGCGGTCCGGTCGACATTCCGGTGCTGCCGGTTTTGCCGATGACCTGGCCGACCTTGACCACGTCGCCCTCCTTGAAGAGCATCGATCCGTGGATCATGTGGGCGTACACGCTCGTGACGAGCTCGCCGTTGATCATATGGTCGATCATCATGTGCACGCCGAGGCTGGCCTCGCCGTCTTCGGCGTAGCTGACCACGCCGTCGGCGATGGCCTGGATCGGCGCACCGACGCCCGGATTGAAGTCCTGGCCGCCGTGGTTCACGGAGCAGCCGGCACAGTTGCGGTAGCCGATCTGGTCACCGATGTGCACGCCGACGGCGAACGGCCACTGAATCGTGCCGTTCGGGTTGTTGGTGAAGGTGTCTTCCATTCGGATACCGCTGGCTGCGGCAACCTCAGCGACGGTGCTCGACTCATAACCGTCACGCTCGACCGTGACGGTATCGCCGCCGGCCAGATTCATGCTCTGTACCTCGTCGGCCGGCAGAACGCGCTGGGCTTCCAAAACGGATGCCTGCACGTCCTGCGAGGACAGCAGCGCCTCCGCCGGAAGCGAGGTAGCCACGGCCATCAAAGCTACGAACGACATGGCGAGGATCGAGGCGCCTTTGGCTGCGCGCTTGCGCATGGTGCTGCCCGCTGGCCGTGCGCGGGGCGTACGGCGGGGCAGTGCCGCGGCCGGAACGAATTTGCGCGCGGGGGCAAAGGTCTCGCCGGGCTTGTGCTCGATGCGCTGGCGGCGGTGCGGGCGGTCTCCGGCAGCAGGAATCACCGTCGGGATCGACGGGGCGATGCCGGGAGCCAGGAGCTTCTCGTAGTCGGTGGGCTCAGCGTCGGCGATCGGCAGGGCGGCGACGACACGGTCGGTCTCGGTGACGACGGCCGGCTCGAGGTCGGGTTCGGTCAGATCGGCAGCGACGATCAGGTCGGCGGCAGGGCTGAGTCGAACAACATCGACGACATCTTCGTCGACCGGAGCCAATTGGGAGAAGGCAACACGCTCGCGCTCGCGCAGCTCGCGCAGCTCGCGACGGGTGAGAGCTGCCGGTTCAGCTGGGGGAAATACGGTACCGTCACTCTCGCCGGACACGGAGGTGTCCAAAGATGGAGTGTGACGTGACAAAATGCAGCTTTCGGCGTAGCGGACGGGATCGGGTACTCGTACTGGAAAACGCCAAAAGACGGCAAGCCAATATAACGAATTGATTAAGGATAGCGCTCAACCCTGAGAATACCAGAGGAAAGTGACCGATCACACCCGAATGGGGGTAAATGGGCGTTACCTCACCGGGCTTGCGGGTCGACTGGGAAGCGTGTGAACAGCCCGGCGAGCACCGGCTCGAACTGCGCGTAGAGGTCGGGAGCGGCGGCGATGAGCAGGTCGCGACCCTCGGCATCCGCTTGCAGAGCGCCCACTCGAGCGCCTGCCTCGCGAGCGATCAGGGCGCCGGCGGCGTGATCCCAGGGGTTCAAGCCACGTTCAAAATAGAGGTCGAGTCGTCCGCAGGCGACCGAGCAGAGGTCGAGAGCGGCCGAACCGATCCGACGGATGTCCCGCACCTGGCCGATGAGACCGCCAACGACATTTGCCTGCCACACCCGCCGGGTCGCCTCATAGCCGAAGCCGGTGCCCGCCAGGGCGAGCGAAAGCGAGACGTCGTGATTGACGTGCAGGCGTTTGTCGCCCAGCCAGGCACCGGAGCCGTCGGACGCGGTGAAAACCTCGCCGAGGGCTGGATTGACGACCGCGCCGGCAAGGGCGTTCCAGGTCGCCGGGTCGGGATCACCCTGCACGACGGCGACGCTGACGGCGTAGAACGGGATGCCGTAGAGATAGTTGACGGTGCCGTCAATGGGGTCGACCACCCAGGTGAGCCCGCTCGTGCCGCTGGTCGCGTCGGATTCTTCACCGTAGAAGCCGTCGTTCGGCCGGGCATCGGCCAGCAGGCCGCGAATGAGCAGCTCGACTTCGCGGTCGGCCGCGGTAACGATGTCTTCGGGTGAGGACTTCGAAGCGGCGATCTCGACCCCCTCCGAGCGGCGGCGGTGGGCGAGCGCCCCGGCGGTGAGGGCGATGGTGCGCGCGAGGTCGAGCAGCCCGGTCGGGGCAGGATGCGTCATGCCCTCACGCTACAGGGCGGGGCTTAACCAGGACAGGCAGGCCCGGGGGCCTGCCTGTCCTTCTGAACTGCTTTACTGTTGGTGGCGAGTGCGAGGTTCGAACTCACGAAGGCTACGCCGTCTGATTTACAGTCAGATCCCTTTGGCCGCTTGGGTAACTCGCCAGGCGCTCCCGACCAGGTGTAATCACTTGACCGGAGACGCGGGGTTAACAATACAAGACGAAACGCCCCACCGAGAAATCAGCCGTGGCCGTGCTTCTTGATGAGGCGCATCCGCTACCCGGCGGGTGGGCCGCCCATGCCGGCCGGCGGGGTGCGCGTCTCAGCCGACGTCTCGCCGCCGAGGCCACTGAGCCCGCTCTCGGTTTGGGTAGCGGTGCTGGCGATGGCGGAATTCAGATCGGCCAGGATCACCCGGTCACCGGAGTCGATTCCCGACGTGATCTCGGTCAATTCAAAGCCGACCGCGCCGACCGTCACCTCGACGCTCGTGGAGACGCCGTTCTCGAGCAGATCGACCGTGGAGATCGAGGCGGCCAGGTGCACCGCCGAGGTCGGCACGGTGATCACCTCGTCGAGGCTGGCCACCGCCACGGTGACTGCGGCCGAGGCACCGTTCAGCAGGTTGGGGTCGGTGTTGTCGAGGGCGATGTGCACCGTGTATGACGGTGTGGACGACGTCGACACGTTCAGCATGCCGATCGAGCTGACCGTTCCGGACAACTCGTCGCCGACGCTCGCCACGGCGACGTGGGCGCTTTGGCCGACGGCCACCCCGGCGATGTCGGTGAGCGAAACGCTCGTGCCTACGACAAAGCCATTTTCGCCGATCACCGTGATCACCGCGGTCGACGACGACGCCGAGACGGAGTCACCGACCGCCAGATCGACGGCCGCGACGGTGCCGGCGATCGGGCTGGTCAGCGTGGCCAGAGTGAGGTTGTGCTCGGCGATCGCCAGTTCGGCGACGGCCGAATCGATCTCGGCCTGGTCGGCCACAATCGTTTCGGCCGAGGCGACCGTGGTGGTCGCGCCGCCCGTGGCTGCGCCGGTACCCGAAATTGCAGCGGATGCCCCGGCCCCGCTCGCTGCCGACGTGGCCGTTGATTCGGCGGTCGCGTTCGTCGAACCCGACGCAACGGTGCTGGGAGCGGCAGTAGATGACGACGGAGCGCTCGCAGCGGCGACCGCCTTCTGCAGGGCGCTGACCGATCGGTTCAGGTCGTCGACGAGCGTGAGCACGCCCGCCTGGGCCTCGTTGGTCGCCGTCTGGCCGGCTAGCACGGCGGTGATGGCGCTCTGGCAGTCGGCGAGGGCAAGTTTCGCCGCCGCGAGTTTCTCCGCGGCGGTCAGGGGCACGGTCTGCTCGGTCGTTTCGTCGGTCGCTCCGGTCGCTCCGTCGGTGACCGTGGCGGCAGGCTCGTCGGCGTCGGTGGCAGCCTCATCCGCGGCGGCGTCCTCGAGTGCGGACTCAAGAAGGGGCAGACACACGTCGGTCGTCGCGGCGATGGTCTGCTGAGTCGCGGCGAGCGCGGTCACGGCCGTGTCGTAGTGGGTGAGCAAGGCAGCCTGGGCGGCACCGACCGCCCTGATGGCCTCCGTAACGGCGGTCGATGTGGCGGCGATCGAAGCTCCGGTCGAAGCCGTGCCCGTGCCCAACGAACTCGCCGATGTCGACGCGGCACCCGACGAGGCGGGCGTGGCAGCTGTGGCGGCGGCATCCGTGGTTGATGCCGTGCTGGCCGTTGTGGTGGCGGCCGTCTGCGACTCGAGGTCGTTCTCCAGAGTGACCTGGGCGGTGGAAACGTTGGCCTGGGCCTCGTCGATCGCGTCAGTCAGGCTCGCCACGTCGAGGGTGGCGAGCGTCTGCCCGGCGGTCACCGTGTCGCGCACGCTGACGGCGACGCCGCTCACCGTGCCGGCGACCGAGAACGACGCATCGCTGCGACTGGCCGAGGCCAGAGTTCCGACCAGGTCGAGCGATTCGCTGACCGAGCCGAGCGCGGCCGCGACCGTGCGGTAGTCCCCTTCCGGTGTGCGGGTTACGGCGTAGGCCACTCCCCCGCCCGAGGCGACGATTACCGCGGTGACCGTTCCGGCGGCGAGCAACCGCCGGCGCCTCTGCCGGGTGGCGCGAAGCGCCGTGGCGAAAGGCTCCCGGTTCACAGTGGTTGCCGGCGCCGCGCGCTTACTCATCCGCCGCACCATTCATTCGGCCGCCGGGGCCGGCCATGGCGCTCACGCAGCCGTCAGCACCGCCCACGGACAGGGCCACCGTGGTAGCCGCGAAGGATCCGCTGTCGTCGGCCTCGCCCTGGGCCGTCGCGCACAGTCCAACGGCAACGGCCGTCGCATCAGAAGCGGATGTCGCGGTGTAGCTGGTCGTGTCGTCGACCGTGACCGTTTCAGTCGTCACGGCGCCCTCAGCGTCGGTCGAGTCGACCGTGATGCTGGTCGCGGTGACCGCGGTGACCAGGCCGCTGGTTCGAGAACCGAAGCCGCCGGCATCCGTTGGCATATCGGTGGGCATACCGGTCGGCATGCCGCTCGGGGCGGTACCGTCGGCGCTGGCGGGCAGGTCGGTGGGCGGCGTTCCGCCACCGGGCATTCCTCCGCCCATTCCGCCCAGACCCGCGGTGCAGGTCCCGTCAACCGCAGCCGTGACGACGACGGTGGTCGCAACGCTTGCGGCATCCGTTCCGTCGGCCGCTGCCGCGCTGAAAACGTTGACGCACTGGCCAATGGTGACGTCGCCCAGTGCCGCGGCGAGCGTCGAGGTGAAGGTCGTGGCCGTCGTGTAGGTCACCGCGGTCTGGGATTCGCTGTCCTGCAGCTGAAAACCGAGATCGGCCAGGGCGGCGACCTCCCCGGTCACGCCGGGCGCGACTCGCGCCTGCTGGGTGGTCGACGTGTCGGTCGTGGCAGCAGGAGCTGCCGTCGTGGCGGTGGCCGAGCAGCCCGAGAGCAGCAGAATGCCGCCGAGGGCGAGCGCGCCGCCGGCGAAGACCGCGCGACGCTTGAGGGTGGATTTCAACATGACCGTGATCTCATTTCGTTGGAGGGAAAAATGATGGAGCGCCGAGTCCTGGCGCAGGTCTTATTCACTGCGCAGCGCATCGATGGGCGCGAGGCGGGCGGCCCGGGTGGCCGGGTAGACGCCGAAGCTCACACCGATCACGATGGCGACGCCGATGGACAGCGCGACGGCGGCCGGCGAGACGACGATCGAACTGCCGATCACCCCCGGCAACAGCAGGGCCGCAGTAACGCCGAGTATGGCGCCGAGCAGTCCGCCGCTGAGGCCGAGGATGGCCGCCTCGATCAAAAATTGGCGGCGGATGGCACCCGGCGGCGCCCCGAGGGCCTTGCGCAGGCCAATCTCTCGGGTACGCTCCGAGACCGAGACGAGCATGATGTTCATGACCCCGATGCCGCCGACCAGCAGGGATAGCCCGGCCACGCCGGTGAGCAGAATGGTGAGGGTTTCGTAGACGGCCGTTGCGGTGCTGACCAGGGCGTCCTGGCTGCTGATCGAGAAGTCAGCGGCGGTGCTGTCGGTGATCGAGTGCAGGTTCAGCAGCAGGGTTTCGGCCTCCTGGTAGGCGGCGGAGAGCTGCCCGTCGCTGGCTGCCTGCAGGTAGATGGTCGACACGGCGGCGCTCTCGGTGCCGCCGACGAGCACACTCGCCGCGGTGGAGAACGGCACGATCGCCAGATCGTCGAGGTTGTCTGACGAGTCCGACCCGGCGGTGTCGAGCACACCGATCACCTGAAAGGGCTTGTCGCTGATCACCACCGACTGGCCGACGACCCGCTGGGTGCCGAACAGCTCGTCGGCGGTCTCCGAGCCGAGCACGATCACGGCGGCGGAGGTCTCGTCGTCTTCGGCGCTGATGAACTCACCCGTGCTCAGGGTGCGGGCGCGCACATCAAGCCACGAGGCGGTCGTTCCGGTGACGGAGGTCGTCCAGTTGGTGTCGTTCGCTTCGAGCGACAGCGAGGTGGTTTTCTCGGCGGCGACCCCGGAAATGTCGGGGGCGTTCACGCTCGACGCGAGCGCGTCGGCATCCGCTCTGGTCAGCGTCGAGCTCGAGCCGAAGCCACCGCGCACACCCGATGTGTCGGTGCTACTGCCGGGGGCGACTATCAGCAGGTTGCTGCCGAGCGAGCTGATCTGCGCGCTGACGTCTTTCTGGGTGCCGAGGCCGAGGCCGACGGTGAGAATGACGGCGGCGATACCGATCAAAATGCCGAGCACAGTGAGGGTCGAGCGCAGGGCGTGGGAATAGACGGCGCTCCAGCTCGTGCGGAATGATTCGAGCCAGTTCATGCGGCAACGTCCTCGTTCAACTCGTCGCGCAGAATCTCGCCGTCGCGTACCCAGACGATGCGGGCAGCCCGGCGGGCGACTTCGAGTTCGTGCGTGATGAGCACGATGGTGCGGCCGCGGGCGTGCAGTTCGTCGAACAGGGCGAGCACGTCCTGCGTCGAGACCGAGTCGAGGTTTCCCGTTGGTTCGTCGGCCAAAATCATGGTCGGTTCGCCGACCAGGGCGCGGGCCACGGCCACGCGCTGCTGCTGCCCACCCGAGAGTTCACCTGGCCGATTCTCGAACCGGTCGCCCAGCCCGACCCTCACGAGTGCTTGCTCGGCACGTTCCTTGCGCTCGTTCCGAGGTACCCCCCCGTAGATGAGCGGTAGTTCAACGTTGCGCCAGGCCGGCAGCGACGAGAGCAGGTTGAATCCCTGAAAGACGAACCCGATCTGACGGTTGCGAATCGCGGCGAGATCGACCTCGTCGAGGTCGTTCACGTCGGTGCCACCGAGGCGGTATTCGCCGCGGGTGAGGGTGTCGAGGCAGCCGAGAACGTTCATGATCGTGGATTTGCCCGACCCCGACGGCCCCATGATGGCGACGTATTCGCCCTCGTGAATGGCCAGGTCAATGCCCTTGAGGGCTTCGAATTCGATGCTTCCGGAGCGGTAGGTTTTGCCGGCGCCGCGCAATTCGATGACGGGGGCATCCGTTGGAGTCGGGTCAACCATTGTTCGTGCCTCCGGGCATCTGACCGGCCGGGAAGTCGCCGGTGGGCATCTCCCCGCCGGGAAAAGTGCGGTCGGTGCCGGTCGTGCCGGCATTGCCGCTGCCGGGGGTGAACGCGGCCACGACCACCTCATCGCCCGCGGCGAGCCCCGCGGTGATCTCGGTGAGGTTGCCGACCGTGGCACCGACGGTGACCGGTGTGGAGATCTCCGTGCCGTCCGCGTTCTTCAGCGTCACAACGGATGCCCCATCCACGCTGGTCACGGCGGCGCTGGCCACCGTGAGCACGGCGGTACGGCGTTCGTACACAATGGCCGCGGTCACGGCGACGCCGTCGTAGAGTCCGTCGGTGGCTCCAGTGACGGCAACAACGACCGGGAAGGCGGCGACACCCGTGGTGGTGGACGGCAGCAGGCCGATCTCGGAGACGGTTCCGAAGAAGGCGGTTCCATCGTCGAGGGAGAGTTCGACCTGGTTGTCAGCGGCGATGAGGGCGGCATCCGCTTCACCCACCGTGAGGTCGACGGTCCAGGAATCGGTGCCGACGATGGTGAAGGCGGCCGTGCTGGCGGTGGTCGTGCCGCCGGTTCCGGCGGCAGCGGTTGCGCCCGCTGCTGCGGTACCGGCCCCGCTGCTGCTGGTGCCCGCCGAGATGACATCGCCGACGGCCACGTTCACGACGGTGACGACTCCGGCGACCGGTGCCGTGAGGGTCACGGCGTTCTGAGCGGCCACGGCCTCGTCGACAGCGTTCTGGGCGGTGGTGACGCTCGCGGTGTTGGCGGCGATCTGGGCCAGGGCGGCCGTGCTGCCGTCACTGGCATCCTGGCTGTCCGTCAGCTTGGCCGCGGCGCTCGCGAGGGTCGCCCGGGCCGCGAGCACTTCGGCGTCGACGGTGAGGGTGTCCACGGTGGCGAGCACGTCACCGGCCGCGACGACCGTTCCCGCCAGCACGTTGACCCCGGTGACGGTTCCGGAGGCGGCAAAGGAGACTTCCTCCTGCACGGTCGGGGTGAGGGTGCCGGAAGCCGAAACGCTCTGTTCCATGGTCTCCAGGCTCGCCGCCACGGTTTGGGCGACGGGGGTGGCCACGGCGCTCTCGGTCTGGGCGGCAATGATCCACCACGCGCCGCCGCCGGCCAGGGCAAGCACGACGACGGCGCTCAGCACCCACCAGCGGGCTCTCATTCTCCTGATGCGGATGCGAAACTGCCTGAGTTTCATTGTTCTCCTCGTGTATTCGACACACTCTTGCCTGTGCCACTCAGGCGAACCTAAGCAGGCGGTCTATGCCCAAGGCATCCGTGGCCTATCAATCGGCTATGAGCGACTGTCAGATACCATGGGGGAATGGCAGATTCAACATTCGACATCGTCAGCAAGGTCGACCCGATGGAGGTCGACAACGCCCTCAACCAGGCGCACAAAGAAGTCGCCCAGCGTTACGACTTCAAAAACGTGGGAGCCTCGATCGCGATGAGCGGCGAGAAGGTGCTCATGAAGGCGAACACCGAGGAGCGCGTCAAGGCGATCCTTGAGGTGTTCGAGGCCAAGCTGATCAAGCGCGGCATCTCGCTGCGCAGCCTCGATGCTGGCGAGCCGTTCGCCTCCGGCAAGGAGTACCGCATCGAGACGTCGATGAAGGCCGGTATCGACCAGGAGAACGCGAAGAAGATCAGCAAGATCATTCGCGATGAGGGCCCCAAGGGCGTCAAGAGCCAGATCCAGGGCGACGAACTGCGGGTCAGTTCGAAGAGCCGTGACGACCTGCAGGCCGTGATGGCACTACTCAAGGGCAAGGACCTCGACGTGGCCCTGCAGTTCACGAACTTCCGCTAACCGCTGGCGCCGTGGCCAGCCTGCGGCATCCGCTTTCAGCAGCAACGCACCGCGCGCTGGTGGCTAATTCAGGAGATCCGGTCGCCGCACCCAAGCCGGCCGCACTGTTTCGCGGGTAGCCGCTTCCGGTCTTGGCGTATTTCCTGAATTAGCCACGCGGGGACCCGCCAAACGGATGCTCAGCGCGGCCATATCTGCTGCCGGAGCGGGGGCTACTCGGCGCGGGAGACGGTGACCATTTCGTCGCGGTCGACGACCTTGATGCGGGTGCGGCCAGCCGCCTCGCCGAGCGCGAGCTCGTGCTGGTCGAGGTTGTGCCAGCCGTCGAGGCCGGTGTAGCGAACGCCGCGAGCATCGAGCAGCGCCACGATGCTCTCCTCCGACGGCGATTCGGGGCGCCACCAGTTGCCGAGGTCGTTGATCAGGTGCTTGATCGTCTCCATCGCGTCGCTCTTGGTGTGGCCGATCAGGCCCACCGGGCCGCGCTTGATCCACCCGGTCGCGTAGACGCCGTACATCTGCTGGTTGAACAGCCCGCCGGTGCCGGCCGAAGGGTCGCGGCGCAGTACCTGGCCCTCGCGGTTGGGAATCACGCCACGCTTCTTGTCGAACGGCACGTCGGGTAGTTCCGACCCGAAGTAGCCGACCGCCCGATACACCGCCTGCACCGGGATCTCGCGAATCTCACCGGTACCGACAACGCCGCCGGCGGCGTCCGTTCTGGTGCGTTCCCACCGAAAAGCACCGACCCGGCCAGTGCCGTCATCGACGATTTCGACGGGCTTGGCGAAGAAATGCAGGTGCAGCCGGCGGCTGGCCGTGCCGGTCTCGCGGGCGCGCCACTGATTCAGCGTCTTGTCAATCACGAAAACCTGCTTATTGCTGGCCACGGCAGCCTGGGCGGCCTCGTCGTAGTCGAAGTCCTCGTCGTAGACGATCATGTCCACGTCATTCAGCTCGCCGAGCTCGCGCAGTTCCAGCGGCGTGAACTTGACGGATGTCGGTCCGCGGCGTCCGAAAACGTGCACGTCGGTCACCGGTGACGCCTTCAGCCCGTCATAGACGTTCGCGGGAATCTCGGTCGGAAGCAGGTCGTCGGCGTGCTTGATGAGCATGCGGGATACGTCGAGGGCAACGTTGCCGTTGCCGATCACGGCGACCTCACGGGCCGAAAGGGGCCAGGTGCGCGGCACGTCGGGGTGCCCGTCAAACCAGCTGACGAAGTCGGCGGCGCCGTAGGAACCGTCAAGGGACGCACCCGGAATGTTGAGGTCTGCGTCCTGCACGGCACCGGTCGCGAAAATGACCGCGTTGTAGTGCTTCTTGAGGTCGTCAAGCGTGAGGTCCACGCCGAACCGCACGTTGCCGAACACGCGAATGTCGCCGCTGTCGAGCACACCGCGCAGCGCGGTGATGATGCCCTTGATGCGGGGGTGATCGGGGGCGACGCCGTAGCGCACCAGTCCGTACGGCGCCGGCAGGTGGTCGAACAGGTCGATCGAAACCTCGAAGTTGCGCTCGGACTTGAGCAGAATGTCGGCGGCGTAGATGCCGGCCGGACCTGCGCCGACGATGGCCAGTCTCAATTTGGTCACGAAAGATTCCTTACTGGGCGAACCATCGGGTCCAGGCCCTGGCCAGCTCTCGAATGGCGTCTAGCTGGAACGCTCGACGATGGACTCGGCAAATCGGGTGAGGGCTTTCTTGACCGAGCCGTTCGGCAGCGGACCGAGGGCCGCGACCGCGTCGCGGGCCCAGCCGTGTGCCTCGGCAAGGGTTTCGGCGGTGACGGCGTGCTCGCGCAGCGCGGTGATCGCCGCATCAGCGGCCTCGCCCTGCTCAGCACCGTCCGTCATAACGTCGCGTTCCAGCCGTTCCAGCAGATCAGCGGATGCCCCGTCGCTGACGGCGCGTTCCCGCAGCCGCAGCAGTGGCAGCGTGACGACTCCGGCGCGGAGGTCCGTTCCCGGCACCTTACCGGTCTCCTGCGGCTGCGGGGAGAGGTCGAGCACATCGTCGATGAGTTGAAAGGCCACACCGATCTTCTCGCCGAAGTCCACGACGGGCTGCTCGTACTCAGCCGGGGCGTTCGAGAACACCACGCCGCCCTGGGCGGCGGCGGCGATCAGCGAACCGGTCTTGCCGGCGAGCACCTGTATGTAGTGTTCGACCGGGTCCGCGCCGGCCCGGGGGCCGACCGTCTCCTGGAACTGGCCGAGCACGAGGCGCTCGAAGGTGGTTGCCTGCAGTTTGATGGCACGTTCGCCCAGGCGGGCCATCAGCTGGCTGGCGCGGGCGAACAGCAGATCGCCGGTGAGGATGGCGACGGAGTTGCCCCACACCGTTTGTGCGCTGGGCACCCCGCGGCGTTTGTCGGCGTCGTCCATGACGTCGTCGTGATAGAGCGAGGCCAGGTGGGTCAGTTCGATGGCCGACGCCGCGGTCACGACATCGGGCACCACACCGTCGCCGAGGTGCGCGGTGAGCAGCGCGAGCATGGGACGCACTCGTTTGCCGCCGGCGTTGAGCAGGTACCGGCTGGTGACAGTGGCGATTTCGTTGGCGTAGACGAGCTCATTGAGGAGTGCCGCTTCGACCTGTTCGATGCCGGCGTCGATGTTCGCCGCCAGGCCGCGGTCGGCGGAAGTGGAGAAAATACGTTCGCCGAGGCCCGCTTGGCTGGTCACCGACGCGCTGCGTCGCGTCACGGGGGCTCTGGATTTCACGTAAGTAAGCCTATCGAGTCGGTCAGGGCTTGGTACCGCGGTGCAGGGCCACGATGCCGAGCGTGAGATTGCGGTAGGCGACGGCAGAATATCCGGCCGAGCGCAGCCATCCGCTCAGTACCGGCTGGGTCGGCCAGGCCGCGATGGATTCGCCGAGGTAGTCGTAGGCTTCGGCGTTCGATGAGGCCAGCCGAACAACCCGCGGCATGACGTGGTTGAGGTAGGCGAAGTAGCTCTGGCGCACGAGCGTCAGCGGCGGTGTCGAAAACTCGCAGATGACGACGCGGCCGCCGGGCTTGGTCACCCGGTAGAACTCGGCGAGAGCTTTCTTCGGTTCGACCACGTTGCGCAGCCCGAACGAAATGGTGACGGCGTCGAACTCGTTGTCCTTGAATGGCAACGCGGTGGCGTCGGCTTGCACGAACTCGATGTTCGCGTTGTGCGCGTGCCGGGCCTGGCCGACCTCGATCATGCCGGCCGAGAAGTCGGCGGCGATGACGTGGGCACCGCTGCGCGCGAGGGCGGCGCTGGAGGTTCCGGTGCCGGCGGCGATGTCGAGGATGCGTTCGCCCGCCTGCGGATTGACCGCCTTGGTCGTTGCGAGGCGCCAGAGCGACGCGTTGCCAACCGACAGCAACGCGTTCGTGCGGTCATAGTGGGCGGCGACCTCGTCGAACATGGCAGCCACCTGCGCGGGCCGTTTGTTCAGGTCTGCTCTATTCACCCCATCATTCTAGGTTGCGTGGGCCCGCCGAACCTGCACAGTTGCCGGGGCCCGCATTCGCGTGGCCGCAGTGGCGCGGGCGTAGGCTGTACAGGTGAATGTGCAGGCCTTGACGGTCGAAACCTCCCCGATAGCCGATATCCGCCAACTGATTCTGCTGCTCGACGGCCGCGCGCCCCTGCTCTGGATGCGTCGTAACCAGGGCCTGGCCGGCATCGGCTGCGCGCTGCGACTGGAATTCTCCGGCCCCACCCGTATGACGGATGCCGCGGCCGCGTGGAAACAGGTCGTCGCGCTGGCCACCGTGACCGACCCGCTGACCCGCACCGGCACCGGGCTGCTCGCTTTCGGTGCGTTCGCTTTCGACGAGTCCTCCACCGAGGCCAGCGTGCTGATCGTGCCCGAGATCATCGTGGGCCGAGAAGACGGACAGTGCTGGGTGACGCGCATCTGGGCGACGGGCGAGAACGCCCCGGAGCAATCGATGGCAAAGGACCCGCTCGTGCTGCATCCGCTCGGCGACGAGTATCGCATCGCGCTGCTGCCGGGCGCACTGCCTCCAGACGACTTTCTCACAGCGGTCAGTTCGGGCATCGAGCGTATTCGGGCCCAGCAGGTCAACAAGGTCGTGCTCGCCCGCGACCTGGTCGGGCGGGTGCCGGCCGAGTCCGACCTGCGCCGCGCCATCACGAAGCTCGCGCTCGGCTATCCGGACTGCTGGACCTACGCCGTCGACGGACTGATCGGATCGAGCCCGGAAACCCTCATTAGGGCTGACCACGGTTCGGTCAACGCCCGCGTTCTCGCCGGCACGATCTCGCGGGGAGCGGATGCTGAGGACGACCGCGAGGCCGCCCTCACCCTCGCGACATCGTCGAAGGACGGCGACGAGCACGAATTCGCCGTGCAGAGCGTGCTGAAGTCGTTGCGACCGCACACCTCGGTGCTGGCGACGAGCGAGATTCCCTTCACCGTGAAACTGCCGAACCTCTGGCACCTGGCGACCGATCTGGAGGGCACCCTGAGTGACGGGTCGACCTCTCTCGACCTGATCGCCGCGCTGCATCCCACTGCTGCGGTCGCCGGCACCCCCACCGACACGGCGTTGAGCCTCATTCGCGAGCTCGAACCCTTCGACCGTGGCCGCTATGCCGGCCCGGTCGGGTGGGTCGGCGCCGACGGCGACGGAGAATGGGCGATCGCCCTGCGCTGCGCCCAGGTGGCTCCGACCGGCGGCATCACGGCGTACGCCGGCTGTGGCATCGTTCTCGAATCCGACCCGGAACGCGAGCTGGCCGAGACGAAGATGAAGTTTCGCCCGATCGTCGAGGCCTTCGGCTGACGACCTAGTGTCCTGCGTCGGGAGTTCGTTGTAGAAGTCGTTTGAGGGATTCGAGGATTTGTTCTGCGGATTTGGTCCAGATGAATGGCTTTGGGGTTTCGTTCCATGCTTTCGCCCAGTTGCGGACGTCGGCTTCGAGCGCTTGAACGCTCCGGTGGTCGCAACGCTGGAGGAGATCAGCGGTGACGTAAGCGAAGAAGCGTTCTACCTGGTTGATCCAGGACGAATACGTCGGGGTGAAGTGCATGGTGAAACGGGGGTGGGCTTCGAGCCAGTGCTTGATCGTGGGCTTTTGTGAGTGCTGTAGTTGTCGCAGACCAGATGCACGGCCAACTCGTCAGGGACGTCGGCGTTGATCTTGTTCAGGAACTTCTGGAACTCGAGCGAGCGGCGCCGGCGATGAATGCTGGAGACAACGGTGCCGTCAGCGGTGTTAAAGGCGGCGAAGGGGCTGGTCGTGCCATGACACAGCTGCTCCCGTTCCTCATCGGTAAGAATCAGCTCACTCTTTGGGCATCCAGTTCGTGACATAACTCAATCTCGCTACGTGCTGAAATGCTCCGGATGCGACCACCCGACAGTGGGACGCAACCCAGCTCGGCGGGCGCCTGAGTTCCCGGCTCGGGGATCGGTCTGAGGCGTCTTCCGAAGTTGGTCACCCTGGAGAAGCAGGTTCGATGACGATCCTCTCCGTCGTAATTCCCAGCTATAACGAAAAGCACCACTAGTCGCAACCTCGGGACCTTTGGCCCTGTGAGCTGAGAAGTCCGTGCATCAGGCTGATTCCACGAGGCTGAACTTACCGCTTCATGGCCATCTCAGGCTTTGAACACGATCGCTTCCGGGCACTGCAATTAGCTTCGGTCCGCAGCCAGACAAGAGAAAAGAAACTGCAATGAGAACCGATGAACGCGCAGTGAGAACGCCAGGCGAAGTGCGAATACCAGACGATCTGCAGCTCACCCAGATTTCCGACGGCGAATGGAGAGTCAGTGACGGACGGGTGCCCTGGGACAGTCCTTTCTCACTCATCGGTTTCATCAGTCTGAACGCAGACCAGTACGAGGTGCTGGAGTTCGGTGATCCCATGCGCACGTTCGTTGTCGGCTCTATGGCAGAGGCCGAATCGATATTCACCCCGCCAGCCGGTGATGTCACGCAAGGCAAGCTGGCACGAGACCCACGACGCCTGGACAAGCGCCTCGAACGCGTGCTGCCACAGTGGACACCCGTGAACTCGGTCTCGTGCACAGCCAGGGCTGACGCAGGGGCCTCAGCGAACCGTTAGCAGCGAGAACTCCAACGAGTCCTCGCCGTCTACCTCGGATACTTCCAGGTAAATCACACCCGCAGTGGCAGATGAACAGTGATAAGAGAAATGGCTGGCGCAAAATGGGCAGGCGCGGAATAGGTCTGATCGGGATCGTGTATCTGGTTATCGGGGTAGTGGTCGCTGCCAACCAGAGTTATCTCGTGGCATGGAACGTTCCCGGCAACATTCTGGAAGGCATGGCGGCGATTGTGCTCTGGCCTTTTGTGGCCTTCTTCGGGGTCGATCTGCACACCTTGATCGCATAGGGACCCGAAATTTACACTCCTGACGGGCCTTCACTGTTCGGGGTGAAACAGCTTTCCCGGACGTGACCCTTGACCGAACCATCGGGTGAGCGCACAGGCCAACGTTTGGCAGGCAACGACACAGCAACGGCGACGAGTATTCGCTCGCCCCGACAGGTAAGAAGAGGAGAACCCCGTGGGACACGAAAAAACTCAAACTTCCCCGTCCGACATCGACCTTCCGCTCACTCAACCGATCGACATCACAGGACTCATTCAAGAACAGAATGGCGACGGCGGAATTCGTCAAGGCGAATGAGGCCCTGTGGGCATTCATCACGTAAGTCACTCGGGCGCGATGGGGTATGCCGCCGCACAGGGCTGGCGCTCGCGACGGGGCTGACCTAAGTGGAGAGTGCACCCAACCGCGCCCCCTGACAATGGAGTGAACCCTGCCCGCATTCGATCCGGATCTGGAAGAGGTTCACGTTCGCGAGCATCCCCTGCGCCGACCCGGAAACTCTTAGCGTGTTATTTATTCCGTTTCGTGAGCTGACCCCCTCTACGTCGACAAGGACAGCCTCAAGGCCCTACGTCCCAAGCGCCTATCTTTACCTATGCACATTAGGACTTTACCTAATGTGTGTAGACTGGCGTGATGAAGCGCATCCCTCTCACCGCGACGGTGATCATCGCCGAGGCCGCAGACCTGGCCGACGAGACCGGCTTCGACGACGTCACCCTGTCGGCGATCGCGCTGAGGCTTAGCGTGCAGACGCCCAGCCTCTATTCGCATGTCCGCGACCGTGCGGCGCTGCTGGACGGGATCACCGCGCTCGCACTGTCGGAGCTCGCTGACCGTGTGGCGGTGGCGATTGCCGGTCGAGCCGGTCGGCTTGCGCTCCGCGGCTTCGCTGAGGCGCACCGGGTGTACTCGCTGGAGTCGCCGGGTCGCTGGCAGTCCCTTCAGCGGCGCGCCGGCACTGCCGCTGTGGAGTCCAGCGCCGCGCGGTGCTTCGTCGCGCTGACCGACGCCCTGCTCCTGGGCTATGACTTGCCGCCGGGGGAGCGAGTGCACGCCACCCGACTGATCGGCAGCACCATTAACGGCTTCCTCGCCCTCGAGCGCATCGGCAGCTTCGATCACAGCGAACCCCCACCCGAGGTGTCCTGGCGCACGACCCTCGACGCTCTTGACGCCCTCCTGCGGGCATGGCCTACCGACACGGAAAAGATCCATCGATGATCACCACCTCCCTCACCGCACAGTTCCTCCATGGCGCAGCCGAGGTGGAGACGACCGCCCGTGGTGTCCGCCCGCATCGTCTGCCAGCGTGGGTGCGCACGCAGTTCCCCGACCCGCAGTTGCTGATGATGGAAGGCCAGCCCTCCGGAGTGCGCCTGGCGATGTCCACCGCGGCGCGGACCATCCACCTCGTCTTTCACCCCTCGAGGCTCACTTACCTGGGCGCGGACCGTCCCCGAGGCAGCATCGACCTGGTGGTCAACGGCGACCTCGTCGCGAGCGACCTGCTCGACGACGGCGACGTCATTGAGGCTGACCTCCAGACCGGAGCCACGAGTTCTCGACCGGGCACGACTCACACCACGATCTTCAGCAAGTTGCCCGAGGGCGACAAGCTCGTCGAGATCTGGTTACCACACAACGAGTCCATCGAGCTGATTGAGCTGCGGACCGACGATCCGGTGAGCCCGGTCAAGTCGACACGTCCCGTCTGGATCCACCACGGCAGCTCGATCAGCCACGGCTCGAACGCGAGCACTCCAACCCAGATCTGGCCGGCGGTCTCCGCGCGGCTCGGCGGCGTCGAGCTGCGGAACCTCGGATTCGGAGGCGGTGCACTCGTCGACCCGTTCCTCGCCCGCGTGATCCGCGACGCTCCGGCCGATCTCATCAGCGTCAAGCTCGGGATCAACGTCGTGAACCTCGACTCGATGCGGCTCCGTGCGTTCGTGCCCGCCGTGCACGGATTCCTCGACACGATCCGCGACGGGCACCCCACCACCCCGCTCGTGCTCATCTCGCCGATCTTCTGCGCCATCCACGAGGACACCCCCGGCCCGGGCGCCGTCGACCTGGACACCCTCGGCACCGACCAGGTCCGCTTCATCGCCACCGGCCCCAGCGAAAGCCAGCAGCAAGGGCGCCTCACCCTGCGCGTCATCCGCGACGCCCTGACGTCACTTGTCCAACGCTGGACCGACGATCCGAACCTGCACTACTTGGACGGGACCACTCTGTACGGCGAGCAGGACACCGCTGAGCATCCGCTGTCCGACGCGTTGCACCCCGATACCGCCACCCACCGGCTCATCGGCGAGCGATTTGCCGAGTACGCCTTCACACGAACCGGACCGTTCGCCCCACACTGAAACATGTGGGGCGGTCGGCCCCTGTGGGTGCTCGTCGGGCAGAGGAGACCTGAGCTCGCAGACCAGACGAAACCAGGCGCTTCTATCCGCCAGCACGCTCGGCCCATCGGCTCCCGATTCACCATGCGACGCGATCAGGTATAGCGGGCATCAGACAGCGCGCGAACATCCTGTTTGCCGTGGACGCGGGCGCACAGAGTCAGTGCGCTCGGGCCGTGGGGCTGGTCAATGTGCGGAGAGCGGCCAGCCATGATTGTCACCAACGCACGGGTCGATCCGATGACCGACGGGCCCGGTGCCCGTGGCGAGATAGAGACCACAGCTGCCCACGAGCACCGCCGCACCATGCTTTCCTGGGCCGGGCCGCGGCGGCCTGAGGCTGATCAGCGACATGCTTGGAGTGCGACGGTGGTCGCGCTCACCCGTGAGTGACTGTATAGTCACTCACATGTCCTCCCTCAGCACCGCAGAAGAGCGTGTCCCGGTCGTCACCGCCAGCGCGGTGCGGGAGTTCGCGAGCGGTGGGTACCGCGGCACGACGATCGCGGACGTGGCCCGCGACGCCCGCATCTCGCCCGCCTACGTGTTCAAGCTGTTCCCCAGCAAGGAGCGCCTGTTCGTCGCCGCACTCGCGGACTGCTTCCGACAGATCGTCGAGACACTCAGCATGGGGGCCGACGAGGCCGAAGACACGAGCTCGGACGGCATCCTGGACGCGATGGGCGGCGCTTATGCGGAGCTCATCAGCGACCGTTCGCTCCTCATGCTTCAGGTCC
Source organism: Cryobacterium luteum (assembly GCF_900110125.1). Classification (GTDB taxonomy): domain Bacteria; phylum Actinomycetota; class Actinomycetes; order Actinomycetales; family Microbacteriaceae; genus Cryobacterium; species Cryobacterium luteum. The sequence goes on from NZ_FOCN01000001.1 coordinate 262,771, forward strand.
ACGCGCAGTCGGTCGCGAACATCCCGGAGATCGGGCAGGCGCTCCGCCTTGGCATGGCCTCGGTCGTCCGGCTGGCCAAGTCCCGGTCCGGAGCAAGCGACGACGCCGTCCAGCGTTTCGTCGCCTACGGGCAGTTGTGCCACCTGATCGTCACAACCGGCATCGACGACGTTCCCGACGAGTGGGCGTCGATCCTCTCCGCCGGCATCCGACACCCTCGCTGATCACAGTCCTCCACAACCACCGCACAACATCGTTAGTGAGTGAACACACACTCTATTTCCAAATGAAGGATCTTATGTCCACTCAATCCATCCTCGCTCCAGCGTCGCGCCGCACCCCGCGCTCCGTTTTCGTCTCCGCCTGGGCCGTACCGGTCCTCGTGCTTGGCCAGTTCTCGATGCTCGCCATCGTGCCGGTCGTCCTCGTCCTCGTCGGCACCCTGCGCCACCCGGGACTGCGACCGCTGCGCCCGTACAGCGCTGCCCTCGCCGCCATCTACGCGACCCCGCTCGTCATCTAGATCTTGCGCCCCGACGGTGCCGAGAGCCTGTCCAAAGACATGCACCCGGTGTTCATCGTCCTTTTGGTGGCGGTCGCAGCCGCGCTGCTCGTGAAGCTCCACACCCGCAAGCGCTGACCCCTACAACCCCGAAGGAGAAACCATGACCACCCGAACGCGTGTGACCGAAGTCGTGATGCCCGGCCTGATCGAGCCCGACGGCCTGCTGATCCAGGATCGTGATCTGCCCGCTCCTGCGACGGGTCAGGTGCTAGTCCGGGTCGAGGCGACCGGAGTGTCCTTCGCCGAGCAGCAGATGCGTCGTGGGAAGTACTACGACCAGCCACCGTTCCCGTTCGTCCCGGGCTACGACTTCGTCGGCACTGTCGAGGCGACCGGCGAGGGCGTCGACCCGGCGATGGTCGGCGCTCGCGTGGCCGCCGTGGTCAAGATCGGCGCTTGGGCCACGCACGTGCTGACCGACGCTACTCACCTGGTGCCCGTACCCGGAGGCATCGACCCAGCGGACGCCGAGACGCTCATCGTTAACGGGATCACGGCCTGGCAGATGCTCCACACGATCGCGAAGGTGCAATGTGGCCAGAGGATAGTGGTGCTCGGCGCGAACGGCGGCGTCGGGTCGACGCTCGTGCAGCTTGCCGCTGACGCTGGCATCACGGTCATCGGCACCGCCGCGACCCGCCACCACGACCATGTCCGGAGCCTGGGCGCCACACCCGTCGATTACCGCGCTCCCGACCTTCCGGCGCGCCTGCGCAGCCTCGCGCCCGACGGTGTCGACGCGGTGTTCGACCACGTCGGCGGGCCGGGGATCCAGGATTCCTGGAGGCTGCTGCGCCGGGGAGGGACGCTCGTCTCGTACGGCAGCGCGGCGACCAAGGACGACCTGGGCAAGTCGCAGCTGCCCGTCCTCGCCCTCGTCGGACGTCTCCTGGTATGGAACCTCCTGCCCAACGGTCGACGGGCACACTTCTACAACTTATGGGCCGGTCACCGCCGCCCCACGCGCTTCTACCGCCGCCTGCGTGACGACCTGACGCAGGTGCTCGAGCGGCTTGCCGCCGGCACCCTCGCGCCGCAGGTCGCCGCGCGACTCCCGCTCGTCGAGGCCGGACGCGCGCTGGAACTCGCGGAGTCCCACACGGTGGCCGGCAAGGTGGTGCTGGTGCCCTGAGGCCTGCCGCGCGAACTCGTACCGGCGGGCCAGGCGCTCTCCCGTGAGGGAGTTGGCGATGTGCACAGTTCGGCCCGCGGGCACGCCCGCAGGCCCTCTCTGACTTCGGGCGTGAATCCTGGCGACGTCAATGGGCTCGTTGCAGGGTCTGGTGCGTCTGTGAATGCTGACGTCCGGTGGGAGAGTTGGCGGTGTTCTGTGCTCGGGTGTTGGCGAGGCGGCAGGAGTCGATGCCGGTTTCGAGGATGTTGCCTCCGAAGGTCGGTTGGTCGACGATCGCGCGGCAACCGACTTGTTATCTAGCCCTTCAGCGCAGCCAAGGATGATCCGGGACCGCAACGCCAACGCCTGCGCCGACGTCGGTCGCCGTGACCAGCGCAGAAGCTGCTCCCGTTCCTCATCGGTAAGAATCAGCTCACTCTTGGGGCATCCAGTTCGTGACATAACTCAATATTGCATTTAAGCAACTAAATTACGACGCAAGACACTAGATGTTCAAGACGAGCGACGCCGACAGCGAGCGGGAGACGCAGGGGTACATCACACCGAGAGCATCCTTCTCGGCATCATCGAGTACCGAGTCCAGATGTTCCGGCGTGCCCTCGACCACCCGTACCTCACAGGTACCGCAGATTCCCTTGCGGCAGGAGCCGAGAATGGGCACGCCGTGGGATTCCAGGGCGTCGAGCAGGCTCTCCTCGGCAGGGACGGTGAAGTCCAGGCGGCTCTTGCGGCAGGCGACCTGGATCGGTGCGGCTGGCCTGGCTGAGCGCTCGAGGGGAACGAACCGCTCGAGGTGCAGTCGCCCGGCCGGCACTCGTGCCGCCACCGCGTTCATGAGGGACTCCGGTCCGCAGCAGTAGACCTGTGCCGTGACCGTGCCGAGAATGACATCCAGGTCGAGCCCGCCGACGTTCTCGTCGCTCGCGTGCACGATCATCCGCTGGGGGTACTCTGCTTCGAGTTCGGCCACGAAGGCCATGGTCTGTCGGCTGCGCCCGGCGTAGACGAGCCGCCAGGCCCGCCCCGCCGGGAGCGATTGGATCATGGCCGTGATCGGCGTGATGCCGATCCCGCCCGCGATGAAGAGATAGTCGGCGGCCGGTTCCAGTTCGAAATGGTTCATCGGCCCCGAGACGGGCAGGCTCATTCCCGGCACGAGATTCTCGTGAATCCACGAGCTGCCACCCGACGACTGACTGGTGCGCAACACCGCCACGTCGTACTGGTTGCGGTTGGCCGGGTCACCACAGAGCGAATACTGCTTCTGCAGGCCGTTCGGCAGGTGCAGGGTCACGTGTGAGCCCGGCTGCCAGACCGGCAGCATCCCGCCGTCCGGCAGTTTCAAGCGGATGCCGACGATCCCGTGCGCAAGCCCGGTCGCGCTGGCAACGACCATGGTGCGCGGAACCGGCTGCACGGGGGCCCCGCCGGGTGCGGCATCCGCTTGCCGGGCTGAACCGCTGCGTTTACCGGCGATGATGCGCAAAATGACGGCCAGCGCAGCTAACAAGATGAGCGCGATCGAGACGATTCTGTACCAGAGCGACCCTACATCGGTGCCGGTGAATCCGGCGTGGAACGACACCAGCAGCAGGGTGGCGTAGCTCGCGTAGTGCAGGCCTTTCCAGAATTTTCGCGGCAGCCGCTTGAGCATGAGCGAGGAGCCCTGAACGGCGACGAGCAGGTAGAACGCGAGTATACCCAGGGCGACCGGCAGCGGTTTGAATGCTGTGGCGAACGGCACGAGTACTTCGGCCACGGTGAAGGACAGCCAGGAATCGATCATGAGCGACACCATGTGCAAGCCGACCATGACGAGGGACGTGCCGCCCAGGTAGCCGTGCAGGTCCTGCAGCCAGGCCGGGTTGTCGACCCGGCGCATCACCCGGGTCGAGAGCAGGATTCCCCAGAGCACCGAGGTGGTCAGGAGTGCCCAGGCGATCATGGCACTCGCGCGGGAGACGTACCACCAGAGGTGCGGATCATTCATCGGTACAGGTTCCAGTTCTCGGAGGCCGCGAGGGCGCCCGTGTGATCGACGACCAGGCCGGCGGCGCCGACCGTCGGCAGCCAGGCGAGATAGTCGGCGGTGGGCCGGAGAAATCCCGGTTTGGTGAGGGTTTCGGCGCGAGCGCCGGTGGACGCGATGACCGACACGGTTTGCACCCGGGTGGCCGCACTGTCGTGGGTGCGCGGGTCGAGAAGGTGGTGATGCTCTCCGGCCGTCGTCGTGAAGCGGCGCTTGCGCTGGCTCGACGTGGCTAGTGCCCCCGTACCGAGACGGACGACGGCACAGTGGTTCGCTGGGTTCAACGGGTCCTCGACTCCCAGCCGCCAGGCCTGCCCGTCTGCTCCCTGTCCGCAAACGGCGATGTCGCCGCCGATCTCGGCGAGTGCACCCCAGGCACCCTCGTTCATGGCCAGTTCGCAGACGAGGTCAGCGGTCAGGCCCTTGCCGATGCCGCCCGCGTCCAGTGTCGTGCCGCGCGGGAGCCGTACCGTTGTTCCGTCAATGTGGATTCCGGCCAGGTCGCCCGGCGAGCGCGCGCTCTCCGGTAAGCGGGTCACCCGGCGCGGGTCAATGGCCGACGATGAATACCCGGCCGCGAGCAGGTCGGGCAGCAGCGTGGGATCATAGTCGCCGCGGGTCAGCTCGCAACCGGACTGCATGGCTCGAATGAGGCGCACGGTCAGCGGGTCGACGTCGACCGCACGTCCTTCGGCCCAGTTCAATCGCGTGATGTCACTATCGTTCACGAATCGGCTCCAGAGCTGCTCCAGGCAGTCAGCGAGCGCGAACGTCGCATCGAGCAGGGCAGCGGATGCCCCCACCAACGTGATTCCACAGCTGCCGCCCATCAGCGGCTCGCGGCGGGAGAGCGTTTCCGGCCGGGCCCCCGTTCCGGCATAGCCGGCCCGAACGGCGTCGCGGGCGATGGCCTGAGGAGTGAAGGTACGCGAGGCCATGCTAGCCGCCGGACCCTCCGGACGAGGCCGCGACAGGCGCCGGAGCGGGTGCCGGTGCCGGAGGAGCAGGCGCGGGAGCGGGAGCAGGTGCCGCAGCGGGAGCCGGAGCAACGGCAACCGGCACAGCTGCTGCGGGTACCGGCACCGCCGGCGCTGCGGCCGGCGCGGGTGCGGCGACAACCGGCGCGGGTACTACCTCCGGAGCGGGCACGGCCGGTGCACTGGTCGCCGGGGCGACAGCCACGGGAACGACCGCGGGGGCGGCGACTCCGGCCGGTGTGGTCCCCGTGCTGGCCAGCGTCACCTCATCGGCTGCCGCGCCGATCTGAAATCCGGCGACCATTCCCACGAGCGCGAGCGCGCTCGCCGCCCCGGTGATGTTGCGTGCGTGATGGGCTGGCCGACGGCGCTTAGTCATCATCGTCGTCGCTCTCATCCTCGTGCGCGGAATCATCCTGCGCGAAGTCATCGTCCTGCGAGGAATCGTCATCGTCGTCGTACGCTCCCGAGGCGCCAGATCCCCCCGACGTGCCGGCAACGGGCGCGGTTGCAGCCGGTGCGGGTGCCGCAGCGGGTGCCGGGCTCGAGTCGTCCCCGGCGAATTCTGCGGCGGTACCGGCCGCCGGCACAGCGGTGCTCGCGCCGGCCGGTCGAGGCGCCAGCGGCGTCCAGGTCGCGCCGACATCAGCGGTGGGCGCCGGCGCGGGCACGGCCGGCGGCGTAGCGGTCGGCGTGGATATCGGTTCGAGCACGGTGGTGGCCTGGCCGACCAGTCCGACGGGAGCGTTGGTCAGTGTGTCCGAGTTGACGGCCATCGCCGCGCCGGCCGTTCCGAGTACCCCAACAACCGAGAGCACCATCATCGTTTTTGATTTCATGATTCGAGACTACGAAATCGTCGGTAAACATCGGCCCGGAGTAGATCCAAGATTTGTCCAAGAAATCAGCGCGGGTCTGGTCGCGGCTATCTGCCACTCGCCGGGCCGCCAGACTAGGGTCATGCGAGTTCTAGTGATCGAGGATGACGCGGCCGTCGCGGACGGCCTCATCGACGGGCTCAGCTACGCCAACTTCGAGACCCTCCGTGTCGCCACCGGAACGGCTGGGCTGGCCGCAGTGGATTCCTTTCGCCCCGACATCATTCTGCTCGACCTGGGCCTGCCCGATCTGGACGGTACCGACGTCTGCCGGGCCATCCGCTTAAAGGAACAGACCCCGATCATCGTCGTGAGCGCGCGGGACGACGAAATGGATCGGGTGATCGCCCTCGAAATCGGTGCCGACGACTACGTCGTGAAACCGTTTGGCATGCGCGAGCTGGTCGCCCGCATCCGCGCGGTGTCGCGCCGCACCGGCACCACCGAAACGGATGCCCCACCCGCCACCGAGCGCCGCTTCGGCCCGCTCCTCATCGACACCAGAGCCCAGCGCGTGCTGCTTGGCGGCAGCCCTGTCCACCTCACCGCGAAGGAATTTGACCTGCTCGTGTACCTCTCGGATGACCCAGGTGCCGCGCTGCGCCGAGCCGAAATCCTGCACGATGTGTGGGACACCAACTGGTACGGCACGACCAAGACCCTCGACGCCCATATCGCGGCGATCCGCAAGAAACTCGGTGACCCCGGCTGGATTCAGTCGGTGCGTGGCGTCGGTTTTCGCTTCGAGCAGCCGGCCGAGCCGCGCTCATGAAGTGGCGGCTGATGGCGGCGTTCATCGCGGTCACCCTGCTCATGTTGCTCGTGCAGGACGTGCCGCTGAGCACGTACCTGCGCACGGTCGAACGCGACCGCATCATCACGTCCCTTGAACGCGACGCGTTCGTGCTCGCTGGCCGCAGTGAGGAGGCGCTGGAATCGGCGATCACCGATGATGACGCGGGCCTGGCCGCTCTCGCTCGCACCTACCGCGACGCTGGGGGCGCGCGGGTCGTCATCGTGAACACGGCCGGAACGGCGATCGCCACGAGTGACGACGACCAGTCCAGCATCGGCAGCGACTACGCTTCCCGCCCTGAGATCACCGGCGCCCTCGGTGGCCAGATCATGTCGGGAAGTCGGTATTCCGACACCCTTCAGGTGGAGCTGCTGTACGTGACCGTCCCCGTGTTCAGCGGCGACGAAGTCTACGGTGCGGTGCGCCTGACCTATCCGGAACAGGTCGTCGACGACGCCGTCAACGACCAGATCCGCATGCTCGGAATCGTCGCCCTGACCACGGTGCTGCTCGCGGGCATCGTCGGTTACATCTTCTCGACCTCGGTCACGCGTCGGCTCAAGCTCTTGAAGGATGCCACCGAGCGACTGTCCAGCGGCGATCTGAGCGCCCGGGCGGATGAGTCCGGCGGCGCCCCGGAACTGCGCTCCCTGTCCCGCTCGTTCAATATCATGGCCGAACGCCTCGACACCCTGCTGCAGGAACAACGACGCTTCGCAGCGGATGCCTCCCATCAGCTGCGCACGCCCCTCACCGCCCTGCGCCTCAAGCTGGAACGCGCCGGAAGCCTGGTATCCACCGACCCGGCGGGCGCTGCCGTTCGGCTGGCAGCCGCCGAAGCTGAAGCCGACCGCCTCGGTACGATCGTCGAGGGACTGCTGCTGCTCAGCCGCACCGAGGGCCGGTCGGCGCCACTGATGACCGTCGACCTGGCGGAGATTGCTCGTGAACGGGTGGAGCAGTGGCAGGCGCTCGCCCAGGAGTCGGCCGTCACGATTCGTTATGACGGTCCGCTCACAGCGTCGGTCTCGGCGGTCTCCACAGCCGTCGAACAGATACTCGACAACTACGTCGACAACGCGCTCTCAGTCAGCCCGGGCACAAGCACGATCATCGTGCGCGTCACCTCCGCTGTGCCCGTTGCGCGGGTTGACCGTGCGGTACGGCAGCTGGGCCCGGCGCCACTCGAGACGGTGCAACTCGAGGTACTCGATGAAGGCCCAGGCCTGAGCGTCGAGGACTGCTCCCGTGCATTCGACCGGTTCTGGCGTGCACGTTCCGACAGCGCGGGGAGCGGCCTCGGCCTCGCCATCGTCGCGCAGCTGGCCAAAGCCAGCCGTGCCACGGTGGCCCTGGCCCCCCGTGGCACGGGCGGGCTCGCCGCCTCCGCCACGTTCACGGCCGCCGGTCCAGCCCGCGAGGGCGCGTGAATGGGAACTCCGCGGCTACCTCCAGCGCCAGGAATCGACGGCCGCGGCGATGATCTCCTCGCCGTTGTCCTCGGGAATAACGAAGGAGACCACGAAGAATTTCACTGGCTCGTCGGCAGACTGGTAGGTGTCCGGTGCGAAGACGGTGAGGAACGCCTTGGTCCGGGTGTTCTCTGCGGTGCTGATCAGGCGGGTGAGGTTGGCGTCGACGCCGTCGAGGGTAACAGCCTCCTTCAGGCTCGTGACCTCGCCGGCCTCGGGAAAGTAACTCTGGTTCAGAAACTCGACCATGTCGTCCAGGCTGCCGCTCGGAGCCCATTCGTCGGTGCTGGCCACCGACACCGGTTCCACCAGCACGCTGCCCAGGATGCTGCCCACCCCGGTCTTATGGATGACACCGTCGGCGTCGCGTTCACCCCACAGTTCCAGGGAGGTGATGCAGCCCTCCGTCTTCTCAGCGGATTGGTTGTTGAGGTATTCGCCCGGCCCGTTGAAGGAGTAGCAGGGAGTGATGACGGGTTGGGCATCGGTGAGTACGGCCGTGCCGATTCCCGATTTCACCAGCGCAACCACGATCACAGCGGTCACCAGCACGTTGGCCACCACGGCCAGGGACGACCCGATCAGGCCCGCGAGACCGAACGATTTGCCGCCGGGTCGGCGCAGAGCCACGATGCCGAGGATGATGCCGGCGATCCCCAAGAGCAACCCGAGAATCGGGATCCAGCCGGTGACGAAGGCGCTGATACCGACGATGAGGGCCGCGAGCACGATGCCGCCGCGACGTCGCGGTGGGCTCGGCACGGGAAACTGACCGGGGAACTGCTCGGCCAGGCCGGCGGTCTGAGGTTGTCCCTGGGGTGAGTCGATGGTCATCTGGGCCTCCCGGCATCCGTTTACGTTAACGGTACCCATTCGCACGAATGCGGTTACTTGCCCCGGCGAATCTGTGGATTACTCGATGGCCGAGCCAAAACTACCGAACGAGCGGAACCTCAAGGATTGCAGGTCGGGTATGGACACCGGTGAGGGCGCGCTCGAGGTCGCTGCGGGTGGCGGCCAGCTCGTAGTCCCAGCCGTAGGCTGTGGCGAGCGCCTTGAGGTCGACGCTGCGCGGGGTGTACAGCACGCGCTCCATCGCCGCGGGCGGGGCGGTTGCGGCAACCTCAAGGCCGTCGAAGATGCTGCCGCCGCCGTCGACGCCCACGATCACCTGAACCCTTGGCCTGGGCTCTCCCGGGGCGAGCAGCAGAGACCCGACGTCGTGCAAAAAAGTGAGATCGCCCAGCAACACCCGAGTCACCCCGACCGAGCGCGGCTCCGGTTCGGCCTGGCTCGCGAGCGCCACACCGAGTGCCGTCGCGATGGTGCCGTCGATACCGGCCAGTCCACGGTTGGCCAGCACGGTGATCTTCTTACCGAGCACGCGCTTGTCGGCCTCGCGAATGAGCCGGGAGGCGCCGAGCACGAGCCGGTCGTGCGGCCACGACGCCCGCCACACCGCGTCGACGAGCAGCGCCCGAGTCAGCGGGGCGCGCAGCACGGCCAGTTCAGCGCGGGTTATGCCGCGTTTGTCGATCGGTACCCGTTCCGCGCTCGCCTCTGCCTCCGATAGCGCCCGGCTGGTCATGACCCAGCGGCCCAGCCACTCGCGGCCGGCCGGCGTGCGCGAGGCCGCAGCGCACGCCGCATCCGCTCCGATCGAGCGGGTGAAGGCTCGTACGACGTGGCCGGGGTTGTACCATTCGAATCCGGTCGGGGCGACAACGATGGTCTCGACACCGTCGCGTGCGATGAGGGCCGGTATCTCACGGCTGAGGGTGGGGTGGCCGAACACGATGACGCGTTCAACCTGACCGCCGAGATCGATGGCAGCGAGCAGTTCCCGGTAGTGCACGATCAGGTTCGGTCCGAATCGGGCGCCGCTCGACACCTCGGCGAGCAACGGCCAGCCGCCGGCATAGGCGAGCTCTTCGGCCGCTGGACCGGCACCGTCACCGGCCACGACGACCGTGCGCGGTCCCGGCGCAAGCAGCATCGTCGGCTCGTCGGTCGGCCCGGAAGCAGCGCGGGCAACCGGCGTCAGCACGGTCAGCCCCATCGGCAGTGCCGACGACAGCGGCTCGCGAAAGGCCAGGTTCAGTTGCGCGGGGCCGGGAGCCGTGGTCGCGGCGCCGGTGGCGGCATCCATTGCCTGCCGCGCGAGCGCCGTGGCGATTTCGGCCTCATCGGGTTCACCGACCGGAGCGGGAACATCCAGGCACAGCCGCGTGGCAACCCCGAACAGGCCCGCCTGCACGGTGGTCTGATTCGAGCGGATGCCGCGCAGCTCGGACGGGCGGTCCGCCGTGAGCAGGATCATCGGCACCCCGGCGTGGTGTGCTTCGAGCACGGCCGGGTGGAGGTTGGCGACAGCGGTTCCCGAGGTCACCACGACGAGGGCGGGCAGACCGGTTTCGAGCGCGAGGCCGACGCTGAGAAAACCGGCGCTGCGCTCGTCGGTACGCACATGCAAGCGGATGCTGCCGGTTCGTTCCAGTTCAGCCGCCGCCAAGGCGAGGGCCTGCGATCGTGCGCCGGGGCAGAGCACCAGATCACGCACTCCGAGTCGAACGAATTCGTTCAGGAGGGCGATGCTGAAATCGGTCGCCGGGCTAGTACGGGTTGGGTTTACAACGGTATTCTCAGGCATCCCGACGGCCAGGCTGCTCGCCATCGCCCGGTTCGCTCTTCTTCTTTTTCGGGTCGACGCCAGCCGTGTCGGCAGCGCCAGCGGCACCACCCTTTTTCGGTGTCGGGTCGTTCTTGTCGAGATCAGCGAGGTCCTGCTCCATGCGACGGATGCGTTCCTGCTGGTCCTTCTCGTTGAATGGGCGGTTTTCTCCGGTAGCGGTGGTAACGCTGCCGCCGCTGTTCAACCCGCGCAGAAAATCCAGATCGTCATCAGGAGCGACCGATCGGAAGGATCGGGTAGTCGGCGTGGCCCGACCATGGCCGACGAGCAACCAGAGCAGCGGGCCGATCAGCGGAACCAGCACGATGACGAAAATCCAGACCCAGCGGGGCAATCCGCGAATGCGTTTGCGGTCAAAAACGGCGCAGTCCACGAGGGTGTAGACCGTGAGAATGACCAGGGCCAGTCCTAGTCCGATCAAGAGCTTGGGCATATCCCGATTGTAAGCCGCTTGGCCGTGAGAGACATGTGCGGATGCCCAGCCGCGGCATTCTAAGCTGGATCCATGAAATCCGTGCCCCCGTGGCTGTACTACTCCGTGCTGCGCGTCTTGATGTTTGCCGTTCCGCTGGCGATTCTGCTGTCCCTGGGATTCTGGCCGTGGGCTGCGGCCGTGATCGCCGCCCTGCTCGGACTGTGCCTGTCCTACCTTTTTCTGGGCAAGTCCCGCGAGAGCGTTGCCCGTGACCTGTACCGGGCCCGGCACCCCGACAGGGAGCCGGTGAACCCGGATTCCGAGGTCGAGGATCTGGCTCTGAATACGCAGGAACAGACCGGCTCAGAACGCGAAAGCAAGTCCCAGTAGCAGGCCGTAGGCGAGCGCCGCGAGGCTCGTCAGCTTCAGTGCGAGGATGAGCTCCTTCGCCGACGTCGCGGTGATCGTGATGAGGCAGGCCGGCAGCGCCAGCAGCAGCACGAAGAACGTGAAAATTCCGCGCGGATAAAACACGCTGAAGAACCCGGCGATCACGAACGGCAGCAGCAGAAAGACGCAGAACACGACCCGGGAGGCCGTGCTGCCGATCCGCACTGCGAGGGTGCGCTTGCCGGCGGCCTTGTCGGGAACGATGTCGCGCAGGTTGTTGACCATGAGCACCGCGCACGCGATCAGCCCAATGGCCACACCACCGAGCACGCTTTCGGTCGTGAATTCACCGACCTGCACATAAGTCGTGCCGGCGGTGGCGACCAGACCGAAGAACACGAACACGAACAGTTCGCCCAGTCCCAGGTAGCCGTAGGGCTTCTTGCCGCCGGTGTAGAACCACGCAGCGGCGAGAGCGACCACGCCAACGGCCAGGAGCCACCAGTATTGCGTCAGCACGACGAGGGTCACTCCCCCGACGGCAGCAAGGCCGAAAAAGACGAGGGCAACGCGCAGCACGGTACGCGGGTTCGCAACGCCGCCGCCGGTGAGTCTGGCCGGTCCGACGCGAAAGGCATCGGTGCCGCGAATGCCGTCGGAGTAGTCGTTGGCGTAGTTGACGCCGATTTGCAGCAGCAGTGCAATGGCGAGCGCGAGGAGCGCGCGTACCGGGTGATAAATGCCGGGGCCGCTCGCGACGATAGCAGCACCGGTGCCGACCAGGACCGGAGCGACGGCGAGCGGCAGGGTGCGCAATCGTGCGCCCGAGATCCAGTCGGCGGCGGTGGCCGGCTTGACCGCGGCCGGTCCCTTGCGCGGCGGGCCATTCTTGAAGGCCGGATGTCCTGACTTGCCGCTGGTCCTGGTGCCGGCATCAGCACCGGACAGCTTCGCCGCGGGGTTCAATCGTTGTTGTTTGGGCCTGACCGGCCGAGCTCCTTGTGCCACGCCCCCATCGTACTGTCCAGCGCCGGATCGGCCTGCGCAAGACTGGCCGCAGCACCAGCCAGCGCGCGGCGATCGGGTTTGCCCGAAGCCAGCAGCACGATCTCCGGCACTCGCACGATGCGTGCAGGCCGTGCCGCACGTCCCAGCAGCGCCACAACGGATGCCGCGAGCCCCCCCTCGATGGCTCCCCCGGCCACCACGATGACCGGCACCTGCCCCCACCTCTCGTCGTCGACGCCGACCACGACGGCCTGCTCGAACCCCGGATACACGCGCACAATCCGTTCGACGGCATCGAGCGACACCTTCTCGCCGCCCGAAATGATCACGTTATCGGCGCGGCCGAGCACCGTGACGCCGCCACTCTGCGGGTCGACCTCGCCGAGGTCGCCGGTGCGATACCAGCGCACGCCGTGCTCCAGCAGAAAGCGGTCAGCAGTGCGCGCCGCATCGTCGAGGTAGCCCTCGGCGAGCACCGAACCCGACAGTTCGAGCTGCCCGTCGACGACACGAATGAGGGTGTCCCCGATCGCAACACCGTTGTAGACGCAACCGCCGGCGGTTTCCGACGACCCGTAGGTGCGTACGACGCGCACGTCGAGTTCGGCCGCCCTCGATATGAGTTCAGGTCGGATCATTTGCCCGCCGACCAGAATCGCGGTGAAGCGACGCAGCACTGCCAACAGGGCCGGGTCATCCGCTGCGTCGAGCAGGCGGGCCAGCTGCACCGGAACCAGCGCGGTGTAGCGCAGCGGTTCGGTCATGGTCTCGGCCAGCCGCCGAAAATCCTGCGGGTCGAAGTGGCCAGGCGCCAGCACGAGAGGGGTGGTCTCGGCGGCGATGGACCGCACGAGCACCTGCACCCCGGCGATATAGTGCACGGGCAGCGCCAGGAGCCATTGTCCGGCTCCGCCGAGGGCCACGACCGAGGCTGCAGCGCCGGCGAGCAGCGCGTTGGTGGAGAGCATGACCCGCTTGGGCGTGCCGGTCGACCCCGAGGTCTCGATCACCACGGCGACGCGTTTCGGCACGGCCCCGAGGTGCGTTCTCGCGTCGGGTTCCGCCGCGCCGGCACCGACTGGCACCGGAAGCACGGCCGGCCCGCTTCCGGCCAGCGCATCCCGTAGCACGGCCAGAAAGTCGAGCGGATGCTCCGGCGCGAGCACCCGAAGCGGCCTCACGAGCGCCCGCCCACGTCAGTACTGCCAGGGATACGGCGACCAGTCGGGTTCGCGCTTCTCCAGGAACGAGTCCCGCCCCTCGACGGCCTCGTCGGTGCCGTAGGCCAGCCGGGTCGCCTCGCCGGCAAACACCTGCTGGCCGACCAGGCCGTCGTCCACAGCGTTGAAAGCAAATTTGAGCATCCGAATGGCGGTGGGCGACTTGGTCAAAATCTCGCGGGCCCAGTCCAGCGCGACCGTCTCGAGCTCGGCATGCGGAACGACCGCGTTGATCGCGCCCATCTCCAGGGCGCGCTGGGCCGAATACTCCCGTGCCAGAAAGAACACCTCGCGGGCGGCCTTCTGGCCGACCTGGCGGGCAAAATAGGCGCTGCCGTATCCGGCGTCGAAGGAACCGACGTCGGCATCCGTTTGCTTGAATTTGCCGTGTTCGGCGCTCGCGATGCTCAGGTCGCAGACCACGTGCAGCGAGTGTCCCCCGCCTGCTGCCCAGCCGGGTATGACGGCGATGACCACCTTGGGCATGAAACGGATGAGCCGCTGCACTTCCAGAATATGCAGGCGTCCCGCCCGCCCCGAGTCGATACCCGACGCGGTGTCCCCCTCGGCGTACTTATAGCCGTCGCGGCCCCGAATGCGCTGGTCTCCGCCGGAACAGAAGGCCCAGCCACCGTCTTTGGCGCTCGGCCCGTTGCCGGTGAGCAGTACGACGCCGATCTTCGAGTTGGTGCGCGCGTCGTCCAGAGCCGCGAACAACTCATCGACGGTGCGGGGCCGGAAGGCATTGCGCACTTGGGGCCGATCGAACGCGATGCGGGCGATCCGACCGCTGCGATCGTGGTGGTAGGTGAGATCGGTGAGATTCTCGAAGCCCGCAACGGCCTTCCATTGGCTTGCGTCGAAGATTTCGGATACCTGTTCGCTCATGCTGTCAGCCTACGCGGGGCCGGGGCGCTGTCTCCAACTCATAAGAAAGACGATTGAGAAGACGAAAAAACCTCAGGTACTGTGGACCAAGCAAGAAGTCAACCCCTTGCCATCCACCCCGTTCGGGGGTGTACTAATGACTTGGAAAGTACGGGGAGGTCGCCATGAAAACCACACACGGCAGCACGATCAACTGCGGGGGCACACACTCATGACGACCACCGTTCAGGAATCCCGCACCGCATCGCCCCGCCGAGCCGCCGTGCCGGGCAATTACAACGCCGCGTCAACGGATGCGTTCGGAGACTACCTGCGGCGCATCGGCAAGGGGAGCCTGCTCAATGCCGAGCAGGAAGTCGACCTGGCTCGCCGCATCGAGGTGGGGCTGTTCGCCGAGGCTCGACTACTGAAGGTCGAAGGCGCGGCCACGCGGGATTCGGCCGACGAGCGCGAGCTGGCCTGGCTGGTGCACGACGGGCGCCGCGCCAAGAACCAGTTCATCGAAGCCAACCTGCGTTTGGTTGTGAGCATCGCCAAGCACTATTCCGGTCGTGGCGTGCCCATCATGGACCTCGTGCAGGACGGCAATATGGGACTCGTCCGTGCCGTCGAGAAATACGACTTCATGACCGGCTACAAGTTTTCGACCTACGCCACCTGGTGGATTCGACAGGCCATCCACCGCGGCATGGCCGACAAGTCGCGCATGATCCGCATCCCGGTGCATACCGCCGAGAAGCTCAACAAGATCAAGCGCATCCGGCGCGACCTCACGAGCGTGCTCGACCGTGATCCCACGGCACGCGAGATCGGTGAAGCCGCCCAGCTTCCCGTGCGAGACGTGCTTCGGCTGCTGCAATACGACAACGAGCCGATTTCCCTGCACACCCCGGTCGGTGACGGCGCCGGCGACATGGCCGAGCTCATCATCGACGATGACCTTCCCCAGCCCGACGAACATGCCACGCTGACCCTGCGGGCCGCCGACATCCGCTATTTTCTCGATACCCTGCCACCGCGGGAACGTTCCATCCTGCGGGCACGGTTCGGCCTCGACGGTAATGAGCCGCGCACCCTCGACCAGATCGCCCACATTGAGGGAGTCACCAGGGAGCGGGTGCGACAGATTGAAAAGCGTGCGCTGGCGCTGCTGCACGTACCGAGGTTGGAGCATTACCTACGGGACTGAACGCCAGCCACATCGATTGCACGCGAGCAGGAGCGAGACATGGGAAAACTGACCTACGACTCGACCCTCACCGCGGACTTCGACGATCGCATCCTGGCTCATATCCAGGTCGTCATCGGTGCCAAACTGCGCCGCGGCGAATCGTTCTATTTCAGCTGGCGCGACGACCCGCAGGCCGGGGACGGGCGCAGCACGATCTGGTTGCACCCCGGCATTTCCATCGCCTATAAATACTTCGGCAGTCGTTCGCCCACGCTCAACCGGGACTGGATCGAAGCACTCATGGCCACGGCCAATTCCTCCGTCGGATTACAGATCGTTCCGGAACCCCGCTCGCCGGCGTCACCATCCAGCTCCGCGAAGGACGAACTATGAACCGAATCGACATCGTCTACGGCGGCAAACCCTATTCGCTCGGCGGTCGTTCCATCGAATCCATTCAGGTCGAGATCGATGGGGCCCTCGCCGTCGGCCTGCCCTTCTGGTTGCGGGTGAATAGCGGCGAGGGTCGTTTCGAAGACGCCTACCTACTGATCGCCCCCGGCATTCCCGTGGCCATGGTCAACGTGAAACCGAACGGCGTCGACCACGACCATGACGGCGACGAATTGTATGAGCAGGACTAGGGCGAAGAGGATTAGTGCGGCGCTGGCCGTCTACCCAGCCGGAGGCTGACACACTGGAACCATGATGACCTCACTGGATGCCACGGTCCCGCCCCTGGAAGAGCTTCTCGGTTCCGCGCACGTTGTCTCCCTGAAACTGTTCGACCGGTTTCGCGGGTTGGACAATCGTGAAGCGCTGCTGTTGGAGGGGCCCGAAGGGTGGACCGAGTTCTCGCCGTTCGGTGAATACGACGATGCCGAGGCCGCGAACTGGCTCCGGGCCGCCATCGACTTCGGTTGGCAACCCACTCCGCACGCACTGCGCACAAGCATTGCGGTCAACGCCACCGTGCCGGCCGTTCCCGCGCACAAGGTCGCTGAGGTGCTCGCTCGTTTTCCCGGCTGCCGAACCGCCAAGGTGAAGGTGGCCAGCCCCGATCAGACCCTCGCCGACGACGTGGCCCGCGTGGCCGAGGTGCGCCGCGTACTCGGCCCTGAGGGACGCATCCGCATCGATGCGAACGGCCTGTGGAACGTCGACGAAGCCGAACACGCCATTCACGCGTTGAGCGCCTTCGACCTCGAGTATGTCGAGCAGCCCTGCATGACCGTGCCCGAACTCGCCGAGATTCGCCACCGCACCGCCTACCTGAGCGTGCCGATCGCCGCCGACGAGAGCGTGCGCAAGAGCGGCGACCCGCTCGCCGTCGCCAGAGCCGGTGCCGCCGACATCCTGGTGATCAAGGCTCAGCCGCTCGGCGGCATCCGCGCCGCATTGTCCATCATCGGCCAGACCGGGCTGCCGGTCGTGGTTTCCAGCGCCCTCGACACCTCGGTCGGGCTGTCCATGGGCGCCCACCTCGCGGCATCCGTTCCCGGACTGTATTTCGACTGCGGCCTCGGCACTGCCTCGCTGCTCGCCGACGACGTGACCCGTGAACCGCTGCTTCCGGTCAACGGGGCTGTCCCTGTGCGCCGGGTCGTTCCCGATGCGGCACTGCTGACGCAGCACGCCGCCAGCCCGGAACGCCGCGACTGGTGGCTCGCGCGCCTAGCTCGAACCCACGCGCTCGTCGCCGGTGCCTAGCGCAAGTTCATACCGCGAAAGCGGGAAAATTGTTGCTTCAACCCGGTCGAAACAACGCTATGCCCGCTCTCGCGCGGGTTACAGTCCGGAGTAGGCGTGCAGTCCCTTGAAGAACACGTTGACGATGCCGAAGTTGAACATGACGGCGGAGAATCCGATGATTGCGAGCCAGGCTGAGCGTGATCCGCGCCAGCCGCGGGTCGCGCGGGCGTGAATGTAGCCGGCGTAGATGACCCAGATGATGAAGGTCCACACCTCTTTGGTGTCCCAGCCCCAGTAACGACCCCAGGCCTGTTCGGCCCAGATTGAGCCGGCCATGAGGGTGAAGGTCCACAAAATGAAGCCGATGATGTTGATGCGGTAGGCCAGGTTCTCCAGCGTCGCTGAAGACGGCAGCGTGGCCAGGAAGCGCAAGCGAAGAGCGGATGAGACGGCTCCGCGCGGCGCGGCCGTTCCCTCGAGTACGTGGTTCTCCCGCCTGAACTGCAGCAGCTGCACGGTCGACAGCGCGAAGCCGAGCGCGAACATTCCGGTGGCCAGGGACGCTACGAAGACGTGGATGACCAGCCAGGCCGACTGCAGCGCCGGCGGCAACGGGGCCACTTCCACGTAGAACTGCAGGGCGGCCACCCCGAGCAGCACGAGCACGAGGCCGGTGACGAAGGTGCCGAGAAAGCGCAGGTCTGACCGGATCAGCACGATCAGGAACACCGTCATGATGAGCAGGGTGCCCGTCATGGCGAACTCGTACATGTTCGCCCACGGCACCCGGTTGGCTGCGAAGCCGCGCATGATGGTGGCCGCGAGGTGCAGCGCCCAGGCCAGCACGGTCAGGGCGACTCCCACGCGCAAGCTCGATGACCGCCCATAAGGCAGGGCAGCATCGTTGTCCATGCGGGCGCTGATGCGGCGCAGCACGGGCTGTTTCAGGGCCGGTCGCGCGAGGGTACGGGTGCTGCCAGCGGATGCGGCGGCGCCGGACGCGGGTGCGGCATCCACTTCGACCAGGTCGGCCGCCTCGATGGCGTCGACGGCGCTCGAGCGACGGGCGAGGTCAACGGCGAAAGCGATGAACGCGAGGGCGTAGACGGCCATCGCCGAGTACAGCGCGTAGAGCGAGTACGAGTTGAGCAGTGCGGGATCAGTCAGATTCACGATGTAAGCCTAGGTCATCTCTTCGGGGCGATTCGGGGGTGGCGACGACGGGTTGGTGGGTCTTCAACAGTTTGAGGTGACGGTCGGCCATGGCGGTGACGGCGGCTTCGAGGGCCGGGTCGTCACCACGGGCGAGGCCGGCGTATTCGAGGTGCACGCTGCCGTCGGGGCGGGTGCTGGCTTTCACCCAGACCCGGCGACGCGGCACGAGTAGTCCGGTGAACAGGCCGAACAGAACGAGCGCGGAGAACGAGATCAGCCAGACCTGGGTGGGGTCGTGGTGAATGTCGAAGCTCGCGAAGCGCGAAACTGACTGGGAGAAATCGCCGGCGGCGGAGGCGGCCGGGTCGTTGTCGACGAAGCTGACGGTGCCGAGCCCGTTCGGCAGCTCGGCCGATGCGCCCGGCTTGAGCTCGATCGAGTCGACGCCGGTGGCGCCGCCGGTCTGCTGCGTCAGGGTGTCGGTGGTGAGGGCATACACGGAGGTCGGTACACCGTCATCGAGTCCGAGATCACCGGTGTAGACGTTGAGGGTGAGCAACGGGTATTCCAGATCGGGATAGCTGGAGAAATTGGCGCCGGAGGCCATTTTGTCCTGGGTCGGGTAGAAGAAGCCGATCATGCCGAGCTGCTCGGCCAGGCCGTCGGGAACTTTCACGATGCCCAGTGAGGTCAAGTTGGCGTCCTGCGGCAAGAACGGCACCGAGTCGGAGAACACGACGGTGCCGTCGGGGGCGGTGACCGTGATGGTCGGCGCGTACCCGTTGCCGAGCAGGTAGATGTTGGTGCCGTTCGTGCGCAGCGGTGCGTTCACCTTGACGACGCCGGGGTCGGCGGCGCCACCCTTGGGGGTGACGGTCACGTCGGCGGTGAAGTCGATCGGCTGCCCGTAGGCCTGTAGGTTTTGCTGTTCGTAGGAGACAGCGAAGTCGTCCAGGTTCAGGGTGTACGGGTCGAGGGTGGCGTCGTCGAAGAACCGCCCGGGATTGAAGGAGTCGTAGGCGAGCAGGGTGTTGACAAAGGTCTGGCCCTCGACCAACACGCGTTGGCCGCTGAAGCCGTAACCGCCGCCGAAGCCGACGGTGATCAGAACGCCCACGAGAGCGGCGTGAAAGAGCAGGTTGCCGGTCTCGCGCAGGTAGCCGCGCTCCGCTGAAACGGATGACTCGCTCGCTGCGTCAAAGCGGGCGACGCGGTAGCCGCTGGATTTCAGCAGGGTGCGGGCGTGCGTGATGGCGGTGGCGGCATCCGTGTGGGCCGGTGCGTCGCGAGTGGTGAAACCCGACAGGCGGGCGAGGCGTGCCGGGGTGGTCGGCGGTTTGGCGCGCAGGGCCTGGAAGTGGTGCTTGGTGCGCGGAATGACGCAGCCGATGAGTGAGATGAACAGCAGCAGGTAGATCGCCGAGAACCAGGCCGAGCTGTACACGTCGAAGGCCTGCACCGTGTCGAGCACCGGTGCCAGGTCGGGGTGGTCGATAAAATACTGGGTGACGCCGTTCGGGTCCGACGTGCGTTGCGGCACGAGCGATCCGGGTATGGCGGCGATGGCGAGCATCAGCAGCAGGAACAGGGCGGTGCGCATGCTCGTGAGCTGACGCCAGAACCAGCGCAACCAGCCCGTGATGCCGAGCTTGGGCTGCACGACGCCGGCCTGCGGCGTTTGCGGGCGGGAATCGATGTGGTCAGATGGCCGGGACAAAGCTGCCAATCACCCCTTGCAGGTCGAGGAGCCAGGTGTTCCAGATGCCGCTCACCATGAGTACTCCGATGACGACGAGCAAAACCCCGCCGAACAGGTTGATGGCACGTATATGCCGTTTCAGGAATGCGACGGACCCAGTGGCCCAGTTGAGGCCGAGGGCGATCAGCAGAAACGGGATTCCGAGGCCGAGGGAGTAGAACAGCGCGAGCAGTCCGCCCTGCCAGGGCGAACCGGTGCCGAGGCTGAGCGAGTTAATGGCGGTGAGGGTCGGGCCGGTGCAGGGGGTCCAGCCCACCGCGAACACCGCGCCGAGCACGGGAGCGCCGGCCAGGCCCATTTTCGGACGCCAGTTGGTTTTGATCGTGCGCTGCATCGCGCCGAACTGGCCGACGAAGACCAGGCCCAGCAGAATGACAACGATGCCGGCGAGCCGCGTGATCAGGTCGCGATAGGAGTTGAGCCAGAATCCGGCGGCACCGAACACCACGCCGGTGAGTACGAACACCACGGTGAAGCCGAGCACGAACAGGCCGACCCCGGCGAGGAGCCGGGTGCGACCGCGCCGATCCCGCTTCGAGGCGCCGGTGCGTCCGTCGGTGAAGCCGCCGATATAAGCGAGGTAGCCGGGTACGAGCGGCAGGATGCACGGGGAGGCGAAGGAAACCAGACCGGCGAGCAGGGCGATGGGGATAGCGAAGAGCAGCTGACCGCTGAAGACGATCTCTCCGAAGGGATTGTTCACTCGGTGCTGCTGGTCTCGGTGGGGCTCTCCGCGATCGTGTCGCGAATCAGGGTTTCCAAAATGGACGGCGAGGTGAGCTGGCCGAGGATGCGCGCCGCGACCCGGCCTTCGGCGTCGAGCACGAGGGTGGTCGGCACAGCGTTGGGCGGAATGCTGCCGCTGAAGGCGAGCTGCATGGCGCCGGTGTCCACGTCGAGCACCGAGGGGTAGGTAACGCTGTAGGTCTCGTTGAAGGCGAGGGCGTTCGGGGCCTGGTCACGCACGTTCACTCCGAGAAAGCTCGCGCCCTCGTTCTCGAACTGCGCGTTGATGCTCTGCAGATCGGATGCCTCGGCACGGCACGGCGCGCAGCTCGCGTACCAGAAGTTGACGACGAGAACCTCACCGAGCTTGTCTGTGCTCGACACGGTCTCACCCGTCTCTGTCACGCCAGAGAAGTCGATGGGCTCGCCACGATCGGCGAGGGCGATCTCGGTCACACTGCCGTCGCCGGCGATGAACCCCTTGCTCGAGCCTTCCCGGTACTGGTCAGCGAGGGGGTCGGAGGAGCAACCGGTGAGCAGAAAGGCAGCGGCAGCCAGGGCAATCAGTGAAGAGAGACGGCGTTTCATACAGCACCCACATCATTGCTCGGGTCGAGAAGAGCCAGTGCCGGACTGGCATAGGCGGTTTCAGCGAAGTGGTCGCCGTGCCAGGAGACCGTGGTGATGCTCGACAGGTCACAGCGGCGTTTCCGCGGATCGTGGGCGAGGCGTTCGTGGACCAGCGCGCGGTGCACCATCCAGATCGGTAATTGGTGGCTGACCAGCACAACGTCACCCTCATCGACCGAGTTCCAGGCATCGTCGATAGCCGCGAGCATGCGGGTGGAGACGGAGCGGAACGGTTCGCCCCAGCTCGGCCGGAGCGGGTTGATCAGGGCCGGCCAGTTGCGAGGGTCGCGCAGCGCGCCGTCAGGGCCGCGCATCCGCTTGCCTTCAAACGCGTTCGTCGGTTCGATGAGCCGTTCGTCGGTGTCGATCGACAGTGCGAAGGCCGCGGCGATCGGCGCGGCCGATTCCTGCGCGCGTTGCAGCGGCGACGCGATGACGCGCACGACGGCGCGGCCGCGTTCGACCAGTTCCTCGGCGGCGGTGGCCGCCATGAGCACGCCCCGCTCAGAGAGCCGATAGTTCGGCAGCCGTCCGTAGAGCACGCGATCGGGGTTCAAAACCTCACCGTGACGCACGAGATGCACTTGACTGGCTACCACCCGACCAGTCTACGGAGGGGCCAGCCTAGAATCCGCCGTGAGAGCGGCCCGCGACAGCTCCGGCTAAACTCGAATAGTGACTTCGCGCGTATTGATCAAGAACCTGTCCGCTCTCGATGACGGCACCGTTTCGGTGTCGGGTTGGGTCGACACGGTGCGCGACCAGAAAAAGGTGCAATTCGTCGTGCTTCGCGACGAATCCGGTGCCGTGCAGCTGGTCAATCCCCGCAGCACGGATGCCGACGGCCAGGTTGTCGCCGACGAGCCGGCCACGAGCATCTCGGGCCTCGCCCAGGGCACCTTCGTGACCGTCACCGGGCAGCTCAAACACGACGAGCGAGTGAAGCTCGGCGGCATCGAAATTAAGCTCGCCACCCTCGAGGTGGTGTCCGCTGCCATTCCCGAGACGCCGATCGCGGCCGACTCGAGCCTCGACAAGCGGATGGACTGGCGCTTCCTCGACCTGCGCAACCCGAAGCAGAACCTCATCTTCCGCATCCAGACCACGTTCGAGCACGCGCTGCGCACGTACTGGATCGAGCACGACTTCATCGAGCTGCACACCCCCAAGCTCATGGCCAGTGCGAGCGAGTCGCGCGCCGAACTGTTCGAGGTGGGCTATTTCGACACCAAGGCGTACCTCGCGCAGAGCCCACAGTTCTTCAAGCAGATGGCCCAGTCGGCCGGTTTCGGCAAGATCTTCGAGGTGGGCCCGGCGTTCCGCGCCGACCCCTCGTTCACGAGCCGCCACGCCACCGAGTTCACCAGTATTGACTCGGAGATCAGCTGGATCGACAGCCATGACGACGTCATGGCGCTGCACGAAGATCTCATGGTCGCCGGCTTCACCGCGGTCAAAGCGAAGCACGGCGACGAGGTCAAGGCCCTGTTCGACGTTGAGGTGACCGTTCCGAGCACGCCGTTCCCGCGCATCCCGCTCGCCGAAGCCAAGGAGATCGTGAAGAGCCGCGGCTACGAGGTTCCCCGCGACGACGACGACATGGACCCGGAGGGCGAGCGTCAGATCGCCGCCTACGTGGCCGAGAAGTATGGGCACGAATTCGTGTTCCTCACCGACTACGCCTCGAGCATCCGCCCGTTTTACCACATGCGTCACGAGGGCGACGCGTCGATCACCAAGAGCTACGACCTCATCTTCAACGGCACCGAGATCTCCACCGGCGCCCAGCGCGAGCACCGCATCGAGGTGCTCGAAGCCCAGGCGATCGAAAAGGGTCTCGACCCGAAGGAGATCGGGGGCTACCTCGACTTCTTCCGCTACGGCGTACCCAGCCACGGCGGTTTCGGCATGGGCCTCGCCCGCGTGCTGATGCTCATGCTGCACCAGGCCTCGATTCGGGAGGTCACCTACCTCTTCCGCGGCCCCACGCGCCTCGAGCCTTAAGCCTTTAGGGCAAACTTCAGGGCTCACCGAGCCGTGAGTGTTGGCTTGTTTTTCGCCGGCAAACTCACGGCTTGCGGCGATCTGGCTCGGCAGCTGCACTTTTCGTTGCGGGGACGAGCACCACCACGGCCGTCTCCATTGACCGGCGACGCGCAAAGTTATCGAGTTCTTTGTCGAGGGTGCGCCAACGGTCCCACAGCCGATCGCGCTCGGCGCCGGTCGCAGCGTGCGCGACCACCCGACGGGGACCGTGAGCGAGTTGAACGTCGGCCTCCGGGTGAGCCTGCAGGTTGAGCCACCAGGCTGGTTCCCCCTCACCCCACCCGTTCATCGCCATGGTCACCAGGTTCGGCCCATCGTCGAGGTAGCCGACGATTACCGGTCGCTCCTGACCGCTGCGGCGCCCGATCGTGGTGAGGCGCAGTGTGCCCCACTTGTCGACTCGGGCGGGCCAGAGGCCGCGGCGTCCCCCTGTTGCTCGGTACAGGCCACGGTGAACCTTCCACGCCAGCTTGATGAACCATCGCGGAGGCAGCGGCGCCTTGCGCTCTGCGGTCATGATGACTCTTCCTGAGCGGATACCGCACCGACGGCTTCACAGTCGGGCGCTGGCACCATCGCGACCGTTTGAGGCGAGCGGCATCGGCGAAGACGTCGAGTGTCGGGTCGAGCGCCCATGGTCATTGTCTCCCTCAGCCGGAATCACCTGTACGGCGTCGCTCGGCAGGATCCGTCCCGCCGATTGCGACCCTACCGGCGAATCGCGCCTCGGGACAGTGGCTAAAGCCGTTTTTGCGACTATGTGCGAACACGGCGCGCCAACCACGGGCAGATCCCGCGAATGGCAGTAGGTAGGGGCGCTGAAAACGAAGGATGACTCCGGCTTCGCGGCTCGCAGCTGGAGTCCATAGGCGCCGCCCCGGGTGATCGACAGCGACAACACACTCCTGGCCATCGCCGGCGGCGGCGTCACGACCGGAGGTACGGCATCCGCTGCCCTGATCGTGCTGGGCTTTGGCGCGCTCCTGCTGCTCGTGCGCCGTCTCCCCCGCCTCCGTTAGTTCGCCGAAGCTCGCCGACCCGTGAGTCTCGACCCGTTTTTCGCGAGAATTGAGCTGAAACTCACGGCTCGGTGGCGCTGTCAGACCTTGAGGTCGACGGCGAGACGGTCGGCGACAACGGTGCGAATGAACGCGCCGACCTTCTTGTGCTCTGGGTGCTTCTGGTAGCGATCGAGCGCGTCGAGGTCGTCGAAATCGGCGATCAGCGCGACGTCCCAGTTGTCATCACCGGCAACATCCGGTCCCACGGTCAACGCACGAATTTCGGGAACGACGCCCACAAGAGCCTCGAGGCCGGCCACGATGCCCGCAGCGTCGTCAGCCTTTCTGCGCGGGGTGAGAGCGTTCAGTTTCCAGCAGACGATGTGGCGAATGGTCATGAGACCTCCAGTAGAGCACTGCGCAGGCGCACGGGGTCGATGCGCCAGTAATTATGCACCTTGCCGTTGATGAGGAGCACCGGAATGTCCTCAAGATAGCGTTCGTGCAGTTCGGCGTCATCGAGGATGGAACGTTCCTCGAAAGTGATCGTGGGTGCTGCCGCGACGCCTTCGAGCTTGGCGACGACACTGCCGACGAGGTCACGTGCGTCGTCGCAGAGGTGACAACCGGGCTTGCCGATCAGGGTCAGGTGTGCGGTGGCCATTGTTCCAGCCTACGACGTTCGGTGCCGGTGCCCGGTCGCCGGAAAGCAAAAAGCGCCAGTCCCGAAGGGCTAGCGCTTTGCTTATAGAACGATCTACTTCTTATTGCGACGCTGGTGGCGAGTCTTGCGAAGCAGCTTGCGGTGCTTCTTCTTCGCCATACGCTTGCGTCGCTTCTTAATTACAGAACCCACACGGACCTCACAAGTATTGGTTTAGTCGCGGGGCCCGCGACTGACACGAAAACACCATTCTACCGGACAAAACCGGCTCCAACTACTCAGCCGCCGGATCGGGGCTGATCTAGCCGTTTCTGCGCCACTTTTTGGCGGTGGCATCTTTGACGACATGCGACATTTGTGAGGCGTCGGCGAAGGCCTTGCCGATGGCGGAGGCGAACGCACGCTGCTCGTCTTTCAAACCGGCGTCGGTCTCCGGCTCGGCGCCCTTGACGGCCTGATCGAAGTCGACGCTGAGGAAGGGAATCAACCAATCCTCAATCTCTTCGAGCGGAGCATATTCGAGTCGGTAGAAGCGGTGCTGGCCGTCTTCGCGCACGGTGACCAGGCCGGCTTCGCGCAGCACCTTGAGGTGCTTCGAGACGGTGGGCTGGCTCAGTCCGAGATGGCCGACAATGTCGGACACGCTCAGTTCGCCGCGGGTTTCACCGGAGGGTATGTAACGCTCTAAAAGGATGCGCAAGATGTCCCGTCGCGCCGAGTCCGCCACCACGGTGAAGATGTCTGCCATACCTCAGGGTAGTCATTACTGCTGGTTAATCACCACCGCCGGGTAGTACCATGTCAAACTGGCAATGGTCGCAGGTCAATCGGGGGTTCCAGGTGTTGTCTCGAAGTGGAACCGAGTATTTTTTTCCGCGCCCGGTCTCCCTTTTGGTGCGGGTTCGGGATGGCGTGGATTCGCTCGCCCACAAGTCGCCATCGCGGTTCGCGATCCTGGTGTTCTCAGCGCTCATCATGGTATTCACCGTGTTGTTCTCCCTGCCAATCGCCTCGGCGGATCGTGCGATCACGCCGCTGCACGATGCCGTGTTCACCGCCGTCTCGGTCATCTGTGTCACCGGCCTGGCCACGGTTGACATGGCCACCCACTGGTCGCCGTTCGGCAACATTCTGGTATTCGTCGGCGTCAATATCGGCGGCATCGGCGTGCTCACCCTCGCGTCGCTGATGGGACTCGTCATCTCACGCCGACTCGGGTTGCGCGCCAAACTTATGGCGGCGAGCGACTCCAATCCCTCGCGCATTCACGCCGGGCCGGTCAATGAGGGCCAGACCGTTCGGCTTGGCGAGGTCGGCAGCCTGTTGCTCACCGTCGCGATCAGCGCCATCGTCATCGAGATCGCGGTCGCAGGGCTGCTCTTTCCTCGTATGCTGCAGGCCGGCGTGCCTCTCGGTGAAGCCTTCTGGCACAGCTTCTACTACGCCGCAATGGCCTTCACCAATACCGGGTTCAACCCGAACATCGGTGGCCTCGCACCGTTCGCGGACGACTACTGGTTTCTCGGCGCTCTCATGATCGGCGTGTTTCTCGGCAGCCTCGGCTTTCCGGTGATCTACGCCTTCGCGCGTGGCTGGCGCCGCCCGCGTCGGTGGTCGGTGCACGTGAAACTCACCCTCGTGACGACGGTGGCCCTGATGGTCTTCGGCATGGTCTTGTACATCGTCCTCGAGTTCGATAATCCGAACACGTTCGGGTCGCTCAATGCCGGCGATACCATCTTTCAATCGTTATTCATGTCGGTGATGACCCGGTCGGGCGGCTTCGCCACGATCGAGATCAGCGATCTGAACGGATCGAGTTTGCTGCTCAGCGACATGCTCATGTTCATCGGAGGAGGGTCAGCGTCGACCGCGGGCGGTATCAAGGTCACAACCCTGGCCATCCTCTTTCTCGCCGCCTTCGCTGAAGCCCGCGGCAAGCAGGAGATGGAGGCCTTCGGTCGCCGCATTCCCAGCGATATTCTGCGCCTGTCGGTCAGCGTCGTACTGTGGGGGGCCACCACCGTGGCCGTTGCGAGCATCCTCATTCTGCACATCTCGAAACAACCGTTCGACCTGGTGCTGTTCGACGTGATCAGCGCGTTCGCGACCTGTGGGTTGTCGACCGGGCTTACCGGCGATCTACCGCCGGAAGGTGTCTATGTCATGGCGGCGACCATGTTCATGGGCCGCGTTGGTACAGTGACTCTCGCGGCAGCACTGGCCGCGAGTCATAGCAGGCAATTGTTCAAACGCCCGGAAGAGAGACCCATCGTTGGTTGACCGCATCAAACACGACGCCCCCGTGCTCGTCATCGGACTTGGACGCTTCGGCGCGGCCACCGCCGGTCAGCTCGACCGGCTGGGCCGCGAGGTACTCGTCGTCGACACCAGCGAGGCGCTCGTCTCGAAGTGGTCGGAGCGGGTGACCCACGCCGTTCAGGCGGATGCCCGCTCGCTCGAGGCTCTGCAACAGATCGGCGCTCAGGACTTCTCCATCGCCGTCTGCGCGACCGGTTCCTCGGTCGAAGCCAGCGTGCTGATCGTCGCCAATCTGGTGGACCTGAAGATTCAGCAGATCTGGGCCAAGGCGATCTCCAAGTCTCATGGCAAGATTCTCGAACGTATCGGCGCCAACCACGTCATCTACCCCGAGGCGGAAGCCGGCGAGCGCGTCGCCCACCTGGTGTCAGGCCGCATGCTCGACTTTATCGAGTTCGACGATGACTTCGCCCTAGTGAAGATGTACCCACCCAAGGCGATTCGCGGACTCAACCTCGTCGATTCTGCGGTGCGCCGTAAGTACAACGTCACCGTCGTCGGCGTCAAGAGCCCCGGACAGCCGTTCACCTACGCGACCGCGGAGACCGTCGTTTCCAACCACGACCTCATCATCGTGTCGGGCGCCGAGGCCGATATCGAACGGTTCGCAGCTCTCGGTTCGTAACGCTCCCCCCTATTCGGGGGATTCGACCGGCTATTCTCCTACTACGGACATTTCTCAGGCAGTTCACCCGTGGCTGCGCGCTGACGAGGTGTGCGTGGACGGAAAGGCTCTCCCATGTCACCCGACGTGCCCGCTCTCACCAATACGACGGCCGACATCGTCGCCGCAGTTCAGACCGACACGACGGGCGAGGTGACCATTGACGGCTCCAGGCACCGCGTCACCGGCACCGATGAAGCCGGCGTTCGCGAGGAGATCATCGGCCTCGTGGTCGAAACCGCTCGCAATCGCGGGCAATCCGTTCTGTTGCAGGTCAGTGACGAGCAGGGCGAATGGCCGCTGACCGTGCACCCCAACGGACGAGTCGAGTCGGCCGGTCCGGTCGTGCTCCCGAGCCGGCCGACGGCGGGCGTCCTTCCACCCCCGGTTGTGCCGCCGACCCACGCACCGACACCGGCGGCCACGTTGGTGCAGCCTCCCGTCGCTGCGCCGACAAGTGCCCTGTTCGAATCGTTGCTCACTCCCCCAGCGGATGCTGCGCCCACGTTCGCCGCTCCTGTCGCGCCCAACCTGGCCGACTTTCTCAGCTCGCGGCCACCGGCACCCGCCGGACCCGCCGAGCAGGGCTGGCAGGGCGTGCTCCGACGCCTCAGCGGCGGGCTGGTCTCACCAACGCCGAGTTCCGCTGAACGCGCACAGCGCACCGCCATCGCGGCCGTGCAGCGCAGCCTGAACGGCCCACGCACGATCGTGGTGCTCAATCCCAAGGGTGGAGCGCACAAGACGACGGCGACTCTGCTCATCGCGGCCACGTTCGGCATCTACCGCGGCGGATACACCCTCGCCTGGGACAACAACGAGACCATGGGCACCCTGGGTGTGCGCGCCCAGGCCGCCCGGCACACCAATACGGCCGTGGACCTGCTGCGCGACCTCGACCGATTCGGCGATGCCCGTTCCCGGGTGGGCGACCTCGACAACTATGTGCGTTCGCAGGGCGATGCCCAGTTCGACGCGCTCGCCTCCGACCTCGATCCGGCGGGTGCCGCGAGCATCGACGACGACGCTTTTCGCAAACTCCACACGACGCTGAGCCGCTTCTACCGGGTGCTCGTCATCGACACCGGCAACAACATGCGGGCCAGCAATTGGGAAGCGGCCGTCGATACCGCCGACCAGCTGGTGATCGTGTCGACCATCCGCGAAGACACCGGCTACGGTGCGGCATCACTGATCGACGGTCTGCGGCAAAAGGGTCACGCCGCCAAGGTCGCCCAAGCGGTGACCGTGCTCGCGTCGCCGTCGAAAACCGCCGACGAACAGCTCTCCAAGCGTCTGCACGACCACTTTCGCCAGCTCACCCGCACGGTCGTCGACGTTCCCTACGACGCTTCACTGGTCGGTGGCGGCCCGCTCAATATCGACGCCTTGGCGCCGCGCACCCGCGCCGCGTGGCTGCAGGCGACGGCCGCTACCGCCGAAGGGCTGTAGCGCGCGCAGCGTTCTGGGCCCGTTCTAGGAGGCGGCGAGTTCCCTGGCGCGCGCGAGGGCGGCATCCGTTGCGGTGTCGAACAGCTCCTTCAGACCGCCCTTTTCCAGTTCCCCCACGGCCCGCTCTGTCGTGCCGGCCGGGCTGGTGACCTGACGGCGCAGTTCGCTCGGCGACTTGTCGGACACAGCCAGGAGCGCGCTCGCGCCGAGGAAGGTGCCGTTGACCATGACCGCGGCCTCTTCGGGGGTGAAGCCCTTACTGATAGCCGTTTCGGTGAGCTGTTCGATGAGGTAGAACACGTAGGCCGGGCCGGAGCCGGAGATGGTACTGAGGGCGTCGAGCTTGCTCTCCGGAACGACCAGTACGTCGCCGACGGTGGCGAACAGGGCGCTAGCGAGCGTGAGGTCCGCCTCGCTCGACCGGGTGCCGGCGCTGATGCCGGTGACGGCCATGCCCACGATGGCCGGAGTGTTGGGCATGGTGCGAATGACGTGCACCGAGTCGGGCAGCAGGGACTCGAAGGTATCGATCGTAACTCCGGCCGCGACGCTCAACACGAGCGTACCGGGCGCGAGGGAGGCGCCGATTTCGGCGAGCAGATCAGCGACCATGTAGGGCTTGACCGCGATGATGACGATCTGGGCGCCATCGACGGCTTTGACGTTGGCGAAGGCGTCGACCTCGGTGGCGTAGGCGGTGACGCCCTCGGTGCCGGCCAGCTCAGCGGCCTTCGCCGCGGTGCGATTGGTGACACGAATGCCGCCGTTCACGGTCACGCCGGGCTTCTGCAGACCGGCCAGAATGGCGCGGGCCATGGAGCCGGCGCCGAGGAAGGCGATCGTGGGCAGAGTCACATTCTGGGGAGAAGTCATTAGACCAGTCTACTTTTCTGCGCCGCGGGTGCCCGAAACGGTGCGCCGGAGGCGTGCGTCGGTGATCCTGCGTGCAGTTCTAAGATGATTTTATGAGCGCATCGGGTGGGAACAAGGCAATCGTCGCGGCATTCACGGCCAATCTGGGCATCGCCGTCACCAAGTTCGTAGCCTGGGCCTTTTCCGGTTCCTCCTCCATGCTCGCCGAGGGGGTGCACTCGGTAGCGGATGCCGGCAATCAGCTGCTCCTGCTGCTGGGCGGTCGCAAGTCAAAGAAGCGGGCCGACCTGGAGCATCCGTTCGGCTATGGGCGGGAACGTTACGTCTACGCCTTCGTGGTGTCGATCATCTTGTTCTCGATCGGCGGTGTCTTCTCGCTCTATGAGGGCTTCGATAAGCTGCAGCACCCGCATCCGTTAGAGAATGCCTGGCTGCCGATTCTGGTGCTCGCTATCGCCATGGTGCTCGAAAGCTTCTCTCTGCGCACCGCGATCAAGGAATCGAATCATGTGCGCGGTAACGAGTCCTGGGTGCAGTTCATCCGCCACGCCAAGGCGCCCGAGTTGCCGGTCGTGCTGCTCGAAGACGTCGCGGCCCTCACCGGCCTCGCCTTCGCTTTCGTGGGTGTCGGCCTGACCGTCATCACCGGTGAGCCGATCTGGGACGCCATCGGAACGCTCTTCATTGGCGCACTGCTCGTGCTCGTCGCGATCATTCTCGGCATCGAGACCAAGAGTCTGCTGGTGGGCGAGGGGGCCAGCAAGAAGGACCTCGACGCGATCAAAGCGGCTATTCTCGACGGCCCGGAGACCAAACGCATCATTCATCTCAAGACGCTCTACCTGGGCCCGGATGAAATTCTGGTCGGCGCCAAGCTCGCCTTCGACGGCGAGCACCGCTTTGCCGACATCGCCGCCGACATCGATGCCGTCGAAAGCCGCATTCGCACCGCGGTGCCGCTCGCGCGCACGATCTATCTCGAGCCCGATATCTTCTTCGACCCGAACCTGGCCAATCCGCCGACCGACACCTTCGTGATCAAAGGACTCGAATAGGAGTCAGCGCCGCGCGGGATCCTCGAAGAACGCGCGCAGGATCGCCCCGCACTCGGTCTCGTTGACCCCGGCGAACACCTCGACGCGGTGGTTGAGTCGACGGTCTCGCAGCACGTCGTAAACGCTTCCGGCCGCTCCGGCTTTCTCATCCCAGGCGCCGAACACGACGGTGGGCAGCCGTGCGGCGAGAATGGCACCGGCGCACATGACGCAGGGCTCGAGCGTCACGATCAGGGTGGCGCCGGTCAGGTGCCAGTCGCCGGTGTGTGCAGCGGCCTGCCGAATGGCGACGACCTCGGCGTGCAGGGTGGGGTCCTGATGCAGTTCCCGCTCGTTCCGGCCTCGGCCGATCACCGTGCCCGCAGCATCGACGATGACGGCGCCGACGGGAACGTCGTCGGAGATCAAGGCCGCGCGCGCCTCGGCCAGGGCGAGCAGCATCCACTCGGTGTGCTGATCTCGAGCGCGCATCTGTCACCTCAAACCGTAGGAGTGCCTCTAGTAGAATTGAGCCTATGCGAGTCCATGTTGCCGACCACCCGCTCATCACGCACAAGCTCACCGTGCTTCGCGATAAGGACACGCCGTCGCCGCTGTTCAGATCGCTCGTCGAAGAGCTCATGACGTTGCTCGCCTACGAGGGCACGCGCGGCGTGCGCGTCGAGGCGGTCACCGTACAGACGCCGGTGTCGGCCGCGCAGGGTGTGCGCATCAGCGACCCGAAGCCGCTCGTCGTACCGATTCTGCGCGCCGGCCTCGGCATGCTCGAGGGCATGGTCAAGCTGCTGCCGACCGCCGAGGTCGGATTTCTGGGCATGGCGCGCAACGAAGAGACGCTGCAGCCCACGACCTACGCCGAACGACTGCCCGATGATCTCTCAGATCGGCAGTGCTTCGTGCTCGACCCGATGCTTGCCACCGGCGGTTCGCTCATCGCCGCCATCAACTTTCTGTTCGACCGCGGCGCGGTCGACGTGACGGCCATCTGCATCCTGGCCGCGCCGGAAGGCCTCGCCGCCGTCGAGAAAGCCCTGGCCGGCCGAGAAGTGACCATTGTGCTGGGCGCCGTCGACGAGAAACTCAACGAGCAGGGCTACATCGTGCCCGGCCTCGGCGACGCCGGAGACCGCCTGTACGGGTTGGTCTGACGGCCGGACCCACCAAGCCCGGCCGGGCGCACGCAGGTTCTGCGACCGGCGACACGCCAGGCCGGGTTCAGATCAATAATCTTTGACAACAGCCGAATTCAGTACGGAATATTTCACAAAAACGTGATTGTGCTTGGAATCGCCTAAATGGGCGTGGCCGCGCGAACGTGATGCGCGTCATCCGGAGACATACCGCGACATCGAATTGACACACAGCGTCACATTCCGCTTTACTCGCAGTTATGACAACCAGCGCACGCCCCCTGACCTCCCTCGAGGCCCCCGGGACTGCCGCCATGCTGATGGCCGGCACTCCCGCCATCCGCTGTTGCCGAATGTGCCGCTAACCGAGACTTTTCTCCGCGTCCCTGCCTGACTTACCTCTGAACGGTCAGGCCGACGCCCCGAGTGCTTGTTTGAAGCACTCGACCTCCGGCCCTGCGGGCCATCCGGAGCTTCTACGACGAACATCGCGCTTTCGCGCTCCCGTCGGGCTCCCTTCGATCAAACAGTCAAGGACCCCCATGTCTCTCGCACACATCCACGCCACCCGCCCTACCCCGTTCAACCGCCCGGATCTCACCCTGGCTCCGCCGGTTGCCGCTCCCCGAATTCGCGCCGTACCGACCGGCACCGAGGCCCGCGGCTTCGTGCTCTACGTCGGCATCGACGAGGCCAAGGCGGCCGCAGCCGGTACAAGCCTGAATCGCATCGTGGAGGCGCTCAAGGCCCTCGCCGCCGACCTCGCCCCCTCGGCCGAAACGTACGCCGCCGTCGCCCTGGCCCCCGAGGGCGCCGGCGGCCGTGACGTGGACGTCGTGCGACTGGCCCTGCAGGACCCGGCCGCTCTGGCTGCGCACCGCACTGAGCCGGAGGAACCGGACCGCGCCCGCAGCGGCGTCGTCGTGGACATCTCCCGCAAGCGCGTCATTCTCGACAACGAGACGGCCGCGCTGACCTACAAGGAGTTCGAGCTGCTGCAGTACCTGGTGCTGCGTGAGGGCCGCACGATCGACCGTGCCGAGATCATTGCCTCCCTGTGGAACTCCGCCGACGATGAAGACACCCCGAACGAACGCACCATCGACGTACACGTTCGTCGTCTGCGCTCCAAGCTCGGCCGCTACGAAGACATCGTGCGTACCGTGCGCGGCGTCGGCTACCGCTTCGACCGTCACGCCGACGTCGCGATTCGCCAGTCGACCACGCCGAGCCCCGACCTGTTCTAAACCATTCGTGCCGGTGTGACGCCGGTAGGTGCAGGGCCGCTTAACGTGATTGAGGGCCAGTCGCAGAGGCTACGACTGACCCTCTTCCCTTGCACCAAGAGTGTCCTGCAATCACATTTCACGTCGTCCGCCACAGCAAACGGTTGACGCACCTAAAACATATAACGAATAGGTAACGGGCGCCACCTTTCGTTCAGAAAATCACCTGCGAGTTTCATGCCAAGCACCTGACCGTTTCCCACTCAAGCGGATGCAGCACCCACAGCACGTCCGGTGCCCGCCGGCCTCCCCAAGTCTCTATCCTTGGAGAACGACGTGGTGAACGAGGCGAGGAGCCGCAGGTGGTGGATCGAACGATCGCGGTGGGCGCGTGGGAATCCCTGTTTCGGGCCCAGGTGGCCATCATGCGCAGTCTGGCAGCGAATTTTCCCTCCAAGGAAATCTCACTCAACGAATACGACGTGATGTTCAACCTGTCTCGGCAGCCGGACCGGCGCATCCGCTTGCGTGAACTCAACCAACACGTGCTGCTGACCCAACCGAGCGTGAGCCGCCTCGTGGACCGGCTCGTCTCGCGCGGATACCTGCACAAACACACCGACCCGACCGACGGGCGCGGTGCCATCGTCGAGCTCACGGATGCCGGGCTGGCCTTGTTTCGGCGGGTGGCCGTCGACCACATGGGTTCAATCGCCGCGCGCATCGGCGAAACCCTCAGCGAGACCGAGCTGGAACAGCTGACAGCACTCTGTGACAAGCTGCGCGTTGATTGCCCAGGCGACGGTTCAGCGCCCCCCGAGTGACCCCGGGGATGGGGCGATGGAACGAGGGCCCTACCCCTCGCCCCACCGAGGCAGTCCCTCGCAGGAATGCCTTCCTCACCGGGCGCCCGAACATTGCCCGGTGAGAAACTCAGGCACAAGCACGTATCGGATTGTGCAAATCAGAACGAATGCAAACTAGTGAATTTTACTCACATCTGCCGATGTTAGCCCAGCTTGGGGGTGGAAAGCCTAATCTTGCGCAACCACACAGCATCCCGCCTACGCTGAAGGTATGACTTCTCTCGCCGGTTCCTCCATCCTCGTCGTCGGCGCCACCGGGGGTCTGGGCCGCGAAATCGCACAGATTCTCAGCGCGGAGGGCGCCCTGCTCACCCTGCACGGACGCACCCCCGAGCGCTTGGCAAGTCTGGGTATCGCAGCAGCGCGGGTCACCGGAGATCTGCTTGAGCCGGAGACGGCCGCCCAGCTCGTGGCCGCGTCCCTCAACG
Organism: Cryobacterium luteum; assembly: GCF_900110125.1. Taxonomy (GTDB): domain Bacteria; phylum Actinomycetota; class Actinomycetes; order Actinomycetales; family Microbacteriaceae; genus Cryobacterium; species Cryobacterium luteum. The sequence continues at coordinate 298,096 of NZ_FOCN01000001.1, forward strand.
CGCACGGGCGCCTCGACGGCGTTGTCAACGCGGCTGGAGTCGTGGCCTTCGGACCGATGGCGGAGGTTTCAGACGACACAATCGACACGCTGATGACCGTGAACGCCACTGCGCCGATGCGTTTACTCCGCGCCGCCTATCCCGCCCTGGCTGAGTCCTCCGGCAGTCACCGTGACCCGTTCTTCCTGACGCTCAGCGGAGTCGTCAGTGAGAGTCCGACGGCGAACATGGCGGCCTATTCGGCCTCGAAGGCCGCACTCGCCGCATTTGCGAAAGCGGCGGGACGTGAACTGCGTCGGGACGGCATCCGCTTTCTCGATGCCCGTCCCGGCCACACCGAAACCGGACTCGCCACACGACCGATCCAGGGTTCCACCCCGCGACTGCCGGCCGGCTTCAGCCCAGCGGATGTGGCCCGTCGCGTTGTCGACGCGATCGTCGCCGGCGAGCGCGACCTGCCGAGCACCGCCTTCACGTCGTAGCACGCGCTACCAGTTGGTGCGCTCGCGCTCCTGAGCGACGACTGCGTCGCGGTCCACGAGACGCCGCAGGCCGGCGAGCGGTTGGGCCATGCGGTGATTGCCGCGGATGCGCGGCTCCACCCGATCGAGGAATGCCCAGTACCCGGCGGTGAACGGGCAGGCCTCCGGCCCCAGCCGGATCTTGGGATTGAACCGGCAGCTCCCGCAGAAATCGGTCATCTTCGAGATGTAAGCACCACCGGACGCATACGGCTTGGTCGCGACGATTCCGCCGTCGGCGTGCTGCGACATGCCAACGACGTTGGCCGGCATGACCCACGGCGTTCCGTCGACGAAGGCATTGATGAACCAATCCGACAGTGCCGACGGCTCGTACCCGCGCTGCAACGACCAATTGCCCAGAATCATCAGCCGCTGAATGTGATGCGCCCACCCGGTGCGAGAGACCTCATCGAGCACGTGGCTCAGGCACCGCGCTTCGACGGCATCACCGTTCAACTCCAGGAAGGCCGGCGGAAGCGGTTCGTGGGCGGCGAGAAAGTTGCTCTCCGCAACGTAGTTCTCGCCGAGGTGCCAATACAGGTGCCAGACCCAATCCCGCCAGCCCATGACCTGGCGCACCACGGCTTCGGTGCTGGCCAGCGGCGCCTGGCCGGAGTGGTAAGCCTCCACGACCGCGTCGATGACTTCCTGCGGATGCAGCAGGCCCAGGTTGAGCGGAACGCTCAGCCGCGAGTGGGCCATCGTGCTGTCCCCGATCAGCGAGGCGTCCTCGAACGGCCCGAAGTCCGACAGCCGCGTCTCGATGAAATCGTGAAGCGCCGCGAGTGCTTCCGCTCGGGTGGCGGCGAACCGGCGCGGGCCATCCGCTCCGATCAAGTGCACTCGCCCCTCGGCGACGAGACGGTCGAGGTCTCGGCGCACCTGCTCGTCGATGTCGTCTTCGACGGGAGCCCACGGATCGGGCAGGCCGAGACCGACGGCATTTTTCGGGGGCGGCTGCCGGTTGTCGTGATCGAAGTTGAAGCGCCCGCCCTCCGGCTCCGGGCCGCGCATGAGGATTCCCGTGCTCGTGCGCACGTGTCGGTAGAACTGCTCCATCACGAGACGTGATGCTGGCCGGCCGTCGGCCCAATGGGCGAAATCCTGCTCGCTGGTGACGAAGCCCCGACTCGGCAGAACGGATGCCCCGAGTTCGGCTACCAGCGCCCGCGCACCCCACGAGGTGGGATTGACCACCTCGAGATCTCGACCCTTGAGCACATCCCGGTAGTGCTCGGCGTGCAGCAACTCGACGCGATCACCCAGCTCCCGCGCGCGATGGCGGAGGGCGCTCAGAATGAGGTGGGCTTTGGCCCGATGATAAGTGCGTCGCCCCAGCACGGCCGTCGCCTCGACCAGCACGATCGGCCCGCCGTCGTCGTAGTGCGGGCCGAGCTGATCGGCGAAGAGAAAGCGTGAAGGAGGCATGCCACCGAGTCTATGGACGCGGCCTGTGCCCGTCCGGAGGCCGGCAAGAGGGTGGGCATAAAAAAGCCCCGCTCGACGCTAGGTCGAACGGGGCTAAACCTGTGCGCCCGAAGGGATTCGAACCCCCAACCTTCTGTTCCGTAGCCCAGAGCAACTGGGAGCTGGCGGCATAATGGCCACGATCATCGAGACAGACGACGGCGGGTTCATTGCTGGCGACCCACCCGAAACGCTGCCAGAGGGGCACCACTGGTGCGCCTATTGCGCCGGATCGGGCCTTGAATACGGCGACAGCGGCAGCGTCGAGATTTGCAGCGGGTGCCATGGTGCCTGCACGGAGGGGTGCGACAAAGACACGTGCGACGAGCACGTCCACCTCAAACGTCACGCGCCGGCGGGAGCCGAAGCGTGACCGTCTCGACCTACAGGTCGTCGCGCCGCCCGGCCACCTTGCGCTTTGCCAAGTCAGCGCGGAATGCGCCCAGCGCGGATACGACACGACTCCACCGCTTCCGACGATCCGCGTCTGAATCGAAATACAGATACCGATTCCCATCTGCGGGCCGTTTCCAACGAACCTGCACGACATCCACACTCTGGTGGATGGGCCGATCGATTGTGAAGCTCACACTTTCGCCGTCATGGACAATGTCCCGCTCAAACAAGAATGATCCACCACCCGGAAACAGGTTCGCTGAAACGTGGCTCGCGTCCTCTCCTGTGCGGTTGATCACAGTCCCCGTGTCGTGCTTCGCGTGGATTGTCCAGTTCGCGGCGTACTTCCTTGCCCGGCGCTCCGCTCGAATGCCAAGAACCAGCGCGCCGAAAGCGACACTCCAAGTTCCAAGCCATCGCGCCAATTCCCACCCATCAACCATGCGTTCATGCTACCGGCTGCGCGCTAGACGATGCCGCGCCGGCCTCCTATCTGCGGAACGTCCGATTCGGTGGCCAGTTAGGAAGGTGATTCAGAATGTCGCGGTTTCGTGATCCGCGTCTGATCAGCTGGAAGGCATGAACCCCCCGCAACATTACGCTCGAGGAACTTTGACCGATGACTGGCTCGCGGTGATCGACCGCTACCTGATCCACCAACGCGCGGGAGGGTCGCCGGAGACCACGATCAGCACGCGTCGACAACACCTCCAGCACCTCGCCCGCCGGATCGAGTGCGGGCCGTGGCAGGTCACCGGCGACCTGCTGCTGGAGTGGACCGGGGCGCAGACTTGGGCGCGCGAGACCCGCCGAGGTCGCCGGTCGACGTTCCGCAGTTTCTACGGGTGGGCGCACGGTCGCGGCCTGATCACCGTCAACCCCGCCATCGACCTCCCCCGCGTGAATGCGAGCGAGCCGACGCCGCGGCCGGCACCCGATCGGGTATATCACGAGGCGCTGCTGCACGCGGGCCCGCGCGACCGGCTGATCCTGCGGCTCGGCGCGGAGATCGGGATGCGGCGCGGAGAGGTCGCCGTGGTGCACTCCGACGACCTGGTTGAGGACCTGGTCGGCTGGTCGCTGCTCGTGCACGGGAAGGGATTGAAGAATCGCACCGTGCCGCTGACTGAGGGTGTGTCGATCGACCTGAGGAACCTTCCTGCCGGGTGGGCGTTCCCGGGGTCCGTTGACGGGCACCTGTCGCCTCGCTGGGTCGGCAAGATCGTAACGCAGCTCATGCCCGGCAAGTGGACGATGCACACGCTGCGGCACCGGTTCGCCACGAGGGCGTATTCGGTCGATCGCGACGTGTTCACCGTCCAGACCCTGCTCGGGCACGCCTCCCCCGCGACGACGCGACGCTATGTGCAGCTCGACCAGGCGCAGCTGCGCCGGACCGTGGTGGCCGCATCGGCCTGATTGTAGGTACTCCACAAGCCCGTCCGGGACGATTCGGACGGGCTTGTGGCATTACTGCACGATCACGTGGCAATCGTTGCCGATACCTCCGAGCGACCTGGTCGCGATCGCTTCGTCGACGCAGCGGCCGCGGTGGCCGGCTGAGAGGTTTCCTCTAAACGTGCTTGCCCGTCGTGATGAGGGCGTCGACGTCGTCGGTCGGGGCTCCGGGCTGGACTGCGTGGAGGAGGTTGGTCAGGCGGGTGTTTTCGGCGAGTAGGGCGGTGGTGGTGCCGTTGGTCTGCTTCTGGATCGTCTCGATCGTGGCGGTCTGTTTGCTGAGCACCTCGCCCTGCTTGCCGAGCGCGTAGAACGTGACGACGCCGGTCGATGCGAGGCCGAGGATCGTCACGACCAGGCCGATCGCGGTGGCGGCTGCCTCGGGCCGGACGAGGAGCACGAGGATCGCCCCGGCGAAGCCGAGTATGGCGAGGGTAATGAAGGCGAGGGTGACGGCGGTCTTGTTCATCATTATTTCAGACCGTCGACTGCCATCGTTTTCCATAGGTCAAATTGGCGGTCGTTTCCATTGAGGTGCTTGGTGACGAGGGGGTGGGATTGTTCAACCTCCTCGTTGCTGGTGAGGTGGCGGTAGTAGCCAGCGCCGATCAGGGCGATCCCCCGGCCAGGTGATTGAATGCGTATCATTTCGAACTCTCCTAAGGGTTGGTTTGGGATGGGTGTTGTGGCCGCGCCGGATGTTGCGGAGACACCTGTCGGCGCTGCGGACGTGTGGGCATTGATCCAAACGAGCGGGTCCTGCACGTGGCCGCTCAAGACGCCCGTGATGTCGTCGCCAATTGTGTAGTGCAAATGTCGGCCGGTCTGCGCTGTGCCGGTCGCGCCGATTGCCGCCCCCACGGATTCGCCGCGATTGACGTAGACCCCGATGGCATAGGTTGACGGGGTAGCGAGGTGGCAGTATCCGCTGTACTTGCCATCGGCGTGCTGAAGCACGACGATGTTACCGAGGGCCGCAGACCAGATCTTGCGGACGATGCGGCCACGGGCCACGGCGAGGGCTGGTAGGCCGCCCGGGGCGGTGTCCTGCCCGCGGTGGGGGCCGCTGCGCCCCTTTGTTGCTCCATATCGGTCGCCACGGGACGACGGATATGGCTCAGAGTATTGGACGTAGCTCATGCGGGGCTCAAATAGTTCACGTCGAAGTAGGTATCACCATCAGTGGCGCCGATGGCTGAGGCGTTACCTACGAGGTTCATGACTCGCAATACGTCACCGGTCGTTAGCCGGGCAAACGCTGTGCCGATAGCTGATAATCCGTACAGCTCACTTTTAAGAATCATGCCTGCTGCATCCGGAGAGGTCGTGTTTCGTGACACTTGGATGGAGCGCCTGCCGTCAACATTGTTGTTGGCAATCTGATAGGCGGCGGACACGTGATACAGGCCGGTCTGGGCGATTGTCAGCGCACCGAAGTTGAACCCGCCTACACCCCGACTGATGCTCGGAGGACCCCAGATACTGTTGAGCACGGTCCAGGTGCTGTTTCCGCCATTCTGGGGACCGCCTTTTCTGACGTGGAAGCTGGGAAGCTTCCCTGCGATGGGGTACCAGCCTGCTTGAGGTAGTCCTTGCACGTTGTTCAGTGAGTGGTACGTCGCGTAGTACATCTCCGTCCAACCCGTGTCGGTGCGAACGACGACGGCCCCCTGCGCCTGAAGCGCGAGTCGATCGGCTTCTACAAATGGAGTGCCGAATATCTCATCCCGGACGGCGGCTGACGCAGCGGGAGTGAAACGGCTCTTTGCCAGCTGATCAGAAATTGACCTCGTACCTTTGTTCATGTAGTCGGACCACGGGCTCACCGGGTCATCTTCGGCGTAGATGAACACGCCCTGGGCGTCAAGTGTTCCTAGCATTTTGTACTCCTTATTGCAACAGGTCGTTGGTGCGGATGATCATGATGTCGGCGGGGTACTCGAATTTCACGGCTGTGGTACGAGCCATCTGGGTTCCACCGTCGAAGATGGTTAGGTTGACGGTTCGGCCCAGAAATACTGAGTAGTCGGCGATGGCCGTGATGGTGTTTTCTCGAGCACGGCGCTGGAACGCAGCAACAAAAGCTGCCGCCTGGCCGGGTCCCGGATACGGGCTCTCATAAGTTTCCGTAAACACCCGTGCGGGGTAGGCATTGAGGGTATGGACATCGTATTGAGTGCGATTGACGCCGACAGAATCAGTCCACCGGTACGTGAGCACTGCCGCCGTGTACCAGTCCGCGTCACGGCTGATGTCATCCGCGATGTCTTGCACGTTCACACTGGTGTCCAGAGCGTACGGCGGTTCCCAGACAGGTCGCCGGTCCTGCAAATGCCAGCGACTTTGACCGTCGGCCCATAATGACAACCCAGCGGCTTTGACCTGAGAATAGAGATATTCGAAGGAGGTAATTCCCGGCTGCCAGACCTTTAGGTCAGGGTGCAGCATTGTGTCCCTGGCTGGGCTGCTCATGTCGTCAATCTCGGTCCCTATGCGGTTCAAGACATAGTTGACCACCTCCCACAAGTACGTGAACGGCGGCGTCCATGGGGTGGCTGAGATATGTGCATCATCCTGCAGCAGTGTCTCTTGACTGGCGAGCTCAATAGTTACTTCGCCGTCGGCGTAGTTGATTCTCCGCCGACGTAACGACAGCCGACTGTGTAGCTGCGTCGGCGGCTCATAGGCTCCGCCTGATTCGTCATAGGAGTGGTAGCGAGCCTGGGTCAAGGCGTTGGCGACCTCGCCCGTGTGCATGGTACTCAAATATTCGGACAACTGACCGACCAGCTCCGCCGTCAGGCTAGCCGCCGTGTCCCGTGCTCCATAATGCTGATCTATCTGTACTTCAACGGTACGGCCTGGCAGGGGGTCCAGCGCTGTGAGGAGCGCTCGGTCCGTTAGGGCACACACCAGTGTTGCCTGTACCGATGGCGCCCACGCTTCGTCATTGCCCAGCGTGGCCGACTTGATGTCTAGCTGCAAGAATGGAGCTACGAGCCAGGCGAAAGCGGTGATGGTGCTGGGGCGTTGCGGCGCCATTACGCTACCTCCTGAAATGGGACGGATACGATGCATCGTCGACGGGTGTCGTCCAGCGTGATATCGGTTGTATCCGTGGTGATGTAGCGCATACCGGCGGCGGGGAGGTCCGTGTCAGTGAACGTGAAAATACCGGCCGTTTTGTGTGCCAGCTCGCACGCGTGAGCGGTCGCGAAGTCCAAGAAAAACAGTTCCAGGACACCCGTCAACCGACCGGCCGGGCGTAACGTGACGGCCGGGTCCGGGCTGTCGAGCAGCTCGTGGACGACGTTTCGACTGCGCCGGCTGGCCGCATAGCCCAGGACCAGCTGCGGCACGATGGTGCCCCCGTCATAGCTAATCGTGCTCGTCATCAGATGACCGGCCTTCCGGCCCGGTCGACGACGGTCGCGACGACCTTCACCGACCGGGCCTTGTCGATCAGCCTGTCCAGCGCCCGCTCGGCGGCAGCTACGTCGGCCTGCGCGGTGATCTTGGCCGTGTAGGTCTTGGCCGCTGCGGCCTTCAGGTCGGCCTCGGCGGTGGTCGTTTCGGCCTTGGCCGTCACCTTCGTGCCGCGCTCCTTGTCCTCCGTCGCCTTCAGCTTCTGCTCGGCCTCGGTCAGTTCGGGCTTTACTTCGACCGACACGGAGAGGTCGGTCGCGAGGGTGCCGTCGATCGCCGCGTTACCGGCGTTGGCGGCGGCGGTGAACTTGGTGTTGAAGTCGGTGATCATCGCGTCGCCGCCGGAGAGGATCGACGCGAGCATGGGCGCGAAGTCGATGCCCTGGTCGACGAGGTATTGGTAGGCCTCGGGGCTGAGCCGATCCTGCGCGGTCTGGAGGTTCGCGGCATACCCGATCGCGGCATCCATTCGCACCTGGATGCTCGCGAGGTAACCGGCTGGGTCGATCGCTTTCTCTTCAGTCGCGGCGAAGTCTTCCCAGCTCCCAGCAGCGTCGTCGATGCCGGACTGGATATCGTCTATCAAGTCGTTTTTCAGCTGGAGTTCGGGGCCTCCGACCGCTGCCCAATCGGCTTCTTGTTGACGGGCTTCCTCCGTGGCCTTGGCAACCTTTTCGAGTGAAGTCTTCTGCTCCTCGAGAGCGGTGACCTTGGCCGCGGCATTGAGGTCGTACTGGTTGTACTGGGTGACGTTCTCTCGATAGTGGTCATTCTCTTCATCGATCAGATCCTGCACAGCTGCGATCTGGTCTTCGATGTTGGCCGTTCCGCCGGCGTAGGACTGAGCGAGATCTTTGAACGGGATATCGAGCTTCTCGGCCTGCGCGCGGATCTTCGACAGGCTGATCTCGCCGTCATCTGACTCGGTGGCAAGGTCCTTGAGCCTGTCGGCGATATACCCGATGGATGCTCCACCGCTGGTGCCCGTATCGATCAGGTCGGTAGCGAGGTCCTTGACGCTCTGCCGGAATTCTTCGTTGTCGACGTTCGCCTGGTCGAGGGCGGTCATGATCAGTCCGATGCCGATTGCGCCGGCGGCGCCAGCCGCTGCGCCGATCGGGCCGAGGCTGGACACGACGCCGCCGAGGGTGCCCTGGATGGCATCCCCGAAGCTCGACGCCGAGCCGTCGAAAGACGAGAACGTTTCGGCGGCATTCTGCTTGGCTTCGTTGCCCAGCTCCTGCAGGTCGCGTTTGGCGGCGCTCGTGCCGTCGGTCATGTTGCGCTTGAGCGCTCCGCTGCCGTCCGACGAGGCCCGGGCCATGGATTTGCCTAGCTCTGTTTGTTCCTTGGCGAGGTCTTCCGTCTCCCGCTGCGCGCCCTCCATGGCCTTTTCGAGCTTGTCTCCGGCTTTGTCGCCGTCGCGGGCTACGTCGTCGAGGGTGTCGGAGGCGTCTTCGAGGGGCTTGATGACGCCGGTCTTGACGCCCTTGGAGAATTCGCGGGTGTCGGAGGCTACTCCGATGCTGATGCCCTTGGCCATGCGTTATCTCTTCTCAATCAGTTCGTAGAACGTGCGGACGGTGGTCTGTACCCAGAGGGCGGCGATCCGTGGTATGACTTCGGCGACGGCAGGGAACACGACGTAGCCGGTCGCCTTGCGGGGGCGGAGCTGATGCTGGGTGCGGCGGGTGACGTTGAACTGCTTGCCCTTCACCGACCGGGCGGCGTAGGTCCGTTTGACGCCTTGCTCGGCTCCGAACTCGACGCCGCCGTAGCTCTCCGAGGGTTTGAGTCCCCCGGAGAGGGTCTTACCGATCGCCGCCGACTTCAGTGTCACGTTCTGGTCACTGACGGCGACACGAGCGGTGTTGGCAAGCACGCGGGCTTCGAGTCGGGTCGAGGTGTTCTCGGCCACGGCTTTCTGCCAGGCGGGCTGGATGACGGCTTTGGTCTGCTGGCGGATCTGCTTGGCGACCTCACGGTCGAAGCCCTTCATGGCGACGATGACGGCCTGCAACTCCTTCGAGTTGAAGACGCTGATGCTCGACGCCATGAGGGGCTCCTGCCGGTGTTGGTTAGGCGTAGGTGAACGAGGCGGTGGTGGTGGACTGGCCGGAGGCGTTGGTGACCTTGACGGGCTTGGACCCGGCTGCCTGTGCGGGGGCGACGGCGACCAGCAGCGAGTCGGAGATCTTGGTGAAGCTCGACGCGGTGAGGGTGCCGAAGAAGACGGCGGTCGCGCCGAGCAGGCCGGAACCGGTGATCTGGACGAGGGTGCCGCCGGCAATGGGGCCAGTGGTCGGGGTGGACGTGGCGAGGATGGGGATGCCCGAACCGGCGGCGATCTTGATGGGCTTGCCGGTGACGGGCAGCGTGACCGAGCCTTCCGCGACGGCGTTGCCCGCGCCACCGATCGGTCCCGGGGTGAGGGTAACGACGGCCTGGTAGCTGGGGCCACTGCCGCTTTTGGGCTTGAAGATCATGGTGACCTGCGAGCCCTCGTTCATGTACAGGTAGTCCGAGAGGCTGCCGACCGTTTCGTGGTCCTGTGCGTAGTTGATCCCGGCGACCCAGTCGGCCATGGGCATGTCGCTGTAGGACGCGCCGGGGCTCATCCCCTTGAACACGACCGGCGACGCGGATGGGGTCAGGGTGACCGAGGAGACCTGCTTTTCGAAGTTGTCCGCGCCGATCTGCACGAGCACGTCTTTGAGGACGATGGGGTTGGGACTGATCTGGGTCATGGCTATTCCTTCTTTGAGATGAGGGTGAGGGTGATGTCGTAGGCGAGGCGGGTGCCGTCGAGGACCTTCTCTGCGGTCGTCCAGGCGATGCCGAGGCCGTCGAGTGCGTGGATGAGGGTGTTCACCTGATCATCGAGCGCGTCTTCGGCTTTCTCGAAGTCGTCGTGCGGGGAGCTGATCGTGACCGTGAAGCCGATGTCGTGCGCGCCCTGGGGAGCGGCAGCGGTGCGCTCGATGCGGGTTTGCTTGAGCATGACCACCACGGTCGCCGGGCTGTCGAGGGTGACCTGGTACGGGACGATGCGCCACGCGAGCGGGAGCAGCGGCTTGAGGAGCTCAGCGAGCACGTGGCGGGGCGCGGCGCCCATCAGCCAACCGCCGGGACTGCGGTCACGGGGCGGATGATCTGCTTGATCATCCAGTCGAGCGGGAAGGGTCGCATGACGAAGGTGTCCTCTCCTTGACCGCCGGATGCCGGGTCGACCTTGCCGGCGTTCCAGAGGTTGCGTGCCTGCATGAGTTGTGCTCGTAGGTAGTTCAGGGGTGGGTGTGCTCCCTCGGCGAGCTTCGGGCCGTAGGCGACGACCTGCTGCCGCGCCGACCAGAGCAGCTCGTACAGCCACGAGTCGAACCCGGGGGCGTCGCGCCAGTCGTCCCGGCACGATTCGAGGGTGTGCCAGCCGTCGTCGATGTCGGCGACCAGGCGCACGGCGGGGACACGCTCGCGCGTGTCCGCCGTCGTGCTGCTGAGGGTGAGCCGGAGGGAGTAGATGCCGGCTATGGCGAACGGGCTGGTGCCGGGCCATTCGACGACGATGGTTTCCGGGCCGAGGGTACCGAGGAATCCCGGCCCGTCGACGAGGACCCCGGCGGGGTCGTAGAGCTTCACATCGACTTCGTCGAACGGGGCGAGGTCGATGGGCTCCTCACGGCGGACAGGCTCGATGACGAGGTCTTGCGCGGGGATGTCTCCGACGTAGTAGCCCATGATCGTGCCTGTCCTTCCGGGGTGTGTGGGGCGGGTGCTGCCGGTGGTTAGACGGTGGCGGCGGTGACGAGCTGGAGGCCGGCTGCATCGTTGACGACGACGCCGGCGTAGCCGAATGCGGCCTTGTCCACGCCACCTCGGGCGAGGTCGAGCGCGTCGACGCGGATCGGGACGCCGGGCAGCTCGTAGACCGTGACGGCCTCACGGGCACCGACGAGGACCTTTCCGGCGGCGATGCTCGCAGACGGTCGGATGATGAACCCTTCCAGCGATCCCTCCTCGAGGCCGAGGGCCGCGTTGAGGTAGCCGATGACGTTGGACTGGGGCATCTTCACCATCTGCTTCCAGAGCGCCGTGGCGACCAGGGCGAAGGTGGGCAGCGTGCCGGCGGTGACCAGCGCGGTCGCGCCGTCGATGATCGCCGATGCGGCCGACCCGATGGTGCCGCCGGTCGCGCCGGGCAGCGTGCTGAGCGCGTCCCCGGCGAGGGCGGTGGCACCGGCGAGAACCTTGGTGGCGACCTTGCCGTCGGCCCAGCGGGCGTAATCCTCAGTCACTGCGGCGGTGTAGGACTCGAAGAATCCCGGGACGTTGAAGTCCACGAACTCGCGGGCGATGTCGTGACCGATCGCGTACCGGTCGGCGCTGCCGGTTACCGGGGCGACGACGAGCGTGTTCGACGGCACGTTGCCCTTGTTGCCGAGCCAGTCGCCGCCGGCGGGCTTGGTGGTCCACTTGAACCCGTTCAGCGTGAGCGAGGTCAGGTTCTCGTGGGCGAACAGCGGGAGGACCTGCTGGCGGTAGTGCAGCGCCGACCAGGCCTCACCGATCCACTGCGGCTGGGTGATGGTCGGGGCGAGTCCGCCGGTGCCGTCGAACTTCACATCGGACAGCGCGGCGAACATCGACGCACCGTTGTTGGCCTGGAGGGCTTTGCGACCGGTGTCGTCGAGGGTGCCCTGGTTCGCGGCGAAGAGGAGGCCTGCCATGTCGCGGAGGGACAGCGGGCGGTCGGTGGTGGCCGTGGTGGCCGCCAGAGTGTTGGGTACGGTTGCAGCGGGCACGGCGGGGTCCTGTTCTGTGGTGGGGTCGGTGATGGTGGTGGTCGTGTCGATGGTCGTGGTCGACCCGTCGATGGTCGTGGTGGTGACGGTTTCGCGGATGCGGGTCAGCCCGTTCTCGTCGGTAAATTCCTCGGAGGTCTTCTCGACCGTCACCACCGGGCCAGACGCTGCGGCGGGTGGTGGGTCGGTGGGGAGCGTGCCGACATCGGCAGCCATGAGCGAGGCCGAGGGGAATGCGCCCTTGGCGACGAACGCCGCGCCGAACAGCTTCCCGGCGAGTAGCTGGCCCTTGCGGATGACGGTGTCGGCGACTTCGACGGACAGGTTGCGGCGGGCGGTTGGGGAGTCGGATTCGATCTCGGCGAGCAGCGCGTCACCCTCGGGGTTCTTACCAACGACGAAGCTCGCGACGAGGCCGGCGGCGGTATCGACGGCGGTCAGGAACCGGGCGACGGGGTGTTCGCGGCTGTGGTCGGTGTTGGCGGCGAGCACGGTCACGTCGGCGGGGATCGTGACGACGCCGGGGGCGACGGTGAACTTGCCGAGGTTGGTGTTGCCGACCTCGCCGTAGGGCAGCAGCAGCCCGGAGACGATGCGGTCTTGCCGGTTGGCGGTGAGCGTCCCGGCCTCGATCTGAGCGGTTGTCATGGTGTTAGTCCTCCTGGATGGGGCCGGTGGCGGTGGGCAGGTTGTAGGCCTCGTACTTGTCGAAGCGGGAGCGCTGGCCGCGCGGGAGCACGTCGTCCATGGACAGGCGTGCCTCGATGGGGTCAGTCCAGAACGGCAGGTCGAACTCGTAGAAGCTGTTCTTCTCGCCCTGCGTGGTGGAGTACGTCAGCGAGTCGACACCGGCGGTGCCGTCGAGCATCGACGCGCGTACGTTTAGGAATGAGCCGACATCGGTGCGGACAGCGTTGCGGCCCTCGACCATCAGGTCGGCACTGACCTCGCCGTGGGTGCGGATCTCTAACCCGGACGGGGTGTAACCAATCGCTCCGTTTTCGCTTCGCCGGGCGAGGCTCCACGCGTCGACGAACGCGGGGATCTCGGTGGTGTCCATTGCGTCGTCGGTCTGGTGCAGTTCGATCAGGGGGATAGGGTTGCGCGCTCGTCCGACCCATGCGGCCTCTTGGTCGCGGGCACCCTTCAGGGTGCGGTTAGCGATGTTCAGCAGGCCCTCGAACGGGAAGTTGAAGAAGATCACGTCGGCGGCGTCGACCGGCTGGTCGTGCACGAGGATGCCGCCGTCGACGATCTTCCAGTCGCTCATCGGGCAGTACGCCGCGTGGAGGATTGGGCGGCGTCCGCTGGAGTCGGGAGCGCCGCGCTCGACAAGCCACAGCGCGTAGCCGTAGAAGATCCCGTCGTCGACGGTCCAGACCATCCGCTCGTAGGGGGTGACGTTGCCGTTCGTGCGGAACATCCATGACGGCTGCACGGCGACGAGCCCGGCGGTGTCGAGGGCTCGGAGCGGGAACTTGGCAATGGTCGACACGAGCAGGTTGCGGGCCTTCGACACGGCGGGGATGGTGATTGCCTCGGCGCGGCTGAGCGGGAGCGAATCGATCAGCTCCGCACCGTAGATGTCGGAGAGCACGACCTGTGTCAGGCTGTGCTCTCCGCTCGCCCAGGGGGACGTGACGCCGAGATCAATCGACGACGCGAGAAAGTCAGACGCGCGCTTTCCGACTCCGAGTCGATCCAAGATTCCCATGTAGAGAATGCTCCGGACTCCGTGGGGCATTGATGGAATCGGCGGCGTGTCGCTCCTCACGCAGACGCCGGTTTTTGGCGACTTGACGGCGGAATTCCCAGTCGTCGGGGTGCACGTTTTCCTCGTGCTTTTCGCCGGCGCGTTCGCCTTCCTCGCGGTCCCAGGCGAAGGCGCGCCAGTGGCCGCACTCGTCGCAGTAGACGACGACGGAGACGGGTGATGGATCGAGTCTGATAGTCATGCGGTGTTCCCCTACTTGCCCATGATCGGTGTGGTGCTGCTGGCTTTGCCGGCAAAGTGTTGGTCCCAGTTGCGCAGCGCCCGTGTCGCTGCGTCGAGGGTGGTGATGTCGGGTAAGACCGTGGACTCGCCGGAGCGTTTCGGTGTCCACAGCCACACGCCCTGGTCTCCGCGCACTTCACGCTTCGCGGCGTTGTCGACGGCGGCGTTCAGGCCGGGGTCATCGAAGTGAATGAGGTTGTTACGTTCGAGCTCGCGGAGGATCTGCACGCATCCGGCGGCAATCTCGCGGTACGTCTGCACCCGGAGGCGCGGGCGCGGCGTGAGGAGCTGCATTTCGGTGGCGGTGGCTTTGCCCTCGCCGATGTCGTCGTAGGCGATGGTGCTGCCGCGGTACTTGCGCGTGAGCTCCTGCGCACGGATCGGCATCCAGTCCGTGCCGGATCGGTGCTCGATGATCTCGACGTAGGCCTTGCCCCGGGAGTTGCGCCATGCAGCGGCCAGGCATGCGACACCGCCGCCGGGCTTGATCGCCATGCCGAACGCGACGCGTGCCGGGATGGGCACGTGTCGGCCAGCGGTGGCGTTGGCCCAGAGGGTCGGGTCGATCGCCCGGGTGCCGAAGGTCTCCGGCCAGAGGCTGAGGTATTCGCGGGCCCACTGCGGTTTCGGCAGGGCCCGCCAGTTCTTCCGCATCTTCTCCAGCGTGGTCAGGGTGCCGATGCCGGGGTGGTGCTGCTTGAGCAGCTCCATGGCCTGGTCTTCGTCTTCGATGACTTCCCACGATGTGTCCTCCGGGGCGCAGTAGTCGACGCCGCCGATATCGGGGGACGCGTTGCGGAGGCGGTCGAGGATGTCCCAGAGCACACCGACACGAGCCTCTCCGGCGGTGCCGCTGATCACGATTGCGGAATCCATTTTCGTGTCCTGGAGCGGGACGATCCCGGCGAGTAGCTCGGCGCCCTCGGCGGGGTCGATCTCCTGCGCCTCGTCGAGCCAGGACACGTCGGCGGCTTCACCACGGTAGGCGTCGGCCTCGGGCTTGAGCACGAGAAACGACGAGCCGTTGTCGAAGTAGATTCCCTTCCCGACTTCGCCGCGCATGATGCGGAACCCTCGACCCTGCGGGGTGGCAGAGGCGGGCAGCACGTCCTCACCGAACAGGGCCACGGCGCGCTGTGCTGCCTTGGTGGGGGCGCGGGGACGGCCTCGCATCCACGGCGGCAGGTTGGCATCGTCGATGGGGTTGACCGCGTCGAGGATGCCCGCCCACTCCCGGAGCCGACGACTGCCGGCGGTGCCGCTCTGCGCTGAGAACGTGACCTGGTAGCCCGGGCGGGACTTCATCCGACCGAGCAGCCACGCGAAAATCGTGGTGGTCTTGGAGGCGCGCCGCATGATCTCGACGACGTAGCTGTCGTAGGGCATGTTCAGCGCGTCGGCGATCCACAGTTGCTGCGGTTGGATCGGATGCCGCGCCGGCGTCATGGCCTTGAGCCGCGCGAGCTCGTCGAGATCGTCGAGATCTACGAGCTCCAAGCCAAGCAGCCGAGCACCCTCGAGGAACTCAATTCGAAGCTCGGCCGAGTCCGAGAACCCTCCGTCGTAGTTCGGGTGAATCCCCCGGTCACGTACCGTTTCCCACAAGTAGAGAGAGAAATCCTTGCTGCCCTCAGGCGGAGGTATGGACGATCTGTCAAAAGACTCGATCGACGGCGCGACGATGGTCATCGGACGCTCCGAGTGCCGACGCGACCGCCACAGATGCACTCGTGCTCGTCGACGTGATCGACCGCGAGGTAGCAGCGGCATCGGCTCGACCAGTGCTGATCGCGGGGGAACCGGAGGGCGCACACCTCGGCTACCATGCGCGGCGTCCGAGCGCGGTGCGCTTGGCTACGTTGGTGACTGCGGCGCCCATCTTGCCACCGGCCCGGAGGTTGCACTTGGCATGGGCGGGGCCGGTGTTGGCCGGCGTCGTGCGTCCACCCTGACTCGCAGGTTGGATGTGCGCCACGTGCCACGCCTGGCCACGCTCGACCAGGTGGCCACAGCCCTCGACGCACGGCATCGGCAACCGCGCCTCGATGCTGGCCCGGATCTTCGGGCTCGCGGTGGTGTGCTTCGTGCGGCGGTGGTGCTGGCTCATGACTGAGCCATGGTGACTACTCGGGCAGGAAGATCCTGTCGAACTCGTCTTGACTCATCGACTCCAAGTTCTCGAGACATTTGTCGAGCACGTCGCCCGACTCCAACACCGGCGCCACGTCGACCCCACGCATCGTCAACTCGGTAATCATGTACGTGACGCAGTCGTCGACCGTGGCGTGAGCGGGTGCGCAGGCCGTCAACGAGGCGAGCACGAGCAGCGGCAAGGCGAGCACGAGCACTCGGGGATGTTTCATACCACGAGACTATCGCCCAGCCAATCCACAGGATGACCGCGACCGGCACAGCGAACCAGACCGGCAGCGTGTCGACGGGCATCATGAGCTGCGCCGAGCTGCTCGTGATTCGTGGACCTGGTCCATGGCTCGTTCGGCGCTGAAGGTGCGCCAGAAGATCCCGTGGCTGATGCGCTGCCCGATGCTCAGCGGCTGGCGTTTGACCAGGGCGTGCAGTATCCCGGCGCGCCCGATCGCCAGCGGCCACTCGACGGCGAGGAACGCCCCGATGGTCGACCAGGTCTCGACGCGTTTGGTCAGCATGTTGGCTCCATCGTCGGCGCGGCCTGCTCGTTTGCGAACGCGAGGGCTGCGGCGTGAGTGGGGAAGAATGCGCCGACCTCGGTCGTGACGCACGTGGCGTACCATCCAAGCCCGTAGCCGATCCCTCGGGCCGCTCCAGCCCGCTCGACGCGCCAGCGTTGACCTGACGCTCTCGGGAACGGGGCGGGGGTCGGTGTCGTGGGCACTGTGTGGCTCCTGTCCTTGGCCGCTTTGGCTTTTGGTATCTGAATGTGGATCATGCAGCTCATGCGGTCTCCTGATAGCTGGGTGGGCGTTTGCCGCAGACGGCGCAGCATGAGCCGTCCGCGACGAGGTCGTGAAGGTGGCCGAGGCGTCCGCAGCCGACCCAGTAGGGTCTCGGCGCGGCAGACGCGGCAGCGTCCCGGAGGGAGTCGCCGGAGGCGTCCGTGTTGCTCTCGTGCGCTTGCGCACGTTCAGGAACTAGAGCTGTTTTCTTAAGTGTGGTTAAGTTAGTTCTCTTAGTTCCTAGGTGAACCTCAGTTGTCACCCCGTTTGTCACCCCGTGAGTACCTGTGGAAAACTCTGTCACCCCGTGGAAATCGCTCCATTCGTTGAGCGCGTCGGGGTTCGGAACGTCCTCGCCGTCTTCGGGCAGGGGTAGCTCTGGCTGCCCGAACTCGCGGGCGTATCCAAAGTTCAGGTCGTAGACCGTAGGGCGGCGGTCTGCCCTGATGTGGGCCAAGATGCGTTGGTCGCCCTTGTGGATGAGTTCGGCGGTCTCAAGCTCGCGGAGGGCCCGCATGATGCTGCGGCGGTCCACCCCGAGTTCGGTGGCGACCTCCCAGCTGTTGCGGTAGGCGGCGGTGCCGTCCTGGGCTGCGACGTTGGCCAGCTTAAGCAGCATGCGGATGGCGAGCGGTTTGGCCACGTCGTACGCGAGGGAGTCCATCCACGCGGAGGCTTGCCAGCTCATGAGGCAAGCAATTCATCGATGCTGAAGTCAAGGCACTCCGAGAGCGCGTGGAGGGTAGTAACCTTTGGCAGCGCATCGAAGTTTTCGAGACGCACCATGGTGTTGACGGAGACGCCGGCGTAGGCGGCGACCTCTGATCGCGTGAGGCAGCGTGCTTCTCGCGCTTTTCGTATTTTCGCGCCGGGGCTCGTTTTTGGCATATCGCAATTAGAACACAGACGCACCCACTTGCGCTTGCACGGTCTCGTCACATATCATTTCTGGCATGTCGCAAAAAACATCAGTTCACATCTGGATGCCCAACGGGCGCAACCTTTGCGACAGGCACGACAGATCGACCGCGACACCTGTCGAGGATGCCAAGCTGCCGCTGTGCGGGTCATGCGTGATCGTTGCGGAGACCCTGTACCGTCATGCGCTCCGGCTCTTTGAGCGCCACGAGGCACCCGCCATCGATCCATTCGCGGCCACCGAGTTACTTCGTACCACGGGATGGACGAGGAGCTTCAACCTAGACGAGCTCCTGGAAAATCTTGCGAAGGCTTCATATTCGTACCCGACAGTTGAAACTGGAGAAGCATTATGACAATCACAATGAACCGAACCGTAACCTGGGGGGACGCGCTCGTCGTGGCCGCATTCCACTCCCCCGGTGGCCTCAAGTCGGCCGTGACCGCTATCGCACGCGAGGTGGGCCCACACATTGGGAACCGAAACACGTTCGCAAAGCTGCTGCGGGTCACGAGCCCGACAGACCTCTCGGAGAAAGACCGCTGGAGGGCATGGCTCCTGTTGGCTGCATTTGGTGAGGATCCCCGCGACTGGGGGATCCTCGACCAGGTCGTACCGACCTCGATTGACCGGCCTGCCTTGCTGGAACGTCTTACTGTGCGCCCGAAGGGATTCGAACCCCCAACCTTCTGATCCGTAGTCAGATGCTCTATCCGTTGAGCTACGAGCGCATGTCAATCCCGCGAACTGTAACGCCCGGAGACAACTTGAAAACTATACCAGCTATCGGAGGCCCTTCGCGCCCCAGCCCTGCTCGATCGCGCCGACGCCGTCAAAATCAACCCCTGTTATCGCTTGCAGTCGGATGATTTACTAACCAGATGAATGCGACGAGTGGTGCCGAACGAGAATCCTACGACTACTCCGGCCTGCGCGCCGTCTTCATCAACTGCACCCTCAAACGCAGTCCTGAGATCAGCAACACCCAGGGAATCGTTGATCTCAGCGCCCGGATCATGCGGGAACAGGGAGTGCAAGTCGAGCTCATTCGCGCCATCGACCACGACATCGCCACCGGGGTCTACCCCGACATGACCGAACACGGCTGGTCAACGGATGCCTGGCCGTCGCTGTTCACGACGGTGCAGGCCGCCGATATCCTCGTGTTGGCCGGACCGATCTGGCTCGGCGACAACGGCTCGGTGACCAAACGCATCGTGGAACGCCTCTACGCCCACTCGGGTGAATTCAACGACAAGGGCCAATACATCTTCTACGGCAAGGTCGGCGGGGCCATCATCACCGGCAACGAAGACGGCGTGAAGCACTGCACATCAAACCTGCTCTACAGCCTGCAACACATCGGCTATTCGATTCCACCCGCCGCCGATTCCGGCTGGATCGGCGAAATCGGACCTGGCCCGAGTTACCTCGACGAGGGGTCGGGCGGCCCACAGAACGACTTCACCAATCGCAATACGACCTTCATGAGCTGGAATCTCATGCACCTCGCCTCGATCCTGAAGAAGAACGGGGGCATTCCGGCCTTTGGCAACCTGCGCCAGGACTGGGACCGCGGCGAACACTTCGGGTTTGAGCCGAACCCGGAATATCGGTAGCAATCCGGAGCTCGATTCGACAGATCGGGGAACCCAGTGGTACTCCAAACACTTTCGTCCGAGTCTTCCTTCGCGCCGCCCTTGCCCGCGCCGGGCGCACTCGACGTGCGCGTCACCGGCGCCTGGCCACGCCGGTCATGGTGTTCGTGCACGGTGGCGGCTACAGCACCGGGTCAGCCCAGGATTTTCCGGGACAGGGCGAAGGGTTCGTGAGCAGCGGCCGGGTGGTCTACGTGAGCTTCACCTATCGGCTGGGCGCCCTCGGCTACCTCGACTTCAGCCGGTATTCCACGCCCACCCGCCCGATCGAGAACAATTTGGGGCTGCGTGATCAGGTGGCCGCTCTCCAGTGGGTGCGGGCAAACATCCGCTCTTTTGGCGGCAACCCGCACAACGTGACCGTGTTCGGCGAATCGGCCGGCGGCAACGCGATCATCACCCTCATGGCAACACCCGCCACACAGGGATTGTTCGCCCGGGCGATCGCGCAGAGCCCGCCAAGCAACGCCGCCTACACGAGTGCGCTCACCGACGAATGGGCTGAACATTTTCTCAGCGTGCCGGGCGGTGATGGCGACCCCATCGAACTGCTGGCGACCGCCGAGGTCAGCGCCCTGACCCGGGCGGCGCTTGCCCTGCAGGTGCGCACCCCCGACGCGAATCCGGGCACGTTCTGCCTGGCGCCGGTCATTGACGGAATCATGCTTCCGGAGCATCCGCTCGAGGCCTTTCGCGGCGGTCGAGCACACCGCGAACCGCTGATCATCGGCACCTACGATCGAGAGGGCGCAACGGTTTCTGTCGCGACTGTGACCTCTAGCATGGGGTGATGGTCATCGCCCGTTCCCGCCGCGCTGCTGGCCGGGGCAGCTATCTCGCCATCGCCGTCTTCGCCGGGGTCTACCTGGCCGTCGCCGCGTATTGGCCTCAGCCGCCCTGGGCGCTCTGGGCCCTCGGACTGTACCTGGTCGCCAGCCTGATCTGTTCCGGGCTGTATGCCACGGACAAGCGGCGGGCGAGGAACGGCAGCTGGCGGGTGCCGGAACGTACCCTGCTGTTCTGGGGCTTCCTCGGCGGCTGGCCTGGTGCGATCGTGGCCCAGCAGGTGTTGCGCCACAAGACGCAGAAGACGAGCTTTCGCACGGCGTTCTGGATCACGGTCGTGCTCAACGTGGGGCTTTTCGTCGCCCTGAGCTCACCCGCGGTCGATCGAGTGACGACTCGCGCGGTGCAGGCGTTGTTCACGCTCTAAAATCGGTTTTTCGCCCTGTTGTCGCGCCGTCACCGTATCCGAATCAGTCGCGGGGTAGATACTTCGGGTTTCGAGGCGCCGTTTCTGTCCCGGCATGACGTCACTGAGATAGACCCGCGGCAGAATCTTCGCAATCGCGAGCGCCGCGTACATCACCGTGTTGATGGCGACGAACGTCGCAAGGATGGCGAAGAAGTCGGATTGCAGCACCGATCCCGGCAGCAGAATACCCAGGGGTGGCAACATCAGACTGGTCATGTGATTACGACCGGTCGCTCGGTGATCGGCTGCATCACGTGCCCCCAGCTGCCTTGCCGTCCCAGCGTGATATCGATGATTCCCTTAATGTAGACGGCGTTGAGGTACATGTCGAAGAGCAGTTCCGGAATCACGGTGACGGCAAGCACGCGGGCGGCCCACCCGCCCTTCCAGACGGACACGACACGTTCAACAGTGAAGACGGTTCCGATGCCCAGCCAGAAGGGAAACCACACCCAGCCATCCACCGACAGCAGCGTCAGAACGATGAGAAGCAGAAAGGCCGAGAGGGCGATCACGCTGTACCCGATGCCGAGCTGCTGGGCCCAATACCGCAGGGTGGACGGCGTGATGCCGTAAGCGCCGATGTTCTCCAAAGCACCGCGCTGCCAGCGCAGGCGCTGCACCCACAGGCTGCGCAGTGTGGGCATGACCTCGGTCACCACCGTGCACTCCGACGGCGAGATAATGAGCGCCCCGAGCGATTTCAACGCAATCGTCAGCTCGTTGTCTTCGGTGAGCGCCTGAGTATCGTACACATCACCGTTGTGGCCGGGGAGCGCCGAGCCTCGATTGCTCGCGACCGCCCGCAGCGCACGGGACCTGAACATGGATGCCGTTCCCGTCAGCACGAAGACCATTCCGCGACGGCGCTTGATCTGAGCGGAGTAGCGCACGTACTCGTTGCGCTGCATCTGACCGAGTATTCCGGAGCCCGGTTCGCCGTAAAAGAGTCCTCCAACCGCCATCAGTGCACGATCACTGGTGAAACGGGCGACGCCGGTCTCGAGAAAGCCAGCATCCAGAGTCGTGTCGGCATCGACGATCATGATGATGTCATTGTCGCCCTGGTCGGGCAGAATGCGCGCCAGAACCTGATTCAGGGCGCCCGCCTTCTTTTTGGTGTTGCCTGCCGACTCATGCACTTCGACTCCATGCTCCAGCGCCACGGCCACGGTGCCATCGGTGCAGTTGTCGGCAACGAGAATGATCCGTCCGGGTCGGTGGGACTGCGACAGGAGCGAACAGAGGGTGGCCGGTAGGGAGGCTTCCTCGTTGTGGGCGGGAATCAAGACGGTGATCGCGACCGGACCGGCAAAGACGCCTCGCGTGGCTGCCATCACGATCTTCGGAGCGAGCGGGGCCGTGCGGTAGTCCGACGACCGCCGCGATTTGTTGGTCACCCGGCGTTCGATCAGGGCAACTCCGGCAGCGAAGAAGATCGCCAGGGCAACGGCTGCCAGCAGCACTCGGGGGGCTGGTATGTCCAGGGCGTAGAGGTAGGTCCACATGCCGAGGAGCAATCCTTCGTCAACCGTGCGGCCCGCCGCGGGTTCGTCGGACGCGACGGCGACCCAGAGCAGGATCGCGGCACCAGCGGCAGTCGCGGCAACTAGAAGACCCACCGACCGGCTATATATTTTTACCCCCATAATGGGCACTGTAACGATTAGATCTGTCTTCTTGCTGTGGAGTGATTTCTTCTCGGCAAGTGGTCAGTCTGGTGACACGCCGAGTACCGATCGGGCTGCGGGCCGATGGACAGCCACAGACAATCAGCGAATTTAGTATTCGTTGAATTCGGGAGAGGTCTCAGCGTCATGCTTGGCTTTTAGAATGGCGAGGTTGATGAGGACGAACGCTTCGAGACGTTCGTCGCGGTGTTCGGCGTAATCAGGTTCGCGCTGATCAACGGCCAGTTCGATGAGCTTCGACGAGACCGCCGAGCTGACCTCCTCGCTCGCTGACCGTTGGGCACTCGCCACGATCCGCGCCACCTGGTCGTCGTCCTCGGCCACGGCGTCGAGGGCGAGCGTCAACCGTTCGTGCACCCGGAATCTGAGCGCGAACTGCTTGAGGTCGTGTCTTTGGTCGTCGGTAAAGCTCAGCCGCCACTTCATCGCTGCGAGGTCTTTGCCCAAGCGACTGACCCGTCGGGCATACTCTTCGTTCTGCCGAGCCAGCCGATGCAGCTCGCTGCGGGCGTTGTCGGCGTACCGCGCAAGATCGTAGTCGAAGTGTTCTCGCAGTGCGCCGACGATTATGTCGTTTTTCACGGCCATCCGCACGGCCGACAACGCGATGAGCAGGCCTTCATCGACCGTACGCTCGAGGTCGGGCAGCTCGGCGTTCACGTCGGGCTCACTGACGTGTGCGTGAGCGTCAGCACGACGCCGGGACCGGTTCCAAATGATTGCGCCACCACTTCCTCGTGCAGGTGACTCCTATTTTATGCTGTCCGAGAATTTACTCCCGACCGTTTTCAGGTCTGTCAGTCGGTGACGACGAACAGCCCGCGCGCGCCCTTCTCCTACGTCGGAGGCGACAACGGAAGGTCGAGCTCGAGGAGTTTTGCGGTGGGGCGACAGTTCTGCCGCCCCACCGAGAAGCTCAGGCGATCGGCGTTGGGACGCCCTCGGGTACGGCCACCGGGTGGGTCCGTTCGAGCGAGGCCCCCTCCACGTCCACGTTGGGCAGGATGCGGTCGAGCCACTTCGGCAGCCACCAGGCCGCGTCACCGAGGAGGTGCATCACGGCCGGGATGATCAGCAGCCGCACCACGAAGGCGTCGAGCAGTACGCCACCGGCCAGCCCGAACCCAATCGACTGGATCATCACCGAGTTCGAGAAGATAAAGCCGGAGAAGACCGAGGCCATGATGAGCGCGGCGGCGATGACCACCGTGCGCCCGGCGTGCACCCCCCGCTGCACCGCGAGGCGCGCCGAGGCGCCGTGCACGTACGATTCGCGCATGCCGCTCACCAGGAACAGCTGGTAATCCATCGCCAGTCCGAACAGCACGCCCACGACCAGAATGGGCAGGAAGCTGAGGATCGGCCCCGGGTCGTGAATGCCGAACACTGCCCCGAGCCAGCCCCACTGGAAGACTGCCGTGATGGCTCCAAAAGATGCGAACAGCGACAAGACAAAGCCCAGCGTCGCGGTGATCGGCACCAGGATCGAGCGGAACACGAAGATCAGAATGATCAAGGAGAGCCCCACGACAACGAGAAGGTACAGCGGGAGCGCGGCGGCGAGTTTTTCGCTCACGTCGATGTTTCCGGAGGCGTTCCCGGCGACGCCGAGAGAGGTGACACCGTCCAGGTCGAGGCCACGGAGGTCACGGACGAGCTGTTCGGTCGATTGGCTGTTCGGCCCCTCCGCCGGAATGACCTGAAAGGCCAGCAGCAGGTCATCGTCGGATGCTCCGATCGGCGCGACGGCGACGACATCGTTCTCCGCTCGCAAGGCCATGCCGATGCGCACCTGTTCAGCAAGCAGTTCGTTCTGGGTGATGGCTGTCTCGAGATCGGCCACGACGAGCAGCGGTCCGTTCACGCCGGCCCCGAATTTGTCGTCGGCGAGTTTGTAGGCGTTGTACGCGCTCGAGCCCAGCGGTTCGGAGGAGCCTGCGGGGAGTCCGAGACGCATCGAGAGGGCGGGAATGGCCACGATGAGCAGCACGACGATGCCCACGACCACCGCGACGACGGCGCGCACGGTGTTCATCGGCTTGACCGGCACCTTGGCCGTGTTGCTGGCGTGGCCGACCCGGGCGCGGGCCTTCGTCGTGAGAATCTTCGTGCCGACCAGTCCCAGCACGGCCGGCGTCAGCGTGATCGCAATGAGAATCGCGACGAAGACGCAGACGGCACCGACCGTACCCATGAGCCCGAGAAAGGGGATGCCGGTGAGGTTGAGGGCGAGCAGGGCGATGAGCACGGTGGCGCCGGCGAACACGACCGCGTTTCCGGAGGTGCCGTTCGCCAGTCCGATCGACTCCTGCAGGGGCAGACCACGGCTGAGTTGGGTGCGGTGTCGGTTGAGAATGAACAGTGAGTAGTCGATGCCGACCGCGAGTCCGAGCATCACTCCGAGGACCGGGGTGACGGAAAGCATTTCGACGGATCCGGACAGCGCGAGGGAAGCGAGCACACCGACGCCCACGCCGATCAGCGCGTTCAGCAAGGGCAATCCCGCACCGATCAGGGTACCCAGCATGACCCACAGCACGATCGCCGCAACGATCACACCGCCGATCTCGCCCGGGCCGAGGATCTCGGGAATGCTGGAGGCAATGTCGTTGGAGACTTCAGCCGTGACACCGTCGATCCCGGCGTCGTTCATCTCCGCGACAACGGCTTCCTTGGCTTCCGCGGGAACCAGGTTGAGCGATGTGTCGAATTGCACGCTCGCGACAGCCGTGGTCCCGTCGGTTGACACCTGACGGATGCCTGCGGCCAGGTCGAGCAGGTCGGCTCCCTGCTCGAGCGTGGTGCTCTGCGTTTCGAGTTCGCTGCGGTTGGCATCGAGGGTGGCCTGCTGCGCGGCGATCTCGGTCAGCCCCGCGTCGAGCTGGGCCTGCTGCGCATCGAGGGTCGGCTGCGCGGCTGCGAGTTGCCCCGCAGCCTCGGCCTGCGTGCGACTGGCATCGAGCTGCGCCTGCCCGGCCGCGGCCTGGGCCGTGGCCGCGTCGATCTGAGCCTGCCCCGCCTCGAGCTGGGCCATGGCGTCAGCTATTTTCTGGCGGCCGTCCACAACCTGCTGGGACTGATCGTCAATCTGGGCCTGGGTGTCGAATGGGTTCGTCGCCGATTTCACACTGTCAAGGTCGACGGTGCGGCTGAGGAGGTCACCGATTGCGGTTTTTTGTGCGGCGGTGAAGGTGGAGTCATCCGCTGTGGTGAAGATGACGGTGCCACGCCCACCACTGGCCGAAGGGAACTTCTCCGCGAGCTCGTCACTGACTTTCTGGGTGGCGGTGCCGGGAATACTGACGGACGAGGTGAGAGTGCCTCCGAAGACAGCGAAGGCACCGACCGCGAGACCGAGAATGACCATCCAGGCGACAATGACCGGCCAGGCTCGGCGGGCGGAGAACCGCCCGAGACGGTAGAGAAGGGAAGCCATAGTTCTCAGATACTTTCTGCGTGTCGGGTGTGGTCGGGTGACCGGGGTGGCACCTCGCGTTGCGTCATCGGGAACCGAGGGTGGTGCATCGAAGGGAGCCAGCTCAGCTGGGCGGTGCGTAGCCGGTGCGGATGGTGGTGATGAGGCGGTCGAGGAGCTCGTTCCAGACTGTGCGCGAGGACGCGTCGAGCGCCCCGCCGGTGCGGGCCAGCCAATGGCCAGACACCACGGCGATGCCGTTCATCACCGAACTCACGAGGACAGCGACCTCAAATTCGTCGATTGCGCTCGTGCGTTGGGCGATTTCTGTCGAAAGCTGTTCGGTCGTGCGGGTGAAGACGTCGCCGATGCTGTGCTGAGAGCGACCATTCTCGCCCTCGACGGTGAGCACGCCGGCGAGGTAGGCCACCACGGGCGGTAGGTCGATGTTGCGCAGCACGGCCGTGAGCTCATCGAACAGTCCGTTACGACTACCGTCTCCAGCCGGAGTGGTTGCCGTCGCCGCGCGGAATTCGTCGACTGTGGCGCTGAGCAACTGAGTGCAGGTGGTCATGATCACGTCGTCGAGCGAGGAGAAGTGGTTGAAGACCGTGCGCCGGGAGACGTCGGCACGCTCAGCGAGTTCGTCGACGCTGAACTGCGGCTTGCCCCGTTCGCGGATGAGCGCGGCAGCGGCATCCAGAATGGCTTGACGGTACCGAGCCTTGAGTTCGGCCCGCCGATCGGGAGCGATATTGGGGAATGTCACGTGCCTACACTAAGTGCAACGACGCACAAAGTGCAAGAACTTCACCACTCTCTCAGACATGGCTGAAGACGACCCCCTGTCCCGGGAAACGAAAACCCCCGCAGCCCAATGACTACGGGGGAGGGCTCTTGACAGGTCAAGGAGGCGGATAGCTGCATCATTCCAACTTCGGTGCCCTGTCAAATGTGGACCAGATGGCATAAACTGCCAATGGAGGTAACTGCCGTGGCCACGAGGAATGTTGTTCTGAGTCAGCACCAGCACGAGCTCGTTGAGTCGCTGGTAAAGGCCGGGCGTTACCAAAACGCCAGCGAAGTACTGCGCGACGGACTCCGACTCCTGGAGCGCCAGGAGTTGGAGAATGCAGCCAAGGTTGCTGCCCTGCGAGATGCCGCACAGAAGGGCTGGTTGGACATCGCCACCGGGCGTTATGACGACATCGCCGACGAGAACCTCGATGATTTCATTCGAGAGCTCGGTGGTCGCGCAGCGCGGGCCAGCTCGACCGACTGATGGCGGACTACCGTCTAACTCATTCGGCGCAGGCCGATATCGTGCGGATTCTTGCGTGGTCTGAAGAGGAGTTCGGTACGGATGCGCGCAATCGCTATCAGGCGCTGATCGCCACGGCCATCCGGGACGCGGCTTCGCGTGCCGACAATGTTGGGCATATCGACCGACCAGAACTGGGGGACGGCGTTTTTTCCTGGCATCTGGCGCAGAGTCGTACCCGCTCCCCTGGCGTGGCTGTTCGACGACCGCGACACTTCCTCGTCTGTCGTTGGGACGGGGAGGTACTGGTCATTAGCCGAGTCCTTCACGACGCCATGGAACCACGCCTCCACGTCGATTACCCACAGACTTGGGATTAGCCATCGTCACGTCATTCACTTACTGCGGCTTGCGTTTCGGAACGGCCGCACGCGCCCGGCGGAGGACCTTCTCCGTGTCGATTGCCACACGGATATCAATGAGCGGGCAGACGACTTGCTCCCGGTCGACGAGGCGCGCCTCCAAGAGATGACCAGTGAGATATTCAGCCAACCGCAATTGGGTTGCGCGTTGCACAGGATCGTCGGGGAGCCAGGGGTCGCACACGAACAACGAGAGCATGAAGACCAGATCGTCGGCGTGCATCGTGCGGGCCACTGCGCCATCCTGCATGAATTGCCGTTCGGCTGCCAGAATTTCCAAATCCCCGGTCACGAGAATTCGCTCAGCCTCTGCCTCGAGGCACTCCCGCAGGCGACGCTCGACTACCTCGATGCGAGAACGGGACAGGCCGGCCTTGCCGGCCAACTCGTGGTCGAAGAATTGTCGCAGGATGGGGTCAATTGTGGATCGTTGAATTTGCATGCGCCAATAGTCCCGCGTACCACCGACAGGGCGATCCATCCCGTCGCGTTACCGACCAGACGTGGGTAGGCGATAATTCCGCGCCGCCTGTAGCTTTGCTGCGCGTATCCACGAACATGCGGAGAGCCCGGACGACGTGGGCCGGAACGTGCTCGAGCGACGTGAGACGTGAGACGTGAGACGTGAGAAAATATGGGCAGGATGTGGGCAGACGCCAAATTACCAGCGCAAATTGTGCCGCTGATCAGTGATTTCTTGTGCGGGTATTTTCACGTAATTCCTAATTCGCATTGTTGGCGCGGGACTCGGAGGTCGTGCCAGATCACTTTTCCATCACATCGCGGAATTAATTCCACGGGCGCGGCCATCCGAAGCGCCCGATGCCGGTTGTGGAAAGTCCGACGACCAGCGGGCTGCAAAACCGGACCCTAAGGCAGGCAACCCGCGGCAGCGGCCCGGCACAGCACTGGCCCTGTTTTCGATCCGCACGAGATCGACGCAGAGCTCGAAGCCCGTGACGCCCACCCATCCAGCGCCCCACCCATTCCCACGATATTGACCGGCATTTCGTGGCAGCAACGTCGAATAGGTGTTACCGACCCACACTCGTAGTGCACGCAAGGGATAATTGCATTTTGGCGCACCTATTGCCCGAGGAGAAGCGGAACTCACATGTCAACTGCGGCTGAAGCAGACCGGGCACGACTGGCCAGATTGCCTGGTCAGCCACTCTGGTTGCGCGTCCATGACGACATTCTCAACCGGATAACCTCGGGCGAATTCGCGGACACGTTCCCCGGTGAAATTCAACTAACCGCGGAATATCAGGTGAGCCGCAGTACCGTTCGACTTGCGCTGAACCCTCTGCGTCGAGTGGGGCTGGTTTCATCAAGTCGGGGTAAACGCCCGGTGGTGCACGTTAACCACGGCGATGAACATCGCTTTGGGCCGGTTTACAGCTTGTTTGCGGCAGTTGAGGCCTCTGGGATGAGGCAGCACAGCGAGTTGATCCGGTGCGAGATCCGTGTCGACGCGCGGATTGCTGACCGGCTCGACCTGCCCGGCGACGCTCCGCTGATCAATATTGAGCGCCGTCGTTTCGCTGACGACTATGTCTTTGCCGTTGACAGCGCCTGGCTGCCTGCCGATCGCGCTGCCGGCCTTCTCGACGTCGATTTCAGCAACACTGCTCTCTATCAGGAGCTGACGCTCCGGTGTGGGATCACGCTGGACGGCGGACAGGAAACCCTGACAGCGATTGCCGTTACCGCCGAACAGGCGCGAGTTCTTGACTGCCCGGTCGGCACTGCCGCTTTCTTCATTGAACGGTGTGGTCGTGCGGCGGGACGTCCGGTGGAATGGCGGGAGACTGTCGTCCGTGGCGACCGTTTCGCGGTCACCACATCATTCTCACCCCGGTGAGCTTTAGTCTTTATCGGTTCTCCGCCTTAAGGCCGTCGAGCTGAGGGCTTGCCAGGACGTACTCGTAGGGGTCCCCGGTGGGAAAAAGCCCGGTTCCGTTAGGGAGAACAGGCATCGGAATTCTTTCCTGACCGCGTTGCTGCTGGTGTCCGTCGGACCAGGTGATCGTAACGTTTCCCATCCCGACACGAAGGTAGATCGCTTTGTCAGAGGCCGATGCCGGGGTCGTGTCGCCCTCCAGAACCTGCTCCCACAGCATTCCGGAGTCCGGATCAATTGCGGTGAGCATCGTCGCCCCGTCCGGTGGACGGAAGGAGGACACGGCGAGGTTTTCTGATGACTCGTTGCTGATTGACGGTCCGGCCAGATGTCCCGAAAATTCCGCGAGAATAGCGCCAGTTCTCGGATTGTGGGCGCTCACGAATGTGTCGCCGGCGGGGTTGACCCAGTCCAGAAAGACGATATCGCCCTGAGATGCGTTGACGGCAACCGAGACCGCTGAGGAAGATTCGACGTCCGTGGGGCGTGAGAGTGTGTTCGCGTCCCAGCGTATTTCTCCGGTGGTGGTGTCGACAGCCGTGAGTAAGCCTGCCGTCTCGATGAGGCCGGTGCCATTGCTTCCCTACTCGATCGCTGACGCTCCCGTCGCGTCTTCGGCAACACTGACAGTACCGTCGTGCGCGCGGAGCATGACCGCGGGCGAGACGTCGTCGGAGACACGATGAGCGCCGAGCTGCGACGAAGGTCCGGAACACGCGGCCAGCAACACAACGCTAACGAGCGTGGCGGCTGCGGCTCCGGCAGCGCGTCTCATTCTTGCTTTTGAGGTATTCGCTGCCGGCGCGTGCGACGGTTCCAAGCCGCGTAGGCCAGCGCGATGAGGCCTAGCACGACGATCGCGGCGATCCCGAATCCGAGATTGGTCACCAGTGAGGACATATCGAGTACCCAGGCCTCGGTGGCGAACTGATCTCCGATGGTCAAAACTCCGCCGAGGCTCGCGGTACCGTCGGTGAGGAACAGGAAGATTCCGATCAGGATTGACAGGATCCCGGATACGATCAGCAACCACGAGTTCTCCCATCTTCCGATAGTGAGCATCCGCGGGCGCAGCCACCGACTCTTTCCCAGTGAAAGTCGGTCCCACAACAAGGCGAGCACGATCAGGGGCGCTGCCATGCCGAGCGCGTAGATCGCTAAGAGCACTCCCCCGTAGACGGCGTTACTGCCGAGGGCTGCCACGGTAAGCACCGAGCCGAGGATGGGGCCTGCACACACTCCGGCTACTCCGTAGACAGCGCCGAGGAGGTAGACCGATATTGCCGAGGTCCCTTCGGCTGCGCTGCCGCGGGTAAAGGCGGGAAAACGTAGTCCAGAAATTTGGATGATACCCATCAACACCACGAGCAATGAGGCGATCCCGACGAAGGCCGTGCGATTTTGCGTGACGAACACCCCGACCGTACCAGCCAGCACTCCCAGCGGCACCAACGTGGTAATTAGTCCCAGGTAAAACAATCCGGTACGGGCAAGCAGCTCGGACGGCTTCGCGAACGCGTAGGCGAAGAACGCAGGAAGGAGCATGACCGAGCAGGGACTCAAAAGTGTCAGCATCCCACCAATCAGGGCGCCGGCGTAGCCAATATCCATGTCTAGCGTCCGGCCTTCGCCAGTTCGCTGTCGATCGTGTCGCGAAACACCTGCACCGGCATCGCGCCGGAAATCGGCGTTTCGTTCACCACGAACATGGGCGTGCTGGTAATTCCGAGGTACCGTGCCTCTGCCGCGTCAATGTTGACTTTCTCCAAGAGTTCAGCATTGTCCAGGTCGGAGACGAACTGCTCAAGGTTGGGAACACCAATTTCTGTCGCGATTTCCAAAAGACGTTCCGGGGGCAGTGCCACATGTCCGCGTTCCGGGGCACCCGCGAAGACGACTTCAGCAAACTCCCAGAAGAAACCTTGCTCGCCCGCCGCGCGGGCAGCCACAGCCGCAGCCGTGGATTCCTCGCCGAACACCGGCAGATCCCGCCATTCGATGCGCACTTGACCGCTGTCCACATACTCCTCGACAAGGACAGGGAGGGTATCGCGCGCGAAAACCCCACAAAACGGACACCGGAAATCGGCGTATTCGACCAAAACAACCGGCGCGTCGACCTCTCCGAGTGCCGTCACCTCGCCATCGACACGTCGGGCGAGATCGAGCGTCTGCTCGCCGCTTTTTCCCCCGGATTGTTCAGCGGGGGCCGAAGTGGATTCTTGGACGGGTTGTTGTGCAACCACTCCGACGATGACGACTGCGAGAACTGCCGCCGCTCCTAAAAGCATCAGGAGCGTGCGTCGCCGCACCTTGACTCGTCGGATCGGCCTATTTTTTGTGAAGTTCTGTTGTGTCGGCACCATCTTAAATGTACGCACATTAGGGTAAAAAAGACAGTTATAGCAGCCTCCCCGTCCGAGTCTGGGAACATTCCCGGTTTTCTGATTAAAAGAGTCCAGTCATGCTCCAAGCAACCATCGCCCCGCCACTAATGGCCCTCAAGGCTGACCGCATCGTTGCCCTCGCCGGCGAGCCGCATCTCCACCTCGATGATGCCCGGGCCTACCGCCGCGTCATGAACGAAGCGCCTCGGTTACAACTCCGCTCCGAGGCGTGGGGCAAGGCTCCACAGTCTACGCAGCGATGTCACTACCGTCGCGTACGCGTCGTCGCGGTGGCCTACCTCGGCGTGGCGGCAGCACTGGTGATCCCGCCACTACTTTCGGTCAATTCATGAACGCCGTTCACGCGTCGGCTCTCCAGAGCGTTCCGCAACTTCTTCTTCATGTGCTTGGTCCGGATGAAGCCTCCGTTACCGCGGGCCTGCAGGTTGTGCGCAACGCCCATCACGGATTCGCCACCGTGAGCACAATTGCCCTCGTGATTCAAGGCCGAGCCGTCCAGTTTCTCGCGGCCAATTCCGGCCTCGGTGACGAAATCAACACGGCACTTGCTTTGCCGGGCGTGTCGGTGGTGGCATGTGAAAACAGCCTTCGGTCCGTGGGTCTTAGCCTAAAGGCTTAGTTGGTCGAGCTGAAGTCCTTCAGTATACCCCATGGGGTATTAAATTAAGTGCGAACAGAGGAAACTTATTTGTCGACGACGATGGCCAGTCCGGTGGCGGCAGACGCGTCCGTGATGCCACCAGCATCGGTCAGTGCGGTGAACCCGAGGTCGGCCATACGGGTGACTGCTGCAGCCGGCCGGTTTCCGGTGGCGCAGTAGACGATGTAGTCCCCGTCGATTGGCAGCGCCTTGATCAGCGTGTCGAAGTCCGCGGATTGCACGTCAATATTGATGGCGTCCTGAAGGTGTCCACCGACATACTCTGGTGCGGTGCGCACATCGATGATGACCGTACTGGAGGTGACAGCGATGGAGGGCGCCGGCGGGGGGCTCGCGCAGGCGGCCATGCTGAGCAGTGCCGCCACGGCGATTGTGATTGCAGTGAGTGCTTTCTTCATGGCGGGGTGTCCTGACGGGTGCGTGACGGGGGTGGCAATGTGATCGGCTCTGGGGCGACTTTCCGGGAGCGAGGGAACAAAGGCGTGCAGGTAGTGCAGACCTCACCCTCAGCGGACTCTGACGATTCGCGGCGGGTGGTGGCTCGGCGTTCGCTGACCAGTCGTTCGCGCAGTGCCCAGATCAATAGGGCGAGGGCGGCGGCGGCCAGGGCCGGGCGCGCAGCACCGCTCACTATCGGGTCGAGGGAGCGGACTTCGGTCGTCAGATACAGCGCGATCAGACCCAGAGCTGGCCACCGTATGTCGCAGAGAGTTGCGTCGGCGCCGATGGGGGTTCCGACATAACTGGCAACGATCAAGCCGATCAAGCTCGCTCCGAGCGCGGTGGCCGCGACCGTCCACCACAGGGCGCCGTCTGCGTCGTCCGCCCGGGGCGCGTAGCCGGTTACAAAAGCAATGAACGCGGCTGCGGCTGCGGCGGCCGTGATCATCCAGCGTCGAGTCGACCAAGTTTGTAGGTCAGAGAACACGATCAAGGGCCTCTGTCGCGGCAGCGGTGCGAGCGGGAAGACCGCAAGAATTTTCTCGAGTCATGCGCGCATAGAGAGCCCCGCCGAGCAAGACGATGGACGCGGCGGCCAGATACGGCTGGACCGGCTCGAAGAATTGCATCGCTCCGGTTGTCCCGAGAGCGAGGAGAACCAATTTGTTGCAGACGGGGCATCCCACTGCGAAGAACGTCACCAGCCAACCGGCCATGCCCAATCGTCCGGCCGCCCTACTGGGCGGGGCACCTTCCGGGTGCGCCACATAGGTGGCGGTGACCAGACCCGCTAAAACCGCACTGAGAATAAGCACCGGCCACGACCAGGCGGTCGGCGGGATCTGTCGCGAAAAGAATGGCGTGTCAATCAAGTCCGTCGGAATGGCAATGAAGACCACCGTAAATAGTGCTGTTGCCAGGGCAACCCACCAGCGACGGGAGGGCCAGCGACGCAGGTCCCCGCCGAGCCTGGCCAGCTTGCCGCGCCAAGGGGCACGCCGTGATGATTCGTCCCTGCTGGTGCGCTGGTCACGCATTCGAATAGCCCTCATTTACTTTTCATCGTAAAACGCTTGCTGCCATATTTGAATATACTGATACCCTAAGGGGTATCGTGGTCTCAGGCAAAACCAGCCTCGCATCCGCCTACGAACAGGAGCACACCCTCATGGGGATTACCGAACCCGCGACCCACGCCAGCGGCGACCTGCGCAAGACCCTCAATCGACTCAAGCGCGCGCAGGGGCAACTCGGCGCCGTCATCACAGCCGTTGAGTCTGGCGCTGATTGTCGTGCCGTGGTCACCCAGCTGGCTGCTGTCTCGAGTGCCATTGACCGGGCGGGGTTCACGATCATCTCGTCGGCGATGAAGGAGTGCCTCATTGATAGCGGCGCGGATGGGGAAACCCAGCAGCTCAGTGTCAATGAGCTTGAAAAGCTTTTCCTCTCCCTCGCCTGACCCCGCTCGCGAGAGCTAGCCGGCGACGGCGCGAATCGCGACGTACACGGCGATGCAGAGCACAAGGATCGCGAAGCTTGTTTTGAGAACGCGGTCGGGGAGTCTTCGGCTGAGTCTGCCCGTGATTAGGGATGCCAGCATAGCGGTGCCCGCGAAGGCGCTGGTGACGGCCCAGTCGATCTGCACGTCGCTCAGGTGGGCGCTGAAGCCGGCGACCGAATTGATGACGATGATCACGAGGGACGTGCCGATCGTGACGCCCATGGGGAGTCCGAGCACGAGGGCCAGTGCCGGAACGATGAGGAACCCGCCGCCGACGCCGAGCAGTCCGGTCAGGAACCCGACCACGGTGCCCGTTGCCAGCACACGGGGCAGACAACTGCGCCACCGGGTTCCGCCGCCGGGCAGCGCGCAGGGGCCGGTTGCGGCGGGGGTGGCAAAGAACATTCGCACGCCAGCGATGACCATGATCACGCTAAAAGCGCCGAGCAGAAGCTGAGGGTCAACCAGTCGGTTTACGAGGGTGCCGAGGTAGGCGGTGGGAATGCCGGCGGCGCCGATGATGCCGGCCAGACGCCAGTTCACGCCGGTGCGCAGCCGCGGAAGCACAGCAACCGCCGACGCCGCTCCCACGACGATCAGCGAGGTTGGTATCGCCTCCTCGAGGGGTAACCCGACACCGTAGACCAAGGCCGGAACGGCCAGAATTGACCCGCCTCCGCCGACTAGGCCGAGCAGCGCACCCACGAACACTCCCAGAAGCAGCGCGGCCAGGATCATGCGTGCGGCGCCAGCTGCGCGAGGATGTCACTCTTCGTGGGTTCGGAAACCGGGCGATTCCAGGGCATCCACGACAGAATTCGCCCCAGCGTGCAACTATTGGTGGCGGCCGACACCGTGAGACCGGCACCGATGATGCCGGCGAGAAGACGGAACTGCGGATGGATGAACCTTCCCGCCAGCACGCTCGCCAACACCAGGGATCCGGCCGTCATGCGTACCTGTCGATCCATGGCCCACGTGGAGCGACCGCTGGTGATATCGCCGCCGGCGGCGGCATAGCTCGCCACACCACCGGTCAACACGCGAGCACCGCTCAGGCCAGCTGCGTCAAGATTCTTTCGCGCTTCTTCCGCGCGTCGACCCGACTGGCACACCAGCACAACCCGGAGGGCCATCTGCGCCGCAAACTCTTCAGTGTGTTCTTTGAGCAGGTGAAGCGGCACGTGATACGAACCCGGGATATGCCGGGTTTCAAACTCCGAGCCGTCCCTCACATCGATGATCATCAGGTCGTCATGATGGAGAACCCACTGATGGAATTCGTCCGCCCCAATCCAAGGCGGAGTGCGGTTGACGGTGTGCGTGGTGTCAGAGATAGTGGATCCGTTTCAGTTTGGTACGGGAGCGTAGCAATGCCGGGCAGCCCTGAGGCCTGCCACTGAGGCAGGCCTCAGACGATCGTGTCTGCCGTGAAGCCAACGTTGGTTAGGTGTTCAGCGGCGGCGTCATCTCCATCAGGCTTTCACTGAATGTTGGGCAGCCCATGCGTTGTAGCCGCCGATGAGGTCGGTGACGTCCGAATGGCCAAGGCCCCGCAGTGCACTCGCGGCGACGCTCGAACGCCAGCCGCTGGCACAGTGGATGATCACGGGTCCGGCGGGCACTTCGGCGTGGCGCTGGCCCAGCTCGGCCAGAGGAATGCGCAGCGAGCCCGGGATCGCGCCCTGCTCGACCTCGCCGGGGTTGCGTACGTCGAGGATCGTTGCGGCGGTGTCCCGGCGCAGAGCCTCGAACTCCTCGAGCTCGACCCGCGCACCGACCTGCACCAGCGGGCCGAGGTCGGTGAACGCCTGCACCGGGTTTGTCAGATATCCGGCGACCCGGTCGAAGCCGATGCGGGCCAGCCGCATTCCGGCCTCGGCTTCGCGGCCGGAGTTGGCGATGATCACGATGCTGTCGTCGTGCTGGATGACCATTCCGGCCGTCTCGGAGAAGCGTCCGTCCAATCCCACGTTAATGGACCCGGCCAGGTGCCCGAGGGCGAAGTTCTCGGGGCTGCGGGTGTCGAGAACGCGGGCTCCGTTTTCAACGGATCTGCGAACATCCGTCAAGGTGAGCGGTGCCAGTTCACGGGTGGAACCGATGATTTCGTGCGCGCTGCGGTTGATCATCGCGTCGACGGCGAAATAGCCGGGGATTGCGGGCTGGCCGCTGCGGATCATTGTCACGAAATCGTCTTCACTCATCGGCTGCACGGACGCGTTCGTGAGGCGCTGGGTGCCGATGGTGGATTCGAGCTCGTCGGAGAGGTTCTTGCCACAGGCGGAACCGGCGCCGTGGGCGGGGAGAACACGCACCGCATCGGGCAAGGCGAGAAGGGTCGTGTGGATCGACGCGTACAGGGCGCGGGCCAGTTGGTCGGGATCGGCGCCGACGGATGCGGCCAGGTCGGGACGCCCCACGTCACCGATGAAGAGGGTATCGCCGGTGAGAACAGCATGGGGAACGGCGTCGCCGGCGTGTTCACGGACGACGATGCTGACGGACTCCCAGGTGTGCCCGGGGGTGTCGAGAATTTCCAGTTCCACTTCACCGAGCGAGATCTTCTCGCCATTGGCCAGGTGACGGATCTCGTACTCTGCCTCGGCGCGGGCGCCGTAGCCGATCCAGGCGCCAGTGGCTGCGGCCAGCTCGAGGTGACCGGCGACGAAGTCAGCGTGGAAATGCGTGTTGATCACGCCGACGATGGTCAGGTTGTTCGCTTGGGCGTCGGCGAGATAGTCGTCGATGTCGCGGCGGGGGTCCACGACAACGGCTTGACCGCTCGTCGGATCGCCGACGAGGTACGAACCATGGGACAGGCAGTTGAGGTAGTACTGGGTCAAAATCATCGTGGCCTCCAAAGATCGGGGCCCACCACGCCGACACGAGTTGGGCCGTGTAGTGGGTATGCGCCCCAGTCTCACACATACCCCGTATGGTATGCAAGATACCCCTAAGGGTATAGTCTATGTGTATGGCTACTACCGATCTCACCGAGACCACCTTCGACGCGACCATTGCCCAGAGTCCCATCGTGCTGGTTGATTTTTGGGCCGAGTGGTGCGGCCCGTGTCGCAGTTTCGCCCCGACATTCAGCGCGGCGTCTGAAAAACACCCCGCAATCACTTTCGGAAAAGTCGACACCGAAGCCGAACAAGGATTGGCCGCAGCCGCCGGCATCCGCTCCATCCCCACGCTGATGGCATTTCGGGACTCCGTGCTCGTCTTTTCCCAGCCAGGTGCCCTCAACGCGTCCAGCCTGGAAGAGCTCATTACCGGTGTCGAGAACCTCAACATGGACGACGTGCGCGCCAGCATCGCCGCCCGATAAACCTCGCGCTCTGTGAGAAACCGCATGACCGCTTCACAGCAGGGTCACATGAGCACGTCACTGCCCCCGCGTCAGTAGAATACTCCCTGGGGTATAATTCTTTTAGTAGTTCACCTTATTGAATGGAGATCTAGTATGTGTCGTTCCGTCACCTGCAAAGTGTGTCAAAAAACAACGTGGGCGGGCTGCGGTCAGCACGTTGATCAGGTCATGCGCGGTGTGCCACGCAACCAGCAATGCGCCGGGCACGTGAAAGAAAAACCGACTAGCTCCTTCTGGTCCCGGCTACTCGGACGCTAACGGCGGTACCCGCTCCTGCTGTCGAGGCTCGACAGCGCTGGCCAGACCGCCAACCGGACCACCGGCGCGGCTAACGGCTGACACGGCCGGGGGCGAGGACATCCTCGTTCCGCGGTCGGGTATATGCGCAGCCCTCATGTCAGAAAGAGCGCCGCCGCGCGCTGCTCTGCACAGAATCAGCGACACAGCCCTCACCGTGCTCTCGCGGGCCAGAGCGCGTATTAGTTGCTGCTGTTTTCTCCTTGGAGAGCGGCTAGCGCGGCGAGAAGACGTTCATTGGCTTGATTAGCAACGTTCTGTATCCCCGGGGAATTGCTGAGCTGGACCATGGTTTGTGGATTGATGGCTTGAACCGTGGTGGAAGTCGCTGACGGGCTTCGTCGGATCACGACGTTGCACGGAAGCAGCAAGCCCATGTCGGGCTCTGCAGTGAGTGCCTGTTCGGCGAGGGCGGGGTTGCAGGCGCCCAGGATCAGGTAGTCGCCCAGTGCCTGCGCGCTTTCGACGCCGAGTTTCGTTTCGAAGGTCGCGTGGACGTTGATTTCGGTAAGAACGCCGAATCCTTGGTTGGCAAGTTCTTCCCGCACCCTGGAGACGGCTTCTTCGTAGGGCAGCGAGACGGTGATGGTGTGCGCGTAGTCCATTGATTTCTCCTGATTCATTTTTTCGAATTGATGGTTGCGGCTACTGTCAGTTTGCGGTGACAACTCCCATCATTCCGCTGTCTTCGTGGTCAAGAATGTGGCAGTGGTACACGGTACGTCCGCTAAAGTCGTCAAACGCGATACGTACTAGCACGGTACTGCGTGCCGGGATGTTCACGACGTCCTGCCACATGATGGTTTCGACGGGCCGGCCTGACTGTTCAATGATCTGCATCGGCCACACGTGCAGGTGCACGGGGTGATCGAGCGGGCTGGTATTCGTCAGCAACCAGTCCTCCACACTGTCGAATTGCACGGTCGTGTCGACCCGGGTGGCATCGAATACCTGGCCGTTGATCGTGGCTGACATCATGCCCCGACCCACTCCTCCGCCCATGCCGCCATCCATGCCACTGCCCGTGTCCCCGCCCATGCCGCCGCCCATATCCCCGCCCATTCCCATCGCGAAGATCAACTCGCGTCGAGCGGTTACGGTAGCCGTGCGAAGGTCACGCGGAACGGGCTGACCAGGTATGGCGGCGACTGTCGCGACATCGTCACCGGTCACGATAAAGGAGGCCAGTGCGACGTCGGCGGCGGCAGTGGAGCCTCCGCCTCCCATCATCATTCCGCCGGACATACCTCGGTCATAGGTGTGGGCACGCAGCACGGAGGTGCCGGCTGTGCCAGTGACGAGAAGGTCGGCCCGGTTCCCCGGGGCCAGCACGACCTCGTCGACCTCGTGCGCGGCTTCGAACCGTCCGGAGTCGATTCCGAGAAGGGACAACTGCTGCCCGTCGAGGCGCAGCCGCAGATAGCGGGACACGCAGGCATTGACGATGCGCCATCGTTCCCGCTCACCAGGGCGGGAAGTCATGCTAGGGGTGAGTTGCCCGTTGACCAGAACGAGGTCTCCCTCGCGTCCGGACATTTTCTCCATCGCTGTGGCCGCTGAAATTGTTCCCGCGGAATCAAGGGTCATGTCGGAAATGACGAGCACTCGTTCCCGGCTGGCCGGGATAGGGTCGGGGTCTTCGACAATGATGGCGCCATAGAGCCCACCGAATACCTGATCGGCCACGAAACCATGGTGGTGCGGGTGATACCAGTACACGCCCGGCGGGTGATTGGCGGGCAATTCGTACTGGTAATCAAAGGAGTCGCCGGCTTCGACGGTGACGAACATGTTGTCGCCGTTGTTCTCCGGCGAAACGTGAAGGCCGTGCACGTGCAGGTTGCTCGGATCGGCCAGACCATTACGAAGGCTGACGCTGAGGGTGTCTCCCGCTCGAACGCGCAGTGTGGGGCCGGGCACGCCACCGTTGTAACTCAGCGCACGCACATCACGACCAGCAATGGTCACCTGTTGGGGGGAAGACTCGAGATCAACGGTGAGAGTGCCGCTGACGCTTCGTAGCTCCGGGGGTTCCACGAGGTCGCTCCCGGACGGTATAGCCCGTGACGTCGTCGAGGAGATCCGTTGGTTGACGAAGAAACCCGTTCCACCCACAGCTGTGCCTGCAATCCCCACCCCGCCGAGGATCAGGGCGCTACGGCGACTAAGGTCGGGCACTACCGGCCCTCCTCGAGCACCCGCAGCTGATCACGCAACTGCTCCGCAGTGAGCTCCCCCCGAGCGAAACGCTCCTCAAGAATCCGCCTGGCACTGGCGGAATCAGCTTGCCTCGGAGCGGATCGCGTGTCATCGCTTGCGGATTTGTTCGACAAAAAACGAACAATGACATAAATAAGCACGGCGACACCGGCAATAGCTAGCAGGCCGAACCCCCAGGACCATCCCATACTTCCGTTACCCCACATCATCTGAGTTACTTCCTTTCGTTTACTGATCCGCATCTCCACCATACCCCTAGAGGTATAAGTCGTGGCTGAGTAGATCGTCCACGCACGAGAAACGGCACGTAGCTCACACGCGACCCGCTGAAACTCACGCAATAAGAAGGCCAAAACGCGAGGCTTTGATGGCTTCGAACTAGGCCCAGGGGTCGCGGGATATAGCGTGAAGGCATGACCAACGGGTGGAATCGGAAGGCCATTGCTGGCGCCAAGCTCGTCACCATCTTGACCCCGATCGGGGGACGCCCGCCTGCCAAGCGATGACGCGCTCTGGCGATAGGTCACCGCCGAACCCTCAGCGGGAACGGCGATCAGCGAGCGCTAGAAAACCAGCACCTTGTCCGCGGCGATGGTCCAGTCGGCCAGGGCATCCATGGTGAATCGCGCGGCACCCTCGATGGGCATGGCATCGGTGATTCCGCGGGCATCCATGCACGTGCTGCAAGAGCGAACCTCACTACCTCGCCGGGTGATGGACAGGAGCCTCCGGTCCAGCTTGTAGTAACCTTCCGGTGTTTTTCTGCCCAGCCATCGCCGCCGTGACGCCGTCGCCCACCAGGAAGGCCTGTGTGGTGGCCTCGTCCCGTCTGGACAACGACTTCGCAAGTCGAACCGCGTTGTACGTGGCGTCCTGGCCGTAGGCGGCGCCGTTGATGATGAGGATGTTCATCAGGCGGCCGCCTCGGCGGACACCGGCAGGCTCGCCAGTCGCCATTCCAGCATCCCCTCGTGCAACCGGGTTGCCCGGTGGCCGCCCTGGCGCAGCACGCCGACGGCCTCGTAGGCAAGCACGCAATACGCGCCACGGCAGTAGGCGACAATCTCGCGGCCGAGCGGCAACTCACTGAGCCTGCCGCTGAGCTCCTCGAGCGGGATGGAGAGGGCTCCGGGGATATGCGCGGCCTGGTATTCCTGCCGCGGCCGGACATCCAGCACTGTGACGGTCCCCGCCGTGACGCGGGCGAGAAGTTCCTCCCGCGTGATCTCCTCCTGCGCGTCGTCGCCTGACCCAGGTTCATCGAGTCCGAGGTAGGCGATGCGCTTCGCTTCAACATCTGACAAGTAGGTCTGGGCGACCGCGCGAACTAGATCGTAGAGCCGGGCGACGTCATCCCCGGCAAGCTGGTAATGAATCCGGGTGCCCTCCCGGCGGGTGGTGACCAAACCGGCGCGCTTGAGGGTTTGCAGGTGAGCGGATGCGGTGGTCAGGCCTAGACCGGCCGCGTTCGCCAGCGATTCCACTGTGCGTTCGCCCTGAGCCAGCAGGTCGATCAGTTCGAGGCGCTTGCCGCTGCCGAGTGCCTTGCCAACGCGCGCGAACTGCTCGAACAGCGCGGACTTCTTCTCACGATCACCCATGCGCTTCCTCCCGGTTCCTTTCATACTAGTATCTTCTAGTAATCCATGGTTTTATGGAATATTGATCTTTCCCGTTTCTGGCGGGTCGTGCGACCTGAGGAGCGCCACATGGAAATGCTGCATCTTGTGCCCGTTATCGACGAGGGGCTGGGTAACTCCACTTACCTCCTGGACATTGGCCGGGGTAGGGCTCTGGTGGTGGACCCGGAACGGGACCTGCGCCAGGTACGTGCGGAGGCTCTGCGCCTGGGACTATCCATCGCGTACGCCGCGGAAACACACCTGCACGCGGACTTCATCTCCGGCGTGCGCGAACTGGAAGAAACCGAACGCGCCACGGTACTTGCACCA
Source organism: Cryobacterium luteum (assembly GCF_900110125.1). Classification (GTDB taxonomy): domain Bacteria; phylum Actinomycetota; class Actinomycetes; order Actinomycetales; family Microbacteriaceae; genus Cryobacterium; species Cryobacterium luteum. Next base: position 340,475 of record NZ_FOCN01000001.1, read on the forward strand.
GACGTGGGTCCGCGCGGATTCGCCCACACCGTGCTCAACGACGGCGATAACCTGGACCTGGGTAATATCACCCTGCAGGCGCTGGCGACACCCGGCCACTCACCCGAACACCTCTCCTACCTGCTGCTCGACCACGGGCGCATCGCCGGCGTTTTCACCGGCGGGTCACTGATGGTCGGAACCGCCGGGCGCACAGACCTGGTCAGCCCGGAAATGACCGTTCCGCTGGCCCGAGCCCAGTACCACTCGCTGCACCGGCTGATGGAACTGCCCAACGACACCCCGGTCTGGCCCACCCACGGCGCCGGGTCGTTCTGCTCGGCCGCGGCCGGTGGCGAACGGATGACCACGATCGGCCGCGAACGGGCCACCAACCCGTTGCTCCAGGTCGCCGGTGAGGACGCCTTCGTTGATGCGCTGCTCGGTTCCCTCGGCACTTTCCCTGACTACTTCCTGCGCCTGGGCGAGGTCAACCGGCGGGGCCCAGTCGTTCTCGGAACCACTCCGCCGCTGCCGGCGCTGTCCGTCGACCGCGTGATGTCGTTGCGCGAGCAGGGCGCCCAGATCGTGGATGCTCGGCAGCCTGCGCACTTCGCGGCCGGGCACATCCCCGGTTCCCTGTCCATCGCGCTGCGCCCGGTGTTCGCGACCTGGCTCGGCTGGCTGGCCGAGCCAGACCGGCTGGTCATTATCGTGCGGAATCCGGATCAGGATCCCGCGGACATCGTCTGGGCGGCCGCGCAGGTCGGCTTCGACACCCTCGCCGGCGAACTCGACGGCGGATTCCCTGCGTGGAAGAACTCCGCAGCAGCGGCCACGGGATCGCTGATCGAAGCCCGGAGCATGGTCTCCGGCGCTGAAGCCTCAGCCACCGTGCTCGACGTCCGCCAGGCCTCGGAGTACGCGGCAGGTCACGTCGCCGCCGCCTGGAACATCGAACTGGGCGACCTCGCCGGGCGCCTCGGCGAGGTCCCCACCGGACCCCTCGTCGTCATGTGCGGCCACAGCGAACGCGCCATGAGCGCGGCGAGCATCCTCGAGCGCGGCGGTCGAACCGCCGTCGCCGTGCTCAACGGCGGCGCCGCGGACTGGGCCCGTGAAGCTGGTCGCTCGCTGGAGACCGGACGATGAGCCGGACGCCAGGCCGTGTGGACCAACGGAAGGGCGTCGGCCGCGTGATCACGCTGGGTCTGCGGCAGAACTTCCCCCAGTTCATGCTGCTCGTCGCCGTCAACGCCCTGGTCGGCGGCACCCTCGGCCAGGAGCGCACCGTGCTGCCCCTGCTGGCGGACGAGGTCTTCCACGTCGATCGGTACACGGGCGCGCTGACGTACATCCTGGCCTTCGGCCTGGCTAAGGCCGGCACCAACTACTTCGCCGGCACCCTCTCCGACCGCTACGGCCGAAAGCCCGTGCTAATCGCCGGCTGGCTGATCGCCATTCCTGTGCCGCTTATTCTGATCCTCGGCCCGACCTGGGGCTGGATTGTCGCGGCCAATGTGATCCTCGGCATCAGCCAGGGACTGACCTGGTCAACCACCGTGATGATGAAAATGGACCTCGTCGGCCCGAAGCAGCGCGGCCTGGCCATGGGCTTCAACGAGGCGGCCGGCTATCTCGGTGTCGCAGCCACGGCCCTGGCCACCGGATACATCGCCGCCGAGTACGGGCTGCGCCCCGGCCCGTTCCTGCTCGGGGCAGCCTTCATCGCCCTGGGGCTCGGACTCTCCGCGCTCTTCGTGCGCGAAACACATCACTACGCGAAGGCCGAAGCGGCCAACCATGTGTCCGAGCACGCCCATGCCGGCTCCCTCAGTGACCGGCAGGTCTTCACCCTCACGAGCTTCCGGGATCGCTCCCTGTCGTCGATCAGCCAGGCCGGGATGGTCAACAACCTCAACGACGGTCTGGCCTGGGGGCTGTTCCCCATCCTGTTCGCCGCCGCCGGACTCAGCATCGAACGCATCGGCATCCTGGCCGCCGTCTACCCGGCCGTCTGGGGAGCCGGTCAACTGATCACCGGGGGGCTCTCCGACCGGATCGGCCGCAAATGGCTGATCGTCGGCGGAATGATCGTGCAGGCGGTCGCCCTAGGCATGGTCGCCGTCGGGGACAGCTTCGGCCTCTGGCTGGCAGCCGCCGTGCTACTCGGGGCAGGCACCGCCATGGTCTACCCGACGCTGCTCGCAGCGATCGGCGACGTCGCCCACCCCGAATGGCGGGCCCGCTCGGTGGGCACCTACCGCCTGTGGCGTGACGGCGGCTTCGCGGTCGGCGCGCTGCTGTCCGGACTGATCGCGGACGCCTTCGGCATTCCGGCCGCCGTCGCCGTGGTCGCGGCCCTGACTGCCGCATCCGGACTCCTCGTGGCCGTGCGGATGCGCGGAGACGACCACCCCTGAATAGGCATCGCCTGCGCACGAGCGTGACGCTCACGTTCAGCGTGTATCACGTGGCCGAAATCGGATTCCGCTCACCACCAACTGGCCCGGCCCAAGGTGGCGCAAAGAGCGGACCTCTTGCGGGCACTCCCCCGGAATCTGGCGGGTCTGACCGTGCTGAATTGCGACGGTGCCCGTTTGTCTGTCCCGAGATTAAGCCCGATGACCGGGCGTCATACGCACGATGGCGAGTAGCCCTTCTTAGCACCGGTAGTCCGGACGAGCGCTACCTACAAGCGCTACTCGCCACAGTGGTATATGAAATACATGCCGCAAGACCTTATCCACGCCGTCGACCTGTACCGAAAGGACCGCAAGGCAGCCGACACCGGCGTGCCCGTCGACGAGGAGACGCGCGAAGACGGACGACATCCTCTTCAGCGACTCAAACCCCGTGCGTCAAGCCAAAGAACTGCGAGACCAGCGAATCGCCGAACGTGAAAAGTACCGCGCCAAGCCCAAGGGCAAGCGCCGGCCCGACGGCTCACGCCAATACCTCTACCCTGACCCTAAGAACTACGACGATTTGGCCTTCGACCACAAGACCGGTGAACTCATCGAGCCCATCCGCAAGAAGACCGTCGTGATACCCGCCGGGAAAGACCCCGCCAAGGACAAAGCCCTGAAGTACGGGCAGACCTACCCCCACAAAAGTCCAGTGTGGAAGGGTTTCTACGCCCTGCGCAACACCGTCGAATCGCAGAACGCATTCATCAAGGACTCCGCAACCGAAGACATCGCCTCCCCCATGAAACGGCGCGCCCGCGGCAACACCTTCGCATCGCTGGCCGTGACACTCGCACTCGTCTCAGCCAACATCCGAAAGATTTTGACGTTCATTCAGAGTGAGCTCGCCCGAGTCCCCCTCACCTCGAAGAACAAGTCCTTCGCGAGCACGTACTATTCCAGCGCTGAAATCACGGCGGCGACGCCACCCACCGACACGGTGCCGTCACCACCACCCAGCTAGCCGCCCGGTCGTCAACAATTCCGTTACCTGCATTAAAAGTCGCTTCGCCCTGCCAAAAACAGGGCGAAGCGGTGTTTAACCGCCGACCATGCGCCGATCACAGCGTTTCTTGGGGCTAGCACTCTCGAAATCGGCGCCTTAACGCAGAAAACCGGCGATGCGATCGCCGGTTTTTTGTTGCCGCAGGAATTTCGTAAACTAAACGCCGGAATTACGTAAACTCCTCACTGCGGAGACGGTGGGATTTGAACCCACGGTACCCCGTAAAGGGTACTCCACCTTAGCAGGGTGGTGCACTAAGCCGAACTATGCGACGTCTCCTTGGCGTTTGCTTGCGCAAACACACTGGTCCATCTTAGCCGTACTGTGGACATCCGCTCTGACCATGAAAACCACGGTTAGAAAAGCGGATGCCCGCGCCCGGCTACTGGTCCTCCAGGGTTCGGCCGGCCGTGCAGGTGTAATCGCCGGCGGTCTGGCCGGTCACCGACTCCGACAGGACGACTCCGGGGGCTTCCGTGGCCGGCGCCTCGGTCACGGCCGGAACATCGGTCGCGGCAGGATCCGTGGTCGCGGCAGGATCCGTGGTCGCGGCGGGCGCGGGCGCGGCTTCAACGGGAGCATTGGGGTCGGCGACCGTGCCGCGACCGGTTGTTCCGCTCAGGGACAGGGGTTGATCGGCAGCAACGGCCTCGAACAGGTTGTCGAAGGCGGGTTGAATGGCCTTCACGCCGCCGGCCGTGGTGCCGGTGGGCACCTGCGCGAACACGACCTGATTGAGGTCGATGTCTTTCAGAGCAATGGCGATCGACGCGAGGGTGGTCACGCTGTTGAGGCTGTCGGAGAGGCGCATGTTGGCCGTGACCGCCTTGGCCAGGGCGTACACCTTGGTCGGGTCCGAGAGGGTGTCGGCGCTCTTGATCGTGCGCACGAGCGAGGACATGAACAGCTGCTGGTTGTTGATGCGGGTCAAGTCACTGCCGTCTCCGACACCGTGGCGAGTGCGGAGGAACTGCAGTGCGTCATACCCGGAAAGCATGTGCTCCCCCGGGTCGAGGTTGACACCGGTGTATTCGTCTTCGATGCGCTCGGCGACACAGACCGGCACACCGCCGACGGCGGAGGACATCGCCATGACGCCGCTGAACTGCACCTCGGCCGCGAACGGAATGGAGAGACCGGTGAGCTTCTCAACCGTGAGCACGGTGCAGGCGAGCCCGCCGTAGGTGAGCGTGGTGTTGATCTTCTGGCTGCTCATGGCGGGGAACGAGCCACCGTCGGGGTCGGGGCAGGAGGGGATGGGGACGTACATGTCGCGGGGAAAGCTGATGACCGAGGCGTTGCTGTGGTCTTCCGAGATGTGCAGCAGCATCGTCACGTCATTGAGGTCGCCGGTGGAATCCTCCGGACCGAAGGCGGCGTCCTGGCCGACTCGGCTGTCGCTGCCGACGACGAGCATGTTCACGCCGCCGTCGATGGCACCGATCGAGGGGACCGGGCCGTTGGATTCATTGGCGAGGTGCACACTGGGCTGCACGCTCGCGGCGACGTCATAGGTGGCGATGGCACCGACGGAGAAACCGCTGACCAGAACGACGGCCACGCTGCCGGCAAGAAACTTCGCCACGGCGACGGCAGCGTTCGACTTCTTCAGTCGGCCATGCCGGGCAATGGTTTTGAGGTTCTTGGAACCGGCACTGCGGGGGCGAAGTTGGTCGCTCACTCATGTCCTCTCATCGGTTTGTCGGCCTGGTCGGCCTGAGGCGACAGTCATTGTGCGCCGGTGTTCTTCACTTGCACTGGTACTGCGGAGGGCGTGGGATTCGAACCCACGAGACATTTCTGCCCACCAGTTTTCAAGACTGGCTCCATCGGCCGCTCGGACAGCCCTCCCGGTTGCCCGTTCCCGCGCGGACATACGTCGCGGGAAGAATTGGGCGAACTGGCCCGATTCTAGCCGATGGCAGACCCCACAGGCTGACAGAGGGGCCTGATAAACGGCTGGATGCCGGTCAGAGCGTGCGCAGAACCGTGGCGAGGCCGTCGACTTCCACGGTGCCGGTGAGCTCCGATCCGGCGGCGAGAACGTCGTCGGGCGACTCTCCCATGGCCACACCGCGACCGAATTCGGCGGCCCATTGCAGCATGTCGATGTCGTTGCGCCCGTCACCGACGGCCATCACCCGCTCGCGCGGCACACCCATCGCCACGCGCACCCGCTCCATCGCGGTTGACTTGTTGACGCCCTCGGGGGCGATGTCGAGCCAGGCGGTCCACCCGATGGCGTAGCTCACCCGGTTCAGGCCCATGCGCTCGACGACCTGAAGGAAATCTTCCATATCGTGGTCGGGCGAGATGACGACCACCCGGGTGGCCTTGTGCTTGAGCAGTTCATCGAAGTCGACCCGCTCGCTGTCCATGCCGATCGTGGCGTCGGGGATCGGTTCGGTGTAGCGGTAGAAGCCGTGCTCGTCTTCGACGGCGAACCGAGCAGAGCCGAGGTGCGCGCGAATCGACGTGAGCACGTCGCTCGGGTCGAAGGTCTCGACCCATTCCCGGCGGTAGCCCATCGGCGCTGAGGCGTCGCGGTGCATGGTGATGGCCCCGTTGGAGCAGACCACGTAGCGCGGTGCGATACCGAGTCGGTCGAGAACCGGCAGGGCCGCTGCGGCCGAGCGGCCGGTGGCGAGCATGACCTCGTGGCCGGCGGCGGCGAGGCGGGCGACCTCATCGATCACGGCCTGGCTGATCGAGCCGTCTTCGTGCATAGTCGTGCCGTCGATATCGAGGGCAACAAGCCACGGCTCCGTTGTGACGACAGTCTTCACTTCGTTCCCTTCACCGGGAGCGGCGTCAACACCTCGAGGCCGCCGAGATAAGGCCGGAGGGCCTCGGGGACGCGCACCGAGCCATCCGCTTGCTGGTGTGTTTCGAGCATGGCGACGAGCCAGCGCGTGGTCGCGAGCGTGCCGTTGAGGGTGGCGACCGGCGCGGTCTTGCCCGATTCGATGCGGTAGCGGATGTCCAGCCGGCGCGCCTGGTAGGTAGTGCAGTTGCTCGTGCTGGTGAGCTCGCGGAAGGCGTTCTGGGTGGGCACCCAGGCCTCGATGTCGAACTTGCGGGCGGCGCTGGAGCCGAGGTCTCCGGCGGCGACGTCGATCACGCGGTAGCTGAGTCCGAGGGACTGCAGCATGCCCTCCTGCAGGGCCACGAGGCGGTCGTGCTCGGCCTCGGCGTTCTCGGGCAGCACGTAGGTGAACATCTCGAGCTTGTTGAACTGGTGCACGCGAATGATGCCGCGGGTGTCTTTTCCGCCCGAGCCGGCCTCGCGGCGGTAACAGGTGCTCCAGCCGGCATAGCGCAGGGGCTCCTCGGACAGGTCGAGGATCTCGTCTTTGTGGTACCCGGCGAGCGCAACCTCGCTCGTGCCGGTGAGGTAAAGGTCGTCGGCGGGCAGGTAGTAGACCTCGTCGTTGTGTTCGCCGAGAAAACCGGTGCCGTCCATGATCTCCGGACGCACCAGGGTGGGGGTGATCAGCGGCACGAAACCGGCATCGAGCGCTCGGTCGAGGGCCATGTTCATGAGGGCGATCTCGAGGCGGGCACCGATGCCCTTCAAAAAGTAGAAGCGGGTACCCGAGACCTTGGCGCCGCGGGCCATGTCGATGGCGCCGAGCAGTTCGCCGAGTTCGAGGTGATCGCGCGGCTCGAAGTCGAACACCGGCGCCTCGCCGTGGGTGCGTAGTGTGGCGAAGTTGGCCTCGTCGCCGGCGGGAACACCGTCGATGATCGGGTTGGCGATGGTCTTGACGATTTTGACGAAGCGTTCCTCCGCCTCGGCGGCCACGGCGCCGGCGGCCTTCACCTCGGCGGCGAGGCCGCGCGCTTCGGCAACGAGGGCCTTCTTCTGCTCGGCTGGGGCCTGGGCCACGGTCTTGCCGAACAGGTTCTGCGTGGCGCGCAGGTCTTCGAACGCCGTGATAGAAGCGCGTCGTGTCGCATCGGCGGCGAGCGCGGCATCCACCGCTTCAACGGAGTCGCCACGGGCCTCCTGCGAACGCTTGAAGAGGTCAGGGTTTTCGCGTAACAGCACCGGATCAATCACCCGGCCAGTCTACAAGCGCCTGCCGTGGGGCAATCGCGAGGGCAACCCAGTAGCCTAGGCCTCGTGACCGCCTCCGAAAGCCGTAACCAGCACGCCGCCGTCGTCTACAACCCGGTGAAGGTCGATCTCGCTAAGCTGCGGGCGAGCGTGGCTGCGGCCGCACAATCCGCCGGCTGGGCCGAAACGCACTGGTTCGAAACGAGCGTCGACGACGTCGGCCAGGCCGCCACCAGGCAGGCGCTTGATGCCGGCGCCTCGATGGTGCTGTCGGCCGGTGGCGATGGCACGGTTCGCGCCGTCGCTGAAGCCCTGCGTGACTCCGGCGTGCGCATGGCGATCGTGCCGTCGGGCACCGGCAACCTGCTGGCGCGCAACCTCGAACTGCCGCTCGGCAGCATCGATGCGGCGACCGCGATCGCGTTCAGCGGGGTCGACAAGCCCATCGATCTCGGTGTGGCGAGCGTCACCACCGAGGCCGGCGCGGTCGAGGAACACGTCTTCCTGGTCATGGCCGGTCTCGGCCTCGACGCGCAGATGATCGCCCACACCCGCGATGACCTGAAGAAGCAGGTGGGCTGGCTCGCCTACGTCGACGGGGTGGCGCGGGCGCTGCCGAAAGCCCGGCCATTTCGCATCCGCTACAGCGTTGAGGGGCGCGTCGACCGGCCAGCGCAGGTGAGCGCCATTCTGATCGCCAACTGCGGGCTGCTTCCGGGCAACCTGCAGTTTCTGCCCGACGCTCGCCTCGACGACGGCATTCTCGACATCGCCGTACTGCAGCCCAAGGGCGTGCTCGGCTGGCTGACCATCTGGCGGCGGGTGACCTGGGAGAACGGCGTGTTGCGTCGCTCAGCGGTGGGCCGGCGCATGATCCAGGCGACGGAATCGTCGAATGAACGGGTGATGACGACCCTGCGCGGCGCGGATATTCGCATTGTGCTCGAGCACGCCCAGGATTTCGAGCTCGACGGCGACGAATTCGGGCTGGTCCGCAAGGTGAAGTTGCACGCCGACGCTGGTGCGCTCATCGTGCGCGTACCGAACGAATAGGCCTATTCGGCCGGTTCCCCGCCGCTGTACCTACTCGGCCGGTTCCCCGCCGACCAGGCCACGCAACCAATCGCGAGCCTCGATGAAGATGCCGTCGTCGTAGCGTGAGGTGAATTCGATCGGGCGCTTGTCGGCCCGCGGATACGACCCGAGAAAGATCACCTTGGGGCTGAACCGGCGAAGTCCGAGCAGCGCATCGGCGACCCGCTCGTCAAGAATGTGCCCGTCGGCGTCGACGACGAAGCGGTACCGGCCGAGGGAATCGCCGATCGGACGGGACTGAATGAGACTGAGGTTCACCCCCCGGGTGGCGAACTGCTCGAGCATCTCGAGCAGGGCACCCGAGCGGTCACTCGGCAGTTCGATGATGAGGCTCGTCTTGTCGGCGCCGGTCGGAGCGGTGAGCTCGGCCGTGCGGCCGACCAGCACGAACCGGGTGACCGCGTTCGGGTTGTCGCCGATATTCGACGCGAGAACGACGAGGTCGTGATGCTTCTCGATGCCGGGCGGGGCGATCGCAGCATCCGCTTGCGTGGTGTCGAGCAGAGCGGATGCCGCGGCGACGTTGCTCGACGAGGGAAGGTGGCCGTGGCTCGGCAGGGTCTTCTCAAGCCAATTGCGGCACTGTCCGTAGGCGACCGGATGCGCGTTGACGACCCGCACATCGGCCAGGGTGGTGCCGGGGCGAGCGACGAGCACAAAGTTGACCGGCACCAGGTATTCGCCGATGATGCGCAGGTTGGGCACGCTCGCGAGGGCATCCTGGGTGGCGGTGACGCCGCCGTCGACCGAGTTTTCGATGGCGATCATCGCCGCGAAGCTGCGGCCGGAGATCACGTCGGCAAAGGCCTCACCCACATTGTTGACCGGCCGCCAGATCTGGCCACGTGCCTCAGCCACCTGGGCCAGAGCCGCTTCGGTAAAGGTGCCGGCCGGGCCGAGATAGCTGTAGGTCTGATTTTTGGGCGGATTCGGCGCGTCGGGCATGGCTCACAGCCTACCGGGGGTGCCAGACTGTGCTCATGAGCGAACGTGCGGGCACCCGAGCCCTGGAATCTGACCTTATCGACGTTGATGGGCTGATCAAGGCCTATTACGACTTGAAACCGGATGTCGCGGTGCCGGCCCAACGGGTCGTCTTCGGCACGTCCGGACATCGGGGCAGTTCGCTGAACACCGCGTTCAACGAGGATCACATCAGCGCCACGACCCAGGCGATCGTGGAATACCGAGCCGGCCAGGGCATCACCGGCCCGCTCTTCATCGGCACGGATCCGCACGCCCTGAGCGGCCCGGCCTACACGACCGCCCTCGAGGTGCTCGTCGCCAACGGTGTGCGCGTGCTCGTGGACGAATTCGATGACTACGTGCCCACCCCCTCGCTGTCGCACGCGATCCTGGCCTACAACCGCGCCGAGCACGGCGACCTGGCCGACGGCATCGTCGTCACGCCGAGCCACAACCCGCCGATGGACGGCGGCTTCAAGTACAACCCGCCCCACGGCGGCCCGGCCGACAGCGACGCGACCTCGTGGATCGCGAATCGCGCCAACGAGCTCATCGCCGGTGGCCTGGTCGGCGTGCTGATGAGCGAGCCGAGCGCCGTGGAAACCTACGACTTTCGCGGTAACTACGTGAACGACCTCGAGAACATCATCGACATGCAGGCCATCCGCACCAGCGGAATCCGGATCGGCGCCGACCCGCTCGGCGGCGCGAGCGTCGGCTACTGGGGCGCCATCCGCGACCGCTACGAAATCGACCTCGTCGTGGTCAACCCCAAGGTCGACCCGACCTGGCGATTCATGACCCTGGACTGGGACGAGAAGATCCGGATGGATCCGTCGAGTGCGTCGGTGATGGCATCCGTTCTCGCCCACAAAGACGAGTACGACATCCTCACCGGCAATGATGCCGATGCCGACCGGCACGGCATCATCACGCCCGACGGCGGCCTGATGAACCCCAACCATTTTCTGGCCGTCGCCATCGACTACCTCTACAGCCACCGCGAAGGCTGGAAGCCCGATGCCGCGGTCGGCAAGACGCTCGTGTCGTCGACGATGATCGACCGGGTCACCGGGTTTCTCGGCCGCGACCTCTGGGAAGTTCCAGTCGGCTTCAAATGGTTCGTGCCCGGCCTGATCGACGGCTCAGTCGCGTTCGGCGGCGAGGAGAGCGCCGGCGCGAGCTTCGTGCGCTTCGACGGCACCGTCTGGACCACCGACAAGGACGGCATTCTGCTCGCCCTGCTCGCCTCCGAAATTCTCGCCGTCACCGGCAAAACCCCTTCGCAGCGCTACGCCGAGCTCGCCGAGCACTTCGGCGCCCCTGCCTACGCCCGAGTGGATGCTGCGGCCACGCCAGCCCAGAAGGCCGCGCTGGCCAAACTCGACGGCTCGATGATCACCGCCACCGAACTCGCCGGCGAGAAGATCACCGGCGCCTTCAGTGTGGCCCCCGGCAACGGAGCGGCCATCGGCGGCGTCAAGGTAACGACCGAGAACGCCTGGTTCGCGGCCCGGCCGAGCGGCACCGAAGACGTCTACAAGATCTACGCCGAGTCTTTCCTCGGCCTCGAGCACCTGGCCCAGGTGCAGCGCGAAGCCAAGGCCATCGTCGACGCCGCGATCGCCTAGGGAACACTCCAGTAGTACGCCGTCGCGCCCGGGTGATCCACCGTGATCGCCGTGTCGACCGAGCGGTAGTCGGAGTCCAGGGTGTGCCCGGCGAAGGAGATGGCGATGGTGTCGCCGACCTTCTCCACCTTGGTGACGATGCCGGTGTGGTCGCGGTCGCCGGTGTTGTCCCAGTCGAACTGCGCAATGTCGCCGACCTTCACCTGGTCGCGCTGCTGATCGGTCAGGGCGGTGGCCTTTCCGGTTGATGCGATGTAGTTCATGAAGGCCGTCGAGCTGCGCCAGGCCGCCGAGGCATCGTAGGCGTTGCCGTTCTTCGGGCTCGACCACACGCCGTCCATGGTCCAGCCGCGGGCAATCATCGCCTGGCTCGCGAAGTTGACACAGTCGTTCTCGCCGAGCACACCCCACTCGGCAGAGTTGTAGTTGTCCAGCTGCCAGTGCGCGAGGAGGTAGTCCATCTGGGCGGTGACGGCTGCGCTCACCACGGGTGCCGCCTCGACCGGGGCGGCAGCGGCCGGGTCGGTGGGGGTGACGCGAGCCGGGTCATCCGTTTTCGCCGGTGTGGCGGCATCCGTTGCCAGGGCGGTCTTCGGCTGCCCGGTGTTCGTGGATTCAGCGGGGCCTTCGAGGGCCTGTACGACGAGCGCGGTCGCGCCAACCGCGAGCACGGCTCCGACGGCCGTGGTCAGGCCGAGTCGCTGCCACCGGGTCAACTGCACAATGTACTCACTTCGTTTGGAGGGACTGCCTAGGCGCTCATTGCGGCGCTGAGGTAGAGCGCGACCGCCGCGAGGGCAACGAGCCCTCCCACAATGAGGACGCCGATCAGAAACCGGCGGCGGAGGCGCCGCTGGTCGGCCTCCGTGGGTTCGTTGTTCTGCAGCATGATTCGAGCTTAGCCGCGACGAATATCAGAAGTACTGGATGCCACGTTCACAACTGCGGAGATCTCGGTCGAATCGGCAGGATTCACCCGATTTCGGGCCGGTTTCGGCTTGATCTCTGCGGTTCCGCACGCTGACTCCGGACGAAACTTTTCTCGCACTGGTCGAAGCCGGCGCCGCGGGGTACCGTCGTGTCATGTCGCAGACCGAACCCGCATCGTTCCCCTGGCCGCACAATTTTCTCTGGGGGTCGGCGACGGCCGCCGCGCAGATCGAGGGCGCCGGCCATGCCGGCGGCAAGGAAGACTCGATCTGGGACGCGTTCGCGCGAGTGCCGGGCGCGATCGCGGGAGGTGACGACCTCGAAACGGCCGTGGATCATTACCACCGGATGCCCGCCGATGTGCAGCTCATGGCCTCCCTCGGCCTCGACGCCTACCGCTTTTCCACCAGTTGGGCGCGGGTGCGCCCGGGCGACCGCGCCGTGAACCCGGAGGGGCTCGACTTTTACTCCCGGCTGGTCGACGAACTGCTCGCCGCCGGTATTCTGCCCTGGCTCACCCTGTACCACTGGGATCTGCCGCAGGCGCTCGAAGAGAAGGGCGGCTGGGCCAATCGCGACACCGCGTACCGTTTCGTCGACTACGCGAGCGACGTCTACGCCGCGCTCGGCGATCGGGTCAGCCACTGGACCACCTTCAACGAGCCCTTCTGCTCCTCGCTGCTGGGCTACGGATCGGGCGTGCACGCGCCGGGTCGGCAGGACGGCCGGGCGGCGGTGGCCGCCGTGCATCACCAGCACCTCGCGCACGGGCTCGCGGTGACCGCGCTGCGTTCGAATGGAGCCCCCAATCTGGGGATCACGCTCAACCTCACCAATGCTGTGCCGCGCGACGCCGCCGACCCGGTCGATATTGAGGCGGCCCGACGGCTCGACTCGCTCGCCAACCGTATTTTCCTCGACCCGCTGCTGCGCGGCGCCTACCCGGAGGACACCCTGCGCGACCTGGAGCCGTTCGGCCTGGCCGAGGTCATCCACGCAGACGACCTGTCGATCATCAGCGCCCCACTCGATTTTCTCGGCGTCAACCACTATCACGACGACCTCGTGAGCGGCCATGCGGATGCCTCGGCGAGCGACTCCCATGTCGGCGGCGCTGCGCGTTCTGTCGGATCCCCGTGGATCGGGTCTGAGTACATCACCTTTCCCAGCCGCGGCCTGCCGCGCACGGCGATGGACTGGGAGGTCAACCCCGACGGGCTGCGCCGGCTCCTCGTGCGGCTCGGCGAGGAGTACGACCGCCTCCCGCCGCTCTACGTCACCGAGAACGGCGCGGCCTACGACGACCGGGTGAGCGCCGACGGCGACGTGCACGACGCCCTGCGCACCGACTACATCGCCTCGCACATCGACAAGATCGGCGAGGCCATCGCGGCCGGCGCCGACGTGCGCGGGTACTTCGCCTGGTCCCTGCTCGACAACTTCGAGTGGTCGTACGGCTACGAGAAACGCTTCGGCATCGTGCGGGTCGACTACAAGACGCTCGAACGCACGGTCAAGGACAGCGGAAGGATGTACGCGGCGCACATTCGGGCCGCGCACGCGGCCTGAGCCGCCCGGGCCAAGCGGATGCCACCGCTTGGCAGCATCCGCTTCTCGCGGCACTCCTGAGCGATGGCGGTACTCCTACGTAGCGGTGCCGCCATCTTTATCGAGGGCCGCGAGCCCACCGCATTACTTCTCGGTCGATTCAAGAAATTCGACATCGGCAACCGGCTCGAAGCGGGCGCGCATGACGGCGAGCGCCTCAGGGTTCTGGTCGATGAGCACGAACCGGCGGCCGAGCGCGGCGGCAACCGCGCCGGTGGTTCCGCTGCCGGCGAAGAAGTCGAGCACCCAGTCGCCTTCGCGGCTCGACGCCTGAATGATGCGGCGCAGAATGCCGATCGGCTTCTGGGTGGGGTAGCCCGTTTTCTCCTTGCCGGTGGGCGAGACGATGGTGTGCCACCAGACATCTGTCGGCAGTTTGCCCTTGGCCACCTTTTCGGGCGTGACCAGGCCGGGAGCCATATACGGCTCGCGGTCGACGGTGGTCGAGTCGAAGTAGTACCGGGCGGGATTCTTGACGTAGACCAGGATCGTGTCGTGCTTGGTCGGCCACTTGTTCTTGGACTTGGCACCGTAGTCGTAGGCCCAGATGAGTTCGTTGAGAAAGCATTCCCGGCCGAACAGGGCGTCGAGCAGCACCTTGGCGTAGTGCGCTTCGCGGTAGTCGAGGTGCAGGTAGAGGGTGCCGTCGTCGGCGAGCAGACGCCAGGCCTCGATCAGGCGCGGCTCGAGAAAGGCCCAGTAATCTTCGAACTGGTCGTCGTAGCCGAGCAGGTCACCCTTGATGCGCTCATACCGCTGACCCTTGAACCCGGTGATCGTGCCGGCCGCGTGCGAGCCGTCGACGGCGACCGACCGCACCGCGGTGGTGCTCTGCCGTTTTTGCGACCGGCCGGTGTTGAACGGCGGGTCGAGGTAGATCAGCGTGAAGACGCCGTCGGGCAGGCCGGGCAGCACCTCGAGGTTGTCGGCGTGGATGACACGGCTCGGGCTGGTCGGTCTCCACGCGTTAGGCATTTGTCCATTCTTTCAGCCTGCACGGCGCCTCTGCGCTTAGTCTGTCGGGATGACTGCTGAATCGACGATCATCCACTCGCAGGATCTGGCCGATGCCGGTCTTCTCGAGGTGCGCCACGACCCCGAGCAGAGCCGCTACACGGTGCTGCTGGGCCAGGAACCGGTCGGCCTGGCCGATTACATCACGACCACGACCGCCGTGCATTTCACGCACACCGAGGTCGACCCGGCCCAGCGCGCCCACGGTCTGGCGAGCATTCTGGTCGAGCAGGCACTCGATGACGTTCGGGTGCGCACCACGAGAGCCGTGGTGCCGGACTGCTCCTACGTGGCCCGGTGGATCGACCGGCACGCCGAGTATCAGGACCTGCTGACGCGGGGCCGGTAGGCCGAGATGATGCCGGTGGCCCAGTCAGCCACATCCGCTTATCGTCTTTACGGAACCCGGGTCAGCCAGGCCTCGGTGCTGAACTTGTTCGCGACCAGTTCGGTGGCCTTGGCGTATTCCTCGGCCGTGACGTCACCCGCTTTGGCACCGTAGAGACCGGTGAAGGTGTCTTTCATGCGGTCGATGATGGCGGCGCGGCTCAGGCCGGTCTGGCTGCGCAGCGGGTCAACCCGTTTGGCGGCGCTCGTGATGCCCTTGTCGCTGAGCTTCTCCCGGCCGATGCGTAGCACCTGCACCATCTTCTCGCCGTCCATGTCATAGCTCATGGTGACGTGGTGCAGCACAGCGCCGCTGCCGAGGCGTTTCTGCGCGGCCCCGCCGATCTTGCCGGTCGGGCTCGTGATGTCGTTGAGCGGCTGGTAGTGCGCGTCGATGCCGAGAGACTTGAGCGCGGTGATGACCCACTCGTCGAGAAAGGCGTAGGAGTCGGCGAAGCTCATGCCCTGCACGAGGTCGGTCGGAGCGTAGATGGAATAAGTGATGACCGAGCCGGCCTCCATGAACATGGCGCCGCCGCCGCTGATGCGCCGCACCACGGTGAATCCGTACTTCGCGGCGTTCTCCGGGTCGACCTCGTTCTTCAGGGACTGAAAGCTGCCGATGACGACGGCCGGCTCGTTCCACTCCCAGATGCGCAGGGTGGGCTGCCGGCGCCCCTCGCCGACCTCGGTGGCGAGCACCTCGTCGAGGGCCATCTGCAGCACGGGCGCGACGGGCGTCTGCGAGTGGATGATCTGCCAGTCGTAGTCCCGCCAGGTGCTCGCCTGCGCGAGAGACCGGCGAATCGCCACGGCTACCGCCTCCGGGGAGAAACCGAGCAGAATGGCGCCTTGGGGCAGCGCATCGCGCACGGCGGCGGCGATCGTGGCGGCCGTACTGCCGGCGGGCAGACCGGTCACCGCCGCGTTGATGTCTTCGAGCGCGTCATCGGGTTCCAGAAAGAAGTCCCCGGCAAGCCGAAAGTCGGTGATGACATCGTCGACGACATCGAGATCGACGACGACAAGCTTGCCGCCCGGAACCTTATATTCACCATGCATGTAATCAGCCTACGGCGGTAAATCGTTCGTCGAGCCAGGCCACCAGATCGCCGATCACCTCGGAGCGGTTGGTCTCGTTGAAAACCTCGTGCCGCGCCCCCGGATACACGATCAGACGCACATCACGCAGCCCGGACCGCCGGACATAGGCGTTCACCAATTTGAGCGCGCTGCGTTCGCCGCCGACGGTGTCGTCGCCCCCGATCAGCACGAGCAGCGGCAGGTCCGTTGGCAGGTTCTTCGCCGGCCGGCCGAACAGGCGGGCGGCCTCACGCACGCCGAACAGCTTTGCGAGCGACGTTGCGGTGGTCAACGGGTCGGCCACGAAGGCCGCGGCTACGGCCGGATCACGGCTGAGCCACTCGACCCCCGTCGTGCCGAGCGTCTGATGCCTGCGGTTCAGGTCGCCGCCGTCGAGGGAGCCGGGCCAGCGATACGCGGTGCCCGAGAGCACGACGGCGTCGTACTCCCCGGCATGCTTGTTCACGATCATCTGAACCATGAAGGATCCCCAGCTGTGCCCGAGCAGCACGAGCGGCTGGGTCGGGTTTTCTAAGCGGATGATGCCGCTCAGCTGGTGCACGCCGGCCACGGCCGCCCGCAGCCCGCCCGCACCGAGCCGGCCGAGTTTCGTGTGATCGCCGCCGTGCTGGGCGAGCCCGGTTTGGCCGTGACCCAGGTGGTCATCGGCGTAGACCGTGTAGCCGGCCCGGTTGAGGTCGGCGGCGAGCACCGCATAGCGCCGGGCGTGTTCGCCGACGCCGTGCGCAAGTTGGATCACGGCACGCGGGGCGGCGACCGGCCAGACGTAGTAGGTGACGACCAGGCCAGAGGCATCCGTATATGTGGGCACGAGGCCAGTCTGCCGTGTTTGGGCCGAGTGGCCCGAAGCAATGTACTTAGCAAGGCTAATTTGCTATGCTAAGTATCTATGGAATCGCGAACACCCCCCAAAACGTCAGGGCTCGGAGTCATCAAGGCGCAGCCTCCGGTTGACGGCCAGCCCGCCGCAGCGACCAATACGGCTGAACTCAGCCACGAATTTCGACTCGCCAATGGCCGCCTGGCCCGTCGCCTGCGCCAGGAGAAAGCGGAGAACGAGTTGGGCAGCGGACAGTTCTCGGCGCTCGGCGTGCTGCACGTGCACGGTCCGCTCACCCTCACCGAGCTGAGCGAGTTCGAGCGGGTCACCCCGCCGTCCATGACCCGCACCGTGAAGTGCCTCGTTGATGCCGGGCTGGTCACCCGCACCGATTCCGCGCTCGACGGCCGCAAGATCGTGCTCAGCACGACGGATGCCGCGCGCGCGATGATGACCGAAACCCGCAAGCGTCGGGATGCCTGGCTGGTGCAGCGCGTCGCCCAGCTGAGCCCCGAACAACGCCGCACTCTCGCCGACGCAACCCTCATCATGAAGGAGCTTGCCGACAGTTGAGTGCCATGTTTCGCTCCTTGAGCGTCGTCAATTACCGCATCTGGTTCGCCGGGGCCCTGGTGTCGAACATCGGCACCTGGATGCAGCGCACCGCGCAGGACTGGATCGTACTGACCCAGCTCACCGACTACGACGCCACGGCGGTCGGCATCACCATGGCGCTGCAGCTCGGCCCGCAGCTCGTTCTGATGCCGTGGTCTGGTCTCATCGCTGACCGATTCAACCGGCGCAAACTGCTTATTCTGACCCAGACCCTGATGGGCCTGCTGGCGCTCGGCCTGGGCATTCTGACCGTGCTCGAAGTTGCCCAGCTCTGGCACGTCTACCTGTTCGCGCTTGGCCTCGGCGTGGTCGCGGCGATCGACGCCCCGGCCCGCCAGACCTTCGTCTCCGAGCTCGTCGCCGAAGACCAGCTGTCCAATGCGGTCGCGCTCAACTCGGCCTCGTTCCACGGCGCCCGTCTGATCGGACCGGCGGCGGCCGGGCTGCTCACGGTCGCCGTGGGCGCCGGCTGGGTCTTCATGATTAACGCGATCACCTTCGCTGCGACGGTCTTCGCGATGACCCTGCTGCGCACCCACCAGCTGCGCCGCCAGCCCAAGGCCTCGCGTGAGCGCGGGCAGCTCCTGGCCGGTTTTCGCTACGTGCGCGGGCGCAGCGACATCGTCGTCGTCATGATCGCGGTCTTTCTGATCGGCACGTTCGGATTGAACTTCGCCATCTTCACCTCGACTATGGCCACGATCGAGTTCGGCAAGGGGGCCGCAGAGTTCGGCCTGCTCAGTTCGATCATGGCGATCGGCGCCGTGGCCGGTGCACTCCTCGCCGCTCGACGCAGTCGTGCCCGGCTGCGGCTCGTGGTGCTCGGTGCCGGCCTGTTCGGCCTGGCCTGCGCGCTGTCCGCGATCATGCCGACGTATGCCAGTTTCGCCATATCTCTCACGCTGGTCGGTCTGTCGTCGCTCACCCTCATGACGACCGCAAACGCCTACGTGCAGACCACGACCCGGCCCGAGATGCGCGGACGCGTCATGGCACTGTACATGGCCATCTTCGTGGGCGGTACTCCCCTCGGTGCCCCGCTCGTCGGCTGGGTAGCGGATGTCTTCGGCCCCCGTTGGGCGCTCGGCCTCGCCGCAATCTCCGGCCTGTTGGCTGCACTGGTCGTGCTGTTCTGGATGGTGCGGTATCGCCGGCTACGGGTGCACGTGCATCCGTTCAGCGCCCCGCGGGTGCGCGTACGGCACGCCGGCGATGGGCACGAGGTCCCGCTTGCTCGGCCGAGTCGCCGCGCCCGCACCGTCGTGCGCGAGCGGGCGCGTTTCGAGGACGAGCCCGACGCGGAGCCGGACCTCGACCGCGAGCGCGCCGCCGAACGCCACCGCGAGACCGCCACGCGCGAAATCGCTATCGTCGAGGCCACCGCCCCGCGCTGATACCGCGGGCTCGCACAATCCGGCGCGCGGCGCGCGGTCTAGGGTCGAACCAGAGACCCTTATCCGAACAACAGGCAGGTTATGACCACTTTCACCACCGCGTTTCACGCCACATCGATACCCCCGCGCACATGAAGGCCACCGTCGCGCTCGTCGTGGCGACCCTGCTCTGGGCCGGCAACTACATCGTCGGCGGCATCGCCGTGCAGACCCTCTCCCCCGTTGAACTCACCTGGCTGCGCTGGCTGCTCGCCTGCGTTCCGTTGCTGATTCTCGCCCAGGTGGTCGAACGTCCGAACTGGGCTCGGGTGTTGCGTCACTGGCCGCGCCTGTTGCTGCTCGCCGCGCTCGGTGTCGGCGGATACAACCTATTGCTCTATACCGCTCTGCAGTACACGACGCCGCAGTCCGCGTCGCTCATCAACGCCGCAAATCCGGCCGTAATGGTGGTGCTCGCGGCTGTGCTGCTGCGCGAACGCATCGGCTGGCGGGGCCTCACCGGGCTCGCACTGGGGCTTGTGGGAGTGGTGCTGATCATCACGGACGGTGCGCTCGCATCCATTTTGACGCGCACACCGAACGCTGGTGACGTGCTCATGGTGGGCGCGATCGTGGTCTGGAGTCTGTACACGATCGTCGGTCGCGGGCTACCGGTGCCGCCGATCACCGCCACGGCCCTGCAAGGCACGTTCGTGGCCGTGCTGCTCGCGCCGGTCGCGCTCGCCAGCGGGGTGACCTGGCCAACGGATGCCGCCATCGGCTGGGCGGTGATCTTCATTGCGATCTTCCCCTCGATCGGCTCATATGTGCTGTGGAACGCGGCGCTGAAAAGCATTCAGCCCGGACGGGCTGGCCTGTTCCTGAACCTGATCACGGTGTTCACGGTGATCATCGCCGTCGTGCTCGGCGCCCAGCTGACCACGCCGCAGCTCGTGGGCGGCGTGATCGTGTTCGCCGGTGTTGCGCTGAGCACGCTGCGCCCGGCGCGCGCACTCGCTCCCCAGCCGGCGCGGCGCGACGGGGCGCGAGTACGCTAGGGCGTGCCTCCCAATGCCTTTGCCCAGATGATTATTGCCCGGAGGACGACTCCGCCGCGGTCCGTCAGCCGCCCGCCGCCGAGGCGTGGTACCCGCGGGCTCCCGAGCACCTCGGGGAACATGGGCGAGTCGCCGCCCTGACCCGGGACCAGGAGAAGAGCCAGCGGGCGCAGGTTCGCCTGTGCGGATCAGCCGGCTGGTCACAGCAGGCGCGCGGAGACTGCCGGATCGGCCAGAAGTGCTTCGGCGCGAGGGAAGCTCATGACCGGCCCATCAGGGCGTATCCCTAACGGTGTTAGATTCCGTCGTCTCACTTTCTGCTTGGGACTCAAAAAAGCCAGGGACCGGGAGCGAAAGCTCCCGACCCCTGGCCGGTTTCGGTGAGGCGGTTTTAGTTGTCGGCCTTGACTTCGCCGTCGACCTTCAGGTCGGTGTCGGTGTCGGTGTCGGCGCCCTCGGCTGAGGCAGTGGCGTCAGCCGTTCCCTCAGCGGAAGCCTTCGCGTCGAGGCTTGATTGGATCTGCTCGGTGACCTTCTGGACCTCCGGTCCGTAACCGCCCTCGAGCGCGGAGACCAGGAGGGCCTCGGCCGCAGCGGCCTGCTCGGCTGCGGGGAGTGCCTGCTGCTCGGCGAGGTCGGCCGTGAGCGCTTCGGGAAGCTGGGCGAGTAGGGCCGGGTTCTCGGAGATCGTGGTGGCAATCTTCTCGGCCGCACTCGCGGCATCCGTTCCCTGCTCGGCGTCAACGGCCAACAGGCCACGCAAGGCTGCGGCGAGCGGATGTGCCGGGTCCTTCTGGATCTCCTCGGCCAGCTTCTGGATGTCCACGCCGTAGCCGCCCTCGAGCGCGGTGATCTCGATCTTGTCGGCAGCGGCCGTCTGCGCGGCGGTCGCGGCGCTCTGGTCGGCGGTCGCGGCGTTGAGCGCGGTCAGGTCGGCCTGTAGGTTCGCCGGGAGGGTCTCGAAGAGGTCCGGGTGGCTCGCGAGCGTGTCAGAGACCTGCTTCGTGGTCTCTGCATTGCTGGCACCCTGGAGGTCGGCGCGCAGCTCCTTGGTCAGCGAGGCGAGCACGTCGTGGCCCGCGTGGGAGCTCGTGCTCGACGTGTTGTCCGCGGTCAGGGGGGTGGCGTTCGCTCCCGCGACGCCGAGACCGAGAAGTGAGCCGACGGTCATCACCGTGACCGCGCCGACGGCGATGCGCTTTCGGGCTGGAGAGCCGAAGGCCGTGGAGGTGTAGTTCGAAGTCATGTGGATCCTTTCGATTACTTGCGGCAGTCCGACGAATGCCGGACCAGCCACACTTGGGCACGGCCCGAGCCTAGGTTTCGGCCGTGCCGCGAAACTTAGTGGAGGCTGACCGGTGAGGGAATCAAGTGTTCCCGGTGCTTGGTTCGGTTCGGCGATATCGCTCTGATCAGCAAAATAAATGCTGAATCAGAAGTTTCTATCCGTCGGATAAGAGTCTTCCCCGAGACCGCTGGGCGCCCGGACGGTCGGTCGTGGCGCGGCGATGCCGTGGCATTTCGGGCCAGCCCCATCCTGGGAGAACCCTCGAGAAGCGGGAGCATGACTGATCTTGCTCCCACTTCTCGAGGGTGCTCACAGGGCGGGCAATAATCATTTCGGTACAGGCATATAGGAGACACGGCCTAGCCCCCGGCCCCGCGCCCGGGCCCGGCTACCGGGCAAGTAG
Organism: Cryobacterium luteum; assembly: GCF_900110125.1. Lineage (GTDB taxonomy): Bacteria > Actinomycetota > Actinomycetes > Actinomycetales > Microbacteriaceae > Cryobacterium > Cryobacterium luteum. The sequence goes on from NZ_FOCN01000001.1 coordinate 362,280, forward strand.
GCTCGCAAGATGAGCTCTTTGCTGGTCAGCCTGCCCGACTCCGTACTGCGCGAGGCGGTCGGCGACCTGCCCGCCGGTGTCGAGGTGGTCGAGTGGGCGCTCGACGGGCCGGCTCCCCGGCCTCGATTCGACCTCGTCGTGACTCCCTACATGGGCAAAACCGATCGCCTCGCGCACCTCGCCGGTGTTGAGACCGGGCTGGTACAGAGCCAGTCCATCGGCTTCGACGGCGTCGACCAGGTACTACCCGCCGGGCACGTGTTCGCCAACGCGGCGAGCGTGCACGAGACTTCCACCGCCGAGCTCACCCTCGCACTCATCCTCGCCTCCCAGCGCGGCATTCCCGACTTCGTGCGCGCCGCCGACGCCGGCGCGTGGGCACCGGCCCACCACCCGAGCCTCGCCGACCGCACCGTGCTGCTGCTCGGTTACGGCGGTGTCGGCCGGGCCGTCGAGAGCCGGCTGCTCGCCTTCGAGACCACGGTGATCCGCGTGGCCAGCACGGCGCGCAGCGATGAGCGCGGCGTGGTCTACGGCTTCGACGCGCTGCACGAGCTGCTGCCCCTGGCCGACATCGTGGTCGTCGGGGTTCCGCTCACGGCCGAGACCACTCACCTGGTGGACGACACGTTCCTCGCCCGTATGCAGGACGGAAGCCTGCTCGTGAACATCGCCCGCGGCCCGGTCGCCGACACGCACGCCCTGCTCGCGCACGCGACCAGCGGCCGGATCAGGCTCGCGCTCGATGTGACCGATCCGGAACCGCTGCCGGCGGGGCATCCCCTGTTTGCGCTGCCGAACGTGCTCATCTCACCGCACGTCGGCGGTGCTTCGAGCGCCATGCTGCCGCGCATGGCTCGGCTGGTGCGCGAACAAGTCGAGCGGATGCTGCGCGGCGAGACCCCACTCAACGTCGTGTTGACGAGTTAGCCGGCCTTCCGCCACTCCTAGGCGCGACCGCTCAGCCGGCCATGGCCGCGTTCGCTGCGTCCTGCGCGGTGCGCAGCGCCTCATCGACCGGGATGCGGCCGAGGAACATCTCGGCGAAGGTCGGCTCGAAGGCGTCGGAGGCCTCGGCCCACTTCGCGCCCTGCGGCGCCTGCACGCTGCCGTTGGCGAGCACGTCGATGAAGGCGTCCACGTCGATGCCCTGCTTCTGCCAGGACGCGACATAGCTGGCCTGAGCACCGATCACGGCCGGTGACGCCGACCCGTCGGCGCCGATGGCCGCGCTGCCCTCCGCAGACCCAAGCCATTCCAGCAGTTTGCGAGTCTGTTCCGGGTGCGTAGAGTCGGCGTTGCCGGCGGCGACGACGCCGTTGGTGACGCTGATCGCGCCGGCCGGGCCGGACGGGATCGCGGCCACGCCCCAGTCGAAGCCGGCTCCCTCGTTCACATTGCTGAGGTTGTAGACCCCGCTCTGGAACAGGGCCATCTTGCCCTGCAGAAACTGGTCGAGCGCAAAATCGCCGTTGAGGTTGGTGTCGGCGGCCGACGGGGCAACGTGGTACTTGTTCATCAGGTCGATCACGTAAGAAAAGGCCGCGACGCCCTCAGCCGTGTCGAAGACGAACTCGTCGCCGTCTTGCAGGGCTGCGCCGTTCGAGCCGAGAAAGTTGAGGTAGATCGCGTTGAGATCGTTGGCTGCGTTGTAGCCGTACTGCACGATCTGCGACGGGTCGAAGGCGGCGCTGTCGGCGGTATTGCCGTTGACGTCGAGGGTGAGTTTCTGCAGCACGGGAAGCAGGGTGTCTTCGCCGGTGACCGGGTTCCATTGCAGATCGCCGACGGTGGCCGGGTCAACGCCTGCGGCCGCGAGAAGTTCTTCGTTGAAATACAGCCCGATTCCGGGGTCGGCGAGCTGGGGCACTCCCCAGAGCGCACCGTCGACGGTGTACTGGCTGACGACGCTGGGTTGCCAGTCGGTCTGCGCGGTAGCACCGAGCGCATCCGTGATATTCACGAGGTTGCCGTTGACCGCATAGTCGGCGAAGTTGCCCGCATTCACCCAGAACACGTCGTCGGCGGTCTCACCGGCAACGTCGACCCGCAGTTTGGTGAAGTAGTCAGCCCACGGCACGACGTTGACCGTGACCTGGATACCAGGGTTGGCCTGTTCGAACGCCGCGAACGATGTCTCGTAGGACTGCGCGACCTGCTCGTCCCAGACGCGCATGGTGAGCGTCGTGTCCGAGCCCGCCTGCGGGGTCAGAGCGAGCGCGGCAGCCACACCGCCGATCGCGACAACGGATGCGACGGTGACGATGGCAATGACGGTTGAGCGTTTGGTGATGGTGTCCCCTTGTTCCTGTTGGAGGTTACCAGTCGCCGGGTTGGGTGATCGCCGCGTCTACACCCGGACGTAACTAACATCCCGCAATACCGACAAAATCGTGTAGCCTGTGGTCAGACCACAGGAGGACCCATGACCGCGATCGCCCCGCGCGCCTGGCAGGTCGTGCTCGACGCCGTCGAACGCGACCTGCTCGACGGGCGTCTCAGCCCGGGCGATCATCTGCCGCCCGAACGCACCCTCGCCGCCGACCTCGGTGTCGGTCGATCGAGCGTGCGCGAAGCGCTGCGGGTGCTCGAGGTCTTGGGGCTCATCCGCACCGCCGTCGGTTCCGGGCCATCAGCCGGCGCGATCATCGTCGCCCGCCCCGGCGGCGGCATGTCGGCGCTCATGCGGCTGCAGGTTGCAGCGCAGGGCTTCGCCGTGGCCGACGTCGTCAAGACCCGCCTCGTGCTCGAAGGGGCGATCGCCGCCGAACTGGCTTCGCGCGCCGGCGTCATCGACCTGTCCGCGGCCGAACAGATCCTCACAGCCATGGAACGCCAGCCCCTCACCGAAGCCGAATTCCTCGCCCTCGACACCCAGTTCCATCTCTCGCTCGCCGAGGCGAGCGGCAACCAGGTCATCACCGCCACCATGGCCGGTCTCCGCAGTGCCATCGAGGGGTACGCGCGGGCGGGCGCGGCGGGTCTGGCGAGCTGGCCGGCGACATCCGCTCGTCTCATGCTCGAGCATCGCGGCATTCTCATCGCCATTCTGTGCGGTCAAGCGGATGCCGCCCGCCTCGCCGTGCACGCCCACATCTCGGGGTATTACGCCGAGACCCACCTCGCTTCCGTTTCATCCGCCACTGCCAGTTCCACGACCCGATAGGACGACCATGGTTCAACGACGCATCCCCAGGTTCAGAGATCTCGCCCCGCTGATGAAGTTCAAGACGCCGGAGCTCAATGCCAGGAAGCGCCGCCTCGACGGCGCCCTGACGATCGCCGACCTGCGCGCGATCGCCAAGAAGCGCACGCCGAAGGCCGCGTTCGACTACACCGAGGGCGCCGCCGAGGCGGAGATCTCGCTGGGCCGGGCCCGCCAGGCCTTCGAGGACATCGAGTTCCACCCGTCGATTCTGCGTGACGTATCGACCGTGTCGACCGGCTGGGACGTTCTCGGTGCGCCGGTGGCGCAGCCGTTCGGCATCGCGCCCACCGGCTTCACCCGCATGATGCAGACCGAGGGCGAGATCGCCGGGGCGCACGCTGCCGCCCGCGCCGGCATTCCCTTCGCGCTGTCAACCATGGGCACGACCTCGATCGAAGACGTCAAGGCCGCCAACCCGAACGGCCGCAATTGGTTCCAGCTGTACATGTGGAAGGATCGCGACCGTTCGATGGCCCTCGTCGACCGGGCCGCTAAGGCCGGGTACGACACCCTGCTGGTGACCGTGGACGTTCCCGTGGCCGGTGCCCGGCTGCGCGACAAGCGCAACGGATTCTCGATTCCGCCGGCGCTCACCCTCGGCACCGTCGTCAATGCGCTGCCGCGCCCGGAATGGTGGATCAACTTTCTGACCACGGAGCCGCTCTCGTTCGCGAGCCTCGACCGCTGGAGCGGAACCGTCGCGGACCTGCTCGACACCATGTTCGACCCGACGGTCGACTTCGAGGACCTCGCCTGGATCAAGGCGCAATGGCCGGGCAAGGTCGTGGTCAAGGGTGTGCAGAACCTCGACGATGCCAAGCGTCTCGTTGACCTCGGCGTGGACGGCATCACCCTGTCGAATCACGGCGGTCGCCAGCTCGACCGCGCACCGATTCCGTTCCACCTGCTGCCGCAGGTGGCCCGCGAGGTCGGCGCCCATACCGAGGTGCACCTCGACACGGGCATCATGAGCGGTGCCGACGTGGTGGCCGCGGTCGCCCTCGGCGCCCGTTTCACGATGATCGGTCGCGCCTACCTGTATGGCCTGATGGCCGGCGGCGAGGCCGGGGTCGATCGCACGATTGCGATCCTGTCGGAGCAGGTGGCTCGCACCATGCGCCTGCTCGGCGTGAACGCGCTCGAGGAGTTGAACCCCGGTCACGTGACCCAGCTGGCCCGGCTGCAGCCGGTCGCCGCGCCGCTGGTCGCCGCGGCCGAGGCGGTTCCGGCGCGGAAGGCTCCTGTACGCAAACCCGCTGCGCCGAAGCAGACGGTCAGCGCATCAATTGTCACTGGCACGCCCGCGAAGCGTGCGCCGCGAAAGACAACTTCGACGCAGTAGCCCGCGCCGCATGATCAGTCCTCCGCCGGTACGAGATGCTGGTGGAGGATCGCGGCGATCTCGTCGAGGTCTTTCTCGCTCTGTGCCACGGCCAGCACGAGCGAGAAGGCCTTGTCGGTGGGCATGACGACGCGAAAGCCGTTGAGACGGAGGAAGGCCAGGGTAAGAATCCAGGACAGGCGCTTGTTACCGTCGAACAAAGGATGGTTCTGGGCCAGCGAAGAGAAGAGTGCTGCCGCTTTATGCTCGAGAGTGGCGTAGGCGTCTTCACCGAGCATGCTGGCGGAGGGCCGGGCGAGCGCCGAGAACAGCAGCCCTGTGTCGCGAATATGCAGCCCGAGGTAGGCGACTGTTGCAACGGCCTGTTCGGGTTCGATGTATTCGGTCATGTCGAGTCGGTCTGGCTTATGTGTCTTCGAGTTTCTGCAGCAGCTCGGCGTAGTCGCGAGTGGTCTCGTCGACGCTCGCCAGCACGCGTTCAGTCTTTGATTCCTGGCGCACGAACCGGTCCGCAGCCTCGACGAGCGCGGCGTGTTTGGAGATGTGCCGCTGGCGCGCAATCGCTTCGAGTGCCGAATCGAGTTCTTGGGGCAGTCGCACTGTCATAGCCATGCGGGAATGGTATCACTTTAATACCACCATGCAAGGTGTTCTTTCGAACCGGCGCGAATCATCCGCTCGAACGCGCGGTCGAGCCCAAGTGCTCACGAACCGCAGGACGAGGGTGTCGTTCTCCGAGGCGCCACCGCGCCGGGTGTCGAAGGTGGTACAGAAATAATCAGCGGATGACCGCGCCAGCTACGGGCGCGGCCATGCGTTCGCCCCGGGTGCCAGCCGGTAGGGGGGCCTACTTCGCGCCGGCGAGGTCTTCGAGCACGAGACGCAACTGCTCCACGGCCCAGTCCACGTCGTCGGCCGAGACCACGATCGGCGGCGCGAGGCGGATCGTCGAGCCGTGGGTGTCCTTGGCAAGCACCCCGCGGGCCAGGAGCGCCTCACAGACCACCCGGCCGGGCGCGAGCGCGGGGTCGATGTCGATGCCGGCCCAGAGCCCAACACCGCGCACCTCGACTACGCCGTGTCCGACCAGCGCCGAGAGCCCGGCGTGCAGGCGGGCACCGAGCTCGGTCGCCCGCTGCTGGTATTCGCCGCTGGCCAGCATCTTCACGACGGCGAGGCCGACGGCCGCGGCGAGCGGGTTGCCGCCGAAGGTCGAGCCGTGCTCGCCCGGGTGCAGCACCCCGAGAATGTCCGCGTTGCCGACCACGGCCGACACGGGCACGATGCCGCCGCCGAGCGCCTTGCCGAGCAGGTACAGGTCGGGCACGACGCCCACGAGGTCGCAGGCGAAGGTCGAGCCGGTGCGGCCGAGCCCCGACTGAATCTCATCGGCGATGAACAGCACCCGGTGGCGTGTGGTGATCTCGCGCACGGCGGGCAGATACGCTGCCGGCGGCACGACGATGCCGGCCTCGCCCTGGATCGGTTCGAGCAACACGGCCACGGTGTTCTCGTCGATCGCGGCTTCGAGCGCTGCGGCATCGCCGTAGGGCACGGTGCGAAAACCGGGGGTGAACGGGCCGAAGTCGGCGCGGGCCGACTCGTCGTCGGAGAAGCTGATAATGGTGGTGGTGCGGCCGTGGAAGTTGCCAGCGGCGACGATGATGTTGGCCTGGTCGGGCGCCACGCCCTTGACCCGGTAACCCCAGGCGCGGGCCACCTTGATGCCGGATTCGACCGCTTCCGCGCCGGTGTTCATCGGCAGCACCATGTCTTTGCCGGCCAGTTCGGCCAGGGCAGTCACGAACGGGCCGAGCTGGTCGTTGTAGAAGGCCCGGCTGGTCAGCGTGATGCGACCCAGCTGCGCCCGGGCGGCGGCCAGCAGCACCGGGTTGGAGTGCCCGAAGTTGACGGCGGAGTAAGCGGCGAGGCAGTCCAGGTAGCGGCGACCCGCGACATCCGTTACCCAGGCACCGTCGCCGGTTGCGACGACAACCTCGAGCGGGTGGTAATTGTGTGCGGCGTGCGCGCTCTCCTGGGCGATGAGGGCGGCTGGAGAAACGGATGCGGGCGAAACGGATGCTGTGGGCGCGGCTTCGGCGGTCAGGTTCGTGGTCATGTCGTGCTCCTTCAGGGTCGGGTTCGCGGTCTCGGTAGTCATCGGCGCAGCTCGAGCGTGCAGCATTTCACGCCGCCGCCGCCGAGCAGCAGCTCGGACAGGTCGACGCCGATCGGGTTGTAGCCTCGCTCGCGCAGCTGGCGTTCGAAGTCCTTGGCGCGGGCCGCGATGACGACGTTGTAGCCGTCCGAGTAGGAGTTGAGGCCGAGGATGGCGGCATCCTCTTCGGTGACGATGACGGCGTCGGGGTAGCGTTCCTGCAGAATGGCGAGGCTCGGTGCGTCGAAGGCGCTGGGCAGGTACGCGATGGTCGTGTCATCGAGCACGGCGACGGCGGTGTCGAGGTGGTAAAAACTCGGGTTGACCAGGCGCAGGGTGATCACCGGACGGCCGGCGATGATCGAGAGTTCGGCGTGGCTGTTGGAGTCGCTGCGAAAGCCGGTGCCGGCCAGAATGACGTCGCCGACCAGCAGAAAGTCGCCCTCGCCCTCGTTGGTCTCTACCGGAACACGCACGTCGAAGCCGTTGGCGCCGAACCACTCCATGTAGGCGGGGCCCTCCGGCTGGCGCTGCACGTGGGTGAATTTGGCGCCGTAGGCCTGGTTGTCGATGACGAAGCCGCCGTTAGCCGCGTAGACCATGTCGGGCAGACCGTCGATCGGATCGATCAGCTGCACGTCGAAGCCGAGGCCGACGTAGGTGTCGTAGAGGGTCTGCCACTGCTTGACGGCGAGCGAGGTGTCGGTGGGCAGGGCCGGGTCCATCCACGGGTTGATGCGGTACACCACGGTGAAAAACTGCGGCTTACACATAAGCACGGTGCGCTTGGTGGCGGTACGCACGGGCACGGCGGTTGCTTCGGAGAGAACGGGGGCGTCGATCGACATGAGGCTCCTTCGGGGAGGCGAGGGCCTGCGGCCGACGCAACTCGGGGTGGATGGCGGACCAGGTCGCTCACGAGAGCCCGGCACGACCAACACTGATCGTTCCGGGACGCCATCCTCAGTCTCACACAGCATGATTCAACGTTTCACGCTGATCTGCGCAAGAAATCTTCGAGATCTCCGGTGCGAACGCAATTTTACGTAGCACTCCCCCCTAGACTCACCCCATGGACAACCTCGATCACAGCATTCTCGACCTGCTGCGCCAGAACGCGCGCGCCGGCTATGGTGACATCGGCTCGGTGGTGGGCCTGTCGGCATCCGCTGTGAAACGCCGCGTCGACCGGCTCGTGGCCGACAAGGTCATTCGCAGCTTCACCATTCAGGTTGACCCGGCCGTCGACGGCATGAGCACGGAGGCCTACGTCGAGCTGTTCTGCCGGGGCACCGTTGCCCCCGACGAATTACTGCGTATTCTCTCCGGCGTGCCGGAAGTCGTCGATGCGGGTACCGTCACCGGCAGCGCGGATGCCATGGTGCACATTCGTGCGCGGGACATCCCCGGGCTGGAGGCGGCGCTGGAAAAGGTGCGTCTGGCCCCCAACGTGGATCACACTCGCAGCGCGATCGTTTTGTCCCGGCTGATCCACCGCTCGATCGAATAGTGGCTAGGGAACCGGCTTCTGGGTCACCGGGGAAATCAGGTGCAGCAGGGTGACCGCGGCGATCGACCCCGCACAGAGGATGCCGGCGAGCACGACGATCTGAAACCGGCCGGCCTCGAGCGGCGAGGCTCCCCCGAAGATCGCTCCGACGAACGCCCCCGGCAGCGTCACCAGCCCGGTGGTCTTGGTCTGGTCGGTGGACGGAATCATGGCGAAGTAGACGGCCCGCCTGGCCAGATCGCGAGAGGACTGCCGCGGCGTGGCCCCGAGCGCGAGCCAGCCCTCGACTTCGTCCCAGTGGTCGCCGACCGCCTCGGAAAAGCGGCGCCCGCTGAGAGTGGCGATCGACATGGCATTGCCGATGATGATGCCGCCGATCGCGAGCACGTAGCGCGGCGAGAACTCGATCGCGCCGGTGGCAAAAACAATGCTGAGCGTCACGATCACGCCGAGCGCCATGGCCGAGGCCACGCGCACCAGGTGTGCTCGGCTGAAACCGATGCGACGGGTGACAGTGCCGACGGCCGCCGCGAACATGACGAGCAGGCCGACACCGACCCAGAGCGGGTCGTTGATAATTCCGCTGAGAATCAGGCTGATCGCGGCCAGTTGCAGGATTCCGCGCAGCAGCGCGAACGCCGGCGCGAACGGATGCTGCGTGCGATAGCCGCGCAGCACCGTCACGACCACCGCGAGCAGCAATACAACGCCGACCAGGGTTGGCAGCAGGCCGGCGAGCTCTGCGGGAAGGGTCATTGTTCGAGCCTACCCAGCCCGCGTCGGCCTTTACGCGCGAGCGGGCTATCGGCCGCTTCGCCGGCATCGACCGGCATCGCGGAGAGTACCGAAAGAACGTACCGTGAGTATGCTGTTGCAGCTTGTGTTGTAGCGAGGCAAAATTGCCCATAACGTTGAACGGAGGGTCCCGTGCCCGCTTCCTTTATTGCCATTGATCCCCGGTCGAGTACGCCGCCGTTCGAGCAGTTGCGCAGCCAGGTGGTTGCGGCCGTGCGCTCCGGCGAGTTGGCCCACGACACCCGCCTGCCGACCGTGCGGGCCCTCGCCGCCGAGCTGGGCCTGGCCACGAACACTGTCGCGCGCGCCTATCGCGAGCTGGAACGGGACAGCGTGATCGAAACGCGTGGCCGGTTCGGATCGTTCATCGCCCCCAACGGCGATGCGGCCGATCGCAATGCGCAGGCCGCGGCCGACGCTTTCGCTACGCGCATCGAGCAACTCGGCGTGAGCCCGGAGGCCGCCCTCGCCCTGGTCACGGACGCCCTCAGTCGCCGTTCCGAGGCCTGACCAGCGGCCTTGCGCCGCTCATTTTGTATTGCTACTCTGGTACAAAATAGACACAAAGGGAGGGTCTCGTGGATACGGTCGTACTGATCATGGCGGCGCTGGTACTGGCGGTTCTCGGCATCCGCTTGATCTATGACGCACGTGCCGAACCACGCAAGCGGATGCTGCAGGCCTACTCCCGGCAGGTCGGGCTCGCGCTGGTCCCCGAGATCGTTTCCGAGCTGTCCAGCCGGATCTATCGCCGCGAGCGCGCGGGGATCGTCGGGTCGATGGTGGGGCTCCTGTTGGGAGTGGCGGCGCTGCTGGTGACGGATGGGAGTCAGAGCCCGTGGAACGGGCTCCTGGTCGTGGTCGCGATGACGGTCGGATCAACGGTGGCGTTGAGCGGCAACGATTCCCGCTCGGCGTTCGCGCCGGTGGCCGATGCGCCGCGGCTGGCGCGCAGCGTCTCCCCCGGACTGGCCGACTACGTCACCCCGCTCGACCGCGCGTTCTCGCTGGGCCTGCTGGGCCTCGCCACCCTGGGCTATATTGCGGTGCTCGGCGTCATCGCGATCAACCCAGATCGGGTGTTCGACGACGTCTCGGTGCGCACCATTCTCTGGCCGGCCGGGCTGCTGCTGGCGATCGCGACCGCCGCGAGCCTGGTCACCTGGGCGGCGGCCAACGCTCTGCTCGGCCGCGGCCAACCCGCCGAAACCTACACTCAACTGGCCTGGAGCGATGCCTTTCGGAGCACCACGTTGCGCAGCCTGGTGGGGATTCCCGGGATCATCGCGGCCGTGAGCTCCTGCGTGCTGTTCCTCTCGTTGAGCGAGGCGATCGACCGGCCGACGCCCGGCTCGATCGGCGAGATTTTGATCGGCTCATTCACGATCATGGGCCCGGTGCTCGTCGTCGTGCTCACGAGCTGGAGCCTGACGAGCCTGCGAAATCGGAGTACGACACACTTTCTGCGCCGGCTGTGGCCCGAGACGGCCGTCGAACTCGACCGACGTCGAGCGCGCGGGGCCGCTGGTGATGATCAGCCCGGCGAGCGGCCGGATCAGGGCAGCCGAACGAAGACCCCGGCATGATCCTGATGATCGATCCGCGCTCGGCGACCCCACCCTACGAGCAGTTGCGGGTGCAGGTGCTCGCCGCGGTGCGTTCGGGCGAGCTGGCTCCCGGCGACAAGCTGCCGACCGTGCGCAAGCTCGCCGAAGATCTGGGGCTCGCCGCCAACACCGTTGCGCGTGCCTATCGCGAGCTCGAGCGTGACGAGGTCATCGAGACGCGGGGCCGCAACGGGTCCTTCATCGCCGCGAGTGGTACGGCCGCCCAGCAGCAGGTTCAGGTCGCCGCCGTGGCGTTCGCCGGCAAGGCGCGCCAGCTTGGCGTCGCACCCGGGGAGGCGCTCGCGTTCGCGCGCGCGGCCCTCGGCATCCGTTCGTAGCACTCGGCGCCACCCGGACGGGGCCCGGGCCCGGACCGTGGGCCCAGTTTATAGACTGGGCCCGGGGACGGGGCCCGGGCCCCGTCCGCAATAGCAGTGGGGGCGGGTGGCGCTAGGGGCGATAGTGGGCGGCCAGGCGGCGGAAGCCCTCGTCGAGGGAGACTGACGGGGTCCAGCGAAGGTCGGCGCGGGTGCGCCGCTGGTCGAACCAGTGCGCGGTGGAGAGCTGCTCGGCCAGAAACCGGGTCATCGGCGGTTCGTCCGTGCCGGGGCGACGGCGCCAGATGGCCTCGATGACCGAACCGGCGGCGCGGGCAGCGGATGCCGGCACCCGCCAGTTCGGAGCGGTCACGCCGGCCGCACCACAGATACCGGCGAGCAGTTCCGCGACCGGTCGCGGTTCACCGTTGGTGATCACGTAGGACTGCCCGTGCACCCGGTCGCACGCATCGAGCGCCGCGTGGATCGCAGAGGCGGCGTTCTCGACGTAGGTGGTGTCGATGAGCGCCGCACCGTGCCCGAGCAGCGGCAACCGGCCACGGCGGGCGCGATCGACGACGCGGTCGATCAGCTGGGTGTCGCCGGGGCCCCAGACCAGGTGCGGCCGCACGGCCACCACGCTGAATCCGGGCGCGTCAGCGGCGAGCGCGAGCAGTTCGGCCCTGGCCTTGGTGCGGGCATAGTCGCCGCGGGCGTGCTCCGGCGAAGCCGGCAGAGCATCGGAGCCCATGATCGAGGCTCCGGCGTGGGCCACCGACGGCGAGGAGACGTAGACGAATCGAGAGACGCCGGCAGTGTGAGAGGCCTGCACCACGGTTCGGGTGCCGCCGACATTGACCGCCTCGAACTCGGCCGGGTCGCCGGTGAGCGAGACCTTGGCGGCGAGGTGCACGACCGCGTCCATGCCGCTCACGGCATAGGCGAGGCCGGCATAGGGGGTGTCGGCGGCGGTCATGATCGAGCCGTGCACGTCTTCGACGCCGGTCAGGCCCGACGGCCGCCGCTGAAAAGTGCGCACTTCGTGGCCCGCCGCACTGATATCGGCGGCGACGGCGCGGCCGAGAAAGCCGCTGGCTCCCGTCACGAGTACTCTCACGGCGCGCCCCTCATGGCTGAGTCCAGCGCCCGCCAGAGAGGATGCCGGTGGCCCAGCGCGACAGACGGCTGCGGTCGATCTTGGAGTTGTGCCGAATATCGGTGGGCAGGCCCGGCACGACCAGAACGGCGGCGACCGGCGTGCCAACCCGTGCGCGCACGGCGGCGGCGAGCGGCTCGGGCGCCCGGTGCACCCGGCGGGCCGGCGGCACGGTTTCGACCACGGCAACCTGCTGCTGCGTGCCGACCGGACCGACACCGACGAAGGCGGCACGTGATACCTCGGCAAGCGATTCGATGCGCTGCTCCGGACCGACCGGGGTGACCACACCGTCGGCCGTCACGATGACGTGCGGCATTCGGCCCTCGACCCAGAGCCGGCCCGCGCTGTCGAGGTGGCCGACGTCGCCGGTGCGGTGCCAGCGTTCGCCTTCGACGGCACCGCGCCGCGAGGCCCGCTCGGTCAGCCACAGCCGGTCGTAATGATCCTTGACGTGCGGCGCCGACACCACGATCTCGCCGGTCACGTCGGGCTCGACCGACAGTTCCCCAACGGATGCCCCGCTCGCGTCGAGCGCGCTGATGCGGATGCGCGTGGTCGCGGTCGACCCCCCGACGCAGACGCCCCCGGCCGGGTTCAGGGCCGAGACCGACTCGCGTGCAGCCGGAGCGCTCGCGGCCGCAGCAGCGCTGCTGGTCGAGACCGCCGTCTGGAGCAGGGTGGCGGACTCGCCGTCGTGGGCTGCGGCATCCGCTGTGGGAACGTTGGCGATGCTCGCGGCTGCCTCGCGAATGCCGTCGAGGGTGATATCGGCCATGAGCAGGCCTTCGGTCATGCCGTACGGGGTGTGCGCGGTTGCGTGCGGCATGAGGGCGGCGGCCTGGGCGAGCAGGCTCTCGGAGATGGGCGCGCCGGCCGAGAGAAAACGCTGCACGCCGGCGAGGGCTGCATGGTCGGCTGGCTCGAGCGCGGCGGCGGTCGCGACGACGTTCACGAGGGCGGCGGGCGAGAGAAAGACGACCGTCGCGCCTCGAGTTTCACCAGCAGCCGCGGCGACGGCGGCCGCGACCGCGGTGGCGGTGAGGGTCTTGGGCGCAGTGACGTCCATGTCGGGGGTGACCGAACGAGCACCGAGGGCCGGGCCGAGCAGCGCGAACGGGGCGAAGCCGGCCACAAGGCCGGTGCCGACGCCCACGCCGTACTGCAGGAAGAGGGCGCGGCTCACCGCGGAGAGCTGCCCGTGCGTGTAGACGACGCCCTTGGCCGGGCCGGTCGACCCGGAGGTGAACAGCACGGCCGCCGGGTCGCTCGGCGCGGGCTCCGGCGGAAGATCGTCGCCGGCGCTGAGCCTGGCCTGTCCCAGGTCGATCAGCTCGGCCAGGGTGTGCTCCACGCCGAGCAGGCGGGCCATCGGGGCCGGAAAGCGGGCGACCGAGATTTTGCGTCCCGGCCAGCCGAGAGCGCGGGCGGCCATCAGGCCGGGAGCGGCCCCGATGACGAAGTCGGGGCGGGCGCCGCGCACGGCGCGGGTGAGGCCGGCCAGGCCGAGGCCGGCATCCGCTACGACGACGATCGCGCCGATGCGCACACAGGCGTAGAGCACTGCGGTGAGGTCGGCGCTTGGAGGCACGAGCAGTGAGACGCGGTCGCCGGGCTTGACGCCGATGTGAACGAGACCGGCGCCGATCTGCCGCACTCGGCGCGACAGCAGCCGCCAGCTGACCCTGCGCGGGGCTGGCAGCATGTCGACGAGGGCGGTGTCGTCGGAGTTCTGCAGTTCGTTGAGGTAATGCCAGAGCGGATGCGTCCCCGCGGCTTCCCACGCGGCCGCCGGTGCGCCCACGGCGGTCTCGACAGGCTCGGCCAACGGAGCTGGCGCGGCCGCGTCGCCGAGCCAGAGCAGCGCGGCAGCGGCGTAGTCCGCGTCTTCGGCGAGCAGATGCCCGGCCCCCTCAAACCGGTGCACGCGGGCGTGTGGCATCCGTTCGACCAGGTCGTCGAGGTAGCGGTCGCTGAAAATCGGGTCGCGCGGACCCCAGAGCAGCAGTGTCGGCACCGTGAGAGCGCGCGCGCCCTCGGCGATGCGGTCGAGTTCGGGCCGACTCTCGTGGGTGAGCGCGACGGGGATATCGGCGACGAAGCCGCCGATTCCGCCTCGACGATCGCTCGTGCGGTACGGCGCGCGGTAGCCGCGCTTGACCTCGGTCGACAGTGGCGGATGCGCGAGGTTCAGCGTCGTGGCGAGGAACGCCGGCGTCGCGACGGTCGCCGGGCCGAGAATGCCGCGCGCGAGGGCGAGCCGCAGCGGCGCCGGGACCTGGTCGCCGGCCGGCTGGTGCACCGCGGTGTTGAGCAGCATGACACCGGACAGTAAGTCGGAGTGGTCGACGGCCCAGCCGAGCGAGACCACGCCGCCCCAGTCGTGGCCGAGGGTGATCACCGGGCCGGTCAGGTCGAGCGCGTCGGTGAGATCGCCGAGGTCACGCACCCGGCGGGCGAGGGGACGAAAACCCCCGGTGCGGGCCGAGAAACCCATGTCGAGCTGGTCGACGGCGATCACGCGCCAAGCGGGCGCGCCGGACTGTGCTGCATCCGTTGCGGCCGAGAGCAGGCTGCGCCAGAGATAGGACCAGGTGGGGTTGCCGTGCACACACAGAATGGTTCCGACCGGAATCACGCCAAGCGCATCGAGCTCTGCGCCGTTGTCGAGCACATGCCAGCCGTGGGTGACGCCGGGCGCGCCGCTCTCGGCGACCTCGACCAGCCGCGACCACTCCGGCCGCAGCCCGGCCAGCCCGGTCGGTGGCAGGGTCGCCACGGCCGACACCATGCGCGGAAGTCGGGAAGCTGCGGTTGCGCGGATCTCGGTCACACTCCTCTTAGGCCCGAGAAGCCACTTTCGGCCCCTTGGTTTTTGTGAGATGCCATTCTCGGCCCCTTTTCACCGTTCCATGGAGCCGAAATTGGCATCTCGTGGGCGGTTGCGCGGTTCATGGAGCCGAAGTTGGCATCTCGCAGACGGCGAGACTGGGCCCGGGCACCGCCGATCACCAGACGAGTTCCATCATGGCGGTGTTGAGGCCAGAGCCGACCCCCATCAGCAGCACCCGGTTGCCCGGCTGCAGCTTCGACGCCTCCTGGGAAAGCGTGATCGGAATCGATGCCGGGCCCACATTGCCGAGCGTTGGATAGGTCAGCGGCACCTTGGTCTTGTCCATGCCGGTGGCCTTGACGATGGCATTGGTGTGCACGTCCGAGACCTGGTGCACGATGTAGCGGTCCATGTTCGACCAGCTCCAGTCGCGTTTGGCTTCGGTCCAGGCCGAGACGACCAGTTCCATCCCGCCCTTGAGCAGCGCCTTCGCGTCGGTGAACATGCCGTCGACACTGCCGACGCACAGCCCGTTGAACTGGGTGGCCGCGCGGGTGACGCCGCCGAGGATGCGGTGGCCGCCGGGGTGGGCATCCGCTGGGCCGAGCACGGCAGCGGCAGCGCCCGAGCCGAGGGTGAGGCTCGCGAACTCGCTCATGAAGTCTTTGCGCTTGATTCCCGGGCGGCCGAGGCGGTCGATGGTGTTGGTCTGGATCTCGTCGGCGTCTTCGCCGTCGATGATCACGGCGTATTTGATCTGCCCGCTGTCGATGAGCTGTGCGGCGAGGGTCATGCCGTTGACGAAGCCGAGGCAGGCGTTGGCGATGTCGAAGTTGATCGCCGACGACGGCAAGCCGAGTCCGTGGTGAATGCGCACGGCCACCGAGGGTTCGAGGTGCTTGCGAGTGACCGAGGTGTTGATGAGCAGGCCCACGTCGCTCGGCTTGATGCCGGCCTCTTTCAAGGCGATCTTGCCGGCCTTGACCGCGGCGTCGTCGAAAGTCTCGTTCGGTCCCCAGTTGCGGCGCTCGTACACGCCGGCCACACGCTGCAGCAGCCCGGTCGGCAGTTTGAGGCGCGCCAGAACCGGCTTCAGCCGAAGATCGATCTCTTCCGACGTCGTGATGAGGGGCGCCATCAGGCTGGCGACCGACAACAAAGCGACGTTTCGATGCGTCGTCGTCGCATTTCCGTTCAAGCGTGAACCCCTGTCGAATTGTGGACAGCGGTAATCATACGTCCCCTAGGAGTTTGCCCCACGAAACTGTATGTAAACCGCGCGTAGCCTGTGTGCCCGGTCGCGCCTGCCCGCGCAGACCTGCGGAGATTTCGCCTTCAGCCGCCCCAAATCAAGTGAGAATAACCGCAGTTACGAACCGGATCGGGCCTAGATCACGCCCTCGGAGAGGGTGCTCGGGTTGCCGAACCGGTGGGCGGTGATCGAGATGGCCTGTTCGCGCAGGAACGGCAGCACCTCGATGCGACCGGCTTGGGTGACCGCGTTCGAAAACACGGCAATGTCGGGGCTGCCGCTGAGGGCCTCGGCGAGAGCGGATGCCGCCTGGCGCG
Organism: Cryobacterium luteum; assembly: GCF_900110125.1. Taxonomy (GTDB): domain Bacteria; phylum Actinomycetota; class Actinomycetes; order Actinomycetales; family Microbacteriaceae; genus Cryobacterium; species Cryobacterium luteum. The sequence goes on from NZ_FOCN01000001.1 coordinate 378,775, forward strand.
CTCCCAGCACCGGGTCGCCGCCGATGAGGCGCACGCGGCTGGTCGTGATACCGCCGGAGCGTGCTCTGGTCAGCCATTCCTCATCGCTTTCGACGACCACCGGAATCTCCCGCTCGGCGAGGATGTTGCGCACGGCGGGCGGCACCGGCACGGTGCTCGACACGTCGAAGCGCGACGTCGACAGGGTCGCGGCGGCGATCACGCGCAACAGCTGTGCGAGGGTGCCGGTTTCGGTCAGACGCACGGTGACCGGCAGCGCGCGGTAGCGGAACAGGTTGCGCTCCACGCCGAGGTCGGTCGCATCACGCACGACGTTGAACTCTTCACGCCAGGCTAGGGCGTCGCTCACGGCCGAGCGACGCAGCACGTCGAAGTCCGCGTAGTCGAGAAAGGGCTGGCTGGCCTCGATGATGTCGGTGACGCGCTGCTCGAGACCGCGCAGGTGCAGCGTCGAGCTATTGCGGCCGGGCTCGTTGACCCAGCTGCCGAGACCCAGCAGGTAGTTCGGGCCGCCGGCCTTGGTGCCAGCGCCCACGGCGGAGCGCTTCCAGCCACCGAACGGCTGGCGCTGCACGATGGCGCCGGTGATGCCGCGGTTCACGTAGAGGTTGCCAGCTTCCACTGTGTCGACCCAGAGAGCCAGCTCGTCGGCGTCGAGCGAGTGCAGGCCGGTGGTAAGCCCGAAGTCGACGGCATTCTGCAAGCGGATGGCCTCTTCCAGGTTGCGCGCGTGCATCACCCCGAGCACCGGTCCGAAGAACTCGGTGAGGTGAAAGTACGATCCGGGGGCGACGCCCGTGCGAATGCCCGGCGACCACAGCTTGCCGGTCTCATCGAGCTGTTTGGGCTCGACCAGCCACTTCTCTTCCGCGCCGAGGGTGGTCAGGGCGTGCAGCAGCTTATCGGCGGCCGGCATCATGATCGGGCCCATCTGGGTGACCGGGTCACTCGCCGGGCCGACCCTGATCGAGGTCGCAGCGTCCACCAGCTGTCCGAGGAACCGTTCGGACTTCGCGACCGATCCGACCAGAATCACCAGGCTCGCGGCCGAGCACTTCTGGCCGGCGTGCCCGAAGGCGCTCTTCACGACGTCGGCGGCGGCGAGGTCAAAGTCGGCCGAAGGGGTGACGATGATGGCATTCTTGCCGCTGGTCTCGGCGAGCAGGGGCAGGTCCTGGCGGAACGAACGGAACAGCTCGGCCGTCTCATAGCCGCCGGTGAGGATGACCCGATTCACCGCGGGGTGCGCGATGAGCTTGGCGCCGAGGTCGCGGTGGGGCAGGTTGACCAGCGCGAGCAGCTCGCGCGGAATTCCGGCTTCCCAGAGGGCTTCGACGACGACCGCGCCAGTGCGCTGGGCAACCGTGGCGGGCTTGACGACAACGCCCGCACCGGAGGCGAGGGCGGCGAGCATACCGCCGGCCGGAATGGCGGTCGGGAAGTTCCACGGCGGGGTGACCACGATGAGCTTGGACGGCACGAAGATGGCGCCCTGCACGCGGTCGAGGTCCTTGGCTCGTTCGGCGTAATAGTGGGCGAAGTCGACGGCCTCGCTCACCTCGGCGTCACCCTCGGCGATGGTCTTGCCGCACTCGCTCGCCATGACCTCGATCAGGCGGTCGCGGTTGGCGGCGAGCGCCAGGCCGGCGCGGTGCAGCACGGCGGCGCGTTCGGCGCCGGTCTTCTGGCCCCAGGCTGCGCCGGCTTCAAGGACGCCGTCGATGATGGTGCCCAGCGCTGCCTCGTCGGGAACGGCGGCGGCTTCGATGGTCGCGGTACCGAGAACGGAAGCGTCGGCGCGAGCCAGGATGCGGCGCCCCCAGGCCCGGTTGGCGGGCAGCGAAGGGTCGGTGTCGGGTTCGTTGTGGAAGCTCGACTGCAGGGGGACCGAGCCGCGGGTGATACCGAGAAGTGCACTGGTCAGTTGCGGGTCGACGTCGGAAGCGGTCTCGACGCCCTGACTGCGGGCATCCGTGTGGGCGGCGGCAAGCCGATCCAGGTCGTAGCTGCTCGAGCGATCCTGCACGCGGTTGGGGGTTGGAACTACGTCGTCGAGGGCGTCGAGGGAGGCTTGGAAGCGGGCCTTCTCGCGGTTGAACAGCTCGGGGTTGCTGGTCAGCTCGAACACGGCCGACATGAAGTTCTCCTGGCTGGCGTTCTCTTCAAGCCGGCGAATGAGGTAACTGATGGCCACGTCGAACTGGGCGGGGTCGACGACGGGCGTGTAGAGCAGCAGCTGGCCGACGTCCTTGCGCACGGCCTGGGCCTGGCCGGTAGCCATGCCCAGCAACATCTCGAACTCGACCCGATCGTCGACGCCGCGGGCGACGCTGAGCAGGTGCGCCCAAGCCACATCGAACAGGTTGTGCCCGGCAATGCCGAGCTTCACCGCGTCGGTATTCTGCGGGGTGAGCGCCCAGTTGAGCACCCGCTTGTAGTTGGTGTCGCTCTCCTGTTTACTCGAGAAGGTCGCGAGCGGCCAGTCGTGCACGGCGGCGTCGACGTGCTCCATGGCGAGGTTGGCACCCTTCACCAGGCGCACCTTGATCGGCGCACCGCCCGCGGCGCGGCGGTTCTGGGCCCAGTGGGTGAGGCCCTGGATGGCGCTGAGGGCGTCGGGCAGGTAGGCCTGCAGCACGATACCGGCCTCGAGCTGGGCAAGCTGGGGCTGGTCGAGCAGCCCCTCGAACACCGCGATGGTGAGGTCGAGGTCGCGGTATTCCTCCATGTCGAGGTTGATGAACTTCGGGGTAGCGGATGCCGCTGCGAACTCGAACAGCGGCGTCAGGCGTTCGATCACGCGGGCAACGGTCTCGTCGAAGGCCCACATCGACAGCTGGCTGGCGATGGACGACACCTTGATCGAGACGTAGTCCACGTCGGGGCGTTCGAGGATGCGCCTGGTGCCCTCGAGGCGTTCGAGCGCTTCTTTCTCGCCGAGCACGGACTCGCCGAGCAGGTTGATATTGAGGCGGTTGCCGCCCTCTTTCAGGTGCGCGAGCGCCGGGCCGAGCTTGTCGGGGGTCGCGTCAACGACGAGGTGACCGACCATCTGGCGCAGCACGGTGCGGGCGGCGGGAATGACGACCCAGGGCAGCACCGGTCCGAGAATCCCGCCGAGCCCGATGGCCGCCCGCATGGGCGGCGGCAGAAAGCCGGGTGCCTTCTTGGCCACCTTGGCCAGGCTGTAGCCGGCGACCATCTTGTCTTCGGGGCGCATGACGCCGTCAACGAAGCCCACCGTGAAGTCCAGGCCGTTCGGGTCCTTCAGCACGCCGGCGAGCCGCTCGGCCGCGGCATCCGCTGGGATGGTGGCGCTTTCGTCGAGCCATTTCTTGACGAGCGTGACGACCTCCGAACTGAAATCCTCGTTGGCGGGACGGGTGGAGGCGTTGGTCATGGTCACGAGACTAGTCTTTCGTTCGCGGATGGGTTGCTCTGGTGGTTCAAGTCTGGGGCCAGCCTATATTTAGCAAAAGCAATTGTTTATGCATAATATTCGTTAGAATTTCTAATGATTTGGTTTCCGGGACGGCGAACGGTGTAAGGGGCGACGCATGCTGGATGTCAGGCGCCTGCGGCTGCTGCGCGAACTGAAGATTCGCGGCACCCTCGCCGGGGTCGCTACGGCGCTCGCCTACAGCCCCTCGGCGGTGTCGCAGCAGCTTGCCCTGCTGGAAAAAGAGGCCGGCGTCGTGCTGCTCAAGAAGGTGGGCCGCCGGGTGCAGCTCACCCAGCAGGCCGAGATTCTGGTCGAGCACACCACCCACCTGCTGGAACGGCTCGAGCTCGCCGAAGCCGACCTGCGCGCGAGCACGACGACCGTGTCGGGCACCGTGCGGGTGGCCGTGTTTCAATCGGCGGCCCTCGCGGTGATTCCACGGGCGCTCACGCTGCTGGCCGAGGACTTTCCGGCGCTGCGGGTGGAGGTGACCGAGCGGGAGCCCGAGCGCGGTCTGTTCGAGGTCGCCGCGCGCGACTTCGACCTGGTGCTCGCCGAGCAGTACCCCGGCCACACCCGCGCGCACTGGCCCGACCTTGACCGGATCAACCTCGCGACGGATGCGCTGCGGCTCGCGGTGCCGCCGGCGGGCACCGAGCGGGTCACCGCGGCGACCCTCGAAGAGACCGCCGGGCTGCCGTGGGTGATGGAACCGGTCGGCACCGCGTCCCGGCAGTGGGCCACGCAGCTCTGCCGCTCGGCCGGGTTCGAACCCGACGTGCGGTTCGAGACCGCCGACCTGATCGCGCACATCCGCTTGATCGAATCGGGCAACGCCGTGGGAATCCTGCCCGACCTGGTCTGGGCCGGGCGCATGCCGGCCGTGCAGCTGCACGACCTTCCGGGCACCCCGCACCGCACGCTGTTCTCGGCCGCGCGGCGGTCGAGTGCAGAGCGTCCGGGGGTGGTCGCGGTGCGCGGCGCCCTCGACCGCGCGGTGAGCAAGGTCGCCAAGCCCACCGAGTCCGACCCGCTCGAGCCGCCGCGCCCATTCGAGCCCCTCGCGCCGGTCTAGCCGGGTCAGTTTGGGGCCGAGTTGGCACATTTTGCCGACTTTTCGGGCCCTGGCACCCGGTTGCCCCGCTCCCCCGGTGGCTAATTCAGGAAAATCACCAGCCGACGAGCCCCAAACTCCTGAACCAGTGCGGCAGCCCGGTGCGCGGTCGGCAGGATTTCCTGAATTAGCCACGGGGCGATGAGGAGACGCTCGCTAGGCTCTGGCCATGAGCGAACCTACACACGACGTCGTGATTCTCGGGGGCGGCCACAACGGCCTCGTCGCCGCCGCCTACCTGGCCCAGGCCGGGCGCAGCGTGGTGGTACTCGAGCGCGAGGCGCAGGTCGGCGGCGCCGCCATTTCAGCGGATGCCTTCCCCGGCACGGGTGCGCGCCTCTCGCGCTACTCCTACCTCGTCAGCCTGCTGCCCACGAGAATCATTCGCGAGCTGGGGCTCGACATCGAGCTGACGCGGCGTCGATACTCGTCGTATACGCCGGGGCGCTCGGCTGCCGGACTGCTCGTGGACCACGAAGACGCCGACGCGACCCGAGCCTCGTTCGCGCGCATGGGTGCCGCAGCCGATTTCAAGGCCTGGACCGCCTTCTACGACGACACCGCCCGCCTGGCCCGGGCGGTGTTTCCGACGGTGTGTGAACCGCTGCTCACCCGCTCGGAGGCCCGGCGGCTGGTCGGCGACGATGCACTCTGGAATTCTTTGATCGAGCGGCCGCTCGGCGAGGTAATCTCCGACCGGTTCGACAACGATCTGGTGCGCGGCGTCGTCGCCTCCGACGGCCTGATCGGCACGTTCACAAGCCTCACCAATCCGAGCCTCGACGCCAACCGTTGCTTTCTGTACCACGTGATCGGCAACGGCACCGGAGACTGGGACGTACCGATCGGGGGGATGGGCGCCGTGACCGGGGCGCTCGAACGGGCGGCGCACAGCGCCGGCGCTCGTCTCAACGTCGGCGCCGACGTCGAGTCCCTCACTGCCGACGGCGTGGTGACCTACCGGCAGCACGGGCGGCTGCAAACTGTGACCGGAGGCGTGGTGCTGGCGAACGTGGCGCCGTGGGTGCTGCAGGGTTTGCTGGCCGCGGGCGGGGCATCCGCTTCTTCGCCGGCCCAACCGAAGCCGGAAGGCGCGCAGGTAAAGGTCAACCTGCTGCTCACCCGGCTGCCGCGCTTGAAGGACGCGAGCGTGTCTCCCGAAGCGGCCTTCGGCGGCACCTTTCATATCAATGAGTCCTACGAGCAGCTGCAGACCGCGTTCGCGCAGGCTCTGGCCGGCGAGATTCCGAGCGTGCTGCCGTGCGAAATCTACTGCCATTCGCTGACGGATCCGAGCATTCTGCCGCCCGAGCTCGCCGCGACCGGGGCGCACACCCTCACCGTGTTCGCGCTGCACACCCCGAATCGGGCGCTTTCCGAGGGCAATAACACGTCGATGCGGGCCCAGCTGCAGGCCGCCGTGCTGACCTCGCTCAACTCGGTGCTCGCCGAACCGATCGAAGCACTGCTGATGACGGATGCCGACGGTCACCCCTGCATCGAAACCAAGACCACCCTCGATCTCGAGCATGCCCTCAACCTGCCCGGCGGCAACATCTTTCACGGGCCCCTCTCGTGGCCGTTCCTCGACGACGATGCGCCGCGCGACACGCCCGCCGAGCGCTGGGGAGTCGCCACCGAGCATGCTCGCATTCTGATCTGCGGGGCCGGAGCACGGCGCGGCGGCGGGGTCAGCGGGCTTGGCGGCCACAACGCCGCCATGGCCGTTTTGGAGGGGTCCTGACGTATAGCCGAGGGGCCCAATAGGGCCTAGCCTGAGTTAAGACTCGCGTTTCACTCACAGTGGAGGTCACCATGTCAGCCAAGCCCACCGGGCGCCTCGTTCACCGCGAAGACGGCCTGTATCTCATGCTGAATCGGTTGTTCAATGCGCCGATCGAACAGGTCTGGGCCAGCCTGACCCGGCCGGCCGAGCTCGAGAAGTGGATCGGCACCTATACCGGCTCGCCGGCGACCGGAGCGGTCAAATTCAAGATGACGGCGGAGCCGGACGCCAAATGGGAGTACGTGAGTATTCGCGAATGCCAGGCTCCGCATCGGTTCAACGGCGATTTCGGCGAGGGCGAGGACTCCTGGCGCGCGCTGTTCCACCTGGTCGAGGGCGACGGCATGACGAACCTCACGTTCGGGCAACGCTTACGCTCTGCGTCTGAGGCCGCCACGGTCGGGCCGGGCTGGGACTACTACCTCGATCGCCTGGTCGCCTCGCGGGCCGGTCTGTTACTGCCGGAGTGGGAGCACTACTACCCCGCGCACGCCCAGTTCTACAAGGACCTCATCGTTCCGGTGCGTACCGCCTGACCGGTCACTTCGTGCTGCGATAACTCTCGGCAGTGGTGATAAGCGCCTCGTGCCATGGCGTAGCGGTCACTCCGAGTTCACGCTGCGTCTCGGTGGAATCGATGACGAACGGCACGACGAACTGGTAACTCGAGGCCCACACCTCGTGCATGAGCGGGTTGACCACGCCGAGCGAGCGCAGCAGCCACTGCGGATACCCGGAGACCTTCGCCCGCGAGCCGTACTGGTGATTGAGCTGCCCGGCGATGTCTGAGCGGCTGACGCTTGCACTGGGAACGTGCCAGATTCGGCCCCAGTCACCGGTGTAATCCGCAGCGGCGATGAGGGTGGTCACGATGTCGGGCAGGTAGCTCCAACTGTGCGCGAGCTGTGGTTTGCCCACGACATGAGCTGTTTTCGAGCGCCGCACCGCGGTGAAGAAGGTCTCACCGAGGTGCGCGGTGCCGGTGGCTCCCGGCCCGAAGTAGTCGCTCGCCCGCACCTCGACGGCCTGAATGTGGCCGGCATCGTGGGCGGCGCGCAGCTTCGCCCACCCGGCCCGGCGAACGAGTCCCTTGGTCTCCGTCGTGGTTTCCGGGGAGTGTTCGGTCATGGCCCCGGTCGGGGACCCGTACGGATAGAGATTGCCCATGACTACGATGCGTGCGCCCGAAGCGGATGCCGCCGCGATCGCCGCGTCGTAGATGGGCGGCCACTGCGCCGCCCAATCGGTGTAGGGCGGATTCGTGCAGAGAAAGATGGTGGAGGCATGCGCTGCTGCGCGGGGAAAGTCAACCGGATCACTCGCGTCCAACACCCGAGTCGTGGCTCCGGCGACGGCGGAGCCGGACCGGGTCGCAATGGTCACAGTGTCGCCGCGCGCAACGAGGCGTTCAGCGAGCGGTCGGCCGATCAGGCCGGCTCCGACAACGAGGTGTGTGTTCATGGGGTCCATTCGCTTCGCCTGTCACAGTGGTCTGTTCTCGGCGAGTCTGACAGACAAGCGGTGCTCCGTACCGTCTTTTGCCACATGATCCATCAGGAATCGCCCGAGTGCGAAGTCATAGTTAATTCCGAATTTCTGTCAGTTTATTGCTGAGATTCTCTCGCGTTTAGGGGTGGTGTGCGGTAGAATTGTGGGTGAAGGAGGCACCGTCGCCATGACCCTCACCGCCCCGCCCGCCGCAGCCGGTCCCGTGCCGGAGGGTTCCCGGGTTGAGGCGGTCGCTCAGGCCGGTGCCCTTCTGGCGGCGGCGTTTGACGGTGTGACCTTTGGGTACTTCGACGATGCTGAGGCCATCGCGGTGCTGGCGGCACTCGAGGGTCTCGGTCGTAAGCTCGATGGGGCCAGACTACGTTCCACCACCGACCTCCAGGCAGGCCGCGGCGTCGGCTGGATCGACGGCATCGACGCGCCCATCTCGATGCGACGGGTCAAGGAAACCATCTGCACCGGCGGCTCCCAACACGTCATCTTCGGCGAGAACGGCGCCATGCTCTACCTCGGCGAGACGGTGCGCCGCTTCGCCCCCAAACAACGCGCCGCCATCGCCGCCCGCGACGGCGGCTGCATCATCCCCGGCTGCACCATCCCCGCCCGCTGGACCGAAGTGCACGACATCATCCCCGCCGGCAAGGGCGGACCAACCAACGTCGACACCGGAACAAATTTGTGCTGGTTTCATCACCACACCATCGACACCAACGGCTGGCAGATCCGCATGATCAACGGCCGACCCCAGGTACGCGGCCCACTGCTCTGGGACCCCACCCAAACCTGGCGGCCAGCCCACACCCACCGCGCCAACACCCCCAGCCCCGAACCACCCTGGCGCACCTAGAACTACTCGTTGCTCGGTGAGCGCTTCCCAATCAGCAGAGGTTAGTGCCAAATGCTGGGCGCGGGAGCTCGCGTGGCGGGGGCAGCGGCATTGCGACTCCACTCGAGCAGCCACTCGGGAACACTCACGCCGTCGGGGGCGACACCGATCGCCTCGAGCAGCTCGTCGATTGTCACGACGCCGCCGGTGCGCTTGAGAAAGCGGCCGCGGATGTAGCCGTGAGAATAGATTTCCAACACACCTTCGGCATCCGGTCGCACGAAGCGTTGCTCGACATAAACGGCCTTCTCGTCGAAACCGAGGATGCGCGACTCCACCGTGAACTTCTGGCCAAGCGTGAGCGACTTGCGAAAGCTGATGGTCTCGGAGACCACCACGGGATACCAGCCGCGCTGCTGGAAGATGGCCCAGACGCCGGTGCGGTGCAGCATGTCAAAACGAGCCACGTCCATGATCGACAGGTAGACGCCGTTGTTCATGTGCCGCAGGATGTCCAGGTCGGTGGGCATCGTCACGAAATTGGTGCGCACCACGTCGAAATGACCGAGGCGCGGCCCGAACTTCGAGAGCAGGGCGTGGAGGAGGGTTCGAAAGATCATATGCACACCCCGATGCTAACGAAGTCGACTCGCGCGGCGGCATCGGTTGTGGGTGAGCGCCAGCATCCGCTGCCTGAGCGGGACGCACGTGCACGATGTGCCACAGGTCTACCATTCAAGAATGGTTTCCCTGCCCACCCTGCTGACGTTCGCACTCGCATCGATCGCGCTCATCGTCATTCCCGGTCCGACCGTGCTGTTCGTGATCGGGCGATCGCTCGCCCTCGGCCGGCTAGGCGGGTTTCTCAGCGTGCTCGGCAATGCCCTCGGGCTGATTCCGGTGATCCTCGCGGTTTCGCTCGGGCTCGGTGCCATCGTGACCCAGTCGGTGCTGCTGTTCACGATCGTGAAGTTCGTCGGCGCGGCCTACATCATCTATCTGGGGGTACAGGCGATCCGCTCACGGCGCACGGCCGCCCAGCTGAGCGAGGCCCGCGTGACCGGCAAGACCAAGTGGCGGCTCGTGCTCGAGGGATTCGTCGTGGGGCTGAGCAACCCCAAATCGCTCGTGTTCTTCATTGCGGTGCTGCCGCAGTTCGTGAACTACCGGGCCGGGGATGTGCCGCTGCAGCTCGCGGTGCTCGGGCTGGTGTTCGTGGTGCTCGCCCTGCTCGGCGACAGCACCTGGGCCCTCGCGGCCGGCACCGCCCGGGCCTGGTTCGCCCAGTCGCCGAAGCGCATCGAGAACCTGTCGTCGGCCGGCGGCGTCATGATGATCGGCCTCGGCGGGGTGCTCGCCGCGACCGGCGCGCGGTCCTGACCGCCCCATTCACAACCGACCGATTCACACCGAGGCGGCAGCTACCGCCCGCGGCGCGACGGCACGCACGAAGGCGCCCAGGTGGCGGTAGACCTCCTGCGATTCCGGATGCGTGTCGTCCTGCTGCCAGGTGTGCTTGGTGTTGACGCTGCGCCGGCCGTAAATGAGGGTGTCAACCCGAATCTTGCGTGCCCGCAGCGCCTCGATGAAGTTGAGGTTGGCGCGGTAGAAGTAGTCCCGCTCTGAGGTCGTGACATACACCGGCGGAAATCCCCGGTCGAGCCACTCGATCGGGGACATGAACCGCGCCGCCGAGCGCAGGTGCTGTCCGCGGCCGCGCTCGGGCAGCAGCATCCGCACGAAGTTGAGGCTCAAAACGAAGCCGCGGTCGAACAATACCGAGAAGTCGGCGATGCTGCAGTGCTGCACCAGGCCGCGCAGGTTACGAGCGGCGACCGGCGGGCGAATGCCGTAGTGCTCGGCGAGCTCCGGAGCGTAGGCTGCAGCCGTGAGCAGCGCCGCAATGTGGCCACCGGCCGAGTCACCGCCGAGCACGATCCGGGTCGGGTCTCCCCCGTAGGCGGCGATATTGCGGGCGACCCAGTCGAGCACCGCGTTACCGTCCTGCATCATGTGCTTCAGTTGGAACCGTGTGGCCATGCGGTAGTTCGCGTTGACCACGATCATGCCCTCAGCGGCCTGAGTCGCGCAGTACTTGGTGAGCGGGTCCTTGTCGCCCGAGGTCCAGCCGCCGCCATGAAAGTACACGTAGACGGGGAGTGGCTGCGCGCTGCCTTCGCGTTTGGGCGACAACACGTCGAGTCGATGGATTTTCTCGCCATCGCCGACGTAATCGAGATCGAGATCGTACTCGACCGAATCGATCGGATTCAGGTTGAATTTGTGCACCGGGGTCTCCCGGCGCAGCATCAGCGCGCGCCACGCCCAGACGGGCAGCCGGCGGATACCCGTTTCCCGGTGCGCCGACCGGTCGACGGTCACTCCGTCGGCGTGCAACCGGATGTCGTGCAGCCAGGCCCTGGCCGTTGTGGCGGCCCTCCCCGTTGACGCGGAACGGTGCGAGGAGGTGGGGGTGGGACGAACGGTGCCGAACGCGGTGCTGGTGTGATTCACTGATTGAGGTTAAGTCGGTTTCCCCGAATCCCCGCTGGCAAGTACCCCATTTGGGGGTAATTCCAAGTTTCAGATGGGTGTCAGACCACGCAATCAGGCAGCGGATGCCCCGCCCGCGACCCCGGTCGCCTCCAGCACCGCACGCGCGAGCGTGTGAAAGTGCAGGTTGAAGCCGAGAACACCCGGAGTGGATTGCGGGTCGAGGTCAAGCGACGGCACATCGACGGCGTACACGATGAACTGGTAGCGGTGCGTGCCGGTTCCGGGCGGCGGCCCGGCACCGGCGAACGACGTGAGGCGCGTTTCGTTCGGCAGCACGAGCGCGCCAGCCGGCAGGGTACCGCCGGCCGGCAGGCTGGTCACCCCCACCGGCAGGTTCGCCACGGCCCAGTGCCAGAATCCGGAGCCGGTCGGAGCGTCGGGGTCGTACACGGTGAGGGCGAAACTTTGGGTCTCGGCGGGGAAACCCGACCAGGACAGCTGCGGGGAGACATCCGCTCCCCCGGCATCGGTGCCGTACTGGGCCGGGCGCAGCGGGCCGCCGTCGGTCATGTCCGTGCTCGTGAGTGAGAACTGGGGCACTTCGCCGAAGCGGGCGAGCGGGTCGATGGTCACGGGGCCTCCTGATTGCGCGAGTGGGACTGACAGCCTACGCCGCGGGTTCGTGCACGAGCTCGAGGATGCTGCTGTACAGCTGGCGAAACTCGGGCTCGGAGCTCATCGCGGCCAGGCGAGGCCGGGCCAGCGGCACCGTGAGATCGGCGCGGATTCGGCCGGGGCGACGGCTCATAACGAGCACCCGGTCGGAGGTGATGATGGCCTCCTCGATGTCGTGGGTGATCATGAGCACGGTGAGCTTGTGTTGTTCCCAGACCCGGGTGAGCAGGGTTTGCATCTCGCGCCGGGTGAGGGCATCGAGCGCGCCGAACGGTTCATCCATCAAGAGAATCTGCGGCTTGTAGCTGAGCGAACGAGCGATCGCCACGCGTTGCTGCATGCCGCCGGACAGTTCACGCGGGAACGCATTCTCGAACCCGGCCAAGCCGACCAGGGCCAGAAACTGCTGCGCCGTGCTGGCTCGTTCCGCCCGGCTCAACGGTTCGTCCTGCAGGGCGAACTGCACGTTCTGCTGCGCGGTCAGCCAGGGCAGCAGGGTAAAGCCCTGAAAGACCACGCCGCGGTCGCGGCCCGGGCCGGTAACCGGCACGCCGTCAACGGTGACCGAACCGGAGTCCTGCTCGGTCAGACCGGCGATGATCGAGAGCAGGGTGCTCTTGCCACAGCCCGAGGTACCGACCACAGAGACGAACTCGTTCGCGTGGAGGTCGAGGGAGACCCGGTCGAGGGCGTGCACGTCGCCGAAGCTCTTGCTGAGGTCTCGAATCGACACCTTGGGGGTCATCGGCTGCTCCTCTCGTAACGGAACATGCGTCGCCCCCACGCGCGCATGATCTGGTCGGTGACCAGGCCGAGCACTCCGAGAATGAGCACATAGGTGATGATCGTGTCGGTTTGAAAGTAGCGCTGCCCCAGCGTGATGCGATACCCGAGTCCGCTCGAAGCGGCAACCAGTTCGGCCACCACCAGCCAGGTCCAGGCCCAGCCGAGGGTGATGCGCAGGGCGTCCCAGATGCGCGGGGCCGAGGAACGTAAGACGATGCGGGTCAGAATCTGTCGATTATTCAGGCCCAGGGTCTCGCCGAGATCGATGAGGCCGCGGGGGGTCTGGCGCACGGCATCCGCTATCAGCAGCACCTGCTGAAAAAAGGTACCCATCCAGATGATCAGAAATTTCTGGCCGTCGTCGATGCCGGCCCACAGAATAGTCAGCGGCACGAACGCCACCACCGGCATGTAGCGCACGAAGTCGATGAGCGGTTCGAGGGCGGCCTCGACGCGGGCCGAAGTGCCGATCAGGATGCCGATCGGCACGGCCATGACGGTGGCCAGCAGAAATCCGGCGGCGATGCGGTACACGCTCGCCGAGGCATCCGTGGGCAGTTCACCGTTCTGCAGCTGCGTGACGAACCGCTCCCCGACCGCGACCGGCGAGGGCAGGAAGAGCGGCGACACCAGTCCGGTCAGGGTCGCGAGCGACCACAACACCACGAACCCGGCAAAGGTACTGACGGAGATCAGCAGGTACTGCCGCCGGCTGATTCTCTGGCCGAGGTGACGCCGGCGCCGCGTCGGCCGCCCCGCGAGAACGCTGATCAGTTCGCCACGAACTGCGGGTCGACCAGCGCGCTCAGGTCGACGTCACCGGTGAGGATGCCGGCGGACTGAGCGGCCTTCCGAACGAGCGGCATGGCTTCATTGAGAAAACTGCCACCGAGTTCATTGGCGTTCTGCGCGCCGTCATAGAAAATGACGCCGTCAAAAGCCGAGGAGAGCGCCGCCGCGTCTTCTCCCACCGCATCGGCGATAATCGCCCGGCCGGCGGGCTGGTCAGCGTTGTACGAATCGAGGGCGAGGCCCCAGGAGGAGACGAGCGCCTGGATGGTGTCGGGGTGTTCGGCGATGAAGTCGTCGCTGACCACGAGCACGTCGCTGATCAGGCCGGGGAGTTTATCGGCGCTGAACAGCACGCCGAGGTCGGCGTCTTCGGCGAGGGCTGTCTGAATGTACGGCTCGTACGTGACGGCGGCGTCAACTTTGCCGCCGATCAGGGCCACGCCGGCGTCGGCCGCGTTCATCGGCACGGCCACAATGTCATCGAGGGTCATGCCCGCGTCGTCGAGGGCGTAGTTGAGCAGCAGATCAGAGGTCGTGCCCTGCTCGTAGGCGACCTTCTTTCCGGCGAGGTCGGCGATCGACTCGATGCCGGCGGGCGCGATGATCGCGTCGGCGGTCGTGCTGACGTCCTCGATCAGCACGATCTTGATCGGCACACCGGCCTGCTGCATGAGCATGGCCGTGTGGGTGGCGACGTTGGCCACGTCGACGTTGCCGGAGATGAACGCGGCGTTGACCTCGGCGTCCCCCTCGAACTCGGTCTGCTCGACCGAGAGTCCGGCGTCGGCGAAGATGCCATCGGTCTCGGCGATGTACCACGGGCCGTAGCCGATCCACGGCATCGTCGCCATGCGCACGATTTGCGTTCCATCGGCGGCGGGCGTGGCGGCGGGTGTGCCGGCGCAACCGGCAAGCAGGGTGATGGCGGCGGCGGCGAGCGCGGCCACCATTCGAGTGCGTCCCATGGGGAGTCCATTTCCGGATTGCGTGTAACTTCCGAACGGATGCCACTGTTTACGACCCTAGCGAAGTGTGGGGCCTCCGCTGCGCCCCCAGCCAACGCGTGCCCGGCCAGCGCAAACCCGACAACGCGTGCTCCCGGACAGCGGGTGCCCTCGTAAAATGGGCCCATGGCCATTCCGAAGATTCTGCTCTATTACATCTTCACGCCGTTGGCTGACCCGGAGGCCATCCGGCTCTGGCAGCGCGACCTGTGCGCGGGGCTCGGCTTGCGCGGGCGCATCCTCATCTCGGCCGACGGCCTCAACGGCACGGTCGGCGGCGACCTGCCCGCCATCAAGAAGTACGTGCGCAAAACCCGCGACTATCCGGCGTTCAAAAACATCGATTTCAAGTGGAGCGAGGGCACCGGCCTCGACGCCAGCGGGCACAGCCTCGATTTTCCGAGGCTCGTGGTCAAGGTGCGCGAGGAGATCGTGAGCTTCGGCGCCCCCGGTGAGCTGCGCGTCGACGAAACCGGAGTCATCGGCGGCGGCACCAAACTGGCACCGGCCGCGCTCAATGCGCTCGTCGCCGCTCAAGGCGACGACGTCGTCTTCTTCGACGGGCGCAACAAATTCGAGGCCGAGATCGGCCGTTTCCGAAACGCGGTCGTGCCCGACGTGGCCAACACCCGCGAGTTCGTGGCGGAACTCGACAGCGGCAAATACGACCATCTCAAAAACAGGCCGGTGGTGACCTACTGCACCGGCGGCATCCGCTGTGAGGTGCTCAGCGGTCTCATGAAGGCTCGTGGTTTCGGTGAGGTGTACCAGCTCGACGGCGGCATCGTGCGCTACGGCGAGGCCTTTGGCAACGAGGGCCTGTGGTCGGGTTCGCTCTACGTCTTCGACCAGCGGATGTCGCTCGACTTCGCTCCCGATGCTGCCGTGCTCGGCGTCTGCCAGGTCTGCGCGGCGCCGACGACGAACATGCTCAACTGCCGACAGGCGTCGTGCCGGGAGCAGCTGGTGGTCTGCCCCGAGTGCGTCGCGCTGGCGGCGCCGGCCTGCGCCGCGCACGCCCACGCAGATAAACCCCGGTCGGCAGCCTAAAAAAGGCCCGCCGGGCCATAGGGTGGAAGCACACAGAGGGGAGTCGGATGCCTACCGGCGCTGTTATCGAATTCACCAACATCAGCAAACGCTTTGGCGGGGTCACCGCCGTCAACGACCTGTCGTTCACGGTGGAACCCGGCCGGGTCACCGGCTTTCTCGGTCCGAACGGTGCCGGAAAGACCACGTCGCTGCGCATCCTGCTCGGACTGGTCGCAGCCAGCAGCGGCGCGGCTACGTTCGGCGGCGTGCGGTACCGTGACCTGCCGCATCCGCTGAAGACGGTGGGCGCAGCCCTCGAAGCCGCGAGCTTTCACCCGGGACGCACCGCCCGAAGCCACCTCGGTGTCTATGCGATCGCTGCCGGACTGCCGCGCACCCGCGTCATGGAGGTGCTCACCCAGGTGGGCCTCGCCGCCCACGCCGCCCAGCGGGTCGGCGGTTACTCGCTCGGCATGCGCCAACGCCTCGGCCTGGCCTACGCCCTGCTCGGCGACCCGGGTGTGCTCGTGCTCGACGAGCCGATCAACGGACTCGACCCGGAGGGAATCCGCTGGATCCGCGGGTTTCTGCGCGACATGGCCGCCGAAGGACGCACCGTGCTGGTCAGCTCCCACCTGCTCTCCGAGGTGGCGCAGAGCGTCGACGACGTCGTCATCATCGCCCGCGGCGAACTCGTGCACCTCGGCCCACTTTCCAGCCTCGACACGGATGCCGCGCCCCAGACGATCGTCGATTCTCCCGACCGCGAGAACCTCGCCGCAGCCCTCACGTCAGCCGGCATCAGCTTTTCGATCGGCCGCACCGGCCTGCTCGCTGCCTCACCCGACCCGGCCGTGCTCGGTCACATCGCCTTTGCCGCCGGAGTCGAGCTGAGCGTGCTGCACAGGCAAAAGGCCGGCCTTGAAGACTCCTTTCTCGCCCTCGTCGGCGGAGGCCACACGCTATGACAATGTTTCTGCGGTCTGTTTCGGCCGAATTCGCCAAGATCTTCACCACCCGCCTGTGGTGGATCCTCGTCATCGTGCTGTTTTGCTACATTGGCCTGCTGGCCGGCGGCCTCGCGGCGTTGTTCGCCGGAATCCAAACCGGCGTGATCAGTCCGGATGCCGTGAACACCGGCGGCGGCCCCACTGATTTCGGCAGTCTCCCGCCGCTGATCTACAGCTTCGCTTCCTCGGTGGGCTATGTTTTTCCGGTGTTGCTCGGCGCCCTCGCGACGACCGGTGAATTTCGTCACCAGACCCTGACGCCGACGTTCCTGGCCACACCCCGCCGCGGTCTGGTGCTCGGCGCGAAAACGGCGACACTTATTTTGATCGGTGCGGGCTTCGGGGTCGTCGCGCTGGCGGCATCCGTTGGTATCGGTGGTGGGGTGCTGAGCGCGTTCGGAGTCGACGCTTTGCTGCTCGACTCGCAGACGTGGCTGCTGATCGCTCGCACCCTGCTCGCCATGGGCCTGTGGGCGGCCATCGGCGTTGGCCTCGGCGTGCTCGTGCCGAACCAGGTCGCCTCGATCGTGATCGTGCTGGCCTTCACCCAGTTCGTTGAACCGCTGCTGCGGCTGGCGGCCTCGTTCCTCGAGGTCACCGCGAAGATCGGCAACTTTCTTCCTGGCGCCGCGAGTGATGCCCTGGTCGGCG
The DNA here is from genome assembly GCF_900110125.1 of Cryobacterium luteum. Taxonomy (GTDB): domain Bacteria; phylum Actinomycetota; class Actinomycetes; order Actinomycetales; family Microbacteriaceae; genus Cryobacterium; species Cryobacterium luteum. The sequence continues at coordinate 395,898 of NZ_FOCN01000001.1, forward strand.
CGAGCGTCTTCACCATGGCGAGCCCTGCCGGTACCCCGCCGCTGGACTGGTGGCAGGGCGGCCTCGTGCTGCTCGGCTACGCCCTGGTCGCAACCGTGATCGGCTACGTCGTGAGCTGGAAGAAGGACGTCACCTAGCTGCTCGGTTCAGCCGGGGTCTGTTCGACCGGCAGCTTGAGGGAGTCGATCAGATCGGTCGCGTGCTGGCTCGTGAGAATGACACGGGCGAATTCCTCGTCGACGAGGTCGATCACCACGGCCGGACGGTGACGCTTGATCGAGACGAAGTCCTTGCCGCCGTGAAACTTCCAGGTTCCGGCCGCCACGATGAGCGGAATGATCGAGCCGAGGGCACGAATTCCACGCAACCAGATCCATGGATCTTCCGTGATGATCACCGAACGAATGTTGTCCCGCTGCACCACGATCGACTCCCGCCGCAGCGCGAGGGTTCTTTCCGCGCGCGTCAGGTGGATCTCGAGCCGGTCAGAATGCACGCTCAGGGAAGCCATTGTCTCAGTCTGCCCGGTCAGGGACGAAAACCCGTTGTCTTACGCAAACAAAACCAGAGACGCCCCAGCGCAGGATTTCAACAAGGCGAGCGGATGACCGCGGTCGGCCACGCTCATCCGCTCGCTGGGTCAGCCCTGTTCTCTCGTGATCACGCCGGCGGGGTGGCGGCGGCCGCAGCCTTCGCCGCCGCCGGCAGCGCCTCGAAGATGCGCCCGATGGCGCTCTGGTCATGCGCGTCGGAGACGAACCACGCCTCGAACACGCTCGGCGGCAGGGACACTCCGTGGTCGAGCATGGCGTGGAAGAACGGTGCGTAGCGAAAGGACTCCTGACGCTGCACATCGGCGTAGTTGCGCGGGGCCGAACCCTGCGCTTCTTCGCCGAAGACGAAGCTAAAGAGGTTGCCGGCGCGCTGCACCCGGTGGGCAACGCCCTCGGCCGCGAGCGAGGCGGAGACCGCCTCCGAGAGGATGGTGGCGGTCGCGTTGAGCCGGTCGTACACGCTCTCGTCGAGCAGGCTAAGGGTCGCGATGCCGGCCGCGACGGCGACCGGGTTGCCCGACAGCGTTCCGGCCTGGTAGACCGGGCCTGCCGGGGCGAGAAAGTCCATTACGTCGGCTCGACCGCCGAGAGCGGCGACGGGCAGGCCACCGCCGATGATCTTGCCGAAGGCGAGCAAGTCGGGCGTGTAGAACTCTTCGCCGGCCGACTCGAGGCTGCTGGTCTCGAGGCCCCAGAAGCCGGAGCGGCTCACCCGAAAACCGGTGAGCACCTCATCGAGGATGAGCAGCGCCCCGTTCGCGTGCGCGATCGACGACAGCGCCGCATTGAAGCCGGCGTCCGGGGCGACGACGCCCATGTTGGCGGCGGCCGCTTCGGTGATGATGGCGGCAATGCGCCCGGGGTGCGCTGCGAAGGCGGCCCGCACGGCATCAAGGTCGTTGTACGGCAGCACGAGCGTCTGCGCGGCGGTCGCGGCGGTGACGCCGGCCGAACCGGGCAGCGCGAGCGTCGCGAGGCCGGAGCCGGCCTGGGCGAGCAGACCATCAGAGTGGCCGTGGTAATGCCCGGCGAACTTGATCAGCAGGTCACGACCGGTGAAACCGCGGGCCAGACGAATGGCCGTCATGGTCGCTTCGGTGCCGGTGGACACCAGGCGCAGCTTTTGCACTGCGCCGACCCGCTCGGCGACGAGTTCAGCCAGTTCGGTCTCGGCCGGTGTCGACGCGCCGAACGACAAGCCGAGGGCGGCGGCGTCCTGCACGGCCTTGATGACCTCGGGGTGGGCGTGCCCGAGAATGGCCGGTCCCCACGAGTTAACCAGGTCAACGTATTCACGGCCGTCGGAGTCAGTGACGTAGGCTCCTGCAGCCTTCACCAGAAAGAGCGGGGTGCCACCGACCGAGCCGAAGGCTCGCACCGGCGAGTTGACGCCCCCGGGAATCACACGGCGGGCGCGGTCGAACAGTTCGCCATTGTGGGTGGCGGCGTGCTCCCCCGGCGTCGACATCGCTTCTGCACTGATCGTGTCGGTCATGCTTGCTCCTCCTTGAGCCAGGTGGCCAGTTCAACGGCCCAGTAGGTGAGTACGGCGTCGGCGCCGGCGCGTCGGATGCTCAGCACCGACTCTTCGACCGCGCGACGCCGGTCGATCCAACCCTGTGCGGCAGCCGCCTCGATCATGGCGTATTCACCGGAAACTTGATATGCCCAAACCGGAATATTACTCATGGCGGCTACCTCGGCGAGTACGTCGAGGTAGCTGCCGGCCGGCTTGACCATGACGATGTCCGCGCCCTCGTCGATGTCGAGCTGAGCTTCGCGCACGCCTTCGCGACGGTTGGCCGGGTCGAGCTGGTAGGTGCGGCGGTCGCCGACCAGGGTCGAGGCGACGGCTTCACGAAACGGGCCGTAGAAGGCCGAGGCGTACTTGGCCGAGTAGGCGAGTACAGCGGTGTCCTCAAAACCGTTGGCGTCGAGGGTCTCACGCACGGCGGCGACCTGGCCGTCCATCATTCCGGACAGGCCAAGCAGTGCTGAACCGGCCGAGGCCTGGGCCAGCGCCATGTCGCGATAGCGCTCAAGGGTCGCGTCATTGTCGACGTGGCCGTCGGTGGCGAGTACGCCGCAGTGGCCGTGATCGGTGAATTCATCGAGGCACAGGTCGGTCTGCACGACGAGCGCGTCGCCGATCTCGGAGGCGAGGGCGCGGGTGGCCAGGTTGAGTATGCCATTCGGGTCGGTCGCCCCGGTCCCGGTCGCGTCGCGCCGGGAGGGCACTCCGAAGAGCATGATGCCGCCGATGCCGGCTTCGGCCGCCTGCACCACGGCACGACGTGCACTGTCGATGCTGTGCTGCACAACGCCGGGCATCGAGCTGATCGGACGCTGCTCATCGCCTTCGCGCACGAATATGGGGAGCACAAGCTCGGCCGGGTGAACACGAATTTCGCTGGCCAGGCGACGAAGAGCACCGCTGGTGCGCAGTCGTCGCGGGCGGATTACAGGGTTGGTCACCCCTGTACCCTACGCCGCCCGGCTGGACGTTTCGTTATCTCGTCGTTACCTGCCCGGCTACAGTGCAGGTGCGGTTCCCGCGAGGGCGGCGTCGACGAGCGCCTCGATGAGAGACTCGGCACTGCGTTCAGAGGCGACAACATCGACGCGCAGTCCAAGTGCCCTGGCGTCCTTGGCGGTCTGCGGGCCGATGCAGGCCACGAGGGTGCGTTCGGGAATGTCGCCGAACTGTTCGCGCACCTGACGCGCGACGCTGCCGCTGGTGACCAGCACGGCGTGCACGAGGCCGGCTTTGACGTCGGCGACGACCTGGTCGCTGACCGGAACACCGATGGTGCGGTAGGCGACGACGGATTCCACGTCGTGGCCGACGCGGCGCAGTCCCTCGCTGAGCAGCGGCTTGGCGATCTCACTGCGCAGGGTCAGCACGCGCAGCGGGATGACCCCGGCGGTGGCGGTCTCCCATTCCTCCAGCAGACCGCGAGCTGAATTGTCTTCCGAGGGAACGATGTCCACGTGGTAGCCGGCCGCAACGAGTGCGGCTGCGGTGGTTTCACCGACCGCGGCAATGCGCGTTCCGGGCGCGACGACCGCACGGTGCGACGACAGAACGTCGACGGTCGTGGCACTCGTGATCGTCATCCAGTCGAAGTCACCGGCGGCGAGGCGGGTGAGCGCCGCGTTGAGGGCCGGGGCGTCGTCGGTCGCGGCGAAATTGATCATGGGAGCGACGATCGGATGCGCACCTTTGGCCCGCAGGTTGGCTGCCACCTGGTCGCCCCAGGGTCCGCCGCGCGGAACGAGAACTCGCCAGCCGGCGAGCGGCTTGGTCAGTTGATTGGTCACGTGGTCACTCAGTCACTTTCAGAGGAGCGAACTCGGCCGCGCCACCGGCCAGAAGATCTATGGAGACACGTTCGGCGACGTCGAGCGCGGCTTCGGTGAGATGGAGGGCGGAGTGGGAATCGGGCGTCGCCGCGTGCGAACTGGTGACCTTGCGGGAGCCATCCGGGCTGTACACGGTCGCGGTGAGAAAGAGCAGACCATCGTCGACGACCGCTGTTGCACCGATCGGTGCGGCGCAGCCGGCCTCGAGCCGGGCCAGCACGGTGCGTTCGGCGGTGGTCGTGGCCTGGGTGGAGGCATGGTTCATCGCGGCGAGTGCCACGCCGAGCAGGCGATCGGGCTTGCCGTCACGCACCTCGATCGCGAGCGCTCCCTGGCCGGGCGCGGTCGGCCAGGCCGACAGGTCGAGAAAGTCGGTGGCGACGGCATCGAGTCGGCCGAGGCGGCCGAGGCCGGCAGCGGCGAGCACGACGGCGTCGAGGTCGCCCTCGGCGACCCGCCCCACCCGGGTGTCGATGTTGCCCCGAATGTCCACGATCGTCAGGTCGGGGCGTCGCTCGAGCAGCTGGGCCACCCGGCGGGGCGAGCCCGTACCGACCCGGGCCCCCTCCGGCAGGGTGTCCAGGGTGTAGCCTGCGCGCGCACACAGCACGTCGCGGGCATCCGCTCGCTTGGGGGTCGCACCGATACGTAAGCCGGGGTGGGCCTCGGTCGGCAGGTCCTTGAAGGAGTGCACGATGACGTCACACTCGTCGTTCAGCAGGGCTTCGCGCAGGGCGCTCGCGAACACTCCGGTGCCGCCGAGGCTCGAGAGCGGTTCGGTCGAGGTGTCGCCGTGCGTGGTGACCCGCACGATTTCGACCTCGACGCCGGCGGAGGCCGCGATGCGGTTGACGATGGTCTGGGTCTGCGCGAGCGCGAGGGCACTTGCGCGGGTGCCCACGCGAATAACGGTCACGGTGCCATTCCCGCGACGGCCGGCTTGAAGCCGAGCCGCACGTTTTCGCAGCAGCCGGGGCGGCACACGTCGTACCAGGGGCCGAGCGCGGTCTTGGCCGGGCGGTCCTCGACGGGGGTGTCGTTCAGGCGTTCCTCGATCAGATCGACGAGGCCGCTCACGAAGTCGGGTGAGACTCCGGGCGTCGGAACCCGCACGGCGGTGATGCCGAACTTCTCGCTGGTCTCCAGCGCCTCGTTGTCGAGGTCCCAGAGAACTTCCATGTGGTCGCTGACGAAGCCGAGCGGCACGATGATCACCGCACGGATGCCGCGGGCCGGCAGCAGGGCGATCGCATCGTTGATGTCGGGTTCGAGCCACGGCATGCTGGGCGGGCCACTGCGGGACTGGTAGACGAGCTGCCACTGTGTTCGGAGTTTCGCCTCGTCATCTCCGGGTTCCACGAGGGAATCCATGATGACCTGGGCGACGGCGCGGTGCTGCGCCGCGTAGGCACCACCCTCACCGAAACCGCGTTCGGCCGGGCCGCTCTTGTTGGCGTCCGTCATGGGGATCGAGTGGGTCGAGAACAGAATCTCGACCTCGGTGTCCACATCGATGCCGGGGACGGCCAGGGCGACGTCTTTCAGACCCTGCGTCACACCGGTGATGAACGGGTCGACGAAGCCGGGGTGGTCGAAGAACTGGCGGATCTTGTCGATGTGCACGGTGCCGGTCAGGTTTTTGTCGGACAGTGCCGCGGCGAAGTCTTCGCGGTACTGGCGGCATCCGCTGTAGGAGCTGTAGGCACTCGTCGCGATCGCGAGCAGACGGTTTTGGCCGGCCTCGTGGGCTTCGGAAATGGTGTCGCGCAGGTACGGCGCCCAGTTGCGGTTGCCCCAGATCACGGGCAGGTCGATGCCGCGACGGCTCAGTTCAACCTGCAGGGCCGCCTTCAGCACGCGGTTCTGGTCGTTGATCGGGCTGATGCCGCCGTAGTGGCGGTAGTGCTTGGCGACGACCTCGAGGCGTTCCTCGGGAATGCCGCGGCCGCCGGTGACGTTCCGAAGGAACGGGATCACGTCGTCCTGGCCTTCCGGGCCGCCGAAACCGGCCAGCAGCACGGCGTCGTACTGGGCCATTACTGCAGAACCTCGACGAGCTCGGCGGTGGAGATGCGGCGGCCGGTGAAGAACGGAACCTCTTCGCGCACGTGGCGGCGGGCCTCGGTGTCGCGCAGGCCGCGCATCAGGTCGACGAGCTCGGTGAGTTCGTCGCTCTCGATCGGCAGGAGCCACTCATAGTCGCCGAGGGCGAAGGCCGAGACGGTGTTGGCGAGGGCTCCGCGGTAGGCGGCGCCCTTGCGGCCGTGGTCGGCGAGCATGCGGCTGCGGTCTTCGTCGGGCAGCAGGTACCACTCGAAGCTGCGCACGAAGGGGTAGATGGTGAGCCAGGCCTTGGGCTCGACTCCGCGCAGGAATGCGGGCACGTGGCTCTTGTTGAACTCGGCGTCGCGGTGCACGCCCATGGCATTCCAGGTGGGCAGCAGGCTCTTGAGAAGGCGGCTGCGGCGCAGCTCACGGTTAGCCCATTGCAGGGTCTCTGCGTTGTCGGCGTGGGTCCAGATCATGACGTCCGCGTCGGCCTTGAGGCCGGAAACATCGTAGAAACCGCGCACGGTGACGCCCTCGGCTTCGATGAGGGAGAGCACGTCGTCCAGCTCGTTCACGGCGTGCGGAACATCGCGGCCGTCGAGGTCGTCGGGGTTGTGCGGATCTTTTCGCAGAACGGTGAAAAGAGTGAAGCCCTGCGGCGAAGCCGCGGGAACTTCAGGATCGATGAGGGTGGTGGGCTGAACGCTGGGTACTGCCTCTCCGGCAGCCGGGTGAGTCATGGCTCTAGTCTGCTCCGTATTGGTCCCGGCACCAAAATGAGCGCCGCGGTTCCTGTGAAGCCACCGACAGCTAGCGGTTTTTAGCCACCGCGGACGCGCCGAACCAGACGATCACGCCCACCACGGTCGCCGCACCGAGCGCGATGCCCACGAGAGCGGCCGGACTGTCTTCGCCGAGCTGACGCAGGGCATGGGTCAGGCGACGTCGTTTGATGCGCAGCTGCTTGGGCAGGTTGAGCTTGTATTCGATCGCATCGAGCGTCGAGGCGAGTTCGGCGCGCGCGTGTCGCGCTTCGGCGCGCAGGTCGCCGATGCCGTGCTTCTGGGTCTCCGTGCTGCTATTTGTGGTCATATTCGCCAACTCCCTTGAATGCATCTGCGTCTGCACGGATGCTCGCGTGTACGCCTTCCGGGTCGGGCTTGGTGGCCGCCTTCACCCGGTTCACACCGATCAGCACGAGGATGACGGCCACGAGCACGAGTGCCACCGCCACGATGAGGGTGGCCAGCCAGAGCGGCAGCACCAAGGCCAGTGCGATGACAGCGAGGGCGACGAACACGCCGAGGGCGAAAAAGAGGATGGCGCCAGCCGCCACGAAGAGGGCGGCACCGACCCCGAAATTCTTGGCCTTTGCGGCGAACTCGGCTTTGAAGGCGTCAAGTTCGGCTTTGACCAGGGCACTGATCTGGCCGGGCAGCTCCCCGATCAGGGCGAGCAACGGGCGTTTGCTCTTCGGGTTGAATCCACTGCTAGTCACGGATTGCCTTCCCTACGTTCGGGTGTCGGTGTTTCAGGTGTCTGAATCTTCGGGGTTCTGTTCAGTGTGCGGTCGTGTCGCCGGAGTCCGCCGCCAACTTCGCAGCCGGCTTCGCCTTCGGCTTCGCGGCGGCCGTGTGGCTCGTGGTGGCGCTGGCCTGGGCGGCGGAGGTGGATGCTGCCGGGGTGGAGGCATCCGCTTTGCTGGTGGTCTGCTTCTTCTTCGCTGCAGCCTGGGAGACCGCCTTCTTGCCGGCCTTGAACAGGGTGGCGGGAACGTCACCGACCAGTTCGAGGGCGGCGTCGCGCACCTCGGTCACCCGGCGTTGCACCGGTTTGGCGTTCCAGAGATCATTGGCGGCGGCCGCAATCTGCTCGTAACGCTTGCGGCCGGCACGCGCACCGAGCACATAGCCGACGAGGCCGCCCGTGATGAACAGAAGTTTTCCGCGCATTGAGTCTCCACTCTCGTAAGGTCCCCCCAGAGTAACCCGGTTCGCCGTCTGCGTCGGGGGTGTCGCCTCGGCATGTCTGGGCGCGCCTGTATCGATACAGGAAGTGCACAGTTTCGAAGCGAGGGTTACCGGTCGGGCGCGGTAATGGTGAGGCCGAGGGCGGCGTGCCGAATGCGGTCGCCGGCTTCGAGGGCGTGCGGAATGACCGAGGCGAGGCCGGTTCCGGCCAGCCAGGCGCCGGTGACCTCGAGCGCTGGGGTCTGGGCGACGGCTTCGCGCACCTGCTGCGCACGTTCGGGCGCACCGAGCGTCGCCGGCGAGAGAGCATCGCGCCACTCCGTGCGGGCGAACGCGCGCAGGCTGCTGGCCGGCAGCGGCACTCCGAGCAGAACGGATGCATCGTGCAGCGCGAGCGTCTGCAGCTCGTCGTCGCTGAGGTCGTCGGTGGGATTGGGCGCTCCCGCGCGACCGTAGGAGAGCCGCACGACGTGGCGGCCGGGGCCGGCGGCCTTGGCGACCCACGCCCACTTCGCGGTGACGTGGGTGAGCGCCTTGGCGGTGACGTCGGGGGCGTCGATGGCCACGAGCACGCCGGTACCGCGCGGGTGCGCGTCGAGGGCGGGCGCGTCGAGCACGAGCGAGGTGAGGGTGACGGCGGTCGGAGCCGGCCAGTCGAGTTCGGCGAGTGCGTCGAACTGGGGGCCGAGCGGACTGACCAGTCCCAGTGCCTGCGCGCCCTGGGTCGCGATGATCACGTAGCGGGCTGTGAGGGTGTCGGCCTGGGCATCCCCTGGGCGGCTGAGGGTGACGTTCCAGGTGGGCGCGTCGTCGGTGCCGGAGCGGGCCAGAGTTTCAGCTGTGGTCGAGGTGCGGATGGTCACGTTGTGACGGTCGAGGGCGGCCACGAGGGCGGCGGGGAGGCTGGCCATGCCGCCGAGCAGCCCGGCAACATTGGAACCGGCCGGCGCGCCGGCGCGCAGGGCAGAGACGGCGCCGGAGAGCGAGCCGGCCGTGGTCAGGGCGCGGTTGAGTCCGGGGGCGACAACGTCGATTTCGAGGTCGACGGCGCTCGTCGTGTAGACGCCGGAGGCGACCGGTTCCACGAGGCGGTCGAGCACGCGCGCGCCCATGCGCTTTCTCACCAGTTCGCCGAGGCTGTGCTCGCGGCCGATGGTGAGCACGGGCATGAGGCGGTCGAGGTAGGCGCGCAGCGAACCGCTCCAGCCGATGACCCGGCGTACGTCGTCGGCGAGCGGCGATCCGGGGACGCCGAGAACGCCGGCCCTGGGCAGCGGAACGCTCACCGCGGCATCGGCTCCCGAACGCAGTGAACGGGACGGGAGGGCCGGCAGGTGCAGCCAGGCTCCGGCCACGTTGGGCGCAACGACCTGGCCGCTGAGGCCAAGATCCTCGATGAAAGCGGCCACCGTACCGCCGCGCACCGCGAAACTCTCGGCGCCGCTGTCGAGGCTGAGCCCGTCGAGAACGTGGCCGGCGACCGGGCCGCCCACGGCATCCGTTGCCTCGAGAATGGTGACGCTCAGCCCTACCTGGGCGCATTCGCGGGCGGCGACCATGCCGGCCACGCCCCCGCCAATGACGAGAACATCGATCGGTGTGGTCATGTTGCTGCTCCTACTCGGCCGCGCTCACGTCGTGCACAAGGCTGACCAGGCGGGTCAGCACATCAGGGTCGGTGTCGGGCGGAACGCCGTGACCGAGGTTGAGGACGTGGGCCGGTGCGGTGCGTCCGCGTTCGAGCACGTCGCGCACGTGGGCTTCGAGCACGGGCCACGGAGCCGCGAGCAGGGCCGGGTCGACGTTGCCCTGCACCGGAACGGCGCCGCCGAGCCGGCGGTTGGCCTCGTCGAGGGGCACCCGGTAGTCGACGCCCACGACGTCGGCTCCGACGTTGTGCATTTCCTTGAGCAGTTCGCCCGTTCCCACACCGAAGTGCACGATCGGCACGTTGCGGTCGATTTGTTCTTCGGCCGCGCCCGGCACGCTGTAGGTCAGGTCGCGCACGTGGGCGATCGCCGCGGCTGAGGCCGGGGCGACGGATGCCGCGTAGTCGGCCAGCGAGAGCGCTCCGGCCCAGGAGTCGAACAGTTGCGCGGCGCTCGCGCCGGCGAGCACCTGCGCACGCAGGAACCGGCCGGTGACGTCGGCCGTCCAGGCCATGAGTTTCGCCCAGGCGTCGGGCTGCGCGTGCATGAGCGTGCGGGCGTGAATGTGATCCTTCGACGGACCGCCCTCGACCAGGTACGCAGCGAGGGTGAACGGGGCACCGGCGAAGCCGATCAGTGGGGTCGATCCGAGCTGGGCGACCGCCAGTGACACGGCCGCACTGATCGGGACGAGGGTCTCATCGAGCAGGGCGGGGTCGAGGGAGGTGAGCTCGTCGACATCCGCCGTGCTGCGCACCGCCTTACCCAGAACGGGGCCCTTGCCGGCCACAATCGACACGTCGACACCGACGAGTTTGAGCGGAACGACGATGTCGCTGAAGAAGATTCCGGCGTCGACGTTGTGGCGACGCACCGGCTGCAGCGAGATTTCGCTGGCCAATTCGGGGTCGAGGCACACGTCGAGCATGCGTGTTCCCACCCGCAACTCCCGGTATTCGGGCAGTGAGCGACCGGCCTGCCGCATGAACCACACCGGCGTCACGGCGGGTCGGGTGCCCTGATAGGCCTGGATCAGGCGGGAATCGGCGGTGAGGCCGGAGGAGAGTGGATGCTGCGCGTCGAGGATCATCTCCTCCATTGTCTCAAACATCCCTGACAGCGGCGACGGAAGCGTACAGCAAGAAGTCGTAGAATCAACTAGTGCTCATTCTTTTGTCCGCCAGCCACAAAAACTCCACCTTCGATGTGCTGGAGAAATTGTCTGTGGGTGGGGGCTCATCGGCCACTCGCATGGTGGAGCAGCACGGGCCGCTCAGCGGCGCCGTCGTCGTCGCGACCTGCAACCGCTTCGAGGCTTACCTCGATCTGGACGAGCCGTACGGCGTGTCACCGCTGCCCGCCGTGTTCGCCGCCATTGAAGCCGTGAGTGCCTCGAGCGGTCTCGACGCCGAAGTTCTGCGCGACAACCTCACTCTTGTGCACGGCAACGGCGTGGCCGAGCACCTGTTCGCCGTGACCAGCGGGCTCGAATCCGTCGTTGTCGGTGAGGTTGAAATTGCCGGTCAGGTGCGCCGTGCGCTCGAGCAGGCTCGCGCCGACGGAACCACGAGCCCCGAACTCGAGCGCCTGTTTCAGCGGGCCTCCCAAACCTCGCGCGGCGTCAAGAACCGCACCGGCATCGGCTCGGCCGGCCGGTCGATCGTGCGCCTCGCCCTCGAATTGGCCGAAAGCCGGGTCAGCGACTGGTCCAGCGCCCGCGTCCTGCTGGTCGGCACCGGTCGCTACGCCGGCGCCTCGCTCGCCGCCCTGCGCGACCGTGGAGCTGAGAACGTGCGCGTTTACTCACCATCCGGCCGCGCCGTCGGATTCGCCGCGTCGCACAGCATCGACGCCGTTCCGACCGAGGATTTCGCCGCCGAGGTCGCCCGCGCCGACGTCGTCGTCACCTGCACCCTGCGCGACGACCACGTCATCGACGCCGCCCTGATCGAGCGCGGTCGGGCCGAGATCGGCACGGACCCGTTCGCCATCACCGGCGCCACCATCGACGCGCCGGCGCGTCTCTGCCCGGCCGACTCCGGCCCCGAAGCCCCGCCGCAGCTCATCATCGACCTCGGCTTGCCGCGCAACGTGGCGCCCGACGTGACCCTCGTTCCCGGTGTCGAACTGCTCGACCTTGAGACCATCAGCATCCACGCCCCGCTTGAAGAGCTCAACGCCACGACCGAGGCCCGCGAGATCGTAGGCAAAGCCGCCCGTAAATTTTCCGACGTGGCCGAAGAGCAGAGCCTCACCCCGGCCGTCGTGGCCCTGCGCAGCTACGTGTTCGAGCTGCGCGACGCCGAGATCGCCCGGGCGCGCAGCCGCGGCGACTCGAGCGAAGCCACCGAGTCGGCCCTGCGTCATCTGGCCGGCGTGCTGCTGCACACCCCCATGGTGCGGGCCCGCGACCTCGCCCGCGCCGGCGAACAAGACGCCTATCTCACCGGCCTCGACGCCCTGTTCGGCATCGACGTCACGCTGCCCGCCGCCGGCGCAGCGGATGCCGCCGGCTCGATCGCCTCTTAACCCGCAATCGGTCCCCCGTGCATCGGCCGACCGTCCTCTCGTCATGTGCGGCGGTCGCTCAGTGCGAGGTGCCACCTTTGGCCCCTGTGTTTTTTCGAGGTGCCAGTTTTAGCCCCTTGCCGCCGATTCATGGGGCCAAAGATGGCACCCCACGACGGAATCGGCGCGTTCATGGGGCCAAAGATGGCACCTCGCGACGGTCAAAGCAGCGAGTGCGGCCGACGTGACTGTCTGGATGCCGCGGGCCGGCCTGGGGCCGGCGCCGCAGCATCCGTTTGGAGTCGGTTAGGCGCCGCGGAGGCGCACGGCCAGATAAGCCTCGAGCTCGGCGAGCGGCACGCGCTCCTGCGCCATGGTGTCGCGATCGCGCACGGTGACGGCTTGGTCGTCGAGCGAGTCGAAGTCGACCGTGATGCAGAACGGGGTGCCGATCTCGTCCTGGCGGCGGTAACGGCGGCCGATGGCTCCGGCGTCGTCGAAGTCGACGTTCCAGAGCTGGCGCAGGGTCGCGGCGAGTTCGCGCGCCATCGGCGACAGCTTCTCGTTGCGCGACAGCGGCAGAATGGCGGCCTTCACCGGCGACAGGCGCGGGTCGAGCTTGAGCACGGTGCGTTTGTCGACGCCGCCCTTGGCGTTGGGAACCTCTTCTTCGACGTAGGCGTCGACCAGAAAGGCCATCAGTGAACGGGTCAGGCCGGCGGCGGGCTCGATCACCCACGGCGTCCAGCGCTCGTTTTTGGTCTGGTCGAAGTACGACAGGTCTTTACCGGAGGCCTTCGCGTGCGTCGACAGGTCGAAGTCGCCGCGGTTCGCCACGCCCTCGAGCTCGCCGAACTCGGTGCCGGTGAAACCGAAGCGGTACTCGATGTCGACGGTGCGCTTGGAATAGTGCGAGAGCTTCTCGGCCGGGTGCTCGAACAGGCGCAGGTTCTCGGGATTGATGCCGAGGTCGGTGTACCACTTCATGCGGGTGTCGATCCAGTACTGGTGCCAGGTCTCGTCGGTGCCCGGTTCAACGAAGAATTCCATCTCCATCTGCTCAAACTCGCGGGTGCGAAAGATGAAGTTTCCGGGGGTGATCTCGTTGCGAAAGCTCTTGCCGATCTGGCCGATGCCGAACGGCGGCTTGGAGCGCGACGCCTGCAGCACGTTGGCGAAGTTCACGAAGATGCCCTGCGCGGTTTCGGGACGCAGGTAGTGCATGCCGGCCTCGTCATCGACCGGGCCGAGGTAGGTCTTCAGCAGACCCGAGAAGGCGCGCGGCTCGGTCCAGATGTGACGGTTGCCGCAGTTCGGGCAGGGAATGTCGTCGAGGCCGTTTTCGGGCGGGCGGCCCTTCTTCTCCTCATACTGCTCTTCGAGGTGGTCGGCGCGAAAACGCTTGTGGCAGCTGGTGCACTCGATCAGCGGGTCGCTGAAAACCTCGACGTGACCGGATGCCTCCCAGACCTGGCGAGGCAGGATCACGCTCGAGTCCAGGCCGACGACGTCGTCGCGGCTGGTGACCATCGAGCGCCACCACTGCTTCTTGATGTTTTCCTTGAGCTCGACGCCGAGGGGTCCGTAGTCCCAGGCGGAACGGGAACCGCCGTAGATCTCGCCGGCCTGAAAGACAAACCCGCGGTGGCGGGCGAGGGCGATGACGGAATCAAGATGAGTGGGTGCGGCCACGGTGGCTCCAATGGTCGAAGGCGCAGAATGCGGGCGAATGCCCGAGGTTCCATTTTACGCGCTCGATGTCTCCCCGATTTGCGCCCTGGGTTTGAGCCATTCTCGCGTCGAGGTAACGTAGACAGGCAGATTCACAGCGTCTGCGTTGGCTCAAGGAGGAGATATGGGCGCCGCGTCCAGCACGTCAGAAGGCACGACACACGAACCGACCGCCCTGAAACGGGTGCCGCACGACCTTGCGGTCGCGCTGAATCCCGAGGAGCTTGACGCCCACGATCGCCAGTGGACACCCGTGAAAATCGCAATCTGGTCGGCCATTTCGCTGCTCGGTGGTCTCAGCTGGGTGATGCTCGCCGTCGTGCGCGGTGAAACCGTCAATGCCATCTGGTTCGTGTTCGCCGCCATCTGCACCTATCTCATCGGCTACCGCTTCTACTCGAAATTCATCGAGAAGCACATCGTGCGTCCCGACGACCGTCGGGCCACCCCGGCCGAGTACAAGGCCGACGGCAAGGACTTTGCCGCGACCGACCGCCGCGTTCTGTTCGGCCACCATTTCGCCGCCATCGCCGGTGCCGGCCCCCTCGTGGGCCCGGTGCTCGCCGCGCAAATGGGCTACCTGCCCGGCACCATCTGGATCATTGTCGGCGTTGTGCTCGCCGGTGCGGTGCAGGACTACCTGATTCTGCACTTCTCCATGCGCCGCGGTGGCCGTTCGCTCGGCCAGATGGCCCGTGATGAACTCGGTGTGATCGGCGGCACCGCTGCCCTCATCGCAACGCTCGTGATCATGGTCATCATCGTGGCCATCCTCGCCCTCGTCGTCACCAACGCCCTCGCCGAAAGCCCATGGGGCGTCTTCTCGGTCGGCATGACCATTCCGATCGCACTGTTCATGGGCTGCTACCTGCGGTTCTTCCGCCCGGGCAAGATCACCGAGATCTCCATCATCGGCTTCGTGCTGCTGATCGCCGCCATCGTCGGCGGCGGTATGGTCGCCGGCACCGACTGGGGCCAAACCTACCTGCTGCTCGACAAGGTCACCATCGCCTGGGGCATCATCATCTACGGTTTCATCGCCGCCATTTTGCCGGTCTGGCTGCTGCTCGCCCCGCGCGACTATTTGTCGACCTTCATGAAGATCGGCACGATCGGCATGCTCGCCGTGGCGATCGTCATCATCCGTCCCGAGATCAGCGTGCCGGCCGTGAGCGAATTCGCCGTGAGCGGCACCGGCCCGGTCGTGGCCGGAACCCTGTTCCCGTTCCTGTTCGTGACGATCGCCTGCGGCGCCCTCTCCGGGTTCCACGCGCTCATCGCCTCGGGCACCACGCCCAAGCTCATCCAGAAGGAACGCCAGACCCGCTTCATCGGTTACGGCGGCATGCTCATGGAATCGCTCGTGGCGATCATGGCCCTCGTCGCGGCCCTCTCGATCGACCGTGGCATCTACTTCGCCATGAACGCCTCGCCCGCCCTCACCGGCGGCACCGTACAGGGCGCTGTCGCCTTCGTGAACAGCCTCGGCCTGACCGGGGTCAACCTGACGCCGAGCATGCTCACCGACATGGCGACGAACGTCGGCGAGGAATCGATCGTTTCCCGCACCGGCGGCGCTCCAACGCTCGCCGTCGGGCTCTCGCACATCATGCAGCAGCTCGTCGGCGGCACGTCGATGATGAGCTTCTGGTACCACTTCGCCATCATGTTCGAGGCCCTGTTCATTCTCACCGCAGTGGATGCCGGCACCCGCGTTGCCCGGTTCATGCTGCAGGACAGCCTCGGCAACTTCTTCCCGAAGTTCAAGAACACCTCGTGGCGCCCCGGTGCCTGGGCCGCAACGGCCATCATGGTCGCCGCCTGGGGAGCTGTGCTGCTGATGGGGGTGACCGATCCGCTCGGCGGCATCAACACGCTGTTCCCACTGTTCGGCATCGCCAACCAATTGCTCGCGGCCATCGCCCTGGCCGTCTGCATGGCGATCGTCGCCAAGCGCGGCCTGTTCAAATACCTCTGGGTCGTGGCGCTGCCGCTCGGTTTCGCCGCCGTGGTCACCATCTCGGCGTCGTTCCTGAAGATTTTCTCGACCACCCCCGGCATCGGCTACTTTGCGCAGAACCGCGCGTTCTCCGACGCCCTCGCCGCGGGCGAGACGAGCTTCGGCACCGCGCCGAACGTTCTCGCCATGGAGGCCGTCGTGCGCAACACGATGGTGCAGGGCGTGCTGTCGATCGTCTTCGTGGTACTCGCCATCATCGTGATCCTCACGGCCATCCAGGCCACCGTGCGCGCGTATCGCAACCACTCCAGCGCCACGAGCGAGGATGACGCCGTGCAGTCGCAAATCTACGCGCCGGCCGGTTTCATCATGACGCCGCCCGAAAAGGTGCTGCAGGCCGAGTGGGATGCCCTTCCCGTTCAGAAGAAGATCAAAATCAAGGGCCACTGATGGCCCTTCTGGCGGGCGTCCGCAAGGGCGCTCGCAGTGTGGCCTGGTTCTTCAAGGGGGTCCTCGGTGAGGACGCCTACGAGAAGTATGTGGCGCACCACGAAGCGGATGCCGCGTGCGGCACCCGCGCGGAGCATCCGCTTATGACGGAGCGCGAATTCTGGCGCGACCAGACCGATCGCCAGGATGCGAACCCGCAGGGGCGCTGCTGTTAACAGGCCGCTGGTCTGGGGCGATGACGAACGGGGCGGAGCGCAGCACACCACCGCGCTCCGCCACAGTCTCGGCCGTCTGCCGCCGTGGAGCCGCGTTCTGATGACCTGGGTTTGTCGAGTCTGGGCGCGATCTGGCGGCTCTGGTTCATCGGGTACCCCTGAGCGCCGGGCGCAGGTTGGGTTCAGACCCCGTAGATGAGACCGCGCTGTTCGGCGTAGCGAGCGCGCACGTCGACGGCCCAGTCGCGGTTGTCCGCAGGGTCGACTCCGGTCGCGATCTCGCGCTTCCACTCGGCAAACTCTCCGTCGAGGGCCCAGGCGGCCTGCCGGGCAGCGCCGAGTGCCACGTATTCTCCCGGGGCTGGCAGCACGACAGGAACGCCGAAGACATCCGCTGCGATCTTCTGCACGGCGGGAGACTGCGACCCGCCGCCGATCAAGATCACCTGGCGCACCGGCACGCCCTGGCCGCGCAGCGAGTCGAGCGCGTCGGCAAGGCTGCAGACCAGCCCCAGAACGGATGCCTGCGCCAGGTTCTCCGGGCGCATGTTGGCTCGGCGCATGCCGGTGAGCGACCCGGTAGCATCCGGCAGGTTCGGGGTGCGTTCTCCGTCGAGGTAGGGAAGCATGAGCAGACCGTCGGCGTCAATCGGCGCGCCCAGGGCGAGGGCACCGAAGCGTTCGATATCCACGTCGAGCATGCGGGCTGTGGCCACGAGGGTGCGGGCGCCGTTGATGGTGGCGAGCAGGGGAAGCTGGCCGCCGGCGGCGTCGGCGAACCCGGCGACCGAGCCGGAGGCATCCGTGATGCTGGCGCTGGTGCTCGCGAAGACGGTGCCGCTCGTGCCGATCGAGACAACCACGTCGCCCTCAGCGACGCCGAGGCCGAGCGCGGCCGCGGCGTTGTCGCCGGCCCCGGCCGACACGATCACGCCGCCCTTGGTCACCCCGGCCCGGTCCGACGGGCCGAGGACCCGCGGCACCCGGGCCGCGTGGCCGAGGGCGGCCTCGAGCAGGTCCAGGCGGTACTCATTGTTGTGCACCGAGAAGTATCCGGTTCCCGAGGCGTCGCTGCGGTCGGTGGTGGCCTCCGGGGGCCGGCCGAGGATGTTCCAGGTGAGCCAGTCGTGTGGCAGCAGCACCTGCTCGACCCGGGCGGCGAGTTCTGGACGGTTCTCGTGCAGCCAGGCCAGTTTCGTGATGGTGAAGGACGCGACCGGCACGACGCCGACCTCCTCGGCCCACATCGACGCGCCGTACCGTTCGGTCAGCGCTTTCGCCTGCGGGGCGCTGCGCACATCGTTCCAGAGCAGGGCGTCGTGAACGGGTGTGCCGTGCGCGTCGAGGGCGACCATGCCGTGCTGCTGCGCGCTCACGCCGAGGGCCAGCACTCTGCCGTCGCCCGCAGCGGATGCGCTTCCTCCGGCCTGCTCGAAGGCCTCCCACCAGCGCTGGGGATCGACGCTCGTACCGTCGGGGTGGGGTGCGCTCTGCAGGTGCAACAGCTCACCCGTGTCGGCGTCGACGCTCACGACTTTGCAACTCTGGGTCGAGGAATCGACCCCGACGACCACACGACGATTAAGTGCCAACGGCATCTCCTTTGAAACCTCAGTTTGTCTGGCTAAGCCTAATCGAGCTGCTTCAGGAGCTTCTCGAGGGTGGCGCGGGCGCCGACCGTGTGCAGCAGGCCCAGCGCGTGATCGTAGGCCGCCACGAACGCGGCGTCGTCGATCAGGTCGCCGAACAGGTCGCGGTCGCGCAGGAAGGAGTGCGGGTCCCCCGCGTAGCCGGCGGCGTTCTGCATGACCGTGTCTTTGATGCGGTCGACGACGTCGATCGGGTCGCCCTGCTCGTCGGTCCCCTCGGCGTAGCGCGCCCAGCTCGCCACGATCGCGGACGAGAGGGCGAGTTCGCCGCCACGAGCCGACTGCTCGCGGATCACCGGCAGCAGCCACTTGGGAATGCGGTCACTGGATTCGGCGGCCAGGCGGGCGACGGTATCGCGCACGCCCGGGTTGCTGAAGCGTTCGATGAGCTGCGTCTTGTAGTCCTCGAGGTCGATGCCGGGTACCGGCTTGAGCGTGGGCGACCCCTCGCGGTCCATGTAGGCGCGCAGGAACCCGGCGATGAGCGGGTCGGCCGCGGCGTCGTGCACGAGGCGGTAGCCGCACAGGTGCGCGAAGTAAGCGAGCCCCTGGTGGCTCGCGTTGAGCAGGCGCAGCTTCATGAGCTCGTACGGTTCGACGTCGCTCACGAGCTGGGCGGCCGACTTCTCGTACGGCGGTCGACCGTCGGTGAAGGCGTCCTCGAGCACCCATTGCAGGAACGGCTCGCAGACGACGGGCCAGCTGTCGGCGAGCCCGAAGGTGGTCGCAATCTGGGCGCGGTCGTCGTCGGTCGTGACCGGAGTGATGCGGTCGACCATCGAGTTCGGAAAGCTCACCTCGGCATCGATCCAGGCACCGAGGTCGCCGTCCTTGGCCGTGGCAAAGGCCACGAAGGAGCGTCGGGCGACGCGACCGTTGTCCTGCAGGTTGTCGCAGGACATGACGGTGAACGGCACTATGGAGCGCTCACGTCGGCGTCGGAGGGCCTCGACGACAATGCCGAAGACCGTCGCGGGGGCGGCATCCGCTTGCAGGTCGGCGGCGACCTGGGGATTGCCGAGGTCGAACCGGCCACTGACCGGGTGGATGTTGTAGCCGCCCTCGGTGACGGTGAGGGAGACGATGCGCACCTCGGGGCTTGCGAGGCGCTCGATGACGGCCTCCACATCGTCGGGAGCGAACAGGTAGTCGATGATCGACCCGATTACGCGGGCGTCGAGCGTGCCGTCAGGGTGCTTCACGACGAGCGTGTACAGCCCGTCCTGCTCGAGCAGGGCGTCACGCATGCGCGCGTCGGAGGGCATGACGCCGACGCCGCAGATGGCATAGTCACGGGCGAGGCCCTGCTCGAGCAGATCGTCGATCATGAGGGCCTGGTGTGCGCGGTGAAAACCGCCAACGCCGAAGTGCACGATACCGGCCGTGAGACCGGTGCGGTCGTAGTTGGGAACCTGAACGGTCGCAGGCAGAGACGACAGTGTTGCGTTGCTGAGCTTGACCAGTGCGGGAGTCGTGGTGTCGGTCATGCGTTCCTCATTCAGTCGGTGATCAGTCATTCGGGGGTCGGCGTGCGGGACGGGTCGGCGCGCAGCTGCACCGAGTCGCCCAGGTGCAGCAGGGTGCCGTCAAAGCGGATGCCGACAAGGTCGGCCAACACGAGGGTCGCCTCGGTGTCGAGTCCGCGCACCCCGATACCGACGGTGAGCCCGATATGGGCGGCCTTGGCGGATGCCACACCGGCGTCGGCGTCTTCGAACACCACGGCTCGGCGCGGATCGACGCCCAGCCGTTCGGCGCCCAGGCGGTACGGGTCGGGCGCCGGCTTGCCGCGCGCCACATCGTCGAAGGTGACGAGGCCGGCCGGGCACGGAAGCCCGGCAGCCAGCAGCCTGGCACGGGCCACGACCGCCACGGCACTCGTCACGATGGTGAAGCGGCCGGTAGGCAGAGCCACCAGCAGCTCGCGGGCCCCGGCCAGGGCGCGCACGAGGGGCGCCGTTTCGACCTCTTTGAGCATGAGAGCGTGGTCGGCGCGGTGCACGTCGGCGGCCGGCACGAGTTCGGCGATGGTCTCCCTGGCCGGCCGGCCGTGCACGATGTCGCGATCGAAGTCGAAGCCGGGCGCGAACTCGACGGCCCACTCGTTCCAGGCCGCGGCCGCGGCTTCGTCGGAGTCGACGAGCACGCCGTCACAGTCGAAAAGCAGGCCGTCGACCGGATAACTGCCGATCTCCGCTGCCCGGCCAGCCGCCGTCACGGTGTGATTCCCGTTTTGACGGGGCTCGAGCGCAGCACGGGCACACCGGCTTCGGCGGCCAGCGCGAGGACCGCGTCGCCCACGCCGCCGTCGACGACGAGGTGGTCGACCTCGCCGAGCTGGGCGAATTTCACCAGGCCGTTGGCCTCCAGCTGGTCGTGGTCGGCGATGAGCACGACGGTGCTCGCGGCATCCATTGCGGCGCGCTTGATGCGGGCGGCTTTCGGGCTGGCGGCCAGCAGCTCGCCGTCCTGGGTGAGCCCGGTGACGCTGATGAACGCCAGGTCGACGCGAATGCGTTCGAGTGATTCGCGAGTCCACTGGCCGGATTGCGAGTCGTCAGCCGGGTCGACGGTGCCACCGAGGTTGTACACCGAGAGCTCGGCGTTGCGGCTCGCCACGAGCGCGACCGGAATCGACGTCGTGACCACCTGCAGGGCGGGAGAGTTCGGCACGCAGACCGCGAGGGCCTCGGCGATCGGACCGGCATCGAGAAAGAGGATGCCGCGCTCGGGCAGCAGGGTCGCCGCCAGCGTCGCGACGGGGTGAGCGACCGGTTCGGGAACGGTCAGCCGGTCGAGGTCGGCGACCGGGTCGGCGACGCTGATCGCTCCGCCGTGTGCCCGCCGCAGCAGTCCGTCGTCTTCGAGGGTGCGCAGGTCGCGACGGATGGTCTCCTCTGCGACGGCGAGCGACTCGGCGAGCTCGTTGACTTCGACCCGGCCGGCGCCGGCCAGCGCGGCCAGAATGCTGGCGCGACGGTCGTCGGCGCTGCGACTCGTTGGATCCGGTATCATCTGGGCTCCCCTGGTGTGGTCCACGACTACTTGATCGCGCCCATGGCCAGGCCGGTGACGAGGCGCTTCTGCGCCAGCCAGCCCGCCAGGACGACGGGCAGAACCGCAAGGGTCGATGCTGCCGAGAGTACCGCGAGAAACTGCCCGCGCCCGTCGACGAAGCTGCCGAGGAACGGCGGAGTGGTGCGCGCCATGGTGGAGGTGAGCAGGCTGGCCAGGAAGTATTCGTTCCAGGCGAAGATGAAACAGATCAGTGCGGCCGCGGCGATGCCGGGGGCGACGATGGGCAGCACCACGCGAACGAGTTCGGTGAAGAAGTTCGCGCCGTCAATCTGGGCGGCTTCGACGATCTCGAGCGGCACCTCGCTGAAGAATGAGCGCATCATCCAGACCGCGAGCGGCAGGTTCATCCCCACATAGAGCACGCTCAGTGCCGTGATGTTGTCGAGCATTCCGAGGCCCTGCAGCAGCAGGTAGATCGGGATGATCGCGGCGGCGATCGGCATGAACCGGGTGGAGATGAAGAAGAACAGGGCATCGGTCGACTTGATGATCGGGCGAATGGACAGGCCGTACGCCGCCGGAATGGCGAGCAGGAGCACGATGACGGTGCTCATCACGCTCGCGGTGAGCGAATTGAGCAGGTACACGCCGAACCCGCGGTCGAGAACCTCGGCGAAGCGGTCGAGGGAGAGCGCCGTGAAGATGGTCGGCGTTCTGGTCGCCGCTGCGGCCTCGGTCTTGAAGGCGGTGAAGACCATCCAGGCCACCGGAAAGAAGAATCCGAGAGTGACGATCCACGTGAAGATGGTGAGGGCCGTGCTGGTGGCGCGGTGGCGCATCCGCTTGGAACGGCGGCGCGGTGGGGTCGGGGTGCTCGGTCGGGGCGCGGTGCTGACCGGGGCGGCGGTAACGGTACTCACGACTTGGCTCCTTCGCTGGAAAAGATCTTGAAGAGCAGGCGCAGGGCGACGCTCGCCACGATGATGGTCAGCAGAACGGTGATGACGCCGTAGGCGGCCGCCTCACCGATTTCGAGACCCACGAAGGCACGTTCGTAGAGCAGGTACGACAGGGTCTTGGTGCCGCCGGTGCCGCGGGTCATGATGGCGATCGGGTCGAAAACCTGCAGCAGCATGATGCCGCCGAGCAGCACGGCCAGCTCAATGTACTGGCGCAGGTGCGGCAGCGTCATGTGCAGGAAGCTGCGAATGGGGCCGGCGCCGTCAACGGATGCCGCTTCCAGCGTCTCTTTGCTCTGGCTCTGCAGCCCGGCGAGCAGGATCAGCATCATGAACGGCGTGTACTGCCAGGTGAGCACCATGATCACGGTGAGCGCGGGAAAGTCGGTGTTCCACTGCACGGGGTCGACGCCGAGGGCCGAGAGGCCCCAGTTGACCATGCCGACGTTGGCATCGAGCATGGACCATTTGAAGATGAGGGCTGCCGCGGCCGGCATCATGAGGAACGGCGTGATGACGAGGGTGCGGGCCAGGCCCTGGCCGAAGAATTTGCGGTTGAGCAGCAGGGCGAGGCCCAGGCCGAAAAGCACGGAGAGCACGATCGACGAACCGGTGATGAACACGGTTGCGGACAGCGACTGCATGAACGCGCCGCCGGTGAAGACCGTCACGTAGTTGTCGAACCCGGCGAACCCGCGGGATCCCGGCCGCATCAGGTTCCAGTTCTGGAACGAGTAGTAGATGGTGACGAGGAAGGGAATCTGCGTCACGAGAACGGCGACGACGATGGCCGGCCAGACCAGGGTGCGAGCCAGGCGGAGTGCCTTTATCTGGCCACCGCTCAACTCCGGCTTCGGGGGGCGGCGGAGCGCGCGTGACGCGGCGGGGGCCGGGTCGTGCGCGGGCTCAGCCACGATCAAATCTGGCGCGGTCATCTCTGACTTCTTTCTCGTTCTCGGCGTTGAACTGACGAGGGTGCGGGCGGCGCCTGATTGACGCCGCCCGCCGGGGTGGTGCGTTATTTCTGGGCGTCTCCGGCTTGCTGGGCAAGCTCCTGGCCCTTGTCGAGAACGTTGCCGACGGTGTCGCGACCGGCGAACACGTCGGCGATGTCCTGCGAGACCTGGTTGCCGAGGTCCTGGAATTCCGGAACCGTCACGTACTGGATGCCGACCCATGGCTGCGGGTTCACACCGGGCTGCGTCGGGTTGACCCCGAGCATGATGTCCTTGGTGATCGGCGCGAAGGCGGAAGCCGCGGCGAGGTAGTCCGCGTTCTCGTAGGTTGAGGTGCGGGATCCCGGGGGGACGCGCTCCCAGCCGAGGGTGGTGCCGACGAGGTCGATGTACTCGGTGCTGGTGGCCCAGCTCACGAACTCCCATGCGGCATCCTGGTTGGTGCTGGTGTTCGGAATGGCGAGGTTCCAGGCCCAGAGCCAGCCGGATTCCTCGGTCTCCTTGACGGGGGCGTGCACGTAGCCGATCTTGCCGGCGACGGCGGAACCGTCAGCCTCGATGGGGCCGGCGGCGCTCGTGGCGTCGTACCACATGGCCGCGTTGCCCTGCGAGAACAGGTTGAGGCATTCGGTGAAGCCGGTCGAGACGGGGTCGGCTTCGCCGGCATCCTTCACGAGGTCGGTGTAGAACTGCACGGCTTCGGTGAACTCCGGCGAGTTGACCTGGGCGTTCCAGTCCTCGTCGAACCAGGTGCCACCGAAGGTCTGCACGACGGTGGTCAGCGGGGCGAACAACTCGCCCCAGCCGGGCTTGCCGCGCAGGCAGATGCCGGCGACGTCATCGGTCTTGAGGGTGCGGGCGAAGCCGGCGACCTCGTCCCAGGTGGGGTTGGTCGGCATTTCGAGGCCGGCCGCAGCGAACATGTCCTTGTTGTACATGAGAAAGGACGACTCGCCGTAGAACGGAACGGCGTAGAGGCTGTCGTCAACGGTCAGGGCCTCGCGCACGGGCGGCAGCAGGTCGTCGACGTTGTACGCGGTATCAGCTTCGGCGAGCGGGCCGAGGTCGACGAGCCAGTCGTTCTGGCCCCAGATCGGCACCTCGTAGCTGCCGACGGTGACGATGTCGTACTGGCCGCCTTGGGTGGCGACGTCCTTGGTGACGGCGTCACGCAGGTCGTTTTCTTCCATCGCGACGAAGTTCACCGTGATGTCGGGGTGGGAATCTTCGAAGGCGCCCTTGAGCTCCTCCATGTCCTTCATCTGCGGGTTGTTCACGGTAGCGAGGGTCAGGGTCACCGGGCCGTCGGCCTGCTGGGCGCCGCCTCCGGCTCCGCTGCATCCGGCCAAAAGAACACCCACCGAAGAGAAGGCGATTGCGCTGAGGGCAAGCCTTTTCTTCATGGAATAAGACTTCTTCATCTCAAACCTCTTCATCGTCGACACGTCCTTGTGGACTGGTATGTAGCTACTGTGACCCGAATGAGTGGAAAAAGCAACTCAATTTGTGGTTTTGTGATGTTTTTGTAACGCCTTGTTGCCCGAATATGCATTATTCGTGCCATGAAACCACAAAAACGGATGCCGCCGGCCGGCGTTCACCCGCCGGATTGCTAGTCTGGGGCTACTACGGCCACGTGCCGACGGCTGCGAGGAGGCAGGCATGTACCCAGCGGAACGACAGGCCGCCATCATTGCGCTCGCTCAGGGCGGCACCGGCGAGATCTCCGTGGCCGCGGCGAGCGTTGCGCTCGAGGTCACCGCTGAGACCATCCGCCGCGACCTCGTGGTGCTCGAACGTCAGGGCATCATCCGGCGCCAGCACGGCGGTGCCCGCCTGGTGCAGAGCACGCCGTTCGAGATTGCGCTGGCCCAGCGACGGCTGGAGAACGCGCCGCAGAAGCATCGCATCGCTCAGCGGGTGCTCGAGGAGCTGCCCGAGGATGGCGTCGTGCTGCTGGATTCCGGCGCACTCACGCTGGTGATCGCATCCGTTTTTCCGGAGGATCGTCGACTGATCGTCGTGACCAACAATCTGCCGGCGGTTCGGCTGCTCTCCCGTAAGCCCCTGCTCACGGTGCTCGCGTTGCCCGGCCGGGTGCGCAGCGTGTCGCAGGGCGCGGTCGACGAGTGGACTCGGGCACGCATCAGCCAACTCAACGTGGACGTCACATTCGTCGGCGGAAACGGTCTGACCGCGGAGGCCGGGCTCACCACGACCATTCCCGATGAGGCCGAGGTGAAGCGCGCCATGATGCTGTCCGGGCGGCGACGGGTGCTCGCGCTGACCTCGAACAAGATCGGCCAGAACTCCTTCTGCCACGTCGCCGACGCCAACGAGTTCGATCTCATCATCACCGACGACGGGATCGACCCGCGCCAGGCCCGCAAGCTCAGTGCCGCGGGGCCGGAACTCGCGATCGTCTGAGGCACCCACATCCGGCGAACCGGAAGGGTATCCTCGGCGGCATGAGTGACGAGACACCGCGTTTTCACCCGCACACCCGCGCCGACTGGCGGGCCTGGCTGCTGGCGAATCATGAGCGGGAGGCATCCGTTTGGCTGGTGTCGTGGAAGAAGGCCTCGGGCAAGTCCAGTCCGAGCTATGAGGATCAGGTGTGTGAGGCGCTGGCCTTCGGCTGGATCGACAGCAAGGGCGGAAAAATCGACAACGACCGCACCATGCTCTACTTTGCCCGCCGCAAGCCCGGCAGCGCCTGGAGCGGCCCCAACAAGGCCCGCGTCAAGCGGATGCGCGCGGCCGGGCTCATGCACACCGCCGGTGAGCAGGTCATCGCGCGCGCCGAAAGCGACGGCTCATGGACACTGCTCGACGACGTGGAGAAGCTGATCGTGCCGCCAGACCTGGCTGCGGAGTTCGAAGCCCAGGCCGGATCCCGCGAGCAGTGGGACGCCTTCCCGCGCTCTCCCCGGCGGGCCATTCTGGAGTGGATCATGCAGGCCAAGACCGCGCCGACGCGCCAGAAACGCATTCTGGAGACCGCGACCCTGGCGGCACGCGGCGAGCGCGCGAACCCGTGGCGGCCGAAAATTCCCCCGGAGCCGAGCGATGAGCTGTGACGGTCAGGACTCACGGCTCGGCGCAGGCCTCACGCCAGGGAGCCGTCGACCAGTTTCACGATCATGGAGCAGTCCTTGCCGCCCTGTCCCTGGTCGATCAGGCGCTGGAACAGCTGCTGCACGTGCTGCCCGATTTCGAGCGGCGTGTCGGTTGCCGCGGCGGCGGCCACCGCGAGGCCGATGTCTTTGTTGGCGAGCTCGGCCGTGAAGGTCGGCGCGAAATCACGGTTCACGGCCGCCGACGGCACGACCCCCTCGACGGGGTACCAGGTGCGCAACGCCCAGCTGTCGCCCGACGAAACGGATGCGATATTCCAGAACACCTGCGGGTCCAGTCCCAGCCGATCGGCCAAAACCGCTCCTTCGGAGGTGGCGGCGAGATTGATGAACAACATGAGATTGTTGCAGATCTTCGCGGCCTGGCCGGTCGTGGCGCCGCCGGTGGGAATGATATTCGCGGCCATCGGCTCGATGAACGCGGTCGCGTCGGTGACGGCATCCGTGTCTCCGCCGATCATGAAGGTGAGCGTTCCGGCTTCGGCGCCGGTGATTCCGCCCGAGACCGGAGCGTCGACGAAGCGAAAACCGGCTGCTGCGGCCGCATCGTGCAGCGCCTGGGCCGACTCGATGTCGATCGTCGAGGAGTCCACCAGCAGGGTCGTCGTTGCGGCGTGAGCCAGCACGCCCTCGTCGCCGAAGTACACCGCACGGGCGTGGTCGCCCTTGGGCAGCATGGTGAAGACCACGTCCGCGCCGGCGACGGCGTCCTTGATGCTTGTCGCGCGGGTGACGCCGGCTTCCACCGCAGCATCGAGAGCCGGGGTGCTCAGGTCGAAACCGCGCACGCTGTGCCCGGCCTTCACCAGGTTCGCCGTCATGGGGCCGCCCATGTGGCCCAGCCCAATCCATCCGATGACCGCCATGGCATAGCTCCTTCGCGTAGTTGGCGGGCCGCTATGCCCGACACCTCCACGATGGCACACATCGTCGATGGTCTGGTCCCGCACGCAAGAGATTCGGTGGCTGACCAGTCTTCGGGCCTCCTCTGTGACCCCGGGCCCAGTTTCTAAACTGGGACGGGGACGGGGCCCGAGCCCCGTCCGGCTCAGTGCACGTACTCCAGCAGGTCGGCCCCAACCGCGCGCATTCCGTCGAGCGCGGCGAGCCGGGTCATCAGCCGGGTATCGTCGAACAGCATGGCCACCGCGTAGGTCACGCCGGCACGCGGACCGCGCAGGATGCCCACCTCGGCGCGAACACCGACATCCGTTCCGGTCTTGTTGACCATGAGCAGCCCGTGATCCTTCTCCCGATGCGCGAGCGGATCGAGCCCGAAGGCACTCGCTACGAGCGACAGGTCGGAGTTGAGCGAGAGCCAGCCGATCACTCGGCCACTCGTCTCGGCGTCGACGATCTCGCCCCTGGCCAGGGCGGTGAACAGCCAGGTGAGCTCTTTGGCGCTGCCCACCGACAATTGCGGCGCGTCATCCGGACCGCGTTTGGTGCGCACGAGGTCGAGCAGGGCAGTGCGGCTGAGCCCGAGGCTCTCGGTGCGCGCCCGCACCGCGTGCAGTCCGACGGCGCGAATGAGCACGTTGGTCGCCAGGTTGTCGCTCGTGGCGCCCACGAGTGCGGCAAGGTCGGCCACGCTCAGCCGGGACACCTGCAGGTGCTGCCAGATTCCGGAATCGCCGACCGCATCGATACCCGAGCGTTCAAGCATCGTGGCCAGGCCGAACTCGGCATCTTTCAGCCGAGCAGCCACCTCGATCAGCAGCAGCACCTTGCCCACGCTCGCCGTGGGCATCGAGACGTGGTCGTCGACCGAGAACAGCACCCGCCCGGTCGAGAGGTCGGTCGCCCTGGCCGAAACCTGCACCCCGCCCAGGGCGAGTTCGCCGAGCGAAGCAAAGCCGCGCGCGAAATTCTGCGGAGCGTCACGGGTGCGATGTTTACCCTCGGGAGCCGCGGCGTGGCGGGAACGACCGGGGCTGGTGGCATCCGCTGGGCTGGCGCCGAGGTCGGCGCGGCGGCCGCCAGCATCTGCCGCAGCGCTGCCAGCCGCGTTACCGCGAGTCGGAAAGTCCATTGTCGGCCCCTTCCTTCCACGGCGCGGCCACGCGCCCCTGCTCGTTCCAGCAAGGCCCACACTAACCCAGGCGTGTTACCAGATGGTGACGCGCTTCTCGGGAGCGAGGTAGAGGGTATCCGCTTCGGTGACGTCGAAGGCCTCGTAGAACGCCGGAATGTTGCTGACGATCTGGTTGCAGCGAAACTCGTTCGGCGAGTGCGGGTCGATGGCCAGCAAGCGGATGGCCTCAGCGTCGCGCAGCTTCATCTGCCAGGCCTGGGCCCAGGAGAGGAAGAATCGTTCGGCACCGGTGAGCCCGTCGATGACCGGGCTCACCTGGCCGTTCAGCGAGAGCAGGTAGGCCTTCCAGGCAATAGAAAGACCGCCGAGGTCGCCGATGTTCTCGCCGATCGTGAGCGCACCGTTCACGGTGTGGCCGGGGATGGTTTTCGGTTCGAGCCCGTCGAACTGGGCGATCAGCGCGGTCGTGCGCGTTTCGAACGCGGCCTTGTCGTCGGCGGTCCACCAATCGATGAGGCGGCCGTCGCCGTCGTACTTGGAGCCCTGGTCGTCGAAGCCGTGGCCGATCTCGTGGCCGATGACCGCGCCGATCGCGCCATAGTTGGCGGCCGAGTCGCGGTCGTCGTCGAAGAACGGAAACTGCAAAATGGCGGCCGGAAAGACGATCTCATTGAACCCGGGGTTGTAATACGCATTGATGGTCTGCGGGGTCATGAACCATTCGTCGCGGTCGAGCGGCTTGCCGATCTTGCCGAGCTCGCGCTGAAACTCGAACTCACCGGCGGCCTTGACGTTGCTGATCAGGTCGTCGGCGGTGATCTGAAGGCTCGAATAGTCGCGCCACTTCACCGGATAGCCGATCTTCGGCGTGAACTTGCTGAGCTTCTCGAGGGCCCTCGTGCGGGTTTCCTCGGTCATCCAGTCGAGGGTGCTGATGCTGTTCTCGTAGGCGGCGACCAGGTTGGCCACGAGCACGTCCATGCTCGCCTTGGCGCTCGGCTTGAAGTGACGCTCCACGTAGATGCGGCCGACGGCCTCGCCGAGGGCGCCCTCCACGAGCGAGACGCCGCGCTTCCAGCGGTCGCGCAGCTGCGGGATGCCGCTCAGGGTGCGACCATAGAAGTCGAAGTTAGCCTCGACGAATTCGCCGGACAGGTACGCAGCACTCGAGCGGATGACCTGCCACCGCAGCCAGTCCTGCCACGATTCCAGGCGGTCATCGGTGAGGGTCGCAGCGAGCCCGGCGATGTAGCTGGGTTCGCGCACGACGACCTCGTCGAGGGCGCCGGCCGGGGCGTCGAGGCCCTCCAGCCAGAGATCCACGTCGGCGCCGGCGGCGAGCGCGGAGACCTGGCCCCAGGTGCGCAGGTTGTAGGTCTTCTCGCTGTCGCGGGTGGCCACTTTGTCCCAGTGGTGCGAGGCGAGTTCGGTTTCGAGGGCGAAGACGCGCGCTGCGCGGGGGGCGGCGTCGGCGAAACCGGTGAGGGTGAACATCCGCTCGAGAAAAACCTGGTACTTGGTGCGAATCTCGGCGAACTTTTCTTCGCGATAGTAGCTCTCGTCGGGCAGGCCGATGCCGCCCTGCGCGATGAAGACGAGGTAGCGTTCGGGGTTGCCCGGGTCGTTGTCGACGTAGAGGTGGAAGGCTCCGGCGACGCCGCCGCGCTCGAGGCGGCCGAGGGCCGCGAGCAACTCCGAGATGGTGGTGACCGCGTCGACCGCTGCGAGGTCTTTCTGCAGCGGGGTGGCGCCGAGCGCTTCGATGCGTTCTTCGTCGAGGAAGCTCGTGTAGAGGTCGCCGAACTTGCGCTCGAGGCTGCCGGTCGGGGCGGTCTGTGCTTCGATGATGATCTCGCGCACGGCCTTCTCGGCGTCTTCGGCGAGCATCATGAACGAGCCCCAGCGGGCCTTGTCGGCGGGGATCTCGCTGCGGGCGATCCACTTGCCGTTCACGTGCCGAAAGAGGTCGTCCTGCGGGCGCACCTCCGGGTCGAGTTCGTTCTGGTTGATTCCGGATGCAGTCGCCAGCTCAGTCATGGCCCCAGCCTATCCGGGGCCGGTGACAGGTGGCCGTGCAACGGGGACTCGGTTGAGCGTCCGAGGCGTCGCCGCGCAGCGCGGCGAAGTCGGCATATTGCCCAGGGGTGACGCCGGTCCTGATCGTGAGGGAGGCATCCGTGAGCATCTCCAGCCGGGACATGCCGCGCGGCCGGTGTAGATCACTCGCACGTGTCGCGAGTCGTCGACGAGCTGGAACAGGTCGCGGTCACCGGTGACGATGTCGACGGGGGTGGCGGCGTGCGAGGCCAGGGTGCCGATCACGTCGTCGGCCTCGTGCCGCGCGGCTCCGACGATGGGGATGCCGAGCGCGCCCAGCACCTCGCGGATGATCGGAACCTGGGGGCTGAGCAGGTCGGGCACGACTTCGAGGGCGGGGTCGGCATCCGCTGTCGTCGGTGTCGGCGCGGCGGCGACCCGGTGAGTCTTGTAGGTGGGGATGAGGTCGACCCGCCACTGCGGGCGCCAGTCATTATCCCAGCAGGCCACGATCTCGGTCGGCTCAAACTCCGTTGCGAGCCGGGCGATCATGTCGAGCAGCCCGCGCACGGCGTTCACCGGCTGGCCGTCCGGGCCGCGAACGGTGTCAGGCACGCCGTAGAACGCCCGAAAGTACAGGGCTGCGGTGTCGAGGAGCATGCGGCGCTCGGGTTGTGTGGTCACGGCGAGCAGTTTGCCACAGTGCGGCGGGTGGTCTGATGGGCCGAGGCCGTGCGCGTGATCAACGGGGGTCTAGCTCTGAACGTATAGATAGTGGAAGCCGGCTCCACGGCGCTGCTCTCGTGAAGGCTTGAGCACGCCCTGGTCCTCAAGGGCCGACAATACCGAGCCGACGTTCGTGGCGTGGGCTCCGACGAGGTCTCCTAATTCGGTCGTACTGATACGGCCACGTGCTGCGGCGTAGGACTGGGCGACATCCTCTCGTGTGGGCCATGAGCGTCGGATACTCCTATTTACTTCTAGAGCAGTCAGCGCAGTTCGTGCGTGCTCGCTGAGTGCCTTGGCGTGCGGCGTTCCGGGAGGCGTTCCTCTCACATCGATCAGGACGGGATGCCCGTCAGTGGTCAGGTCGGCGACGGTGGCGATCGCGTCGCTCGCCTCAGGTTCCGTGACTTGGAGATACGGCGCCAATACGCGGGCATCGAGCCAGCCGTGGGTGACCGCGAAATGTAGTGTCATCAGGAATCGAAGATCGGACCCGACCCGTGGGTCGCTGAGCCGGTTCAACCACTCGATCCAGGCCGCGTTCGGATGGTTGCCAATTAGTAGAGTCACGACGCTCGGTCCGTCAATTTGCGAGATGTCCGGAGCGCCGTAGCCGAGCCGCAGCATGTCACCGAACATGCGATCGATGCCGATCCCTTCCCGCTCTGCGACTCTTAGAGAAGCCAGGAGGTCAACAAGCGCCGTATTCCGGGATGCCGATGGATGGTTGATGATGTTCTCTGGGCTCACCCCCGACACGAATCCGCCGGGGCTGGTGACTCGAAGGAGCCCGCCGATATGTTCGACAACGGTCGGAGCGCTTATCGTCCACTCCCGATGGGCAACGCCGTTCACGATCGCTTCGCGAAGCGCACGTTCCGGGATCTGGCGTACCTGACCGTGGGCCAGCCCCTCATCGAGGTGCGTGGTCGGGTTGTATGCCCGAGAAGTCGTGAAGACTTCCTGCAACTCCTCCAACAACGACCGGTTCTCTCGTCGCACTCGGGCGATGCTGTCGCCACCAGCGTATTCCCGGCGCAGGTAGTCCAGGCCTGGTTCCCCCCGCCCAACGAACGTGAGCGCAGCAGCGTTCGTGAGCACTCCCGAACCGTCCACCGCATTGAGTCGTCGCAACAGGTCAGTGGTGGGCAAGTCGACAAGTTCTCGCGCAGACGAGTCTGCAGAATCGCGAAGAAAATCGCGAGCCACTTCGACAGCGCCCGCACGCACAGCGTCAACCGAGTAGGTGCTCCCTTGCGAAGACCAGTCCACCTGCAGGTATCGGTGCCGACGGTCATGCCAACTCGACGCGTCAATCTCAACGCATCGGTCACTGACCCGCCAATTGAGCCTGCTGTTGTAGCGGACCGGCTCGATGGCCTCGGGAATAATGATCACGAGTATGCGCGTGCCACGAATCTCGACCGGTCGCACGTCAACCGTGACACGACGCTCGAGTTTGTCGTAGAGTCGCGCTCGAAGCCATTCCGGGTCGAGCTGTGTGCCAATTAGCTCACTGTTATCCGCAACGCCGAGAAGCAGAGCTCCACCGCCGGGAGTATTGGCCATGCAGGCCACTTCTGGAGCAAGCTTGTCGACGGCACCCTCGTTTTTTGGCTCTGCCGGCAGGATCTGACCGACAGATGTGCGCCGCCCCGACTCCTCCTTCAGATCGAGAATCTGACGCTCAACCACCGGATACCCATTGTTGAGCGCCTCAAGCGCGCCCTGAACAGCCACCTGCACGGGAGAAAGCCCAAATATTGTCACCGCAGCACCTTTCGACGCAAATTTATAATTAATTTTAAGATTAATTATACTTCGAGAAGGATTATGCAGTCATTCATTATTAATGCCGGGTGAACGCTGGCCTCGCGGTCTTCGCTCGATAGCGCTTAGGTTGAGGTTTGGGCGAAGGTGAGCGTGCAGTCGGGGCCTGCTACAGCGCCTTGAGTTCCTCGGTCACCTGAGCGACCGATTTCTTGGCATCGCCGAAGAGCATGGTGGTGTTCTCACCGAAGAACAGGGGATTCTCGATGCCGGCGAACCCTGAACTCATCGAGCGTTTGAGCACGATGACCGACCGGGACTCGGTCACGTTGAGCACGGGCATGCCGAAGATGGGCGAGTTCGGGTCGCTGCGTGCGGCGGGGTTGGTGACGTCGTTGGCGCCGATGACGATGGTGACGTCGGTGCGCGAGAACTCGCCGTTGATGTCGTCCATCTCCTTCATCGCGTCGTAGGAGACGTCGGCTTCGGCGAGGAGCACGTTCATGTGCCCGGGCATGCGCCCGGCCACCGGGTGGATCGCAAACTTCACCTCGATGCCGCGCGCTTCGAGCACCTTGGCCATGTCCTTCACGGCGTGCTGGGCCTGGGCGACGGCGAGCCCGTAGCCGGGCACGATGATGACCTGGTTGGCGTAGGCGAGCTTGATGGCGGCATCCGCTGCGGAAGTGGATTTTGCGATCTGGTCGCCGCTGCTCGCTGCCGCAGCGCCCTTGGCTCCGCCGAATCCGCCGGCGACGATCGAGAGGATCGACCGGTTCATCGCCTTGGCCATGAGGTTGGTGAGGATGGTTCCCGACGCCCCGACGATCATGCCGGCGACGATCATCGCGATGTTGTTCAGCGCGAGCCCGGCCGCCGCCGCGGACAGACCGGTGAGCGCGTTGAGCAGCGAGATAACGAC
Source organism: Cryobacterium luteum (assembly GCF_900110125.1). Classification (GTDB taxonomy): domain Bacteria; phylum Actinomycetota; class Actinomycetes; order Actinomycetales; family Microbacteriaceae; genus Cryobacterium; species Cryobacterium luteum. The sequence continues at coordinate 429,556 of NZ_FOCN01000001.1, forward strand.
GGGCATGTCGGCGCCGCCGATTGGAAGCACGGTCGTGACCCCGAGGACGCCCGCCACAACGAGGATCGCGCCGAACCAGACCGGGTCAGCGCCGGTACCGACCGAGCCAATGCCGACGATGACGGCCGCAACGACCGAGCCGAGGAACAGGATCGCGTTCAGCGGCTGTTGCAACCGGCCGACCGACAACGGATGCCCGGGCAGAATCTGCTGCAGTTTCAGGAACGCCACGATCGAGCCCCAGAACGACAACGAACCGATGATCGCCGCGAACAGCGACGCGATCACGAGCGGCAGCACCGGGCCGGAGGCGGCGTGCAGGCCGGTGAAGCCGTCACTGTCAATGAATTCGCCCCAGGCGATGAGGGCGACGGTTCCGCCGCCGACCCCGTTGAACAGGGCGACCAGCTGCGGCACCGCCGTCATCTTCACCCTGCGGGCGGGCGGGATGCCGATGACCACGCCGACGATGAGGGCGATAATGATTATCAGCCAACTGCCAGTCTCGCGGATGTGGATCAGGGTCGCCACAAAGGCGACGGCCATGCCGGCCGCAGCGATCTTATTGCCGCGCACGGCCGACCGAGGGGCGGTGAGGCCGGACAATCCGAGGATGAACATCGCGAAGGCCACGATGTAGAGGGCGTAGACGAGAATATCCATGGTCAGTTTTTCCCGTCGGTCGACGCGGTCGGGCGGGTCTTGAACATCGCAAGCATGCGGTCGGTCACGACGAACCCGCCGATGACGTTCACGGTTCCGAAAACGATCGCCACGAACGAGATGATCTGCAGCGGCAGGCCCGGGTTCTCAGCCGTGCCGAGCACCACGAGGGCGCCGAGCACGACGATTCCGTGGATGGCGTTGGTGCCCGACATGAGCGGGGTGTGCAGGGTGTTGGGCACCTTGGAGATCACAGCGAAGCCGATGAAACCCGAAAGCACGAGGATGGCGATGTTCGCCAGAAAGCCGGTGTAGTCCATGGGTCAGATCCTGTTCGAGACGGAGTCGCGCGTAACGCAGGAGAGGGCAACCACGTCGTCGGAATAGTCGGGGTTGAGTCGGCCGTCCCGCACCAGCAGGTCCAGCAGGGCGGTGAGGTTCTTCGAGTAGAGCTCGCTCGCATGCTCGGGCATCGTCGAGGGCAGGTTCAGTGGGGACGCAATGGTGACGCCACCGATGACCACGGTCTCACCGGGCACGGTGAGCTCGCAGTTGCCGCCGGTCTCACCCGCCATGTCGATGACGACACTGCCCGGCTTCATACCGTGCACGGCCGCAGCGGTCACCAGCCGCGGCGCCGGGCGCCCCGGCACGAGAGCGGTCGTGATGACGACATCGAACGTGGAGATCGCCGTCTCGAGCGCGGCCTGCTGCGCGGCACGTTCCTGGTCGGTGAGTTCGCGGGCATAGCCGCCGTCGCCGGCCGCATCGATGCCCACCTCGAGCCACTGGGCTCCCACCGATCGCACCTGGTCGGCGACCTCCGGCCGCACGTCGTAGCCGGTTGCCCGGCCGCCGAGCCGCTTCGCGGTGGCCAGAGCCTGCAACCCCGCCACGCCCACGCCGAGCACGAGCACACTGGCCGGCTTCACGGTGCCGGCGGCGGTGGTCAACATCGGAAAGAACCGGGTCGACAGCGATGCGGCGAGGATGACCGACTTGTAGCCGGCGACGTTTGCCTGCGACGAGAGCGCGTCCATCACCTGGGCCCGGGAGATGCGTGGAATTGCTTCAACCGCATAGCCGACAACGCCGGCATTTTGTAGGGCGCCGATCTTGTTGTCCGCGTTTCGCGGCGCGAGGAATCCGATCAGGGTCGTGCCCGCCGCCAGTCGGGCGATCTCGGCGTCGGTGGGCGGGGCCACCTTGAGCACGATGTCAGCACTCCACGCGTCGCCGATGGTGGCGCCGGCGGCGAGATAGAGGTCGTCACCCATGAGGGCCCCCGCTCCCGCCCCAGACTCGACCACAACGTCGAGGCCCTTCGCGATGAGTGAGGCGACGGCGCGGGGCACGAGGGCAACGCGCCGCTCATCCGCCCCGCTCTCACGCACGACGCCGACGCGGGGTGCCTCGGGGGGGAGCTGGGGATCGGGCATGATAAAAGCCTTTCAAAGCAATGAGGAAGTCAACACGCTCGACGATGAGGCGGCAAACCTCCCTGTGGGAGGGGCACTCGAGGCTGGGGATGATGTCCCCCGCGCGGCAGAGTGTGCCCGGAGCAGCCACGGTCAGCAGCAGCTCCTGGGTCGAACATAGCTGGATGGGGCGGGAGATGCGCCCGTTTTTCGGGCATCGCTCGTGAAAGATTCGGCATTCTTAACATTTCCGACGGTTGGCGGGCTGACGTAAGCCGCTTTCGTAAATTGCGCGTGCCGTATCCGTTTACGAGCGGATGACCGCGCCCGTGCCGGGCAGCCGCTACGGTAATCGGCGTACCGCGCACCTCTGCAGGGCGCGGCAACGCCACCGCGGGGCTTGGGCGCGCCCGGTGCGGGTGGACGCGCCCACTCCGCCTGGCGCGGCAACCGACAGCTGGCGCGGCGAAGCAGAGGCCTGGGGCGGCCGCAGTGATCGACAGCGCCGCCGCCGTAGAGTCGAAGCATCAACATTTTGCGGGCCCAGCCCATCGACCGGGACATTCTGCGGCTCGCCGTGCCCGCGCTCGGCGCCCTCGTGGCCGAGCCGCTGTTCCTGCTGGCCGATTCGGCCATGGTCGGCCACCTCGGCACCACGCCGCTGGCCGGCCTCGGTCTGGCGAGCGCCGTGCTGCAGACCATCATCGGCCTCATGGTCTTTCTTGCCTACAGCACCACACCGACCGTGGCCCGCTGGCTCGGCGCCGGCGACAGCCGACGGGCGGTATCGGTCGGCATCGACGGGCTCTGGCTCGCTCTCGGCCTGGGCGTCGTGCTCGCGGCCGGCGGCCTGCTTGCCACCCCGACGCTCGTCGGCGCGTTCGGCGCCGAAACCGCCGTGACAGCGGATGCCGCCACCTACCTCGGCATCTCCATGTTCGGCCTGCCCGCCATGCTGCTGGTCTTCGCCGCAACCGGTCTGCTGCGCGGGCTGCAGGACACCCGCACTCCGCTGTACGTGGCCGGGATCGGTTTCACAGCGAACATCGCACTCAACTGTGTGTTCATCTACCTGCTCGGCTGGGGCATCGCCGGATCGGCTGTCGGCACCGTCGTGGCCCAGTGGGGCATGGTCGCCGTCTACCTCGTCATCATCGCCCGGCATGCCCGCCGCCACCACGCCCCGCGGCGCCCGCACCGGGCGGGGCTGCTGCTCGGCGCCCGGAGCGGCGGCTGGCTGTTCGTACGCACGCTGAGCCTGCGTGCCGCCATGCTGCTCGCGGTGTTTGTGGCTGCCCAGCTCGGCTCGCCCGAACTCGCCGCATTTCAGATCGCAATGACCCTGTTCGCGACGCTCGCCTTCGCCCTCGACGCCCTCGCGATCGCCGCCCAGGCCCTCGTCGGACGCGGCCTCGGCGCCGGGGACGTCACGCACGTGCGTGCCGTGCTGCGTCGCTGCCTGGAGTGGGGCGTGCTCGCCGGCCTCGTGCTCGCGGTCGTCGTCATCGGCACGAGCGGGGTGCTCGGGCACGCATTCACGAGCTCCGACGCGGTGACCCGGTTGCTGCCGCCGACCCTGGTCGTGTTGGGGGCATCCGTTCCCCTCGGCGCGGTCGTGTTCGTGCTCGACGGCGTGCTGATCGGAGCCGGCGACGCCCGCTACCTCGCCCTGACCGGGCTGGTCAACCTCGCCGTGTTCGTGCCGCTAGCCGTCGCCGTACTGGTCTGGGCGCCGACGGGAGCGCCCGGGCTCGCGCTCCTCATGGCCGCGTTCGCGCTCGGCTACCTCGGCGCCCGCGCCGTGACGCTGTCACTGCGCGCCCGCAGCATGGCCTGGATGGTCGTCGGCGCCCGCTGACCCGCCCGAAGCCCGCGCGCCGGTCAGCGGATGCGGCGGTGCACCGACTGCGGCACAAGATAGGCCTTGAGACCCTCCGGCCCGAACTCGGCGCCGAGGCCGGAATCGTGCCGACCGGCGAACGGCGCAGCGTGATTGGAGGCGAAGAAGCCGAGACCGACCGAGCCGGTGTCGAGGCGACCGGCGAGTGCGAACGCCCGGTCGGGGTCTTCGGAGAAGATCGTGCCGCCGAGCCCAAATGACGTGTTGTTGGCGAGCGCCACGCCCTCGTCCAGGGAGTTGTAGCGCAAAATCGACAGCACCGGGCCGAAGATCTCCTCCCTGGCGATGCGCATGCCGGGCGTCACGTCGGCGAAGACCGTGGGCTTCACGAAAAAGCCCTGGTCAAAGCCGGATGCCACGTCGCCGCCGGTCGTGGCCCGTGCGCCCTCGGCCACACCGCTCCTGATGTACTCGCGCACGGTCTGCTCCTGAGCGCGCGTAGCGGCAGGCCCGAACACGGTGTCGGGCTGCATCGGATCGCCCTGTTTGGCGGCCGCGATGGTGGCGGTGACCATGTCGACGAGTTCGGCGTAGCGCTCGACCGGCGCGAGAATGCGGGTCGAGATGTAGCAGGTCTGCCCGGTGTTGCGCAAGCAGGTGCGGATGAGAACCTTCGACAGGGAGTCGAGGTCGGCGTCAGGCAGCACGAGCGCCGACGACTTGCCGCCGAGTTCGAGCGTGACCGGTCGCAGCAGCTGACCGCAGGTGCCGGCGATTGATCGCCCGACCGGGGTCGACCCGGTGAAGGCCACCTTGTCGATACCGGGATGCCTGACCAGGGCGTCGCCGAACGAACCCGGTCCGGTGACGAGGTTGACCACCCCGGCGGGGAGGCCGGCGGCTCGGGCGGCATCGATGATGAGTCGCACCGAGAGCGGCGTCGGCGAGGCCGGCTTGATCACGACGGTGCAGCCGGCCATCAGGGCCGGCGCGAGCTTGGCAACGACGAGGTTGATCGGAAAGTTCCACGGCGCAATCAGCGCGCAGACCCCGATCGGGTCCTGCCGCACCACCGTCTCGCCCGAACCGTCAGGAAATGGCCGAATGTCGGCCGTCTCGAGCAGGCCGGCGAGCGAGGCGAAGTAGCGAAAAATCGAGGCGGCATTGCCCGCGGCCCGGCCGGACTCCGCGACCGGCGACCCGTTCTCCCAGGTGTTGGTGTGTGAGATGGCCTCGGCCCGCTTCTCAACCTCGTCGGCCAGCCGCAGCAGAAAGCCGGCGCGCGCCGTGGGAGCCAGGTCGCGCCATCCGCCGAACGCGCGTCGGGCGGCCGCGACCGCCTGGTCGAGGTCGGCGACGGATGCCTGCGGCACCGACCCCCAGACCTCCTCCGTTGCCGGGTTGGTCACCAGGGTGCGGCCGGTTCCCGTCGCGACCTGCCACTGCCCGTCGATGAACACATCGTCAATGTGGCGGTATGGCAGGTTCGCGGTCAGGGGAATCGACAGCAGGCTGGTCATGCGCCGCTGCCGTCGAGGGCGGGCGCGTCGATGCCAGTGGCAAGGACATCCGTTTGCAGCAGGGCCTCGGCGCGTTCGAGTTCGGCGAGCGCCATCTCGTGGGCGGCCGCGGTGATGAGCTCGGGAACGATGTCGGTGCGCAGACGCCGACAGTAGGCCGAGGGCTCCTGGCCGAACCAGCCGGAGGCGAGCGCGATGCCGGTGGTCGTGAAACGCCACAGGCGATCGGCGTCGCGCACGAGGGAGTCCTCGATCGAGTAACTCTCGGAGCGGGTGTCGTGCCCGTCGATGATGTCGGTGACCCGGCTGATGAATTCGTGGGTGTAGCCGAGGGCTGGCAGCACCTCGCGGGCGATTTCGCACCCCCGCACCTCGTGTTCGTAGCGGATGTCGGCCTGGCGCCAGTTGGCGCCGAAACCTTCCGAGATGATCTTGGTCTCGTCGACCCTGGCCCAGCCGGTGTCGTGCAGCAGAATGGCCACCCGCACCACGAGGGCGTCGGCCTCCGGATAGGCCTGGCAGAGCCGCTCGGCGAAAGCGAACGAGATAGGAATGTGGATGTCGTTGGAGCGCGAGCGCATCTCGAGTCGCACGGCCCGCCAGAGCGGGTTGAGGTCGATCGAGACGACGCCGGCCGCGATCGGTGAGGTGTCGACGAGTTCTTCGGTCTGCAGTGTCATGGTTACTTTCCGATCAAGACGGCAAGAGCGGCGGGCAGGGCGAGCTTCTTCAGTGGCACGGTCAGATCGGCGGCGCGGTCACTGGGCAGGTGCTGTCCCGAGTGCAGAATGGCGCGCACGGCAATGAAGTCGAGCGGGCGGTTCACGCAGTCGGCGGCGATGAGCTGCCCCGCGCGGTAGTAGAGCACCGAGAATTTCTCGGCCTCGGGGTCGCCGCGCAGCACGATCTGGTCGTGTCCTCCGCTGAGGCCGGCGATCTGCAGTTTGAGGTCAGCCTGGTCGCTCCAGAACCATGGAACCGTGGAGTATACGGCGGGCAGGCCGAGCAGGGTTGCGGCGGCGACCTTGGCCTGTTCGACCGCGTTCTGCACGCTTTCCAGGCGCAGCCGGTCGATACCGCCGGGTGTGAGCGAGGGGTTCGGCAGGTTGGCGCAGTCGCCAGCGGCGACGGTGAGCCCGTCGGAGCACAGTGCGCTCGCGTCGACGACGATGCCGTTGTCGACCATGAGGCCGAGCTGCTCGGCCAGTTCGGTGCGGGCGATCACACCGACGCCGATCAGAACGACGTCGGCCGGGATCACATCACCGCTGGCCAGTTGAACCCCGGTGACGCGGTCGTGCTGCCCGAGAAAGCGGGTGACCTGGGCGTTCAAGACCACCCGTGTTCCGCGACGGCGGTGCGCGGCCAGGTAAAACGCGCTCGTAGCTTCGGAGACGGCTCGACCGACCAATCGCGGCGCTGCTTCGAGCACGGTCACGGTCTTGCCCGCGGCGCGGGCTCCGGCGGCCACTTCCAGTCCGATGAACCCTCCGCCCACGACGACCACGTCGGTGGCGCTGGCCAGTCTCTGTTCCAGGAGGGCGGCATCCGTTGCGGTGCGCAGGTAGCTGACCCCCTCGAGTTCGCTGCCGTCGAACGGAATCTGGCGCGGAACGGCGCCGGTGGTGAGGGCGAGCCGGGCGAATTCGAAGCGCCGGCCGGATTCGGCGGTCGCCACGCCGCCGCTGGCATCGCGCTCGATCGAGACGATGCGCTCCCGGGTGACGAGCTCGATTCTGTGCTCGGAATAGAACTCGTGGGTGCGAAAGGTGAGCGAATCGGCCGTGGCCTCGCCCTTGAGGAACGCCTTCGACAGCGGCGGCCGCTGGTACGGAGCGTGCGGCTCTTCGCCGACCAGCACGATCGGCTCGGTGTCGCCGAGTTCGCGCAGGCTGCTGGCGAGCTGCACGCCGGCCTGGCAGGCGCCGATGATGACGGTTCCGGTTCGCATGGTTTACACCTGCGTTTCGGGTGTGGTCACGCGAATGTCGGCGTCGCTCAGCTTGAGCTGGCAGGACAGCCGGGAGTTGGCCTCGCGGTCGATCGCGGTGCCGTCGAGCATGTCGTCCTCGAGCTCTTGCATCGGGTCGAAGACGCTGTCGGCGCAGACGAAGACATGGCAGGTGGCGCAGGAGAGGCTGCCGCCGCACTCGGCGACGATACCGGGAACGCCGTTACGCACGGCGGTCTCCATGACGGAATCGCCGGCGAATCCCGCGACGGCCGTTTCACTGCCGGTGGCGGATATGTAGGTTACGTATGGCATGTGCATATCTCCTTACAGAAACTGTCGGCCACCGTCGACCACGAGGGTCTGGCCGGTGATGTAGCGGGAGCCGGGGCCGGCCAGAAACAGAGCAGCCCCGACGATGTCGTCGGGCTCGCTGGCCCGTTTGATCGAGCCGCGGTCCACGCCGTACTCGGCGGCACCCTCGATAAGGCCGTAGCTGGCCTCGGTGAGGGTGAAGCCGGGGGCGATCGCGTTCACGGTGATATTGCGGTCGCCGAGTTCCTTCGCCAGCACCCGGGTGAGGGCGATCACGCCGCCCTTCGAGGCCACGTAGTGTGCCCACTGGGCTGAGCCGCTGAGCACGGTCGCGCTCGACAGGTTGATCACCGCGGCATTGTTCGCGAGATAGGGCGAGCAGGCGCGGGTGACCAGCCAGGGACCCTTGAGGTTGACGGCCATCACACGGTCCCACTCGTCGACATCGATCTCCTCGAATGGCGACCGGGTGATGGTGGCGTAGATCGCCGCGTTGTTGATGATCACGTCGATCTTGCCGTCGTTAGCGAACGCCGCGGCATCCGCTGCCAGCTGGGTGACCGAATCGAGCTGGGTCACGTTGGCCGCGAGGGCGAGGGCCCTGCCGCCGGCCGCCCGGGCGAGCGCCACGGTCTGCTGCGCACCCTCGAGGTTGGTGTCGGCGACGACCACCCGGTCGCCCTGGGCCGCGAAACCCAGGGCGAAGGCACGGCCCAGCCCGCCGGCGGCGCCGGTGATCAGCACCGTCCTGCCCGTCGCAACAGCGACAGGGCTGACGGGCTGGTCCGTGCGCGGATCAGGCATGGCTGCCTTCGAGAACCGGGCCGTCAAGCGCCTGTTCCAGCTGGACAACGGCCTCGCCGGCCAGGCTGAGGTCGTGGGCGTGCCCCTCGACGATGGTTACCGTGCCGTTGTTGCCGTCGACGCGCAGCCACTGGCCCGTCACGATCTGCGACGAGGCGGTGCCGGTTCCGGTGACGGCCGGCATGCCGTACTCCCGGCAGACGATGGCCGCGTGGCTCATCATGCCGCCGATGTCGGTGACCGTGGCGCGGATCTTGCCGAAGATCGGTCCCCACGATGGCGCCGTCACGGGGGCGACGAGGATGTCACCCTCCCGCACCTCGGACAGCTGGTCCGAGCTGCTGATGACGCGGGCCGGTCCTTCGGCCACGCCACTCGACGCCGCCATACCGCGGAATTCTCCCTCCGGCGCATCGGAGTCGCCGAGCCAGTTCTTGATCTGGTCGCTCGTGATGCCCCAGAGCATGAGGGTGAACGGTTCCGTGATGACGGCCGGCGGCGTGTTGAGGGCGGGCTGCGGGCGCTGCTGCTGCAGGGCATCCACTATGACGCGACGGCGCTCGACCTCCTCCGGCCAGTACGACGGGCCGATCGCCGGAGCGCCGACCGCCCAGCCGGTGACGTAGTCGAACAGGGCCTCGCGCACCTCGTCGCGGCGCAGAAAAAACATGCCGTCGGCGTCGGGCCAGAAGCCCTGTTCCTGCAGCATCGCCGAGAGCTGGCGGGCTTTGCGCCAGAAGACGCCCATGGTCCAGTGCTCGATGTAGAAGTTGTGGTTCTCGACGTAGGGGTAGACCTGGCGGGCCAGGCCGAGCTTACCCTCGAAGGCGGCGAGCTGTTCGGGGCTGAGCAGTTCCGAGTACTCCTCGGTGATGCGGTCGCGTTCGACGACGAGTTCGGCGACCGGGCGGTCGATGGTCTGGCCGGCCTGGAGCCGCCCGATGTAGTCGCTGATGTAGCCGAGCGGCAGTTCGAGGTGGTCGAGCCAGTACTTGTCGTGGGCGTAGAAACCGTTGCCGACGGTGAAGTTGAACCACGGGTCCTTGGCGTCGTTGAAGGCGGCGATCCACTCGGCGCCGCCGGGGGCGGCCTCAATGCCGGCCAGGGTCTGCTCCGGGTTCGCGGTTTGGCCGAACAGGCCGGTCAGGCCCAGTTCGATGGCGAGCTTGGCGAGCTTCTTGAGCTCGTCATCGGGTCGGAACAGCTCCATGTCGACGCCCTGCACCATCTTGGCGACGGCCTGGTCGGGAATTCCCGGAAAGACCTCCTTGCAGAAGCTGAAGAAGTCGAGGTAAGCCACGTAGCCGAGGTTGAGAAATTCGAAGTGGTACTGCCACGCACGGTAGGTGAGCGCGATCAGCGCGTCGTACTGGGCGAGCAGATCGTTGTTCGGGCCGGTGCCCTTGCCGCTCGTGACGTCGTTGATATCGACCTTGTCGGGCAGTGCGTCGAAATTCAGTGCGCCCAGTTCGTCGATCGTGCCGCGAATCTTGCCCTGCCACTGCTCGAGCAGGGTCTCCCAGTTCTGAAAGTAGTGTCCGGCGCGCGCCATGAATTCGGGCACGCGGGGAGCGATCTCCGCTTCGGGCACGCCCACCGGCGACATGAAGACGTAGCCGTTGTGAATGCGGAACTCGATGCCATTGGCCGGCGGAATGAGCAGGTGCCGGGTGTTGTACTGACCGAGGCAACTGACTGCAAACTCGAAACCGATCGTCTCGAATGGCTTGGTCACCGTGGGCCAGTGCTGACTGTCGCAGAACCAGAACTTGCCCTCTTCGACCTCGCGGCGGTTCTGTTGAAAGACGAGGTTATAGGCGTACAGATCTTTCCAGCCCTCGGCGCCCGCGGCGGGAGCCTGGTCATAGGGGCTGGGAAATGACTTCTCTGTCATAAGAAAACCGTTCTCGAAGATGGTGCGCGGGTGGAATGACTGTCACAGCGGATGATGCGGGTCGGGTTTATGTCGTTGCCTTGCCGGCCTGCACCAAAAGTGATCGGGTGATGCTTTCGATGCCGAAGCCGGCGGTCGGGGTCGAATCGGCGGCATCCGTTTTCGTGCCGGACGAGTGCACGGTCTCGGGGCGGGACTGCAGCAGCAACAGGTTCAGGCCGTCTGGCAGGTCACGGTCCAGGGCCCACTCAATGTCCTGCGGACATTTGAAGTGCTTCTCGGCCTTCTTGGCGATGGTCGCGATGGCGGTGATCTCGGTCTCGCTGATCGAGAGCACGGCACGGCGTTGTGGTGAGACCTCGAGTTCGACCAGGCCGGCGTTGGCCGGGTCGGGAACCAGTTCGGCGTGTTTGTCACCGATCACCCGCTTGACCACCATGAGCATGATCTTGTCGACGGTGACGTTGTCGGGGGTGACGAGGCCGGAGACGACGAGCTCACCGAGGCCGTAGGAGGCCTCCATCACGATCTTGGAGCGGTCGCCGGTGGTGGGATCCATGGTGATGGCGACGCCGGCGGCTCGGGCATTGACCATCTTCTGCACGGCGACGGCCATGGAGAGGCCCTCGTTGGGGATGTTGTTCTTAAGCCGGTAGGTGATGGCGCGGGAGGTGAACAGCGAGGCCCAGCAGCGGCGGATGTGCTCGGTGACGTCGTCGATGCCGTTGAGCCAGAGGTAGGTATCCTGCTGGCCGGCGAAGCTCGCGTCGGGCAGGTCTTCGGCGGTCGCCGAGGAGCGCACGGCGACCGGGACCGGCTCGCTGAACCTGGCCTGCAGCGCGTGGTAAGCGGTCACGAAGTCGGCGCGCACGTCCGTGGGCACCGGGCGGCTCTCGATCTCGAAGCGCAGCTGGGCCGACACCCGGTCGACCTCGGCCACGTCGTCGGCATCGAGGTTGGCCAGCAGGGCGTGGATGTCCTGTTCGATCCCAGCGGCCGCGATGAAGGCGTCGTAGGAGGCGGTGGTGATGGCGAATCCGGGTGGCACCGGCATGCCGGCCTGAGTGAGAGCGACGAGCGAGGCGCACTTGCCGCCGAGCAGATCGTGGCGGGGCTGCTCGGTACCGTCGAAGAACTGAATGAAGGGTGCGGGGGTCATTTCGCTTCTCCCCAGGTAACGGGCACCGAGGTGGGCGCCCTGAATGACAGGTTGTCTCCGAATACGACCTTCTCCGCGTCGATCAGGCGCAGGCCGGGGGCCGCCTTCAGAGTCTCTTCGACGACGATTCTGTCTTGCATCTTGGCGAGCATGTTGCCGAGGCAGTAGTGGATGCCGAAGCCGAACGACAGGTGGTTGCGGGCGTTGACCCGGTTGATGTCGAAGGTTTCGGGTTGCTCGAAGGTGTCGCCGTCACGGTTGGCCGAGCCCATCAGCAGCAGAATGTTGGAGCCGGCCGGAATCTGCACTCCGCCGATCTCGGTGTCGACGAGTGCCTTGCGCCGCCAACCGACGATGCTCGGGGAGAAACGCAGGGTCTCATCGATCGCGGCCGGGATGCGGCTCGGATCCTCGATTAGTTTCTGCCATTCGGTCGGGTGGGCGAGCAGTTCGCGAATGGTGTTGGAGATGAGCGTGGTCGTGGTCTCGTGGCCGGCGAAGAGCAGGCTGTAGCAGACCGAGGCGATCTCGTGGTCGGAGATCTCGGAGCCGGTCGACTGCGCCTGCACCAGGTCGAAGACGAGGTTGTCGCCGTTCTCACCGTTAGCGAGTTGTTCGTGGGCGTTGGAGACCAGGCGCAGGCACTCAGTCCAGTACTCGACGAGGTTGTGCGCGTGCGGAATCTGCTCGTCGTCGCTTAGGTCGCCCCAGGTCATCGCGGCGCGGGAATCCGACCATTTCTTGTAGGTCGAGACCATGTCGGGGCCGACGCCGAGCAGGCCGAGGATGGTGATCGTGGGGATGTCCACCGCGACATCTTTCAGAAAGTCGCCGCGGGCATCCGGATGAGCCAACATCTGCTGCAGCAGCCGCACGGTGTTCTCCCGAATGGTGGGTTCAAGCTTCTTATAGCGGCGGGGCGTGAATTCCTTCTGCACGATGGCGCGCATGCGGGTGTGCTCAGGGGGAATGCGGGCGGAAAGACCAGAGTAGGCGGTGAAGCCGCCGTCGTTCATGATCTTCGTGGCGGCCGCGCCACGGGCTCGCACCGGGGCCTGGGCGTTCTCACTGCTGAAGACCTGCCAGTTGTCGAAGGCCGCCTTGACGTCGACGTAGCGGGAGACGACGAAGTAGCCGATCTCCTCATCGAACATGATCGGTTCGTTCTCGCGCAGGGCGGCGTAGGACGGGAACGGGTCGGTCATCGCGAAGGGGGCGTAGCCGTGGTGTGCGGTCGGCGCGGTCTCGGCGATTTTGGCGCTGACAGCGTGGGCGACCGGGCAGTGGCCGGTTGCGGCGGCCGGGCGGGCGAGGGCGGGTTGAGCGGTCACGATGGCTCCTTGGTCTGCAGTTCTCAACGTTGAGGTCGACGAGGTCAATCTAAGGCGCGTCGGTAGTCGAAGCTGCCGCGCTGTCCCACTGGATGGAAGTGGCTTCACGGCTGGGAGGGTTTCTCCCCGATGTTCGGCAGCCGCAGGGTGGCAGGCGGCAGGTGCGCGATTCCGGCCTGAATGCGCTGCGCCGTCCCCTGCAGCACGGGCAAGTAACGGCCCAGCTGGTGCGCGCGCGAGGTCGGCAGCACGATGCCGAGCGCGCCGAAGATCTGCCCCGACGCCTGGAACACCGGCACCGCGAGCGAACAGGAGCCCTGTCGCACCTCTTCGGAGGCGAGGGCGAACCCGAGTTCCTTGATCTTGCCGATCTCCCGGCGCAGCTCGGCCGGGTCGGTCTTGGTCAGCGGAGTGCGGCGCACGAGTTCACCGTCGAGCACCGCATTCTGCACCCACTCGTCTTCAAAGGCGAGAATGGCGCGGCCGACCGCGGTGGCGTGCAGCGGCAGGCGACCGCCAACCCGGCTGGCCTGCGGAACCCGCCGACTGCCGTAGACCCGGTCGATGTAGAGCACCTCGGCGCCGTCACGGATGGCCAGGTGCACGGTCTCCTGGGTGAGCCCGAACAGGTCCTGCAGGTAGGGTCGCGCCAGGTCGCGCAACTTGCGGCCGGCGTGCTGGCCGAGTTCCCAGAGGCGCAGCCCAATTTGGTAGCGACCCTGGGCGTCCCGCTGCACGGCGCCCCAGACCTCGAGCTCGCCGAGCAGCCGATGCGCGGTGCTTTGCGGCAGCCCGCTCTCCTGGCTGATCTCCGACAGCGACCGAGCGGATGCGCTGTGCTCGAACGCCGCCAGAATGCTCAGCACCCGGCTGGTCACCGACTGCCCCGGGGCGTTGGTGTGGCCGGCCATGCTGCCTCGTCTCGAGTTGTCGCCCGCCTGTCAGAGGGCAGGATCACTCTAGCCAGCGGCGGCCCGGCGGTGTGAGGGCCGAAGGTCCCCCGTTCGGGGCCGCGAGGAGACCACTGGGTTCGGCCCTGCGGATTGCTGCTCGCGCCCCCGGCCCTGCGTGCGCGTAAGGCAGGGATCTCCCGCCTCCGGGTTGACTTGGCTGCGTTGAGGCGGGGCGCTTTGAAGCGGGTGCGTTGATTCTGTGCCAGCACGCCGTGGGACTTATGTGTTCCAGTTGGGTGGTTCGGTTGGGGTGGCGGCGCGGTTCTGGCCGGCGGGGCGCCAGGTTTGGGTGGGGTCGAAGAGGAGGGGGCCGCGGATCCAGGGTCGGCCGTTTCGCATTTG
>NZ_FOCN01000022.1 GCF_900110125.1 Cryobacterium luteum
GTCCGGCGACTTGGTGTGTAACCTCGTGACATCGTGGACAGTGGATCTCAGAACTTCGTGGACGCTGGGTCTCATGGCTTCGTGCACAGCTACCGCTCTGGCTCACCGAGCACTGCGGGGAGATCAGTCTGGCGCTAGGCGAACTGTGTCTGATATTCCGCGTTCTTGCGTTCCCAGGGTTTCGTCGGGTGGGTCACGCCAACGCCCTGGATGGAGTAAGAGGCAACGTATCGGCCTCGGACGTTCAGCGCGACCATCGGCAGCGGGAAAGAGAACACGATCTCAGCGGTGACGGGATCGGTTAGGAAGAACGCGTCGTCGGTGATCGTCCGGTAGAACGAGCGGTCAGCGTACGTCGTAGGCAGGGAGATCTGGTAACCCTGAAAGTAGACCTGCCGGTTCGCTTTGGTGACCTCCACGAGTGACTGATCCGCGGTTTGCGGCCGCGCGTCGTCGTCGGGCATGACCTGCCCGGTCTTGGAGATCGTCAACGGCGCCCGGTGAAGGTCTGACTGTCGTCGCGAGCGAGCCCGCCGGTACTCCGAGGCTTTCGCCTCCAGCACCGACAGCGGGATCGGCTCGGTCGCTGGCGTGTGCTCGAGCAAGTCCCACGCCGCCCGCGGCGTAGCTTGTTCGAGGGCTTGATGCGGTCGGCGGTTGTTGTAGTGCTCCGGAAACGCTGGATCCGGACACGGAGATGCTTGAGAGTGGCCGGCCGGTCGGCGTCGAGGAAACGGATCAACGTTTGGTGGGAGCGCTCGTTCTTGCCCTGTGTGGTGGGTTTGCCCGGCAGCCCGCTGATCGGCATGGTGCCTTTCGATGCCAGAAAGATCTCCACGGAGCCGATCGTGCCTGCGCGCAGCTGGTTGAACGCCAGCGAGTTATCCGATAACACTTCCCGGGGTGCCCCGCATGCGGCGATTGCCCGTTCGAGCACGTCCTTGGCATCAGCACTGTTCTCATGACGCGAATACGCGTCGGTGTCCACGTCGTATCGGCTTGCGTCGTCGAGCAGTTGATAGACAGTGACGGTCTGCCCGTTCGCCAGCCGGTACTCGAACGCGTCCAGTTGCCACAGCGACATCGCCGTCGCGCGCACGAACGGGATGTAGGACGACTTCGGTCGCTTCCTCGGTGACGCGTCCATCTGCCCGACGCTGGCCAGAATACGTGCGATCGTCGCCACCGACGGGACCTTCTGTCCGGGGAACCCGCTGTCCATGGCCGCTTCGTAGTAGATCGAGCGAGGAGCCTAATCCCAGCCATCAGTCTTGAGCTGTTTGCGGATCTTCACCACCTCATTCACGACGCCCTGCCCATAACGCCGGGCCGGGACGTTTGGGGCGCGGGAGCGTGGGTGCAGCGCAGCAGCAGCCTCGTGGACAGCTCGTCCGCGGATCTTATAGAACACGCTCCGAGAGATCTTCAGAGAGCGACAGAACGCGATAATCGACAGCGCGTGAGGCTGGGTCGGGTCGTAATTCATGATCGCGGCACGAGTCTGGGGTGAAAGAGAATTCGTCATTCCCTAACTATCATCGGCGCAAGTGTCTCCGATGCTGTGAGACACGGCGTCCACGATGTCATGAGATCGTGTGTCCACGATGCGGTGAGACAGGACACACGAAGCCATGAGACCCAGCGTCCACGAAGTTCTGAGATCCACTGTCCACGATGTCACGAGGTTACACACCAAGTGTCTGGACGTGCGCTACCATCAGGCGCTACTCGCCACCTCGATCCGGGTTCGGTCCCAGGCCTGGAAGCTGCGTCCCTCGGGCAAGTCCGCCTCGTTGGTCCGGTACTGGTTGCTGGTCGTTGCCGGCAGCAGGAAATGGCTGGCTAGACGCTCATCGCGCCGATAAACCTCCAGCATCGTCTCGGTGAGACGAAGGTCCACCAGCGCGCCGATGTGGCTGAAGGGGACGGAGTAGAAATTCTTGGCCCAGACCACGTGGGCGTCGGCGTTGACCTTGCGTTTATAGGACCACGTGCTGATCTCGAACGGCGTCGCCGGCAGCGCCTGCAACAGAGGCTTCTCCTCGGCGGTGAACACGCTGAGGCGGGACCCCACACGTTTCTGAAAGGGCTCCCGGTTGTAGGCATCCATCTGTTCCCGGATTCGCAGGCGCAACTGCGCCAGCGAGGTGAACGTCTCCTTCCTCAAACCGGCGATGACCCAGGTCGCGACATGGGCCACCGTGTTCTCAGTGCTACTTTTATCGCGCGGGTGCCGCACTCTGCCGGGGAGCACCGCGGCCGAATAATGCGCCGCCATCTCCCGATAAGCATCGTTGAGAACGACTTCGCCCTCCTTGGGGTGGGAGATCACTCCGGTCTTCAGGTTGTCCGGAACCAGGCGTGGGACGCTACCACCGAAGAAGGCGAACATTGCCGTGTGGGCGCGCAGCCACGCCTCCTGCCGCATATCCAGGCACGCTTCCACGAACGCGTAGCGGCTGAACGGCAGGCAGGCGACAAACAAATACACCTTCGACATCTCACCCGACGTTGGATCCAGCAGTTGCATCGTGGGCCCGGACCAATCGACCTCGATACTGCGGCCGGCTTTGTGGCCGACCCGCGACGTCGCACCCGAGACAGCGGCATGCTCGGCATAGAACGGGCAGAACCGGTCGTAACTCATCGTCGCCTGCGCCATCGCTGCCGCGGCGACATACTCCTGGTGCAACAGCTTCAACGTCACTCCCACCCGCGCGAGCTCGGCATGGACCCGGCCCCAGTCCGGCTGCGCGAAGACCGACTCGTGGACGCCGCGGCCGGGGAACAACGTCAAATACACCGTGGCCTCCGACAACTCGGCGACGTCGTCCCAGCCGAGCCCGAGCCGCTCTGCTGCATCGAGCACAGCTCGAATGCTGTGCCGAGACATCCCCTGGGCGGACTCGATCGCTCGTCGCGACAAGCCCTGATTACGCAGCTGCAGGATCTGCTTCGCTTTGATCTTCCGTACCATTGCCGGTACTCCTTCCAACATGTGGCGCTCACATGGTGGGAGGAGCTTTTCAGGTGGGGCTCAACCACGCCGGTCGTGGGGCTGAACGATGCAAGTCACGCATCTGAATAGTGGGGCTCAACCGCACCACAGGCGGTGCCCATCGAAGCCAATATTCACAATGGTTCTCGACTGAACCAGTTCTGGTCCTCGGCGGGCAATACGCGGGTCCCGACATGGTGCGCGAATGGGAGGGACGTTTCCTTCCACGCCATTGTCGTGTTTCGCTTTCAGCGCTGAGCAAAGCCTGTCGGATTTGCTGCTTGCCAGGCCCAGGCATCTCGACAGGCCACGTCAAGTGATCTTGAAGCCACCCAGTTAAGTCTCCTAGCGGCTTTGGTTACATCAGCATACGAGGATGCAATATCTCCGGCCCGGGCGGGAACGATTTCATACGGTATCTCCCGACCAGATACTCGCGTGAAGGCGGCAATGATTTCGAGTACGCTCGCTCCTCGCCCGGTGCCCAGATTGTAAGTTTCGATCCCGGGTTCTAGGTGTTCGAGGGCTGCCGCATGACCCTCCGCGAGATCCATCACGTGAATGTAGTCGCGCACACCAGTGCCGTCCGGAGTCGGATAAGCGTTGCCGAACACCGCCACGCTCTTTCGGATGCCAATAGCGACTTGGCTAACGAAGGGGAGGAGATTATTCGGCACCTGTCGCGGATCTTCGCCAATACGACCGCTTATGTGGGCACCAATTGGATTGAAGTACCGCAAAACGACTATTTGCAACGACGGATCAGCTTGAGACGCGTCAGCGAGAATTTGTTCGATCATCGCTTTAGTCCGCCCATACGGATTAGATAAGTTTAGACCCGAAGGGCTGTCCTCTTTCGAAGGCAAGGTATCTGGATCGCCATACACCGTTGCTGAGGAGCTAAAAACAAATTTCTTAACGCCAAACTCGGCCATCGTCTCCAGTAGAACGAGGGTAGACCCTAGGTTCGCTTGATAGTACGCAAGTGGATTACTGACAGACTCACCGACAGCCTTCAAACCGGCGAAATGCACGACTGCGTCGATTTGTCCGGCTAGAAAAGGCTCCTTCGCTGCTGAAGGACTGGTGAGATCCCCAACGTGCAGCTCAACGTCACGTCCGGTAATTTCCTGCACTCGTCGCAGCGATTCTTGACTGCTATTCGACAAATTGTCAATGACAACAACGTCATGGCCGCGCATAAGCAGTTCTACGCAGGTGTGAGAGCCGATGTATCCTGCGCCGCCTGTTAAAAGTATGCGCATGATTCTAAAACCGTCCCCAAGTTTGTGTTGTATTTTTGGCGCAGTGATCGCAGCAATGGTCGTTTCTTCCAAGACCGAAGTCGACCTTCTGAATGGTACCGCTTCATATCGAGCAACCGTCAGAGTCTGATGTAATGACTCTGCGTAAGTACTGGTTGAATTGCTGGATGGGCAAGTATCGCAGCGCGGAAAAGGGCCGAAAGTTCAAACGAAAGAGCATTAACCGGTCTTGGGTTGGTGTATCGGCTAGCGTCATCGTGATCATTGGTGGGGCCACTGTCTGGGTCGGCGTCCAAGCGCTCATGGCCAAGTCGGAGTTGGAACAGGCTGTGCCGCTCGCGTTCGCTGTTCAGCAGGCCGTGACCTCGGGGGAGGTTTCATCTGCGCCGAGGGTTGCAAAGAAGCTTGGGGAACACTCCCGTTCCGCTGCGAATCACGTGGGCGATCCGCTGTGGCGTGCGTTTGAAGTGGTTCCGTTTTTAGGGCCAAACCTCGCGGCTGTTCGCCAGCTAGCCCAAGTAGTTGATGAGATCAGCAGAAATGCCGTGATGCCGTTGGTGTCGCTTACCGAGAATCTCGACCTTGCCGGGTTCAGCCCTGTCGGCGGGGCTCTCGATCTTGACCCGCTAGTGCAAGCTCAGCCTGGCACAGCTGACATCAACGCGACCCTGGCGCAGGCATCCGTCGATGTGGCCGCGATCGATACGTCCCACGTTCTGAAGCAGGTGCGCGCCGCCACGGAACAGCTGGCGGCGGCCGTTGATTCGACGGCGGACAGTGTGAGCGGGGTGAATCGTGCGGTTCAGCTGCTGCCCGCCATGTTGGGGGCAGACGAAAAGCGCAGCTATCTCTTACTGTTTCAGAACAATGCGGAGGTGCGGGCGACCGGAGGGTTGCCCGGCGCTTTCGCAGAGGTCGCGACGGAGAATGGTCAGATTCAAATCACGCGGCAGGCGTCAGCCGCGGGAATGGTCTTCGATCAACCGGTTCTTGACCTACAACTTGAAACCCGAGGCATCTACACCGACCTCGTCAGCACCTTCATGGGTGACGTCACGCTCACTCCACAGTTTCCCATCACCGGAGCGCTCACGCGCGAGATGTGGAAGCGCACCTATGGCACGGAGGTTGACGGGGTTATCTCGCTCGACCCGGTGGCGTTGAGCTACCTGTTGCGTGCCACAGGGCCGATCACGCTAGCGACCGGCGAGGTCCTCACAAGCGGCAACGCCGTGCAGCTATTGCTCAGCGATGTCTACGCGAACTACGACGATCCGGCCGATCAAGACGCAGTCTTTTCTTCCGCGGCCGCTGCAGTCTTTGCTGCCCTGGCGGGCGGCAACGCTGACCCGGCGGCGCTCATCTCTGCACTCGCGCAGGCCGGCGACGAGCGTCGCATTCTCATCTGGAGTGCGCATGAAGAAGACCAGAAACTGCTGGAAGGCACGACGCTCACCGGCGATTTACCGGTGAGTGACGGATCCGCTGAGAAGATTGGGGTCTATTTCAATGACGCCACCGGTGCGAAGATGAACACCCATCTTGATACGCGCATTGACCTGGGCGAAGTGACCTGTCGCAATGATGAACGGCCGTACTACGCTGTGGATGTGACCCTGACGAACACGGCGCCGCTCGACGCGGCGACGTCACTGCCAGAGTCGGTGACCGGGCCGGGCACCTACGGGGTAGTACAGGGCAATATCAAGACACTGATTTTGGTTTATGGGCCGCCGGATTCGCAGAATCTCGGTGTTTCCCGCGCAGGAGAGGCCGTTCCGTACCATCCGGCGAGGCATGAGGGGTATCCCGTGAGCCAACTCGGGGTGGAACTGGCGCCGGGGGAGTCCTCGACCACTCGGTTCTATTTCCTTGGCGCTGATGCAGAGCACGGGGTGCTTGAGGCCGTTCACACGCCGGTGCTGAATCTGCTGGAGGGGCAGGAGATAGAGGTGGGGTGTGATGAGGTGGGGCAGTAAGCCAGATCAACCAGGCTCGGTCGCTGGTATCTGCGTAGGACGGACCAGCGGCCTGTCGACATTTGCGAGAACGTGAACCTCACCGACTTTGACGGCCTCAGCTTTGACGTGTACGGCACGCTCATTGACTGGGAGGCGGGCATCGCCGCGGTCCTGGGGCCGTGGGCGCGGCGCTTCGACGCGAGTTGGACCGACGAGCAGGTGCTTGTGGCCTACTCGGTGCACGAAGCCGCGGTCGAAGCAGAGAAGCCGGGTTTGCTCTACCCGTTGGTGCTGGCCGAGGCGTTTCGGTGCACCGGCGTTGCGCTGGGGTTTGTTGTCGGTGACGAGGAGGCGACAGCACTCGGCTCCTCGGTCGCGGAGTGGCCGGCGTTCGCCGACTCGGTCGACGCGCTGGCCCGGCTGAAGAAGCACTACCGGCTCATCGTGCTCTCCAACGTCGACGACGAATCGTTTGCGGCGAGTGACGGGCGGTTGGGGCATCCGTTTGATCTGGTGTTCACCGCCGAGACGGTTGGCTCGTACAAGCCGAACCCGCGTAACTTCGCGGTGCTGCTCGAGCGCGTCGGGGTGGTCGGCGTGGGCGAGGGGCGGCTGCTGCACGTGGCCCAGTCGCTGTTTCACGACCATGTGCCCGCGCGGGTGGCGGGGCTGAGCTCGGTGTGGATCAACCGGCGCCACGACGTGCCCGGGTGGGGAGCCACGCCCGAGACCACGGGTGAGGTCTCTCCCGCATGGGAGTTCACTTCGATGGCAGCCTTCGCCGACGCGGTTGATGCGGCGTGGGGGAGTCGCTGAGCTGTGGCGGCGTGCACAACGCGGCCCGTCGCATCCGCTCTCGTGGCTACTCAGTGGGGGCAGCGGTCTAGAGATAGGGTTCTTTTTCTACTCAACAGAACGGCGATCTGATGAATCGTTTTTCGCGCAAGTTGGCAGTGACGGTGCCGCAGAGAGCCGCGGATGAACCGACCGTGCTGGATGACGAGCTGACGAAGGCGACCGCGAAGCCGACCGAGGGCGACCTGCCCGTCTCGCCGTGCTGGCGGCGATCGGCATTCAGGGTGACGTGCTGGGCCGGCTCATTCGCAACCAATCCCAGCTGTTTCCGTGGGCGATTGTGGTTGTGCTGCTGGGCGGGGCGCTGCCGTTCATCGGCGCTGTCTGGAAACGCACCCTATTGACCCGCATCGGAGCGGCACTGGGTGCGCTGCTGCTGCTGCTGATCGGTGTCTCCTGGATGGTCTGGATCGGGGCGGAGAGCCTGGCGCTGCGGGACCAGCCGGTCGTCAATCTCACCGCCACGATTGCCGCCGACGGAAGTGTGCAGGTCTCGGCCGACGCCTCCAGAACGTCATTGAAGGCGAACGAGAAGATGCTGCTCGACGTGAAGACCGTCGACGCGGGCGCGGGCGGCACGACGCTGGACTGGTGCCGCGATTCACTGGTCAGCAAACACGTTGAGGGTGCTGCGGGGCGCTCCGTCTATTGGGAAGAGACGGGGCCGTCGGCAACGGGGGCGGCGAAAGACTCTATCGAGCTGGTTCTCGACCGCGGCAACGCCCGGTACCTGTGCGCGCGTGCCGCGCTGTACCTGAGCCAGGCGCCCCTGGAAAACACTGGATCGATGACCGCAGAGCAGAAGGCGGCCGCCGATGCCCGGTACCAGAAGGCGCAGGATCGGCTGTCTCGCGAAGCCTGCGACGCCGTGGTGATCATCGACTTGTCTCTGCTGCACCGGGCGGGGTAGGCGGAGGTGGTGCAGCACATGCGCCCCCAACTTGTTCCTGGGGCCGGTTGGTTGGGGAGGCCGCACACATTCGTTGGTCGAGCCGCACTCGCATGGGCCGGCGGGCCGGCCATGCCGCATCCGCTTTCGTGAGAACCCCGCATCCCCTTGGCGTACCGCCCGCGCACCGCGCCGCCCGCGAACGGACGAGCTGCCTGCGGGGCGCGGCCACCCTCATCCGCTCTGTTAGAGCAAAGCCGGGGCCAGGGCGGCGTCAGCGCCGCCGGTGAGCGACAGGGCCAGGCTGCGGCGGGAGTTGACGACCTGGCACACCCGCACCTCGAGCAGCAACCCCACGGCGAGGTAGGCATCGTTGTGGGGCATGCCGAAGTGCGCGGCGAGCAGCCGCGTGCACTCGGCGACCCCGCGGGCCAACGCCTCGTCGAAATCATCGCCGTCTACGACAATCCAGGTCTTCTCCTCGCGCCGGATGGTGGCAAAGGTGGGCGCCCAGTCGGTGCGGGTGCGCACGCAGAGCTCGAGTCGTGCCGCCACCTCAATGCCGGTGCCGCAGACCTCGGCGTCGCCCATGGCCGCGTGCACGTCGCCCACAAACAGGCCGCCGCCGTCGACCTGGGCGGTGATCCAGACCGTCGAGCCCACCGCGCACAGCACGGAGTCGAGGTTGCCGCCGTAGCCGCCGAGGTGTCGCGGTTCGGTTTCGACGCGGGGGAGCAGGCCGAGGGTGCCAATGTGCAGCCGGGGCGTGACGGCAATGGGTGCGCCGGTGCCCCACTCGATGAGCGGATGCCGCGCCGCCAACCGTCGCACGTGCGACTCGGGCGGTGCGCCCACGCCGAGCCCCGGCCGGGTCCAGGTGTGGCCCCACTCGGCCGGGTCGATGGCGCGAATCTCCACCCCGACGGCATCGCCCGCCTTCACCCCGGCGATCTTGATGGGGCCGTTCACCGCAAACACCCGGCTCGGGTCGAGGTCGGCGTGCCTGACGCCCTCACCGATCTGGTTGCCCGACGCGTCCTGGGTGAGACACGCGAACACCTCGCCGGGTTCAACGGTGAACGAAGGCGCCAGCCCGGGGGAGAGTCGGTAGATCTGCTCGTCGAACTCCCGCACGGCTCAGCTCTCGGAAGCCTGCGGCGACGTTTGCGACCGGCTGAGCAGGGCCCGGGTCTTGTCGTGCTGGGGGTTGGTGAAGATGGTCTCCGGCGGGCCTTCCTCCACGATCAGTCCCTGGTCCATGACCACGATGCGGGTGGCGATCTCGCGGGCGAACTGCATCTCGTGCGTGACGATCACCATGGTGGTGCCCGCCTGGGCGATGCGCTTGATGACGGCGAGAACCTCACCGACCAACTCGGGGTCGAGCGCCGAGGTGGGCTCGTCGAAGAGCATGACAGCCGGCTCCATGGCCAGCGCGCGGGCGATGGCCACGCGCTGCTTCTGGCCGCCCGAGAGCTTGCTCGGGTAGTTGTCGAGCTTGTCGCCGAGGCCCACCATCTCGAGGTGGTGCACGGCCTTGATGCGGGCGTCAGCGGCCGAGAGGTTCTTGATGTCGCGCAGCGGGGCCATGACGTTGCCCAGCGCGGTCTTGTTCAGAAACAGGTTGAAGTGTTGAAACACCATCCCCACGTCGGTGCGCTTCTTCGCCGTAACGGATGCCCGCTCCGCGACGAGCGCGCCGTTCTGCTCCCGATAGCCGATCATGTGGCCGTGCACATAGATGCGGCCGGCGTCGATGGTCTCGAGCTTGTTGATGCAGCGCAGCAGGGTGCTCTTGCCCGAGCCGCTGGAGCCGAGAATGACCACCGTCTCGCTCTGGGCCACCTCGAGGTTGACACCCTTGAGCACCTCAACCCGCTTCACCTCGTGGGTTTTGCCGCGAAACCGGTCCCACAAGGACTGCTTGGCCTCGGACACAAAGGTCTTGTGTACATCCTTGACATTGATGATGGTGTTATCAGCCACGAGACCGCGCCTTTCGTTCGAGAAGTACAACAATTCGAGAGAGCGGAAGGCTGAGCATCAGGTAAAGGATGGCTGCTGCCGTGTAAATTTCCGTGGTCTGAAAAGTCTGGCTGTTCAAAATGTTCGCGGTCTTCAAAATCTCGGTGACGGCAATGACCGAGGTGAGCGCCGTGTCTTTGACCATGGCAATGAAGTAGTTACCGATCGGTCCGAGCGAGACGACGAACGATTGCGGAATCACCACCTTCCAGAGCGCCTTGGTGGGGGTGTAGCCCAGAGAGAGTGCCGCTTCGGTCTGCCCGGATTCGACGGAGAGAATGGCCGAACGAAAGACCTCAGACAGGTAGGCGGCGTAGTTGAGCCCGAGGCCCAGAATGCCGGCCGGAATCGGGTCGATGGCAATACCGATGCTGGGCAGCACGAAGAAGATGTAGACCAGCTGCACCAGCAGCGGGGTGCCGCGAATGACCTCCACGTAGAAAACCGCGATGGCCCGCAGCACCTTGAACTGGGAGATGCGGGCGAGGGCAACGAGCAGACCGAGCACGAGGGCCAGAATCATGGCGCCGGCAGCGAGTTGAAGCACGATCGGCACGGCGCCGATCAGCGAAGGGAACACTGCAAGGGTGTCAGTGATGAAATCCATGGTGGAGCGCCTAACTTAGGGGGGATAAACATGCGCACACGGCCGTTCCCCACCGCGAGGTGGGGAACGGCCGGTGCGAGCCGTGCGTTAGCTACTCCGTGACGTTGTCTTCGCCGAGTCCGTACTTCTGCAGAATCTCCAGGTACTGGGGGGTCTGCTTGAGGTCGGCGAGGCCCGAGTTGAGGTCGTCGAGCAGCTCGGTGTCTTCCATGCGCACGCCGGCGCCAATCTGGCCGGGAAAGTACGGCGTGTACGGGGTGACCAGTTCGATCTTCGGGTTGGGCTTCTGCACGAGGCTGTAGGCCAGCACGGCGCTGTCGGTGAAGGCGGCGTCAATCTGGCCGTTTTCCACGGCGGCGATCAGCGCAGCCTGCGAGTCGAAGAACTGGGTCTCGCTGCCTTCCAGGGTTCCGATGAGGTCGGTGAAGACCGTTCCGGTCTGGGCGCCGAGCACCTTGCCCTTTACGTCGTCGCGGTTCTTCACGGTGGAGCCGGCCGGTACGAGCAGGCCTTCGCCCTGCATGTACCAGGTGTCGGTGAAGTTGATTTCTTTCTTGCGCGCGTCGGTGATGTACATGGCGTCGACGATCACGTCGGCCTTCTTAGCCATCAGCGCCGGAATGAGGGTGTTGAAGTCGGTGACGAAGACCTCGACGTTCCAGCCCTTCGCCTCGGCGATGGCAAGAATCATTTCTCCATCGATGCCCGAGAGCTCGCCCGTGGCGGCATCGGTGAACGAGAAGGGGGCGTCATTCGACGTGGCGATCGTGATGGTCTTTTTCGCGTCGGCGTTAGAGCCGGTGGAGGCATCGGCGCTGCAGCCCGACAGAGCCAGGGCGCCAACGAGCGCCAGCGGCACCAGAACCTTGAGACGTTTGGCGAATCGGGATGACGTGTTCATGTTTCTCCATCTAGTGCTGGGTGTGAATGCCGGTGTTCGGCATGCACTGGGCAGAAATTTGTCTAGTCGAAATCTAAGTTATGCCGCTTCATCGCACAACTCAGGATAGAGCGATCTTATCCATAGGTTAGGGCTATATTGAGCCCAGGCGGTGCGAAGCCCAGTGAAAAATTGGGGCCAATCCTGCGTATCGTCGGCCCCTTTCTGCCGTCAATCCTGAGGCAGGTCGTCCACCCCACTGCGGACGGGGCCTGGGCCCCGTCCCCGGGCCCAGGTTATAAACTGGGCCCATGGACGGGGCCCGGGCCCCGACCGGGTTAGGCGGTCGTCGACGCCAGTCGGTAGCCCACGCCGCGCACCGTTTCGATGCGCTCGGCGGGCCCGATCTTGCGGCGCAGGTTGGCCACGTGCACCTCGAGGGAGCGCTTGTCGGCCTCCGTCACCAGCGCGGTGGCGTACCTTTCGCCGCGCAGCTCGAGAATCAGTTCGCTCTTGCTGTGCACCCGGTCAACGGGCTGCAGCAGGCGGGCGAGCAGATCGAATTCACTGCGCGTCAGCAGAACGGATGCCCCCGCCACCTCCACCACGCGCCGCGCCGAATCGAGGCGCACGCCGTCGTGGTGCAGCCATCCGCTGGAGTCGTTCGGCGCCGAGTTCGGCTGGAGCCCGGGCGCGGCCTGGAGCCCGGGCGCGGCCGCCAGGGGCTCAACCTCGTTCGGCGCTCGCCGCAGCACCGCGTCGATGCGGGCGCGCAGCTCGCCGGTGCGAAACGGTTTGGCCACGAAGTCGTCGGCGCCGGCGCTGAGGCCGCGCACGACGTCGACCTCGTCGAAGCGCGCCGAGATCATGATGATGCTGCGCGTGCTGAGCAGGCGAATGCGTTTGAGGGTTTCGAAGCCGTCCATGCCGGGCATGTTCACGTCGAGGGTCGTCAGGGTCGGAGCGTGGAGGCGCACGAGTTCGACGCCCTCGGCGCCGGTGCCGGCGAGCAACACCTCGAAACCGGCCTCGATGAGGATGGCTGCGATCACCTCGCGCACATCCGCATCGTCTTCGATGACCACCGCGATGCGGTCAGTATTCACGGTGCCCCCCGATTTCACTACCGGTAACTCTATCGACCCGGCCGCGCTCGCCGGACGCGCCCTCGCGTGCGTCCGCTGGAATGGCAGGCCCGGCTCGATCCCGACGGCATCGCCCCCAACGAGGAGGAGGCGGAGACGAAGAGCACGCTGACGTTCGGGCTGCTGCGCAACGGGCTCTACCCGCTCCGGGCCAACGTCACCCCCGAACTTCGCGGCATCATGGACACCCTCTTCGACAGCCATCTGTCGGCGAGGTCGCGCACACCACGGTTTGAACCCACCGACCCGGCCGAACCGGCCGACGGAACCGCCACCGCCCTGGAGGGACTTGACAGCGACGGCCTGAGTGCTGACGGTGAGCGTTTTAGTGCCGACCCCTTCGCCGGCGACACCCGCTACGACGGCGACGACCGCACCGCCGGCGAGAAACGGGCCGACGTTCTCCTCTCGGTGTTCGAAGCGGCCGCCCGCGACCCGAAGACTTCGACCATGGGCGGCGCGGCCCCCACCGTGATGATCCATGTGAACGCCACTGACCTCGACAACGAACGCGGGGTCGGCTGGATCGACGGCATCGAAGCGCCCATCTCGATGCGCCGAGTCAAGGAAACCATCTGCACCGGCGGCTCCCAAAAGGTCATCTTCGGCGATAACGGTGCCGTGCTCTACCTCGGCGACAAAGTACGCTGCTTCACCCCCAAACAACGAGCCGCCATCGCCGCCCGCGACGGAGGGTGCATCATCCCCGGCTGCACCATCCCCGCCCGCTGGACCGAAGTGCACCACGTCATCCCCGCCGGCAAGGGTGGGCCGACCAACGTTGACAACGGATGCCTCCTCTGTTGGTTCCACCACCACACCATCGACACCAACGGCTGGCAGATTCGCATGATCAACGGCCGGCCGCAGGTGCGTGGCCCACTGCTCTGGGACCCGACCCAAACCTGGCGCCCCGCTCAAAGCCACCGCGCCAACGCCCCGGCCGCCGATCCGCCCTGGCGCACCTGAGATCATGCAAGCGCTCCATCTGCCGCCGGTTGCTGTTCAGGATTGCCCGTCTGTGCTGACGATGCGCATTCCCGCGGTGCAACGGCTAGCCGAGCGTGGCGCTGTTCATCCCAGACAACAGTGCGGGCACCGGAACCTGCACGAGCGGCAGGGTCAGTTCAAACCGGCTGCCGGCCGACGACGATTCGACCAGGCGCAGGTCGCCGCCGTGCCGCCGGGCGATGTCGCGGCTGATGCCGAGGCCGAGCCCCGAGCCTTGCTGCGCCAACCGCCGTGCCGATGCGGTGCGATAGTAGGGCTCGAACACGAGCGTGCGTTCGTGCGGAGCCATCCCGCATCCGCTGTCGGTGACGGCGAAGGTCACCGTGTCGAGCGTGCGGGTCTCGCTCACCACCACCGTGCCGCCGACCCGGTTGTATTTAATGGCATTGGTCAGCAGATTGTCGAGCACCTGCCGAATGCGGTTGGGGTCGACCTCGGCGAGCAACGTGTCGGAGGCGATCACGTCAATCGTCACGCCGCGCGCGTCGGCCGCAGCCCGGCTCGCCGCCAGGCAATTCTCGATCAGTGCGCGCAGGTCACTCGTCGCAAAGGTGAGCCCGAGCAGGGCCGTGCCGGTGCTGCGCGCGTGCAGCAGATCGGCGAGGATTGTCTCCATCTGCTCGGCGTTGCGCACGATCACCCCGGCCCGCCGCGCAATCGTCTGCTCATCATGAGTGCCCAGCACGAGCTCGGCGTTGCCCAGAATAGAGGTGAGCGGGGTGCGCAGCTCGTGGGTGACGGCCTCGATCAAGTCGTCGCGGGCCCGCACGGCCTGCTCGGTGAGCACAGTCTGAGCGGCCAGCTGCACCTTCTTACGACGGATGCGCGCCCCCGATACCCCCGCAGCCCCCGCCAGAATAAGCAGCGTCAGCGGGTAGGCCACGATGCGGGTGAAGTTGTCGGGATCGACGCCGCCGCTGTATTGGGAAACAAGGCCCGTGGGACTCGTGACGAGAATGAGGGCAATGGCGGCCAACACACCGCGCAGTCCGTGGGAGTAGGCGATCCAGATCATCGGCAGAATCAGCAGCAGGGCCCCGCCCGACAGCGTGGCGCCCTCCGCGTGTGCGGTCACCCTGATTCCGATCATGTCGGCGAACGGCAGCAGCACCGAAAACCGCTGCAGGGTGGGGTGGTTGCGCCAGATTGCGGTGACCAGGGTGACCAGGGCAATAAGGCCGGCGCCGGCGGCGTAGAGACGCGGGTTGAGGGCATCCGGTTGGCTGAGCAATACCGCGGTACCCACGATGATCAGGGCGCCGAACACCACGCCCTGAAATTCCCAGAGCGAGCGACCACTGTGGTGACCTGGTCGAGGGAAGAGCATGGCCCCAGCCTATGGTTCTGAGCGGCCAAACTTGGCTAAATACCCCGATCAGGGGTCAAGAAAACTTGGGACAATGCTGTGCCTTGTCGGGCGGAATCTGCTGACAATCCTGAGCCTGCTTCGGAATGCTGGGGTATGCACTCCTAACGCACCACCTGCCGCTGATCATCTTCGATGCTGCGCCGCGCAAAAAATTGTTCGACCTCCAATGAAAGCAGAACCCATGAAGAAGCGCATTCTGGTCACCACGGCCGCGGCGACCCTGGCGGCATCCGTCTTGATTGTGCCGGCCGCCTGGGCGGCACCCGGGGTGGTGACCGCGGGCACGGCCATCTCGGTGGGTTCAGCGCCCATCGATGTGGCGTTCAGTCCCGACGGCACCCACGCCTACGTGACGAACTACGATTCCAACACCATTTCGTTCATCAACGCCGGCAATGACGAAGTGTATGACTCCCTCGAACTGCCCGGATCACCGCGATCGATCGCGATCAGCCCCGATGGCGGCACCGCCTACGTCACGATGCCGGCTGCTGAGGGGGTAGCGATCATCGCCCTGGACACCGGGGCGGTGGGCACGCTGAAGGTCTTTGGCAACCCCACGTCGGTGGCGTTCAGTCCCCTGGGAAACGTTGCCTATGTGACCAACGAGTTCGACTCCACCGTCGCTGTGATCGACGTGGCCGAAGGCCGAGTCGTCGACACCATCCCTGTGGGCCTGGAACCACGTGACGTGGCGTTCAGCCCCGACGGAGCCGTGGCCTACGTAGCAAACTACGGGGCGGCCACCGTGTCGGTCATCGATACCCAGGGCGCAGCGGTGAGCAAAACCATCGACCTGGAAAGCAGCCGCACGAGCGCTGTCGCCTTCGCCCCGAACGGTGAGACGGCCTACGTCTCGCATGAAATGGGTGGCGTATCGATCATCGACGTCGCCACGGCCACCTACTCCGGCGCTGGCTTCGCGGCGGGCGGGAGCCCCTCAGCGGTTGCGGTGAGCCCCGACGGCAACAGCGTCTACGTGACCAATCGCAGCGACAACACGGTGTCGGTGTTCGACGTCGCCAGCAACTCGGTCACCGAGACCGTCGGCGTCGGCTTCGAGCCGCTCGCAGTCGCCTTCAGCCCCACCGGCACCGTTGCGTACGTCGTGAACATCTCCGACTACACGGTGACGCCGCTCACGCGAACATTCTCGTCGAACGCCACGGCGTCGGTGTCATCGGCTGTGACGCCGGGAATCTTCACGACCTGGCTATCAGACGTGAATTTTGAGGCTGTCCCGTTCTCGCACGCCGAGCAGACGACCACTTCGGGGGCCCTGCTGGTCGTCGATGACCAGACCGGGCTGCTGGCCGGCTGGAACGTGACGCTGCAGTCATCCGCTTTGGTGTGGACGAGCCCGAGTGCATCCGTAAACGCTGCCCGTGATATCCCGGCGGGAAACCTCACGGTGGCTCCGGCGAACGAGGTTTCGAACGTCGCGGGGGAGCCCTTCAGCGGTGCGTCGCTGGGCGGTAGCGCGGCCCTCGATTCGGCTGTGAGTGTGCTGTCGGCTCCGGCCGGCGCGGGAAGCGGCTCATATGAGCTCGCGCTGGCCTTCAGCCTCGCCATTCCGGCGAACGCTCCCACCGGTAGCTACGCGGGAACCCTGACCACGACGTTTGCCGCGGCGCCGTAGCCGTCTCGCCCCCTCCACACGAAAGCCTTCCATGCGCACTTTCATTCGCCCGCTATACCGCGGCCTCATCACCGCCGTCGCCGTCGCGACCCTCGTCGCGGCCGGGCCGGTGCTCGGGGCGTGCGCCGCGGTATCCGTTGTGCCCATGATTCTGCAAGCGGATGCCCCACCGCTCGGCCTGGTCGCGCTCGAGCAGCACGGCTCGTTTTTCGAAGCCACAATTGCGGCGGGCTCTGCACAGACATTCGACGTCGACCGAATCAACCCGAACGATTCGGTCGTCGACGCGCGCACCTATGTGGGGGTCGTGTCGACGATCGTCAACGGGGGATTCGGCGCCGCCGACTCCACGGCCGTCGCCAGCGGGGCGTCGACCTGGGTGGACTACCCCGCCGAGACGCTCACGCTGCAGCCGCAGCAGCACAACGCCGGCACGTTCACGGTGGCGGTTCCGGCCAACACAGCGCCGGGACAGTATGTGAGCAGCATTGTGCTCGAAAATGCGGTCGCTGACGCCGGCACGGGGCAGCTGGCGCTCGCTCGCATCACCCGGCAGGCCGTGGCCATCTCGATTCGCGTGCCGGGCGCCTTGCAGCCGGCGTTCTCGCTCGGGCGGGCGTCGCTGGGCGAGACCGCCGGCTTGTCCGTGGTTTCGGTGAACACGTCGAACGACGGCAACCAGCATCTTGCGCCCGAGGGCACGATGACGGTGTCGTCTCACGGGGAGGTCATCAGCACGCACCCGATCACGATGGGCTCCTTGTACGCTGGCATGTCCACACAGGTCGCCGTCACGCTCGGCAGTCAACTGGCACCGGGCGACTACACGATGTCGCTCACGCTGACGGACCCGCTGACCGGGGTCGCGGCATCCGTTCTTGATGTGCCGTTGTCTGTTGCCGTGCCCGACCTGTTCGAGCAGGGCACGCAGCTGTTTGCGCCAATCACGGGGCTGGTGCCGCCGGTGTTCACGCCGCTGCTGATTGGGCTGATCGTGGCCGGAGTGCTCGGCCTGCTCGCGGTCGGCACCCTGGGCGTGCGCCGCCTGGTGCTGCGGCACCGGGCCCGCGTCGTGGTGCAGCCCGTCAGCTGAACCGCGCTCGCGGCACCCGTTAGCGCTGGCGGCACCCCTACGTAGGAGTGCCCGCTTCTGCAACGAGTGCCGCGAGGGTGCCGGGGCCGGACGAACGGCTAGGCCGTGACGCGCCGGCGCTTCACCACGCTCGCGGTGGCCAGGGCGAGCCCGAGCAGCAGGGCGGCGGCTCCGCCCCAGATCAGCGCGGACGGTGCCGCGTACCCCGCCGAGGCGAGGCGAGCGGTGCTCGAGTCGGCGCCGATCAGGGTGATGGCGGCCGAGCCGGCGCGAGCGGTCTGGGCGCCCGTGACGGTGGCGGTCTGCGAGCCGACGGCCGTGGCGGGCAATACCACTGTGAAGCTCACCGCGCCCGCGTCATTCACGGTTGCGGTCGGTGCCTTCACGGCGCCCATGCTCAACTTGGGGGCGCCGGAGAGGGTGATTTTGGCGCTCGAGTCGTCGGGAAAGGAGCCTGGTTCGGCCGTGACCGTCACGGTTCCGCCGGGGGTGGGTTCTCCCGTTACCGTCACGGTCACCCCGCCGCCGGGAACGTACACGACAGCGGATGCCGCGGCCGGCACCGCAAAAATGGCGAGAGCGGCGAGGGCGGTGATGGCGATGAACTTCTTGGGCATTTGCGAATTCCTGTCAGCATGGTCGATCGTGCTGGTGCCGCGTTTCGGCACCAAGGGCCATACCGTAGCGAGCCTCACCGTAGATATCTACGCTTAATTGACAAATTGTCACCTTCTCGTAATCCCTGTTAGGCTTCCGGGCCGCGGCTCGACCCCGCTGCGCTGGAGTTGCGCCGCCCGCGCAGCGGCGCAGGTCCCGCGCGGGGTGAAAATGTTGGTCGTGGAGGCCGACGAACGCCGCCGCCCGCCCGCGCACCTGCCTGGGCACCTCCGCCGCCGTCCCGGGCCCACCTTATGGACACGGGCCCAGTTTCTAAACTGGGCCCGTGGACGGGGCCCAGGCCCCGTCCAGAGTGCAACCCGCCTGGAGCCGCCTGCTGGCCCCGAGCAGCCCCGCACCCACCCGCCTGTAGGGTGGCAAGAACCCTCGACCGAAAGCCGCGCCATGCCCGACCTCGTTCTGCGCTCTGTCCTGCAGCCCGGCGACACCACGCCCTCCGACGTGCACATCGCCAAGGGGGTCATCACCCAGATCGTGCCGCACAACACCCAAACGGATGCCCCCACCCTCGACGGCCGCACCATCATCCCCGGCCTCTGGGACGAGCACGTGCACATGACCCAGTGGGCACTCGCCGGCGCGCGCTTCGACCTTTCCGCTGCCGCCTCGGCGCGCGAGGCCCTCGAGACCGTGCGCGCCCAGATCCCCAGGAACACATCAACGATCGTCGGTGTGCGGTTCCGCGATGCCATCTGGGCCGACCAGCCCACGTTGCGCGGTCTCGATGAGGTGACGCAGGGGCATCCGACCGCCTTGATCAGCCACGACCTGCACTGCGTCTGGCTGAACAGCGCGGCGGCGGAGCGCTTCAACGTGCACGTCGACGCGTCCGGACTGCTGCGCGAACAGGCCGCGTTCGACCTCACGATCGCGCTCGGCCAGCTGCCCGACGCCGAGGTCGACTCGCTCGCCGCCCAAGCAGCAACCCGCGCGGCCGCCCGCGGCGTGGTCGGCGTCGTCGACTTCGAGATGACCTGGAACCCAGGCGTCTGGCAGCGCCGCATCGCCGCCGGATTCGACACGCTGCGAGTCGACGCCGGCATCTACCTCGCCGATCTCGACCGCGCACTAGCCGAGCGGATGCACACCGGCCAGCCGATCGCAGACACCCATGGCCTGCTCACCGTGGGGCCGCTCAAGCTGCTCATCGACGGATCCCTGAACACCCGCACGGCATTCTGCGTCGAGGAATACCCCGTCGGCGGGCACGGCGTGCTCGCCGTCACCGAAAATGAGCTCACCGAGATTCTGCTGCAAGCGCAGGGCACCGGGCTGCTGCCCGCCGTGCACGCCATCGGCGACGCCGCCAACACGGTTGCCCTGAACGCCTTCGAGCGCGCCGGCGTCACCGGCCGCATCGAACACGCCCAGTTTCTGCAGTCCGCCGATTTCGCCCGCTTCGCCCGCCTCGGCGTCATCGCGAGCGTGCAACCGGAACATGCCCTCGACGACCGCGACACGGTCGAACTCAACTGGCCAGCCGGCGCCGACCGTGTCTTCGCCCTGCGCTCCCTGCTCGACGCGGACGCCACCCTCGCCTTCGGATCCGACGCCCCCGTCGCCCCCCTCGACCCGTTCACCGCCATGAGCGCCGCGACCTCCCGCGCCCGCAGCGACGCCCGCGCCCCCTGGCGCCCCGAGCAGATTATCTCCCGCAGTCAGGCTCTCGCCGCCTCAGCTCGGGGGCGCACCCGCCTGCACGTCGGCGATGTGGCCGACATCGCCATCCTCGACGGCGATCCGCTCACGGTCTCCGACGCCCTCTTCGAGCGGATGCCGGTGGCCGCCACCCTGCTAGCCGGTCGCCCCACCCACGGCGCGGCCCTTCTGGCCTAGGAAAGACCTACCCGAACCGCCCCGACACGTAGTCTTCGGTGGCCTGCACGCTCGGGTTCGAGAAGATCGTGGTGGTGTCGTCGTACTCGATGAGCTTGCCCGGCTTGCCGGTGCCCGCGATGTTGAAGAATGCGGTGCGATCCGACACGCGCGAGGCCTGCTGCATGTTGTGCGTCACGATCACGATCGTGTACTCGCTCTTCATCTCCTCGATGAGGTCCTCAATGGCCAGCGTCGAGATCGGGTCGAGCGCCGAGCACGGCTCGTCCATCAGAATCACGTCGGGCTCGACCGCAATCGCGCGGGCGATGCACAGGCGCTGCTGCTGTCCACCCGAGAGCCCCGATCCGGGACGCGCCAGGCGATCCTTGACCTCGTTCCACAGGTTTGCACCGCGGAGGGCTTTTTCGGTGAGGTCGTCGGCATCCGTTTTGCTCATGCGACGGTTGTTGAGCTTCAGGCCGGCCAGCACGTTGTCCTGAATCGACATCGTCGGAAACGGGTTGGGCCGCTGAAAGACCATGCCCACCTGGCGGCGCACGAGCACCGGGTCGACGCCCGGACCGTACAGGTTGTTGCCATCGATGAGCACTTCACCCTCAACGCGCGCGCCGGGGATGACCTCATGCATGCGGTTGAGCGTGCGAATGAAGGTGGACTTTCCGCATCCACTGGGCCCGATGAACGCGGTCACCGTGCGCGGCTCAATGACGATCGAGACGCCTTCGACGGCCAGAAAATTGCTGTAATACACGTTGAGGTCGTTAACTTCGATGCGCTTGGACATAAGTCCCTTTCTACGATCTTTCTAAAGCGGGAGTGTTAGCGGCCCAGCTTGGGCGAGAACCAGTGGGCGATCAGACGAGCGAGTCCGTTGAGCACCATGACGATCACGATCAGGGTGAGCGCTCCGGCCCAGGCCCGATCGATGAACGCCTGCGAATCCGCGCCCTGGTTGGCGTACTGCGTGTACACGAACACCGGCAGCGTCATCATGCGCTCTCCGAACAGGTCGTAATTCATGCTCGACGTGAAGCCGGCGATGATCAGCAGCGGCGCGGTCTCGCCGATCACGCGGGCGATCGACAGCATCACACCGGTGACGATTCCGGCAATGGATGTCGGCAGCACCACCTTAAGGATGGTCAGCCACTTCGGCACCCCCAGGGCAAACGCCGCCTCGCGCAGTTCGTTCGGCACCAGTTTGAGCATCTCTTCGCTCGAGCGCACCACCACCGGAATCATCAGCACTGACAGCGCGATCGATCCACCGAATCCAAAGCGGATGCCCGGGTCGTCAAACAGCAGCGCGAACAGCGCGAAGGCGAACAGTCCCGCAACGATCGAGGGGATTCCGGTCATCACGTCGACAAAGAAGGTGATGGCGCGGGCCAGCCGGCCGCGACCGTATTCTACGAGGTAGATCGACGCGAGCAGCCCGATCGGCACCGAGATGAGCGTGGCCATGCCGGTTACCATGAGCGTGCCGATAATAGCGTGCAGCACGCCGCCGCCCGCGCCCACCACGTTGCGCTGCGAAGAGGTGAAGAACGTCGGCGTCAGAAACGCGGGCAGCCCGTTGACCACTGTGGTGTAGACGATCGACACGAGCGGCAGCAGCGCAATGACGAACGCGGCGGTCACGAGCGCCGTCATCAGCCGGTCCTTGGCCTTGCGTGAGCCCTCCACCAGACGGGACAACACGTAGATGGCGACGCAGTACAGCACCGTGCCGAAGACGACCGTGCCGACGATGTTGAACCCGTCGACGTTGCCCGACAGAAAGAGCATCGCGAAGAAGGCGGCTGACACGGCCCAGCTGGCCAGCAGAATCCACAGCGACGAACGTCGGGGCAGTTTGCCGGCGGTGAGCGAATTGGTGAGCGGCGTGGCGTCCAGAACGGATGTCATCAGTTGGCTCCCGAAAATGCCTTACGGCTGTTGATGATGGCGCGGGCCAGCATGTTCACGATGAGGGTGACCACGAAGAGCATGAGACCGGTCGCGAGCAGAATGTTGACGCCGACGCCGTTAGCCTCGGGAAAGTTCAGCGCGATGTTCGAGGCGATCGTATTGGAGTTCTGGGAGGTGAGCAGTTGAAAGATGACCTCGCGACTGGGGGAGAGCACCATGGCCACGGCCATCGTCTCGCCGAGGGCGCGGCCGAGGCCCAGCATCGATGCCGAGATGATGCCGGGCAGCCCGAACGGCAGCACGGCCATGCGGATCATCTCCCAGCGGGTGGCGCCGAGGGCCAGGGCAGCTTCCTCGTGCAGCAGCGGTGTCTGCAGAAAGATCTCACGGCAGATGGCGGTGATGATCGGCAAAATCATGACGGCGAGCACGATGGCCACCGTGAAGATGGTGCGCCCCGTGCCCGAAACCGGGCCGGCGAAGGGAGCGAACCAGCCGAACCAGTCCACGAGGTTGGTGTAGAAGGGCTGCACGAGCGGAGCCAGCACGCCGATGCCCCAGAGGCCGAACACGACCGACGGAACGGCGGCAAGCAGGTCGATGAGGTACCCAAGGCCCTGCGCGAGCCGGCGCGGGGCGAAGTGCGAGATGAACAGGGCGATGCCGATGGCGACCGGCACGGCCATGATCAACGCCAGGATAGCCGCGTAGATGGTACCGAAGATGAGCGGGCCGAC
Organism: Cryobacterium luteum; assembly: GCF_900110125.1. Lineage (GTDB taxonomy): Bacteria > Actinomycetota > Actinomycetes > Actinomycetales > Microbacteriaceae > Cryobacterium > Cryobacterium luteum. The sequence continues at coordinate 22,903 of NZ_FOCN01000022.1, forward strand.
ATAGGACCAGAAGTTCGTCGTGTCTCCGCTGAATTCGGCCGGGTCGGCGACGAACGCCGGAAGGCTTTCCACCAGCAGAAAGATCGCGACGGCGGCGAGAACGGCCAGAATCAGGCTGCCGGCAATGAGGGTGGCCGAGGAGAAGATGCGGTCGCCCGGGCGTTGCCTGGCCTTGATGGTCGTGGCGGCAACTGTGGTCATGCCGGTCTCCTAAATAGCGTCAAACTGAAGCGTTGAACTCGTGAAAATGTGCGAAAACGGGGTGTGTGGCGGCTGGACGCAAATGGCCGTAGACCCCAGTCTGCCCGATCCGCCCCCGCAGATGTGCGAGAACGGACCGGGCAGGTGTGTTCGGGTGCTACTTGACGGTCGCGAGAACCGCGGCGACGTTGGCTTCGAGTTCGGCCGTCAGCGGTGCAACGCCGGCGGCGTCTTTAGCAACGGTCTGTCCGGCGGCGCTGGCGATGTACTCGATGTACGCCTTGACGAGCTCGCCCTGGGCGGCATCGGCGTACTCGTTGCACACGATCGCGTAGCTCACCAGAACCAGCGGGTATTCCGCCGGGTTGGTGGTCTTGCGGTTCAGGTCGAGCGCGAGGTCATCGGCTGCGCGGTCGGCCACGAGCGGCGATCCGGCGACAACCTCAGCGGCAGCTTCGGGGGTGTAAGCGACGAAGTCCTCGCCGACCTGGAGCTTGGCGGTGCTGAGGTCGCCGGCTTGCGAAGCGTCGGCGTAGCCGATCATGTTCGTGCCGTTGGTGACAGCGTCAACAACGCCCGAGGTGCCCTTGGCGCCTTCACCGGGGAACGGGAAGGTGTCAGAGGCCTTCTCGGTCCACACGGTCTCGGCAGCCTGGCCGAGGTAGTCGGTGAAGTTCTTGGTGGTTCCCGAGTCATCCGAGCGGTGCACGGCGTTGATCGTTGCAGAGGGCAACGTTGCGTCGGGGTTCAGCGCAACGATGGCAGCGTCATCCCAGGTCGTGATAGCGCCGGAGAAGATCTTGGCGAGCGTGTCAGCATCGATGTTCAGTTCGTCAACGCCGTCAACGTTGAAGATCACGGCGATGGGGGAGATGTAGACCGGAAGGTCGACAGCCTTGGTGCCGGGAACGCAGGAGGCGAATTCGCCGGCGAGCTCTTCGGTGCTCATGTAGGAGTCGCTACCGGCGAAGTCGGTGCCGCCTTCGATGAAGGCCTTTCGGCCGCCACCCGAGCCGGAGGGCTCATAGTTGATGGTGACGCCGGTGTTGGCGGTCTGGAAGCCGGCGATCCAGGCCTGCTGGGCGGCATCCATCGAAGACGCGCCTGCGCCGTTGAGCGTGCCGGTGAGCGTGCTGGCCGGTGCGTCGTCCGCGGGGGCGGCTTCGTTTGCTGCACAGGACGAGAGTGCGAGGCCTGCGGCAATGGCGATGACCGCGGGGCGGCCGAAACGCTTGAAGTTCACGTGTAATCCCTTTCGAGGGTTTGACAAGACTGTGTTTTGCTGATGCAAGCCAGGTGCTGGCCCATGAAAGAGGTTAAGCAAACGAAGTAACGCGCCACCGTCCTGTTGGTAAACGGAAGGTAAACGCAAGATAACGCTTGCCGCAAAATCAGGCGGTCGCGGGGTACGTCTCGATGGCCAGGATGCCCGCGGCCGGGTTCTCCGCAGAGAGGTGCACGATCGAGAACCCGCCGGTGTCGAGGTCGGCCGCGTCGAACAACGCGGTCGACGTCTGCGAGCCCGTCGCCAGCGCGATCTCGCGCATGATCTCCGGCAGCACCGGTCCGTGGCTGCACAGCACGGCCGTTTTGCGGGCCCGCACCCGTTTGCCGACGATGCTGCGAACATCCGCTTCGCCGCTTTCGAGGGCGTCCTGGCTGATCAGATCGGTCTGCTTGATCGGGATGCCCGTGGCAGCAGCCAGCGGAGCCACCGTCGTGACGCACCGCGTTGCCGTGCTCGAGATGATGCGCAGCGGGCGCCACGCGGTGACCGTGTCGACCAGGCTTGCCGCCTGCGACACCCCGCGGGCGGTGAGTGGGCGACGCGCGTCGGGGCCGCTACCGGTGCGCGGGGCGGCCTTACCGTGCCGCAGCGCGATGACCGCGAACGTGCGGGTCACCCCGGCATCGACCAACGACGAGAACGTCTCGAGAATCTCGACATCCGCCGGGTAGCTCAGATAGGTGCGGGCCTTCTTAATGGTGACCCATTCGATGGCGGCGACCTCGCCGTTCGGCACGAAGGTCGACTTGGCGATCGCTTCCGGCGTGATCTCGGCGGCCCAGTAGTGCACGATCTTGGTGCGCCCGTCGGGCATGGCATAGTGCGACACCCCGAGCGGAACCCCGAGGGCCACGGCCAGCCCGGTCTCTTCCTCGACCTCGCGCACGGCGGTGCGGGGCCGTGACTCGCCCGGATCCACCTTGCCCTTGGGAATGGTGACGTCGCCGTGCACCGTGCGGTGGATCAGCAGCACGTGCATTCGGCCGTCGATCAATCGCCAGCAGACAGCGCCGGCGGCATACACATCGGTCGATTTAACAGCCATCAACGACGCCCGGCCGGCCGTTTGCGCGCACTGATCTGCTGCATCAGCTTGTTCTGCATGTCGCTGAGGTGCACGCCGTGCTCATCGACGTCGTGCCGGGTCCAGTGGCCGGTCTCGTCAAGCCACCAGCTCGACGTGCGGGCGTCCATCGCCCGTTCGAACAGCGCCTCAATCTCCACCAGGTGTTCCGGGTCGACCAGACGCACGAGCGCCTCCACCCGGCGGTCGAGGTTGCGGTGCATCATGTCGGCGCTGCCGATATACACCTGCGTCTCGCCGAGGTTGTGAAAGGAGAACAGGCGGGAGTGCTCGAGGTAACGGCCGAGAATCGACCGCACCCTGATGTTCTCGCTCATGCCCGTGACGCCCGGCTTGAGGCTGCAGATGCCACGCACCCAGACGTCGACGTGCACGCCGGCCTGGCTGGCCCGGTACAGGGCGTCGATGATGTCCTCGTCGACCATCGAGTTCACCTTGATGCGGATGCCGCTGGTCTTGCCCTCGAGCGCGTTGGCCGTTTCCATCGCGATCTGCTTGAGCAGGGCTTTGCGCAGGTGCAGCGGAGCCACCAGCAACCGCTTGAACTTCTTCTCAATCGCGTAACCCGACAATTCGTTGAACAGGCGGGTGAGGTCTTTGCCGACCTGGGCATCCGCTGTCAGTAGCCCGAGGTCTTCGTAGATGCGACTGGTTTTCGGGTTGTAATTGCCGGTGCCGATGTGGCTGTAGTGCCGCAGCACACCCTTCTCGTAGCGCACCACGAGGGCGAGCTTGCAGTGCGTCTTCAGGCCGACCAGCCCGTAGACCACGTGCACGCCGGCCTTCTCGAGCTTGCGCGCCCAGGTGATGTTCGCCTGCTCATCGAAGCGGGCCTTGATCTCGACCAGGGCCAGCACCTGCTTGCCGCTGTCGGCGGCCGCGATGAGCGCCTCAACGATGGGGCTGTCGCCGCTCGTGCGGTACAGCGTCTGCTTGATGGCGAGCACGTTCGGGTCGGCCGCGGCCTGCTCCAGAAACGCCTGCACGCTCGTGGCGAACGACTCGTACGGGTGGTGCAGCAGCACGTCGCGCCGCGCGACCGCAGCGAAGATGTCCTGTTCGGCGTTCGGCTCGCTCGGCAGCAGCTGGGCCGCCGTCGTGGGAACGTGCTTGACGAAGTGCAGGTCAGGGCGGTCGATGCGCAGGTCGAACAGCCCGCCGAGGTCGAGCGGAGCGGGCAGGTGGTAGACCTCCTGCTCGGTCACGTCGAGCTCACGCACGAGCAGGCCGAGGGTGACCTCGTCCATGTCCTCGGTGATTTCGAGGCGAATGGGCGGTCCGAACCGGCGACGCAGCAGCTCCTTCTCGAGCGCTTTGATCAGGTTCTCGGTCTCGTCTTCGTCAATCTCGACGTCTTCGTTGCGGGTGACCCGAAACACGTGGTGTTCCAGAATCTCCATGCCGGGGAACAGGTCGCCGAGCTGGTTGGCGATGAGATCTTCCAGCGCGATATAGCGGATGCGCTCCACCGATTCGCTGCGGTCCACCCGCACAAAGCGCGGCAGCATCGGCGGCACCTTGAGCCGGGCGAACTCCTGCTTGCCGGTCTTGGTGTTGCGCACTCGCACGGCCAGGTTGAGCGAGAGGCCGGAGATATAGGGGAACGGATGTGCTGGGTCGACCGCGAGGGGCATCAGCACCGGAAAGATCTGGTTCGAGAAGTAGGTGCGCAGCGAGCGGCGGTCGGAGTCGCCGAGGCTCTGCCAGTCGACGACGTCGACGCCGGCCGCGGCGAGGGCGGGCCGCACGAGGCTCTGGAAGGCGAGCGCGTGGCGGTCCTGCAGGGCGTGGGCGGCCGCCGAGATGTCGCTCAGAACGTCTTGTGGGGCGCGGCCCACGTTGGTCGGCACGGCCAGGCCGGTGAGGATGCGACGCTTGAGGCCGGCGACCCGCACCATGAAGAATTCGTCGAGGTTGCTGGCGAAGATGGCGAGAAAGTTGGTGCGTTCAAGCACAGGCAGCGACTCGTCCTCGGCCAGTTCGAGCACCCGCTGGTTAAAGGCGAGCCAGCTCAGCTCGCGGTCGAGGTAACGGTCGTCGGGCAGAGTTGGGTCGAGTTTTTCGATCAGGGGTTCAAAATCGTCGTCGAAGTCTGTGAGACCCGAGTCTGCTTGGGTAGTTTCGCCGTCCATCTGTCCATCCTGACATCCTTGGTCATGTCACCGCGACGAACCGGGTGAACGTCAGGCGAAATATTCTCAGAGGTCTTGCTTTTTCGGCGTGCCGGCTCGGTATTTTGCTCCGTGTTACGCCGCCGGGGTCGCCGGCGGGTTCTGCTGGTGGCTAATTCAGGAAACTCCCGGCGCCGGTGCGGGGCTGCCGGTGGCCAATTCAGGAATTCCAGGCGTCAGTGCGGGGCTTCTGGTGGCTAATTCAGGAATTCCGGGGCGCGGGTGCGGGGCTTCTGGTGGCTAATTCAGGAATTCCGGGGCGCGGGTGCCCGCAGTGCCAATGATTTCGGGCCCGACGGGCCGGGCAGCCGGCCTATCTCCTGAATTAGCCCCTCTTCTTTGCGCATAACTCCTGCAATTTGCGTCCTGAGAGTTTTGCGCCCGCGGAATCACGCGGAACTTGCGGCGGCCCTTGAGAATCTGCAGGAGTTATGCCCAGGTGCTGCAGCCGGGTAGCTCGCAGACCCGGGCGGGGCAGTCGGCTCGCCGACCCGTGCTCTCAGGCCGTCAGGCGCCGGTACTGTACGTCCACCGTGTGGTCGACGAACCCGAGGTCCCGATACAGGTGCACCGGGCCGAAGCTGTCGGCCTCGACATAGAGGGCAGCAATGGTGCAGCCGGCGTCGGTCAGACGCTGCAGTCCGGCCTGCATGAGCGCGCGCCCGAGTCCGCGGCCAGCGGCATCCGGATGCACCCCGACCACATAAATCTCACCGATCGCCCCGTCAACTTTGAGCCAGTTGTAGCCGATCAGGCGGCCGCCGGCATCGCGCAGCAGTAGAAAGTCCTCGGGGTTGAACCACGATTCGGCCTGCCGCGCCGTGAGGTCGGCTTCGGTCATCGCGCCCTGTTCCGGGTGCGTCGCAAACACCAGCGCGTTAAGCGCCACCCATTCGGCGTCGTCGATTCCCGCGCGAAACGCCGTGATCGTCTCGCCCCCCGCCAGAGCGGATGCCCCCGCCCCCGCTGCGCCGGCAACCAACGGCTTCCGCAGCTCCAGCAAAGTGCGGGCGGCGACGAATCGAAGCTCGGTCGCGAGGGCCCGGGCCGCCGGGTGATCACCGTGCGACCAGGCGGTCAGGCCGTTCGGTTCGGTCGCGGCCAGTTCGCGAACAGCCTCGCGGCCGTAGCCGCGGCGCCGATATTCCGGGCGGATCACGAGGTCGATCTCCCCGCGTCCGCCGAGCGCAGCCCCGACGACGAGCATGTCCGCCACGCCGCCGCTTTCTGCGACGCCGCCGCTTTCTGCGACGCCGCCGCTTTCTGCGACGCCGTCCCCAATGTCGTTGGTCGAGCCTGCCGAGACCGCAATTCCGGGAACCGTCACCAAATAGGCGGTACGCAGGCCGGCTTGCAGGTCATACAGCGCCTGCTCATTGAACGGCGCGTACCCGTCGAACGCGAGCGCGGCGGCGGCGACGCGGTGGAAGGAAGCCAGCCCCGCGGCATCCGCTGCACTAAGCGCGGAAAGAATTCGGAACTCGTTCATCGTTCTCGTCGTGCACATTGAACCGGTAACCCACGTTGCGAACGGTGCCGATGAGCGACTCCTGATCGCCGAGCTTGGCCCGCAGGCGCCGCACGTGCACGTCGACCGTGCGGGTGCCGCCGAAGTAGTCGTAGCCCCAGACCTCGCTCAGCAGCTGTTCGCGGGTGAACACGCGCGACGGATGCGCCGCCAGAAAGCGCAGCAGCTCGAACTCCTTATAGGTGAGGTCGAGCGGCTTGCCGTGCACCTTCGCCGAATAGCTCGCCTCGTCGATGACGACTCCGGCCGCGCGAATCGTGTTCGACGGCGAGGTTTGGGCGAGGCGGCCAGCGGTCAAGCGGATGCGCGCATCCACTTCGGCGGGCCCGGCCGTGTCGAGGATGACATCGTCGACGCCCCAATCGGGGCTGACCGCCGCGAGGCCGCCCTCGGTGATCACGAGCAGCAGGGGAGTGGAACTGCCCATGGTGTGCAAAATCTGGCAGAGCGACTTGGCCGCGGCAAGATTGCTGCGCGCGTCGACCAGAATGAGGTCCGAATCGGGGGCGTTGATGAGCTGATCAGCTTGGGCAGGAATGAGCCGCGCGCTGTGCGACAACAGTGCCAGGGCGGGGAGTACGTCATTGTTGGCCGCCGAGGTCAAGATCAACAACTGCGCCACGGGCGCCCTCCAAGTATCTCGAATTTCATACTAGCGTGCCATGGAATGCGGGCGGTCAGGCACAATAGAGACGTGAACTGGCACTGGAAAACGATTGCAACCGTGTGGGTACTGGCGATTGTGGGCGCCGTTCTCACCGCGATTTTGGCCACTCCGGCCTCCGCGATCGGCTGGATCAGTCTTACCCTGGCCGTCTGCACCCTAGTAACCCTCGGCCTGCAGATCGCTACCCGCAGCAAAGAGGGTTACGTCAAACGGGTCACGATGAGCGTCACCGGGGCCCTGGTCATTCTCGTGGTGGCGACCGTCATCGTCGCCCTGGTCTGACAGTCCCACTAGACTCGCAGCATGGATCTGTTAGCGCTAGAACTTTTCTTCCTCGGCCTGTTGGGGCTCGCCAGCCTGTCGATCGCCTGGGTTTCCGGCATCGTCGTTTTCAAGCTGTTCCGGGGGCAGCGGTAAGTCCGCATGTTTGACCTCCCGGTCGGTTTGCCGTCCGAACTTGTTCCACTCTCCTGGCTGATCGGAGTCTGGGAAGGCTCCGGCGTACTCGAATACAAGATCGGCGATGAATCGGTCAGCCGCACCTTCGGCCACCGCATTAGCTTCAGCCACGACGGTCTGCCGCACCTGAACTACAGTTCCTACACCTGGCTTGAACCCGCTTCTGCAGCGGATGCCGCCGCCGGGTCCGCCTCCGGTACGAACGCCGCCGAAGCGGATGCCTCCGGTTCGGCCGCCGTCGGGAGCGCCGCCCCTGGAACAGACGCTGCCGGAACAGACGCTGCCGGAACAGACGCCTCCGGAGCGCAGGCTGCCGTAGCAGCAGATGCCACCTCCTCCGCGAACTCCGCCGATACGCACGCCGCTTCGGGATCGGGCGCTGCCTCCGAAACGAACGCCGCCGAAGCCGACGCCGACGCCGCTTCCGGAGCGGACGCCGCTTCCGGAGCGGACGCCGACGCCGCTTCCGGAGCGGACGCCGCTTCCGGAGCGGACGCCGCGGCATCCGCTGAAGAGAGCGCGTCGGTGCTGCCGCCCGAGATGTTCTCGGACGAGCGGATCCCGCTGGTCACGGAAACCGGTTATTGGCGGCTGAGCCGTCACCAGGGTGATGGCGACCCGGGGCCCGGCATGCTGCCTGGAAGCGGCGAGCGGCCGTTCACCTCCGCTGCAGCCGTGGAAACGTTGCGCAATCGTGATGGCGGGTTCGACATTGAGGTCACGCTCGTACACCCCGGCGGCGTCGCTGAGTTGTATCTCGGGCAGGTCAAGGGTCCTCGCATAGACCTCGCAACGGATGCCGTGCTGCGCACCGCGGGTGCCAAGCCCTATGCGGCCGCGACGCGCCTCTACGGCCTCGTCGACAATCACCTGCTCTGGGCCTGGGACATCGCCGCCCTCGGCCAGGACCTGCGCACCCACGCCTCCGGCCGCCTGGCCCGGGTGCAGTAGCCCCCGCCTTTCTTTTTTGGACGGGGCCCGGGCCCCGTCCCGGGGCCCAGTTTATAAACTGGCCCCGCGGCTATAAGGTGGGCCCGCCCCCGGGGCCCGCCGCCCGCCCGCCGCCCGCCCCGAATCCCGGAGTTCCTGCCCCTTCTTTCCGGGCCCGGGCCCGGCAACCGGGACCATGATAGAAGCTGGGCCCGGTTGCCAAAAGTGCGCCCAGCGACCTCACCTCACCCAGCCCTGCCCGCCCCCGAATAAATTGTGCAGACGTACTGTTGATACCGAAGAACCCCGCAGCCGCCCCTCAACCCGGGCCGGCAGAATTGAGCGCCATGACTGACCAGGCACCAACCGTCTCCCCGCTTCTGACCCTGCCCGGTGCGGTTCAGGCTGAAGGAATCGACGCCGGCGTCGCCGCCCACTACGGCAACCCCATGATCGAGCAGCGCACCCTCGCCGCCGCACGCGCCATCGTCGACCTGTCCCACCGCGGCGTGCTCTCCGTCTCCGGCCCCGACCGTCTCACCTGGCTCAACTCCATCGCCAGCCAGGAGCTGAAAAGCGTGAAACCCGGCGAATCCACCGAGATGCTGCTGCTCGACCCCACCGGACGCCTCGAATACGCCATCCGCGTGCTCGACGACGGCGTCGAAACCTGGCTCCTGGTCGAAGCCGCCGAGCTGCCCGGCCTCCACAAGTTCCTCGACCGCATGAAGTTCATGTTGCGCGTCCAGGTCGTCGACCACACCCTCGCCTATGCCACGATCGGCGCCATGACGGATGCCCCCGCCACCGTCGGCCTCGCCGCCGCCGCCCCGAACGGCGTGCCGCTCACCTGGTTGGACCCCTGGGCAGCCGTCGCTCGCGGTGGCTACCAGTACGCCGAAACCCCGGTGCACCCCGGAACCCTGTGGACCTACACCGAGACCCTCATTCCGCGCTCGAGCCTGCCCGCTTTGCGTGACGCTCTCGCCGAGGGCGCACTGCCAGCCGGTAGCATCGCGCCCGAAGCCGAAGCCGAAGCCGAAGCCGAAGCCGAAGCCGAAGCCGAAGCCGAAGCCGAAGCCGAAGCCGAAACCGTGCCCGAAGCCGAAACCGTGCCCGAAGCCGAAACCGTGCCCGAAGCCGAAGCCGAGGCCGAAGCCGGTCTAGTTAATGCCAACGCGCCCGCGCCGACCCTGGCTGACGCCGGCGCCCCCGCGCCCGCTCTAACCGGTGCCGAAGCACCCTGGCCGACCCTGGCCGACGAAACCACGCCCGCCCGCGCCGCCAAAACCCCGGCCTCACCCCCCGCCGCGGCATCCGCTTCGCCCGCGAAAATAACCCCCGCCGGACTCCTCGCCCTCGAAGCCCTGCGCATCGCCGCCTGGCGTCCGCGTCGGGCTCGCGAGGTCGACGAAAAGAGCATCCCACACGAGCTGGACTGGCTGCGCACCGCCGTGCACCTCAACAAGGGCTGCTACCGCGGGCAGGAAACCGTCGCCAAGGTGCACAACCTCGGCCACCCGCCGCGCCGCCTGGTCATGCTGCACCTCGACGGATCCGAGGGTGTGCTCCCCGCCCCGGGGGACCCGGTGCAGGCCGACCGGCAGAGGCCCGAGTCAGAAGCCGAGCGCGTGACGGTCGGCACCATCACGTCGAGCGCCATCCACTACGAGCTCGGCCCGATCGCGCTCGCGGTCATCAAGCGCACCATTCCGGCCGCGTCGACGCTCTTCGTGCAGTCCGAGGGCATTTTCATCTCGGCCGCGCAGGAGATCATCGTGCCGCAATCGGCCGGATCCGTCGCCGACATCCCCCGCCTGCCCCGCCTCGGCATCCGCACCCCGGGTCACTAGCTCGCGGCCATGATCGCGCCCGTCTTCGGTGGCTAATTCAGGTGATCTGCCGGTTCGGGGGTGGTTTTCGCGGGTGGCGGCATCCGTTTCGGTGGGTTTTCCTGAATTCGCCCCCGGGCGTGCCCGTGCGTGCAGAACACCCTCGATAGAGTGGGCACATGTCTGCCCCCTACACACTCGTCCTTCTCCGCCACGGCCAAAGCACCTGGAACCAGCAGAACCTGTTCACCGGCTGGGTGGACGTTCGCCTCAGCGAACAGGGCACGACCGAAGCCGCCCGCGCCGGCGTTCTCCTCAAGGATGCCGACCTGCTGCCGGACGTGCTGCACACCAGCCTGCTGTCCCGCGCAATCCAAACCGCGAACCTCGCGCTCGAAGAGGCCGACCGCATGTGGATTCCGGTGAAGCGCTCCTGGCGTCTCAACGAACGCCACTACGGCGGGCTTCAGGGCCTCGACAAGGCGGCCACTCAGGCCAAATTCGGCCAGGAACAGTTCATGCTGTGGCGCCGCTCCTACGACACCCCGCCGCCCGTGCTCGACGACTCGAGCGAGTTTTCGCAGGCGCACGACCCGCGCTACGCCGACCTCGGCCCCGATCTTCCCCGCACCGAATGCCTCAAGGACGTCGTCGAGCGGATGCTGCCCTACTGGCAGTCCGACATCGCACCCGACCTCCGCGCCGGCAAGACGGTGCTGGTGACGGCGCACGGTAACTCCCTGCGCGCCCTGGTCAAGCACCTCGACGGCATCAGCGACGCCGACATCGCCGAGCTGAACATCCCCACCGGCATTCCGCTCGTCTACCAGCTCGGCGAGGACCTCATGCCGCTCGGCCCCGGCCAGTACCTCGACCCCGAAGCCGCAGCAGCCGGCGCGGCCGCCGTCGCCGCCCAGGGTAACAAGAAGTAGCCGTCCCACCCGGGCCCGGCCGCCCCACCCATCTCATCTCACCCGGAACACCCGCCCACCCGGCCCACCGGGGTCGGTCGGCTCAGCCGCCTCGCCGGCTCAGCCGTCCCACCCGGTTCGCCGGCTCAGCTGCCCCCAGGCTCGTACAGGCCGCTGCTCGCGCATAACTCCCGCAAGTTCCCGGCCGCGGCAGCAGGTCCCGCGTCATTCCGGGGCTGAACAATTGTCCAGATGCATATTGCAGGAGTTATGCGCGGGCCGCCGTGGCCAGTTCAGGAAATCCGCCGGCTGCGCGGCTCGTCGGACCGCAAATACGGGGATTGGTCGAGCCGCGGCATCCGGATTTCCTGCTTTAAGCACCAGATAGTCGCGTACCCCACGTGAAATGTGCCCAGAGCGGATGCCCGGGAGTCTCTCGCGCACCACTCACGTCATGGCCGCGCCCGAAACGGGTAGCCGCTACGCCCGTTACCGTCGCGGCCACCCAGACCGGGCGCGGCCACCCAGACCGGGCGCGGCCACCCAGACCGGGCGCGCCCAACCAAGCCGGGCGCGGCCATCCGCTGCGGCGACCACAGCGCATGCGCCCACACCAAGCGGATGCGCCAAACCTGCATCCGCCGTGAGCAATCAGGCGTTGTCGTCCGGGTGCCAGGCTCCGGTACCGAGGTACTGCACCTTCTTGGCGATCGAGACCGCGTGGTCGGCGAAACGCTCGTGGTACCGGCTCGCCAGGGTCGCGTCGACGGTGTCGGCCGCGAGACCCTTCCAGGTTTCACCGAGCACGGCCTCGAACACGCTCACGTGCAGGGCGTCGACCTTGTCGTCTTCATTGCGAATGGTCTCGGCGAGCTGCAGGTCCTGGGTGGTAAGCAGCTCGGTGAGCATATTCGCGATGACCACGTCGAGCGCGCCCATCTCGGCGAAGGTGCCGCGCAGGCTCTTGGGAATGACCTTGTCGGGAAAACGGTAGCGGGCCAGCTGGGCGATGTGGGTGGCGAGGTCGCCCATCCGCTCGAGGGAGGCGCTGATGCGCAGCGCACTGACCACGATGCGCAGGTCGCGCGCGACCGGCTGCTGGCGAGCAAGAATTGTGATGGCGAGTTCGTCGAGCTGCACCGACAGTTCGTCGATCTTCTCGTCTTCGGTGATGGCCTCTTCGGCGAGGCTCACATCGCTCTCGTTGAACGCGCGGGTGGCCTTGTCGATCGAGATCGCGACGAGGCGCGAAATGTCAACGATGCGCTGTTGAACTTCGGCAAGTTCCTGTTGGAATACATCGCGCATGGGGGTGATCCTTCCTCGCCGCGCGAACACGCACGATCGGTGAGGCCAGCATGACCCCGGTTTATGATGTCGAATTCAGGTTAACGGCAGGTGCCGCACACTTGAACACTTACTAAAGTACAGGGCGTCGGACGGGCGCGCTGTGAACGACGAGCGCAGACTGTCAGTAATCTGTAATTATGGAATCGACGTGGCTGGTGTTGCTGTCGTTGGCACTGGGGCTCGGTGTCGGCGCCGGGTTCGTGCTGCTGCTGCACGTCGCCGAGCGACACGGGCGACGCGCCTCCGAGGTCGTCAATCCGGCCGTGCCCGACGGTATCGATCAGGTGCTGGACGCCCTCGAGACCGCCGGTGTCGTGCTCGACCCGTCGAACAATGTGATCAAGACCAGTCCGGGCGCGCTCACCCTCGGCCTGGTCTGGAACCAGCAGCTCGTGCACCCGGAACTTCTCGAACTCGCCCGCCGGGTGCGGCAGACCGGCGAACCGATCAGCGAAGATCTCGTGCTCTCCCGCGGCCCGTTCGGCGACGCCAGCATGCGCTTTCGGGTGCGCCTGGCCCGGCTCGGCACGCGTTACGTGCTGCTGCTGGCCGAGGACCGCACCGAGGCTTTTCGCCTCGACGAGGTGCGCCGCGACTTCGTGGCCAATATCAGCCACGAACTCAAAACCCCCATCGCGTCCGTCGGGCTGCTCGCCGAAGCGCTCGACAAGGCAGCGGATGAGCCGGAGCAGGTTCGCCGCTTCGCCAACCGGTTGACGACAGAGTCGGCCAGACTCGGCCGCCTCACCCAGGAGATCATCGAGCTGTCCCGGCTGCAGGCGCAGGATGCCCTCGCCGAGCCGGAGAATCTCAGTGTCGACGACATCGTCGCCGCCGCGGTGGATCAGAGCCGGGTTGTCGCCGAGGCGGAACGCATCACCATCGTCATCGGAAAGAAGAGCGGCGCTCGCGTCTTCGGTGACGAAGCCCTGCTCACCGTGGCCGTGCACAACCTCGTCGCCAACGCGGTGAACTACTCGGCCGAGGGGTCGCGGGTCGGCGTCGGCGTGCGCCTGCAGAAGGGCATCGTCGAGATCACCGTGACCGACCAGGGCGTCGGCATCGCCGAAGCCGACCTCGACCGGGTGTTCGAGCGGTTCTTCCGCGTCGATCAGGCGCGCTCCCGGCACACCGGCGGCACCGGCCTCGGCCTCTCCATCGTCAAGCACGTCGTGCAGAACCACGGCGGCGACATCCGCGTCTGGTCGCAGCCCGGCAGCGGATCCACCTTCACCGTCCGCCTCCCCGAGGCGGCAGCGCCCGTCATCGAACCACGCCCGAACAAACCGCGACCGGTCGCCCGTGCGGCCGCAGGAGACACACTATGACACGCATCCTCTTGGTTGAAGACGAGAGCGCTTTGAGCGAGCCGCTGAGCTTTCTGCTCGAACGTGAGGGCTATGAGGTCGTCGTTGCCGAAGACGGACCGAGCGCGATCAGCGAATTCGACCAGAACGGCACCGACCTGATCCTGCTCGACCTGATGCTGCCCGGCATTCCGGGCACCGAGGTGTGCCGGGAGATTCGTACCCGCTCGACCGTTCCCATCATCATGCTCACCGCGAAGGATTCCGAGATCGACATCGTCGTGGGCCTCGAACTCGGCGCCGACGACTACGTCACCAAGCCGTATTCCACCCGCGAGCTGGTCGCCCGCATTCGCGCGGTGTTGCGCCGTCACGAGGATCAAAGCGCGACCGAGGCCGACAGCATGCTGGCGGCCGGTACGGTGCGCATGGACGTGGAGCGCCACGCCGTGACGGTGTCCGGCGAGCTCGTGAACATGCCGTTGAAAGAATTCGAACTGCTCGAGTTTCTGCTGCGCAACGCCGGGCGGGTGCTCACCCGCGGCCAGCTCATCGACCGGGTCTGGGGCACCGACTACTTCGGCGACACCAAAACTCTCGACGTGCACATTAAACGCATCCGCTCACGCATTGAAGCTGCGCCATCCGAGCCGGTCATGCTCGTCACCGTGCGCGGCCTCGGCTACCGCTTCGAAGCCTGAGCCGGGCTGCCGGGCGCGAGGGGCGGCATCCGTTTCAAGTAGCTCGCGACGCAGACACAGTTCAGGCCGCCGTCCCCGAGGGGATGGCGGCCTGAACTCTGCGAGAACGGTTACGCGGCGGGCGTGGCCGTCGGGGTAGGAGTCTCGGAAGGTGTCTCTGTCGGCGCGATCGTCGGCAGCAGGCTCGAATACTCATCCTGCGTTCCGGCGAGCACGGGCAGCAGCAGCTCGACGCCGGTCTCCTCGCCGTACTGGAAGTACACCGGGAACAGCGAACCCGGCTGGCTGTCCATGTTCTCCAGAACCACCGAGGCCGCGCCGTCGGTTCCGAAGGTCACCGTGGTGTTGGCCTCGACCGGAACGTCTTGCGACACCTTGCCGGTGCTCGACTCGTACTGCACGCGCAAGCTCTGCAGGGTGTCGGTCGGGTTCACGACGGAGACGACCAGGTTGGCCAGCTCGCCGTCGGCCGAGAGCAGCAGGGCGTTGCGAATGTGAATGTCACCCACGTCGCCGCTGACACCGTCACTCGCGTTGTACTGAATCAGGGTGGCCTGCGGTGCGAAAAACCCGCACGCGCTTGTGCCCAACAGAATGCCAGCCGCCAATACAACGGATGCAGCGATGCGCGCTCTCACAAGACCTCCACTACTGAAGCAGCGCTCGGCGCGCTGCAGAAATTCGCTTTGTCACTAGCTTAGCGGCGTGTTTGGGCGCGCGAATGTCGGCGGCGGGCCTCGCGGGGGCGCGCGTACTGTACCACCTCTACGCTGTGGTATCCTAGACGTTGCTGAAGGGATGACATCCATGCTGTTTGAGGTTGGCGAAACCGTCGTATATCCCCATCACGGCGCTGCGATGATCACCGAGGTGAAAACTCGCATCATCAAGGGTGAAGAGAAGCTGTACCTCAAGCTGAATGTCACCCAGGGCGATCTCACCATCGAGGTTCCCGCCGAAAACATCGACCTGGTCGGCGTGCGCGATGTGATCGGCAAAGAAGGCCTCGACAAGGTCTTCGAAGTGTTGCGCGCACCGTTCACCGAAGAGCCCACCAACTGGTCTCGCCGGTATAAGGCCAATCTTGAGAAACTCGCCAGCGGTGATGTGATCAAGGTGTCCGAGGTCGTGCGCGACCTGTGGCGCCGCGACCAAGACCGCGGACTGTCGGCCGGCGAGAAGCGCATGCTGGCCAAGGCTCGTCAAATTCTGATCAGCGAGCTGGCCCTCGCCGAGAAAACCGACGAAGAGAAGGCATCCACTGTTCTCGACGAGGTCCTCGCTTCCTAACCACTTCTTTTCGTGAGGGGCGGCGCCGCAAGGTGCCGCCTTTTGCATGTTCGTCTCCCATTGCCTGATCCCCAGATAGATACCCTCAAGTCATGACTGTTTCCCCGGCATCACCCGCAGCGCCCACGGTCGCCGTCATCGTCGTCGCTGCCGGCAGCGGAACCCGCCTCGGCCACGCCGAACCCAAAGCATTCGTTTTGCTGCATATGCGCCCCCTGCTCGACCACGCCCTGGATTCCATTTTCGGCATGAACGAATCGGTGCAGGTCGTCGTCGTCGTCCCCGGCGATCGGGTAGCGGATGCCCACGCTCTCGCCGCCCGCGCCGCCGCCCGCAACGGGGCCCCCGCGTCGGCCGGGCCCGGCCCCGCAGCGGCCAGCGTCACGCCCGACCCGGCCGGGACCATCACCATCGTCGCCGGCGGACGTACCCGCCAGGAATCGGTGGACCACGGCCTGAGCGCCCTGCTACCGAGCATCGAGGTCGTGCTCGTGCACGACGCCGCCCGCGCCCTCACACCCGCAGCGCTCTGCGACCAGGTCGTCGCCGCCGTGCGCGCCACCGGGCACGGCATCATCCCGGGCCTGCCCGTGGTCGACACCATCAAGCGCGTCGCCGCCTCCGGAGCCATCCTGGGCACCGTCGACCGTTCCGAACTCTCCGCAGTGCAGACCCCGCAGGGGTTCCCGCGCGCCATGCTCGAGGCCGCCCGCACCTGGGCTGCGGCGAACGGCCGGTTCGAGGCGCTCACCGACGACGCAGCGCTCGTCGCCGATGCCGGGCATCCGGTGACGGTCATTGCCGGGCATCCGCTCGCCTTCAAGATCACGACGCCCGAAGACCTCGAACGGGCCGATCTGCTACTGCACGCGGCAGCGGCGCCGCTTCTTCCCCGCGTCGGCACCGGCCTCGACGTGCACGCCTTCGCCGACGACACTGAGCCCGACGCTGCGACCGAACTCTGGCTGGCGGGCCTGTACTGGCCGGGGGAGCGGGGCCTGAGCGGACACAGCGACGGCGATGTCGCCGCCCACGCCATCTGTGATGCCCTGCTCGGTGCGGCCGGCCTCGGCGATATCGGCAGCGTCTTCGGCACGGCCGACCCCCGATTCAGCGGCGCCCACGGCGATGTCTTCCTCACCGAGACCGTGCGCCTGGTGCGTGCCGCCGGCTACCTCGTGGGTAACGTCTCGGTGCAGATCATCGGCAACCGGCCCAAGTTCTCGCCCCGTCGGGCTGAGGCCGAAGCGCGACTCGCCGGTATCCTCTCGGCATCGGTCAATCTCGCCGCGACGACAACGGATGCGCTCGGCTTCACGGGTCGCGGCGAAGGCATTGCCGCGACGGCGACCGCGCTGCTCTACCCGGCGCCGACTACTGCGCCCTCTGCTGCGCCGACCGCTGCGCCCTCTGCTGCGGCCTCTGCTGCGCCCGGGCCGGGTCAGACCCCTCACCTAAACTGGGAGGCGTGACCATGCAACTGTACGATTCGAAGGCCCAGGCCTTGCGCGATTTTGTCCCCCTCGAAGCGGGTCAGGTCTCGATGTACGTGTGTGGACCCACCGTGCAGTCCAGCCCGCACATCGGTCACCTGCGCAGCGCCCTGGTCTACGACCAGCTGCGCCGCTGGCTCAGCTACCGCGGGCTCAACGTCACCTTCGTGCGCAACGTCACCGACATCGACGACAAGATCCTGATCAACGCGAATGGTTCGAGCGAGCAGTGGTGGGCCCTCGCCTACCGCTACGAGCTCGAATTCACCGCGGGCTACCAGCGCCTGGGCATTCTCGCGCCCACCTACGAGCCGCGCGCCACGGCGAGCATCTCCGAGATGCAGGCCATCATCGCCACCCTCATCGAGCGGGGCCACGCCTACGCCGCCCCCGACGCGTCCGGTGACGTCTACTTCGACAGCGCCAGCTGGGCGGCCTACGGCGCCCTCACCCACCAGTCGCCCGGCAATATGGAGGCGGCAACGGATTCCTCCCCCCGCGCCAAACGCGACCCCCGCGACTTCGCCCTGTGGAAGGGCTCGAAAAAGGGCGAGCCGGCCTCGGCCGCGTGGACCTCGCCGTGGGGCCGAGGCCGCCCCGGCTGGCACATCGAGTGCTCAGCCATGGCCGCCCGCTACCTCGGCGACCACTTCGACATTCACGGCGGCGGCCTCGACCTGCGGTTTCCGCACCACGAGAACGAGCTGGCGCAGTCGAACGCGGCCGGCAGCGACTTCGCGAACTACTGGGTGCACAACGGGCTGGTCAACGTGAACGGTCAGAAGATGAGCAAGTCGCTCGGCAACTCGGTCTTCGCGGCCGAACTGCTCGATCAGGCCCGCGCCATCGTCGTGCGCTATTTTCTCGGCGCCGCCCACTACCGCTCCACCATCGACTACAACGACGGATCGCTCGCCGAGGCTGAAGCAGCCCTCGAGCGGGTCGAGAGTTTTCTCGACCGCGCCGACCGCCGGCTGGCCGGCACCCGGTTCGCCGGGAGCGGCGTCGAGGTCGTGCCCGAAGATTTCGCCACGGCCATGGACGACGACCTTGCCGTTCCGCAGGCGCTCGGCGTGCTGCACGACACCGTGCGCGCCGGCAACGCCGCGCTGGATGCCGAAGACCTTCACGCTGCGGCATCCGCTCGCAGTGAAGTACTCGCGATGAGCGAAGTGCTGGGAATCAACCCTTTGTCGCCCGGCTGGGCCGTGGCAACAGACGAACCGGCCATGGTGGCCCTGAGCGCGTTGGTCGAGCGACTGCTCGGCGACCGCACCCTCGCCAGGGAAAACCGCGACTATGCGGCCGCAGACCGAATCCGGGACGAACTCGTCGCCGCCGGAATCACCATCGAAGACACCCCGTCGGGTGCCCATTGGAGCTTTGACTGATGAAGAATCTAGACCGCAAATCGCGTACCGGAGCGGTGCGCAAGGGCAGCCGCGGAGCCCAGGTCGGCTCCGGCGGCCAGGGCCGTCAGGCACTCGAGGGCAAAAAGCCCACCCCCAAGGCTGAAGACCGTCCGTACCACCCCGCCGGCAAGCGCAAGGCGGCGGCCGAACGGTTCACCGCGGCCGGCGGCTTCAACTCCCGTCCGGCAGCGGATGCCTCCGCCAACCGCGGCGGCTCGGCCGGCGGTCGCGGCGGCACGCCTCGCGGTGGCGCCCGCGGAGCCTCGCAGGCCCCCCAGCGCGGCACCGGCAACACCGGCGGCGGCGGATCCTCGACGCGTCGCGCCAAGCAGATCGACGAGCACGAGATCGTCACCGGTCGTAACTCGGTGCTCGAGGCGCTGCGCGCGAAGATTCCCGCGCTGACCCTCTACATTGCCGCGCGCATCGAAATGGATGAGCGCGTTAAAGAGGTGTTGCTCATGGCGACGAGCCGCAACATCCCCATTCTCGAGGTCATGCGCCCCGAACTCGACCGTCTCGCCGGTCGCGATGCCGTGCACCAGGGTCTCGCGCTCAAGGTTCCCGCCTACGAGTACGCACACCCCATGGAGCTGCTCGAACTCACCATCAGCCGCGGCCACAAGCCGTTGTTCGTAGCCCTCGACGGCATCACCGACCCGCGCAACCTGGGCGCGATCATCCGCTCGACCGCTGCGTTCGGCGGCCACGGAATCATCGTGCCGCAGCGTCGCTCGGTCGGCGTCACAGCTTCGGCCTGGAAGACCAGCGCCGGCGCCGCGGCTCGCACACCCGTCGCCATGGCGAGCAACCTCACCCAGACCTTGAAGGCGCTCAAAGCGCAGGGCGTGTTCGTGCTCGGTCTCGACGGCGGTGGTGACGTGTCGCTGCCCGACCTCGGCATCGGCTTCGCCGAGCGCCCCATCGTGATCGTCGTCGGCAGCGAGGGCAAGGGCCTGTCCCGCCTCGTTACCGAGACGTGCGACGCGATCGTTTCGATTCCGATCAGCGCGGCGACCGAGTCGCTCAACGCTGGAATCGCCGCCGGCGTCACTCTCTACGAGGTGGCCCGTCTCCGAGCCCAGATCAAGCAGGCCAAGGCCGCCGCCAAGCTCTCCTAGCCCCCGCATTACGGACGGGGCCCGGGCCCCGTCCACGGGCCCAGTTTATAAACTGGGCCCGGGGCTATAAGGTGAGCCCGGTATCCATCGCGTTTGCGTGAACGTTCAAACCGGTTCCCCTCCTCCACAGCGGATGCTCCGGCCCGCTTTCCACAGATCAGTAGACGTCACGCCATCCCTTGTTCGGGCACGGTGACAATTGGCCATGCTTGAGATTCTGGATGTTCCCAACGCTCACAACGACGGCCTGATTCTCGCTGAGTCCCTGTGGGCAGCGGGCCTGAATACCCGTGCCGTGCGCGCGTTGCTTGCAAATGGTGAGCTGGTGCGCATCCGTCGTGGGGTGTACTCACTCGGAGCGACCTGGCGTGGCGCCAATAGCGACGATCAGTACCGGCTGTTCGTTCGGGCGACCGTGGTCACGGCCGAGCAGCCGCTTCTTCTTTCGCATCTCTCCGCGGCAGCGCTGCACAATTTGCCCATCATCGGACCGTGGCCTAAAGTCGTCCACGCGATCAATAACGACACGGCCGGGGGCAGCAGCGCCCGCTTCACCACGAGCCATAGGAGCGTGGTCGAGCCGGAGCCGGTCACGATCAACGGATGCGCCGCCACCACACTCGCGCGCACCCTCATCGATGTGGCGGCAACCTCGAGCTTTCTCGTCGGTGTAACCATGATGGACCACGCCCTGCGCCTCGAGGGGGAGCGCGCCGAGAACGAACGCCGGAAGGGTGTCGCCGGTGCACCGGCCCTCTCGAAGGAGGACCTCTACGCGGAACTAGCGATTGTGCATCCGAGACGGGGAGGCCCGAAGGTGCGTCGGGTCATAGACTTCTCGACTTTGCTTTCTGCCAATCCCGGCGAGTCGATGAGCCGAGTGCGCATGCACGAGTTGGGCTTCGAGATACCCGAGCTCCAGGTGCGCTTCGTCGTTCAGGGCCGGGACTACTGGGTCGACTTCTACTGGCCCGGCGTGCGTAAAATCGGTGAATTCGACGGCAAGATCAAGTACACCCGGGGCGCAACATTGGGAGACCGACACCCGGGCGACGTTGTCATCGCCGAGAAAAATCGAGAAAATCTCCTGCGTCCGGAAGTGCTCAGTTTTGACCGCTGGGACTGGGACACGGCCTTTTCTCCCCGACTTTTCTACGAATTCATGATTCAGCACGACGTTCCTCGCGCCTGAACTGGCAGTGGATACCCGCGCCCACCGACCGGGCGAGCCTCACACCGTCTGGGCCCACCTTGTGACCCGGGGCCCAGTTTATTAACTGGGCCCGTGGACGGGGCCCGGGCCCAGTCCGAAATGGACGCCTCCGGACGCTCGGGAAGCGCACTGAACGGAACTTAGACCTTCAGCGTCCAGTCGTCGGCGTCGTCCGGGTCTGCGGACGTGGTGTCATCCTCGAGCTGCGTGCGAATGGGCAGCGTGATGGCTCCGGTGAGCGGATCGATGACGGTGGCCTCGTCGCGGCGGTGCCGCAGTACATCCTGCACGTACGAGGTCACGGCCTCGGCCAGCGGAATGTCCCGCGACTGGTTCTGCGCCATATACCAGCGGTGATCGAGCAGTTGGTGGAATACCTGGGCCCGCTCGAGTTTGCCTCGCAGCTCCTCGGGAATGGCCCGCACCACCGGCTCGAATACCCGCACGAGCCACTCGTGCGCGACCATTTCCTCATCGGCACCCTGCGAGCCGTAGGCGGCCCGATAGGAGTCGAGGTCGTTCAGCAGGCGACGGGCCTGGTTCTCCTCGGCGTCGAGGCCGGTCAGGCGCAACAACCGGCGCTGATGGTGCCCGGCGTCGACGACCTTCGGCTGAATGCGCACACTCGAACCGGTGCTGTCGGTCTTGATGGCGAGTTCCTCGATATCGAAACCGAGGTCGTTGAGGCGTTGCACCCGTTGGGTGATGCGCCAACGCTCGGAGGCGGAGAACGACTCCGAACCGGTGAGCTCCTTCCAGAGCAGGCGATAGGCGGCGACGATCCCGTTGCTGACCCGAATCGGGTCGAGCTCATCGGCAACCCGGCCGCCGGCCTCGAGATCCATCAGCTCGCCGGCGATGTTCACCCGGGCAATTTCGAGGTCGTTCTCCCGCTGGCCGTTCGACAGCCCGCCCGAGTACAACTGCCCGGTCTCAGCATCGACAAGGTAGGCGGCAAACGCCCCGGCATCGCGCCGGAACAGGGTGTTCGAGAGCGACACATCGCCCCAGAAGAAGCCGATCATGTGCAGCCGCACGAGCAGCACTGCGAGAGCGTCGACCAGCCGGGTGGCGGTATCCGGGCGCAAAGCGTGCGAGTACAGGGCCCGGTAGGGGAGGGAGAACTTGAGGTGACGCGTGACCAGAACCGAATTGAGCGGCTCCTCCGAGGCATCCGTTCTGTTCGTGATGACGGCAACCGGCTCGACGCAGGGAATCTCGAGGTGAGCCAGGGTGCGCAGCATGTCGTACTCGCGCTTGGCCATCTCGCTCGTGGTTTCTTTAATGGCCACCACCCGCCCGCTCAGGTGCGCGAACCGCACGAGGTGGCGGGAGATACCCTTGGGCAGCGAGGCGATGTTCTCATTCGGCCAGGCGTCGAGGGGCAGCTGCCACGGCAGGTCGAGGAGGGCAGGGTCGGCCGTGGCCGACGTGATGTTGAGGGAACCGCTCATGGTGTGAGCCTAACCGGCTGGAGGAGGTGAGCCCCATCCAGCCGGCCGAAAGGCGTCGAAGGCTAGTCGGTGACGGCGCCGCCGAGGCGCAGTCCGCTTTCGGCGTCGAACACGTGCAGGTGGTTCGGTGTGGCCGTGAGATACACCGTCTCGCCGGCGTTCGGGTGCGAGCGGCCATCGACGCGAGCGACGATGTCGGTGCGCTTGCCCTCGATCGTGGAGTGACCGTAGAGGTAGCCGTCGGCGCCGAGTTCTTCAACCAGGTCGACCTCGATCTGCAGGCCATCGCCGGCGGTGGACGACATCTGGATGTCCTCCGGGCGAATACCAACGGTGACCTTCTTGCCGGTCGAGCTGGCGAGGGTCTCACGCTGCACGGGAACGGTCGCGGTGCCGAACTTGATGCCGCCATCGACGGTGTCCGCGAGGAACAGGTTCATCGCGGGGCTACCGATGAAACCGGCCACGAACACGTTCTGCGGCTTCGCGTACAGGTCGCGGGGCGAACCGACCTGCTGCAGGATGCCGTCCTTCAGTACCGCAATCCGGTCACCCATGGTGAGTGCCTCGGTCTGGTCGTGGGTCACATAGACGGTCGTGACGCCGAGGCGGCGCTGCAGCGACGCGATCTGCGTGCGCGTCTGCACGCGCAGCTTGGCGTCGAGGTTCGATAGCGGCTCGTCCATCAGGAACACCTGCGGCTGGCGCACGATGGCGCGACCCATGGCCACGCGCTGACGCTGACCACCCGAGAGCGCCTTCGGCTTGCGGCTGAGGTAGGGTTCCAGGTCGAGCAGCTTGGCGGCTTCGAGCACGCGGGCGGCGCGCTCGTCTTTGTTGATGCCGGCGATCTTGAGTGCGAAGCCCATGTTCTCGGCCACGGTCATGTGCGGGTACAGGGCGTAGTTCTGAAATACCATCGCAATGTCGCGGTCCTTCGGCGGAACGTCGGTGACGTTGCGCTCACCAATGAAAATGTCGCCCTCGTTAACCTCTTCGAGGCCGGCCAACATTCGCAGCGAGGTGGACTTGCCGCAGCCGGACGGGCCGACCAGAACCAGAAATTCGCCATCGGCGACCTGCAGGTCGAGCTTGTCAACAGCCGGTCGAGTGGACCCGGGGTAGAGCCGGGTTGCTTTGTCAAAGGTCACTGAAGCCATGATTATTTCTCCTTCACCGGCAGGAACGTGCCGGACGATCCGTTGTGAATAGGATTTGCGTCGCGCGCGTAAGCGCACGACCTTCCCATTATTGCATGACGGATGCCCCGGTGTGGGTCTCCCCGTTTGGTCGTTTCCCAGTCAGGGGACCTACTATTCCAAGGGTGCCTTCACGCACCCCCCCCCTCCTTCTCGAAAGCGATTCTTCATGACTATTGGCGGACCAAGCGACAGCAGTCCCTCAAAGAACCGCCGGCGTGATGCCGCGCGGGTCAAGGCGAAGCAGCTTCGAGTCAGCCAGAAGAAGAAGGATCGCCGCAACAAGGTATTCCTGCAGGGCGGCATCGGCATCGCCGCCATCGCCATCATCGTTCTGGTCTCCGTGATCATTGTGAATTCAATCAAACCGGCCGGTCCGGGCCCAAAAAACATGGCCAGCGACGGCGCACTGATCGGTGAGGGCATGGTCACCGTGCTCACGCCGGCGCTGCAGCCCGACGCCAAGCCGCGGCCATCCGAACCCGATCCGACCGGTGCCGTTGCGAACATCCGCATCTATGTCGACTACCTGTGCCCCCTCTGCGGCGACTTCGAAGAGGCCAACACCGAGCAGATCGCGCAATGGGTCGACTCCGGCGCGGCGACGGTAGAAATCCACCCGGTGGCCATCCTCACGAGCAAGTCCGCCGGCACCAAATACTCCCTGCGGGCAGCCAATGCGGCCGCCTGCGTCGCCAACTATTCGCCCGACGACTTCTTCGACTTCAGCTCCGCCCTGTTCGTCGACCAGCCGGAAGAGACGTCGCCCGGCCGCAGTAACGACGAGATCAAAGCTGTCGTCAGTGAAGCGGGCGTCAGCACGGCCCGCTCCAGCATCAATTCCTGCATCGACGACGGCACCTACGAATCGTGGGTCAAGGCCGCCACCGACCGCGCGCTCGACGGCCCCATCCCCAACTCCTCGATGAAGTCCATCATCGGAACCCCGACCATTCTGGTCAACGGCAAGCCGTACACCGGTTCGCTTGAAGACCCGAAGGAGTTCGCTTCCTTCGTGCAGCAGGCCCTCGGCGAGACCTATTCCACGTCGACGCCCACCCCGACCCCCGGCGGGTAAGGCTCCGCAGAACGGATGCGGCGGCTCGCGTCGCGCGCATCCGCTTCGCCGTTGCCCGAGGTGGCTCCGAAATCATTTAGGATGGTCTTTCGAGGCCCTCGGTCTCATGCCGGCCTGGCGCAATTGGTAGCGCACCACTCTTGTAAAGTGGGGGTTACGGGTTCAAGTCCCGTGGCCGGCCCCACGAGCCCCTACTCCCCACCGGGACGCAGGGGCTTTTCTGTGCCCGGGGTGCTGCCTGGATCGCGTGACCCATCCGTGTCCCGTCGTTTTGACGCGGCCGCGTCGTCGCGCGCGCGAGCGATATTCGGCAGCGAGCCGCTTTCGACGGCGCGACAACTTCGCTGGGAACGCCGATCGGCTCGAACCGCAGTGTCTGTGCCAAGCTGACACCCACGACGATCGGGGGATTCGGTGGCGCACGCGGAGTTCGACAGTGACTATGAGCGGGCAACGAACGACCCGTCATTCCTCGAGGCGGTGCGCGCCGCCTATGCGGGTACCGATGATGTGCTCGATGTGCTCTGGTGGCAGGCACACCCCGACCAGGCATCGCCTTCCGGAACAGCCGCTCCCGCCGCGCGCCGGCGCGAACTTCAGCGCCGCATCTTCGCCGTCGATGGTGACGCCGTCAACAATGCGGCGGCGGCGCAGCAGCTGGCGCAACTGGACGACGAAATCCGCTTCGAGCGCGCGGCATTCGAGCGCGCGCTTGCGATCGTCGGGGGCGAATCAGCGCCTAGACGCGCCGAACCACGCGTCACGCTCGACGACACCGAAACCGAAACCACAACCGCAACCGAAGCGGAGGCCGAAGTTGGCGACCCGCAACCGTTGATCAACCGCCGCCGCCTGCTCGTCACGGCCAGTCTCATCGCGGCCGTGGCGATCGGGGCGGTGGCTGGTGCGCAAGTCACGGATTCCGGCACGAGCGCGGCCCCGATTCCGACCGCCACGGCCGAGCCGACGACGACGGGAACGCGCGCGCCCGCGCTCACCCGCCTCGATCTGCCCCAGGCTACGGCCGACGTGCCGAACCACCCGGTGCCCGAGGGATTCGTCGTCGACTCCTTTCGACTGCTGGGCGCTCCGCCCGGTTACCTTGCCCCGTCAGAATCGGTCGCCATCTACGCCGCCCGGACCACGTCCGGCATGGTCTGTCTCGTCGCGCTCGGCAGCGAGATCGGCCACCTGGCCACCTGCGTTCCCGACAGCAATTTTCCCACGACCGGCCTGCGCCTGTACTGGCTGAGCACGCTTGACTACTGGTCGGACGCCGGCGTCGCCTCCACCACCCCGATCAACTGGGACGCCGTGTGGAAAGCCGACGGGTCGTTCCAATCCGGCGGCACCGGCCCGGAACAGACTGGCCCCTAAACATCCTCCCAGCGATGCGCGACCGCCGGCGCGCCCGCGGCATCCGCTTATCGCGTGCCCGGGGCGCTGCACCACCGGGCCGCGCAGGCCCCGCCACGTACACTGAGGGCTGGGGTTTTTTACGAGCGGATGCCCGCGCCCCGAGAGGAAACACGCATGAGTCTGATTCGGCTGAACGATGTCAGCATCCGCTTTGAGAACACGCAGATTCTGCGCGAAGCGTTCTTTCGCCTCGAACCCGGCGACCGGGTCGGCCTGATCGGCAAGAACGGCTCGGGCAAGTCCACCATTCTCAAGCTCATCCTCGACCAGGTTTCGCCCGATACCGGTGAGGTCTCCCTCGAAGACGGCATTCGTGTCGGCTACTTCTCGCAGTTCTCCGAGCTCAACGGCGCGCAGACCATCATCGAGGTGCTCGACGAGCTGTTCGTGGCTGTGAAGGCCGTCGAGACCGAACTCGCCGCGATCGACGCGGCGATCGCCCTCGATTCCTCGGCCGGCGCCGAACTCGACCGGCTGATCAGCCGCCAGGGCGAACTGTTCGAAGAGATGGACCGGCTGGACGGCTGGGACTACAAACGCCACATCGACACCGCGCTCACCACCCTCGGATTCAACGAGGCGCACCGGGTCTGCGCGATCGACGAGCTCTCCGGCGGATGGCGCAACCGTGCCGCCCTGGCCAAGATCGTGCTCGAAGCCCCCGACGTGCTGCTGCTCGACGAGCCCACCAACTACCTCGACGTGGCCGGCGTGGAGTGGCTCGAAGCCTGGTTCAAGAGCTTCAAGGGCGCCGCCATCGTGGTCTCGCACGACCGTAAATTTCTCGATGCCGTCGTCACCCGCATCATCGAGGTCGAGAACTTTCACCTGCACGAGTACCCCGGCAACTTCGGCGAATACATCGTGCAGAAGCAGTTTCGGCTCAAGAGCCTCGAGGCCCAGTTCGTGCACGAATCCGAGCTGCTCGCCTTCGAAGCCGAGGGCATCGCTGACCGCCGCGAAGCCGCGAAAGCCGAGAGCCGCCAGCTCGGCAACCAGCTCGCCCACATCAAGAAGTCGCGCACGCCGCGCCCGGTCGACCAGATCATCACTGAGATCTACGGCAACCTGCACGTGAAAGACGTGCTCTGCCGGGTCGACGGCCTGGCCAAGAGCTACGGCGACAAGCTCTTGTTCGAGAACCTCAGCTTCGAGGTGCGTCGCGGCAACCGCATCGTCGTGCTCGGCAGCAACGGCAGCGGCAAGACCACCCTGCTGCGGGTTCTCACCGGCGAGGAAACCGCCGACCGTGGTGACGCCGCCTGGGCCAGCGGCGCCCGAGTCGTCTCGTACAACCAGATCCTGGCCGAACTCGACGATAGCGACACGGTCAGTCACGCCGTCAACGCCATGCCCGGCAGCCTCGCCCTGACCGCCACCAAGAAGTCGGTCAACCGCTTTCTCACCATGTTCCAGTTCAGCGAAGCCGACCTCAAGCAGAAGATCGGCAACCTCTCGGGCGGTCAGCGCGCGCGCGTTGCCATGGCCCAGTGCCTGCTCTCCGGCGCCTCGGTGCTGCTGCTCGACGAACCGACCAACCACCTCGACATGTCGAGCACCCAGGTGATGGAACGCGCCCTCGTGCACTTTCCCGGTGCCGTTGTGGTCGTCAGCCACGACCGGTTCTTCACCGACAAGATCGCCAACCGCCGCCTCGTCTTCGGCAGCGACGGAGCCGCCCCCGGCGAGATCGAGGTGCGCGCCGCCTGACCCGCCTGTCTCTAGCGACCGGGCCCGGGCCCGGAAACTGGGCCCACGATAGGGCGGTTTCTGGGGGTCGTTGCAACACCGGGTGGTCTATTCAGTAGTCAGCAGTTTAGCGAAGCGCTCGGCGGGGGTGTCCCAGTCGAGCGTCTTCCGTGGGCGTTCGTTGAGCTCGTGTGCTGCCGCGCGTAAGTCGTCGGCGGTGTAGGTGGAGAGGTTGGTGCCCTTGGGGAAGTACTGGCGTAGTAGGCCGTTGGTGTTCTCGTTGGATCCGCGTTGCCAGGGGCTGGCTGCGTCGCAGAAGTAGACGTCCATGTTTGTGCCAAGGCGGATGGCAGTGTGATGCGCCATCTCGACACCTTGGTCCCAGGTCAGAGAGCCGCGTAGATGTGC
>NZ_FOCN01000004.1 GCF_900110125.1 Cryobacterium luteum
ATTCCTTCGCTCGCGAAGAACATGACGAGCGCGATGACGGTTCCCATCCCTATAAGCGCCCACCCAGGGACATACGACGGATCTCTGAGTACGCAGTCGGCTCCGATCAAGGCGGCAACAACTCCGAATGCGCATCCAACCACCACAGCAACACGGTGCTCGCCAGTCGCCCTCTTTTCATTGGGTCGAACGTTAGGCGGTGGAAAAACGAGAAAGCCCAGACACGACGCCAAGCCGCCGACTACCCACATCACGTCTGCAGCAATGTTCCCGTCGTCGAGTATGCGCCGAATGGCGATGGAACCCATGAAAAAACCCAAAACCACAATCACAAACCCCAGGTACGGGCGAAAGTTCACGGGTTACCTCCACAAGGACATGCTCCCAATCGGCGTTCTCTTCTGAAACTTCATGCTTATGCTCCTCCCACCAAAACTGTGAGTCCCAAGGGCTGGCGGGCGCCGTCTAATGCGCTCGCGTAGTCAATGGCCACGGGGTTTGCACGTAACATGATGCGGTGACGATCTCGCAAGCGATACTCGGATTTGCGGCAGTAGCCGCGATCCTCACGGTCATTCCCGGACTGGACACGACTCTGGTGCTTCGCTCTGCGCTCGTGCGGGGCCGACGTCAAGCCGTCGCGACAGCCTTCGGAATCGCGACCGGCGCGCTCATTTGGGGCGCGGCCGCAGCGCTGGGGGCCGCCGCGCTGCTCGCGGCCTCTCACCTCGCGTACCAAGTGGTGACCATCGGAGGCGCGCTCTATATGGGGTACCTCGGCGTCAGCATGATCGTCAAGAGCTTCCGCCGCACGGGCAATGGTCACGCCGCTGCTCTAACCGAATCGGCCTCCCTTTGGCGATCATTCCTTACCGGCACGTGGACGAACCTGCTCAACCCCAAGATCGGCGTGTTCTATATCGCCACCATCCCTCAGTTCATTCCAGAAGGCGCCTCCCCACTCGCTATGGGCCTGCTGCTATCCGCCGTTCACGCGCTCATGAGCCTGGTCTGGTTCGCCATCATCATCATCGGCGCGAATGCCGCGCGCCGATGGCTGGCCCATGCCCGAGCGCTTCGCATTATTGACCGGTTTGCAGGAACCGTGCTCATCGGATTTGGTGCCACGCTCGCCCTCGAGCACCGATAGGCAAGCCCTCCCCACCTGAACTTTGTCGGCGAGCGAGCGGACGTTCCAGCTGCCCCTGAAGATCATTCCCTCCAACGCACGATGCTGTGCCCTGATTCAGTCTCAACCAGAGATTGATCAGGTTCGTCCACTTGTCGGATCCGCCACGGAATCTGCCGATGACGAAGAACGCCGGCGACTAGCGTGGGAATCGACTCCGCCCGTACGGGGTCCGGATTGCGAACACATTAGAGCGCTTCCGGTCTAGCGAGCTCCCGCAGCGCTGTAATGTGCCCGTCAAATGCCGTGCGCCCTCGACATGTAAGCGAAACGGTGGTGGTGCGACGTGAGTCCGCTCGTTCAGGCGATGTCTGCTTCGAGGTGTGCACGTAGCCGAGTTCGATCAGGTTGCGAATCGTTTTGGAGAGGTTCGCTTCGCTCACATCGAGCGTATCGACGAGGGTGCTGAAACTGGCGGCGTCCAGCGGACGGAGGAGCGCACAGAGCCGCAGCCGTGTGCGTGCGTGGATCGCCTCATCGAAGCGTGGGTCAGCGGGCACGTCTCAGGTCCCGAGCGTATGCCTTGTCGTAGATCGCGACGCCAACGAGCATGAGTATGAACCCGGCGGACGTGGAAGCGATGATCCAGGAGCGTTCGCCGATCATTGCGAGGGCGAGGGAGGTGACGAAGGCTGCGACTATCAGGGCGCACAGTGCGATCAGCACTGCCAGGCTCACCGGACCGGCCGGGCGGTTGGTCGAGATCCCGGTCCGCTTGCGAAAGGCGTGATCGATGCCGACGAGGGCGATGGTGGCAAGCGCGGTTACGACGCTCATCGGGCCAGCCACGCCCGCCGCCGGCGAGGCGACTACTGCGGCAACCGCGAGAGCCTGTGCCGGAGCGGCCCACCACGTCTCAGCAGTGAACCGAGCTGCCAGACGGCGGCGATCGCCGTCGATCATGCCGAGCGCCTCGCGAGCGAACGCGGAGTCTGGCTCGTCGAAGTAGGCTCTGTCCATGCAATCAAGTGCATCACTTGCCTACTAGTTATGCAACTCCATTCGACTTCGAGTCTTGCGTTGAAAACGGTGTCAGTGGCCCTTACGCGTGTGGGACATTACCGGACGCTAGTCCCGCTAGTTCGCGTAGATGGGGCTTGCCAGCACGGAGAAGCGCGGTCAGTCCGTCGAGGTGCGAGTGCGCGCTGATACGCCGGCCTTTTGGCCCATCGCGGAACTGCTTGCCCTGACGTACGGGCCGCCCGCCGTGCGGGGGAGCTGGGGGACGCTCCGGCAGACATCTATGTACTCCTCGTCGGCAACCCGCCCCGTGGTGCTGTCAACGAGGCGGCACGCCTCGCCGGCACCAGTCTGGGGCGCAGTCTGGGGCGCGAAGTGAACGTGCGAATCGTGAGTGCGGCCGCGTGGGAGGCTGCCAGCACGGACCCGTTCTTGCGCACCCTGACCGAGCGTCCGATTGTGAGCCTTGAACTTCGGGAGGAAAACCCATGATCAACCGTGGGGACCGCGGTAGAGCCGAGGTTGACTTGCTTGTCAACCAAGGCCGCCGTACGCGGGTCGCTGCCAATCGTGACCTTGGCGAACGTCACCTAGCGCAGGCGCAGGTGCACCTCACGGCAGCAGTGACCCTGCGCGACCTCGATCCCGCCGGCGCGTTCACCCTCACATACGATGCGGCGCGCCTCGCGCTCGCGGCCAGGTGTCGTCTCCGAGAGACATGTGTCAGTCATCGAGCCGCAGCTCGTCAACGAGCTGCGCGACGCGTGCCCGCGCGACCGGCCCGAGTCCCTGCACCGGGCGGGGCAGACAGTTGGCTGCGACGAGCCCGAGATGCTCTGCGATCGCCGCGGTGACGCGATAACTGCCGTGGGCCGCAAATAGCGCCCACAGCGGTTGCAGCCTGGCGGATTCAGCCGAAGCCGCCGCGTGGTCACCGGCGAGTGCGGCACGGGTGATTGTCAGAGCGGGGACGGGAAGGGTGCCGCCGATAACGGAGTACCACGCGTCACAACCGGCGTTGAGTCCGGTCGCTGCGAAGCTGTCGCCCGAGACGCCAACCGTTACGGTGCCGGGGATCTGGTCACGGATCGTCCGCACGCGCGCGGCCGCGTCGTCAGGATCGGCTGGGACGCCGGGAATTTTGATTGATGCCACCTGCGGCAAGGTCGCAATCCGCGCGTAGAGGTCATCGGTGAACGTGACGTGTGTCGTGCCGGGATTGTCGTAAACCACAAGTGGCACGGATAGGTCGGCGGTGACATCTTTGAACAGGTCGAAAACTTCGTCGTCCCCGAGTGCTTGATAGGTGACCGGGGCGAGGAGGACCGCCCTCGCGCCGGCCTCCTGCGCGTCTTCCGCTAACTTCTGCACCTGAGAGGTTCGCAGAGCGCCGATCCCTACGATGACCGGAACCAGGCCGGCATGCCGAACAGCGACCTGAGCGACGCGACGCCGCTCCTCTCGATCGAAATACATATACGAGCCTGTCGATCCGAGCGCGGTGATCGAGTCGACTCCTGCAACGGTCAAGCGTTCGAGCAGACGGGTGTAAGCCGCCTCGTCGAAGGCGTCATCGCGGAGAGGGGTATGTGGGAAAGCACTGAGGCCGGTGAACATCGGCACTCCAATCCTGGGGTGTGAGAGTCGTTTGGGTGGTCGGGGCTGTGTGACGGTGCGGGATCCTGACGTTGGGGCCGAGCCGGCTCAGGTGCCCGGGTCTAGGGAGTCAGCCCCAGGAAAGCCCGCAGATGGCTGGCCCCGTCGACGGCGAGCGGATGTCTGGGTCGACTCAGTGTTTCAGCGGTCAGAACTAGTTTCTGACTCAGCGCGACTTCAGCGTCGCGCCGTTTGAGGCGGTCGACGCCGTTATCGCGGTAGCCAACCTTGCGCGATACCGCGAACGACGCGGGATTGTCGGTAAAGACCGCCGAGGTGACCTCGGCGGCCTCGAGGTGATCGAACATGAAGGCTGCAATGGTTTGACGCATCAGCGTTCCGATTCCACGGCCGTGATGTCTTCGGCCCAGCCACGAACCCGTCTCGCCCGTTCGAGTGACCGGATAGTCCCTGGTGGAGATACTCTGGCATCCGACAACTTCGCCGTTGAACCGGACCGTGGTCTCCAGCGTCCAGGACGCTGGCTTCATCCCCGCTCGCTGCGCCCAGTGATACTGCATGAGCCGCAGCCGCACCTCGTCAGTCGAGCCCAGGGTCCACGGAAAACCGAACGGCATCTCGGTCGGCGCATGAATTCCGGACTGGGCGAGCGCGACAAGGTCTGGTAGGTCGGAGTCGCGAACAGGGGTCAGGGTCACCGGGCCACAGGTGATCGTAAGTCCAAACGGCGGCCATAAGTCTTCTATCGGTTCTGGCATTTCATCAGCCTATTGGTCTTCAAAGGTGAGCCTCTGGTCGAACGGGAGGCCCTCGAGGACCCGGCGCCCAGGGCTACTGAATCTTTCGCTTCCACACTTTTGGCGCGGTGGCGACCTCAGCCGATTCGCTCGGCCAAAGCGACGATAATTCCTTCCGGGCCGCGCACGTAGGCCATACGCCAGACTCCCTCATACTGGCCGATGCCGCCGACCAGCCCGTACCCCTCCGAGGCCAGCCGATCAACCTGCGCCTGGAGGTCGTCGACTTCGAAGGACAGGCTGCGCAACCCGAGCTCGTTCGCCATTGCCGCAGGCGATCCGCGCTCAGGGTCGGGCCGCACAAAACTGGACAGTTCTACACCTGTATCACCGTCGGGTGTGCGCAACATGACGATCTCTGTGCGGGAATGCGGGATTGCGATCACCGTATCGATGAAGTCACCCTCCACGAACGTTCTGCCCGCGATCTCGAGGCCGAGTCCGACGAAGAACTCTGTCGCCAGGTCGAGGTTCTGAACGGTGACGCCGACGTGGTCAAACCGAAGGATTCGCGGCATGGGCTGAGCCTCCAATATCTCGTTCGACACGGTTACGACGGAGCCTACGTCGAAATCAGCACGATTCGTTCAGCGCGATTAGTACTGTCGCGATCAGTGCGCCAAGATCGACGTGGGGGCATTGTCGTGTTTGCCCGTTTCTGCGGGTTTCACTTCGCCGCGAACTTTGGGGATGACATGGAAGTTGCACAAGCTCAGGCCGACGTACGTCGCATCTACCGCGCCGGATTTCCAGGGCCGTTGGTTTCAGCCATAGTTTGGGCCGCGGCCAGTGTGGTCTTCACGTGGGGGTCGGTGGCTGCCGGCATGGCTGCGCTGTTCTTCGGTGGCATGTTGATCTTCCCGCTGAGCACCCTGCTCATGAAGCTGTTGGGCGGCCCGACCGCGTTACCGAAGGGGCATCCGTCAGCAGCGCTGGCTTTGCAGTGCGCGCTTACTGTGCCGCTCGGACTGCTCCCGGCCATCGTGCTCGGCAGTTATGAGCCTGTTCTCTTCTTTCCCGCGGCGCTTATCGTCGTTGGAGCGCACTATCTCGTCTTCATCTCCCTCTACGGCATGCGCATTTTCGCGGTTCTGGCCGGCGTGCTGATTGTGCTGGGAGTGAGCGCACTCTTTTTTGCGCCAGAATTCGGAGCCATCAGCGGCTGGCTGGGTTCCGGGGTCTTCCTGCTCTTCGCGGTGCTGTTGTTTCGGGCGCAGGACGAGGTGAGCGTCATCGGGTAGATTCGGCCCATGACGAAACCACAAGGCGTCGGCCCGTACGTGAAAGTGACGCAACGCGGGTGGCCCGAGTGGGTTGCCTTGATTGACGGGTTCGGCGGCAGGGAACTGGCTCATCCCGACATCGTGCCGCTCGTGCAGGATGCGATCGCGCATCTGGATCTGAAGAACCACGGGTGGTGGGCGCAGGGCATCACGATCGCATACGAACAGCACATCGGGCGCCGCATCCCTGGACAGCAAGGGGACGGCACGTTCGCAGCCAGTGCCAGCAAGTCGGTATCGGGCTCGATGGATGCGGCGATAACCGCTTGGATAGCCCTGGTCGCCGGGCGTACGTCGTTCAACGGGCTTGACGTGACGGATGAGCCCACCACTTCCGCGACCGCCAAGTGGCGTTATTGGCGTTGCCAATTAGAGGATGACTCCCGGGTCAATGTCACCGTCAACGAAACGGCGTCCGGCAAGTGTCGCGTTGCGGTGCAGCACAGTCAACTTGTCTCGCCCGAGGCGGCGGCTGAGTGCAAGACCTATTGGAAGACTCAACTCGCAGCACTCTGATCACGGCAGCGCCGCCGTGGTGAGTCTCGGTGCAGTGTCGACGGGGTCGAGGGTGTCGCACGGGGTGAACTTGCCGAGGCACTCGGCAATTTCGACGTGCGCAGAACACCTCGAACTCGGCCCGCTCCTCGGGGGTGGAGGGCCAGTAGCCGCGAGACCAAAACTTTTAGCGACCGGGGATCGAGGCCACCGCGTCGATCTCGACCAGCGCGCCTGCTCGCGCCGGGGTGACGGCGAGCACCGTGACGGCGGTGCGGCGATCTCCCCAGACCGCTGCGGTGGCGGCGTAGGCTTCACGGGGGTCGATGCCCGTGGCGAGATAAACCGTCAGTTTGACCACGTATTCGGGGCCGGTCCCAGCCTCGGCCAGCACGGCAAGCACGTTGCGCAGCGCCTGTTCGGTCTGCGCTCCCAGCCCGTCGAGCAGCGCGCCCGTGCTGTCGATACCGTTCTGACCGCCAACGTACAGTGTCGGTCCCGCCAAAGCGATCATGCCCTGCGCGAAGGCTGGACTGCGAAAAAGCCTGGGTGGGTCGATCGGTGTGGGGTGCGAAGTCATCGTGGTGTCCCGTGCGTCACTCGGCACGCAGGCCGTAGGTCAGCAGAGCATTGCCCTTGCTCGTCATCAAGGACTTCTGCAACGTCAGCCGGGTCAGGGGATCGGTTGGTTCGAACAGATGCCGACCTTCGCCCGCGATGACGGGGTGCGTCATCACGGTGAGGGAATCCAGCAGGCCAGCGAAGAATAGATGACGCACCAGCGAAATGCCGCCGACCAGCGAGATTTCGCCGCCCTCGGTGTTCTTCAGGTCGGTTACGAATTCGTTGAGATCGCCGGTGATCAGCGTGGAATTCTGCCAGGTCAGGTCCCCGGTCAGGGTGCGCGAGGCGACAAACTTCGGCACCGGATTGATGAAGGCCCCGAACGGGTCGTCATTCTCGGCGTTCGGCCAATAGTCTGCCCACTGTTGGTAGCCGACTCGACCGAGCAGCACCGCGTCGACGCGGTTGATCATGGCGGTCATTTCTCTGCCCAGCTCCTCGTCGAAACTGTCGAATTGCCAGAGATTCGGCGACTCCACCACGCCGTCGAGGGACATGAACAGGCCGGCGGTTAGTTTTCGCATCAGAGTTCTCCCAAAGTCGGTGAAATGCTAGTACCGATCAGCGCAGTCGGTCGAGATAGCGCAAAATGACACCCTCGCGCAGCGCCCACGGCGATACCTCGAGTTCCGTCGCTCCGAACGCCGCCATCGCCGCGCCGAGCACAATCCCTCCGGCGACGATCTGAAAGGTGCGGTCGGCGGTGATGCCGGGCAGGGCTGGGCGGGCTTCGGCTGGAATGCGTGCGAGACGGGGCACCCAGTCGTCGAGTTCGGTGCGGCCCAGCCGCAGTCGATCCGCGGCTCCGACGCCGTCGGACGTCGTTCCGGCCAGGCGCGCCAGTGAACGAATCGCCTTCGACGACCCGACGATGTGCTGCGGCGCCGGCAACTGCGCGAACGCACCCACCGCATCGCGCAGAACGGATGCCGCGTGCCCCCGAAGCGCAGACACCTCCTCCGGCAGCGGCGGATCGTGGTGCAGAAATCCGATCGTACTGCGCCCAGCGCCGAGCGGGAGCGACACGGCGACATCGGGAAATTCACTGCCGCCGGCCGCGATTTCCAGCGACCCGCCGCCGATGTCGAACAGCAGAATATTGCCGGCCGACCAGCCATACCAGCGTCGCACCGCGAGAAAAGTCAGCCGGGCCTCGTCTTCGCCCGACAATACCTGCAGGGCGACACCGGTCTCGCGTTCGACCCGGTCCAGCAACTCCGGGCCGTTGGTCGCATCGCGCAGTGCCGACGTGGCGAACGGCAGCAGTTCATCGATATTGTGCCGCTGGGCGACATCCGCTGCGTGCTGCACGGCGGAGAGGACTGCAGCGACACCCTCATCGTTGATGGCACCGTCGGGTGTGATGTAGCGCATGAGACGCAGCACGCTCTTGTCGGCGGCCATCGGCACGGGCGGAGCGCCTTCGTGCGCGTCGACGACCAACAGATGGACGGTATTCGAACCGACGTCGAGAACTCCTAGGCGCACATGTGTACGTTACAGCCTGCGGCGCCCTAGCGTTGGCTCGGTGCCACGAACCGCTGCCACGCCCACGCGCTGGCACAGAGCGCGGCGAAGGTTGCAGCGGCGATCCAGAGAGCCATCCCGGTTCCCTCGCTCTGCCATTGTTCGACCATGGGGGCGAGCGCCGCAAACAGAATTCCATAGCCGACGACGGTCAGGCCGGTCCACACGAGCGGCGACCAGGCCAGAATACGTCGCCCACTGGTATGGCCGACGGGCACCAGAATCAACACCGCTGAGCCGATTGCGGCCAGCACGATGGTGTTGCCCGTTTCCGCAGCGAGTGACGTGGCGAAAGTGCTCGCGCCGGGCAGCAGCGATCCCAGCGACCAGGCGAGCACGGCGAGCGAAGTGAGAGCGCCCACCCGCACGGCGGCGAGTTGGCCGCGCTGCGCAGTCGTGGGTTGTTGGGACCGGGGCTGCTGGGGCTGGAGCTGCGCGCCGGCCTGGCCACCGGCATCCGCTGTGGCGGTCATCGTGACGCTGCCGAGCAGACCGAACAACAGGGCGGGATGCACGTCGAACACCCGGGACGCGATCGCGGCGGCCGCGATCAGCAGCAGATAGCGCGGCAGAAAGGTGACCGTTCCGTGCAGCCGCAGCACGCGCGAACACCACCACAGCGGAACCAGAATGGCCACCGCGTTCACCAGAACCAGCCCGATGACCACGGCCACGAGCAGGCGCAGGTAGGCCGGCTGATCCACGACCGGCCCGGAGAGCATGACGAACGTCGCCGCGGCCAGCAGCGCGGCGCCACCGCGCAACCAGCGGTTGAGGCGCACCGTCGGGGCAACGTCGAATTCTTCGCGAATACGATTCCGTCCTGCCAGGGACGGAATTCCCCGCAGCGGTCGCCCACCGCGGGTGCGCGAGATAGTGCCGGCGAGCAGGCGCAGAGGCACCGCGATCAGCAGCAGGGCACCGACAGCGAGCAAGCCGGCCTGCAGCCAGGGAAACGGCGATCCGGTGCCGGTCGGGCCGATGGCCGCCGCAAACCGGGTCGGGTCATTCCACTGGCCGGGAAAAGCGGATGCCCCAACCTCGCCTGGCTCCGCAGCCTCCGGATCGGGAGAGTCGGCCTGCGGCCCCGGCGTCGACGACGGCGACGGCGGGGCCGTCGGGCCGGGCACAGCCACCGAGCTATCCGGTGATGGCGAGGCCGCTGGGCTCGGGGTCGGCGTGACCGGTGGCGTTGTCGCGTCGGACTCAGCAGGCGTCGGCGTCGTTTCGGCGATGTAGCTGACCGACCGGGGAGTGCTGCCCGCGCCGACGTTGCCGGCGACATCTTTCTGCACGGCGACGACCGAGTACGACCCGGCGGCCACGCCGCCGGCCGAGCAGCTCCAACTTCCTCCGGTCACCACAGCGGAGCAGACCGAGTACGCGCCGGCGAAGACCGTGACCGTTGCACCCGTTTCGCCGGTTCCGGTGTACTGGGTGCCGGCGATCGGAACCTGCGCACCGACACCGGGAGCCGTGAGGACCGGGGCATCCGGTGCGGTGACGTCGAACACGATCGTGACCGGCGCGCTCGCGTTCGACGATGACGGTTTACTGAACGACGAGGTCTGGCTCGCCGTAACGCCCCGGCTGCCATCGCTCAGACCGGAGAACAGGCAGGCCCAGGCGCCGGAACTGTCGACAGTACTGGTGCAGGTGTCATCGTTGGGCAGCGTTGCGGTCACGATGGCCTGGGGGTGCCCGGTTCCGCGCACCCAGCCGTTGGATTCCGGCCCGGTCAGGCCGCCGAGCACTGTCGGAGCGCCGAGCACGGCCACGGCGATCTCATCACTCAGCCCCGGAGCACCGGTCACGACGACGCGCAGCGTGATCGTGGGGCCGTTCTGCAGATAAACGTTGTCGCAGCTCCACGAAGTCGACGAATCGCCGACGATGCACAGCGGGTCCCCACCGCGCGGCGAGAGCAGCTGGATCTCCTGGTTGGCCGCCTTCGACCCGGACACTGTCGTGCGATTGCTGCCGATGAATTGGGCGTCGCCTGGGGTTTCGATCTGCGGACTCGTCCCGGGCGTGAGGGTCGCGTTCGGTACTGGGTCCTCGGTCGCCGCCGACGTCGACTGCGCCGCGGCCGGAACCGGAGCTTCTTCGGCCTGGGCGGTCGGCAGCACCGGCGCCGCGAGGGCCAGGGCACAGCCGAGCAGCAGGGCCGCGACCCATGCCAGGCTGCGCGAGTGTCGCGGGCGCGTCAAAGCGCCCGATCCCTCGATTCGAGCCGACTCAAACACCGCTCACCCCCTGCCCCAATTTGAGGGGCAGACAGCGCGAAAGTCAACCGTCCACGCCCGAAATGACGGAACAAACCCCGGGAATTCTTCCAGGCGCCTCCGCCCGCCCGAAACGTGACACCCTTAACGCGAAGCGGATGCCCAGCCCGAGACCGCCGAGGAAAGCCGCACCCTGATGAATCCCACGCCCAGCTCACCCTCCTCCCGCGCCGTCGCCGCCCGCGACTGGGAGCACCGCGCCGGTGAGCTCGGCGATCGCCTGCCGACCGGGTTCGAGGTGGCCGTGGCCACCTCCGCCTTTCAGGTTGAGGGTGCCGCCCGTGACGGTGGCCGCGGCGACAGCGTCTGGGATGCCTTCAGCCAACAGTCCGGGCGCATCCGCGACGGCTCCAACGCCTCCGTCTCCGCCGACCACGTGAAGAACTATGCCGACGATACCGCCCTGTTGCGCGACCTCGGCGTCGATTCCTACCGGTTCTCCTTCGGCTGGACCCGGCTGCAGCCGGACGGTCGCGGGGCGCTGCACCGCAACGGACTCGCGTTCTACGATCGTCTGCTCGACGCGTTGCTGGCCGACGGCATCCGTTCAACCGCCACGCTCTCGCACTGGGACACCCCGGCGGCCCTGCGCGGCGGCTGGCTGAACCGCGACACCGCCGGTCGCTTCGCCGACTACGCCCACGCGGTGGGGGAGGCGTTCGGCGACCGCCTCGACGCCTGGATCACCCTGAACGAGCCAGCCACGGTCACCGCGAATGGCTACGCCCTCGGCACCCACGCGCCCGGTCGAGCACTGCTGTTTGACGCGTTACCGAGCGCGCACCATCAGCTGCTCGGGCACGGACTCGCGGTGCAGGCGCTGCGCGCCGCCGACGTGCGCGGGCGCATCGGCTTGGTCAATTCGCACACCCCCGTGCAGTCCGCAACTGATCGGGACCAGGACCGTTCCTATGCTGCGCTCTACGACCTGATGGTGAACCGCCTCTTCGCCGACCCGGTGCTGCTCGGTCGCTTCCCTGACCCGCTCGAACCGTTCGCCGTCGAGCTGCGCAGCATGCTCGAGACCGACCCCGCCGACCTCCGCACGATTCACCAGCCGCTTGATTTCTACGGCCTGAGCTACACCGAACCCGCCCGCGTAAGCGCCGGCCCGACGGTGCGCACAACCCCCGAGGGCCAGCCCATTCCCACCCCGTCGTGGCCGTTCCACTTCGAACCGTTTCGCGAACACCCCACCACGTCGACCGGCGCCGTCAATGCACCGGAATATGTGGCCGTAGCGCTCGCCGAACTGGCCGGTCGATATGCCGACCTGCCTCCCGTCTACCTCTCACTGGCCGGCGGTGCCTTCTTCGATCAAGCGGATGCCCGCCACCAGGTGCACGACCCCGCCCGCATCGACTACCTCGCCGAACACCTCGTCACGGCCCTCGACGCGACCGTGCCCGGAGCCTCGGCCGAAGCTATCGACCTCGCCGGCGTCACCTTCTGGTCACTGCTCGACGCCTTCGAATGGGATGCCGGTTACACGCAGCCGACCGGCCTCGTGCACGTCGACTTCACGGACGACCGCCGCACGCGCACCCCCAAGCAGAGTTTCCGTTGGTTGCAGCACGCCCTGGCCAACCGCTGACGCAGACGAGTCAGGGTGTGCGGCGCCGCAGCGTCACCGACCCCAGCACGACCGCTCCCACGATCCACGCGCCGATGATGAGCAGCTCCCCGCCGACATAGGCGGCGTCCTGCGCGTCGGTTGCGACCGCCTGCAACGCGTCGATCGCGTGTGACAGCGGCAACCAGTCGCTGATGGCACGCAGCACATCGGGCAGCTGGTCACGCGGCAGAAAGATACCGCCGAGCAGAATCTGCGGAAACACCAGCGCCGGCATGAACTGCACCACCTGAAATTCCGTGCGGGCGAACGCGCTCGCGAGCAGGCCGAGCGTCGTGCCGAGCACCGCATCGGCGACCGCGACCGCAAGCAGCAGCCAGATCGATCCGCTGATCTCGAGCCCGCACACCCACACCGCGAACCCCACGGCCACCGAGGACTGCGCCACCGCGAGCAGCCCGAACGCCAGCGTGTACCCGAGGATGAGGTCGCCCTTGCCGAGCGGCATCGACAGCAGGCGCTCGAGCGTGCCGGTGCGGCGCTCGCGCAGGGTCGTGATGCTCGTCACCAGAAACATCACGATGAACGGGAACAACGCGATCATGCCCGGCCCGATCGTGGCGAAGACGGGCGTGTCAGAGAAAATCCAGGCGAGCAGCCCGATCAGCAGGCTCGGCACCACGAGCAGCAGCGCGATCGTGCGCGGGTCGTGCCGCACCTGGCTGAGCACCCGGCCGGCCGTCGCGAGCGTTCGCTGCGGGTTCATGAGTCGCTCCGGTCGCTTGAATCAAGCGGATGCTTCCGGATCAGCGCCAGGAACGCCCCCTCGGTATCCTCGGTGCCGGTCGAAGTAAGCAACCCCGCCGGGGTGTCATCGGCCAGGATCTCCCCGTCCCGCATCAGCAGCAGCCGGTCGCACCGGCTGGCTTCGTCCATCACGTGGCTCGAGACGATCAGGCTCGTTCCCGCGGCGGCGAGCTGGTGGAACAGGGTCCACAGTTCCACCCGCAGCAGCGGATCGAGGCCCACGGTCGGTTCGTCGAGCACGAGCAGGTCGGGGGACCCGAGCAGAGCCGCGGCCAGAGACACTCGGCTGCGCTGCCCTCCGGAGAGCGATCCGACCAGCTGGCCAGCCTGACTCGTGAGGTCGGTCAAGGACAGGACCCGCTCGACATCGCTGCGCGGGGCTCCCAGCACGGCACGAAAATACTGCAGGTTCTGCCGCACGGTGAGGTCGTCGTAGACGCTCGCGTCCTGCGTCACATACCCCACCCGGTGGCGCAGCGACGCCGACCCGGCCTCCCGCCCGAGCACCGTCACCGTGCCGGACTGCACCACCTGCACCCCGACGATTGTTCGGAGGAGGGTGGTCTTGCCGCATCCGCTCGGGCCGAGCAAGCCCACTACAACGCCGCGGGGAACACTGACCGACAACCCGTGCAGCACCGGATGCTTCCCCCGTCGCACGTGCAGATCGGTCACCTCGACCGCGGAGGCGGATTCGTTCACCATGATCGAACTCTCCGCCGCTGCACCCTCCATGTCAAGCTGACAACGCGCGATTTCCTGCTTCCTCGTGCGCCCAGAGCTTGCTTGGAGTGTTATGGGAAGCGGGTGGGAGCCTCCGGGGTCGCGGTTAGTATAGGCAGGTACGCACGGGGGGTCGTTTTGGCCAGTTCATGTCTCCGTGCCAACCTACACATCGTGCCAATTTGCAAGGAGACGCTGCCATGGAATGGCTCATCCCGGTTTTGATCGTTGTCGCACTCGTCGCCATCGTGGGTATCTACCTGTGGTCGACGTACAACTCCCTCGTGACGCTCAACGTGCGCGTCGACGAAGCGTGGAGCGACATCACGGTGATGCTCAAGCGTCGTGCCGACCTGCTGCCCAACCTGATCGAAACGGTCAAGGGCTACGCAGCACACGAGAAAAGCGTTTTTGAGAACGTGACCAAGGCTCGGGCCGAGACGCTGTCCGCGCAGGGCCCGGCCGACGCATCCGCTGCTGAGAACCACATGCAGACCGCGCTGAAGAGCATCTTTGCCGTGGCCGAGGCCTACCCGCAGCTGCAGGCCAGCCAGAACTACCTGCAGTTGCAGGGCGCGATCGTCGACACCGAAGACAAGATCCAGGCCGCACGCCGGTTCTACAACGGTGGCGTGCGTGAGATGAACACCAAGATCAAGGTGTTCCCGAACCACCTGTTCGCCGTCAACCTCGGTTTCACCGAACGCGAATTCTTCGAGGTGGCCGACTCCGCAGCGATCGCGGAGCCGCCCCGCGTGCAGTTCTAACGGAGCACTAGATGTACAGCGCGATCGCCAAAAACAAACGCAATACCGTCTTCATCATCATTTTCTTTCTCGCCCTGATCACCGGCCTCGGCTGGCTGGCTGGCGTGGCCTACGGCATGAACGGGTATACCGCCCTCATCCTGACGCTCGTGATCGCCTCTGCCTACGCGTGGTTCCAGTACTTCGCGGCGGGTCGGCAGGCCATCTCGATGAGCGGCGGAATTCGGGTCAACAGCCAGTCCGAT
Organism: Cryobacterium luteum; assembly: GCF_900110125.1. Classification (GTDB taxonomy): domain Bacteria; phylum Actinomycetota; class Actinomycetes; order Actinomycetales; family Microbacteriaceae; genus Cryobacterium; species Cryobacterium luteum. The sequence goes on from NZ_FOCN01000004.1 coordinate 14,893, forward strand.
CACCCGCGGCTGTGGCGTACGGTCGAGAACCTGTCGATCACCACCGGTACGCCGATGCCGGAGGTTTACATTATCAACGACCCGGCGCCGAACGCGTTCGCCACCGGCCGCGACCCCCAGCACGCGATCGTCGCCGCCACCACCGGCCTGCTCGACATCATGGATGACGCCGAACTCGAGGGTGTGATGGCGCACGAGATGGGCCACGTGCGCAACTACGACATCCGGCTGTCGATGATCGTGTTCGGCCTGGTCGTCGCCATCGGATTCGTGTCTGACATCTTTCTGCGCATGGCTTTCTTCGGCCGTAACAACAACAGCAACGGCAACCCGGTCGTCATGGTCTTCGGACTCGTCGCCATGATCGTGGCTCCGCTGATCGCGACGGTCGTGCAGCTCGCCGTGTCCCGGCAGCGTGAATACCTGGCGGATGCGACGGGGGCGTTGACCACGCGCCACCCCGACGCCCTTGCTTCGGCACTGGCCAAGCTCGGCGAATATGGCCGCCCGATGAAGAAGCAGAACACCTCGATGGCTCACCTGTGGATTGCTGACCCGCTCAAGAAGGGCGCCATGGCGAAGCTGTTCGCCACCCACCCGCCCCTCGAAGACCGCATCGAGCGTCTCACAGCTATGGGCAGCAAATTCTGACCTGACTACCGCAGCTCGGCGGCCAGACCGTCAGCCAGGTTGCCTCGGGGAACGACAACGATTTCATCGAGCCCCTGCCACGCAGCCGCCTCCCGCAGTACCTGTGCGAGCCGACCGGCAGCATCCGCTGGGGCAGCTGGTTCGGCCCAGGCCGCCTGCACCCGCAGCACTCCCGCCTGGCGGTCGTTCTTGAGGTCGACCCGGCCGACGACCGTGTCGTCGAGCAAAATAGGCAGTGAGTAGTACCCGTAGATCCGCTTGCGTTCCGGCGTGTAGATCTCGATGCGATAGTGAAAGTCGAACAGGCGCAGGGCTCGGGCGCGTTCCCAAACCACCGGGTCGAACGGCGACAATATGGCCTGGGCGTTCATCGCCCGGGGTAGCCGTGCATCCCGATGCAGCCAGGCCGCACCAGCCGCGCCGCGTGGCCCCCAGCCGGGAACCTCCACCGCAAGGAGTTCGCCGGCCTCGGTCAGCTCGCGAACAGCCAGCAAGGTCGGCGCTGACTTCAGCCGAAAGTAGTCCGCGAAGTCCTTGACCGTGCCGATGCCGTGAGCGCGAGCCGAGCGGCGCACCAGCTCGCGGTGGGCATCCGCTGTCGAAATAGTTTGCCCGAGCAATTCGGCAGAAAACACCTGCTCCGGCAGGGCATACACCCGTTCGAAGCGGATGCGCCCAGCGCTCACCACATCGCCCCACCGGAACAGCACCTCGAGCCCGGTCTTCACGTCGGACCAGCCCCACCACGGCCCACTGCGTTTGTTCGCGTCGTGCTCGATCTCGCTGGCCCGCATCGGCCCGTTGGCGGCCAGTTCGGCCAGAAGCCAGTCGAGCATCGGCTGGTTGGCTTGCGACCAGGCCTCCGGGGTGCGGGCGGAACGGTCGCGATACTGCTGCATGCGCCAGCGGAACAGCGGCCACACGTCGATCGGTAGAAAAGAAGCTTCGTGCGCCCAGTATTCAGTGAAGCGAGCCTCCCGCCCGGTCGTGAGGCGGTCAAGCTGTGCCTTGTCGTAGGGGCCAAGTCGGCTGAAGGCCGGCATGTAGTGGCTGCGTTCGAAGACATTGACCGAATCGATCTGCAAGAGTTCGAGCCGGTTCACCAGGGCGGTCAGCTGGCGGATGCCCGCGGCAGTGGTCGGGCGCGCACCGAAGCCCTGTGCGACCAGCGCAATTCGCCGCGCCAATGCGGGCGAGATCGTCGCAGGGGAGACTGTCTGAACCATCGTTTCGACTCTATCCGGCGAATTGTTTGCCCGCCATGAGGCTGCCTCATTATCCGTGACGTTGCTCCGGGAGTGGCGCGTCATGCGGCCACGCCGCAGTCCTAGACTGATCGGGTGAGTGAATCTACGGGCAATCCGGGCGCACGCGCTCTGTTACGTCTGCGCCGGCGGCGCACCGCTGAGCGCGCACGCGCCAACACTGATCCGGCCGGATCCGACCTCGTCCTGGCCCCGGTGGAGGTACTCACGCCGAAACCCGTGTCGAATGGTGTCGACGAAAACCTGCCGTCGGGCATCCGGTTGGCCGGTGCGTGGTCCTGGCGGTTGATTGTGATCGCTGCGGCCATCGCCATTTTGATCTTCCTGGTCATTCAATTGCGGCTCATAGTCATTCCGCTTCTCGTCGCGGTGCTGGTGTCCGCCCTGCTCGTTCCCCTCGTCGCCTTTCTGGTGAGACACCACTGGCCTAAAGGGCTCGCCGTTGCGACAGCGATGGTTAGTACCCTCGTGCTCGTCGCCGGGCTGGTCACCCTCGCCTCCACGCAAATCGCCGAGGGCACCGTCGGCCTGACCGACCGCCTCAACCGGAGTTTTGACAGCCTGAAGTCCGTTCTGGCCGCTTCTCCGCTTCAATTGTCAGAGTCTGAGATCAGCGACTACCTTCAGCAGGCATGGACAGCCATCCAGAATGACAGCGCGGTGTTCATCAGCGGTGCACTCTCGGTAGGAAGCACTCTCGGGCACCTGCTCACCGGGCTGCTGCTCGCCCTGTTCAGCCTGCTGTTCATTCTCATTGACGGCAAAGCGATCTGGGGCTGGATTGTGCGATTCTTTCCCCTGCGTGCCCGTGCCGCCGTCGATGGAGCCGGCATCGCCGGCTGGACCACCCTCGGCAACTTCGCTCGCGTGCAGATTCTGGTCGCGTCGATTGACGCGGTCGGTATCGGAGTCGGTGCCGCCCTGCTCGGAGTGCCGATGGCCATCCCGATCGGCATCCTGGTGTTCCTGGGCTCCTTCGTTCCCATCGTCGGGGCGGTAGCCACCGGTTCTGTTGCCATCGTCATCGCCCTGATCTTCAACAACTGGGCCGTCGCCCTCGCCATGCTCGGCGTCGTGCTGCTCGTGCAGCAGGTAGAAGGACACGTTCTGCAGCCTTTGATCATGGGAACCGCCGTCAAGGTGCATCCGCTTGCCGTCGTGCTCGTGGTCGCCGCCGGAGCTCTGCTCGCCGGAATTCCGGGGGCACTGTTCGCCGTTCCGATCGCAGCGGTGCTGAACGCAATGACGAGTTATATCGCCGGCGGCACCTGGCGCTCGAGTCCGCCGGCGGCGGTGTCTTCGACCGGATCGGTGTTGTGGCAGACGGTGCCGCAAAGCCGACCGGGTTACCGACCGACGGGCGCACCGGCTCGCACCGCACGAATGCGGCCGCAGAGCATCCGCACAACCCGAAACGGGTCCGCTCGCAGCACGCCCTCAGATTTGAGCGCACCTCGCGCCCCGCACGACAGTTCGGAGAACTAATCCATGCCAGAGACCACCCTCGCCGCGCCCACCCTCGCCGAATTCGAAGCCGCGCGCGCGGTTGTCGCCCGGGTCGCCGATGTCACCCCGATGGAGAGTTCGCGGTACCTCGCCGACGTACTGGGCGCGCCGGTGTACCTCAAGTGCGAAAACCTGCAGCGCACCGGTTCATACAAGATTCGCGGCGCCTACAACCGCTTGTCCAAACTCACCGACGCGGAGAAAGCACGCGGCGTCGTTGCCGCTTCGGCCGGCAATCACGCCCAGGGCGTGGCCTTCGCCGCGCGCGAGCTGGGAATCAAAGCCACCATTTTTATGCCGGTCGGCGTAGCGCTGCCCAAGCTGTCGGCCACGCGTGACTACGGTGCCGAGGTGATTCTGCGCGGCACGACCGTCACCGAACCGCTCCTCGCGGCAGCTGAATACGCACGCGAGACCGGCGCGATCCTCATTCCGCCGTTTGACCACGCGGATGTTGTCACCGGGCAGGGCACTCTGGGGCTGGAAATCCTCGACCAGGTGCCCGATCTTGACACGGTCGTCGTTCCTATCGGGGGCGGCGGGCTGATCTCCGGTGTCGCCAGTGCGCTCAAGCAGCGTGCCGCCCGGGACGGACGCCACATCCGGGTGATCGGGGTGCAGGCCGAGAACGCAGCCGCCTACCCGCCGTCCCTCGAGGCCGGTGAGGCCATGATGATCAACATCCTGCCGACCATCGCCGACGGCATCGCCGTAGCCAAGCCCGGACTGCTCAACTTTGAAATCGTGCGCGACACCGTCGACGAGATCGTCACGGTCAGCGAAGATGACACAGCGCGGGCGCTGCTCGTTCTGCTTGAACGCGCCAAGCTCGTCGTCGAACCGGCCGGAGCCGTAGCCGTCGCCGCTATCCTGGCGGGCAAGGTCACCCCGACCGGGCCGACCGTCGCCATCCTCTCCGGCGGCAACATCGACCCGTTGCTGATGCAGCGGGTGATCAGCCACGGCCTCGCCGCGTCGGGTCGTTACCTGACCCTGCGCATCATGCTGCCGGACCGCCCGGGCCAGCTGGCCCGCATCTCCGAGCTGCTCGCCGAGGCTACCGCCAACGTCATCGAGGTACTGCACACTCGGCACGGGGTCGGTCTGCGGATCAGCGAGGTCGAACTCGATGTCAGCGTTGAGACGCGGGGCCCAGAGCACCGCCAGCACGTCGTCGACACCCTGCGCGCGGCCGGCTACGACCCGCAGATCGACTAGTCGCGCTCTTTCGGGCGCCGTCCCGGCCCGTTCGCGTGGCGAATTCAGGAATTCCGCCAGCAGATACTGTGACCACCCTGTAAGCACGACAGGCACCCGGGCATTTTGGCACAGAATTCCTGAATTAGCCACGGCGGACGCCTACCAGCGCGCCGGAATTTGGGGCCGCACGAGAACCGGAAGGCCGGTTACAGCAGATCAAGCTCCGGTGAAGGTCTCCACATTGGAGATCTCGACGGTGATCTCCTTGCCGTTCGGCGTGGTGTAACTCGTCTTCGCGCCGACCTTGAGGCCGATAATCGCGGTGCCGAGCGGGCTCTGCTCGCTATACACATCGAGGTCGCTGTTGGCGGCAATCTCGCGGCTGCCGATGAGAAAGCGGCTCTCGTCGCCGGCGATGGTGGCCGTGATCACGGTGCCCGGCATGACGATGCCGTTGCTCTCCGGGGCGTGACCGACTTCGGCGGTGCGCAGCAGCAGGGTGAGCGTGCGGATGCGCGCCTCCATCTTGCCCTGCTCTTCCTTCGCCGCGTGGTAGCCGGAGTTCTCCTTGAGGTCGCCCTCTTCCCGGGCGGATTCGATCTTCTTCGCGATGTCGATCCGGCCAAAGTTGCTCAGTGTCGCCAGTTCCGTTGCGAGGCGGTCGTGGGCCTCCTGAGTTAGCCAGGTGACCGTTGTGTCGGTTGTCACGAGTGATCTCCCTTAATGCGCTCGAGCGCGGAAAGGCCCGGAGGCCGCGCAGATACGGTCGACGCCCCGACGATTGTCGAGGCGAATACGTCAGTTTAGGTCAGCCAGCACTCGTAAATCAAACCCGTGTTGCTCAGGTCCGTGGTGCGCAGAAGCTCGGTGAACGAGCGGTTGTACAGCGTCGACGGCGGCAGATCGATGATCTTCCAGCCGACCACAGAATAGCTCTCGTTGAGGGCCTGAACCGCGCAACTCGCCGTGCGGTTCACCGGAAGCGCCACCTCGAAGGTGACGCTCACCGTGTGCTCGTCGATGATGGTGTGCCCGATATCGCGCGCCTCGATTTGAGTGGATGCTCCATCGAGCCCGGTCCACAGCACCCACGCTCCCAGCACCAGCACAAAAATGCTGCCCAACCCCCACAGAATTCGACGGTCGCGTCGCTTGCGGGAGGGCGTGCGCCCATACCGGGATTGAATCATTCCGCTCTCGATCGGCGCTGGGGCGGCCAAGTCATCCGATTCGTCGAGGCGGTTGGGCTCGGGGCTCGGTTGAATTCCGGCAGGCGTGCTGTTGAGGGGCACTGGTGATTCACACTTTCACGGGAGCGATTAGGCTGGTAACTAGGTTATCTGGCCTAAGGTTATCCGGCATTCCTGAGGAGTATGGTGACGCTGCGATTGATGGCTGTGCATGCCCATCCCGACGACGAGTCGAGCAAGGGTGCTGCGACCTACGCCTACTACCGCAGCCGCGGCGTCGAAGTGCTCATTGTGAGCTGTACCGGCGGTGAACGCGGCAGCATCCTGAACCCCGCCCTCGAGGGCCACGCCATGGCCGACCGAGACATGGCGGGCCTCCGCCGCGTCGAGATGCTGGCCGCACAGCAGGCCCTCGGTGTGCAGCATCGCTGGCTCGGCTTCGAAGATTCCGGCATGAATGACGACAAATCGGTGCCGCCGAACTCCTTCGCCGCTATCCCGCTGGAATATTCGGCCGAACCGCTCGTCACCCTTGTGCGCGAGTTCCGGCCCCAGGTGCTGGTCACCTACGACGAAAACGGCGGCTACCCGCACCCCGATCACATTCGTTGCCATGAGGTCTCCCTCGAAGCGTTCCGCGCAGCCGCCGACGCCGACCGGTATCCGGAATCCGGTGCGCCGTGGCAGATCGACAAACTGTACTACGACCGCATCTTCAACCTCGAGCGCATCGACGCGATGTACCTCGCGTTGAGCGTGGCTGAGCCGGATTCTCCGCTCCTCGAACCCCTCGGCGCGGCGCGGGAACGTATGGAGAATTACCCGAATTTCGCCACCACTCACGTTCCGGCCGGGGACTTCCTCGAAGTGCGCGACGCGGCCCTGCGCGCGCACGCGAGCCAGGTCTCACCCGACAGCAGCTTCTTCTTCTGGCCCAACGATCTCGTGCGCGAGGCCTGGCCGTACGAAGACTTCCAACTCGTCGAATCGAAAGTAGACACCGTCATGCCCGAATCTGATCTCTTCGCCGGAATTCAGGACGACGAATGATCTCGCTGATCACCGTCGTGCTCGCCGCCACCCCCACCCCGGACCCTGATTTCGACCCGAACACGGTCACCCCCGGGGTCGTCGGGTTCGTGGTCTTCTTCCTGATCGCGGTGGCTACCCTGCTGCTGTGTCTCGACGTTGTCCGGCGCATCCGTCGCACCACCTATCGCGCAGAGATCAAGGAACGCCTCGACGCCGAACTCGCGGCCCGCGACGCCGAACCCGACGCACCGCGCGACGACAAGACCGAGTAGTCGCACTTGCCCCGTTACGGGTAGAGCGGATGCGTGGCGATCAGCAGGATCGCCGCGAAATGACACAGAAATGCCACAACCGTGAGGGTGTGGAAGATCTCGTGGAAGCCGAAGACCCCCGGAACCGGGTTGGGCTTCTTGAGCCCGTAGACCACCGCACCGACCGTGTAGCAGAGGCCGCCGACCAGAATTAGCGTCATCATGGTGGCGTTGGCCTGGAAAAAGTCCACGATGAACAGCAGCGCGCCGTAGCCGAGCACCAGGTAGAGCGGCACGTACAGCCAGCGCGGGGCGTGGATCCAGAACACCCGAAAGAGGATGCCCAGCCCGGCTCCGCCCCACACCAGCCAGAGCAGCAGGGTTGCCTTCTCCGGCGGCAGCGCGAGCACGGTGATCGGTGTGTACGATCCGGCGATTAGCAGGAAGATGTTGGCGTGGTCGATGCGCTTGAGAATGATGCGGGTGCGCGGCTGCCAGTTGAACCGGTGATACAGCGCCGAATTGCCGAACAACAGCATCGAACTGAGCACGAAGACGGCCGAACTGATCTTCGCCGCCGAGCCTTCGGCGAGAATCAGCAGCACAATGCCGGCCACGATCGTCACGGGAAAAGTTCCCGCATGAATCCAGCCGCGCCAGGTCGGTTTGACGTCCTCCGGATGGGCGTCAGCCGCCTCGATCAGTGGCAGATTAGGGATATCGTGCTCGGTGGCCATGCTGCAAGGATACGACAGGGCCAGGCCGGCGTGCCCCGAACCCTCGCCGGAGTGGACTAGCGTAACTGTGTGCAGAAACCCCAAGTCCCCTCAGCGCGCGGCCTCCTCTACAGGCTCTATCAGCGTCGGCTGAAGCGCGGGCTGACGACGGAGCACCTGCCGCGCCACGTGGCCATGATCATCGACGGAAACCGTCGTTGGGCCCGGCAGCTGGGCTTTCAAACGGCCGCACACGGGCACCGGGCCGGTGCCGCCAAGATGCGCGAATTTCTGGAGTGGTGTGACGACCTCGGAATTTCGGTCGTCACCCTGTACCTGCTTTCCTCCGACAACCTCACCCAACGCCCGAGTGACGAACTCGCCGATCTGATCGAGATCATCGCCGATCTTGCCGAGGAACTGTCGCACTACCGCAATTGGCGGGTGCAGCAGGTGGGGTCGAAGGCCGGACTGCCCCTTCCGCTGGTCGCAGCGCTCGATGCAGCGGATGCCCGCACGAGCGGTCATTCCGGACTGCACGTTAATCTCGCGGTCGGCTACGGCGGCCGAACCGAGATCACCGACGCGATGCGCAGCATCGTCGCCACCCACCACGCGCACGGCGGCACGCTGGAGGACCTCGCGGAGACCCTCACACCCGAACTGATCGGCCAACACCTGTACACCGGTGGTCAGCCAGACCCCGACCTGGTCATTCGCACCTCGGGCGAGCAGCGGCTGAGCGACTTCATGCTCTGGCAGAGCGCGCACAGCGAGTTTTACTTCGTGGAAGCCCTTGGACCAGACCTTCGGCAGATCGATTTTCTGCGGGCTCTCCGGGATTTCTCGCGGCGCCAACGTCGGTTCGGCGGGTAGACCGCGTCTCTTGGGGCGACACAGCTGGGGGAGTATTTTTTGACAACCGATTGGACCAGCTCCTATGACTTCACTCCTGAGCTTCACCGACGGTTTTCGTGACGAGCCCGGCTACCTCGACTTCGGCCGCGTCGGCCCGCTCTCCGAGGTAGTCGTCGCCGAGACGCTCGGCCAGACCGAAGTGCTCTCCCGCGCCCGCTATGGCAGCCTCGACCACCTCGTCGAGCAGGATCTGCGGGCCCGCACCGGGGTATCCGCTCTCACCGGCTTCACGCCGGACCAGGTCGTGCTGCAGCCCAACACCAGTTCGGGACTGATGCAGGCCATGTTCGGCCTGACCGGCAGCGTGCTGCTGTCCGCCGGGGATTTTCCCAGCGTCCCGTTCGCGGCCGTGCGGGCCGCCGAGGCCCTGCACGTGGTCACCCCACTCTGGTTGGAGACGTTGCAGGGCCGCGTCACTCCCGGTCAGATCCGCGACCAGCTCACCCCGGCTGTCGCGGCCGTCGCGGTCTGCCTCGTCGACTCTCGCACGGGGTACCGTGCCGATCTCGACGGCATCCGCCAAGTCATCGGCGACCGACTGCTCATCGTCGATGCCATCCAGGGCTTCGGCGTTGTCGACGCCGCCTACGAAGCAGCGGATGTCGTCGCCTCCGGTGGTCAGAAATGGACCAGAGCCGGCTGGGGCACCGGTTTTCTCGCCCTCAGCGATCGAGCGCTCGAACGACTCGTTCCGGTGTACTCCGGCTACGTCGGCACCGATACCGACGACCCCTGGGACGAAGTCCCCCCGCCCAGCCACAGCGCCCGTGCGTTTCGGGTGACCAATGGTGATGCTATCGCCCAGGCCCGGTTTGCCGCCGCCCTGGAACAGACCAGTGATGTCGGTGTGGACGTGATCCAGGCCGCCATGAATGACAACGTCTCCCAGATCATCGAACTCGTCGACGAATTCATCATCGACATCGTCTCGCCCCGCGATGCGCGGGAACGCGCCGGCATTGTCGTGCTCGAGCCGCCGGCGGAATTACTGACCACCCTCGTGGCGAGCCTGCACAACCACGGCATCACCGCGACCACCCGCGGAACCACCGTGCGATTGAGCGTGCACGCGGCCCTCGATCCCGATACGGTGACCATGCTGAGGGGTGCCCTCACCGCCTACGCTCTCGCAGCCACGTACTAACAATCTTCCGGTGTAGACCGAGGGTCTGCCCCAACGTCAGGTGAACGACAGATTTCCGTGGGCGTGTCGGGTTCCCTTTTGCACCCGCAAGACGTAGCGTCTCTTGCATCAGGTACGGCACCTGATCGAGACGGCCATATAAGTACGGCTCGAGAATTGCTTGATGGCCAGCTCGCCAAAGTGATCCGCGTCCTCGTGGCGCAGGGTGGGAGTGGCTGTGACCGACGTTCGAAATGACGGCGCGAGAACCGACCTTAATGCGACTGACCGGGTGAAGACATCCGCTTCGCAAACCGAGCGCACCTTTGTGCTGGACACCTCGGTGCTTCTGTCAGATCCGAAAGCGATTTTCCGCTTTGCCGAGCACGCTGTGGTATTGCCCGTGGTGGTGATCAGCGAACTGGAGTCCAAGCGCAACGACCCGGAGATCGGTTATTTCGCCCGGCAGGCGTTGCGCAACCTCGACGAGCTGAGGCTCAAGCATGAGCGCCTCGACTTCCCGATTCCGGTCGGCGAGGGCGGCAGCCTGCGAGTAGAACTGAACCACTCCAACATGTCGGTGTTGCCGTCGGGCCTGCAACTGGGCGACAATGACTCCCGCATCCTCGCCGTGGCGCTCAACCTGGCCAACGACGGGATGACCGTGACCGTCGTCTCCAAGGACCTGCCGCTTCGGGTGAAGGCTGCGTCCCTCGGCCTCGCTGCTGATGAGTACCGGCACGAACTCGCCGTGGATTCCGGCTGGACCGGCATGGACGAGATTACCCTCAGCGCTGAGCAGATGAGTGTGCTCTACGACAAGGAGACACTCGACTCACGCACGGTGCAGGACATGCCGATCAACACCGGCCTGGTCATCCACTCCGACCGCGGGTCGGCCCTCGGCCGGGTCACCGGCCGGGGCACGCTCAAGCTGGTGCGCGGCGACCGGGACGTCTTCGGACTGCACGGCCGCTCGGCGGAGCAGCGGCTCGCCATCGACCTGCTGCTCGACCCGGAGATCGGCATTCTGTCGCTCGGCGGGCGGGCCGGAACCGGGAAGTCGGCGCTCGCCCTGTGCGCGGGCCTGGAAGCGGTGCTGGAACGCCAGCAGTACCGCAAGATCATGGTGTTCCGGCCGCTGTATGCGGTCGGCGGCCAGGACCTCGGCTTCCTGCCGGGGGACCAGGGCGAGAAGATGGGGCCGTGGGCGCAGGCGGTCTTCGACACCCTCGGGGCGATCGTGTCGGAGAATGTGGTCGAGGAGGTGATGGAGCGCGGCATCCTCGAGGTGCTGCCGCTCACCCACATTCGTGGCCGCAGCCTGCACGATGCCTTTGTCATCGTCGATGAGGCGCAGTCACTCGAACGCAACGTGCTGCTGACCGTGCTGAGCCGCATCGGTCAGAACTCGCGCGTGGTGCTCACCCACGACGTCGCCCAGCGGGACAATCTGCGGGTCGGCCGCTTCGACGGCGTGGCCAGCGTGATCGAAACGTTGAAGGGGCATCCGCTGTTCGCGCACATGACCCTGACCCGTTCGGAGCGCAGCGCCATCGCAGCCCTCGTGACCGAGATGCTGGAGGGCAACGAAGTCATGTAGCGGAAGACAGCAAACCGCCCGGCTCCTGTCAGAGGCCGGGCGGTTTGTCTTGCTGCTGCTACTTCTTCTGCGGCGGACGCGTCATGCTGAGCACGTCGAGGGCCGTGTCGAGCTCGGCGAGCGTCAGGTCACCGCGTTCGACGTGGCCGAGGGCGATGACCGACTCCCGCACGGTGAGGCCTTCGGCCACGGCCTTCTTGGCCACCTTGGCGGCGGCTTCGTAGCCAATGACTCGGTTGAGCGGTGTGACGATCGACGGCGACTTCTCGGCCAGCGCACGCGCGTGCTCGAGGTTGGCGACGAGGCCGTCGACGGCCTTGTCGGCGAGCACGCGGGTCGCGTTGGACAGCAGACGGATCGACTCGAGCAGAGCGGTTCCCATCACCGGGATGCCGACGTTGAGCTCGAACGAGCCCGAAGCGCCGGACCAGGCGATGGTGGCATCGTTGCCGATGACGCGGGAGCACACCATGAGCACGGCTTCCGGAATGACCGGGTTGACCTTGCCGGGCATGATCGAGGAGCCGGGCTGCAGGTCGGGAATGTTGATCTCGCCGAACCCGGTGTTGGGGCCTGAACCCATCCAGCGCAGGTCATTGTTGATCTTGGTCAGCGAGACGGCGATGGTGCGCAGGGCGCCGGACGCGTCGACGAGGCCGTCGCGGTTGGCCTGGGCCTCGAAGTGGTCGCGCGCTTCGGTGATCGGCAGTTCGGTCTCGGCGACGAGCAGTTCGATGACGAGCTGCGGAAAACCGTAGGGCGTATTGATGCCGGTGCCGACCGCGGTTCCGCCGAGGGGAACCTCGGCGACGCGCGGGAGTGCCGTGCGGATGCGCTCGATGCCGAGGCGCATCTGGCGGGCGTAGCCGCCGAACTCCTGGCCGAGGGTGACCGGGGTGGCGTCCATCAGGTGCGTGCGGCCGGCCTTGACGGCCTCTTTCCACAGTTCGGCCTTGGCCTCGAACGCGACGGCGAGGTGATCGAGCGAGGGAATGAGCTCGTCGATCAGGGCGCTCGTGACGGCGATGTGCACGGAAGTGGGGAACACGTCGTTGGAGGACTGGCTCGCGTTCACGTGGTCGTTCGGGTGCACCGGGCGGCCGAGAGCGCGGGTCGCGAGGGTCGCGATGACCTCGTTCATGTTCATGTTCGACGAGGTGCCGCTGCCGGTCTGATACACGTCGATCGGAAACTCCGTGTCGTACCGGCCGGTGATGACCTCGTCGGCGGCCGCGGCGATCGCGTCAGCGATGTCCGCATCGAGCACCCCGAGCTGGGCGTTCGCGAGTGCCGCGGACTTCTTGATGCGAGCCAGGGCCGCGATCTGCGCGGACTCCAGTGTGGAGCCCGAGATCGGGAAGTTCTCCACGGCTCGCTGCGTCTGGGCACCGTAGAGCGCGTCCGTTGGAACGCGGACCTCACCCATCGTGTCGTGTTCGATCCGGTAGCCGGCGTTTGCGGAGGTGTCCACCACTGTGTGCATTCCCTTTCGGTGCTGTATGAGGGTCGTGCTGTGCGCAACGGGTGCGCGATAAAAAAACTCCGTGGGTCTAGAGGAGACCCACTCGGATGTGAGGATCGGCGTGCCCTTCGCGAAGAACGTAGTTTGCACCGACGATAGCCAATGTACCTTCTGCGATGGCCGCGCTGATCACCTCGGACTGTTCGAGCAATTCGGTGACCGTGTCTTTGAGGTGTTCCCGGCCCACCTGACCGGCATCGATCGTGGTTGGCTCGACGAAAGCGGATGCCGGCTGCCCGCTCACGCGCCGCACCGCCGGGACGATCTTCTCGATCACGTGCGCGATATGAACGGGCAGGGCCGGGGCATCCGGGCTTTGCGAATCGATCGCGGCGCGCACCGCACCGCACTCGTCGTGGCCGAGCACCAGAATGAGCGGAACGTGCAGCACGGCTACGGCATATTCGAGCGAACCGAGTACGGATTCCGAGATGATCTGGCCGGCGTTGCGCACGACGAACAGGTCGCCGAGGCCCTGGTCGAAGATGATCTCGGCGGCGAGGCGGGAGTCGCTGCAGCCGAACAGTGCGGCGTGCGGGGTCTGCTGGCCGACGAGCTCGGCCCGCCGGTCGACATCCTCGCGGTGGCGGGGGGTGCCGGCGACGAAGCGCACGTTGCCTTCGCGCAGTTCGTTCCAGGCCTCGGCCGGCGATGGGGGAGTCGTCCAGGTGCGGTTCATTCGGCGGCGTTTTCTGTCACGTTGGCGGCCAGCGCGGTCGCGAGGGTCTCAAAGTCGCCGGTGGGTGCCGTGCCGATCAGCACGTAGGTGCTCGCGCCGGCGGTCGTGACCAAGGCGTAGTCGAAATTGCCTCGATCAGCCTCCGCCGCGCTGTTGCGGTAGACGTCCCAGGTGACGCCGGCGATGCTGGCAGTGTCGACGACGGGCGAGTCGGGGAGTTTTTGGGCGAGCCAGGTGGGGTTCGCATCAAAGGCCTGGCTCATACCGATGAACTGGTTGTCGGGGGTGAGCAGTCCGATGTACCAGGACGGCACCTGGCCGTTGGTTCCGGCCTGCCACTCGGCGATGTTGGCGCTCCACCCTTCGGGCAGCTCGGGGCTGGCGAGGGCATGGTCGACGACCGGTTGCAGTTGGGCGGCCACACTCGCATAGTCGATGTCGCGGGTGATCGGGTTGTCGTTGCGCGGAACCAGGAGAACGAGCACGAGTACGGCGCCCACCGTCACGAGCAGGGAGAGCACCAGGTTGTTCACCGTTTTGTGCGAGCGGTACTTGCGCGAGTTCTCGGCGAGTCGCTCGGCGGTCTCCTGCGGAGTCTCCGGCCGGCCCAGTTCGGCGACGACGCGCGGCGGCTTGGGGGCGCGGTTCATCTGGTGGTCGCGGAATCGTCGCTCGCGGGCGTCGTCGCTGCCAGACGGGCGGCATCGAGTCGGGCTTTCGCCCCGATCAGCCATTCTTCGCAGCGGTGGGCGAGGGCTTCGCCGCGCTCCCACAGCGCGAGCGACTGTTCCAGCGTGCTCGAACCCTGTTCGAGCTCGTTGACCACGCGGATGAGCTCATCGCGGGCCTGTTCGTAGCTGAGTTCACTGGTGTCTGCGGCAGGCGAGGTCATGGCATCCATTCTATTTAGGTCAGGGCGGTGGCGGGCACGGCGGCGGGCACGGCAGCGTTCGCGGTGGCGGGTACCGTGCCGCTGGCCAGGGTGAGTAGCAGCTCGGTGCCGGCCGGGGCGCCGCCGGCGCTGCGCAGCACCTGCCCGCCGGGCAGCTGGGCGATCGCGTAGCCACGATCGAGGGTGCCCTGCGGCGACAGCGCGCGCAGCTGGGAGCGCAGTTCCACCACGGCGGACCCGGCGCGCTCGAGAACGCGCCCGGTCAGTTCGGCGCCGCGAGCCACATAACGGGTGAGGTCTTCACTGCGGGAGTCGATGATCCAGCGCGGGTCGACGAGCGCCGGTCGGCTGCGCAGCTGCGAGATCCGGTCGATCTCCGATGAGAGGATGCCGGTGAGCCGGCTGCTCAGGCGTGCCCGCGCCTGCTGCACCCGGTTCAGTTCGTCGCTGACGTCGGGAACGACGCGCTTGGCGGCATCCGTCGGGGTGGAGGCTCGCAGATCGGCCACCTCGTCGAGCAGGGGGCGGTCGGCCTCGTGCCCGATCGCGCTCACCAGCGGCGTGACGCAGGCGGCTGCGGCGCGCACAAGACCCTCATCGCTGAAGGTCAGCAGGTTCTGAAAGTCGCCGCCGCCGCGGGCGACGATGATCACATCGACCTCCGGGTCGGCGTCGAGCCTCTGGATCGCGCTGGTCACCTCACCGACGGCGCGATCGCCCTGCACCGCAGCGTGCGCAACCCGAAAGTTCACGGCCGGCCAGCGCAGCTGGGCGTTGCGAATGACATCTTTCTCAGCGTCGGAGTCCTTGCCGGTGACGAGTCCGATGCAATGCGGTAAAAACGGCAGCCGCTTCTTGCGGGAGGCGTCGAACAGGCCCTCGCTCGCGAGCTGCTTGCGCAGCCGTTCGAGCCGTTCGAGCAGATCACCGAGCCCCACATGCCGCATCTCGAAGGCTTGCATGGTGAGCGTGCCGCCCTTGACCCAGAAGTTGGGCTTGACCAGCGCGACGACGCGGTCACCGGCCTTGAAATCGTTGCCGAGCTTGGCACGCACCGACGACCAGATCGTGAAGCTCACGGTGGCGTCTTCAGAAAGGTCTTTGAGCTTGCCGTAGACGTTGCCGCCGCTCGCGCCCCATTGGGTGATCTCACCCTCGACCCACACCATGCCGAGACGTTCGATATAGCCGCGGATTTTATTGGAGAGCAGGGCGACCGGCCACGGTGTTTCGACGGTGGCGGGGGCATCCGTCATGCGGTGGTCCTGGTGTTGCTGCTGATCGTGGCGCTGGCGTGGGGCACAGGCGGGTCCTCCCAGAGTTCTTCGGTCGTGCGTGCGTAGACTGAAGCGGTGAACACCAGCATGCACACCCAAACTAAGCCGACCGCTATCGGCCTGGGTATGCCGCGCATTCCCAGCGCTCGCAACAGGCTTAAGGATACCCCCGTGGTCGGACACAAGCGGGTGCTGCTCGCCGCCCCGCGCGGTTACTGCGCCGGAGTCGATCGAGCGGTCATCGCCGTTGAGAAGGCGTTGGAGCACTATGGCGCCCCGGTCTACGTGCGCAAGCAGATCGTGCACAACATCCACGTGGTCTCTGAGCTCGAGAATCTCGGCGCCATCTTCGTCGACGAGGTTGACGAGGTGCCGCACGGCGCGCACATTGTCTTCAGCGCCCACGGCGTCTCCCCGGCCGTCGTCAACGCCGCAGCCGAGCGTGGACTGCAGGCCATTGACGCGACCTGCCCGCTCGTGACCAAGGTGCACCGCGAAGCCGTGCGCTTCGCCCGTGACGATTTTCAGATTCTGCTGATCGGCCATGAAGGCCATGAAGAGGTGGAGGGCACCGCCGGGGAAGCTCCGGAGCACACCACCCTGGTCGGCAGCCCCGACGAAGCCGACACCGTCGTGGTACGCGATCCCGACCGCGTGGTCTGGCTGTCGCAGACCACGCTCAGCGTCGACGAGACCATGGAGACCGTGCGTCGGCTGCGGGCGCGGTTCCCCAATCTGCAGGATCCGCCGAGCGACGACATCTGCTACGCCACCCAGAACCGCCAGGTGGCCATCAAGAAGGTCGCTCGCGACTCCGACCTGGTGATCGTGGTCGGTTCCGCCAACTCGTCCAACTCGGTGCGCCTGGTCGAGGTCGCCTTGGAATACGGCGCGAAGGCGGCGTATCGCGTCGACTTCGCGAGCGAGGTGAAACAGGAATGGCTCGACAACGCGACGACCGTCGGGGTGACGAGCGGGGCATCCGTTCCCGAAGAACTCGTCGACGAATTGCTCGAAGCTCTCGCCGACGCCGGCTACAGCGATGTGGAACAGGTCAAGACCGCCGAAGAAGATCTGATCTTTTCGCTGCCCAAGGAGCTGCGCAAAGACCTTTCCGGTGAAACGGATGCCCGCGCATTCGGCGGGCGCGCCGCCGCCGCTGAATAGACGGGCGAGTAGAAGCCGAAGTCGCCGGCGCGGCCGTTACTGGCGGCTGAGGAACTCGATCAGGGTCGGGTCGTTGAGCATTGCGGCGAGCATGAACGCGAACAGTGCCACGATCGACACCGCTCCGCCGATAATGGGCACGTAGAAGGCTCGGCGGTGTTGCAACAGCAAGCGCACTGATACCGCGGTGGTAGCCAGCCAGACGAACACAACGAGAATAGCCCCCGCCGTTGTCAGTGTTCCGATGCCGGCCGCCGGCGTGTACGTCCCGAGGTTCTGCTGCGTGTAGATCAGCTGCATGGCGTCGGGGAGCGCCCCGAGCGAAAACGCGCCGTACAGGGTGACGAGAAGCCCGAAGGTCAGCAATCCGATCGTTAGCGGCCGGTCCCAGCCGGGCGCGGTGCGTTGGCCGGTTCGCCTCGACGGTGGCGGCGTCGACGGGAAGGCCGGATGGTTCCTGAGGGGTGGTGTACCCGCTCCCGCCCCGGCGGTGGGGGAGGGAGCGGGTGAAGCCCGGTCTTCGTCCTGCGGCGGTTGCCAGGTCCAGCCTTCAGGGGCGAGTTCGCCGTACTGTGGGCGCGGGCGCGGGTCTTTCGCGGGGGGAACGGAGTCCGGCTTCTCGGTCATAATTCAACTACTGTCATTGCTCTAACTGTTGTCGTTGCGCTAACTGTTCGAGTGCCCGGCGGAACCGAGCTGGCGGGTGGAATCGACGACGCGGGCGGCCATGGCCGACTCGGCCACCTTGCCCCAGGCGCGCGGGTCGTAGACCTTCTTGTTGCCGACTTCGCCGTCGACCTTGATCACGCTGTCGTAGTTCTTGAGCATGTAGTCGGCGATGGACCGGGTGAAGGCGTACTGGGTGTCGGTGTCGATGTTCATCTTGACGACGCCGTTGGCGACGGCTTCAGCGATTTCGGCGTCGGTCGAGCCGGAACCGCCGTGGAAGACCAGGTCGAGCGGCAGCGCAGCGAGCCCGAATTTGGCCGAGAGCCCGGTCTGAATCTCCCTGAGCAGTTCCGGGCGCAGCTTCACGTTGCCGGGCTTATAGACGCCGTGCACGTTGCCGAAGGTGAGAGCGGCCATGTAGCGGCCCTGCTCGCCGAGGCCGAGGGCCTCGACCATTTTGATCGCGTCGTCGAGGGTCGTGTAGAGATTCTCGTTCACGTCGGCCTGTACGCCGTCTTCTTCGCCGCCGACAGCGCCGATCTCAACTTCGAGAATGGCGTTGATCGCGCGGGTGCGCTTCAGAATGTCGGTGGCGATCTCCAGGTTCCTGTCCAGCGCGATGGCCGAACCGTCCCACATGTGCGACTGGAAGATGGGGTGGCCGCCATCGGCCACCGCCGACTCGGAGGCTTCGATGAGCGGAATAACGAAGTCACCCAGTGCGCCCTCCGGGCAGTGATCGGTGTGCAGTGCCACGGTGATCGGGTAGTTGTCGGCGACGGAGTGCGCGAACCGGGCGAAGGCGAGTGCGCCGGACGCCCGGTTTTTCACCGTGTGGCCAGCGAAGTAGTCGGCGCCGCCGGTGGTGACCTGGATGATGCCGTCGGATCCGGCTTCGGTGAGGCCCTGGAGAACGGCATTGATGCTCTGCGACGATGACACGTTGAACGCCGGGTAGGCGAACCCGCCCGTCTTCGCTTTGTCGAGCATGGCGGCGTACTGGTCGGGGGTTGCGATGGGCATTGCTTCTCCTCGAGAGTGTGCGGGGGTGTGACCCGAGTCTAGCCAAGCCCGCCTCGGTGCGGTCGGTCGCGATAAGGTGACTCGGGCGGACAATCCGCGCGACCCGCCGCGCATCCGTCGTATTCGAAGTCGAACTAACGTCCGGGAGGACCTTTTGAACAGCACCGAGACCGCCACTCTCTTTCAACACCCCGACCGTAACCTCGCCATGGAGCTCGTGCGTGCCACCGAGGCCGCCGCCATCCGCGCCGTGCCCTTCATCGGCCGCGGCGACAAGAACGCCGCAGACAAAGCCGCCGTCGACGCCATGCGCGCCTTCCTCGGCACCGTCAATTTCGACGGCCTCATCGTTATCGGTGAGGGCGAAAAAGATGAAGCCCCCATGCTCTTCAACGGTGAGCACGTCGGCAACGGCCGCGGCCCGGCCTGCGATATCGCCGTGGACCCCATCGACGGAACCAGCCTCACGGCCGCCGGCCGCCAGAACGCCGTCTCGGTCATCGCCGTCTCGGATCGCGGCACCATGCTCGACGCCTCCTCGATCTTCTACATGGACAAGATCGTCACCGGTGCGGCCGGGCGCGGCGTCGTCAGCCTCGACCAGTCGATCGCCGACAACATTCGCGACCTGGCTCAGGCCATGAAGAAGCCGATCGGTGAAATGACCATCGCCGTACTCGACCGCCCGCGCCACGCCGGCCTGATCGATGCGATTCGCAGCGCCGGCGCCGGAACCCGCCTCATGCTCGACGGTGACGTGGCCGGCGGCATCAACGCCGCCCGTTACGAGACCCGCATCGACATGTGCGTCGGTATCGGCGGAAGCCCGGAAGGCATCACCACGGCCTGCGCCCTCAAAGCGCTCGGCGGTTACATGCAGGGACGCCTCGCCCCCAAGGACGACGCGGAACGTGCCCGCGGCGTCGCGGCCGGCCTCGACATCGACAAGCTGCTCGAGATCGACGACATGGTCAGCGGCGACAACACCTTCTTCGTGGCAACCGGCGTCACCGATGGCGGACTCGTCGACGGTGTGCGTCGCAAGGGTCCGATGATCCGCACCGAGAGCATCGTTCTGCGTTCGCGTTCGGGCACGGCACGTCGGGTCATCGCGGAGCACCTCGCCGAGAAGTGGCTGTAAGCGCTACTTCCCCGGTGTAACCGAAACTGCACGTCCCGGTCTGTTCGTTCATGCTCGGGGCGTGCAGTTGTTGGTTTGCACCTCTGACGTCGTGGTCGCCCTACACGTGGACCTCGTAATCAGATTCGTCGACATCAGCGAGACGCCGGTTGATCACGCTGTGCCTCGCCTCATTCAACTCGGCACCGTTCAGCTCAACGTCGTCCTGTCGAACGGGCAGGTCCAGCTCGTCGGAAACGGATGCCGGCGCCTCCAGCTCGGGCGCGGTCAGCTTGCGCGGGGAATCGTGGATGATCGCCGGTTCGGTGAGCAGCCCGATCTTGGTCTGATCGATCCCGGGAAACTGCCGGGCGGTCACGAGTACCCGGGACTCCAACGAGTTGGCGAACTTGTTGTAGCTGTCCACCGTGCGCTCGAGTGCTTTGCGCAACGATTCGGCGTGCCCGCTCAGCGCACCGAGCCGCTGGTACAGGGCATTGCCGAGGTCGAACAGCTTCTGCGCCTCGTCGGTGACCGCCTGCTGCTGCCAGGTGAACGCCACCGTCTTGAGCACCGCCCACAGGTTCACCGGCGATGCCAGAGCCACCCGCTTGCTGAACGAGTAGTCGAGAATCGACGGATCGGCTTCGAGCGCCGCCGACAGCAGCGACTCGCTCGGGATGAACGCGATCACGAACTCCGGGCTCGCATCGAAGCCTTCCCAGTAGGTCTTCTTGGCGAGCGCATCGATGTGGGCGCGCACGGCCTTCACATGCTTGTCGATCAGCAACTTGCGGCGTGCGCCCTCCTCGCCGGTGGCGGTATAGGGAATGGTGCTGGCTTCGATGTAGTGCTCGAGCGGCACCTTGGCGTCGATTGCGATCGACTTGTTGCCGGGCAGGCGCACGACCATGTCGGGGCGGCCGAGGCCGGCATCCGTTGTGATGTTGGTCTGGGTGTTGAAGTCAACATACTGAGCGAGGCCGGCCGCTTCGACCACGCGCCGCAACTGGGTCTCACCCCAGACGCCGCGGGTGCTGTTGGAGCGCAGCGCGCTCGCGAGCGACTCGGTGGTCACCCGAAGTTGCTGATCGGAGATCTGTGCCTGCTTGAGCTGCTCAGACAGCGAGCCGTACTGTTCGCTGCGCTGCGTCTCGAGCTCGGTGACCTTCTCCTGCATGGTGCGCAGGGTCTCCCGCACCGGGCTGAGTGCTTCTAACACGAGGTGTTCCCGCTTCTCCCGCTCGGACTGCAGCTGCTGGTCGGAGCGCTGCCGTTCAACTGTTTCGCGCGCCGTGGCGCGGTCGTGGTCGATCTGGGCGGTGAGGCCATCGACCGTTGCGAGGGCAGCCGACAATTCGCTCTGCAGGGCCGCCCGCACGGTTGCCTCGCTCGCCCGGGCCTCGGCGAGAGCAACCTGGTGACGTGCCTCCACCACGGCCGGGTCGAGGGCTCCCTCGGCGGCACCCTCGGTGCGACGACGTTGCAGCAGCATGGCCGACAGGGCGCCCACAGCGGCACCGACGATCAGACCGACAATCAAACTCAGCAGTGGATCCATGCATTAAGTCTGCCAGCGCCCACCGACATTACCGGAATGACACTCGGACCAGCCGAATTGCTGAACAAGAAGCTAGTTGAGCGCCATCGGCCCGTGTGTCGACGCGTGCTCCTGGGTGGCGACCGGCCCGATCACGCCCACCTTGACCCGGGTCACGTGGGCGAGCTGCTCGAGCGTGTCGGCCTCGTGACGTGCGGCCGCGTGAATCATGATGGCCGCGCAGGCCTCGGCGTCAGCGAGCGCGTTGTGGTGCGAGAAGTCTTCAAAGCCCGCCGCCATGGCTGCGACCGGTAGTCGATACGACTCCAGGTGGTAGGTGCGGCGGGCCACCTGCAAGCTGCAGATGTAGCGAAAGTCGGGCACCGGCTGGCCCGTTACGAGCGACGCCGTCTTGATCACGCCGAGGTCGAAACCGGCGTTGTGGGCGACCAGATAATCGTCACCGACGAAGGCGACCAGCTCGGGAAGCTGCTGCGCCCAGGTGGCCGCACCCACGACATCCGCTGCGATGATGCCGTGGATGCGGGTGTTCCATTCCGAGAAGGCATCGTGGCCGGGCGGCGGCTGAATGAGCCAGTAGGCCGAGTCGACGACCACGCCGTCACGCACTTTCACCAGGCCGACCGAGCACGCCGAGGCGCCCGAGGAGTTGGCGGTTTCGAAGTCGATCGCGGTGAAGTTCAGCACATCTTATGGTCTCACGGGCCACCGACACGAGACGCCGACACGGCCTGCGGCGGCGCGGCCGGTAGAATAATCTCTCGTGGCTCTTACAATTGCAATCGTCGGACTCCCCAATGTGGGCAAGTCCACCCTCTTCAACGCGCTGACCAAGAACAACGTGCTCGCGGCGAACTACCCGTTCGCAACGATCGAGCCCAACGTTGGAATCGTGAACCTCCCCGATTCGCGCCTGGCTGATCTCGCAACCATCTACGGCAGTAAGGCCCTGCTGCCGGCCCCAGTGTCGTTCGTCGACATCGCCGGCATCGTGCGGGGCGCGAGCGAGGGAGAGGGGCTCGGCAACAAGTTCCTCGCCAACATTCGCGAAGCGGATGCCATCGCCCAGGTCATTCGCGGATTCGCCGACCCCGACGTGGTGCACGTGGACGGCAAGGTCAACCCGGCCGGCGACATGGAAACCATCAACACCGAACTGATCCTCGCCGACCTGCAGACCCTCGAGAAGGCTGTGCTGCGCTTCGAGAAAGAGGTCAAGGGCCGCAAGCTGCCCGCGATCGTGCTGGAGACCGCGCTCAAGGCGCAGGCCATTCTCGACGGCGGCCAGCCGCTGTCGTCGGCCACGCTCGATATCGAGCCGATTCGTGAGCTCGGCCTGCTCACCGCGAAGCCGTTCATCTACGTCTTCAACGTCGACGAGGCGGTGCTGCAGGACCAGGCCAAGCTCGACACCCTCGCTGCGCTCGTCGCTCCGGCGAACGCCGTGTTCCTCGACGCCAAGCTCGAGAGTGAGCTGAGCGAACTCGACGCCGAAGACGCCGCGGAGATGCTCGCCTCGACCGGTCAGGCCGAGAGCGGTCTCGACCAGCTCGCCCGCATCGGCTTCGACACCCTCGGCCTGCAGACGTACCTCACGGCCGGCCCGAAGGAGTGCCGCGCCTGGACCATCCACAAGGGGTGGACCGCACCGCAGGCCGCCGGAGTCATCCACACCGACTTCCAGAAGGGCTTCATCAAGGCCGAGATCTTCTCCTTCGACGACCTTATGGAAGCCGGATCGATCGCCGAGGCCCGCTCCAAGGGCAAGGCCCGCATCGAGGGCAAAGAGTATGTCATGCAGGACGGCGACGTGGTCGAGTTCCGCTTCAACGTCTAGCGTTATTGACGCGATGCGTTATGCACTGATCGTGTGATCAGGTCATTCGGTACCACAGGCACTGCAAAGATCTGGCACGAGCAGTATGTCAAGGGTGTCATGGGGTGAACTGGCCGATTCGCCGTCGAGTTCAGGTTCAACGTCTAGGCTCGAGCTCGCCTCATGCATCACCACAGCATCATCGACAGAAGGAGCCTACCGTGCCCGTCATTGCCATCATCGGAGCCGGACCAGGACTCGGCGCAGCCGTTGCACGCCGGTTCGGGCGCGAAGGCTTCTCCATCGCCCTGATCGCCAGGAACCAGTCGAAACTAGACGTCATGGCAGCCGAGCTCACCGCTGTCGGCTTCACCGCCAGTGCGTACGCTGCGGATGTCCGCACGCCGGCGTCGCTCGAAGCTGCCCTTGCGCGTGCCGCGGCCGAGCTCGGGCCCATCACCGCACTGCAGTACAGCCCACTTCCGTCCCGTGAGTATCTGAAACCGGTGCTCGACCTGACTCCGGAGCTGGCCCTGGAGGCCCTGCAATTCTCGGCCCTTGGGCTCATCCACGCGGTGCGTGCGGTGCTCCCGACGATGCGGCAGGCGGGTAGCGGCAGCATCATCATGATCAACGGCGGCACCTCCGTGAAGGCCCGCGCTGGATTCGCCGGGACCTCGATCGCCTTCCCCGCCGAGAGCGCCTACGGCGAGATGCTCCACGATGCCCTCGAGGACGAGGGCATCCGGGTCAACCAACTGGTGATTCCCGGCGGCATCCCCCAGCTTCAGTTGCCCAACGGCATCGACGACGTCGCTGATCGCATCTGGGCCCTCCACGCCAGTGCCGGTCCGTTCCGCACCATGCTTATCCCCCTCGAGGACGGACGGGAGTAGGGCACGCAGAAGTATCACACGCATCTGAACCTGACCGGGGCCTGTATTATCCCTGATGGCACTCCGATTTGCGGAGTCGTGAAAGGTGAAGTGCAGATGGCCGCAAATGGAATGTACGTCGTGCTCCAGATCGTGCTCAAAGAGAAATTTTTGGGTACGGGCTCCGGAAATCTCACGGAGTTGGAGGACTCAATCAACAAGCAGGCTGCGCTCGGCTATCGACTGCACACCATTACAACCGCGGCGGCGGGCAGTAAGGGTTTCGGCGGCGGCGACCGTATCCAGGCGACGCTGGTGTTCGAACGGATCGTGTAGCGTTCGCCGCTCGGGTAAGAGCGAATCTGAAGGCAGGGCGCCCTTGCTGCACGTCAGAGGCGCGCCCCTTCGGCCGGTTTGAAACGCTGACGCCGGCGCAGTGCCACAATGGGCGCATGACCACACTGCACCTCACCGGCGATGCCGCTGCCGACGCCCTTCTCAGCGAGAACCCGTTCGCCCTGCTCGTGGGCATGCTGCTCGACCAGCAGATTGCCATGGAGACCGCCTTCGCCGGCCCGGCCAAGATTCGTGACCGCATCGGCGCCCTCGTCCCTGCCATGATCGCCGACTACGAAGCGGATGCCTTCATCGACGTGTTCCGCCAGTCGCCGGCCGTGCACCGGTTTCCGGGCTCCATGGCCAAACGCGTGCAGGAGGTCGCCGCGGTCATCGTGAGCGACTGGAACGGCGACACGGCGTCGATCTGGACCGCCGACAATCCCACCGGCGCCGAGATCCTCCGACGGCTCAAAGCCCTGCCCGGGTTCGGCGAGCAGAAGGCGAAGATCTTTCTCGCACTCCTCGGCAAACGGTTCGGGGTCGACGCCGACGGCTGGCGCGAAGCATCCGCACCCTACGGCGAAGACGGGGCCTACCGGTCGGTGGCCGACATCGTCGATCCCGAATCGCTGACTCGGGTGCGCGCGACCAAGCGGGCCGAAAAGGCAGCCGCGAAGGCGTAGTCTCGCGGGGTGGGCCCTCATTTTAGCGAACAGACATTCGACTTTCTCGACGAACTCGAGCATCGCAACGAACGCGAATGGTTCCAGGAACACAAACCGGTCTACGAAGTCGAGTTGAAGGAGCGGATGCTCGCCGTCATCGAAGTGCTCAACCTGGCGCTGGGCGAATTCGCCGCTGACTGCGTGCGCCCACCGAACAAGTCCATGCTGCGCATCTACCGTGACGTACGGTTTTCCAACGACAAATCACCGTACAAGACTCATCTGGCCGCGCACTGGCCGCCCCGCGGGCTGGAGAAGGCGGGCGGAGCCGGATACTTTCTCCAGGTGGGCGTGCACGGCGTCATGCTGGCCGGCGGCGCTTATAGTCCGCAACCGCCGCAGCTGCGCGCCATCCGTGACTATGTGCTGGGCCACCACCTGAAGCTGCGCTCCCTGCTCGCCACGCCCGCCCTCACGACGATGGCGCAGCCGTTCGGCGGTAACAAGCTCATCCGCCCGCCGCGCGGATTTCCGGTCGAGCATCCGGCGGCCGACCTGCTGCTGAACCGCAGCTGGGCGCTGGTCGCCCACCTGCCCGGCGATGTGGCGCTCGATGAGAATTTCACCGACCTGGTCATCGAGCGGTTTCGGGCGTTCGCGCCGGTCGTTGATTTTCTCAACATTCCGCTGGCCACCGCCACCCCGCTCGAGCAGGAGACCGCGACGGGCCGGCGACGCTTGGCCTGAAACCGGCAGAGCGGATGCCGCGGGCCGCGATATCTCGCGACCGGCGGCATCCGCTTGAGAGCAGCGCCGTGATGCTCAGATCAGCGCCGTGATGCGGCTCAGGACCTGCTCCGGAACCGCCTGGTGCGGCACCTCGCCCACCAGAAAATCGCCCTCCGGCAGCGGGTCGGCGTCGGTCGACCAGAAGTCCGTTCCGATCACCGCCCCGCGCAGCGCGCTGCCGTGCAGCTCGACCCGATCGTCGTGCCGCTGGCCGAGCGCCCACCGGTAGTGGTCGGTCACGTTGGCGATCGGCGAGTACGTCGACAGCGGCACCGGCTCAAGAACGGGGCCGCGGTCATCGAGCAGAACCGCGATCAACGGAAGCGCGGCGAATCCGCGCAGCCAGTCAGCGACATACATCGAAGCGTTCTCGGCATTATCGGCGTCGAGCGCCAGGACGTCGTCCGACCCTGAAAACGGATGCGTGCGCGCCAGCCACTGCATCGGTGACGGAATCTGCAGAACGACCGGCACCCGCTGGGTTTGACTGAACACCGTAGCCAGTTCGACGACGGATGCCGTCGTCTCCGCATCGTTCAGCAGGGTGCGCAGGGCATAGCCGGTGCGGGATTTCGCGCCCATGGCGGACTGCAACGCCGGATCGGCGGCGACCCGCTGGGCGTAGTACCGGTCGAGGCTGAGCAGCGCCAGGTCAGACCCCAGCACGCCCTGAACCTGGCCGAAGAAATTCGCGTAGGCCATCGGCTCCTGCCACGGCACCGGCTTGCCCTGCAGAAAGACGGTTTGGGCATAGTCATGGCTGTCGAGCACCACCGCTCGGCGGCGGCCCGAGGTTGGCTCAGCGAGGAGGTCAGTCAGCGAAAGTGTCACGGTGTCTCCCATCAATCAAGCAATCAGTGAATCACGTCGTTCGAGCAGCGGCTGCGGGGCCGTAAGGAGACGGCCCCGCAGCCGGGTCAGCGGGTGTTGATCAGGATTTGTGCTCGACCACCTCGCCGTATTTCTCCTCGAGTTCCCGCACACGGGCCTCGAGCTTGCTGATCTTGAGCACCCGACGATCGGGAACCATGATCAGCGGAAGGTCCTCGAGCCTGCCCTTGACCCGTTCCGGCTCGAGTCCGCCCCAGTGGGTGGCGATGAGGTTCTCGTCGTCGTCCTGACCCCACGACCCGAAGTACAGCAGGTCGGCCGGCGGCTCTTCCTTCACGAAGTTCTTCACGAACTCCTTGTAGGGCGTGCCGCGGGAGATGCGGTCGCGGCGCATCTGCGCCCGCAACGCCACCGTCTGATCCTCGTGCACCACGTAGGTACCGGGTTCCCAGACCACGCCGTACATGGTCGAGGCGGTGTGGGCGCTGATCCGGTCGAGTTCGAGGTCGGTCACCACGAGCTCGGGGTCGCGTTCGAGCACATCGCCGTAACCACCACCGGCTCCCTGGGCGATCATGTAGAGCTCGCCCTCCTTCGCCACGTCGAACTGCAGGCCCATGTGCGCCGACTGATAGTCGCCGCCCTCAAACGGCTGCTCGTTCATCACTCGTTCCATCGACAGGTTGAACTGGGAGGGATCCTTCTGGATGATGTCGTAGATGTTGACGTTCTTCACCATCGCGAGCGGGTACACCGGGCAGCCGTAACCGCCGAACATGCCCGGCACCGACGAGAACTTCGACCCGCTCGTGACGGTCATGAAGCCCCAGCTGGGGGTGCCGCGAGAGGCGACGATCATCTCGTACCCCATGCCGCCGCGAAACTTGCCGAAGCCCTGGTTGTCGCGCACCAGACGCTTGCTGACGAGCTGGAGGAAGGGGACTTCTTCTTCCATCACTTCCTGCTCGCCGATGTCGGCCATGGCGCAGAACAGCGGGGCCACCGCGTCTTCACCATCACGGAACGCCTTCGCGCCGCCGCCCATGCCGTTCAGGTCGGCGCACAGGTTGCCGACCTGCTCGCCGTTCTGTGTGGTGCCGCCCCAGAGAAAGTCGTTGATCTGGTTGAACCAGGGTGCGACGACGTTGGAGTATTTCTGCGGTGACGAGAACTGCATCTTGGCAAAGGCGGTCTGCAGGGCCGAGAAACCGCGGAAGGAAGCCTGCAGCGACTGACCCACGGGAGCGTCGTAACCGGCATCCGCCCAGCTGTGTTCTTCGGTGATGACCTCGATCGGTGACAGGGCTCCGGTCGAGCGGGGCAGGTCGGGCCACCAGTACGACAAAATGGCCTGCGCCATGAACGACTTGGTCGAGGCGAGGGGGGAGTTGATGGCGCGGTTGAGAATCTCCGGGCCGGTGCCGGTGAGATCCACGATCATGCGTTCGCCCTTGATGGTGATCTTGCAGGCGAACTTGATCAGGATGTTCTCTTTGAGGGTCGAGTCGACGAACTGGTTGAAGGTCACGGTGCCGTCGGGCAGTTCGCCGATGCGGCGACGCACCTCGGTCTCGACGTCTTCCACGGTGACCCGCAGCGAGGCGACGAACGTCTCCTGCCCGACCTCGTCGATCAGCCGGTCGACGGTGTCCATGATGCGCTTGACGGCACCCATCTTCACCTTGATGTCGGCGAGCATGAGCTTCGGGTCACGCGTGGAGTGCTGCAGAAAAGTCAGCAGGTCGCGGCGCAGGTGACCCCTCTCCACAATCTTGATCGGCGAGGCCCGCAGGCCGTCGTCGAACGGGGTCTCGGAGCCGCTGGGCATACCGCCGGGTTCGCAGGCGCCGTTCTCACCCTCGTGAATGGTCGCACCGACCCAGGCGATGATGATACCGCCGCGAATGACCGGCACCAGCATGGACTGGTCGGTGTTGTGCACCATGCCGAAGCGCGAGTCGTTGTGGAAGAAACCGTCACCCTCGTTGATGCCGACGGTGGGTTCGTCCTTCCAGTTCTTCATGATGTAACGGATGGGGTGGTGCAGCACCGCGGAGAAGGCGATCACGCCGCGGTTGGAGAGGTAGGTGACGTCGCCCTCGGCCGTGTAAACGGCGCAGGACAGGTCGGCCCACTTGGCGCCGGGCGCCGCGCCCATGCTCTCGCACATCTCGAAGGCCTCGTCGAGGGCGCCGGCCAGGCGCTTACGGATGCGGTCGATCTCGAGTGGGTCGATGCCCTGCGCGATGCATTCCTCCTCGTAGGCGGTGCGCGGCATGATCTCGTGGTGGCGCATGATGGCCGGGTCAGGTCCGAGGAAGAGGGTCGTCTCGTCCATGAATTTGTCGACCCACTGCTGTTCCTGGTCGGTCAGCAGCTGGGTTGCGTCGTCGTCGTTTCCGCTGGTGGGCACGAACTCGTCGGTTGTCAGTGTCATGGTGCTCAAGCTCCTTTGCTTATGCGAGGTGTTACGGGGATGAGGGAAGCGGTCAGTCGCTGAGTAGCCATACGGCACCCTGCACGGTCGGTTCCAGGCGCCAGCCCGGCTCAACCAGATAGGTGGTGTTCTCGGTCGTGACGATTGCCGGCCCGTGAATCACGTACTCATGTTTGAGCGCCTCGGCGTCGTAGACGGGGGTGTCCACCGCTCCGGTTATGCTCGTGAAGTGCACCGAGCGGTGGGAGACCGGAGCCGGCTTGGTCTTCTCGCCGCCGATCTTGATCGACTCGAACTGGATGACCTCACCCTCGATGTAGGACGCAACCCGAATCGTCTGCACCCGGATGCCCGCCTCCGGTGCCTGCGTTCCCTCGCCATAGCGCTCGCCGAAGATCTCGGAGAAAGTCTTGATCAGGTGCAGCACGTCGGCGACCCCGTTGACCCGGTTGATGTCGAACGCGACGGCCGTTGTGACGAGCTGGTTGCCGTAGCGCATGTCCATTTCGAGGCGGTAGCGAACATCCGCTCGGTCGTAGCCCTGGCGCACGAGGTCTTCGGCGCCCTTCGCTTCGAGTTCCTCGATGTAGCCGTTGAGCGCGTCGTACTGGTTGTACAGGCTTCGTTTGATCGCTTCGTAGAGCACGACGTAGGCGCTGCGCTCGTGAATGTGCAGCGGTCGCATGTTGCCGGCGCCGAGCGCTGAGAACACCGACGCGAACGGCGGGAACAGAATGCGGCTGATGCCGGCGCTCGCCGCGATGCCGCAGGCGTGCAGCGGGCCGTTACCGCCGTAAGCGAGCATCGTGTAATCCTCGATCAGGCCGCCGCGCGAGCGCAGCTCCTTCTCGATGCCGATCGCCATCTGCTCGTCGACGGTCTTCTTGATCACCTTGGCCACCTCGACGGCGTCGAGGTCGAGCTCATCGCTGAGCGTCTCGTCGATGACGTAGATCGAACGCTTCTTATTGAGCTTGATGTGCCCGTTGGCATAGTTGTCGGGGTCGAGGTAGCCGAGCACGAGGTCGGCATCGGTCACGGTCGGGCGCAGCCCGCCACGGTCGTAGCACGCCGGGCCCGGATCGCTGCCCGCCGATTCCGGCCCGATCTGGATGGCGTGGTGGATGCGGTTGTAGGCGGCGATCGAGCCGCCGCCCGCGCCGAGGGTGTTGAGGTGGATCATCGGGGCAGAGACCATCCAGCGCCCAATGGTGGGCTGGAAGTCGTAGTGTCGCACCCCGCCCTCCGGTACCAGGCCGATATCGAAGGAGGTGCCGCCCATGTCCATCGACACGACGTCGCCGAGCCCGGTCGATTCCGACAGGTGCTGGGCCGCGCCGACGCCGGCGATTGGTCCGGAGTGAATCGTCTGCAGGGCATCCGTTGAGTTGGGCTGCGCCATGCCGCCCGAGTTGTGGATGACGAGCATCGGCTTCTCATACCCGGAATCGCGCAGGTTGTTGGAGAGCTGGTTGAGCGCGTGAAACATGGTCTGGTGCAGAAAAGCGTCGACGATGGTGGCCATCGCCCGCACATATTCGCCCTTGCGACCCGACACCTGGCTGCTGAGCAGTACCGGAATTGACCCGAGCTCGTGCGTCGGGTACTCGTCGAGGATGATCTCGAGAATACGATCCTCGTGCACCGAGTTCTCGGTCGCGTTGGTCAGCGCAATGACGATGGCCTCGGCGCCGTTGTCGACGAGTTCACGCACCTGGGTGCGCACATCGTCGTACATGAGCGGCACGAGAACCTCACCGACCGAGTCGATGCGTTCCTTGACCGAGCGGATGAGCCGGCGCGGCACGAGCGGGTCGGGCCGCTGGGCGTCGGGCATGTCGCCCTGCTTGACCCCGTCGAGTCCTTCACCGTAGCCACGGCCGCGGGAGAGCGGGATGGTGTCTTCGAAGCCGTGCGTGACGATCGCGGCGACTCGCGGCCCCTTGCCCTCGATCAGGGCGTTGGTGCCGAGCGTGGTCGCGTAGCGCACCGAGTCGACTTCTTTGAGCGCCGTTTCCCGGCTGATGCCGGCCCGCTCGCACGCCCGGTCGAGCGCTTCGTTGAAACCGAGGGCGAGATTGTGGTGGGTGGTGAGTGCCTTCGACTCGATGTACACGTCATCCCAGACGAAGAAGCAGTCGCTGAATGTGCCGCCGATATCTACGGAAATTCGTTTCACGGTCAGTGCCCTTCGGTGTGGTCGGCGTGCGAGTGGGAGTGGGAATGTGCGGATACGGAATCAAACCGAGCGCTGAGGTCGGTCTCGGCGTTCTCGCCGGGACCGTAGTTGACGACCTCTTCGGGGTTGCCGCCGTGGGCTTCCCATTTTTCGCGCAGCGAGTCGATGTCCCAGAGCATGTCGACGGTCGGCGGATGTCCCGGCGGCAGGTATTCCGCTTCAATCTGCGTGCCGCAGGTGGGGCAGTAGAACTCCAGAATGCGGCAGAAGGTCGGGTCGGGGGAGAAGGTGAACTCGTACTTCTCCGGGTCGATCACCGGTGGATGGATCTCCCGCGGGTCCCGGTCGTAGACCAGGGTTCCTTCCTTGTAGTTGCCGCGGGCGTCGCCGAAGTCGTGGGCGCAGACGCGGCAGATCCAGCGTTCGGTGTCGAGGTCGATCAGCAGGTATTCGGTCATGGGAACGCGCATTTTGTTTGTACCTTCCTGGGGAAACAAAGTGGGTCGAGGTTCGGGGTCAGTGCGTGTCGGTGAGCTGCAGGTCGCCGGCGGTGGAGACCGTGAGAGTCCAGCCGAGCGGCACTCGCGCGGTGAAGAATGGGCCCTCGACGATGGCCGGGCCGGCTGCGGTGGCACCCGGCTTCTGGTCGTCGAGCTGGTAGACGGCCACGCTGTCGATCTGTGTGGGAGCCGAACGCACCTGCCGCGTTCCGGCGGCCACTGCGGCGCTCGCCGCTGCCGGTGCTCCGTTGGCAATGGTCGGGTGCGGCAGCCGGTAGGTGGCCTTGAGGGCGAGAATCTCCTCGCCGTTTTCGACCAAAGTCGACCAGTCGAGTTCGCACTCGCTCAGGTCGTGCCCTTCCTGGAACATGTCCTTGCCGGCATCCGCTTGCATGGCGGTGCGTACCGCCGTGATTTCTGCGGGCGAGAAACCGGTGACGCTGGTTTCATACGATTGGGCGATGTCCGAGAAGCTGATGCCGTACGCCGAGAACACCGCGGCGAGGCGCGGCACGAGCACCCGGTTCACCCCGGCGATGCGGGCGGCGCTGCAGGCGTTCATCGGTCCGCCGCCACCGAACGCCGCGACCGTGGTGTCGCCGGTCGGGCTTAGGAGGTCGGCGAAGGAGCGCGCCAGGTGGCTGGAATAGCTGGCCTCCATGCGAATCAGCGCTTCCTCGAGGGTGATTCCGAGCGGGTCGGCAACGGTCTTCATGATGACCGCGCGAGAACGCCCGGCATCGAGGGCCATCTCACCGTTGAGATAGGTGGTCGGGTCGAGAACGCCGAGCAGCAGGTTGACGTCTGTGATGGTCGCCGAGGTGCCGCCGAAACCGAAGCAGGCCGGCCCGGGCGCGGCACCGACGCTGTTCGGTCCAACGGTGATCTCGCCGTTGTGCACGGCGATGATCGAGCTGCCGCCCACTCCGGTGGAACGCACGTCACTCATCTCATAGGAGATGTCGACGCCCTGGATCGATCCGCGCCGGTCGACGGCGATCGCCTTGTTGGAGACGGCGCCGACATCCGTTGTGGTGCCGCCGACATCGATCATGAGCACGTTGTCGAGACCATAGGCCTCGGCGAGAGCGCGTGTGCCCTCGAGTCCGCCGCGGGGTCCGGAGGAGTAGGTCTTGAGCGCGACCGACTTGGCGACGCGCGAGGAGGCACCGTCGTTGCGGTAGATCAACAGCGGGTTCTTCACCTTGTAGGCGCGCAGCCGGTGTTCGGCGCTGTACAGAAAACGCTCGACCGTGGGGTGCAGGAAGGAGTTGAGAATGCCGGACCAGACCTGACGCGGCCGCGACGTGTCGGCGGCGAACTCACGGGAGAACAGGATCGGTACCGAGCCGAGCAGGTGCCGGGGAAAATTCTTGAGCATGGTGCGCTTGAACAGGTGCTCGCGTTCCGAACTCAGGCCGGCGACGACGAGACGTTCGGCACCGGCGGTGGTCAGCCGGTTGATCTCGGCGACGAGCTGCTGGGAGAGTTCCTCCGGGGTGCCGTCGGCCGAGATGATCCCGATACGGCCACCGATCAGGTCCGTGAACAGCGCCGCCGTCTCGTCCGAGGTTCCGAGCGCCTCTGGCAGGGCGGGATCGTCGGTGATCAGCCCGATCAGCGGGCCCTTGCGCTGCACCAGTGCGTTGGTGCCCTGGGTAGATGAATAGCGGATGTGCTGGGTCGAGTGCAGCAGGTCGGCCAGGTTGGCCTCACCGTAGATCTGCGCCGACGCCTTCGTCATGGCGTCGAAGAGACACTGGGACAGGTCGACCGGGGTGGTCAGGGTCTTGGTGAACGTGAAATCGGTGCCGCTGGCGACGACAATGTCGGTGAGTGTTCCACCATTGTCAATGTTGATCAATCGTTCCATGAGCGCTCCTTTGCGATGCAGTTGTGAGTGATCGACGCTCCCGGAAGAGCCTCTCCAGTAAGAGTGACCCCGCACCCGCACCGTGGCGTGTCCCAGATTGGGACACTGCACGGCTGGCGCTCGCGGGTCGCAGAGGGCATGCTTGCAGAGTCCACAAGGGAGTAGATATGCACAGAGTCGCTGATCGGCGAATCAAGATTGCCGCTGCTCGCGCCGATTTTCTGCGCTTCGGCCACGCCGAGACCCAATCTGTTCCCGGCCTGGTGGCGGCCTCCTGGCAGCGATCCTTCTCGGCCGGCGTCGATGCCGTCTCATCTCAGGCGGCATTCCACAGCGACCTGGATCTCACCGGTCGGCTGATGCGCTGCTCCGAACCGGTCATTGCCCGGCTGAGCGACGAGATGGCCCAGATGCCGCTGTCGATCGTGCTGACCGACTATCGGGCGAGAATTCTGAGTCGGTCAGAGACCGACAAGACGATCGGAACCCTGCTCGACGAGGTGTCGTTGGCCCCGGGATTCAACTATGCCGAGGCGAGTGTCGGCACCAACGGCATCGGCACCGTTCTCGAGTCCGGCCAGCCGCTGTACATCGTGGGTCCCGAGCATTTTCTGGAGCACCTGCAGCCGTTCGCCTGCGCTGGCAGTCCCATTCGTGACCCGCTCACCGGGCGGGTGGAGGGTGTGCTCGACATCAGCTGTCTGAGCGAGGATGCCAGCCCGCTCATGCATTCCCTGGTGCGGTCGGCCGCCCACGAGATTGAGCGCAACCTGCTCGTTGATCGCAGCCAGCGGCAGCAGGCCCTGTTCGAGGCATACGTGCGGGTGGATGCCCGCACCCGCGGCGCCGTCATGGCGATCGGCGGCACGGTCGTGATGGGCAACGCCGTCGCGCAGAGCCTGTTCGCCCCCGATGAACAGTGGACCATTCATGAGCACGCCCGCTACCTGATGATCTCGCCGGGGCAGCCGATCGACCAGATCGAGCTCTCGTCCGGCAAGATCGTGCAGATTCGTGGCAAACGGGTCGTGGTCGGCCCCGACGTCGCCGGTATCGTCGTCGTCGTCGACATCAAGTCTGAGCCGGTGCTCGTGACGGGGCAGGAACGGCCGGCCGCCGCCGATTTGACCGTCACGCAGCCGATCCCGGCCGCTGCGGAATCGGCAATCCTCAGCGACGCCTCGTCGCTCCTCGGTAAACGGGCCTCGAGCAGCCTGGTCGCGGCGTTTGACGTCGGCGCCGCCCTGCTCGTTCTGGGCGAAGCCGGCGGCGGCAAAGTATCGCTCCTGGCCGAGCTGTATCGTCACGTCGTGCCCGCTGGCCGCACCGTCGTGCACTGTGCCGACGACGTGAATGATCACGGTCTGGGCAATCAGCTCGAGGACGAGCGGTCGACGGCGTCGATTCAGCCCACGCTCTATGTCTTTCGCAATATCGATCGGCTCACCCCGGCAGCGGTCGCCGAACTCGATGCCTTCCTCCGTGAGCGCGCAACGAGCGGCCGGCCGCGGGACGGGGTCGCCGTCACAGTGTCGCAACCCGACCTTCATGCAGATCTGCTTGCGGCTCGGCCCTACACGAGGCTGCTGCACCACTTCGAAACCTCAGTTACCGTCGCACCGCTGCGCCATCGCATCGACGACCTGCCCGATATCGTCACCCGGGTGCTCGCGCGGCGGGCTGGCCTCCGCCCCGCCACCGTGAGCGCGGGAGCGATGCGGGTGATTTCCCGGTATCCCTGGCCCGGCAACATCCGCCAGCTTGAACAAGCCCTCGACACCGCCCTGCTCACCCGACCAGTCGGCGCGATTCAAGCCGAAGACCTGCCCGCGTACTGCCATGGCGGCGCCCCGCGGCTTCTGTCGGCGCTGGAAGCGGGGGAACGGGACCTCATCGTCGGTGCGCTGCACAAAGCCGCAGGCAACCGGATGCGCGCGGCCGAGTCCCTGGGGATCGCCCGCTCGTCCCTCTACCGCAAGCTCAAAAGCTTCGGCATTACGGTCACGGAGTCGTAGGCGGAACCGACGGCATCCGCTCGTTTAGGGTCGCGGTACGACCGCTGCCTTGCGAGCACGCGGCGGCGGCGTGTAGTTGCAGGTGTCGCCGGGGCACAGCGTCGGTTTCGTCCTGGAGAAAACACGGGAGAGTTCGCAGCCCACGCAGATACCGAAGGCGGTCTCCAGAAAGAGCAGGGTGAGGCATACGCTGCACAGGGCGAGGGTGACCAGCGGGTCGAGGCCCAGCAATCCCATGGCCAGGCACGACACGAAGGCCATTCCGAGCCCGAGACCCCAGGCGAGCTTCTTCGGTTCGGCACTGACCCATTCCGGCCGTTGGCGGCGTACCAGGAGGGAGGCCAGCATCAGGCTCGGGGTATACCGGGCGCTCACGAACAAGCGCAGCATCATGTCGACCATAAACAGTAATCCGAAGGCGCGCAGTGGCTGGAAGTAGCCGGTGAGCGCTGCGGTCATGAACGCGATGATGCCGAGCAGAAAGAGCAGACCGGCGGCGGCGCGAATCGCACGCTCGTTGAAGACGGGAATGTCGATGCCGTCCACGAGCTCGCCGAAGATTGGGTTCTGGGCTGCCATCGCGTCAGCGGGCAGCAATGCTCGCCCGCACCTCGGCCATGTCGAGGGCCTGCACGCCACGGATCACGTCGTCCAGGCCCGCGGCGTTGAGAGCCCCGGGCTGCGAGAACACCAGTATTTTGTCGCGAAAGGCCATCAGGGTCGGAATGGAGCGGATGCCCGCGGCCGACGCGAGCGCCTGCTCGGCCTCGGTGTCCACCTTGGCGAAGATGACCTCGGGGTACTTCACCGATGCTGCAGTGAAGGTCGGGGCGAAATTGCGGCACGGGCCGCACCATCCGGCCCAGAAATCGACGAGCACGATGGCATTGTCGGTGATGGTCGCGTCGAACGTTTTCTCGGTGATGTCTATGGTGGCCATGGTGTGATTATATACCCATGGGGGTATCTTGTGATGGTGGTCAGGCGTGCGTCCCGCGCAGTCGTACGACCGACCACACAACGACGACGGCAACGAGCACCATGGCGGCGAGGCCGAGTCCGGCGTATCCGGCCAGCGCCAGAATCGGTCCGGCGATCGCGCCGCCGAGCGCGCCGGCCGCGTTCATGGAGAGGTCGGAGAACCCCTGCAGCGACGAGCGATCCTCAATGTCGACGGCCTCGGAAACCAGGGCCGAACCCGCCACGACGGATGCCGACCAGCCCAGTCCCAGAAAGATCAGGCTCAGCGTCATCGTACCCTGCGACCCGTCACTGAGCCAGGCCACGGTCAGGGCAACCAGCAACATCGACTGCCCGCCGAGGATGACCGGAAGTCGTCCCATTTTGTCGGACAGTGCGCCGAACACGGGGGAGAGGGCGTACATGCCGGCCACGTGCAGGCTGATGGTGAGCCCGACGATCGTGAGGGTCGCTCCGTGGTCGCGCAGGTGCACCGGTGCCATGGACATCAGCGCCACCATGGTGGCGTGGCTGAGCGCGATGACGACAACGGCATACCGAGCCGCCGTATTGCCGCGCAGAATGGTCAGGCCTCCGCTGGCCCGACGGATGCCGGCGCTCGTTGTGCGTGCTGCCAGCGCGGTCAGTAGGGGGTCGGGTCGCAGTCCGAGCGCGTAGACGAACGCCGCGGCGACCGTGGCGGCGAGGGAAAAGGCGAACGCCCCGGTCATCGCCGGAAGTCCGAGGGCCGCGCCGAGTGCTTCGCCCGGTCCGAACAGGTTCGGGCCGAGTACGGCACCGATCGTCGTGGACCAGACCACGATCGACAGATCACGGGCCCGAAAGCGCGAGGTGGCCAGGTCGGTTGCCGCGAAGCGGGCCTGCAGATTCGTCGCGGAGCCGGCCCCGAGCAGCATCAGAGCAAGCAGCAGCAGGGCGAAGGTGTCGACGGAGACCGCGGTGATCGCGAGCACTGCGCCCGCGCCGGCCACGAGCGAACCGGTCGCGAGGGACACGCGACGTCCGCGAGCCTGCGCCAGCCGGGCGAGCGGCACGGCCACGATCGCGGCCCCCAGGGTGCTCATGGTCGCGGCCATGCCCGACCAGGCGCTCGACCCCGACAGCTCGGCCGCGAGCAGCGCACCGAGCGACAGGGTCGCTCCCATGCCGATGCCGCCCAGAATCTGGCCGGTGATGAGTACCCGCACCACGCGCTTCTGCAGGGTGGTGTGCGCAGCCGGTGGCGCCGCCGCGTCGACGTGTGTCGTGTCCTTGTTCACAATCGTTCCCCTTGTTTACGGCCGATACGGACCGGCCCGACCGGTGGCGAGCGCCTGAAAACACTCTAGCGAGCCTTCGCAAACCCGGACTTGCCTCAACGCAGCATACCCCCTAGGGTATAAATGAGTCAGGCCCCAAGCCGCACCGCCCACCGAAAGCAGCTCATGAAGAAGACCCTCGCCGCCCTGGCCATCGCCGTCACCATCGCGCTCGGTCTGGCGGCGTGCTCGGCCGCCATCGAACCGACCCCGCTGGCCGCGGGCACCGTCATCATCGACGTACGCACGCCGAGCGAATACGCGGCCGGTCACCTCGACGGCGCCGTCAACATCGACGTGCAGTCGGCGACGTTTGATGCGGAGCTGTCCGCGCTGCCGGCCGACGGTGACTATGTCGTCTACTGCGCTTCCGGCAATCGGTCGGCCTCGGCCGTCGCCCGCATGACCGACCTCGGCTTCACCGGCCTGACCGACGCCCACGGAATGTCGGACGCCGCGGCATCCACTGGCCTGGAGATCGTCACCGCCCCGTAATTCTCACCCCACCACACCCACCATTGATCAAGGAGACACCATGTGCAGTCCCATTCGTTGCGAAAACTGTTCGAAAATCGGTTGGACCGGCTGCGGCCAGCACGTTGACGAGGTCATGGCCGGCATCCCGGCCAGCGAGCAGTGCACCTGCCGCTAAAGCAGCGGGCGGTCGCCGGCCGCGTCGCCGCAATGAGAATATGGAGTAATGACCGGAACACTCGTGGCCAAGGGCCTGGCCGGCGGCTACGCACACCGCACCCTGTTTGAATCGCTCGACCTCACGGTCGCCCCCGGCGACGTCATCGGTGTGGTCGGTGCCAACGGCGCGGGCAAATCCACGCTGTTGAACCTGCTGGCAGGCCTCGCAGAACCGCAAGCCGGTACCATCTCGCTCAGCCCAGCGGATGCCTTCGTCGGCACGCTCCCGCAGGAACACGAACGCGTTCTTGGCGAGACCATCGCCGGCTACATCGCTCGGCGCACCGGTTGTGCCGAGGCGACCCTGGAAATGGATGCCGCGGCATCCGCTCTCAGTGACACCCAGCCGCGGGCAGACGGACGCGACCCGGCCGACACCTATTCGACCGCCCTCGACCGCTGGCTGGCCAGCGGAGCCGCCGACCTCGACGAGCGGCTGCCCATCGTGCTGGCCGATCTCGGACTTGCGCTCGGCACGACGCTCACCGCCGACAGCCTGATGACCGCGCTCTCCGGCGGCCAGGCCGCCCGCGTCGGACTCGCCGCGCTGTTGCTCTCCCGCTTCGATATCGTGCTGCTCGACGAGCCGACCAACGACCTGGACCTCGACGGACTTGAACGCCTCGAAGCCTTCGTCAGGGCCTTGCGCGGCGGCATCGTCCTGGTCAGCCACGACCGCGAATTCCTCGCCCGCTGCGTCACCCGAGTGCTCGAACTCGACCTCGCTCAGGGCGCGAACCGAGTCTTCGGAGGCGGCTACGAGTCCTACCTTGAGGAACGCGAAACCGCCCGCCGGCATATCCGGGAGAACTACGACGAGTTCGCCGCCAAGAAAGCCGATTTGGTCGGGCGGGCCAGAACCCAGCGCGAATGGTCGAGCCAGGGGGTGCGCAACGCCATGAAGAAGGCACCGGACAACGACAAGATCCGCCGCAAGGCCTCGGCTGAATCAAGCGAGAAGCAGGCGCAGAAGGTGCGGCAGATGGAGAGCCGCATTGCGCGCCTCGACGAGGTCGACGAACCGCGCAAGGAATGGCAGCTCGAATTCACGATCGGGTCAGCCCCGCGCTCGAGCGCCGTCGTCGCGACCCTGAGCAACGCCGAGTTTCACCAGGGCGACTTCGTGCTCGGTCCGCTGTCGCTGCAGGTCAACGGCGGCGAACGCATCGGCATCACCGGCCCCAACGGCGCTGGTAAGTCCACCCTGTTGCGGGCCCTGCTCGGCCGCCAGAAAGCGGATGCCGGCAGCGCTCACCTCGGCCCCAGCGTCTCGATCGGCGAAATCGACCAGGCCCGGGCGCTGCTGGCCGGTACGCGACCGCTCGCCGAGAGCTTCGAACTGCTCGTGCCGGCGCTCTCACCCGCCGAGGTACGCACCCTGCTGGCCAAGTTCGGGCTGAAGGCCGACCACGTGAACCGCCCGGTCGACGAACTGTCACCGGGGGAGCGAACCCGCGCCGGTCTGGCGCTGCTTCAGGCTCGCGGTGTCAACCTGCTGGTGCTCGACGAACCCACCAACCACCTCGATCTCGCGGCGATCGAGCAACTCGAACAGGCGCTCGACAGCTACGAGGGCACGCTGTTGCTGGTCACCCACGACCGGCGCATGCTCGCCAACGTGAACACCGACCGGCACTGGCAGGTCGACGCCGGCCAGGTCACAGAGCTCTAATTCTGTAAATCTGAAGACCGAACGGGTTGGCTGCGATGGCGAACGGGCCCATCCACTGAACGACGGCAAAGAAGCACGAGCCGTCACACCAAATTTGGACTAGGTTATCTGATATAACTAGCTTAGTTACCTAGTTGTAAGATTGAACTCCCGTATCTTCAGCGTTTCTTCGAGCATCAGAGGCTATTTTGATACCTGATTCACTAACCCAAATCCAATACGACACCATCTACAACGTGTTCTCCCTTGTAATTGCATCGCAACTTTTCACCTCTATTTTTCTGGTCATCAGCCTGCCGCGCGTTTTGCCGCGGTACCGTCAGGCGTTGACAGTCGCAGCCGTCGTCTGCGGTATCGCGGCGTACCACTACTTCCGGATATTCAATTCCTTCACCGAAGCATTCGTGACCGAGGCTGTCGGCGGTCGCGGTGATTACGTTCAGGTCGCAGGAGCATCGTTCAACGAGGGATATCGCTACGTCGACTGGCTGCTTACGGTTCCGTTGCTTCTTCTCGAGCTTGTGGCTGTTCTGGCACTGGCTCGCAAAGTGCAAAGCAGTCTGCTCAAGCGTCTCATTCCTGCTGCCGCCCTCATGATCGCTTTGGGATACCCAGGCGAGATGGCGTCGGACAACCTAACTCGGGGCATCTTCGGTCTACTGTCCTCAGTTCCCTTCGCCTACATCCTTTACGTGCTTTTCGTGGAACTGACGAGATCGCTCGCTCGCCAGCCTGCCACCGTGCGCAAGACCATCAGCTTGCTCCGACTGCTTCTGTTGGCAACCTGGGGCGTCTACCCGATTGCCTATCTGCTGCCCGGACTGGGTATCGATGGGTCTGACGCCTGGGTTGGGTTGCAGATCGGCTATTCCGTGGCAGATATCCTGGCAAAGTGCCTGTATGCCCTGATCATCTTCCGCATCGCACGGATGAAGTCATTCTCTGACGATCACGCCTTTGCCGAGGTCGAACTTTCGTTGGAGGAGGCGACGAGCCTGAAGCTGCCTGTCGTTCAGGAGCGGAAGAAATAGTCGAGAGAACCTGCGAAGTCACCGCGCCTGCGCGACTGGCAATCGGTCGTGTGGGCGCGTTTTCGTTGTGTCACACAGCGAGCGTGGGTGCGACCCGGCACTGATCGCTCGTCGAGCGTGCTCGGATCAGCGCGATTGGCGCTTCTTGCCGAGCTTCGGCTGGCCCTTCACCGCGGGGGCGCGGCCCTTGCCCTTGTTCGCCTTCGCCTTGCCGCCACCTGAACCACCTGCACCGCCGCCGGCTTGCCCACCGCGACCGGCAGCTTGTGCCAGCTCGAGCCGCGCGTCGTCGAGAAAGGCAACCCCGATCTCAGTGAGGGTCGTGCTTTTTGCGGCACGATCGAACAGCGCATAACCGAGTTCGGCCTCAACTCGCTTCATCGACGCGCTTAGGGCGTCACGCGAGACACCGAGCGACTGCGCGGCGTGGGTGAAGTCCGGTGCCTCAGCGGCCGCCACGAAATATGCCAGCAGGGTGATGTCCACGTGGTGCCTCTCGTCGGTTGCGCGGGGTGCGCGCCGCCCTCCTAGGCTACGCGGCGAAACCGGCCGAC
Organism: Cryobacterium luteum; assembly: GCF_900110125.1. Taxonomy (GTDB): domain Bacteria; phylum Actinomycetota; class Actinomycetes; order Actinomycetales; family Microbacteriaceae; genus Cryobacterium; species Cryobacterium luteum. The sequence goes on from NZ_FOCN01000004.1 coordinate 56,806, forward strand.
CCCACCGCCGACCCCACGGATGTCCCCATCGATTCACCCCGGGCGAAGCCGCCCGTGCTCAGTACGGTATCGCTGCCGTGGCGCAAACCCGAGCCCGTGCGGCGGAGTCACCCATCGGCGGGGCACCGCGGTCCTCGCCCCAGCGAATCAGCGAACACCCGGCGGGGGCTAGGCGCGGCGCTGCCGACGTGGTTCGCTGGAGACATGACGACCCTGCCGATGTTTCCCCTGGGATCCGTGCTGTTCCCTTATATGCCGTTGCAACTGCGCGTGTTCGAGGAACGCTACTTGATCATGCTGGCCCGGGTGCTTGACTCCGCGCCCGCCGAATTCGGCATCGTTCTCATCGAACGTGGTCAGGAGGTCGGCGGCGGTGAACGGCGCTTCGGTGTCGGCACCGTCGCCCGGGTCACCCAGCTGGAGGCGCCGGAGGGCTACCTCAGCCTGGTCGTGCAGGGCGAGCGCAGATTCGAGGTGACCGAGTGGATGCCGGAGGACCCGCATCCGCTCGCCCGCGTGCGGGAGCTGCCCGACCTGGAGTGGGACGACTCGTTGCTACAGCGCCGCAAACAGGCTGAGCATCTTGTTCGTCGCACCCTGTCGCTCGCCAGCGAGTTCGTCGACCAGGAGTGGTCGCCCGATGTCGAGCTCTCCCACGACCCGATCGCGGCTGCCTGGCAGCTCGCCGCAATTGCCCCGGTCGGACCGCTTGACCAGATCGTGCTGCTGCGCTCCGACACCATGGCTGACCTGCTCGAAAACATTATTGAACTCACCGAGGCTGCGGCCGAGTCGTTAGCCTGGTGACCGCCACCGAGGTGTGAGTTTCGCGCCGAAAAGTCGAGGAATGTGCCCCGAACTCACACCTCGGCGGCGAACCTAGGCGCCGATGTCGCGCTGGCGCAACGCCAGCGCGGCGAAAGCGGCCAGCACCAGGGAGATCGCGTAGAACGTGACGATCGTCGTCACATTCGCCCCCGAACTCAGCGGGCTGTCGCCGAAAGCCCAGTAGTACGGGCTGAGGTTGTACAGCCAGTGCAGGCTCGCGCTTTGGTTGCCGAGCGCATTGAAAACATAGCCGAGCACCGCCACCCCGGCACCGCTCGCGATGCCGCCGATGCGCCGCCCGGTGAGCGCACCGCCGAGCAGCGCAACGGATGCCGTCAGGAGCGACACCCCGCCGAACAACAGGCTCGTACCGAGCAGGTTCCCCACCTCGATCTGCAGCTCCGCGGAATCGTTGAGCAAGAGAACGACCGCGAACAGCAACGCGGAGAGTGCGAGGATTTTCACCGCGATGGCGCAGAACCGGGCCACCGCCACCTGCACTCGGGTGACCGCGTGCGCCAGGGTGAGCTCGAGCCGCCCCGATTCTTCATCGCCACCGAGCGCGGCGGCACCCCAACCGGTTGCCGCTATGGTCAGCAGCACAAACCCGAGCAGGCCGAACAGGGTGGCCTGGGCGTACCCGGCACCCGTGCCGATCTGGTCGTAGTTGAGGGTTTTGATCAGCTCCGGCGGCAGCTGGTCGATGAGCGCCTGCATGCCCGATGCGCCGCGCATGCTCGGGTAAATCGGCAGGTACAGAAACGCGGCGGCAGCCAGGCCGATGCCCCAACCGACCAGTCCGCGCCAGGAATCGGTGAACACCTTGCCGAACAGGGGCAGCGGCGCGCGGCGCACGTTCAGCGCACGGTCTTGCACGATGCTCACTGCGGCACCAAGGCGGGAGTCGAGTACAGTTTCAACACGGATTCCTCCAGGTCGGGTTCTTCCAACACCAGGTCCCGCAGCTGCAGGACCGAAATGGCTTGAACGAACGACGCGATCTCGCCGCTCAGAGTCGCGACGGCTTCGGCATCATTGGTCGGTGTCAGGGAACAATTGAGGGTCGTCACTCCCTCAAGCCCGCCGAGAAGCGCGGCCAGATCAGTCGGCCGAACACCGCTGGCCACCAGGCGCAGGTGCCGCACTGCGGTGCTGCGCAGTTCCTCCACGCTGTTGATCGTGACGATCCGGCCGTCCCGCAGAATGGCCACCTCGTCGGCGGCCTGCTGAATTTCACTGATCACGTGGGACGACAGAAACACGGTCTGACCGCGGTCGCGAGCCTCGCGTATCATCTTCAAAAATTCCTGCTGCATGAGCGGGTCGAGGCCACTCGTGGGTTCGTCGAGCACGAGCAGCTCCGGCCGGTGCATGAACGCCTGCACGATGCCGAGTTTCTGCTTGTTGCCCTTTGACAACTTGCGCACCGGACGGTCAAGGTCGAGCCCCAGCCGCTCGGCCAACTCCTGCACGTGGCCGGCCGGTACCGGCCCCGAGATGTCGGCGTAGTGGGCCAGCAGTCTTCGACCGCTCGTGCGCCCCTCCAGAATCAACTCACCGGGCAGGTAGCCGATACGCCTCCGCAACTGCGGGCCCGCATTCCGCGAGGGGGTGCCGAGCACCGTGGCTTGGCCGCCGGAAGGGCGAATGATGTCGAGGAGCGCCCGCATGATCGTGGTCTTGCCAGCACCGTTTGGCCCGATCACCCCGAATACCGTGCCGCGGGCAACTTGAAAGGTCACGCCGTTCAGTGCGCGGTTGTGGCCGAACTGCTTCACCAGGTCGACCACGTCGATGGCAGCGTCCGGCGTGTGGCCGGGGCCGCGAACGTCGGTGGTTTGGGTGATTGCAACATGACTCATGACGGCTCCTTGGCTGTGGCTGCGATTTTAGTCCTCGCGTGCACACCAGCCGGTGTCCAAGGGGGTGTTTAATGGTCTGAATGACCGAAATCACGCCAGCGGATGCGCCGCTCCCCGCCTCCGACGCGATCCAGGGCCCCGACGGCCTGGCACGGCCGCGCTGGGCCTCGGTTGATCCGATGCTGCGCGACTACTACGACACCGAGTGGGGCGTTCCGGTTCGGGAGGAACACGCCCTGTTCGAGCGCATCAGTCTCGAGGCGTTCCAGTCCGGATTGTCCTGGGCCATCATCCTGCGGAAGCGTCCCGGATTTCGGGCGGCATTCGCCGACTTCGACCCCGACCGGGTCGCCGCCTTCGACGAGAACGATGTGGCCCGACTGCTGGACGACGAGAAGATCGTACGCAACCGCCTGAAGGTGCGCGCCACGATCACCAACGCGCGGGCCACCGTCGCCCTGCGGGAGCACGGCGGACTGGTCGACTTCGTCTGGTCGTTCCAACCCGACGACACTCCCCGGCCCAAGACGCAGGCCGACGTGCCGACGAGCTCCGCCGCATCCGCTGCGCTGTCGAAAGCCCTCAAGAAGGTTGGTTTCGTCTTCGTCGGCCCGACCACCATGTTCGCGCTCATGGAGGCGATCGGCATTATCGATACCCACCTGCTCGACAGTCATCGTCGCGGCAGCAGCGGGGTGTGGGGCTAGGCTGGGCAAAACTGAATATCGGGCTATATGCACGATGCGGGAGAGTTCGACGCGACAGCGCACGGACACCGAAGGAGCAATCCTCCCCGACAATCTCTCAGGTACTCGTACCGCATCGAACTGGCCACTCTGAAAAGAAGACCGGGCGCGCTTGCCGGTCTCGCCCACGGTGAAAGTCAGTGCTCACGCGCTGGTGAAGCTCTCAGGCACGAGCGACAGAGGGGGAGTTCCCACGCGGCTCAATCGAGCCGCGCACACGCGGCCTGTTCGGCCCTGTCACCCGGAGAACTCATGACCTCGGCCGATTCCACTACCCCAGCCTCCAGCACCGAACGGTTCTCGCCCCTGCACCAGGCACACGTCGATGCCGGCGCGAGCTTCACCGATTTCGCCGGCTGGCAGATGCCGGTGCGCTATTCGAGCGACCTCGCCGAGCATCACGCCGTGCGCAACCAGGCCGGTCTGTTCGACCTCTCGCACATGGCCGAGATCCTGGTCGACGGCCCGGATGCCGGTGCCTACCTTGACTATGCGCTCGCCGGCAAGCTCTCCGTCATCGAGCTCTGGCAGGCCAAATACAGCCTGCTCCTGAACGAGAACGGCGGCATCATCGACGACCTCGTCGTTTACCGCCTCGACGAAACCCGGTTCCTCGTCGTCGCGAACGCCGGCAACCGGTTCGCCGCCTTCGATGCGCTGCTCGCGCGCGCCGTCGACTTCGATGTCGCTGTCATCGACCAGAGCGACGACTACGCGCTCATCGCAGTGCAGGGCCCGAACGCCCTCGCCATTCTCGACGCTACCGCGGGCGTGACCGACCTGGGTTATGACCTGCGCTTCATGAAGTACTACCGCATCACGGATGCCCTCTTCCGCGGCCACACCCTGCTGGTCGCCCGCACCGGGTACACCGGCGAAGACGGATTCGAGCTCTACCTCGCGGCCGAGCACGCCCGCGAACTCTGGGATGCACTGATGAGTGCCGGCGACGAACACGGGCTGGTTCCCGCCGGGTTGGCCAGCCGCGACACCCTCCGGCTCGAAGCCGGCATGCCGCTCTACGGCCACGAACTCACCCTCACCACCTTCCCGGCCCAGGCCGGCCTCGGCAAGGTGGTCAACCTGAACAAGGAAAACGACTTCGTGGGTCGGGCCGCGAGCGTTGCGGGGCCGGCAGCGGGGGCATCCGTTTTGGTGGGTCTGATCGCCGCCGGCAAACGAGCTGGGCGGGCCGACTATGCCATCTTCCGCAGCCTTGACGCTGAAACCGCCGACGGCGTGATCACGAGCGGCGCCCTCTCGCCGACCCTCGGCTACCCGATTGCTATGGCCTACGTCACCCCCGACCTGGCCCGCCTCGGCACCGAGGTGTACGTCGACGTGCGGGGCACCCGCCTTCCCGCGACCGTCACGTCTCTCCCCTTCTATAAGCGTGTCAAGTAGTCCCGTTCTTCCTCTGAAATCCGTGCAACCTGCGAAAGGCAACACCATGACAGACACATCAACGCTCCAGTACACCGCTGAACATGAATGGGTCCTGGTCGAGGGCAGCATCGCGACCGTCGGCATCACCGCCTACGCCGCTGAGAAGCTCGGCGACGTCGTCTTCGTCGAACTGCCCGAGGTGGGCAGCACGGTCACCGGCGGCACGGTCGTCGGCGAGATCGAATCGACCAAGTCGGTCGGCGAGCTGTTCGCTCCGGTCAACGGCACCGTCACGGCCACCAACGACCAGGTGATCGAGAGCCCCGAACTGGTCAACAGTGACCCGTTCGGCGCGGGCTGGCTGATCAAGGTCGAGTTCGAAGCCCTACCCACCCTGCTCACCTTTGCCGAGTATTCCGCCCTGATCGGGGAGTGACGCTCACTATGACTCAGGCTTTCGCGCAGCGTCACATCGGAACCGATGACGACTCCCAGTCCCATATGCTCACGATTCTCGGCTACGAGTCGGTGGACGATCTCGTCTCCGCCGCCATGCCCGCGTCGATCCACGCCGACCTGTTCCGGCAGGACGGCGACAGCGCCCTGCCGCCCGCCGCGACCGAGAACGAGGCCGTCGCCGAACTGCGCGCCCTCGCCGGCCGCAACACGGTCAAACGCTCGATGATCGGCCAGGGCTACTACGACACGTTCACGCCCGCCGTGATCAAGCGCAACGTGTTCGAGAACCCCAGCTGGTACACCGCGTACACCCCATATCAGCCCGAGATCTCGCAGGGGCGGCTGGAAGCGCTGATCAACTTTCAGACCATGATCGCCGATCTCACCGGGCTGACCACGGCCAACGCGTCGATGCTCGACGAGTCCACGGCAGTGGTTGAGGGCATGCTGCTCGCCCTGCGCGCGTCGAAGTCGGGTTCGCGCCGGTTCATCGTCGACGCGGATGCCTTCTCCCAGACCCACGCGCTGCTCACCAACCGCGCCGCCGCGCTCGGCATCGAACTCGCTCCGGTGGCCCTGACCGAGCAGACCACGGCCGATGATCTCGGCGACTATTTCGGTATCTTCGTGCAGTATCCGTCCGGCTCCGGTCGCATCTGGAACCCGCAGAACGTGATTGATCTCGCCCACGAACACAAGGCGCTCGCCGTCGTGGCCGCCGACCTGCTCGCCCTCACGCTGCTGAAGTCGCCCGGCGACCTCGGCGCCGATGTCGCCGTCGGCACCAGCCAACGTTTCGGCGTGCCGATGGGCTTCGGCGGACCGCACGCGGGCTACATGGCCGTACGCAAGGGCCTCGAACGCCAACTGCCCGGCCGCTTGGTCGGCGTGAGCGTCGACGCGGCGGGACACCCGGCCTACCGCCTGGCCCTGCAGGTGCGCGAGCAGCACATTCGCCGCGACAAGGCCACCTCCAACATCTGCACCGCCCAGGTACTGCTCGCCGTCATGGCCGGCATGTACGCGGTCTACCACGGGCCCGAGGGCCTGAAAAAGATCGCGACCCGGGTGCACGAGCGGGCCGGAGCGCTCGTCGCCGCCCTGCGCGCGATCGACGTCGACGTGCGGAGCGACGCGTTCTTCGACACGATCCAGATCAACGTGCCGGCCGGCGCCGACGAAGTCGTCGCGAAGGCCGCCGCAAGCGGCTACAACCTGCACCAGATCGATGCGAACACCATCAGCGTGTCGGTCGATGAGACCACCACTCTTGCCGACCTCTCGTACATCGTCGGAGCGTTCGGTGGCCGCGACGCGTTCGGCCACGTCGACTTCGACGCCGTGCAGCACGGACTGCCGGGCGACCTCGACCGTGAGAGTGAGTTCCTCACCCACCCGGTGTTCAACACGCACCGTTCCGAGACCAGCATGATGCGCTACCTCAAGCGCCTCGCCGATTACGACTACGCGCTCGACCGCGGCATGATCCCGCTCGGCTCCTGCACCATGAAACTCAACGCGGCCAGCGAGATGGAGGCCGTCAGCTGGCCCGAATTCGCCGGAATCCACCCCTTCGCCCCCAAAGCGGATGTTGAGGGTTACCTGCACCTCGTGCGCCAGCTGGAAACCTGGCTGACCGACGTCACCGGGTACGACTCCGTCTCGCTTCAGCCGAACGCCGGCAGTCAGGGCGAACTGGCCGGGCTGCTCGCCATCCGCGGCTACCACCAGTCCAATGGGGAGAGTGCCCGCACGGTCTGCCTGATCCCGTCGAGCGCACACGGCACCAACGCGGCATCCGCTGCCCTGGCCGGCATGCGCGTCGTGGTCGTGGCCTGCGACGAACTCGGCAACGTCGACCTGGCCGACCTGCACGCCAAGATCGCCGAGCACGCCGCCGATCTGGCCGCGCTCATGATCACCTACCCGTCCACCCACGGTGTCTACGAGCACGAGGTCGCCACCATCTGTGCGGCCGTGCACGACGCCGGCGGCCAGGTCTACGTCGACGGCGCCAACCTCAACGCCCTGCTCGGATTCGCCCGCTACGGCGATTTCGGCGGCGACGTCTCGCACCTCAACCTGCACAAGACTTTCTGCATCCCGCACGGCGGCGGCGGGCCGGGCGTCGGTCCGGTCGCGGCCAAGGCGCACCTCGCGGCGTTCCTGCCGGGGCATCCGCTCGCTCAGAGTGACGAGCACTACCTGCTCGGCAGCGGGGGAGCCACCGCCAACGTCGTGCACGCCGGCGGACCGGTGTCGGCCGCGCCCTACGGCAGCCCGAGCATTCTGCCCATCTCCTGGGCCTACGTGCGCATGATGGGGATCGACGGCCTCAAACAGGCCACTGGCGCCGCCGTGCTCGCCGCCAACTACGTCGCCAAACGCCTCGAGAACAGTTACCCGCTGCTCTATTCGGGTGAGAACGGCCTGGTCGCGCACGAGTGCATCCTCGACCTGCGACCGCTCACGGCGGCCACGGGCGTGACCGTCGACGACGTCGCCAAACGCCTCGTCGACTACGGTTTTCACTCCCCGACCATGAGCTTTCCGGTGGCCGGAACGCTCATGGTCGAACCCACCGAGAGTGAGGATCTCGGCGAAATCGACCGCTTCTGCGACGCCATGATCGCGATCAAGGCTGAAGCGGATGCCGTCGCCGCCGGCCGCTGGCCCGCCGACGACAACCCGCTGCACAACGCCCCGCACACGGCGCAGTCGGTGATCGAGGGGGAGTGGGAGCATCCGTATGACCGGGCGACCGCGGTGTATCCGCTCGCCTCGCTTGTGCGGAACAAATACTGGCCGCCGGTGCGTCGCATCGACAACGCCTACGGCGACCGCAACCTGGTCTGCGCCTGCCCGCCGCCCGAAGCGTTCGAGTAGGCGCTCATCGTGCACCCGCCCGGCGGCGGGTGTGCGCGCATTCTCGGTAGGCTGGGCAGGAGCACACGGGGGAGCGCATGATGACGAGTGAGTCGTTGGGGGCGGGCACGTCGGTACCGCGTGTTCTGTTGACTGCTGACGAGTTGCACCTCGTGCAGGACCACGTGCCCTCCCTGCAGTTGCCGCCGCGGTTCCGTCAGGACTGGACCAGCGATCTGGGCCCGGCTGAGGCCGCAGACCGGGAACAGGCGGCGCTCGCCGGCCTGGTCGCTAAGGGCCTCGTCGCAGCGGATGTCCCGCGCGGCCCGATTCCCGCGAATCTGAGCGACTGGCTGCTTGAGTCGTTCCTGGTTTTTCTGTCGCTGCACATGGTTCCGGCTTGGGTGTTCGAGGTGTCCGCGTGGACCCGAGAGTCGACGCTCCTGCTGGTCGCTTCGGCGCGGGGCGGGTTCGGCTCGACACTGGCGCGGGCCCAGAACGTCGAGATCGCCAACGGGCGTGGATCGACCGGTGACCTGGCTGGCCTCGAGTTCGCGGTCGTGCCGTTTTCGCACCTGGCCGACAAACTGGCCTTGGCGATCCCGTCCGGTGGGGAGGCGGGCGGTAACGGGCCGCTGGTGACGATGTCCCTCACGGACAGCCGTGGCGGCATCGAGGTTCTCCGTGCCAATGACTCGCTGCTGAAGGAGGAACTGTCCCGCCGAATCGGCGGCCCCGATGCTGTGCGGGCGCTTTCGGGCCTCGCCGGTGATCTCGACGCGGGATTCGAGTTGCGGCTCTCGCGGCAGGATGGAATTCCGGTTCGGGTGCTGAACTATGTGCGTGGCGCCGCCGGCTGGCGCAGTGTGCACGTAAGGCTTCCGGCCGGATCCGACGGCCTGCCGACGGCAGAACAGGTGGTCGATTCGGGAACCATCACGATTGCCGCCGTGACGCACGCCGCTATTCAGGCGGAAGTCGCCTCCCTCTGTGCAGAAATCACTGTTACGGAGATGGCCCATGAGTGACTTCACGGTCAGCGGCGGCACCAATACCTCCCCCCTTGTTGCGACCTTCGAGGACATGCGCACATTCTCGACCCAGCTCGGCCTGGTGCAGGAGTATCTCGCCACCGAGAGCCTGCAGATCGCGGCCGTGGCGGCCGGCGGTGACCTCCTCGAATCGGCGATCCTCTCGCCCGCCACCTTCGCGGACGCTGAGACCAAGATCCTGCAGGCCGCAGCCGTGTACCTCGTGCAGACTGCCAGGGTGGCGGTGCTGCAACTCTTCATCGACGGCGCCGTCGTCACCTATGAGACGGTGGATTCCGCACTGGCCACGGCCGCAGATGGCCTCTACTTCGTGGGCGGGTTCGCGGTTGGCGTTGTCGTCGTTGCCGGGGCGACGGTCGTGGCCGGTGGGGCAGCGCTCTACGCGGCCGGTGTCGCGGTGGGCTATCAGGTCGCGGAAGTGACTGATTCGGCGGGGGCCGCCGTGGAAGCGATCGGCGACCAGGTGCAGCAGAATCCGTGGCTCCTCGCCACCGTGCTGGTGCCGGGCGATGTGGGGGCGCTCATGTTGCCCGGAGCGAGCGCTTTTGCGTCGGCCTATTCACCAGCGGATGCCGCCGCCGCAGCCAACCGGCGGCTCGCGGACGAGTTCGCGGCCCTGCTCGTAAGCGCCCCGGATGCGGACGCGATCCAGGCCTGGGCGCGCGAGCACACCGACCTGGTGCAGACGATCATCAACTTCGCCCCCGGACTCCTCGCTGGAGCGACCTTCGCCCTCGGCCCAGTGGCCATCGTCGGAACGACTTCCCTCACCGGCGCACCCTGGCCGCCGCTCGACTACGACCAGCTCCTGGAAGGCATCATCGCCGGCGGCGGGCGCTTCGGCGTCTTCGACGACGCGACCGGCCAGCCGACCGTCGCTCCCATCCCCTCGGAATCATTTACGAACGAGGCGGGAGAGATCATCGCGCAGATCGCGCCAACCGACCTATCGACGCTCTTTTTGGGTGCCCAAGAAATCGACGCCAACGGTGATCCCAATGGGGATTCCACTGGCGACTTCTCTGACATTCGGCTGGTGGAACGCGTTGCAGTCGATGGAGTGAAGCACTGGATTGTCCAGATTCCCAGCACCCAGAACTGGGGGCTGGCACCCGGCATCGCCACGAACGACCTACCGAGCGACCTGGCGTCGATGGCGCAGCATCAAACCGTACTCATGGCGGCCGTCAAGCAAGCCATGGAGGATGCGGGTGTGACATCGCACGATCCGGTCATGTTTGCCGGTTTCAGCCTCGGCGGAATCACCGCAGGCCTGATGAGCCAGGACCCCTGGATGAACCAGCACTACAACATCACGAATGTCGTCACCGCCGGTGCATCGATCGGTAACTTCGACATTCCCTCTGACGTCAACGTGCTCTCCTTCGAACACACCGGCGATCTAGTGCCGGCCGGGGACGGGTCAGACAATCCCGCCACGACCAACCAGGTCACCGTGCACGCCGACGCCCCAATGATGGGCGACAACGCGGAACCCCACAACGCGGTCAAGTACGCGGTGACGGCGGGAGAATTTCAAGGTTCGGGCGATCCGAATGCCGGCACGTTCACCACGTCCGCGCAGGGCTTTTTCACGGGAGGCGACGTGACCGTGCATGACTACAAAGCAACACGATGAGGACGCAAACATGAACTTGAGCCGCCGTTCGTTAGTGATGCTGAGCGCAGTCGTGACCGTGGCCGTTGCAGCGGTACTAACCGCCTGCGCATCGCAGAGTGAAAGGGTGCCTCCGACGCCCGCAGCGACGACCTCTGAATCCGGTCGGGGATCGGCCATTAGCCGCGACGATGCTGCGGGGCTCCTCAATGCGGTTCCCGGCCTGACGGACGCCGATATCGGTTCTCATATCTCCGGCTTGTCCACAGAGATCGTCATGGAGGTTTCCGTTGACGACGCGTCCGCGATCACTGCCCCCGGGGTTCTCGATTACGTGCTGCGGGTCGGGTGGGCGACGGCGCTAGCCCAGGAGCCGTCACAACTCAGCCTGACCGTCTGGAACCACGGAACCCGGCTAGATCTCCAAGACCAGGCGAACGTGATATCCGGAGTCGACAGCCCGGCGTTCCCGCTCTTGTACAGTGTGTACCTCGATGGTCCGGAGTATTTGGGTTCGTGGCCGGGCGCGGTTCCCGCCCTGCCGGTAGGTTGAGTTCGGGTAGGAGTCGGCACCTGACAGGGCGACACCGGAACCGGACGACTGGGCTGCCTGCCTGCCTGCCTGCCTGCCTGCCCGCTCGGCGGGCTGAGCCCTGCCCCGCGTCGTTCCAGCATCGCCTTCCTGCGCGTTGCGGTGTGTGATTGACCGCTTGGTGATCTGGATCTAGGCCGGGGCGAGCAGGCCCGGCCACCAGGCCAGCGCGAGCGGGTAGCCGACGAACGAGAGAATGTCGAGCAGCCAGTGCGTCACCACGAGCGGCATGGTGCGGCCCCAGCGGTGGTAGCACCAGCCGAACACCACGCCCATGGCCACGTTGCCGAAAAAGGGGCCCACTCCCTGGTAGAGGTGGTAGCTGCCGCGCAGCACGGCCGAGCTCAGGATGATGGTCCAGGTCCACCACCCGAGCTCGCGCAGCCGGGTGAACAGGTAGCCCACCACGATGAGCTCTTCGAGCAGCGCAGCCTTCAGCGCGGCGAACACGAGGATCGGCATGGTCCACCAAAAGGTATCGAGCGGCGAGGGCACGACGGCCACGGTGAAACCGAGTGCCCGTCCGGCGAGGTAGAGCGCGAGTCCCGGAATGCCGATCACGAGCAACAGCCCGAATCCGCCGAGCAGGTCTCGCCCGGGCCGAGTCAGGTCGAAGCCGAGCCGGGTGAACGGGTTCTGCCCGGGCCGCCAGAGCAGAAACAACACCAGGGCCACCGCTGCTAGCCCGAAGGCGATACCCAGAAACTGGTAGGTGAAGTCGAGCCACTCCCGCGGCGATTGCGACCCGTTCAGCGTCGCCGACTGCTCGGCGAGCGGTGTCGTGTCGGTCAGCCGAGCCACGATCGACACGATCGAGTAAACGGCCGACGCCCCGAGAGACAGGGCGAGCACGATGCCGATCTCCCAGAAAGTACGGGTGCGGTCAAGCCCCGAAAGGCGCAGAACGGATGCTGGCGGCATGGCTCTATCCTGCCAGTGCGGCCACACATTGCCGGTACCTGCGCGGCCGAAGCCACGGCCGATACGAAGTGGATCAGCGCTCCCCCACAGGACTACCCCCAAGCAACATATGTGCAGTTCAGCCCTGCCCAGCGCTCATTAGTTGCGGTAAACATTGCGCGCATGTAACAGTTCACCCGGATGTGCCCATTATGGGAAAAATTCAAACTAGGGTCGTAACAACCCCCCAATCTTGTGTCGGTAGCTCGCGGCCAGAATTGGATTGACTCGACGGGCGTGTGACACGGTCAAGAGCTGTGTCAGACGCTCTTTTGCGCACTGGAGGAAAATTGAAAATCAGGAGAATGGGCATTGTCGCCATCGCTCTCGCGTCGACCGGAGCCCTCGCGCTCTCGGGTTGCGCTGGCGGCACGACATCCGCTGAGGGCGGCTCGATCATCACGACGAACGGCACCGAGCCGCAGATGTCGCTGATCCCGACCAACACCACCGAGGTGGGTGGCGGAAAGATCATCACGTCGATCTTCGCCGGGCTGGTCTCCTACTCTGCGACGGGTGAGATCGAAGACGAGGTCGCCGAGTCGATCGAGTCAGAGGACGGCATCAACTGGACCGTCACCCTCCAGGACGACTGGACCTTCACCAACGACGAGCCGGTCACGGCCTCCTCCTTCGTCGACGCCTGGAACTACGGCGCGCTGGTCACCAATGCCCAGGGCTCGTCCGGCTTCTTCGACAACATCGCCGGCTACTCCGACGTCTCCAACACCAAGGACGACCCGACCGGAGCCACCGATGAATCCGGTGCGGTCCTGCAGATCCCCGACCCCCTCGCCGAAACCATGTCGGGCTTGACGGTCGTCGACGACACCACGTTCACCGTTCAGCTTTCCGGTGCAGAAGCCGACTGGCCCCTCCGCCTCGGCTACTCGGCTTACTCCCCGCTGCCGACCGTGGCGTTCGAGGACATGGATGCCTTCGGTGAAAACCCGATCGGGAACGGCCCCTACGAGCTCGCCGGCGACGACGCCTGGCAGCACGACGTGCAGATCGACCTCGTCACGAACCCGGACTACTCGGGGGTGCGCACTCCCGCCAACGATGGATTGACCATCGTCTTCTTCGCCTCGTTCGATGCCGGCTATGCGGCCGTGCAGGGCGGCGACCTTGACGTACTCGACCAGATTCCCGAGTCTGCCCTCGCGAGCTACGAGTCCGACTTTCCGGACTCCTTCGTGAACGAGCCGGCGGCGGTCTTCCAATCCTTCAACATGCCCTACTATCTCGAGCACTGGTCGGGCGATGAGGGCAAGCTGCGTCGCGCAGCTCTCTCCATGGCCATCGACCGTGCCGAGATCACCGATGTCGTGTTCCAGGGCACCCGCACCCCGGCCACCGACTTCACCTCCCCGGTGATCGACGGCTACTCCGATTCCCTCGAGGGTTCCGAAGTTCTCGAGTACAACCCCGAAGAAGCCGTAGCCCTCTGGGCCGAGGCGGATGCCATCTCGCCGTACACCGGCACCTTCGACATCGCCTACAACTCCGACGGACCGCACCAGGTCTGGGTCGATGCCGTCGTCAACAGCGTCAAGAACACGCTCGGCATCGACGCGGTCGGCAAGCCGTACCCGACCTTCGCGGCCGCAGTCGATGACCGCGAAGCCTCGGCTCTGACCGGCGGCACTCGCGCCGGTTGGCAGGCCGACTACCCCTCGCTGTACAACTTCCTCGCGCCGCTCTACCAGACCGGTGCCGGCTCGAACTACGAAGGCTACAGCAGCGAAGATTTCGACACGCTCCTCAAGGAAGGCGCCGCGGCGTCCAGTGTTGAAGACGCCACCGCCAAGTACGTCCAGGCTCAGGAAGTTCTGCTGCAGGACCTCCCGACCATCCCGCTGTGGTACCAGAACACCTCCGGTGTCTGGTCGGACACCGTGAGCAACGTCGAGTTCGGCTGGGATTCCGTGCCGCTCTACAGCGCGATCACCAAGAACTAACCGTTCGTTCCCAGTACGTCGTTACGAGAGGCCCGGGGGTCATTCCCCGGGCCTCTCGAGTTCCACTTAATGATTGCGATTCTTCATGCTCCCGACCTCCGCAGTGTCAACCAAGCCCGCGGCGACCTGATGCTCTGGTACACCGGCAAACGTCTTCTCCAGATGATCCCCGTGTTCTTCGGCGCCACGTTCCTGATCTACTTCATGGTGTTCTCCCTCCCCGGAGATCCGATCGCCGCGCTCTATGGCGAACGGCCGCCATCAGACGCCGTCCTGGCGCAGATTCGCGCCGAGTACAACCTCGACAAGCCGTTCATCGTGCAGTACCTGCTCTACATCGGCAACTTCTTCCAGGGCGACCTCGGCACTACGTACTCCGGTCGCTCCGTCTCCGATGTCATGGCCTCCGCCTTTCCGATCACGGCGCGACTGGCCATGCTCGCCCTCGCCTTCGAAGCCGTCTTCGGCATCCTCGTCGGCTTGATCGCCGGCCTTCGCAAGGGCAAACTGTTCGACGCGAGCGCGCTCGTCGTGAGCCTGCTGCTGATCAGCGTGCCGACCTTCGTGATCGGCTTCGTGCTGCAATTCGTGTTCGGCGTGCAGCTCGGCTGGGCCCGCACCACGGTCAGTGGCGCAGCACCGATAGACGAACTGATCCTGCCAGCGCTGGTGCTGGCATCCGTTTCGTTTGCGTACATCGTGCGCCTCACCCGCGCGAGCGTGTCAGACAACCTCAACGCCGACTTTGTTCGCACCGCAACGGCCAAGGGCCTCTCCCGCCCCCGCGTGGTGACCGTGCACGTGTTGCGCAATTCCCTCGTGCCCGTGATCACCTTTCTCGGAGTGGACATCGGCTCGCTCATGGTCGGCGCCATCGTCACCGAGGGAATCTTCAACATCAACGGAGTGGGTGGAACCGTCTTTAAGGCCATTCGCCTCGGCGAAGGACCCACCGTGGTCTCGTTCATCGCCGTGATGGTCGTGATCTTCGTACTCGCCAACCTGCTCGTCGATCTGCTGTACGCAGCTCTGGACCCAAGGATCCGTTATGCCAAGTAAGAATCACGGCGCGCAGCCGCACTTCGTTGCCGCGCTCGAAGATACCCCGCTCGTCGCCATCGACCGCCTCGACGAGACAGCGAAGGCGCGCAGTACCTGGGCAGATGCCTGGGACGCGATGCGTCGTCGGCCCACCTTCTGGATCGCTTCCGGACTCATCGTCCTGATCGTTCTGGTCGCCCTGTTTCCCACCTGGTTCGCCTCGGTCTCGCCGACGCAGTGCCAGTTGTCGGACAGCAACGGGTCACCGCAGTCCGGGCATCCGCTCGGATTCACGTTTCAGGGCTGCGATGTCTATTCGCGAATCATCTTCGGAACGAGTGCCTCGGTGACCGTGGGAATGCTGGCCGCGGCGATCGTGACCCTGTTCGGTCTAATCGTCGGTGCCCTCGCCGGCTACTACGGCGGATTCCTCGACGCGGTCGTCTCGCGGATCGGCGACATCTTTTTCGCCGTTCCGACCGTGCTCGGCGCTATCGTGCTGCTCTCGGTGTTGCCCGACCGCACCCCGGTGGTCATTGCGCTGGTCATCTCGATCTTCGCCTGGCCGCAGGTGGCCCGCATCATGCGCGGCGCCGTGCTCACCGCGCGGAGCTCGGACTATGTCGTAGCTTCGGTCGCGCTCGGCGTGTCGAAGTTCAAGATTCTGCTGCGCCACGTGATTCCCAACGCCATCGCCCCCGTGATCGTCATCGCGACGGTCTCGCTCGGAACGTTCATCGTGGCTGAGGCCACGCTCTCGTTCCTCGGCATCGGCCTCGGACCGGGCACCATGTCGTGGGGGCGTGACATCGGCGAAGCTCAAACCTCCATCCGCACCAGCCCGCAGGTGCTGTTGTACCCCTCGATCGCGCTGTCCCTGACCGTGCTGGCCTTCCTCATGCTCGGCGACGTGCTGCGCGATGCGCTCGACCCCCAGGCGAGGGCACGCCGATGACCCAGTTAGCGACCGAAACCGTGAATCAGATTCCGTCCACCGACTCCGCACCGCTCCTGGAAATCCGCGACCTCGAGGTGGGCTTCCGGACGCAGCGGGGCATCGTGCCGGCCGTGCGCGGTGTCAGCCTCACGCTCTACCCCGGGCAGACCCTCGCCATCGTGGGGGAGTCCGGCTCGGGCAAGACCACGACCGCCCAGGCGATCATCAAGCTGCTGGCCGGCACCGGCCAGGTAACCGGTGGGCAGATTCTGTTCGAGGGCCGCGACCTGACGGCGCTGACCGCAGCAGAGATGCAAAACGTGCGCGGTCGCGAGATCGGCTACGTTCCCCAGGACCCGATGAGCAACCTCAACCCGGTGTGGAACATCGGCTTCCAGGTGGCCGAAGCGATCAGGGCCAACAGCGACCTGCGCGGCAAGGCACTGAAACAGCGCACCATTGAAGTACTGCAGGAGGCGGGCCTGGCCGATGCCGCCGACCGGCTCAAGCAGTACCCGCACCAGTTCTCCGGCGGAATGCGCCAACGCGTGCTTATTGGAATCGGGCTGTCGGCCCGGCCGAAGCTGCTCATCGCCGATGAGCCGACGAGTGCGCTCGATGTCACCGTGCAGCGCCAGATTCTCGACCACCTCGCCACCCTCACCCGGGACTACGGCACGAGTGTTCTGTTCATCACGCACGACCTCGGCCTCGCGGCCGAACGGGCCGAACAGCTCGTGGTGATGTATAAGGGCAAAGTGGTCGAGTCGGGGCCCTCGCAGGAGATTCTCGCCAACCCGCAGCACCCCTACACCCAGCGTCTCGTGGCGGCCGCTCCGAGCCTCGCGTCACGACGCATCCAGGCCAAGAAGAATGAGGATGCCCCGCCGGCCGAGATCTTCTCGGCCGGCGGTACCGACACCGCCTTGATGCGGCGGGCGACCGACCGCGAACTGGCGGCGTCGGGCAAAGACCTCATCTCGGTCGAGGGCATCACCAAGATGTACCGCATCCGCAAATCCGGGTTGCGCTATACCGAACTGCTCGCCGTGAATGACGTGTCGTTCGGGGTGAAGAAGGGCACCACCACCGCGATCGTGGGGGAGTCCGGTTCCGGCAAATCCACCGTGGCCAAGCTCATCCTGCAATTGGAAAGCACCACGAGCGGGCGGATCGAATTCGACGGGCGTGATGTCGCCGGGTTGACGGGGCGTGAGTTGTTGAGCTTCCGTCGCCGCGTGCAGCCGGTCTTCCAGGACCCGTACGGTTCGCTCGACCCGCAGTACAACGTGGGCAACACCATCGCGGAACCCCTGCTCGCACACAACGTGGGTTCGCGCAAGGAACGGCAGAAGCGGGTATTGGAGTTGCTCGACCAGGTCTCCCTGCCGGCCGCAACACAGTTCCGCTACCCGAGCGAGCTGTCGGGCGGTCAGCGTCAGCGCATCGCGATTGCCCGTGCCCTGGCGCTCAAGCCCGACGTGCTCGTGCTCGACGAGGCAGTGTCGGCCCTCGACGTTCTCGTTCAGGGGCAGATTCTGAGTCTGCTCACCGAATTGCAGACCGAGCTGGGACTGACCTACCTCTTCATCACGCACGATCTCGCGGTCGTGCGGCTGGTCGCCGACAATGTGTGTGTCATGCAGAAGGGGCGAATCGTCGAGGCGTCCTCCACCGACGAGGTGTTCGACAACCCCCGCGAGGTGTACACGCAGGAGCTGCTCGCGGCGATCCCCGGCGCGAACTTCGAGTTCGGACGGTAGCCGAACGCTTTCACCCGAGCTGCGGGCCCGACCAGGAAATAATTTCGGTCGGGCCCGCAGCGTTTTAACAAGATCGCACGAAACCGGCGGTGTGACCCCGCGCTGGAATATGTTGCGGTGGTGCCGTTACTCGAAGCACACGTCGATTTTTCGAGGTCTATACGCAGGATTTGTGCACATTGCCCGCCTTTGACGAAAAAGAATGGAGCTATTTCATAACAGTTCGGTCATTTGATTGGCAAAGTTGGGGTTTCTCTCTAGGGTCGTATCAAACCACGATCGGCCCGCGGTGTCCCGCCGCGCTCCGACGATCATTTTGCCCAGGAGGAATCTTGTCCATCAGAGGAAAACTGTTCAGGAAGAGCCTCAGCGGGGTCGCCGTTCTCGGCGTCGCTGCTCTTGCACTGACCGCATGCACCACGACCGGAAGCACCGACGACAACACGGATGCTGCCAGTGGCGGCGGAACGGTGACCGTCGCGATCGTCAACGACTTCACCTCGTTCAACAACCAGACCCCGCAGGCGAACCTCGACACCAACGGAATCATCGGTTACCTCATGGGCAACTACGGATCGGCCTTCGCCTACATTGACCCCGACTTCAACCTCGTGCGCGAGGAGGAGTTCGGCACCTTCGAGAAGACCAGCGACGACCCGCAGACCGTCACTTACACGCTCAACCCCGACAATAAGTGGTCCGACGGGGAGCCCGTAACGGCCGATGACATGGTGCTGTCCTGGGCGACGCAATCCGGCTACTTCAACAGCGCGACCAAGGACGAAAATGACGAGGTCGTGACCGGTACGCAATACTTCGACCTGGCTGCGAGCACGGCCGGACTCGACACGACGGCGTTGCCGACCGTCAGCGACGATAACCTGTCGATGACCCTGGTCTACGGAACGCCGTTCGTGGACTGGGAGATTGTCAACCCGATCGGCCAGCCGGCGCACATCGTGGCTAAGAAGGCCGGACTCGGCTCGGCAGCCGAACTCACCGAACTGATCATGAGCCTGCCCAAGGGCGACCCGGCCAGCCCGGCCGCAGCCGACCCCACTTTCAAGGCGGCCGCCGACTTCGTGAACACCGGCTATGACGTGACCGCGTTCCCGACCGACCCCGACCTGCTCGTCTCGAGCGGGCCGATGGTGCCGACCGGCTGGACCCCCGGCCAGTCCTTCACGATGGAGCCCAACGAGTTTTATGTCGCTGGCATGAAGCCCAAAATCGACAAGCTGATCCTGCGCGTCATCCCCGACGCGAACGCCGAGGTCACCGCGCTGCAGAACGGCGAGGTTGACATCATGTACCCGCAGGCATCCGCTGATACCCTGACGGCGCTGGAGAACACCGGCGCCGATGTGCTCACCGGCGACCAGCTCTCTTACGACCACGTCGACCTCAACTTCGGCTCCGAGGTCTTCGCTGATCTGAAGGTTCGCCAGGCTTTCCTGAAGACCATTCCGCGCCAGCAAATTCTGGACTCCCTCATCACGCCGATCAATCCAGACGCGGAGGTTCTGAACTCACAGATCTGGGTTCCGGCCAACGAGCCGTACGACGATTCCGTCGCCAATAACGGCTCGAGCGACTATGCCGAGGTGGACATCGAGGGTGCCAAGGCGCTTCTGGCCGGTGCGACACCGACGGTCAGCATTCTGTACAACTCCAACAACCCGAACCGGGTCGATTCCTTTCAAGCCATTCAGGAGTCGGCCAGCCAGGCCGGGTTCACCATCGTCGACAAGGGGTCACCCGACTGGAGTTCCCTGCTGTCTGGCGGCGACTATGAAGCGTCGATCTTCGGTTGGATCAGCCCCGGCGTCGGGTCGGCCGGCATCTCGCAGATCTTCTCGACCGATGGGGGCGGAAATTATAGCCGGTACACGGGAACGAACGATGATGCTCTCCTGACCCAGACGACGCTTGATCCTGACGAGGTGATCGCCATTGAGAAGCGGATGGACAAGCAGATGTTCGCGGATGCCTACGGCCTGCCCCTGTTCCAGCTGCCGGGCGTGTACGGGGTATCCAAGCGCGTGAGCGGTGTCGAGTACATGGGCAACCAAACCGGTCCGTTCTGGAACTTCTGGCAGTGGTCCGTTAATGAGTAGCTAGCTAGTTCCTGCGCAGTTGGGCTTCTGGGTTCGCCCAGAGGCCCAACTCGCGGATGTGGCAGCTCTAAGTCACTGGTGTCCCGCAGTACCGCCAAACCCCTACAGTGAGGTAGCCCGGCATGGTGAGTTTCATCCTGAGACGAATTCTCGTTTCCATCCTCATCCTCATCGCCGCATCGTTTGTGATGTACGTCATGGTCGGTTACTCGGCGCAGCCGCTCCAGGACCTGCTGAGCAGCAGCTCGCCCAACAAACAGCAGCTGATCGACGCCCGCGTCGACCGACTCGACCTTGACGTGCCGCCGCCGCTGCGCTGGGTGCTCTGGCTTGGTGGCGTCGCCAAGTGTGCGATCCCGTTCGCCAATGCCTGCGACCTCGGGTCGACGATCTCCAACGCGCCCGTCGTAGATATCCTCCCCAACGCCCTCGCCGCGACCCTGCAGCTGGTCACGTTGGCACTCGTGCTCGCCATTCTGCTCGGCGTGACGATCGGCATCATCACCGCTTTGCGTCAGTACAGCGGCCTCGACAACACGGTCACCTTCGTGAGCTTCTTCCTCTATTCACTGCCCGCCTTTCTCGTGGCTGTACTTCTCAAGGAATTCATCGCCATCGGCTTCAACGACTTTCTGCGCGATCCCGTGATCGGTGGACTCGCGCTGGTCGTCATCGGCCTCGTCGCTGGTGCCATCTGGCAGTCCCTGCTCGGTGGTGACGGGCTGCGCCGACTCGTGGTGTTCCTCGTGTCGGGACTGGCGACATCCGGTGTGCTCTTATTGATGAGCGCGACTGGCTGGTTCGAGAATCCGGGGCTGGGGCCGATCCCCATCATCATTCTCGTGGCGGCCATCGCCCTGGGGGCCGCAGCCCTGCTGGCCGGGCTGCGCAACCGGCGGGCCGTGATCACCGCCGGCATCAACGGCGGGATCGCCATCGCGGCGTACTTTCTGCTGCAGCCCCTGTTCGATGTGTCGAGCGCCGCCACCCTGTTCATTTTGGCGCTCGCCACGATCGCCGTCGGGCTCCTCAGTGGCTTCCTGGCCGGTGGCTACGACCGCGGCCAGAACATGCGCGTCGGTCTGGTCACGGCACTGTTCTCCGGAGCCGTCGTGCTGCTGGATCGCTTCATGCAGTCCTGGGGCGACCTGCTCAGCGCCACCAACGGGCGACCGATCGCGACGGTGGGTTCGAAAACGCCTGGGCTGTCCGGTGACGTGTGGCTCGCGGGCCTCGACACCTTCGCACACCTCACCCTGCCGACGGTCGCGCTGCTGCTGATCTCGTTTGCCGGCTACACCCGATATTCCCGGGCCGGCATGCTCGAGGTGCTCAGCCTTGACTACATTCGCACCGCCCGGGCCAAAGGCCTTCCGGAACGCACAGTTATCGTGCGGCACGCGTTCCGCAACATGCTCATTCCCCTGACCACCCTGGTGGCCTTCGACGTCGGTGCCCTGCTCGGCGGCGCGATCATCACCGAAAAGGTGTTCGCCATACCGGGCATGGGCAGCCTGTTCAATGCGGGGCTCGAGCGCGGTGATTTGAATCCGGTCATGGGCTACTTCCTGATCGTGGCCGCCATGGCCATCACCTTCAACTTTCTGGCCGATATGGCCTATGCCGGGCTCGACCCGAGAGTGAGGATCCGCTAAATGTCCACACCGATTGGTTTGGGGCCGACACCGCCCGAAGTGCCCGCCGACGAGCTCGCCGTCGCCAGCTCGGTTCCCGAAAGCCAGGGCCGACTGATCTGGCGACGATTTATCGGCAATAAAGTGGCCGTCGCTTCGATCGTGATCCTTCTGGCCATCATCCTGTTCTCCTTTTCCGCCATCGGAATCGGCCCCATTCCCGGCTGGTGGAAGTTCGGGTTCAAGGAGCTCAACGAACAGGTCAACGGTGGTGACCCAACCCTGTCGCTGGTGCCACAGTTTCTCGGGGGCAACGGGGTATCGCTGGGCGAGCATCCGTTCGGCCAGGACCGCATCGGCAAGGACTACTTCGCGATGACCATGCGGGGTATCCAGAACTCCGCCCTCGTCATGGTTGTGCTGGGCCTCATCGCGACCGTCGTCGGCGTGGTGGTCGGCGCGGTCGCCGGGTATTACCGAGGCACGGTCGATGCCGTGTTGATGCGGATCACGGACGTCTTCATTGTGATTCCCGCGCTCGTCATTGGCTCGGTCGTCGGCCACTGGTTCGGCAGCCTCGGCGCCCCGGTGCTCGCGATCATGCTGGGGTTCTTTTCTTGGATGGGTATCGCCCGGCTGGTTCGCGGCGAGTTCCTTTCCCTGCGCGAACGTGAATTCGTCGAGGCAGCGCGGGTAGCCGGGGCATCAGACGCCCGCATCATCTTCAAGCACATTCTGCCCAACGCAATGGGAGTGGTCATCGTGTCGGCGACGCTCATCATGGCCTCAGCGATCCTGCTGGAGACGGCGTTGAGCTTCCTCGGATACGGCATCCGCTCTCCCGATGTGTCACTCGGCCTGCTGATCAGCTCCAACCAGTCGGCGTTCCAGACGCGGCCGTGGCTGTTCTGGTGGCCCGGCGCGTTCATCGTGTCGCTCGCACTGCTGGTGAACTTCGTCGGTGACGGCCTGCGCGACGCGTTCGACCCCCGGCACCGCCGGTTCAAGCTCAGCAAGATGCGCGAGACCCGGACGGAACCGGAGCTGAAGCCGTGATGCCGCGCCGTCGGTGTGCTCTAAGAAATCAGTATCGCCACAACGGATGCCGTAGCGCCAGCCACCAGCACGGCAACGCGACCCCAGCTCCACCCGACCGACACGGGCGTCTGGGCCGCGAGCCCGCCGTCCACCCGGCCGCTTTTCTGCAGGGCATCCCAGCGCGCGCGCACCAGTTGCGCCGCCTCCCCGGACTCACTCCCCGGCAGATCGCCGGGGCGCGGCTCCCCGGTGACGTAGGGCACGGGGTCGGTGGTCTTCCGGCGACCGGCACTGGTCAGGCTGCGGCCGGGAGCCGGCGCGCAGTACACCGCGAACTTACGCCCCGGCGTGTACAGGGTGAGCGCGAACTTGGTATCGACGTGCACGAGCGCCGCCCACGGCACGACGATGGTGCGCAGCGGATTGCGAACGGTCACGGCCGTGTCGCTGACCGTGAGGTCGGGCCGCCACAGTACCTCCCAGACAAAAACCACCACGAACAGGGCCGGAATGACCAGAACTCGATTCTGCGCGGTCGGCAGCAGGAACAGGCTCAGCGCGCTGAGCGCCGCGACCGCCGTGAACACGGCGGCGATGATGCGGTTGAACCGCGAGTAGAAGACATTCGGGTCGGCAGCGACGGGCATGCAGCCATGCTGCCAGATATTGACCGCACCCACCGCACGAGCAGCGAAAGCAGGACCTCATGACCGACCAGGTGACGACCACATTCTCCGGCCCGGTGCTGAAGGTGCGCGACCTGACCGTGCACTTCGGCGTGGACAACGTGTGGGTGCCGGCCGCCCTCAAGTTGAACTATTCGATCGAACGGGGCAAGGTACTCGCCATCGTCGGCGAGTCCGGTTCGGGCAAGAGCGCGAGCTCCATGGCCATTCTTGATCTTCTTCCCGAGAACAGCCGCATTTCGGGCAGCGTCAAGCTCAGCGGCCGGGAACTGATGGGGCTGAAGCCGGCGCAGATGCACAAGGTGCGCGGCGGCCAGATCGCTATGATCTTCCAGGAGCCGATGACCGCCCTTAATCCCGTCTACACGATCGGCTTCCAGATCATCGAAACCCTGCGCGCGCATTTCGGCATGTCGCCCTCAGAGGCCAAGGCGCGGGCACTGGAGCTGCTCGACATGGTCGAGCTGCCCGATCCGCTCAAAGCTTTCAATTCCTACCCGCATCAGTTGAGCGGCGGGCAGCGCCAGCGGGCCATGATCGCGCAGTCCATCTCCTGCGATCCGCAGCTGCTCATCGCCGACGAACCGACGACCGCCCTCGACGTGACCGTGCAGGCCGAGATCCTTGACTTGCTTCGGAGCCTGCGCGACCGGCTCGACAGCGCCATCCTCTTGATCACCCACGACATGGGCGTGGTCGCCGACCTCGCCGATGACATCGCCGTGATGCGTCGCGGTGTCATTGTGGAACGTGGCACGGTCGACCAAATCTTCAACGAACCCACCCACCCGTACACGATCGCGCTGCTGCAGGCCGTTCCGCACCTCGGGCAGCGCGGTGACGAAGCCATCGATATGACGGCGGCGCTCGCCATCGGCACCGACATTGTCGTCGACGCCGTACTCGCCGCGCGCATCGAGGTCAACGAGCGGCTGGCCAACGAGGCGGCCAGCGAGGCGCGACGGGACAAACGTGAAGTGGTCGTCAAGTTCGACGATGTCGTCATCGAATACCCCAAGCACGGTCGCGTCGCGGCCTTTCGCGCCGTCGACAAGGTCAACCTGTTCGTGCGGCAAGGAGAGGTTCTCGGCCTCGTGGGGGAGTCGGGCTCCGGCAAAACCACCCTCGGTCGCGCGGCCATCGCCCTATTGCCGATCACCGAGGGCTCGCTGCACGTGGCCGGCCAGGACATCTCCAAGGCCAGCCGGGACGAGATTCACCGGCTGCACAAGAGCGTCGGCATCGTCTTTCAAGACCCGTCGTCGTCGCTCAACCCCCGGATGCCCATCGGCGACAGTATCGGAGAACCCCTCAAGCTGGCGAAGGGGTTGAAGGGGGCCGGGCTCAGCGCCGAGGTGGAACGGCTGCTCGACAGCGTCGAACTACCGCGCGCCTATCGCAGCCGTTTTCCGCACGAACTGTCTGGCGGGCAGAAGCAGCGGGTGGGTATAGCCCGTGCGCTCTCACTCGAACCGAAGGTGCTCATTGCCGATGAGCCGACCAGCGCCCTCGACGTGTCGGTGCAGGCCCGAGTGCTGCAGCTGATCCAGTCGCTGCAGCAGCAGATGAACTTCGCCTGCCTGTTCATCACCCATGACCTCGCCGTCATCGACGTGCTCGCCGATCGCATCGCCGTTATGCACCACGGGCGCATCGTGGAAACCGGCACCCGCGATGAGATCCTGCGCTACCCGAAAGACCCCTATACCCAGCGCCTGCTCGCTGCGGTACCGATCCCCGACCCGACCGAACAGCGAGCCCGCCGCGAGCTGCGCCGCGAATTGCTGGCTTCCGGCATCAACGACTAGCCGCGTGAGCCCCACCAGTCGGGTTCAGATAATACGGTAGGATAGTACTTTGGGTCACATTATGACCCCTGGTATCCATTCTTCGTCGCGCGCGAGACTCTGCGGCACTCATTCTTCGTAAGGATCTATTTTTATGGCGATTGCTACACGCAATAACCTCCGAAATGTTGCAATCGTTGCTCACGTTGACCACGGTAAGACGACCCTGGTCGACGCGATGCTCAAGCAGACCGACTCCTTCGCTGACCACTCACACGTTGAAGAGCGCGCGATGGACTCGAACGAACTCGAGCGCGAAAAGGGCATCACGATTCTCGCCAAGAACACGGCAGTTTCGTACAAGGGCATCCACGCCACCGACGGTCCCATCACCATCAATGTGATCGACACCCCTGGCCACGCTGACTTCGGTGGCGAGGTCGAGCGCGGCCTGTCCATGGTCGATGGCGTCGTTCTCCTCGTGGACGCTTCCGAGGGACCGTTGCCGCAGACCCGTTTCGTGCTGCGCAAGGCGCTCGAAGCCAAGCTCCCCGTCATCCTGCTGGTCAACAAGACGGACCGTCCCGACGCGCGCATCGATGAGGTTGTGGCCGAAAGCCAGGACCTCCTCATCGGCCTCGCGAGCGACATGGCCGACGACTTTCCCGACCTCGACCTCGACGCCGTTCTCGACGTGCCCGTCGTCTACGCGTCCGGTCGTAACGGTGCCGCCAGCTGGAACAAGCCCGAAGACGGCACCCTGCCCGACAACGACGACCTCGAACCGCTGTTCGACGCGATCCTCAAGCACATCCCGGCTCCGACCTACGATGACACGCACCCGCTCCAGGCGCACGTCACCAACCTCGACGCCTCGCCGTTCCTCGGCCGCCTCGCACTGCTGCGTATCTTCCAGGGCACCATCAAGAAGGGCCAGACCGTGGCCTGGGTGCAGCAGGACGGCACCGTCAGCAACGTGAAGATCACCGAGCTGCTCATCACCAAGGCGCTCGACCGCTACCCGACCGACAGCGCCGGCCCCGGCGACATCGTTGCCGTCGCCGGTATCGAGAACATCACCATTGGTGAGACCCTCGCCGACCCCGACGACGTGCGCCCGTTGCCGACCATCACGGTTGACGACCCGGCCATCTCGATGACCATCGGCACCAACACCTCGCCGCTCATGGGCAAGGTCAAGGGCCACAAGCTCACCGCCCGCATGGTCAAGGACCGCCTCGACCGCGAGCTCGTCGGTAACGTCTCGCTCAAGGTCGTCGACATCGGACGCCCGGACGCCTGGGAGGTGCAGGGTCGTGGAGAACTGGCCCTCGCCATCCTGGTCGAGCAGATGCGTCGTGAAGGCTTCGAACTCACCGTCGGCAAGCCGCAGGTTGTTGTGAAGCGCGTCGACGGCAAGATCCACGAGCCCTACGAGCACCTCACCATTGATGCGCCCGAAGAATACCTCGGCGCCATCACGCAGCTGCTTGCCGCGCGCAAGGGCCGCATGGAGAACATGGCCAACCACGGCACGGGCTGGGTTCGCATGGAATTCATCGTTCCCTCGCGCGGCCTGATCGGTTTCCGTACGCAGTTCCTCACGGACACGCGTGGTACCGGCATCGCCAACGCGATCCTGCACGGCTACGAGCCCTGGGCCGGCACGATCAACACCCGTACGAACGGTTCCATCGTGGCCGACCGCTCTGGTGCGGTCACCCCGTTCGCGATCATCAACCTGCAGGAGCGCATGTCGTTCTTCGTGCAGCCGACCAGCGAGGTCTACGAAGGCATGGTCATCGGCGAGAACTCGCGCGCCGACGACATGGACGTGAACATCACCAAGGAAAAGAAACTGACCAACATGCGTCAGTCCAGCTCCGACACGTTCGAGTCGATGACGCCGCCCAAGCAGCTCTCGCTCGAGCAATGCCTCGAATTCGCTCGCGAAGACGAGTGCGTCGAGGTCACCCCGGCCGCCGTGCGTATCCGCAAGGTGGAGCTGACGGCATCCGCTCGCTCACGTCAGGTGTCGCGCGTCAAGAAGATGGACGCGAACTAACTCGCAGCTCTCCTACGTGAAAACCCCCGCAGCCAAGGCTTCGGGGGTTTTCACGTTAACCCGACAAGCGGATGCCGGTCAGGCGAAGAGGGCCGCGCCCACGTAGCCTCCGTCCGGCGTGCCGGCGGGAACGGCGAACAGGGCACTGCCGACGTGACGAATATACTCGTTGAGCGCATCGTGCTTGGCGAGGTTCAGCTGCACCGTCGTGAACTGGGTCGGTGACCGCTGAAAACTGATGAAGAACAGTCCGGCCTCCAGACGCCCCAGGTCGTCGTTGCCGTCCACGAAGTTGTAGCCGCGGCGCAGCATTTTGGTGCCGTGGTTTTGGGTCGGATGCGCGAGCCGCATGTGCGCTGCGGCTCCGATGAGCGGCTGGTCCTCCCGGCCTGCCAGCGCGAAGTCGGGTTCGCTGAACTCGGTACCGCCGGACAGCGGCGCGCCGACCCCCTTGGTGCGGCCGAACACCGCCTCCTGCTCGCGCAGAATTGAGCGGTCCCAGGTCTCGATGGTCATGCGAATGCGCCGCGCCACGAGGTAGGAGCCGCCGGCCAGCCAGGCCGGTCCGTCGGCCGCTGACACCCAGACCTGGTCGGTGACGACGTCGGGTTCCTCAGCCTTGATGTTGGCCGTGCCGTCCTTGAACCCGAAGAGGTTGCGCGGGGTGGCTTGGGAGGTCGACGTCGACGAGGTGCGCCCGAACCCCAGCTGGGACCAGCGCAGGGCCGCCCGCCCGAACGCGATGCGCGACAGATTGCGAATGGCGTGCACAGCCACCTGCGGGTCATTCGAGCAGGCCTGGATACAGAGGTCACCGTCGCTGCGCCCGTCATCGAGGTCGTCGCGCGGAAAATGCGGCAGCGGCGTCAGATCGGCCGGCCGACGGCCGACGATGCCAAAGCGGTCGACGCCATCCGCTGTTTCGAACAGGGTAGGACCGAAGCCGAACGTGATCGTGAGACCGGCTGGCGGCAGACCCTGCGCCTCGCCGGTGTCTTGCGGGGGAGCGTCGTAGGGGCCGCTGACGGCGCCGTACTCACCCACGTCCCGGCCGGCGCTCATCGCGGCAGCGGCGATGGTCCAGTCCTGCAGCAACTCGATCAGTTCGGCCCGCGTCACACCGGCCGAGACGTCGAACGCAGCGAAGTGCAGGCGGTCCTGCGCCGGCGTGACGATGCCGGCCTGGTGGCTGCCGTAGAACGGGTACACCATCGAAGCGGATGCCGCGCCCGCACCCGACCCCGACCCCAGTGTCGTCGTCGCCGCCAGCGCGACCCGATCCCCGGCTACTCCCAGCCCGATACCGGCGACGCTGGCCCCGGCGAGGCCAAGCAGCCCACGTCGGGACAGTCCTCGCCCCGGACTGGCCGGGTCGGTGGACGCGGTGCGCTTGGCGCGGGTCACAAGACGAGCGCGGCGGTGAGCCGGTTCAGCGGCTCGCCGAGCGCGTTGACCTGGTCGGCGAGGGCGCGAATCTCCGCCGGCGTGAGATCGGTATAGAGGGTGAAACCGTCGCCGATGCGCTCGGCGTCAAGCAGGGTCTGCAGGGCGGCGAACTCGGTGTCGAGCGAGGCGGCCAGGTCGGGGTCCTCCTCCAGCAGAATGTCGCGCACCCCGGCGTAAAGCACCTTGGCGCCGTCGATGTTGGCCTGGAAATCCCAGAGGTCGGTGTGCGACCACGCTTCTTCTTCGCCGGTGACCTTGCCTGTGGCGACCTCGTCGAGCAGGCCGATGGCGCCGTTGGTCTGCTGCGACAGCGTGAAGCTGAGTTCCTGCACGTTCGCGTCGAGGGTCGCGGTGTCGGTGACGAGCTGCTCGGTCAGTGCCGCTCGCTTCTCGGCGCTGTACGGCTCGAATTCGCCTTCGGCGTCGTTCGGCCAGAGGTCCTTCTCGATCGCGTGCCAGCCGGTCCAGTCCTGGCCTTCTTCGAGGTCGGCCTCGCGCAGGTCGAGCTTCGGGTCGAGATCACCGAACGATTCGGCGACCGTCTCGACCCGCTCCCAGTGCATGCGAGTAGGGGCGTACAGCGCGCGGGCCGTCTCGTCATCGCCAGCCAGGTAGGCCGTCGCGAAGGCATCCGTTCCGGTGACGAGCTGGCTGATCTGGTCCTTGACGTAGGACGTATAGTTCTCGTTGGCGGTGTCCACCTGGGCGTCGAGGTCAGTGTTGACCACCGTGCCGGACGCGGACGGCGTGACGGTGAACGCCGCTTTGCCGATTCCGTCGCCGGTCATGCCCGGCTTGCACGCGGTGAAATAGCTGCCCTCGGCCAGTTGCACGACGAGGTCCCGGGTGAGTCCGGGGCCGATATTCTCCGCTTCGCCGACGATACGCAGCCCGTCGTCACCGAGCAGGTAGAACTCCGTGACCTGGTCACCGGTATTGGTGATACTGAAGCTGGCGGCACCGGCGGGCGTCTCGGTGGCCGAGACGGTGCATCCGTCTGCGCTGCTCTCCACCGTCAGCGCCACGCTCTCACCGGTCGGGTTGTTGGCGACACAACCACTCAGTAAGCCAACACCGAGCAGGCTGACGCCGAGCAGGCGGGCAGAACGAATAACACGAGGCATGAAGATCCTTTGACTGGGAAACGTGCGAGCTAGTGCGCGGCGAGGGGCGCTGACGCCGACGCCTGTGGTGTGTGTGTGGCTGGCCGGGTGCTCGTGCGCCCGTGGCGACTCTTGGTGATGAAGAGCGTCAGGGTGGGCACCGCGTAGGCCAGCCAGGCGAACATCTCCAGCCAGGTTGTGGCGGGGGAGAAGTTGAGGGTGCCCTTGAGCAGGGTGCCGTACCAGCTGTCCGGCGGCACGGCGGCGCTCACGTTGAAGGCGAGGGCGTGAAGGCCGGGCAGGATGCCGGCCTCCTGCAGGTCGTGCACACCGTAGGAAAGCACGCCGGCGGCCACGATGATGAGGATGGCGCCGGTGTAGGTGAAGAATTTGCCGAGGTTGATCTTGAGCATGCCGGCGTAAATGAGTGCGCCGAGGCCGATTGCCGTCGCGATGCCGAGGGCTGCACCGAGCAGTGGCATGGTCGTCGCGCCGGTGGCCTGCACGGCGGCCCAGAGGAACAGGGCGGTTTCGATTCCCTCACGGCCGACCGCGAGAAAGGCGACGAGCACGAGGCCGAGGCCGCTGCCGACGAGGTGCTTGTCGATGTTGCCGTGCAGGTGACCCTTGAGGTCGCGGGCGGTGCGCAGCATCCAGAACACCATCCAGGTCACCAGGCCGGTCGCGACGATCGACAGTACGCCCCCGATGGTCTCCTGCGCTGTGAAGGACAGCCCATAGGTGCCGTAGGTGAGCAGGGCGCCGATGCCGAGGGCGAGAAGTACGGCCAGGCCGACGCCGAGCCAGATGCGCGCGAGCAAATCACGTCGGTCGATCTTCACGACGTAGGCGATGAGGATCGTCACGATCAGGGCAGCCTCAAGGCCTTCGCGCAGGCCGATCAGGTAGTTTGCGAGCACGGTGGTTCCTCATCAGGTTCGGGCAAAAATTTGGTAAGGCTAACCTTACCTGAGCCGACTCTAGCCCCAATGCCACGATGGTGTCTAGTTATGATGTCAGTTGGGCCGAGAGATCACCCAGTACGACAACTGAGCAGAAACGGTGCGTCAGCCCATGGTCATGTCCGGCAGCGGCGAGCGAATCCTGTTTGTGCACGCCCGTCCCGGTGACGAAGCGGCGCTCACCGGCGGTACCATCGCCCGGCTGCGCGCCGATGGGGCGCGGGTCGTCGTGCTCTATGCCGCAGACGTCGACGAAGCGGATGCCGCCGCAGCCTCCGCGGCGTTGGTCGATCTGGGTGCGCGCAGCTGGTACCGCCTGGCACCGGGCACCCCGGCTGAAATCACCACGGCCGTCGACGCGGCCATCGAGCACCTGGACGCGACCGCCGTTGTCGTCGGCGCCGTGGATGACGATCTGCGAGGCTCCGTGACGGCCGCAGCGCACGAGGTCGGCCTGCCTGTTTTCCTGGCTCGCACG
The DNA here is from genome assembly GCF_900110125.1 of Cryobacterium luteum. Classification (GTDB taxonomy): domain Bacteria; phylum Actinomycetota; class Actinomycetes; order Actinomycetales; family Microbacteriaceae; genus Cryobacterium; species Cryobacterium luteum. The sequence continues at coordinate 88,192 of NZ_FOCN01000004.1, forward strand.
GTGCGTCAGGCGCCCGGTCAGCGCTTGGTGGCAATCGATATCGGCGATCACCTCGCGCCCAAGCTGCGCGCGCTCGGGCGTTTTCCCGCGCGCTGGAGCCTGAACGAACGCACCCGCACCCTCGCCGACGGCAGCACCGCCCTGATCACCGACACCGAAACGTATCAGCGAGCGGATGCCCCGCGCCCGGCCCTCCCGCCGCCGGCCGCGCCCGCCCGCCCCACGCTCACGAACCGATCGCTGGTTGGTCTCGGGGGGCTGCTGCTGGGCATCTTCTTCGGTGTGCTGGGCACCATCGCGCACCAGGCCACCCTGACTCTGTTCGGAGTAGCGCTGCCGATCGGCCTGACCATCGCGTTTATCGGGATCGGTGCGCTGTTGCTCGGACTGCGCCTCGTGGTGCGGGACCGGTTCGTGGTGGGCTTGGCTGCCGCCGGGTTGCTCCTGACCATTTTCGTGCTGTCGCTGCGGGGCTCGGGCGGGTCGGTACTCGTGCCGGCCGGCCTGCCAGGAACCCTGTGGACTGTCGTGCCGGCGCTCATCGCGGCGTTCGTGCTGGCCTGGCCGAAGCTGCCGCCGCGCGGCCGATAAGGGGTCACGACCGGGGGGCGTAGAATCAGGAGTCCGCTCTCGAAGGGAATCCCCAGCCTGTGACGTATGTGATCGCTCTGCCCTGCGTTGATGTGAAAGATCGTGCCTGCATCGACGAATGCCCGGTGGACTGCATTTATGAGGGCGAACGCTCCCTCTATATCCACCCGGACGAGTGCGTCGACTGCGGAGCCTGCGAACCGGTTTGCCCGGTCGAGGCCATCTACTACGAAGATGACCTGCCCGAACAGTGGGCCGACTACTACAAAGCCAACGTCGAATTCTTCGACGACCTCGGCTCCCCGGGCGGCGCGGCCAAGATCGGCGTACTCGCCAAGGACCACCCCGTCATCTCCGCACTGCCGCCGCAGGCTGCGCACTAAGCAAATTTCGTGTTGAAGCCGCTTCCGGACTACCCCTGGGATCAGATGGTCCCCTTTGCCACGCAGGCGAGGCAGCACCCGGACGGAATCGTCGACCTGTCGATCGGTTCACCGGTCGATGCCACCCCCGAGGTGGTGCAGCAGGCGCTGCGCACGTCTTCGGATGCCCACGCCTACCCGCAAACTGTCGGTACGCCCGCCCTGCAGCAGGCGATTATTGCCTGGTATGCCCGCCGTCGCGGTGTCACCGGCCTGCAGCCGAAAAACGTGTTGCCCACGATCGGCTCCAAGGAGCTCGTCGCACTCATGCCGTTCATGCTCGGCCTCGGCGAGGGCGACACGATCGTGCATCCGCTGGCCGCGTACCCGACGTACGCGATTGGGGCCGCAATCGCCGGCGCCACGTCCCTGGCGTCCGATGATCCGGCCGAATGGCCGGAATCGACCGGGCTGATCTGGCTGAACAGCCCCGGAAACCCGGATGGCCGGGTGCTGTCGGTGGACGAGCTGCGGACGGCCGTCGCCCGCGCGCGGCAACTCGACGCCGTCATCGTCAGCGACGAATGCTATGCCGAACTCGGCTGGGATTCCCCGTGGGATACCGAACCGATCCCCAGCATCCTCGACCCACGCGTGATCGAGGGCGACCGACGCAACATTGTGGCGATCTACTCACTCAGCAAGCAGTCCAACATGGCAGGCTATCGCGCGGCCTTCGCGGCCGGCTGCGGCGGCGTTCTCGGGCGCCTGCTGACCGTACGCAAACATGCGGGGCTCATGCTTCCGGCGCCGCTGCAGGAGGCGATGATCGCCGCCCTCGACGACGACGAGCACGTTGCAGTGCAGAAAAAGCGCTACCGGGCCCGACGTGACGTGCTGCGACCAGCCCTCGAGCAAGCCGGTTTTCGCATCGACCGGAGCGAGGCCGGTCTCTACCTCTGGGCCACGGAAGAACGACCGGCGTGGGAATCCATCGAACGGCTCGCCTCCCGCGGAATTCTGGCCGGACCCGGTCCGTTTTACGGCGATGTTTACCCGCAACACGTGCGGTTCTCGCTCACGGCGACCGACGAACGCATTGCTGCCGCAGCCGCACGCCTTCGTGCCAGCCCCGAGTAGGGGGTCGTCACTGTGGACTTCCACCAACGAACCGCCCGAACTCTTAGCTGATGCAACAGTAGGCGGTCTGGCCGATTAGGCTGTAGTCGCGACAGATTCGACCACAGCAGTTGTACACCTGGCCGGCTCAGTGACGCGTCGCCACATTTCATCCGGCAGTGATACCCGAGGAGGCTCCGTGACCGACGTCGCGCAGCAGACAACATCCGGCGCACCGATGAGCGCTGACCCCAACAAGGTCACCCTCACCTTTCCCGGCGGGAGCGCAGAGTTCCCCATCCTGACCAGTGTGGACGGCGTGTCGAGCATCGACATCTCCACACTGACCAAGAAGACCGGCCTCACCACGCTGGACTACGGTTTCGTGAACACCGCGGCGACGCGCTCCGCGATCACCTACATCGACGGCGATGCCGGCATCCTGCGCTATCGCGGGTATCCGATCGAGCAGATCGCCCAAAACTCGAACTTTCTCGAGACCGCCTGGCTGCTCATCTACGGTGAGCTGCCCAGCGCGAGCGAACTCGCCAACTTTGACGATCGCATCCGTCACCACACGCTGTTGCACGAAGACATGCGACGGTTCTTTGATTCGCTGCCGCACAAGGCGCACCCGATGAGCGTGCTCGCCTCCGGTGTCTCGGCGCTGTCGACGTTCTACCAGGACTCGCTCGACCCGAAGGACCCGGAACAGGTCGAAATTTCGACCATTCGGCTGCTGGCGAAGTTGCCGGTCATGGCCGCTTACGCCCACAAGAAGAGCGTCGGCCAGGCATTTCTCTACCCCGACAACTCCCTGAGCTTCGTCGACAATTTTCTCAAGCTCAACTTCGGCAACATGGCCGAGCCGTATGAGGTCAACCCGGTCGTCAGCAAGGCGCTCGAACGCCTGCTCATGCTGCACGAAGACCATGAGCAGAACGCGTCCACGTCAACGGTGCGCCTCGTCGGTTCGACCGAGGCCAACCTGTTCGCGTCGGTCTCGTCCGGCATCAACGCTCTGTTCGGCCCGCTGCACGGCGGCGCCAACGAAGCCGTGCTGTCGATGCTCGGTGAGATCCAGGCCTCCGGTCAGGGCGTCGAGAAGTATGTCGAACGGGTGAAGAACAAGGAGCAGGGCGTGAAGCTCATGGGCTTCGGCCACCGGGTCTACAAGAACTACGACCCGCGTGCCACCTTGGTCAAGGAGAGTGCCCACGAAGTGCTCGCCGCCCTCGGCGTGCAGGACGACCTGCTCGACATCGCACAGGAGCTCGAGCACATCGCGCTCAACGACGACTACTTCAAGGAACGTCGCCTGTACCCCAACGTCGACTTCTACACCGGAGTCATCTACAAGGCGATGGGCTTTCCGACGCGCATGTTCACCGTGCTCTTCGCGATCGGCCGTCTGCCCGGCTGGGTCGCGCACTGGCGTGAAATGAACGAGGACCCGGCTACCAAGATCGGCCGCCCACAGCAGCTCTACGTGGGGTCCCCGGCCCGCGACTACCCGGTGCGCTAACAGCCACGTCGACGCGGCCGTCGGACGGCTCGCTCCATGGACGTGCCATGGACATGCCATGTCTATGCCATGGACGCGTCGAGGCCGTGCCCGGATGCGGTCGGGGTTGGTCTGACACCGTGCGGTACCGCGAAAGCGGATGCCCGGCGGGTCACCGCAGACCGCCCGCACGCATCCGTTCGGGTTCCCGGCGGTGCGCACCAGGCCGCGTCACACCGAGGCAACCGGTGTACCCGAGAGATCTGCCCCAGACCCTGGTCGAGGTGTGTCGCCGGTGCGGTCTCGGCCGGTGCGTCGCAGGATGGGTGCTGCCGCCGCTCAAGAGATGCCCGGGGGTTTCCCGGAATGTATTCGCGAGGCGGAATATGCACGGGAATACGCTGGGTGAGGGCTCCTAGCCGTGGTGTCCGTAACCGAAAGGTTCGCCATGACTCTGCTCGAGACGACCGCCTCCGCGACACTCGCAACAGCCCCGATTCTGCGTTCCTCACGGACGCTGCCGACGATCATTCAGGGCGGCATGGGCGTCGGTGTCTCGTCGTGGGAGCTCGCCCGTGCTGTGTCGAAGACCGGGCAGCTCGGCGTCGTCAGCGGCACCGCCCTCGACACCGTCATCGCGCGACGCCTGCAGGACGGCGACCAGGGCGGACACGTGCGCCGCGCCCTCGAGCACTTTCCGGTGTCGGCCCTCGCCGACCGGGTGCTGCGCAAGTACTTTCGCGCCGGCGGTCGCGGCCCGGAAATTCCGTATCTTCCGATCGCCAAGCCCAGCCAGCATCCGCTCGTGAAATCGCTGGAACTCTCTGTCGTGGCGAACTTCGTCGAGGTCTGGCTGGCCAAGGAGGGCCATGACGGCCTGGTCGGAATCAACTTTCTCGAAAAGGTGCAGCTGGCCACACCGAGCGCGGCCTACGGAGCCATGCTGGCCGGTGTCGACTACGTGCTGATGGGGGCGGGAATCCCGGCCGAGATTCCCGCACTGCTCACCGGGCTGGCCGAGCACGAGACCCGGTCGCTCGATCTGCACGTCGAGAACTCGACCACCCGCTATTCCGTCGAGTTCAACCCACAAGCACTGATCGGCGGGCAGCTGCCGCCGTTACACCGGCCCCGGTTCTTGGCCATCGTCGCCGCTCATGTGCTCGCCGTGTACCTGACTCGCGAGGAGTCGACCCGCCCTGACGGCTTCGTCATCGAAGGCCCACGAGCCGGGGGGCATAACGCACCGCCACGCGGGCGCGGTTCCCTCGACGATGACGGCCAGCCGGTCTACGGCCCCCGGGACGACGCTGACCTGGCCAAGGTCGCTGCGGTCGGCCTGCCATTCTGGGTCGCCGGCGGTTACGGCACCCCCGACCGGGTTCGGGAAGCCCTCGCGCTCGGTGCTGCGGGCGTGCAGGTCGGCACACTGTTCGCCCTCGCTGCCGAGTCCGGCCTTGATGAGACCCTGCGGGCACAGCTGCTCGGTGAAATCGACGGCCCCGGGCTGCAGATTCGCACCGACCCGCTAGCCTCTTCGACGGGATTCCCCTTCAAAGTCGCGACGTTGCCCGAAACCCTGTCGGATGACACCCTGTACGAAGAGCGACCGCGGCTCTGCGACCTCGGATACCTGCGGGTGCCCTACGAACGCACGCCGGGAGTGATCGGTTATCGGTGCCCGGCGGAACCGGTCGCGACTTTTGTGCGCAAGGGCGGCTCCAGTGAAGAGGCTGCCGGCCGTAAGTGCCTGTGCAACGCTCTGCTGGCCAACGTGAGTCTCGGCCAGACTCGGCGCGACGGATACCGGGAGGTGCCGCTGGTCACTCTCGGCACCGATTTGGTTGGGGTCATGGCCCTGCGCGCCCGGTACCCGGACGGCTGGTCTGCCGCCGAAGCCGTGGCGTACCTCGAGGCCTGATTCGGACAGCCACCCACCCTCGCTCGGGACCAATCTCGCCCCCCACCGGGGATAGCCAGGCGACTCGTCGTGGGCCACGAGCCTTTCCTTCGATGAATGAGCGGCGCTGAACGTTTGACGCCACTGTCATCTGGCTGTTGCGCCCGCGGGGCGATCGATCCGCGATCGGAGTCGAGGTGCGATCCGGTGTCGCGGTGAAGGCCCGTCGCTTGCGGCGGAAACGGCGTCAAAGCATCCTCTGGGGGACTCCCTGTTGGTTTTGCCCGGTTTAGCGCCAGTGAACGTGACATTTGCTCGTGTCGGTGGTCGGGTGTTGAGTTGAATCATGAACAACCTGGCATTGGAGCTCACCCGGGCGGCGGTCGTTGTGGCCGCGCTCGGCGGGTCCAGCGCCGAGTTCGCCGGTTTGAGTGATGCCGAGGTGCTCGCCGCTCGGGGTCCGATCGCCGCGCTGTTGCGGTTGACGAATACGGCGGCGGCGTTGCTGGCGGGCACGATCGCTGAGCGGTCCCGGCCACGGCTGGGCCAGTCCGGCCTGGCAGCGCGGCACGGGTTTGGCAACCCCACGCTGATGGTGCAGCACGCGACCGGCCTGAGCCGTATCGAGGCGGGCCGGCTGCTCGCGGTCGGCGTGCTGATGCGGGAGACCGAGATGGCCGAACGCCGGGCGGCCGAGGCCCGAGAGGCGCAGCGGGTCGCGCAGGCCGCGGCCGACGCGGCGGCTGCGGCCGCCGCTGTTGCTGCCGCGGAAGCGTTGGACGCGGCGGCTCTCGCTGGGGCTCAGGCGCAACGGCAGGCCGACTGGGAAGCCGCCCAGTGGGAGGCCCGGGAAGCGGATCGGGCCGCGGCCTGGGCCGAGCTGCACCCCGACCTTCCGCTGCCGGAGGCCGTGCCCCGCCCGGTCGGGCCGGTCGTCCGGGTCGTCCCGGTCGTCCCGCCGGTCGCGGTGACGCTGCCGACGCCGCTGGTCGAGGTGGTGGTGGTGCCGTGGCAGGCGCCGATCGTGCACGCTGTCGCGGCCGGCATCTTCTCGCCCGGTGTCGGTGACGCCCTGCTGCGCGGCCTGGGCACCCTGGACCAGGCGATCACCGCGAAGAAACTCACCGCCGCCCTGCAGGTGCTGCTGGCGGAGGCTCCGGCGCTGAATACCGAGCAGGCCTACAAACGCGCCCGCCGGCTGCGTGACGAACTGGACGCGGCGGGCATTCTGGCGCGGGAGAAGCAGGCCCGGGACGACACGACCTGGTCGCTGTGGCGTCGGGCCGATGGCATGGTGACGCTGCACGCGCTGTTGCCGCCGGAGCAGGGCGAATTGTGGATCGCGACCTACGACGCGCTGACCAGCCCGCGCCGCGGCGGAGTACGGTTCGTCGACCCGCAGCGGGCAGCGTGGGCGCAGAGCGTCAAGGACGACCCGCGCACGGTGGATCAGATTGCCGCGGATTCCTTCACTCAGCTGCTCAAGCTCGGCGCCGACGCCGATCCGAACACGCTGTTCGGTGGTCGTCGCCCGGTCGTGCAGGTCATCGTGACCGAGCACGACCGCCCCACCACCATCCCTGCCCCGGCCGCGCCAGTCGCCACAGCGGATGCCCGCACCCCCTCACCGAGCAGCGCGACACCGACACCGACGAAACCTGCCGAGCGCACCGCGACCGGAACAGCCGCAACCACCGGGATCACCGGAATCACCGACACCAACACAACCAGCGGAACGACCGGGACGACCGGAACGACCGGAACGACCGGGACGACCGGAACGACCGGAACGACCGGAACGACCGGAACCACCGGAATTACCGGAATTACCGGAACCACTGGAATTACCGGAACCACTGGAATTACCGGAACCACTGGAATTACCGGAACCAGCGGAACCAGCGGAACCAGCGGAAGCACCGGGAGCACCGGGGGTGCTACACCCACTGAAACGTTGGCGGGTGCCGGGACTAGAGGGTCGTTCGGCTATCTCGAGGGCAACCCGGCACCGGTTTCAGTGGAGACCATTGCCCGACATTTGTGCGACTCCGGCTATCTCGGCATCCTGTTCGACCAGGCCGGGCAACCCCTCAACATGGGACGAGACCAACGCCTGTTCAACCGGGAACAACGCCGAGCCCTCGCCGTGCGCGACGGCGGCTGCCGCTGGCCCGACTGCGACCGACCACCCTCCTGGACCGAAGCGCACCACCTCGAAAACTGGGCCGAACAGGGACTTTCCAACATCGACCAGGCGATTCTGCTCTGCGCCCTGCACCACCTACTGCTCCACAACCGACACTGGAAAATCCTGCTCCGAGACGACGAATACTGGCTGCAACCCGCCGTCGAAATCGACCCGGCGCAGACGCTCATCGCCCTGCCCAGCAAGAACCCGCTCATGCTGGAGCCGCTCCTGCTTGACTCGCCGCAGTGATGCACCGGGTTGCTGCGCCCGAGAAATCCACTGCCTGTTCCCTAGTCAGCGGCACGTTCGGATATAGCGGTCCCGACGTGCTCGACCAGCGGATTGCCACGACCAGAGACAGAGCCGCCCGCTTCAGGGCGCCCGTGAGATGCACGTTTGCTTCCGTGAGGAGTGCACCGTAGTTTTCGAAAGCACATCTGCTTTCACGGGCAACGAGTCTGAATAGTAGTGTCTTTGCAAACGATCCTCAGCTTGGATCTTTTTTGGCCGGCGCGGCCGTGGTCAGCAACCGGGTCCGCGGGGGTTGGTGTTGCAGTCTTCGGCGACGAGCACGGTGGGTTCGTTGGCTGCGACGACGGCGCGACGCGGCGGAATTCGCGTGCGCACACCATAGACCGGATTACTACAATCCCATATAACTTACTAGCAAGCTGGCGCTGCCGCTCCATTGACGTTAGGCGGGCTCGAGGGTCAAGGTGTTGGACGCGTTCTCGTTGATGGCAGCCGGAGTGAACAACCACGGGCGGGTCTCATGGTCACGCCAGAGCGGTGCCTGATCGGTGTAGTTGGAGTGGAAGGCGTGACCGGATGCTCCGGTGAGGTTGATCCAGGTGGAGTCGTCGAAGTTTTCCAGGCTGATCACCTGCCGCATCGACGGTACCCAGTCCACCTGATACCCCTGGGTCGCATCCCAACCCACCGCGTTGACGACGGCTGAACCTCCGGCGAGCTCATACGGGCCGCGGTTGAACAGCCACTCCAGCGGTGCAATGCCCGATTCGCCAAAGCTGGCATTCTTCAGCTCCAGCGTGTGGATGCTACCCCACTGCCAGGCGGTCGGGTTTGAGCCCATCAGATCGGTGGCCTCCTTCGCCGCATTCGTCATCACCCGCCGCAGCATGCTCTCTTGCCCGACAGTGCCATAGGCCGGGTTAGACCACCATGGGGAATCGGGCTGCCCGAGCAGGCTCGTGACCACCGAGAAGGCGCGGTCGCCGCCCGTGAGAGCCGCTCCATCATCGATCTTGCCGGTGAACATATCGTGCAGGAGCGTGCGCCAGATCACGTTGAAATAGGCGGCCGCCGCGCTGTCGGCGTCGACCTGATAGTCCCAGCCATCGAGCAGCTTCTGCGCCTCGGCGGCGTCACCGCCCAGGCGCACCTGCTGCAGGGCCGGAACGAGAGCAGCCGCGATGGCACTGTAATTGTCAGCCTGAATGTCGCTCATCAACTCCGCTGTCAGCGGGGTTTTCGCGGCGATCAGTTCGTTCAACCGGGCCGTGATCTGATTCGCCCGGTAGCCCAGGTCCCAGTCGGCGGTCAGCAGGTAGGGATTCCCGGGGTCGGCGGCCGCGTTGTTGGCCGTGACGATGTATCCGCTCGGCGGGTTGAACGTGCTCGGCAGGGCGTCGAAGGGAATGTAGCCGGCCCAGCCGTACTGGCTGGTCCAGCCCGGCACGGGCAGGGTGCCGTTGCCGCTGGCCCGAATGGGGATGAGCCCCGGCGCCTGGTAGCCAATATTGCCCTCAACGTCGGCGTAGGTGAGGTTTTGCGCCGGTACGTCGAACAGGGCGGCCGCTGCGCGAAAACTGGTGAAGTCGGTCGCCCGGTTCAGGGCGAAGATAGCGGATGCCGTACGGCCCGGCGTCAGAGCCGTCCACTGCAGGGACAGCTCATACGTGGTCGGTGGTGTGCCCGCCGCTGCTTCCGGGGCCGGAGGAAGTTGCGCAGCCTCGGGAAAATCGCTCGCGATCTGCGGGTAGACGGTGCCCTCGAAGCCGCTCAGGAGCGGGCCATGTTCGGTCGATCGAATCTCGATCTTCACGTCGTCACCGCCGGCGACGGAGATCTTCTCGTCGCGCAGCAGCAGCGGTTTGGCGACACCGTCGAATTCGTAGCTCTCGCCCGTGACCTTTTCGATGTAGAGGTCGGCGACATCGGGGCCGAGGTTGGTGAAGCCCCAGGCAATACGCTCGGTGTGACCGATAATGACGCCGGGCATACCCGAAAAGCTGTACCCGGCAACGTCGAACGGGCACTCCTCGCTGATTGACTGACAGCGCAGCCCCACCTGATACCAAACCGAGGGCAGAGCCGGTCCGAGGTGCGGATCATTGGCCAGCAGGGGCAGCCCGGTGTCGGTGAGTGCACCGGAGACCACCCACGAATTGGAGCCGATCTCACCGCCGGCCGGTCCGAGCAGTTCGGGAACAGAGCTGAGCGAAGCGCGCAGCTCACCGAGAGCCTGGGTATAGGTGTCGGGGTCGACCAGGGCGGCGGGCGTATCCGTTACATCGAGGCTCCGTTCGGCGGCGGGTGCACCGGCTGACGGCGCGGTGACCGCCTGAGTGCCGGTGATGGTGGGGTGCTGGCCGACCGGATAATCGGGGTGCAGCTGGGTCACCTCGGCGGGGGTGAGTGTCGTCGACAGCAGGGCCCGGTCGATCTCATCGTCGAGGTTGGACCGCAGATCCCAGGCCATGGCCTTCAACCACGCCACCGAGTCGGCCGGGGTCCACGGTTCTACCTCGTAGCCGGGATTCTGCACGCTTAACACCGCGTACTCGAGCGACAGGTCGGCGCCCCGATGGGTGTCGAGGTAGGCGTTCACTCCGTCGGCGTAGGCCTGGTAATAGCCGAGCGTGACCGGGTCGAGCAGGGCGACTTCCTGCTCGGCGACGGCCCGCCAACCAAGCGTGCGCACAAACGTGTCGGTACCGACCTGGCTCTCGCCGAACAGCTCCGACAATCGGCCGCTCGTGACGTGGCGGCGAAAGTCCATCTCCCAGAACCGGTCCTGGGCATGCACATAGCCCTGCGCAATGAACAGGTCGGCCGCGGTCTTCGCCGTGATCTGCGGAATTCCCGCCGAGTCACGAACGACGGTGACCTGGTCGGTCAGTCCCGCGATGTCGACGGTGCCCGCGAGCGTCGGGAACGACCGAGTGACCGTCCATACTCCGAGCCCCGCGGTGACCAGGACCAGGCCGGCCACGACCGCGAGCGCGATCAATAACCGCCGAACCCGTCGGTGCCCCTTGCTGCGCGGTGCGTCGGTGCCCACATCACTCCCTCGTGAATTGCGCGATCCCTACCAAGCGGATGCCGCTACCCGGATGCTAGCGGAACCCACCGACATCCGGTGCGGGTGTTACGCGTGCAGCGCGGCGTTCAGCGTTATTCCGCTGCCGCTGCGGGCGAGTACCTCGACGGCGCCCGAGACGGAATTTCGGCGAAACAGCAGGTTCGGCACGCCGGAGAGCTCGACCGCCTTCACCGTCGCGAACGTGCCGTCGGTGAGTCGGGGTTCGCCAACCAGAACAACCTTGGTGCCGGCCGTGACGTAGAGCCCGGCCTCAACGACGCTGTCGTCGCCGATCGCGATGCCGACACCGGAGTTGGCGCCGAGCAGGGCACGCGCGCCGATCGAAATCCGCTGGGTGCCGCCGCCGGAGAGGGTGCCCATAATGGATGCCCCGCCACCGATATCCGCGCCGTCACCGACCACGACGCCCTGCGAGATCCGGCCCTCGACCATGGAGGAGCCGAGGGTTCCGGCGTTGAAGTTGACGAACCCTTCGTGCATCACGGTGGTGCCGGGGGCGAGGTGGGCGCCGAGCCGCACCCGGGAGGCATCCGCTATTCTCACACCGGCCGGTACGACGTAGTCGAGCAGCGGCGGGAATTTGTCGACGCCGCTCGCCTGGATGCCGGCGCGTTGCAGGGCCGGGCGCAGGCGGGCGAAGTCGACCGGCAGCATCGGGCCGGCATTGGTCCAGACCACGGTGGGCAGGTGCGCGAAAATGCCGTCGAGGTTGATGCTGTTCGGCAGAACCAGAAGGTGGGAGAGCAGGTGCAGGCGCAGATAGGCATCCGAGGTACTGGCCGGCGCCGCAGTCAGGGTGATCTCCACCGTGACCGCTTCGAGGCGCACCGCGCGGCGGGCATCGTCGCCAGCCGCTTCGCTGAGAGAGGCGGGAACAATCCAGCGATCCCGCCCGGTCGGCAGCGCACCGAGTGCCGGGGACGGAAACCAGGTGTCGAGCACGGTGCCGTCAACGGCGATAGTCGCGAGACCATACCCCCAGGCCTGGGTTGATACGGCGGGCAGGGCGTTTTCGGAAACAACGGAGGGCATACCTCTAGATTAGTAGGGTGACTTCTTCGACTCCGGACCCCAGCGCTCCCGCACCACTCACCGTGCTTGACCTGACGGCCACGTCCATCGAACTAACCAGGCAGATCTGCGACATGGAGTCGGTTTCGGGCGCTGAGACCGACCTCGCCGACGCGATCGTCGCCGCCCTGCAAGGTTTCGACCACCTCGAGATCATGCGCGACGGCGACACCATCGTCGCCCGCACCAACCTCGGTCGTGCCCAGCGGGTCGTCATCGCCGGTCACATCGACACCGTACCGCTCAACGACAACCTGCCCACCCGCTACGAGACGATCGACGGCACCGAGTATCTCTGGGGCCGCGGCACCGTCGACATGAAGGCCGGCGTAGCCGTGCAGCTCAAGCTCGCAGCCGAGCTGAGCGATCCAGGAGTCGACGTGACCTGGATGTGGTATGACCACGAAGAGGTCTCCGACGACCTCAACGGCCTCGGCCGTCTTGCCCGCAACCGTCCCGACCTGTTCGCTGGTGATTTCGCCATTCTCGGCGAACCGACCAGGAGCCGGATCGAGGGCGGGTGCAACGGCAACCTGCGCGTGGAAATTCGCACGTTCGGCCTGCGCTCGCACTCGGCCCGCAGCTGGGTCGGCGACAACGCCATCCACAAGGCCGCGCCGATCCTCAACATTCTGGCCGCCTACCAGGCCCGCGAGGTCGAAGTCGAGGGCCTCGTCTACCGCGAAGGCCTCAACGCGGTCGGCATCACCGGCGGTGTCGCCGGCAACATCATCCCCGACGAATGCATGGTGCACGTCAACTACCGCTTCGCCCCGAGCCGCAGCGGCGACGAGGCCGTCGCCCACCTGCGCGAACTGTTCGCCGGCTACGACCTCACCGTGGTGGACCGCGCCGAAGGCGCCCGGCCGGGTCTCGACGCCCCGCTCGCCCGCGAATTCTTGAACGCCGTTGGCGGTGTCGCCACCCCCAAGTACGGCTGGACCGACGTCGCCCGCTTCTCAGCCCTCGGCGTTCCGGCCGTCAACTACGGCCCCGGTGACCCGCTCAAAGCACACGCCGACGACGAACGTGTGGCCCTGGCCGAGATCACGGCGTGTGAGAACGGTCTGCGCGCCTGGCTGACCGCATCCGTTCGCTAACGCCCGAGAAACCCGTGTTGGGCCCACTTCGTGCGCACCGGCTGCCGGCCGCCTGGCTCGCCCGCTACCGGCTGACCCCGTGGTGGGGCAAAGTGCTCGTGGTCTGGGCTCTGTCGCGCCTGGTCACGACGAGTCTCGTGCTCGTACTGGCAAGCGTGCAGGGCCCGAACGCGTGGACCGGCGCGAGTCCGAAATACACCGATTTCGCCACCATGTGGGACGGCCGCTGGTACAACATCGTCGCGATCGGCGGCTACCCGAGCGTGCTGCCGGTCACCGACGCCGGGCAGATCGGCGAGAGCGCCTGGGCCTTCATGCCCGGATACCCGGTGCTCGCCCGGCTGCTGATGGAACTGAGCACCCTGCCGTGGGCGCCGGTCGCGGTGTTCGTGTCGGTCGCGTTCAGTCTCGGCACCGCCCTGCTCCTCTACCGCCTGATGATACGAGTGCAGTCACCGGCGACGGCGTTGTTCTCGGTCGTGTTGTTCTGCGTTGCCCCGCTGTCGCCGATTCTGCAGTTCGCCTACGCGGAATCGATGTACCTGTTCTTTCTGACCCTCGCGCTTTACCTGCTCCTCGAACGCCGATACTGGTTGCTGTTCCCGGTGATCGCGGTGATGGCACTGACCCGGCCGAGCGGCCTCGCCTTCGCCCTGGCCCTCGGCCTCCACGTGATCTATCGCTTCGTCACGCGTTCCCGCGACCCGTTTGCACCTCGTGAGCGGATGCTGGCAGCATCCGTCGCCGTCTTCAGCGCACTCCTGGGACTGGCCTGGCCCATCACGGCCGGGGTGGTCACCGGCGACCTCATGGCGTACACCGATACCGAGCTGGCCTGGCGGGCGCCGTACATCGGCTATCAGGAACTGGTGCCGTTCACCGCGTGGTTTCAGAGTGGCGTCTGGTGGCTGGGCAGCCCGTGGGGCATCGTGGTGGTCACCGCCCTCATCCTGGCCTGTGCCGTGTTGCTGTTCACGCCGGCGGTGCGTGGGCTCGGCGTGGACCTGCGACTGTGGGTGGCCAGTTACGGCCTGTACCTGCTCGCGGTGTTCTTCCCCCAATCGAGCACGTTTCGGTTGCTCATGCCCATGTTTCCGCTGCTCGGAGCGGCCGCGCTGCCGCGCAGCAGGCTCTACCGGGTGTCGATCGTGCTGCTCTTCATCGCCGGCCAGTGGGGGTGGCTGCTGATCTGCTGGGGCGTGGACGGGTACGACTGGACGCCACCGTAACGAGTGGCGCTCGACCCCGAAACTGACTCGAATTTACGTCTCGGGCCGAGATGGTCGATAATGGACAGACACAGACGAATGGAAGGGGAGTTCATGGCGGCCATGAAGCCACGGACCGGAGACGGTCCAATGGAGGCTGTAAAAGAGGGGCGCCTGATCATCGTGCGTGTACCGCTCGAAGGTGGGGGTCGCCTCGTTGTCTCAGTGAACGACGCCGAGGCCAAGGAACTTCACGATGCACTCGCCGGGGTTGTCGCCGCGGCGAAGTAGCCTCGCGTTCCTCAGCAATACGAAGGGCCTCAGCGACACAAAGGCTCTCAGCAACACAAAGGCCCTCAGCAACACAAAGGAACGGCTGCGAAAGCAGCCGTTCCTTTGTGTCTGCGTGTCTGCGTTCGGTCAGGCGCGCAGCTTGGTGATCTGCAGCAGCCCGTCGCCAACGGGGGAGAGCGCGCTGATCACGGCGCTCGACGCGGCGATTTCGGTCAGCAGCGTGCGGAACCCGGTTGCGACATCGTCGCGCTGGGCTGGGTCGGCCACCCGGCCGCGCCACAGGGCGTGCGCGACGAGCACCGTTCCCCCCGGGCGGGCCAGGCGCAGGCCATGCTCGACGTATTCGATGACCGACTGCGGGTCGGCGTCGATGAACACGATGTCGTAGGAATTCTCGTTCATGCGTGGCAGAACTTCGCTGGCCTTACCGGTGATCAGGCGCACCCGGTTGGCCGGAATCTTCGCCTCGGTGAAATTCGCCTTCGCGTGCTGCAGATGATCGACCTCGGTATCGATCGAGGTGAGGGTGGCGCCCGGAGCCCCGGTCAGCAACCAGATGCCCGACACTCCGGCTCCCGTGCCGACCTCCAGGATGCTGCGTGCCCCGGTGGCGGCGGCCAGAACGGCCGATTGCGCCCCGACCGAGGGAGCGATCGCGTCGATCCCCAGCTCCAGGGATTGCTGGCGCGCTCGGGCGATGGCTTCGGACTCCACGACACAGTCGTCGGAGAATTTCCAGTTCAATTCAATGTCAGACACAGATAACTCCAGTAGATGATTAGGTCAAGACTAGGGCCGGGGCGCGTGTGGTCTGTGGATGCCTCGCCGGACAGTTATTCTAAGGACATGTTTGGGCTGACTTTCGAGAAGATTCTTCTGATCGGGATTATCGCTGTCTTCTTGCTCGGCCCCGACAAACTACCGCACTACGCCGCCCAACTCGCTCGTCTCGTGCGCCAGTTGCGCGACATGGCCAATGGGGCCAAGGATCGCATGCGCGACGAAATGGGCCCGGAGTTCGACGATCTGGACTGGAAAAAGCTGGACCCGCGCCAGTATGACCCGCGTCGCATAATCCGGGAAGCCCTCGCCGACGAAGACCCCCTCAAAGAACAATCGGCGACGATTTCTCGCGCCGAACCCAATCCAGAGGGCGCCTACCTGAAACGCAAGCGTGCCCGGGAGGCGGCCCTGGCCGCGCTCGAGCCGGCCCCGTTCGATTCTGAGGCCACCTGAAGCCCGTTCGCAAAGGAGATCCGATGTCGAAAAGCCCCCCGACGGTTGTGCGCGTCAAGAAGAAGGTCTACGAAGCCGAACTGGCCCGCCTGCAGGCCGAACTGGTCACGATGCAGCAGTGGGTGAAGGCATCCGGTGCCCGCGTCGTGGTGATTTTCGAGGGCCGCGACGCCGCCGGCAAGGGTTCGGCGATCAAACGCATCACCGAGTACCTCAACCCTCGGGTCGCCCGCATCGTGGCTCTGCCGATGCCGACCGAACGTCAGCGCGGCCAATGGTACTTTCAGCGCTATATCGATCACCTGCCGTCTACCGGTGAGATCGTGCTGATGGACCGCTCCTGGTACAACCGGGCCGGCGTCGAACGGGTCATGGGCTACTGCACCAGCGATGAATACCGTCGGTTTCTGCACCAGGCCCCCCTGTTCGAACGGATGCTGGTCGAAGACGGCATCCTGCTGGTCAAGTACTGGTTCTCGGTGTCGGACCTGGAACAGGAACGGCGCTTTCGGTCACGGCTGAACGACCCGATGCGCCGCTGGAAGCTCTCCGAAACCGACGTGCTGTCGATCACTAAATGGGTGGACTATTCCAAGGCGAAAGACGAGATGTTCGTGCACACCGACATCGCCGAAGCCCCCTGGTGGGTCGTCGAAAGCGAAGACAAGCGGGCCAGCCGGCTGAACGTGATCAGCCATCTGCTCTCGCTCGTGCCCTACGAGAAAACCGACCCGCCGAAGGTGCACATTCCGCCGCGCCCGCCGGCTTCGGACTATGAGCGGCCGCCGCGCGAGGAGAACCACCAGGTTCCCGACCACGCGGCGACACTGGTCAAGCTCAAGGAGTAGCGCGCTAGCGAGGCCGGAGGCCCAGGCTCAGTCCGGCCAGGCCCCTGGCGCGCGTCTTCATGCTGCGGGCGAGCGTCAGGATGGCGCGCGCTGCGGGGTCATCCGGCGCCCCGAGAACCACGGGCAGCCCGGCATCCCCGCCACTGCGCAGGGCCAGGCTCAGCGGAACCTGCGCGAGTACCGGCACGGCCACAGTCTGGCCGACCGACAGACGCCGAGCGACCTCCGCGCCGCCGCCCGAACCGAACAGTTCGAGCAGGCTGCCATCGGGCTGCACCATCGCTGACATGTTTTCAATCACGCCGAACACGCTCTGACCGGTCTGACGGGCCACGATGCCGCTGCGCTCGGCCACATCGGCCGCCGCCGCCTGCGGGGTGGTCACCACGATGACCTCGGCGTGCGGCAGCAGCTGGCCGACCGTGATAGCAACGTCGCCGGTTCCGGGCGGCAGGTCGAGCAGCAGCACGTCGAGGTCTCCGAAGTAGACATCAGTGAGAAACTGTTTGATGGTGCGGTGCAGCATCGGACCGCGCCAAGCGACGGCGGCCGAGGCGTCGTCGATGAACATGCCGATCGAGATGACTTTCACGTTGTGCGCGATCGGCGGCAGGATCATGTCGCCGACCTGGGTCGGTTTGACCGCGAGGCCGTCGTGCACGAGGCCGAGCAGGCCGGGAATGCTGAAACCGTGCACGTCGGCGTCGACGATGCCCACCCGCAGTCCCTCTGCGGCCAGGGCCACGGCCAGGTTCGCGGTGACGGTGGACTTACCGACCCCGCCCTTGCCGCTCGTGATCGCGTAGACCCGGGTGAGCGACTCCGGGCCGAACTGCACGCTGCGTTCCACCTGGCCGCCGCGCAGCTTCTCGGTGAGCGCGGTGCGCTGCTCGCGCGTCATGACGGCGACCTTGACGTTGGCGCGCCCCACGCCCGACACCGCCTCGGCGGCGGCGAGAACATCGCTCTCAATGCGTGCAGCGGCCGGACAACCGGCAATGGTCAAGCGGATGCCGACGGTCACCACCCCCGTATCGCTCACCGTCACCCCCGACACCATGTCCAGCTCGGTGATGGGCTTGCGAATCTCCGGGTCGGTCACTGTGGCCAGAGCGGTGAGAACGCGCGAGCGGATGCTGTCCGGTGTTGACGCCATTGCGGCAGAATTCATGCGGTGGGGCGGCTTTCCTTGGTGCTGGTGCTGGTGCTGTCGGGGTCTGAACGCTCGTCCAGGCGACTGCGCTCGTCCAAGTGACTGCGCTCATCTAAGTGCTCGAGCAAGGTGCGCAGTTCCGCGCGGATGAAGTCCTTCGAGGCCATGTCCTTGATCGCGATGCGCAGAGCCACCACCTCCCGGGCGAGGTACTCGGTGTCGGCGAGGGTGCGTTCGGCTCGCTGCCGGTCCTGTTCGAACTGCACCCGGTCGCGGTCGTCCTGCCGGTTCTGGGCAAGCAGGATCATCGGCGCGGCATAGGAAGCCTGCATCGAGAGTACGAGGGTGAGCGCGATGAACCCGAGGGCGACGGAGTCGAAGCGCCAGGCTTCGGGGGCCAGGGTGTTCCAGGAGATCCAGGCGACGGCGAACAGGGTGAGGCCGAGCAGGAACCAAGGGGTACCCATGCCGCGGGCAATGGCTTCGGTGAAGCGGCCGAACCGGTCCCGACCGACCCGGTTGAGACCGCGACCACTTCGACCGAGGCCCACGATGTTGCCGGTTCTGAGGCCCTTCGGCACGTCCAGACGCAGGTCGGCGCGGTTATTGCGGGCCACGAGGTGTCCTTTGCGCTCCGGGCAGCGGAATGCTGCCGGTTCTCAGCTCGCTGCGTGCGGCAGTACGGCGCCGCACATCATCGTTGCCGTCGTGGCTGCGCCAGTCGTCGGGCAGGAGGTAGTCGAGCACGTCATCAATGGTCACCACCCCGACCAGTCGGTAATTCTCGTCGACCACGGGCACCGAAACCAGGTCGTAGCTCGCCAGGATGCGGCTGACCTCGGCGGCCGACGTGTCGGCGGTCACCGGGTCCAGCCCTGCGTCGAGAAGCGTGCCGAGGCGTTCGTGGGGCGGGTAGCGCAGCATCCGCTGAAAATGCACCATGCCCAGAAAACGGCCGGTGGGCGCTTCGTAGGGGGGCAGGGTGACGCAAATCGCCGCGCCGAGCGCGGGAGCCAGATCGTAACGACGGATGCGCGCGAGCCCCTCGGCGACGGTGGCATCGGCCGAGACGATGATGGGCTCGGTCGTCATGAGTCCGCCGGCGGTGTCCGGGGCGTAGGAGAGCAGAAAACGCACGTCTTCGGCTTCTTCGGGCTCCATCAGGTCGAGCAGTTGCTCACCGCGCTCCTCCGGCAGCTGGGCGATGAGGTCGGCTGCGTCGTCGGGCTGCATCTGATCAAGCACGTCGGCGGCGCGGGCGTCGCCGAGGCTGGTCAGGATGCCGACCTGGTCGCTTTCCGGCATCTCCTCGAGCACATCGGCGAGGCGATCGTCCGGCAGTTCGCCGGCCACCTCGAACATGCGCTCGCGGGGCAGGTCGAGCAGGGTGTTGGCGAGGTCGGCCGGCTTCAGGTCGGAATAGGTCGCAATGAGGTGCTCGGCCGACTGCGCCTGGCCCTTGGTCTCTTTCTCGTGCACCTCGGCCCAGGTCGTGAAGGTTGTGACACCCTTGACGAAGGGTGAGGGGCTGGACTTGGGCCGGCGCACGAACAGCTGGCTGATGGCCCAGTCGGCCTCGGTACCTTCCTTGATGGCGACGTCCTCGATCGTGGCCTCGCCCGAACCGTCCTTGAAGACCACTTTGCGGCCGAGCAATTCGGCGATGACACGCACTTCGCCGCCACGCTGTGCATAGCGGCGCACGTTGATCAGGCCGGTCGTGATGATCTGGCCGCTGCCGATGCTGGTGACCCGGTTGATCGACACGAACACGCGTCGTTTGCCCGGAATTTCCACGATCAGGCCGACAACGCTGGGTGGGTCGTTTTTTCGATATACCACGAGAACATCGCGCACCTTGCCCACGCGGTCGCCCGCAGGGTCGAAAACGGTGCACCCGGCCAGTCGGGCAACAAAAACTCTGGAGGCACTCACCCTATAAATGTAGGGCACTGGCCTGAAAATAATGGCCCGCCACAAACGCGTCGTCATTTCTCCGCAGGGTCAGGTGGGCGTGGAAGAATGGCGCCATGAGCAACCAGAGCCTTTTCTCCCGACGCCGCCCGGTGCTGCCCCCCGTGTTGCCGCGCGGGGAGGTACTCGCCACCTACGCCACCTACGCCGACGCGCAGGCCGCTGTCGACACCCTCGCCAAGGCCGACTTTCCGGTGAAACAGCTCTCGATCGTGGGCAACGACCTGAAGAGTGTCGAACGGGTGACCGGCAAACTCACCTACGGCCGGGTTGCGCTCGCGGGAGCGGCATCCGGTGCGTGGCTCGGAATCTTCTTCGGAATTCTGTTCTTTTTGTTCTCACCGACCGGTTCGAGCCTGCCGTTCGTGTTTGCCGCCCTGATCATGGGCGCCGGGTTCGGCATGCTTCTGGGCATTGCCAGCTACGCCATCAACCGGCGCCGGCGTGACTTCACCTCGACGATGCAGGTCATTGCGACCAGCTATGAGGTCGTCGTCGACCCCGAGCTGGTCAACCGAGCCCGCAACCTGCTCGGTGGCCAACGCGACCCCGAGCCGCCGGTATCGCCCACCACCTCTGAATAGTCACGCGAGAGCGGTGAAGTGCTGCTGCAGCCGGCTCCGGTGACACTTCACCCGCTTTCGCGTCCAGGGTTAGCGCTGCGACGCGGCGATCCACGCCTCGACCTCGGTGGCGGTGCGGGGGATCGCCGCCGAGAGGTTCTCGGCACCCGTCGCAGTCACCAGGATGTCGTCCTCGATGCGCACGCCGATGCCGCGGAATTCGACCGGCACGGTGAGGTCGTCCGGCTGAAAGTACAGTCCAGGCTCGATTGTGAAGACCATGCCCGGTTCGAGCACGCCGTCCATATACATGTCCCGGCGGGCCTGGGCGCAGTCGTGCACGTCGATCCCGAGGTGGTGGCTGGTGCCGTGCACCATGTAGCGGCGGTGCTGCCCGTTCTCCGGCTGCAGTGCCTCTTCCGCGGTGACCGGAAGCATGCCCCACTCGGCGGTGCGCCGGGCGATGACGGCCATCGCGGCGGCGTGCACGTCGCGAAACACCGCGCCGGGGCGAACGATGGCGAGGGCGGCATCCGCTGCTTCCCGCACCGTTTCGTAGACCTGGCGCTGAATCTCGCTGTAGACACCGTTGACCGGCAGGGTGCGGGTGATGTCAGCGGTGTAGTAGCTGTCGAGCTCAACGCCGGCATCGACGAGAATGAGGTCACCGGGAGCGACGACGCCGTCGTTGCGGGTCCAGTGCAGGATGCAGGCGTGCGGGCCGGACGCGGCGATGGTGTCGTAGCCGACGGTGTTGCCGTCGCTGCGGGCGCGGGTGTTGAACACACCCTCGACCAGGCGTTCCCCGCGGGCATGCACGCTCGACCGGGGGAGGTCGGCGATGACGTCGTCGAAGCCGCGGGCGGTGGCCGCGACGGCGAGGCGCATCTGCGCGATCTCCCAGGCGTCCTTCACGAGGCGCAGTTCGGAGAGGTCGCGGGCCAGCGCAGCGTCGGGCTCGTGCTCGGCATTGATTTCGATGCTGAAGGGGGAGTCGGTGGCGTTGCTGCCCAGTACCCGTTCGGCGGCGAACCGCAGACGGGCTTCGTCGACCTGCTCGGTGAAGGCCGGGTCGGATTCCCGCAGCACGAGGGTTTCACTGTCGACCCTGTGCAGCACGCTGGCAAGCTCCGCGATGCCGCGTACCGCCAGGGCCAGGTCGCTCGCCACCTGGGCGACGGATGGGCGCGGGCCGATCCAGAACTCACCGATATCGGGGTTGGCGTAGAACTCGTCGGAGTCCCGGCCGGCCCGTTCCCGAAAGTACAGGGTCGCATCGTGGCCGCCGGCGGCCGCCGGTTCGAGCACGAGCACGGCGCCGGGCTCGCTGTCACTACCCCAGCCGGTGAGGTGGGCGAAGGCGGAGTGCGCACGAAAGGCATAGTCGGTGTCGTTGGAGCGTTGCTTCAGCCGGCCGGCCGGGATGATCAGGCGCTGGCCGGGGTACTGTGCGGAGATACGGGCGCGGCGCGCGGCGGCGAACGGCGCCTGCTCCCGGGCCGACGGCAGTGCGTCGGTGCGCGCGGCCCAGCCGCTCCCGATGAACGATTTGAAACCGGTGGATCCCGGTGTCGTCGAACGGTTCTCATTCGAGCGAGCGGCGGGGACAAGAACGGGAGCAGTGGTATCAGCCATTCCTCCATTCTCGCACCGCACTCTGGGCGGCGGCCGATCACGCGGCTGAAGATGCTGCGACGAGCGGATGCTGCGCGCGCGTCATGCGCTGCGTCCTCCGGTGTCTAGGAGGCCGGCGTTTAGGAGGCCGGCCTCAGTGTCGCCACGATCGGCCGGTGGTCGCTGCCCGCGGCATCGAGGGATTCGACCACCTGCAGCGCGGTCACTGACCAGTTCGGGGTGGCCATCACGTGGTCGATCGGGCTGCCGAGCGGCGCGGGAACGCTCGTGGGCCAGGTGCCGGTCGAGGCCGCACTGGCCGATAAAGCGGCATCGGCACAGTTGCCGAGAACGGCGCCGGCGGCCCCATCGGCCCGCCCCGCCATGTGGTCCAGGGTCGCGTTGAAATCGCCGGCCATGATCACGTTCTCACCCAGGCACTGGGTGGTGAGCCAGTCGAGGTCGCTGCGCCAGTTCGACATCTCGTACTGGATCGGGGCGACCGCGTGCACGGCCACTACGGTCGGGCCGGTCCCGTCCGCCGGTTCGGCCACGACGGTCGGCAGCACGTTGGTGTTGCCGGGCGGGCCGGATCCCGCCGCATTGCTCACAACGTACTCGCCGAGGTCCGGACTGATCAGCAGGGTCGTGGAACGCGCCTTGGAGATCAGGTCGAATGCGAGAGTGTGCACCCACATGGGGCGGCCGGCGTCGCGCATCGCTTCGGCGATCAGAATGCCGGTCTCCTCCGTGGTCTCTGCCAGTGTCACGACGTCGGCGCTTTGCGCCACCGCGAGGTCGGCGATGACCTCCGCTCCCGGGGCATCGCCGAGCGTGTTCCAGCTGAGTACCGTCACCGAACCGGCATCCGGTTCGATGCTGCCCTCGGTGGCCAGCGCGCTGCTCGCGATGAAACCGCGAGAGGCCAGAATGCCGACATTGGCCACGGCGAACAGGGCGAGCAACACCATCGCCATGCCGAGGGATCGACGCAGTGGGCTGATGAAGCGCAACAGCCCGAGCAGAATGAGCCCGGCGCTCGCGCCGATGACAGCGAGCGCGCGAAACGAGACGAGGTGGGCGACAACCCAGGTGTTGTGCAGGCCGAATGCCTGCGGCCAGGTCAGGACCAGCAGAATAACGGCGGCGCCGATGAAGATCAGGGCGCGAAGGAGACGGGGGAACATTGCTCTGAACCCTAGATCAGATTTCTGGGGAATCCCCAACGACGCAGGCAGCGCGGACCGGCTGCAAGCGGCCAACTAGCATGGGGTCATGGTAGTCGCGCGGCAATTCCAGGGTCCGGTCGACCTGCACGCTCATTCGAGCGTCTCGGACGGTACCGAGACCCCGGCCGAGCTGGTTCGGGCGGCGTCCGCCGCGGGTCTCGGCACCATTGCGCTGACCGATCACGATTCGACGGCTGGCTGGGCCGAGGCATCCGCTGCCGCGCGGCACGAGCACCTCACACTTATTCCCGGAATGGAATTCAGTACCCGGGTGCAGTACGCCAGTGTGCACCTTTTGGCATATCTTTTCGACCCGGCCGACTCGGCGCTGCTGGCCGAAATGACCCGGGTGCGTGCTGCCCGTCTCAGCCGGGCCGAGCAGATGGTCGCCCGCATCGGTGTCGATTACGACCTGAGCTGGGCCGACGTGCTCGCCCAGACGGCTCCCGACGCGACCGTGGGCCGGCCGCACATCGCCGACGCCCTCGTCGCCCGGGGACACGCCCTGAATCGCAGTGCCGCCTTCGCCGATATTCTGCACTGGAAGGCCGGCTATTTTCAACCGCACTACGCCCCGGACCCGCTGCGGGCGATTGAGCTCGTGCGCGCGGCCGGGGGTGTGCCGATCATCGCGCACCCCGCCACACGCGGGATCGGCGACGTCGTCTCGGAGGCCCGGCTGACGACCATGGCCGAAGCCGGACTATTCGGTCTTGAACTGGGGCACCGCGAGAACAAGCCAGAACCCACCGCGCATCTCTTCGAACTCGCCGCCAAGCTTGGGCTGCTCGTGACCGGGTCGAGTGACTACCACGGCACCGGAAAACCGAACCGGCTCGGCGAGAACACCACCGCTCCCGACGTGCTCGAGCGCATCATCGCGGAGGGCCGCGGGTCGACTCCCGTCTACGGCTGACTACCGTCTTGATCGGGCCGCGGTGCGCAGCTCAGTGCCTGACCCAGCCGACGGGGTCGCCACGACGGTCGTCGCGGGAACTGCGTAGATTGCTACGGAACCGGTCAGGCATCGCCGGTTTTGGGGCTCTGAGCAGGGAATTTCCGCTGTTGTGAACAACAACGCCCGCCCACCGAGACTGCCAAGGCCGAAGCAAGGGCAGCCCGAGTGCCGGGCGCGCGTGAAACTGAACAGCTGTTAGATGGCGCTGCCGGTCTGCGGCGAGCGACGACGGGTGCGGCTGCGACGCAGCGGAGCATTGTTGCCGTCGTGGTGCTCGGCTCCGCCGCCATCGTGCGTGCCGGCAGCGGGGGTCGCGGCCGGAGCATCCGGGTTGGTGCTCGAACCGACGCGGGTGCGCGACCGGGTGGGCCGGCCGGCATCGTCGGCCACGGGGCTTGTCGCCGCACGGTCGACGTTGCGCGTGGAGTCGCCGCGGCCGGAGCCGCGTCCACCCTCGGAGCGAGCCGGTCGGGCCGCACCGGACCGACCGGCGTCGGAACGGCTTCCCGCACCCGCCGAGCGGGCACCGCCGGAACGGCCGGCGCCGCCGGTACGAGCATCGCCAGCACGCCCTTCATGGGCGCTGGCATCCTTCACCGGGGTCGCTCGCAGGCGGCCTTTCGAGCCGGCCGGGATGTTCAGGTCGGTGTACAGGTGCGGCGACGAGGAATAGGTTTCCATCGGTTCCGGCTGGCCGAACTCGAGAGCCTTGTTGATCAGCGACCACTTGTGCAGGTCGTCCCAGTCAACGAAGGTGACCGCGATACCGGTCTTACCGGCGCGACCGGTGCGGCCGACGCGGTGCAGATAGGCCTTCTCGTCTTCGGGAATGGTGTGGTTGATCACGTGGGTGACGTCTTCGACGTCGATGCCGCGCGCGGCGACATCCGTTGCGATCAGGATTTCTTTCTTGCCACTCTTGAAGCTGGCCATGGCGCGTTCGCGCTGTTCCTGGTTCAGGTCGCCGTGCACGGCGGTGGCGTTGAAGCCGCGGTCGCCGAGTTCCTCGACGAGCTTCGCCGCGGCGCGCTTGGTACGGGTGAAGATGATGGTCTTGCCGCGGCCCTCGGCCATGAGGATGCGGCCGATGACCTCATCCTTGTCCATGTTGTGGGCCCGGTAGACGAGGTGCTCGATGTTGGCCTGCATGAGGCCTTCGTCGGGGTCGGTCGCCCGAATGTGGATCGGGCGGTTCATGAACCGACGTGCCAGCGCCACGATCGGTCCGGGCATCGTCGCCGAGAAGAGCATGGTGTGCCGGGTCGACGGGGTCTGCGCGAAGAGCTTTTCGATGTCGGAGAGAAAACCGAGGTCGAGCATCTTGTCGGCCTCGTCGAGCACCATTTCGCGCACGTTGGCGAGGGTCAGCAGACGCTGGCTGGCAAGGTCGAGCAGGCGGCCGGGGGTCCCGACGACAATCTGCGCGCCGGCCTTGAGCGCTTCGATCTGCCCCTCATAGGCCTTGCCGCCGTAGATTGAGACGATTTTGGTTTTGCGGCCGGCCGCAGCGAGCTCAAGGTCTTCGGAGACCTGCACACACAGTTCGCGGGTCGGAACGACGATGAGGGCCTGCACGCCCGGCTCGGGATCGAGGCCGAGGCGCTGGATGACCGGGAGGCCGAAGCCGAAGGTCTTGCCGGTGCCGGTCTTGGCCTGACCGATGATGTCCTGGCCGGCGAGGGCGAGGGGGATGGTCTGGGTCTGGATGGGGAACGGTTCGAGGATGCCCTTGGCCGCAAGGGAGTCGACCATATCCTGGTCAATATTGAGTTCGGAGAAAGTCACGAATGTATGCCTGTCATTAACTGGAAGCGAAGTGCGCCCGTTTTTGCGTCTCGGGCAGCGGTCGCCGATCCTTGTCGGCGACGTAATTCCACCTTACTGCCCCGTCTGGACCGCAGCCACAGGCGCGCTGTCCTAAGCTAAGCCCGTGGTCTCTCGCGTAGGTTGGCGCCCGCAGCGCAATGAAGCTCCGCGGCTTTCGGCCCGCGGGGGGAATCAGACAACCGAAAAAGTGGACATCAGCTCCCTGGCACCGGACGTGCGGCATTTTCTCGGCCAGGCTGCGTACTGCGAGCTGGGCGAGTTCGAGGCCCTGGCTCGCGCCGTGGCGACCGCGCCGAACCTCGCCGTCAAGGAAGGCCTCAGCGCTGCTGCCGGTCGGGCCCTGAGCAAGCATCACGGCCTGATCACCGAGATTCGTCGTCGTGGTCACGAACCGGCCACGGAGATGGCCCCATTCGTTGTGAACCTCGATGAGTTTCGCCGCAAGACCAGCGGCGCCGACTGGCACGAACTGCTGCTGAGCTGCTACCTCGCCGGCGGGTTGCTCGACGATTTCTTCATTCGTCTCTCCGACGGCCTGCCCCGCGATATCGGGCCGAGGGTGGCACAACTGCTCGGCGAGGATTCCGGCACCGACGTACTCGTGCACGAACTGCAGACCGCGATCGAAACCGATCGGGCGCTCGGCTCCCGGCTGGCGCTGTGGGGTCGTCGACTCGTCGGCGACACCCTGCTCGTGGCCCGGTCGGCGATGCCGGCCACCGACCTCAGCTCCGACGAGCGCGCCGATTCCGCCGCTGGTGCTGACGCCGCGGCTGCCGCAGGCGCCAGCGCCGAGGCGCGCATCGAACCGGTCTTCACCGAGCTCATCGCCGCGCACACCCGCCGCATGGACGGCCTCGGCCTCACGGCCTAACTGCCGCTGCCCGCCAAGCCCTGACCCGTTACGCGATGTCGGGCGAGCCGGTTTTGGCGAGACGTTGCAGCATCCGCTGGTCGGCGTGAATGCGTCGCCGGCCGATCAGAAGATTCAGCACAACGGACGCCGCTGCGGCCGCGCCGAGGGACAGCCACCAGATCCACCCGCCGGCCCAATTCCAACCCAGCCAGGTCAGACCGACCCATACAGCGGATGCCGTGGCCGTTCCGATGGCCGGAACAAGCACCGAGCCCTGGGTGGACCGACCGGGCAGAAGATAGCGCGCGCCGAGGCCGATGACCGCGCCGAACAGCGCGACGAACAGAAGTTCCATGTGCTCTAGGCGACGAATCCGACGCGGCGCGATTCTTCGCTGCCGAGCTCGACGTAGGCGAGGCCCACGGTCGGAACGATGTACACGCGACCCTTGCTGTCACTGAGCTTCAGATAACCGGTCTGGCCGGAGAGGGCCGCCGCAACGGTCTCCTCGATCTCGGTTGCCGGCTGCGACGTCTCAAAACCGATTTCCCGGGGGGAGTTGAAAATACCAATGCGAATATCCACAGAATTGCCTTTCGTAGCCGTGCGATCAGAGTACGACAGAACGCGCCGCGGCCCGGACAGAGTTCACTGTCGGCGCAACCCGATACCGTTGAATTGTGATCAACCACCACCTCGATGCCGCCCAGCAGGCCGTTCTCGACCTCCCCGACGGGGTGAGCGTTTCGGTGATCGGCGCGCCGGGCTCCGGCAAGACGACGACGCTCGTCGAAGTCGTGGCCGACCGGGTACTGACCCGGGGGTATTCGCCGGGCGAGGTGCTCGTGCTGGTGCCCACCCGCGCCGGCGCGACGGCACTGCGCGACCGCATCGCGCTGCGCCTGGGGGTGCCGACGAACGGGCCACTTGCTCGCAGCGCGAATTCGGTGGCCTTTCAAATCGTGCGTTCCGCTGTTGCGCAGGCCGGCGGGCCGGCGCCGACGCTGCTCACCGGTGGCGAGCAAGACCAGATCATCGCCGAACTGTTGCAGGGGCACCTCGACGACGGGGCCGGTCCGGCATGGCCGGCCACGCTCGGGCCGGATGTGCGCGGTCTGCGGGGGTTTCGCACAGAATTGCGCGATCTTATGATGCGCGCCGTGGAATACGGGGTGACCCCTGGCCAGCTTGAGCGGTTCGCCCTGGGTCGACCCGAGTGGGTCGCGGCCGCCGAATTCATTCGCGGGTACGAAGAGGCCAAGGACCAGGCCCGACCCGGCCAATACGATTCGACCGAGCTGGCCCGCTATGCCGCCGCCATCGTGGCGGGCGCGCCGGCCGGACCAGCTGGAACGGCCCAGCTCGGCACGCTCGCCGGGCTGCGCCTGATCATTCTCGACGACGCGCAGGAGGTCACCCAGGCGACGTTGACCCTGCTGGCCCAGTTTCAGGCCCGAGGGGTGGCGATCATCGCCGTCGGCGATCCCGACATCAGCACCGGGTCGTTCCACGGAGCCCACCCGGATTCCCTCGGTCGCCTCGGCTCGTACCTGGCGGTAAAGGCCGGCGCCGACCTGGCGGCGCCAATCGTGCTGAAGACGGTCTACCGGCACGGGGAGGGCATCCGTGCGGTCATTGCAGAGATCACGAGCCGGATCGGAGCTGCCGCGGCGGGAACCCAGCGCGCGGCGGCCAGCAGGGAGACGGTCGATGCCGACCTGGCGCACGAACCCGAGAATCCTGAACTCCCCGAGAATTCTGAGCTGCTCGAGAATTCTGAGCTGCTCGAGCCGTCGGTACACACCGTCGTCGCCACCAGCCCGGCCGATCAACTCGCCGTGATCGCCCGGCTGTTGCGTGAACGTCACGTCATCAACGAAACGCCCTGGTCGCGGATGGCCGTGATCGTGCGCACCGGATCGCTCGTGCCGTCGATTTCCAAGGGGCTCGCCGCCCTGGAGGTGCCGACCCAGGTGTCGACGGCGAGCACCGCGCTGCGTGACGAATACGCGGTGCGGGCCTTCATCCTGGCTCTTGAGGTGACCCTCGGTCGCCAACCGCTGGGTCCTGAAGCGGCGATCGACCTGCTGCGCGGCCCGCTTGGCGGGCTCGACCCGATCACGTTGCGCCGGTTGCGCGCCGCGCTGCGTCAACAGGAGCTTGCCGAGCAGCAACCGGGCAACGACGACCGCGCGCCGCGCGCGCCCCACGAACCACGCAGCGCCGACGACCTGCTCGTCGCCGCCCTGCAGAACCCCGAACTGCTCGCCGCCATCGACAACCGCACCGCCCGCCGTGCGGCCGGCTGCGGGGCAAGCCTGCGCCAAGCGAAAATTGAATACCAGGCCGGCGCCACCATCGAAGAGCTGTTGTGGGGCCTCTGGCAGCGCAGCGGCCTCGACCGGGAGTGGAAAGAACAATCCACCGGCACTGGAATCGTCGCCGACGAAGCCAACCACAACCTCGACGCCGTCGTCGCTTTGTTTTCGGCCGCGCAACGCTACGTTGAACGCACCCCATCGGCCCCGCCGGTGCTGTTTCTGGAACACCTCGTCGACACCGATGTACCCGAAGACACCCTCGCGCCGCGAGCCCTCGGCGCGGCCGTGACCGTCTCCACCCCGAGCGGCACCATCGGGCGCGATTTCGACGTGGTCGTTCTGGCCGGCGTGCAGGCCAACGTCTGGCCCGACCTGCGCATCCGTGGCTCCCTGCTCGGCGCGGGCGACCTCGCCCAGCTCGCCTCCGGTCAGGTCGCCCCCGGTCAGCCCGCCGCCGCTGATGCCCGCACCGCGGTACTCCATGACGAACTGCGCATGTTCGCCCAGGCGGCCAGCCGCGCGACGACCGAACTACTCGTCACCGCCGTCAGCAATGAAGAGAACGAACCGTCCGTGTTCCTGCGCTTGCTGCCGCAACCCGAACCTGAGCGCGACATCGACGACCTCGCTCGTTACCCCCTGTCGCTGCGCGGTCTGGCCGGGCGGCTGCGCCGCGACTTGACCCGCGCCATCCGCTCGCCGGCCCGCACCGATTCCGAGACCAGCTCCCGGGCAGCGGATGCCGCGGCCACGCTGGCCCGCCTGGCCCGCGACAGCGTGCCGGGCGCCGCGCCCGACGAGTGGTACGGTTTGGCCGAGCCGAGCACCGTGCGCCCACTCAACGACCCGGAGGCCGGCGACCAGCCGGTGCGCGTGTCGCCGTCGCGCATGGCCGCCTTCGAGACCTGCCCGCTGCACTGGCTGATCGGCCAGGTCGGGGGCGGCAGCTCGAACACCGCCGCGAACCTCGGCACGATCATTCACAAGGTGATGGAAGACGCGACCGACCGCCGGCCCGAAGCGCTCTGGCAGGGGGTGGAAAACCGCTGGAACGAACTCGACTTCGACGCCGACTGGCAGTCGCGGGTACAGAAAGCCGCCGCCCGGGCGCTCACCGATCGACTCGCTTCGTACCTGCTTGATTTTGAACACGGCGGCGGAGAGCTGCTGAGCGCCGAGGGCAGGTTTGAACTCGAGGTGAGCGGTGCCGTGCTTTCGGGCACGATCGACCGCGTTGAACGCCAATTCGACGGACGCGCTGTCATCGTCGACCTGAAAACCGGCAAGGGTGACGCGATCAGTGACAGCGGCGTCGCTGAGCATCCGCAACTCGGCGCCTACCAGCTGGCTTTTCAGGAGGGGGCCATCGACGGCCTCCCCGGGGACATGGCCCTGGCCGGTGCCCGCCTCGTCATCGTCTCCTCCGGCACGGTCAAACAGAACTACCGCAATCCCACCCAGCCCGCATTCACCCCCGAACAGCTCGATGCTTTTCGCACCCGGGTCGGTGTTGACGCCGCCGGCATGGGCGGCGCTACTTTCATCGCCGAGATCACCTCGCACTGCCTCGACCCGCGCAGCCACGGGTCCTGCAAAATCCACGTCATCAAGCAGGTCAGCTCATGAGTCTTGTCACCACTTCCACGCGGGTTTCCGCCCTCGACATTGCCGCGAAGCTCGAACTGCCACCGCCTACCACTGAGCAGCAGGCGGTGATCGAGGCACCGCTCACGCCCACCCTCGTCGTGGCCGGCGCCGGTAGCGGCAAGACCGAGACCATGGCTAACCGGGTGCTCTGGCTCCTCGCCAATGGTCACGCCCGCCCCGACCAGATTCTCGGACTCACCTTCACGCGCAAGGCCGCCGGCGAACTGAGCGACCGCATCAACAGGCGGATCACCGATCTCGACGCGGCCGGCCTCATGCCGGTCACCATCCATTCCGGCGCTGACTCCGACGACGACGGCACCGCCGGCTCCGACCTGTTCAACACCCCGAGCGTCTCCACCTACAACTCCTTCGCCAGTCGGCTGTTCACCGACAATGCCCTGCTGCTCGGTCGGGAACCCGAGTCGGTGCTGCTGAGCGACACGAGCGCCTGGCTGCTCGCCCGGCGCGTTGTCATCGACCACGGTGACGGCCGGCTGGTGCCGTTCGGCAAGAGCGTCGACCTCGTCACCGACGCCGTGCTGCAGCTCAGCCGTTCCCTCGCCGAGAACCCGCCGGCCTGGCAGAGCGGCGCACCGGGCGCCCCGCACGATCTGACGGCCCTGGCCGACAGTTTCGTCTACCTGCCCAACCTGCCCTACGGCAACCCGCGCAAGAAGAAGCCCTACGATTCGGTGCTGGATTCCGTCGCAGCGGTCGCACCGCTGCCGGTGCTCGCCGAGCTCGCCGCCCGCTACAGCAGCGAGAAACGCCGGCTCGGCCTGATCGAATTCTCCGACCAGGTGGCGCTGGCGCTGCAGGTATGCCAGAAGGTCGATGCGGTGGTCGGCCGCTACCGCGACGCGTACCGGGTCGTGCTCCTCGACGAGTATCAGGACACCTCGGTACTGCAGACCGAACTGCTGCACACCCTGTTCCGGGACCACCCGGTCATGGCTGTCGGCGATCCGCACCAGTCCATTTACGGATGGCGCGGTGCCAGCTCCGCAAACTTGCTCGGCTTCGCGCGTGACTTCACTACCGGCCAATTCGGCCCTGTAGTCGCAGCCCCGACCATGTCATTGTCGTTCACCTGGCGAAACCCCGCGAGCGTGCTCGACGCCGCCAACGCCCTGGTCGCTCCGCTGAGCGCGGCGCTGCGCGCCAAACCGGGGGGAATCCAGGTCGAAACCCTGAAGGTTCCGGCCCAAACCCGGCCCGGTGCGGTGAACGCGTTCATGGCGCAAACCATCGCCGAGGAGGCCGGCGCCGTCGCCGACTGGTTCGCGGCCCGGCTGGGCGGTGAGCACGCTCAGGTTGAGCGCAGTGGCGCCATGCTGTTTCGCGCCCGGCGTGAGATGGACTACTTCGCCGAGGTTTTGCGGGCACACGGCGTACGCGCCCATGTGCTCGGTCTCGGCGGGTTGCTGTCGACACCGGAGGTCGCCGACGTCGTGAGCGTGCTGCGGGTGGTGCACGATCCCGCCGCCGGCAGTGAACTCGTGCGCCTGCTCAGCGGAGCGCGCTACCGGGTCGGCGCGCGCGACCTGCAGGCGCTCGCCGGGGTGGCCAGCTGGCTGGCTACCCATGACTGGGCGCAAAAAGCCATCTCGGCCGACCTGCGGGGAAAACTGCGGGCATCCGTTGCCGGTGATGAGACCAGCTCCCTCGTCGACGCGCTCGATTTTCTCGGAACGGCGCCCGAATCCCACAGTCAGTTTGCCGGGTTCAGCGAGCTCGGGCGTGCTCGCGTGCAGTCGGCCGGGCGACAGCTGGCCTGGCTGCGCTCCCGTGCCGGCCTGCCCCTGCTCGACTTTGTGCGCCTGATCGAGCAGGAATTTCGGCTCGACATCGAACTGATCGCGAACGAGGCCAACGATCTGGGCCTCGCCAACCTGTACTCCTTCCACGATACGGTCTCTGCCTTTCTCGACAGCGACGAGCAGGGCACACTGGCGAGCTTTCTGCGCTGGCTGAGGCGGGCTGAGCTGCAGGACGACCTCGGCCCGCGCGCCGAACTTTCCGAACAGGGCACCGTGCAGCTACTCACCATTCACGGAGCCAAGGGCCTCGAATGGGATTTCGTCGCCATTCCCAACCTCGAGGAGAAGAGCCTGCCGGCGGCCTCCCGCGATACGAGCGGCTGGCTGCGTTTCGGCGAACTGCCCTACGCGTTTCGCGGCGACCGCTCCGAGCTGCCAAAACTCGAGGTATCCGGGCACGACACGCAGCTCGACTACGACCTGGCCTTCCAAACGTACAAGGCTGACCTGGCGACGCGCCACGATGACGAAGAACGTCGCCTCATCTACGTGGCCACCACCCGCGCCAAGCAGCAACTCTTGCTGACCGGCTCGTTCTGGGGCCCCGGATCGACCGTGCGAAAACCCAGTCGTTACCTCACCGAACTCGGCGAGGCGGGGCTGATCACCGCCGTGCCCGACACGAGCGCCGAAGCCGACAAACCCGAGTCTGCCGGCGACGGCACCGAACTGTGGCCGTTCGACCCGCTCGGTACGCGCCGCGGGCTGGTGCAAGCCGCCGCGACCCGGGTGCGCACCAGCGAAGCGGATGCCCCCACCCGCTGGTCCCACGCGGTTACCCTGCTGCTCGAGGAGAGGGCCCTGCGGCTGGCCGGTGGCGGGGCTGCCCCCGTGCCCACCCGCATCCCGGCCTCCCGGTTCAAGGACTACGTCGACGACCCGGCCGGCGTCGCCGCCGAACTTCGGCGCCCCATGCCGCAGCGCCCCTATCGGGCCACCCGGCTGGGCACTCTGTTCCACTCCTGGGTGGAGCGTCGGGCCGGCGGTGCTACCGGCACCGACCGCATCGACGCCCAATTGAACGAACTGGACTTCGGAGATGACGACGGATATGCCGGCGGCACCGGCACGCTGAGTGACCTCGACGTGCCGGAGCAGGAACAGTTCGCAGTGCTCCAGGCCACCTTCGAACGTTCAGAGTGGGCCGAGCGCCGGCCGGTCGACGTTGAGATTGAAATTCACCATGTGCTCGCTGACCAGGTTTTCGTCTGCAAGCTCGACGCTGTCTATCGCACCGAAACTGGGTACCAGGTGGTCGACTGGAAGACCGGGCGGGCACCCAAGAATGCCGCCGACCTCGAGCTCAAACAGACCCAGCTCGCGCTCTACCGGCTGGCCTATGCCCGTTTCAAGGGCATCGATCCGAGCCTCGTCGACGCCGTGTTCTACTTCGTCGCCGACGACACCATCATCGCGCCCGAACGGCTCTACTCTGAGGCCGACCTGCTCGCCGCCTGGTCCGGCGCGATACGTCCGGAACGCGGGGAGTCAGAATCGGAATCGACATCCGATTCCGACTCGGAATCGATGGTGAGCCCGGAGAAGTTGTAGCTGTCGGTGTGCATCGCCGCATGCTGGTCGTAATCGCGAGCGGCGCGCGGCATGTGGTCGAGCATGTTCTCCACGTCGCCCACGCTCATGATCGGACCGGTTTCGGGGGAGAGCGGCTGCTGGGTGTGGCTGTGCACCGTGTCGACGAGACCATCGAGCATGGCGACGGCGTCATCGACGATGGTCTGATCGTGGCTGCTGACGCCGTGCAGCAACCATCGAGCCAGTTCCAGCTCGGCGTAGAGCATGGCGCGCTGGGTGATGTGGGTATCGCTGCCCTGGCGGGCGTTCGAGTAGGCGTCGAGGGCGAGTTCGGCGGCATCGCCGCGCGCGGCGAGCAGCCAGTGCAGGTCGCGGGCCGGGTCACCGACGGCCAGGCCGGACCAGCCGAGAATGCCCGAGACGGCATCGTCGGTGATCAGAATGGAATCGGCTGACATCGACCCGTGCACCACGGCCGGGGCGAATTGCCAGAGTGCCTCGTCGTCGGTGGCCTGTTCCCAGCGGCGCAGCAGCGCGGCGGGCAGGTAGCCGGTGTTGGCGGCCCGGTCGATCAGATCGATCGCGTCTTTGCGGCACTGTTCGGCGCTCTGCTGGGGCAGCCCGGCGGTGCCGATGAAAGCGCTCGGCAGGGAGTGGATCGCGGCGATGGCCCGCCCGATCGACCCGGAGACGCCCTCGTGCCCGGTGAGGGCATCCGCATCGAAACTGTCACCGGCGAGCAGCTCGTACACGACCGCGCGCGTGCCCTGAATCGGTGTTTGGCCGACATATTCCGGCACGTCGAACGGCAGCCGGCTGCGATTGCCGGTGGTGAGCGCGCGCAACGCCACGAGATCGGCGGACTGCTCGGTTTCGGCCGACTGGCTCGTGGGAACGCGAATGATCAGCGCCCGCCCGGCCTTGTCGATGACGAGCGCCGAGTCGAACAATCCGTGCGCGCCGGCACTGTGCTTACGGGCGTAGGCCACGTCGAGCCCCGGAACAGCGGAGGTGGCTAACGCGGCTAGAGTGAGTTGAGTTCTGGCCATGCCTACTAGGTTAGATCGACTTGCGGTCTGGTGGTTATTCGCCACGCCACGCCTCCCTACACACGTATACGTTCTCGCAGAGCTCGGAGATAAACCATGTCGTTCACTTTCACGACGGGGTTGCCGCTGTCTCGCCAGGCGGTCGACCGCGACCATCTGAGTCGCGGCCTGCCGGAGCTGTTCGATCAGCTCTGGGCGGATGATTCCACCCGCGTTCTTCCGGTCTGGCACGGCAAAATGCTGCTCGCGCCGCACGATCCCGGCACGGGGCCGCGCCTGGCCCTGCTGCCACCGATGGGCCTGTTGATGAGCCCACAGAACGTCGGCCTGCGCGTCTACCTCGGCCGGTCGCTGCCCACGAATCTGCCCGAAGAATTCGGCACCCGCATCGTCGCCGTGAACCTGGATGACGACGCCGCCGTGCGGCTCGAACCCGACGAGGACCGCTGGGTGGGCCTGCGCACGGTCGCGACCGTGCTCGGCGACCGGGACGCCGGTCTGTTCACCGAAGCCCTGGGGGTGCTCAACTGGCACGCCTCGCACGGGCACTGCCCGCGCTGCGGTGCCGCCACCACGGTCGAAGAGGGTGGCTGGGTGCGTCGCTGCCCCGTCGATAACAGCCAGGTTTTTCCGCGCACCGACCCCGCCGTGATCGTGCTCATCACCGACGCCGACGACCGTATCCTGCTCGGCTCCAACGCCATGTGGGAGAACAACCGCTATTCGCTGCTCGCCGGCTTCGTCGAACCCGGCGAGGCACTGGAAGCGGCCGTGATCCGCGAAATGTTCGAGGAATCCGGCCTCCGAGTCACCGATCCGGTCTACGTCGGATCGCAGCCGTGGCCATTCCCAGCCTCGGTCATGTGCGGCTTCACCGCCCGACTCGCCGACGACCAGCAGGCTCATGACCTGCTGCCGGACGGTGCGGAGATTCTGGCGCTGCGCTGGTTCAGCCGTCAGGAACTGAGCGAGGCCGGCGAGTGGATGCTGCTGCCCGGCCCGTCCTCCATCGCGCACGCCATGATCGAACGCTGGCTCGGCGCTCCACTTTCGGCCGCACCCGAATTGATCCGTCCGTGACGGTGCCCGTCCAGGTCACCACCGATTCGTTGCTGAACGGCCTCGACGAACAACAGCGCATAGCGGCTGAGGCGCTCATCGGCCCGGTGTGCATGCTCGCCGGCGCCGGCACCGGCAAGACCCGCGCCATCACCCACCGCATCGCGCTCGGTGTGCTGACCGGTGCCTACGCCCCCAACCGGGTCATGGCGCTCACCTTCACCAGCCGTTCAGCCGCCGAATTGCGCGGTCGGCTGCGTCAGCTCGGTGCCGGTGGAGTGGCGGCCCGCACCTTTCACGCCGCCGCGCTGTCGCAGCTGAACTACTTCTGGCCGCACGTCGTCGGCGGCCAGGCGCCGCGCATTCTCGACGGCAAGGGCCGCATTCTCGGCCATGCCGCCGAGGCCCTGCACCTCAAAATCGATACGGCCACCCTGCGCGACCTCGCCGCCGAGGTGGAATGGCGCAAAACCAGCGGCCTGAGCATCGAGCAGTACGCGGCCGGCAGCTCCCGCCGCAGCCTGCCGGGCCGGCTCGATATCGACCAGGTCGTGGCTCTGCAACAGACCTACGAGAAGCTCAAAGACGAACGCAAACAAATCGACTTCGAAGACGTACTGCTCGCCATGGCCGGCATGATCGAAGCCGAACCGTCGGTGGCCCTGCAGGTGCGCGAGCAGTACCGGTTCTTCGTTGTCGACGAATACCAGGACGTTTCGCCGCTGCAGCACGACCTGCTCGCGCTCTGGCTCGGTGATCGCCGCGACCTGTGCGTCGTCGGCGACGCCAGCCAGACCATCTACTCCTTCGCCGGCGCCCGCAGCGATTATCTTCTCGATTTTCCCAAGCACTACGAAGACGCCACGGTCGTGCGGCTCGAGCAGAACTACCGGTCGACCGCGCCGATCGTCGCCACGGCGAACCAGCTCATGCGCGGCCGTTCCGGCGCCCTCACCCTGCACGCCGCGCAAACCCGCACCGGTGCCGATCCGACGGTGCGCGGGTATGCCTCCGATATGGCCGAGGCCCGTGGCGTCGCCGAGCAGATTCTGCAGCTCATCGACACCGGCACGAAACCCGAAGACGTGGCCGTGTTGTTCCGGGTCAACGTGCAGGCGGCGCTGCTCGAAACGGCGCTGACCGAGGTGGGGGTGAGCTACCAGATTCGCGGGGCCAAACGGTTCTTCGACCTGCCCGAGGTGAAGCAGGCCGTGATGAGCCTGCGCGCGGCATCCGTTTCCATCATCGGGGAACCGCTGTTCAAATCGGTCAGCGACGTGCTGCGTTCCCTCGGCTGGAGCCAGACTGCGCCGGAGACCCGCGGGGCGGTGCAGTCCCGGTGGGAATCACTCAACGCCCTAATGGGCCTGGTCGACCAGGCCGCCCCCGGTACCACCTTTCGGCAGTTCACCGATGAGCTGATGGAACGGCAGGCCGGCCAGCACGAACCGACGGTGTCTGCGGTGACCCTGGCCACCATGCACTCGGCCAAGGGTCTCGAATGGGACGTCGTGTTCGTGGTCGGACTCAGCGAGGGTCTCGTGCCGATCAGCTACGCGAGCACGTTCGAGCAGGTCGACGAGGAACGCCGGTTGCTCTACGTCGGCATCACTCGGGCCCGACGACGACTCGCGCTGAGCTGGTCGTCGTCGGGCCCGCAGGCTCGCGCAGCGCGGGTACGGTCCCGCTTTCTGGAAGAGCTTGGCAGCCGCACCGTTCGTGGTGCCGGTGGGCAGACCAGGTGACCTTCGCGGTCACGGCGTTCAGACGCAGCGACCGGGCGAACACAGTGGATCGGCCGGTTTCCAGCCGATCCTGTACGAGCCCGGCCACCCGGGCGGCGACTTCAAAGCTCAGCCGCGCGGTTTCACTCGGGGCTTGCCGTGGCGCGAGTTGGCAGGCCATCGCCGGCCAGGCCGGATCGTCGTCGACGTGTGCGAGTTCGAGGCAGGTCAGGCAGGGACCGAGGCCCGGTTCGACGAGCGGTCCGACCCGCACGGCGCTGTCGCTGAACACCACCGGAAGGTGCGGAATGTCGCGGCGCAACCAGCGCCCGTGACGCTCGGGGGAGAAGACATACTGGCCGATCAGCACGGCCAGCTCGGGGTCCTGGCCCGGTGGCGGCTCCTCGATGCCGAGGTTGGCGAGCAGGCTCCGTACACGCAGTGCGGTGGGTCCGACGCCGTCCACGAGCACGGTGCGCGCCGGCGGGGTGACCGGCGTCTCCGCGTCGTCGGCAACGTAGATCAAAACCGGTTCGAGCAGCTCGAGCAGGTGCGTAACCTCGGCAGCGGATGCCCCGGCCAGCGTTCCGAGCAGCATCGCGCCCGATCGATGCACGCCCGCGGCGAGGGCTGACAGTACGGCCTCGTGGGCGACGGTCAACCCGCCGATGGTCACGACAGCCTCGTCCACGCCCAGCTGTACGCAATTCGGTGTGCGCCACACCAGTGGGTATCGAGGATTCAGTCGAAGGGCCATGCCGACATGATGACGCACTTGTCGCGCGCATAATCGGTTCTCCACAGGCGAGTTTGTGCCACAAAGAGGGTGCGGGCGCGCTCACATCGAATATTGGGATTCAGTGTTCACGCGGCCCGCACCTCGATGAGTGGTCGCTAGTAGCGGATGACCACGCGACCGTCGATCTTGCCGCGCTTCATCTCGTCGAGCACCTCGTTGACCTCCTCGATGCGGCGTTCGGAGACCGTGGGGTGAATCTGTCCGCGGGCGTAGAACTGCAGGGCTTCTTCCATGTCCTGACGGGTGCCCACGATGGAGCCGCGAATGGTGAGGCCCTTGAGCACGATGTCGAAGATCGGAGCGGGGAAGTCTCCCGGCGGCAGGCCGTTGAAGACGATGGTGCCGCCACGCCGGGTCATGCCGATGGCTTGGCCGAAAGCTGCCGGGTGTACCGCGGTCACGAGCACGCCGTGCACACCGCCGGTTGCTTTCTGAATGGCCGCGACGGGGTCTTCGTCGCGCGCGTTGACCACGATTTCGGCACCGTGCTTACGAGCGAGGGCGAGCTTGTCGTCGGCGATGTCGACGGCCGCAACGCGCAGGCCCATCGCCTTGGCGTATTGCACGGCGATGTGACCGAGGCCACCGATACCGGAGATGACCACCCACTGGCCGGGACGCGCCTCGGTCATCTTGAGGCCCTTGTACACGGTGACGCCGGCGCACAGCACCGGGGCGATCTCCACCGGGTCGGCGCCGTGGGGAATGCGCACAGCGAAGCGGGAATCGACGAGCATGTACTGCCCGAACGAACCGTCGACGCTGTAGCCGCCGTTCTGTTGGGCTTCGCACAGGGTTTCCCAGCCGGTGCGGCAGTACTGGCAGCTGCCGCAGGCGCTCCACAGCCAGGCGTTGCCGACGAGGTCGCCGATGGCGAGGTCGTCGACGCCCGCGCCGAGGGCAACGATTTCGCCGACACCTTCGTGGCCGGGAATGAACGGCGGGCTCGGCTTCACCGGCCAGTCACCCTCCACAGCGTGCAGGTCGGTGTGGCAGACACCGCTGCTGATTAGTTTCACCAGGGCCTGGCCGGGGCCGGGTGTTGGTACGGCAACCTCATCAATGGTGAGGTGCTGGCCGAACTCGCGCACGACGGCCGCGTGCATGGTCGTCGGCACTCGGGTCGACGTGCTCGTGGTGCTCTCGGTTATTGTCATTGCCAAACTCCTTCGTTTGGGACATTTCGTCCGTTGCACGACGGTAGATCAGCAAAGGTTGCCGCAACGTTGCGGCCCTCGTTGCGGGGTAGGACGAAACCTATTCCTCGTGCGGACGCTCGGCTCCGTCGTCGCGCAGCAGGTCCTCGAGCGCCTGGTCGACGTCATCGAGCACCTCGGGTTCGCCGCGAGCCACGCTCATGAGACGGGCGATCAACCGCTGGGGATCGTCGATGTCCTCCGATGTCGGCAGCAGGTCGGGGTGCGACCAGAGCGCGTCGCGCGCTTCGTTACCCACGGCATCCGTCACGGCCTGCCACATGGCTGCGGCCTCGCGCAGGCGTCGTGGACGCAGTTCGAGTCCGACGAGCGTCGCAAAAGCCGATTCGGCCGGCCCACCAGAGGCCCGGCGGCGCTTGACCGTCTCAGCGATGGCATCCGCTTTGGGCAGTCGGACGGTGGCACGCGCGGTGACGACGTCGACCCAGCCCTCAACCAGGGCGAGCATGGTCTCGAGCCTGGACAGGGCCGAAATCTGCGATTCGGATTTCTGCTGGATGAGTGAACCGTCGACCATGGCTTGCCGCAGGTCTTCGGGGTTGGACGGGTCGAAGCTGCCGGCCAGCTCTTCCAGCCGGCTGGAGTCGATGCTGATGCCGCGCGCGTAGGCGGTGACCGCGCTGGTCAGGTGCAGGCGCAACCAGCGGGCATGCCGAAACAGACGAGCGTGTGCGATCTCACGCACGGCGAGATAGATCTGCACCTGGTCGGCGGGAACGTCGAGGCCGGCGCCGAAATCAGCGACATTCTGAGGGAGCAGAGCGGCCTGTTGCTCGCCGAGCAGCGGAATGCCGACGTCGCCGCCGCTGACGACCTCGCTGGCCAGCTGGCCGACGACCTGGCCGAGCTGCATGGCAAACAGAGTGCCGCCGATGCTGCGCACGAGCTGGCTCGCATTGGCCACCATGCCCTGCATCTCTTCGGGCACCTGCTCGGCGAACACCCGGGTGAGGGAATCGGAGATGCTCGTCGCGACGGGTTCGGCGAGTTGGGTCCACAGCGGCATCGTGGCGGTGACCCACTCCCGACGGGTCATCAGGCGTGGTTCGACGGTGAGTTCGGCCACGGTGATGACGTCATCGAGCCAGAGTGCTGCGATGTGGAAGGCCTGACGCAGCTGCGTCTGCTGCTCATCGGTCGCCGGGAGCTGCCCGTTGGCCGCTCGCTGCTGACCCTGGGTGAGCGCAATCTGCCAGTCCACTCCGGTGCCCTGTGCGTTCATGGCGCCCTGCAGTTGTTGCATGAGGGCGGCGACGCTGGCCGGGTCATTGGGCAGACCGGCAGCACCGGCAAGCTGGCTCGGGTCGATGCCGCTCTTGCCGCTCAGAATGTCGCGCAGCATGTCCCGGAACTCATCGCCGGGGTTGTTATCTCCGGGCTCGCCCGGGTTCTGATCCTTCGGGGGTAAGGAGTCTTCGGCCACTTCAGGCCCCTCTCAGTTGCATACTTCTACGCTAGTGCGAGTAGCCCGCCCGGGGCTGGGAAATATCCTAGGCTGAAGGGCTTGCTGTGCGCCCGTCGCGAACACGGCCAGAAACCTCAACACGGAAGGAGCACGGTGGCTCTCTTCACCGATGACTCACCGGCATCTCAGGGTGCACGGCGTGGTCGCCCATCGATCGGCTGGACGGCACTGTTGATCGCTCTGGTCGCCGGTGTGATCCTCGGCATCATGCCGGCCCCGTACGTCATCGAGCAGCCGGGCCCGGTCTACAACACCCTCGGCTCCGCCACCGACGCCGACGACGTCGAAACCGCGCTCATCACCATTCCCGATGAGACGACCTACCCGACCGGCGGCAGGCTCGACCTGCTCACCGTGTCCCTGCTCGGCAACAGGGAGAACCGCCCAAGCTGGCTCAGCGTCGCCAGAGCCTGGCTCGACCCGAGTGAGGCCGTTCTGCCCATCGACCAGGTTTTCCCCGCGAACGTCAGCACCGAACAGCGGGACGCCAGGGCCAGCGCCGACATGATCAACTCCCAACAGGATGCCATCGCTGCCGCACTCACTCACCTCGGCTACGACTACCCCACGACGGTTTCGGTGGTCAGCCTGCCCGACGGCTCCCCGGCCAAGGGAGTGATCGAACCCGAGGACCAGATCTCCGCTGTGAACGGGACATCGGTGGCCAACGTCGCCGAGCTGCGTGCCGCACTGCAGACCAACGGCGCCGAGACGGCGGCGCGTCTCGACATCGTGCGGGGCGGGGCCGCCCAGACCGTCGAGGTCACCCCGATCGACAACGATGGCACGATCGTGGCCGGGGTCAATGTGACGGTCGCCTACGATTTTCCCTTCGACGTGCAGATCCAGCTCGACAAGGTCGGCGGGCCGAGCGCCGGCATGATGTTCGCGCTGGGCATCATCGACAAGCTCACCCCGGGAGAACTGCAAGGCGGCGAGAACGTGG
Source organism: Cryobacterium luteum (assembly GCF_900110125.1). Lineage (GTDB taxonomy): Bacteria > Actinomycetota > Actinomycetes > Actinomycetales > Microbacteriaceae > Cryobacterium > Cryobacterium luteum. The sequence goes on from NZ_FOCN01000004.1 coordinate 130,716, forward strand.
CCGGCACCGGAACGATCGACCAATCCGGCGCGATCGGCCCGATCGGCGGCATTCAACAGAAGCTCTTTGGTGCGGTTGAGAACGACGCAACCTGGTTTCTCGCCCCCGCCGACAACTGCGATGAGGTGACCGGCAATATCCCCGACGGCCTGACGGTCTTCTCCGTCGCAACCCTCGACGAGGCGCTCACCGTCCTCGACGCAATCAAAACCGGCGCCGATACGAGCGCCCTGCCGAGCTGCCCGGCCGGGTAGCACAGCGAAAAGCTCGCAATGATGACTCTCTCAGGAGCGCCTAAGTAAGATGGAGGTTGACCCTGATCACAGCGTTCTTTAGTGATCGCCCTGTACCTAATGACTGAGCGCAAGAGGCCAATACGTGAGTTCATCAGCAGCCGACAACGCCCCCCGGCGCGGCCGAGCCCCGCTAGCAATCACCGCAGCGATTATCGCGGGGTTGGTGATCCTGTTCTTTATCTTCGCCGGTCTGTATACCGATGTGCTGTGGTTCGACCAACTCGGGTTCCTGAGCGTGCTGACCACCCAGTGGATCGCGGGAACCCTGCTTTTTCTGATCGGGTTCGTCGCCATGGCTGTGCCGGTCTGGGTGAGCATTCAGCTGGCCTATCGCCTGCGCCCGGTCTACGCAAAGCTCAACTCGCAGCTCGATCGCTACCAGCAGGTCATCGAGCCGCTGCGCCGCCTGGCGATGTACGGTATCCCCGCTCTCCTCGGCCTCTTCGCCGGTGTCGCTGCCGCCACCCGCTGGCAGACCGTGCTCATGTGGCTCAACCGCACCGAGACCGGGCGCGTTGACCCCCAGTTCAACCTGGACATCTCCTTCTACTTGATGGACCTGCCGTTCTACCAGGCCGTGCTCGCCTTCGCATCCGCTGTGGTACTCATCGCGGCGCTCGTCGCTGTTGCGACGAGCTACCTGTACGGTTCCATCCGGGTGTCCGGCCGTGAGGTACTCATCTCCAAAGCTGCGCGCGTGCAGATCGCCGTCACCGCGGCACTGTACCTGTTGCTGCAGGCCGTGAGCATCTGGTTCGACCAGTACTCCACCCTGACCAACCAGGGTTCCCTCATCACCGGCGCCGGCTACACCGATGTGAACGCCACCATTCCCGGCCGGGCTATCCTTGCCGGAATCGCCGCCGTCGTCGCTCTGCTCTTCATCCTCACGGCCATCATCGGCCGCTGGCGCCTGCCGGTCATCGGCACCGCCCTGCTAATCGTCTCGAGCCTGCTGATCGGCTCGCTCTACCCGTGGGTCGTGGAGCGGTTCCAGGTGGAGCCGAACGCCAAGGCGCTTGAAGCTCAATATATCGAACGGAATATTGATCTCACCCGGGATGCTTATGACGTCGCCGACATCGAGGAGATCCCCTACAACGCGAAGACCACGGCAGAACCGGGTGCCCTCCGCGCGGACGCCGCGACGACCGCGAACATTCGCATTCTCGACCCGGCCCTGGTCAGCGACTCCTTCCGCCAGCTGGAGCAGTTCCGTCAGTACTACCAGTTTCCCGACAACCTCAACGTCGACCGATACATGATCGATGGGGTGTCTCAGGATACCGTCGTTGCCGTGCGCGACCTCAACATCGATGGTTTGAATACCGGTAACACCTGGGTCAACTCGAAGACCGTCTACACCCACGGCTATGGCGTGGTGGCCGCCTACGGCAACCAGCGCTCGGTCGACGGGCAGCCGGTGTTCCTCGAATCGGGCATCCCCACGAGTGGTGCCCTCGGTAAGTACGAACCGCGCATCTACTTCGGTGAGACCTCGCCCGAGTACTCCATCGTGGGTGACGAAGATGGTGCTGACCCGATCGAACTCGACTATCCGTCGGGCGAAGAGGGGGCCGGCCAGACCTACACGACCTTCTCCGGCGACGGCGGACCGAAACTCGACAACGCGTTCAAAAAACTCATCTATGCGCTGAAGTTCCAGTCCGAGCAGATCTTCCTGGCCTCGTCGGTCAACGACCAGTCGGAGATTCTCTACGATCGTGACCCGGTCACTCGCGTGCAAAAAGTTGCGCCGTACCTGACGATCGACTCCGACGCCTACCCCTCTGTCGTCGATGGTCGAGTGAAGTGGATCGTGGACGGGTACACGACTTCGGCGAACTACCCGTACTCGTCGCCGGTGAGCCTGAGTGAGGCCATCGCCGACACGCAGACCCCGCCGCAGCCGTACGCTCTCGACAGCATCAACTACATGCGCAACTCGGTCAAGGCCACTGTCGACGCCTACAGCGGTGAGGTTACGCTCTATGCCTGGGACGACGAAGAACCGCTGCTGCAGACCTGGCAGAAAATCTTCCCCTCGACGCTCAAGCCCATGAGCGACATGAGCGGCGATCTGATGAGCCACGTGCGCTACCCGGCCGACATGTTCAAGGTGCAGCGCGCCATTCTCGGTCAGTATCACGTGACCGACCCTGGGTCGTTTTACTCCAAGGACGACGCCTGGATCTCACCGAATGACCCGGACTCCCCGCCGACCAACCCCACTCTGCAGCCGCCGTACTACCTCACCATGCAGGTTCCCGGATCCGACAAACCGTCGTTCTCGCTGTACTCGACGTTCCAGCCCGAAGCCACCGGTGAATCCAGCCGTAACGTGCTCTACGGCTACCTCGCCGTGGACGCCGATGCCGGGGCCGAAGACGGCGTGCGAGCGGATGGCTACGGTCAGCTCAGACTGCTCAACCTGCCCAAGGACGGCACCGTTCCCGGCCCCGGCCAGGTGCAGAACGTCTTCAACGCCGACCCCACCGTCTCGACCGAACTCAACCTGCTGCGGCAGGGATCCTCGACCGTGCTCAACGGCAACCTGCTGACCCTCCCGGTCGGTGGTGGCCTGCTCTACGTGCAGCCGGTCTACGTGAAGTCCACTGGTGAGACCAGCTATCCGCTGCTGCAAAAGGTGCTCGTGGCCTTCGGCGACCAGATCGCGTTCGAGGACACCCTCGACGGTGCACTCGACGTACTATTCGGCGGCGACTCGGGGGCGACGGCCGGTGATACGGGCGTGCCAGATGACGCCACGACGAACAACGGCGGCGAACCATCGACCGACCCCACCACGGGCAGCACGGATGTGCCGACCGGTTCGACGGGAGACGCCACGACGGATGCTGAGCTCAAGGCTCTGCTCGCCGTCGCCAAGACGGCGCTCGCTGAAAAGGCGGCGGCCCTGGCCGCCGGAAACTTCGCCGACTACGGCACGGCAGACGCCAAGCTGGAAGAGACGATCGCGAGCATGCTCGCCCTCCTCGGCGAGTAACTCCGCCCGCACGACCCAGACAAGCCCCCACCCGTCTCGGGTGGGGGCTTGTCTGGGTTATGCCCATGGTGTTTGATACCTGTAGAGGTTCAATTCTCGGCACCAATTTGCGATATAACTCCAAAGTGGTCGGCCGTGCTTTGAGGGTGTGCTAAATTTGTACTTGTAGCGCGGGGTGGAGCAGTTCGGTAGCTCGCTGGGCTCATAACCCAGAGGTCGTAGGTTCAAATCCTGCCCCCGCAACAGAGAAGTCCAGATCAGATTAAGGTCTGATTCGGCGCAAAACCGGCGTGGCCCTTGGCCACGCCGGTTTTTTTGTACGTCCGGTGGAGTTGCCCCAGCTTGCCTGCGCAGCAGGCGAGCGTTGGCACTCAGACGTCGGCTTGCGGGATGAGCTTCTCGGCGCGGTACCGGTCGAAGAGCGATGTGAAGGAGTCGATCGTGCGGTGGTGCGGGGTGAAACCCGCAAGACGACTCTTGGTGATATCGGTGAAGACTTCGATGTTGCGGCCCAGGTCGGCGTCGGTGTGCCACCACGATGCGATGCGCCCAAGATCCGATTCGACAAGGCCGTGTTGGGCGGCAAGTTCAGCCCAGACCGGTTCCAGGCCGGCCATCTGAACCTCAAGTGGGCGCGGCTCGTCGACAAATCCTTCCGGCTCGACCCCGAAGTAGGCGGCGATCTTCGGCCACATCGCACGCCAACGAAAGACATCACCGTTGACCACATTGAAAGCCTCGTTGACGCCGGCATCTGTTGTCGCTGCCCAGACCATCTGCTCGGCGAGGATCGTCGCATCCGTCATGTCGGTGACGCCGTTCCACTGGGTCGCGCTGCCGGGGAACACGAACGGGATATGCAGGTGCTTGCACAGGGCGGCCTGGGCGGAGAGCGTCAGGCCCATGTTCATGAGGTTGCCGACCGCGTGGCCGATCACGGTGTGCGAGCGGTGCACCGACCAGGTGAATCCCTGGCGAGTGGATGCCGCGAACAACTCGTCCTCCTGCGCGTAGTAGAAGTTCGCCACGTCGAGTCGCGGTACGTCTTCGCTGAACGGGGTGTCGGGCATGTCGCCCTGCCCGTAAGCCTCGAACGGGCCGAGGTAGTGCTTGAGACCGGTTACCAGGGCAACGTGACGCACCGGCGCGTGGGCGAGCGCAGCGAGGAGGTCGCGCACCATGCCGGCATTGACCTCGATATTGAGCTCCTCGGTGGCCTGACGGGACCACGCCGTGAAGAAGACCTGCTCGGGCATTTCGTCGGCCAGCGCTCGGTTGAGGTCCGTGGCGGAGCGCAGGTCGGCCTGGATCCAGCGCACGCCGGGCAGCTTGCGACCGCTGCGGCGGGCCAGGGCCAAGACGCGCCACCCCTCGGCGGAGAGCTGGTCGACAACGGCGGATCCGGTGATGCCGGAGGCTCCGACGACGAGGGCGGTGCGGGTGTGGGGCTGAGTTGTAATAGTCATTACTCAGTGCAACCACCTGGGGTGAAGCGTATTCCGTGCCGGTAAGTCGCGAAGCCGGGCAGGCTCCTGCGCGCGGGAGTGTCGCTCCTGACAGGGACCAGCAGTATTTCCCAACGCCGTCGTCAACTGGACGGGCAGGACTCAGCTTTCTCCTAGCAAACTTCGATTACGCCATGCGACCATCCCGAATAGGTTCGAGGCATCATCCCAACTATAAGGAGAGAAAATGCCGTTCCTCACCGTTTCCACCCCAACCGATCCCGACGTCGAACTGCACTATGAGGACGTCGGCGTCGGGAAGCCCGTCGTGCTGATTCACGGCTGGCCCCTCAGCGGCAGATCGTGGGAGGGCCAGGTGCCCGCACTCGTGGACGCCGGCTACCGGGTGATCACCTACGACCGCCGCGGCTTCGGCCAATCAGCACAGCCGTGGAACGGATACGACTACGACACGTTTGCGGCCGACCTCAAGGCCGTGCTTGACACCCTCGATCTGCGCGACGCCACCCTCATCGGATTCTCGATGGGCGGCGGTGAACTCGCCCGCTACGTCGGCACTTACGGCACTGACCGAGTCGCCAAGCTTGTGTTCGCGAGCGCGGTGACGCCGTACCTGTGGAAGTCGGAGGACAACCCTGACGGCGGCGTCGATGCGGGACTGGCTCAGTGGTTCCACGACGGCCTGACCGGCGACCGGCCGGCATTCCTGCACGAATTTCTTCAGATGTTCTTTACCGCCGGTAAGCCGTCGTTGGTCAACAAGCCCAAGGTCAGCTCCGAGCAGATTGCCTACAACCTCGACATCGCAGAAATCGCGTCACCCAAGGGCACGCTTGACTGCACGACCGCGTTTGCGACGACAGATTTTCGCGACGACCTGACGAGAATTGCCGTGCCGACCCTGGTGATACACGGCGATTCCGACACGATCGTTCCGTTTGAGGTCAGCGGCAAGCGCACCCACGAGGCCATACCTTCCAGCGAACTTGTGCTGATCTACAATGCCCCGCACGGACTCACCGTTTCACACAAAGACGAGTGGAACCGGCATGTACTGGAGTTCCTGGGTAAGTAGCACCCACAAGGACGGCCTGTCGCTGGACGGTGACGGGCCTTCTTGGGGGCGTGGCATTCGCTTGTCAGGTGGTGAACGGCGACCCCTGCACGGATCGTTCTCCCGCCGCAATCGGATGACTTGGCGAGAGCGTGCCAACGGGGCCGATCGGTCACGAAAAGTGAGGTAAACTAAAACCACCAACGTAGACAGCTGGATCAGAAACCCTCAATCTGACCACGCTTCTTCGTAGGATGACCGCCATGTCGCGGTTTACGGCGCGGGGTGGAGCAGTTCGGTAGCTCGCTGGGCTCATAACCCAGAGGTCGTAGGTTCAAATCCTGCCCCCGCAACAGAAAAGTTGCGCCACAGGTGGCCCGCCCGTCGGAAGAATCGTCGCAACGATGAATCCTGCGGCTGATGGATCGCCAGAGAATGAAGAGACCAAGCCCAATCTCTCGACCGGAAGTAGGTCCGGTGACTTCGGCTTCGCTTCTCGGCCGATATTTGGCTCTAGTCTGTGGCGGTGCGTGGAATAAGCCAGTTGAGAGCATCGTGCACTTCCTGGACCTTCAGTGGTTTCGTGATGTAGGCATCGCAGCCGGCGTCTCTCGCTCTCGCTTCATCGCGCGCCGTCGCCATCGCCGTGAGGGCAATCACGGGAATGAAGGCCGTCACCGGGTCGTGTTTGAGTAGGGCTGTCGCGGCGAATCCGTCCATACCAGGAAGCTGAACATCCATCAGGATTACATCGGGAAGCTCGCTACGCGCCAGCAACAGACCGCTCTCAGCATCGACGGCTTCCATGGAGGTATGCCCTGCGCCACGCACGAGCAGCTTGGCCAGCCTCATGTTAATCGCATTGTCTTCGATAATCAGTATCTTGCCCACCGGTATCAGTTCCTTGAGCGTCGGGCGCCCGCGGACAGCGCACGCCTAACCTCATCCAGGAAAGCGTGCCGATTAAACCTATTGGCGCCGATAACGCTTACCGGCTGGGACGGGTCGCTGTCGACCGCTGCCGTCTCCTGATGGGTTAGCGCCTTACCCGTAACGACGAGCACGGGGATGTGCTCGGTCGTTGAGTCGTGCTGCAGGGCCAGCAAAACCTGATAGCCGCTGAATTCCTCCATCATGAGGTTCAGGAGAATCAAATCCGGGCGCAGCCGTAAGGCCATTTCAATGGAGTCCTCCTTAGAGGAGGCGCTTTCAATGACGTACTCGGGTCTGGTTAAATATTGGGCGATCACCTCAACGGTTTCGGGATCGTCGTCGGCGACGAGCACCCGGCGTGTACGGCGGGCGTCGGGACTGAGCCCGAGCGCTTCAAGCGCCTGCTGCAGGGCCTCCTGGCTAATGGGTTTCTCCAGCACGGCCGCCGCGCCGTGAGTCAACGCGAGACTCACATCGCCATTACCAGCGATGAGGACTATCGGAACGGCAGCGAACTCCGAGTATTCGTGCAGTCGAAGCAGGAATCCCCAGCCGTCGGCTCCGGTCAAGCGAACGTCGAGGGTGATGACGCTGAGCTGCTGAGTGCGTGAAATTTCCAACCCCTCCTTGCCTGTGCCCGCGACGATGACACGAAAATCTTCCGCCTCGAGCAGGACCTGCAGCATTTGGGCACCCTCAGCATCGTCGTCGATGACCAGGGCGACGTGTTGCTCCGGCGTATTGTCGTCTTCCGCCGTCTGCTGCCGACTCCTGCTCGGCGGGCGTGTTGGTTTGCTGTCCGGACTATCCGTCGACCGGGCTCGGGTGTCGCTGTCAGGTTTGATACTTGTCGCGTCTGCAGACGCCACGGCCCTGTCATCGATAGGTGGCGCCTGCGGTGGATTGCGGTCCTCGTCGGACGCCCCGCTCCTGACCTGAACGTCATTGTAATCACCGTTCGGCGCCGCGTTATGTGGACGCACCACCTCGCCGGCGACTATCGCTTGACCATCTTCCACCGCGCTCGGTGCGCCGCCGGGGGTGCTGTCGAGTCGAGGTGTGTTCCGGGCGACGGGCAGAGTCGGCGCTGGGCCCGAGGTTTCTCTACCCGTGAGAACAGCGTCGGACTCCAAGATCTTTATACCCGCGCCCGACCACTCCGGGGCTTGGTCGTCAGTCGGACCCAACGGAAGCCAGACGACGAAGCTGGAACCCACGCCCTCCTCGCTGGCAACGGCTACGGTCCCCCCTTGAATCTCGACCAGCTGTTTCACAGTGGCAAGGCCCAAACCGGTTCCCTCAAATCGTCGTGCCAAAGAGCTGTCGATTTGACTAAAGGCGAGAAAAAGCTTGGACAAATTCTCGGGAGAAATACCTATTCCGGTGTCATCAACTCGTATTTCCAAAAATGTGTCGACATCACTCTTTGGCAGGGGGAAATCATGAACGGGCCGCGATCCGTCGATCGTCCCTACTGCGTTTCGTGCCACTCGCTTCGCTGACAGTGTTACATCCCCATGGTCGGGAGTGAACTTGACCGCATTTGCGAGCAGGTTGTACACAATTTGTTTGACCTTGCGCCGGTCAAGCAGCGGTGTTCCGACACAGTCCGCAGCCTTGAAGGTGAGCTGGAGGCTGTGCAGAGCCGCCGTATCACGAACGATCGTGAGGCTTTCCTCCAATAAAAACCGGACGTCCACAGGTTCCAGCTCGATATCCACCATTCCCGCCTCAACTTTGGACAGATCGAGGATGTCATTGATCAGGGAGAGGAGGTGAAGGCCACTGGAATGGATATCTCCGGTGTACTCACGCTGCGATTCAGTCAAATCCCCGGCGAAGCCTTCCTTGAGGGCCTCGGAAAAACCGATGATCGCGTTCAGCGGGGTCCGCAATTCGTGGGACATCGTAGCCAGGAACTCCGTTTTCATTCGGTTGGCGCGTTCCAACTCGATATTCGTCTTCTGCAACGCGCGTTCGAAACGCTTACGTTCAGTCACATCACGGGCCGAGGCGAACACGCCCTGCACAACCCGATCTCGATCGTAAAATGTTGCCGCGTTATACGAGACGTCCGTATCATCGCCATTGAGCGCCCGAACTGTAAGTTCATAGTCACTGACCCTGCCCTCGTTGAGCGCTCGTTTGATGGCCGTATCTGCTCGGACGGGGTCGACGAAGAAGTTGCGACACGGAGCACCAATCAATTCATCTCTGGTGCGCCCCGTCAATTCAATCGTCTGCTGGTTTACATCCGAGATGATGCCGTTCGTATCCGTCATCATCAGCGCATCGATGTTGGACTCGATCAAAGATCGGGTATAGAACTGCTGATCCCGAAGCTTTTGATCGAGAGCGGACTGCGCGAGGGCTGCCTGATAGCGCGCCGTATTATCGGTGCTGATGAGCAAATAGCCGATAATTTCGGCGTCACTGTCCCGCAACGCCGAAACCGAAACGGTTGTCGGAAAGCGGCTACCGTCTTTGCGAATTGCCGTGAGTTCATAAACGTCTTCAATTCCCCGGCTCGCTTTGTAGACCATGGTTTCAAATCCCGGCTGAATTGTCTTACCGAAATCCGCGCTCAATTTCGCTGCCCGGGCAGCGATCTCTGCAGGGTCGTGCATGATTCCCGGAACCACCTTGTTGACTACCTCGTCAGCGGTGTAGCCGAGCATGCGTTGAGCGCCCACATTGAAAATCTGAATGACACCCTTCGCGTCGGTAGCGACACTGACAAAATTTGCGCTATTGAAGATCGCATTTTGCAAACTAACGGTTTGTTCCAGCAAATTCTTATCGGCCACGTCCTTTTGAGCGGTGGAATACTCGTCATTGGTGAGGGTCGGCTCTTCGGGGTCCATTCCCTCGTCAGTCGACTGGTTTGTAACTCCGGACTCTGTCATGCCCAGCACCTCTTCCGTAAACAATCGATTGGGAGCTTCAGGGCCACCGTGCCGAGGCGACCCTTTGCCCGCGGCAAGAAGTTCTCGAGTAATTTACCTCACAATGACCTCCAGTGCACCCCATTTGGGGGGCAACTTCACAAGACGCTCCGAAGTGATGTGGTGCCGTAGCGTTGCAGACATGAGCAATGACGCCAAAGCAATCAATAACACCGAGCCGGCCAATACCGAGCTGGCCAGTGCGCGAGCGGCAACCACGTTCGTGGCCGACCTTCTGTGCAGTCTTTCCGACGCCCAACTCGACGCGGATTCTCTCCTCCCAGGCTGGACCCGGCGTCACGTCGTAGCGCACCTGGCCCAGAACGCGCTGGCCGTCGGCCGTCTGGTGAGCTGGGCGGCGACCGGGGTCGAGACGCCGATGTATGAATCCCGTGAGGTGCGCGATCGCGATATCGATGAGACCGCACTCCTCGCCCCAAGCACCCTATGCGCACTGTTCCGCGACACCGCTACCGCTCTCGATGAGGCCTGGCTGGCCCTCCCGGAGTCGCGGTGGTCCTGTGAGGTGCGCGGCGGGCAGGGTCGCGTGGTGCCGGCATCCGCTACCCTCTGGATGCGCACCCGGGAGCTTTGGGTACACGGCGTCGACCTGAACGCCGGTGCGGGGTTCGACGCCCTCCCCGAGCGGATGCTGCGGCGCACGCTGGTCGACGTGGTCGCGTCGTGGCCTGCGGACCGCATCCGTCTCGATTTAACGGGGCCGACCGTGGAGAGCATCGGCGACCAGAACGCTCAGAACTCAATCTCCGGCAGCCTGGCCGACGTCACCGGGTGGGCCACGGGCCGCACAACGCTGGGAATTTCGTCGAGCGAATCACCCGTTCCGACGGCTCCCAACTGGCTCTGAAAGCACACGCGGCCACGATTGTTACTTCTCGACCAGGGTAACTTCGAAGGAATAGAGGTCGGGACGGTAGCAGTGCCGGCCGAACTCGATCGCGCGCCCGGAGTTGTCGAAGGCGGTGCGGTCCATCGTGAGCAGGGCGGAATTCTTCTCAATCTCGAGCAGGCCGGCCTCGTCGTTGGTCGACGTGCGGGCACCGATGTGCTGGCGTGCCACGCGCATCGTCACGCCGCGCGAACGCAGCACCTGGTACAGGCCGTGCGCGACGAGGTCAGCGGCTTCGATGCCGATGAATTCCTTGGGCAGCCAGTTTTCCATCACGGCTACTGGCACGTCGTCGGCCAGGCGCACCCGGCGCAGGTGGAGTGTGGGACTGCCCTCGTCGACGCCGAGACGCTCCGCTGTCCTCACATCCGCTGCCTGCGATTCGAGGGTCAGCAGGTGGGTGGAGGGCACCTTGTGCGTGTTCGTCAGGTCGTCGTAGAGGCTCGTCAGTTCGACCTTGCGGGTCACCTGGCCGTGCACAACCTGCGTGCCGATGCCGCGACGGCGCACGAGCAAACCCTTATCGACGATTTCCTGGATGGCACGACGCACGGTCGGGCGACTCAGGCCCAGCCGCTGGCCGAGGGCGACCTCGTTCTCCAGCCGCGACCCGGCGGGAAGCTCGCCGCTGAGGATGGCCTTTTCGATGCGTTGGGACACCTGAAAATACAGCGGAATAGGGCCGGATCGTTCCAGGTCCATGAACATCTCCATGGGTAAGGTCTTTTTGTCCTGCACGCTCATGGCACCCCTTCACTGTCGAGTGAACTGACCAGCCCAGGGCTTTGGCCAGTTGTCATGACAATATCAGGTCATGCTTTTGTTGATAGTAATTCAAGTACCGAGGCTGGCCACCGCAGCAACGGCGACACGAACGGATGCCGCGGCCTCGGCCGTTTCCGCCGCCGTCGTACCGGCGCCCAGCGTGAACCGCACGGCCGTCTGGGCCACGTCGGCCGACAGGCCCATCGCGGTGAGCACGTGCGAGGGCTCGCTGCTGCCGGCCGCGCAGGCGGACCCACTCGAACAGACGATGCCGCGCTGTTCGAGCTCGAGCAGCACCGCCTCGCCGCTGGTGCCCGGAAAGACGAAGGACGCGGTGCCCGGCAGACGCTCGGTCGGGTGGCCGGTGAGCTGGGCCGACGGCGTTTCGCGCAGCACGGTCTCGATGAATTCGTCGCGGAGGGTGCTCGTGCGGCTCACCGACGCGGCACGCTCCTCGACGGCGAGGCGCAGCGCCACGGCCAGGGCGACCGCACCGGCAACGTTTTCGGTGCCGCTGCGTTTGCCGCGTTCCTGGCCGCCGCCGTGGAGCAGTGGTTCGATCACCAGGCGCCCGCGCAGAAAGACCGCTCCGATGCCGGGGGGAGCGCCGAGCTTGTGCCCGGAGAGGCTCAGCGCGTCGACGCCGAGCCGTGTGACGTTCAGGTCGAGCCAGCCGCCAGCCTGCACCGCGTCGGTGTGGAACGGTACGCCGGCCGCGTGGGTTGTCAGGGCGAGCTCGGCGAGCGGCTGCACCGTGCCGACCTCGTTGTTGGCGTAGTGCACCGAGACCAGGGTGGTGTCGGGGCGGAGCGCGCGGGCCAGGCCGGCGGGATCGACGCGGCCGGCGGCATCCACCGGCAGCACGGTCACCTCGAAACCGTGCAGCCGGCGCAGGTAGTCACACGATTCCAGCACGGCTTCGTGCTCGATCGGGGAGGTCACCAGGTGGCGGCCGCGCGGGGCGCCGAGGGCTATCCCCTTGATGGCGAGGTTGTCGCTTTCGGTGCCGCCGCTGGTGAAGGTGACTTCGCCGGGGCGGCAGCCGAGCGATCGGGCCACGCTGGTGCGCGCCTCCCGTAGGGCGGTCGCCGCCGCCTCGCCGACCTGGTGATGGCTTGACGGGTTGCCGAAACCGCCGGTCAGGTGCGGCCACATGGCTTCGAGCGCCTCCCGACGCACCGGGGTCGTCGCGGCATTGTCCAGGTAAATCATGGGTTCACAGAGCGAACCCGGCCGGCGTGTTCACCCGAATGGCGATATCGAGGCCCAGGTCGAGGGAGTGCACGCTGTGCGTGAGCGCCCCCACCGAGATGACATCGACACCGGATGCCGCGATCTCGCGCACCGTCGCCAGTGAGACGCCACCGCTCGCCTCGACGGTGGCCCGCCCGGCGACCTGTGTGACGCCTTTCAGCAGGTCTTCCGGGCTGAAATTGTCGAGCATGATCGTGTCGATACCGGCGGCGAGCACGTCTTCGATCTGGTCGAGGCGGTCGACCTCCACCTCGAAGTGGGTGGTGTGCGAGAGCTTCGCGCGCCCGGCGCGCAGCGCCTCGGTGAGGCCGAGTGGACCGGCGGCGAGCACGGCGAGGTGGTTGTCCTTGGCCATCACGGTGTCGGAGAGGCTGAACCGGTGGTTGTGGCCGCCGCCGTCGCGCACGGCCGCTCGTTCCAGGGCGCGCAGGCCGGGGGTGGTCTTGCGGGTGTCGACGATGCGGGCCTGGGTGCCGGCCGTCTCGGCGACATATCGGGCGGTCAGGGTGGCGATTCCGCTCATCCGCTGTACGAAGTTGAGGCCGATGCGCTCGGCCTGCAGGATGCCGCGGGCCGGGCCGGTCACCTCGGCGAGCGTGGCGCCCGTGCTGAACGGTTCGCCGTCGGTGACGAACCGGTGCACCTCGATGCGGGGGTCGGTCAGCGCGAACGCGGCGGCGAACACGGCGCCGCCGCTGAACACGCCGGGTTCGCGCGCCTCGAGCCTGGCCGTCGCGACGGCGTCTTCGGGAATGAGCACGGCCGAGGTGAGATCGCCCCAGGGGGCGTCCTCATCGAGAGCAGCCTGCACGACGACGGTGATGGCGTGGTTGGTCAGCATGCGATGGCCTCCCGGGCCGGAACGAGTTCGAGGGTTTGCGAGACTGAGCGGGCCAGGTCGGGCCGGGTATCGGGAAAGTCCGAGCGGAAGTGCGCGCCTCGGGACTCTTCGCGCGCCAGTGCTGCGGCCACGAGCAGCCGGCCGAGGTCGAGCAGGTTGCGGTCTTCGAGGGCGGCGACCGAGGTGCTGCTGGCGGGCGGCGCCGTGCACTCGGCGAGGCTGGCCGCGGTACTCGTGAGACCCGCGCCCGAGCGGTGCACGCCGGCGAAATCCCAGAGGAATCGCTGCAGTTTTCGGCGATCGACCAGCGTTGCGAGATCGGCTGGCGATGAACCTGGGGCGGTCTCGGGGAGCAGGCCCGGGATCGTGCTGGTCGAGAGCGAGTGGGGGAGATCTGCCGGCCGGGATGTGCTCGCCCGCCCCGGCTCGCCGAGCGCACGCACCGCGCGGTCGGCGAACACGGCCGCCTCGAGCAGGGAGTTGGAGGCGAGCCGGTTGGCGCCGTGGGCTCCGGTGCGGGCGACCTCACCGACGGCGAAGAGCCCGGGCAGGGAGGTGCGGGCCCAGGCATCCGTTTTGACGCCGCCCATCCAATAGTGCGCGGCCGGTGCCACCGGAATGGCAGCGACGGCCCAGTCGAGTCCGGCCGCCCGGCAGGCGGCGGTAATGGTGGGGAACCGGGTTTCGAGCAGTTCGCGGCCGAGCGCGGTTGCGTCCAGCAATACCGGGGCGCCGCCCTGCCGTTCCATCTGGCGGGCGATGGCGCGGGCGACGACGTCGCGCGGCGCGAGTTCGGCGTCGGGATGCTCGGCGAGCATGAAGCGCTCGCCGCGGGAGCCCAGCAGTACGGCGCCTTCGCCACGCACCGCCTCCGACACGAGGGGGGTGCCGGGTGCTGCGAGGGCGGTCGGGTGAAATTGGTAGAACTCCAGATCGGCGACGGATGCCCCCGCCCGCCATGCCGCCGCTACCCCGTCTCCGGTCGCGACCGAGGGGTTGGTGGTGTGCGAAAAGAGGGCGCCGGCTCCGCCGGTGGCGAGGATGACGGCGTCGGCGTCGATGTTGTGCTGCACACCGTGCGGGCACAGAACGCGGCCGCCGCGCACTACGCCGTCGTCGACCAGCAGATCGACGAGCATGGTGTGCTCCCGCACGTCGATGGCGGCTCGGCGTCGTACGGTCGCCACGAGCGCCGCTTCGACCGCAGCTCCGGTGGCGTCGCCGCCGGCGTGCACCACCCGCGAGCGGGAATGGGCAGCTTCCAGCCCGCGGGCGACACCGGATTCGTCGCGGTCGAAATCCACGCCGAAGCGGATGAGATCGCGCACTCGCGCCGGTCCCTCGGCACAGAGCACCCGAACGGCGGCGGGGTCGCACAGCCCGGCGCCGGCGCGCAGCGTGTCGAGCACGTGTGCGTCGACGGAGTCGTCCCGGAACAGGGCTGCGGCGATGCCGCCCTGTGCATAACGGGTGTTGCTCTCGGGCAGCACCGACTTCGTGACGAGCACGACGTGGTGGCCGGCATCCGCTGCACGCACCGCGGCGAGCAAACCTCCCAGGCCGCTGCCGATGACGAGGATCGAGAGGGTGTCAGGCGCGGTCCTGTCAGGCGCCGTCATCTCAGGCGCCGACCAGGATCGGCGGCCGGGCCGCCAGCATCCGTTCGAGGGCTACCCGCGCATGTCCGGCGATGTCGGCCGACACGGTGATCTGATTGAGCACCCGGGAGGGCGCTTCGCCGCCGCCGACGAGGGCTTCGAGCACCCAGGCCAGGTAGCCGGCGTGGATGCGGTACATGGTTGAGCAGGGGCAGATCACCGGGTCGAGGCAGAAGATCTTGTGCTCGGGGTGCCTGGCGGCGAGGCGGTTGACCAGGTTGATCTCGGTGCCGATGGCGAAGGTCGTTCCGGCCGGGGCGGCGGCGATGGCCTTGGCGATGTAGTCGGTGGAGCCGGCCGCGTCGGCGGCGTCGACCACAGCCATCGGGCATTCCGGGTGCACCAAGACCCGCACGCCCGGGTGTTCGGCGCGCGCGGCGTCGATCTGCGGCACGGTGAAACGGCGGTGCACGCTGCAGAAACCGTGCCACAGCACGACTCGGGCGGCGTCGAGCTCGGCGGCGGTGTTGCCGCCGAGCGGCTTGGTCGGGTTCCACATCGGCATCTGCGTCAGCGGAACGCCCATGGCCTTGGCGGTATTGCGGCCGAGGTGCTGGTCGGGAAAGAACAGCACCCGCTGGCCGCGTTCGAAGGCCCACTCGAGCACGGTCTGCGCGTTCGACGAGGTGCAGACGATGCCGCCGTGCTCGCCGCAGAAACCCTTGAGGGCTGCGGAGGAATTCATGTAGGTGACCGGAATCACCGGAACCCGGCCGGAGGCATCTGCTTCGCTGCCGTAGAGCGCTTCGAGCTGCTCCCAGCACTCGGTGACGGAGTCGATGTCGGCCATGTCGGCCATCGAGCAGCCGGCGGCGAGGTTCGGCAGGATGACGGCCTGCTCGGGCCCGGAGAGCAGGTCGGCGGTTTCGGCCATGAAGTGCACGCCGCAGAACACGATCGCGGCCGCGTCGGGGCGGCTCTGGGTGGCCTGGGCAAGTTGAAAGGAGTCGCCGACGAAATCGGCGTGGCGCAGCACTTCGTCGCGCTGGTAGAAGTGGCCGAGAACGACCACCGAGTCGCCGAGCACGTTCTTGGCTTCAACGATACGGGCGCTGAGTTCCTCGGGTGACGCGGTGCGGTAGCGCTCCGGCAGCGCGCCCTGCCGGGGGGACCCGGCCGGAATCACATCGCCCATCGACGAACCCGGGCCGTAGCCGGGCGCGGCCGCGTCGAACTCCCACGGCGGGGCGGCCAGGTCGGGGCTGCAGGTGCTGCCGGCGGCCTGGCCGGTATCGATGAGACGAATGGTGGTCTCGACCGAGGGAATCGTCATGGCCGTGCTCCTTGAGAGATGGTGAGAAGAGAGAAAGCGGGTTAGAGCGTCGGCCCGGGCGGATCGTGCTCGCTGGCCCGATCGTCATACCGATACAGCCGCGCTGGCCGATGCCGGGCCCCGGCCACGTGCTGATCGGTGCTGATCACGCTGCCCGACGCCTCGATCGAACGGCGAAAATTGGCCGGGTCGAGCGCCTTCTGCAGCACGGCCTCGTGCACCTCGCGCAGTTGCGCGAGGGTGAACGTGTCACCGAGAAAGGCGTGCGCGATGCGCGAATACTCCACCTTGGTACGCAGCCGCCACAGGGCGTATTCCACGACGCGGTTGTGGTCGAAGGCGAGCGGCGGCAGCGCGTCGGCCGCGAACCAGCGCACGTTCTCCCCAACGGATGCCCGCTCCGCAACCTCCGACCGCACCAGCGCCCAGTACACCACGGAAACCACCCGCAGTCCGGGGGAGCGGTCGATATCACCGAAGGTGTAGAGCTGCTCGAGGTAGCGCGGGGAGAGGTCGGTCGTTTCGCGCAGGGTGCGCGCGGCGGCCGAGGCGAGTTCCTCGTCGGCCGGCAACCAGCCACCGGGCAACGCCCAAAGGCCGAGAAAAGGGTCGCGGGTGCGGCGCACCAGCGGCAGCCAGAGAGTCTTGTGCCCCGATTTCTCGTCGGGTCGCAGGGCGAAGATCACCGTGGATACGGCCAGGGTCGCCTGAGCGCTGCCGCGTGAGAGCGGGCTCTGCTCGGTCAGGTGATGGTCCAGCACGGAAATCCAGTCGTAAAGGTCGAGGTGACTTTAACTGCTGGTCCCATCATATAGTCAAACTGACTCAAACACCGGGTATGACGAAAACGAATTATGCCTCGCGCGCGGCGGCAGCACGGGCACCGGCCCGGCTGATGCCCATGCCGGTGACGCCCCACAGCGTCACCCGGGCCATCGCTTCGACCGCGATGCGGGGACGCATCTTGGACGACCCGCGCACTCGCTCGACGAAAGTGATCGGCACCTCGACGACGCGCAGGTCGGCACGCACCGCGTGCAGCAACATCTCAATCTGAAAGCAGTAGCCGAGGCTGTCCACGCTGTTGAGGTCCATACGTTCGAGCGCGTGGGCAGAGTAGACCCGGTAGCCGCCGGTGGCGTCCCGCTGCGGAAGTCGCAGCAGTAGGCGGGAGTACAGCGATCCGCCGCGGGAGAGGGCCCGGCGATGCCAGGGCCAATTCTCGATGGCGCCACCGGGCACCCATCGTGACCCCATCACCACGTCGGCCGTGGTCGCAGCCGCCAGCAAGCTCGCGAGTTGCTCCGGCAGATGGGAGCCGTCGGCGTCGAGCTGCACGAGTTGCGTGTAGCCGCGGTCGAGGCCCCAGCCGAATCCGTCGAGGTACGCCGCGCCGAGGCCGGTTTTCTCGGTGCGGTGCAGAACGTGAACGCTCGAATCCTGGGCTGCGATGCTGTCGGCGAGTGCGCCGGTTCCGTCGGGGGAGGCGTCATCGACGACCAGAATGTGCACCAGGGGCACACTCGAGCGCAGCCGTTCCACGATCGAGGCGATGTTCTCGGCCTCGTTGTAGGTCGGGACCAGTACCAGGGTGGTCGGCACAGGAATGGGCATGGGGTTACCTCGTCATTTCAATGATGCGGGTGCGATTGACCAGTGTCGTCTCGGCGACGTGGAATCCCTGGAGCGTGAGCGTGTGGACATCCGTTTCGCGGCGCGACTCGCCACTGCCCGAGTATTGCAGCAGCCAGATGCGGTTCAGGTCAGTAATGGCCGGCAGCACGTCGCTCAGCGGAGCCACCTCGTCCCAGAGCCACCCCGTGTCGGCGTAGCGCCGGGTGAGCGTCACGTCGTGCAGGCCGACGAAAGCATCGGGGTACACGTGCATGGCCAGCCGCGGTACCCGCGACGGACGCACGCTCTGGTCGAACACGACACCGTCACCGGGCGTGGCCCTGGCCGCGATCACATCGGCAACCTGTCGCCAGTCGCTGCCCTCATTCTTGCCGAAGTCACCGCGCTGCACGGCGTAGGCCGGCACGATCGCGGTCAGAAGCGCCGCAACAGCCAGAGTGCGCACCCAGTTCGTGGCGAGTGCGGCCACACCGACGGCTATCACCACGCCCACCGCGGGGGCGCACAGTGAGAGGTAGCGCAGCGAATACATCGGTGTGACCAGTTGGGTGCCCACGAGCAGAATCGCGCTGGGCACCACCAGCCAGACCAGAAAAATCGTCAGTCCGGCGCGCCCCGGAAGGTTCTGGCTGCGATGCGCGCCGGGGCGGCGCAGAAATACCGCGAGAACGGCCACAATGATGAGCGACCAGGCCATGATCGCCACGGGAATGGTGTCGAACCACTGCATGACCGCCGCCTCGGTCACCGTGACCGTCGGTCGTCGGCCGATGAACGCGATCTGTTCGCGCTGCGACGTTCCGATCAGAATGATCGGGGCGGCCAGCAGCAGCCCGAAGACGTTTGCCGCAAGCCAGGCAGCCACGTTGCGCCAGAGTGGATGCCGGCTCGCCGCCAGCACCACGATGACCGCGTGTACCGGAAGCAGCAGTGCCAGGAAGAGGAAGACGTACATTCCGAGGGCGAGCAGCACGGAATAACCCAGCCACAGCATGACAAGTCGGCCGCGGCCGGCGGTGCCGCTGCGCAGCGTGTGCACGAGCAGCACGGTGAGCCAGACCGCGATGGCCGTCGCGATGGCGGTGGACCGCGCCTCGGCGCCCATATAGGTGACCCGGGGGATCAGGGCGAAGATCAGTCCGCCGCCGATGGCTACCCGCGATCCCATAAAGAACCGAGCCAGAACGACGGTCCCGGCCGCGGCGATCCCGATCGCGATCGCGCTCGGCAGCCGGGTGGAGAGTTCGGAGGCGCCGAACAGATCGATCCAGCCGTGCAGGAACAAGTAGTACAGGCCGTGAACGGCATCGACGCTGTCAAGCAGGCCGAACAGGGAGGGAAGCGATCGCTCGGCCGACATGATGCTCGCCGCCTCATCGCCCCAGAACGACGGCTGCCAGGACCACGCGACCGAGATCAGGAAGGCCGCGAAGCCGACCAGCCCGGCCGACCGCCCCGGTGTCAGGCCCCGCATCCGGCGTCGCCGCAGCACGACGGGTGCTGCGAGGTGTGGGGCGAGAACGGAGGTCACCATGCTAACTTACCCAGCATTGGTTAACGGGAGCCTTCGAAACCCCCGGAGTTGTCTGCAAACACCAATCCGGTCGCAGGTCGGCCCCGGCGTGGGAGGGCCAGCTAGGCTTTCGCCATGACTCCAGTCGTTGATCCGCACCCCGCCGACGTGCACCACGCAGACGCGGTCGGCGTGGCGGTCGCCCAGTTCGCCCCGAGCAACGACCGGGCGCACAATCGCGCGATACTGCGGCAGCTGGCGACGACCGCCGCCGCTCGCGGAGCCCGGCTCGTGGTCTTTCCCGAGTATTCGGCGTTCTTCGAACCGCGACTCGGTCCGGCGTTTGTCGCCGCAGCCGAAGCGATCGATGGCGATTTCGTGACGGCGCTGGCCGAACTGTCCACCGAGCTCGGAATCCACATCGTGGCCGGCATGCTCGAAACGTGCGAGGATCCGACCCGGTTTTCGAACACCCTCGTCGCCGTCGATCCGGCCGGTCAGCTGGTGGCAACCTATCGCAAACTTCACTTGTATGACGCGTTCGGTGACCGCGAATCGGAGTGGGTGCTGCCCGGTGCGGTGACCGACCCTGAAACGTTCGTCGTCGGCGGCCTCGTGGTGGCGCTGCAGACCTGTTACGACAT
Source organism: Cryobacterium luteum (assembly GCF_900110125.1). Taxonomy (GTDB): domain Bacteria; phylum Actinomycetota; class Actinomycetes; order Actinomycetales; family Microbacteriaceae; genus Cryobacterium; species Cryobacterium luteum. Next base: position 150,910 of record NZ_FOCN01000004.1, read on the forward strand.
CCGCTTTCCCGAAGTTACCCGGCGACTCGTCGATGCGGGAGCCACCCTCGTGCTCGTGCCGGCGGAATGGGTGCGCGGCCCGCTCAAGGAGCAGCACTGGCGCACCCTGCTGACCGCTCGGGCGTTGGAAAACACCGTCTTCGTTGCCGCCGCCGATCACACCCCGCCGATCGGGGTCGGTACCAGCCTGATCATCGACCCGATGGGGGTTGCTGTCGCGAGCCTCGGCGAGGCAGCGGATGTTGCCGTCGCGTTTCTGGCGCCGGCTCGTGTCGCCGCGGTGCGTGCGATCAATCCGGCCCTCGCGCTTCGGCGGTTCGCCGTCGTTCCACGCTGATCCGGCCGGGCTGCAAATAGGCGGGGCTGCGAACAGGCCCGGATGCGCACCGGCTAGCGTTCGGTGACGCTCGCCTTGGTCGCGCGGGTCTGAGCGGCCGCTCGGATACCGATGGCCGGTTCCACCTTGGGCGGCAGGTCCGCGTCGACCGCTGCGCTTTCCTCTGCGGTGACGACGAGGCCCTGTGAACTGTTGGCGGAGCGAGTGAGCTGGGCGACCCAGTTCGGATTGATGGTCGGCGCGTGGCCGCCGGCGAACTTGAAGTACAGCGGAATAGCCGGGTGTAGCCAGGCAGAGCTTCGACCGTCGCCGACCACGGCGGCATCACGCCAGGACAACAGAAAGCTCTCACCGCGGCGCAGCTTCTGAACGATGACGAGCTGCAGGTGGGCCAGCATCCGATCTTCAAATTCCACGACGACACGGTCGTACGTAAGAGAACCCATGATTGCCACTTCCATTTCATTGCGATCGGTTGCGCTGAGTGAGAACACTGAGGCCGGAACGAATGAAAGCGAAGCGTGCACTTTGGTGTGGAACCGGGTACTGCTATTCACTGTCCTCCGTTCGGGGGACAAATACAAGGAATTCAGCAAGTACCCAGCACGTGCGCGGCGGACACAATCGGCAGGGGAGCTGCGAATTCCAGCTGGATCAGCACTTCCAACGGGCGTTCGATTTGGCTGAAGTGTCCAGCCCCGGGAATGGTGCTAATCCGACAGGTCGAGATCGCTGCGAGCATCCGCTCGTCGTCGGCGGCAGTGACGAAGACGTCGCGCTCTCCGTGCACGGAACGCACCGGGCAGCGGATCCGGGCCCAGGAGGCGGCCGCGTCGTAGGTGCCAGCCTGCGCGGCGGCCAGGACGAAGGCAGCCGGGCGTACCTCCGTGCCGAGCGCGGCGACAACGGTGGCGTCGATCGCCCGCGGCCGGCTGAAGAGGGGAGCGACCAACCCGCGCAGCAGACCAAGGCCCGAGGCCGCCCGCACCAGGCCGCGACCGATCAAACCGGTGACGCGCAGCATCCGCATGGTCAGCAGCAGTGCCGTGAAGGCGGGCATTACCGAGAACCGGCGAATGGGCTGGCGAACGCTGTCGATGATCGAGAACGATGTGGCCGAGACCAGGCCGACGGATGCCGTCGCCCGCGTTTCACTCGCCGCCAGTTGCAGGGCGATGAACCCGCCCATCGAATGACCCACGACATTCCATTGCGCGTAGCCGAGGGAACGGGCCAGATCGGCGACCAGCTCGGCCATCCATTCCACGCCCAGCGGCGACTCGTCGGCGGGCGCGGGCGAATCGCCCCATCCCGGCAGGTCGGGAATGATGAGATCGGTCAGGTCGCGCGCGGTCGCATCGCCGGCCTGCAGCAGGGGAGTCCACGTCGTCCACGACCCGGCAGCGCCGTGCAACAGGATGGTCGCCGTCGTGCTGACGGTGCGGCGACCGTGGCGCACCCGAACCGTTCCGCCCGTCAGTCGCATGGTGCTCGTAGTCAGGCCGAAGTGGCGGGCGTCAGCATCGAGCGGGAACGGACTGTAGCCCAGCATGGTCGCGGGCGGAGCCGGCTTTGGCCGGGGCGGCGTCGGAACCGGCGCCGGAATCGGCTTCGGAGAGTCGGGTTCGCCGACGGACGTGACGGCCCGGTCTTGGATGATTGGCTGGGTCGAGCGGTTTCGGATCGCTGGTCGGGTCATCAGAATGCTCATGCCTGTAGTTCGGTGCCGCGGTCACAGCGGATTGCCCGCCTGCACGGCAAACCGGCACGGCCCGATGGGAAATGCCGACACGGCGACAAACGCGCAGCCGATTGGCAGGCAGGAATATCGAGTGACTCCAGTCCGTTGCCGCCTGTGGAGACGCACAAACCTGTTGCCTCCCCACGACTGCGAATTATGAAAGAAGTGCCCGTGAAACTGTTTTCCCCGCTGACCCTGGGCGACCTCGAACTTCCCAACCGTCTCGTCATGGCGCCGCTGACCCGCATCCGCTCCGGCCAGTCGGGTGTTCCCGGTGAACTCGTGGCCCTGCACTACACGCAGCGCGCCTCGCTCGGCCTGATTGTCAGCGAAGGCACCTACCCGAGCCACGCCGGCCAGGGCTTTCCCGGCCAGCCCGGACTGGTCGAGCCCGAACAGCTGGCCGGCTGGAAGGCTGTGACCGACTCGGTGCACGCCGCCGGCGGTCGCATCGTCGCCCAGGTCATGCACGCCGGTCGCGTCACCCACGAGTCCACCAACGGTGGCTTCCCGGTTGTGGGTCCGAGCGCAATCGCCATCAGCGGCACCACGCGCACCTACGACGGCAAGCAGGACTTTCCCGTGCCGCACGCGCTGACTGACGACGAGCTTCCCGGCATCATCGCCGAATTCGTGCTCGCATCGAAGAACGCCATCGCTGCCGGATTCGACGGCGTCGAGCTGCACGGCGCCAACGGCTACCTGCTGCACGAGTTCCTGTCGCCTGCCTCCAATGTGCGGGACGACGCCTTCGGCGGCTCACCAGAGAACCGTGCCCGGTTTGTCGTCGACGTGGTGACCGCCGTCACTCAGGCGATCGGCGCCGACAAGGTGGGCCTGCGCATCTCACCCGAACACAACATCCAGGACGCACGTGAAACGGATGCCGCTGACCTTGTCGCCACCTACGGCGCCCTCGTGGATGGGATCGCCCCGCTCGGACTGGCCTACCTGAGCGTGCTCCATGCCGATCCGCGCGGCGACCTCGTGCAGAACCTGCGCGCCCGGTTCGGCGGGGTCTTCCTCGTCAACAGCGGATTCGGCGCCATCACCGCGCGCGACGAGGCCCTCGGCCTCGTGCGGGACGACATTGCCGACGCCGTTGTTGTCGGTCGTGCCGCCATCGCCAACCCCGACCTGGTGCGTCGCTGGCGCGACAACCTGCCGGTGAACGAGCCCAACCCGATTACCTACTACGCCGACGGCGCCCGGGGCTACACCGACTATCCAGCCCTGGCTTCGTAACCCCGCGTCACCCCCCCCTTCACGTGGGTGGGGTGCATAACTCCTGCAATTCGTCTGGCGGCGGTGCAAGTTCCGCGTCTTTGCGGCGTTGAGAACCGGCTGGCGCAGAAAGTGCAGGAGTTATGCGCGGGGCAGGGCCGCCAGCTGGGCCGAGGCCTGCTCCAGCAGTTCAACCTTCTTGCAATAGGCGAACCGCACCAGGGGCGCGTACTCGGCCCGGTGGGTGGGGGAACAGAACGCGGTGATCGGTACCGCGACCACTCCGGCCAGCTCCGGCAAACGGCGACAGAGCTCGGCGCCGTCCGAAAAGCCGAGAGGGGTAGCGTCGGCCACGATGAAGTACGAGCCTTGAGGCACGCTGATGTCGAAGCCGGCCCTCTGCAGCCCGGTCGCGAGTACGTCCCGCTTGTGCTGCATCTCCGCGGCGATTGTGGCGAAGTAGGCGTCGGGCAGGTCGAGCCCCACCGCGATGGCCGGTTGAAACGGGGCAGCGTTCACGTAGGTGAGAAACTGTTTGACCGCCAGGATTGCCGTGACGATGGCAGCGGGGGCACTGAGCCAGCCGACCTTCCAGCCGGTAAGGCTGAACGTCTTGCCGCCCGAGGAGATGGTGACCGTGCGCTCCCACGCTCCCGGGAGGGTCGCGATGGGAATGTGCGGCGCGCCGAAGGTGAGGTGTTCATATACCTCGTCGGTGACGATGATCGCGTCGTGCCGGTGGGCGAGCTCCACGATCAGCTCGAGGGTGGCCCGGGGAAAGACCGCGCCGGTGGGATTGTGCGGATCGTTCACGATGATCAGCCGGGTGCGGTCGGTGACGGCGGCGCGCAGCGCATCGAGGTCGGGCTGAAAGTCGGGGGCGCGCAGCGGCACGGTACGATGGATGCCGCCCCCCAGGCCGATCAGTCCGCCGTAGGCATCGTAGAACGGTTCGAAGGTGACCACCTCGTCGCCCGGTTCGATCAACGCCAAAATCGTGGCGGCAAGCGCCTCCGTGGCCCCGGCAGTGACCAGGACTTCACTGCCCGGATCAACGGTCAGGCCGTAGAAACGCTGCTGGTGCCGGGCGATCGCGCCAAGCAGCACCGGCTGGCCGCGGCCGGGCGGATACTGGTTCATCCCGTCGCTGATCGCCTGGCGGGCCGCCTCGAGCACCAGAGCCGGCCCGTCTTCATCCGGAAAACCCTGGCCGAGGTTGATCGCCTGGGTGCGCACCGCGAGCGCGCTCATCTCGGCGAAGATACTCGCTGCGACGCTGCCGTCCTCGGCGAGCAGCCCCGCCCCGCGCGCTGTGCGTCGCCAGGCGCCGGAAATATTGCGTGTCTGGTCTGCCGGTGAGGAGTGCTGCATGGGTTCCAAACTATCGCCTCGGCAAGGTCTCGGCTCGATCATTGAATGCTCTCAGGGCGTACATACCGAACGTTCAGGTTCGGGCGCAAAGCTGGCAACGCTTGGAAGGAGCACCCGATGACCGATAACACCAAGGATTCCGGCACCACCCCCGATCCGGCCGATGATGCCGCCGCGTTCGCCGTGACTGAGTCCGGCGAGGCAACCCAACCCACTTCGCCGGCCGCCCCGACCGGTCCGCCGGCTCCGCCCGCGCAGCCCGCCGACGCACAGCCCGACGCACAGAGCGCCGACGCCGCACCGGTCCGAAACACAGCAGACCAGGCGCAGACCATCGCCTACCCGACGGATGCCTTCGGTCGACCGATCGAGACCCCCACAGCGTCGACGTCCCCCTACGCTCCGAGTGTCGCTCCACCGACCTACGCCACCGCGAATACTTACCCCACCGACTCCTCTTCAACGGACGCCTACCCCGGGCAGCCGTTCCCCGCCGCCAAATCCCGGGAGCCCGGTCGACGCAAGGGCAGCGTGGCTCTGATCGCCGCGCTCGCCATCGGCGCCCTCGTCGGCGGATCGTCCGGAGCCGGCATCACCGCCCTCATAATGAGCAACCAGAACAATGGCGTGCCAGTCAGCCAGGCGGCCGGTCCCAGCAATGTCGTGGTCAATGACAGCACGAGCGTCAACCAGATCACCGCCGTCGCCGCAAAGGCCTCGCCAAGCGTTGTTACCATCGACGTCGCCAATGGTGCCTCCGGCGGTACCGGATCCGGCGTCATCCTCACCGAGGACGGCTATGTCCTCACCAACACGCACGTCGTCACCCTCGACGGTGCAGCGTCGGACGTGACCATCGAGGTCAAGAGTAATGACGGCAAGCTGTACACCGCCACACTCGTCGGAACCGACCCCATCTCCGACCTCGCCGTGATCAAACTCACCGACGCCAGCGGCCTCACCCCGATCAGCTGGGGGGATTCTTCCGAGCTCAACGTCGGCGACAGTGCCATCGCCATCGGTGCCCCCCTCGGTCTGTCCGGCACGGTCACCGACGGCATCGTCAGCGCTCTCAACCGCAGCATCACCGTCGCGAGCTCGGCCGCGCCGAGCTCGCCCGACGAAACGGTGCCCGACGAGGGCCAGAGCCAGAACCCGTTCTTCTTCGACTTCCCCGACCAAAACGGTGAACAATCGCAGGGTTCCCAGTCGGCCACCGCCAGCATTGCGCTCCCCGTCATCCAAACGGATGCCGCCATCAACCCGGGAAACTCCGGAGGCGCCCTGCTCAACGGCCAGGGTGAGCTGATCGGCATCAATGTTGCCATTGCGAGCGCCGGCACCACCACGGCATCGTCGGCGGCGGGCAGCATCGGTGTCGGCTTCTCCATCCCGTCGAACTTCGCCAAGCGCATCGCTGATGAGATCATCGCCAACGGAGCGGCCACCCACGGCCTGCTCGGGGCGAGCGTTAAGGACGCCTCGAGTTCCACCAGCAGCACGGTGGGCGCCCTCATCGTCGAAGCCACCTCGGGTGGGGCGGCCGAGAAGGCCGGTCTGGCCGAGGGAGACGTGGTCACCAACTTCAACGGTGTGCCGATCACCGATTCCATCGACCTCACCGCGCAGGTTCGGGTGCTTCCGGCCGGCGGGACCGCCGACCTCACCTATGTGCGGGACGGCAAATCGATCACCGTCTCGGTCACGGTCGGCGAGCTCGCCAGCTAAGCACGCGCTCCTTCCTGCGCTCTTCCCAGCACGACCGCACAGAACGCGTCGCCGGCTCGCCGGCGGCGCGTTCTGCGCGTGTGGCACCGGGCGTTCACCCAATTGCCGGGCTGGTAGGCTCGGTCGTCCTACCCAATAACCGGAAGGCTGGCCAGCCAGGTGCACCAACGCGGTACAGGACTTCCTCCCGGAGTGTCGTATGTGATGCCCGTGCTCAACGAGGCGACGCACGTACGGGCCGCCGTCGAGAGCCTCCTGGCTCAGGACTACGACGGACCGTTTGAGGTGACCCTCGCACTCGGGCCGAGTATCGACGGAACGACCGAACTGGTCGAGGAAATGGCCGCTGTCGACGCGCGCATCCGCGTGGTACCCAACGATGTCGGCTCGACCCCGGCCGGCCTGAACATCGCCATCCGCGCCTCCCGGTATGCCGTTGTCATTCGCGTGGACGCCCACTCCGTACTGCCTCCCGACTATGCGCGCATCGCGGTCGAGACGCTCGAGCGTACCGGCGCCGACAACGTCGGCGGCATCATGGATGCCCGCGGCATCAGTGCTTTCGAGCGGGCCGTTGCCCGCGCCTACGGCACCCGCATCGGCCTCGGCGGCACGCCGCACCACGTCGGTGGCGCGGAAGGTGCCGCCGAAACCGTGTACCTCGGCTGTTTCCGCACCGAGAGCATCCTGAAGGTCGGACTGTTCGACGAGGGCGTCAAACGCGGCCAGGACTGGGATTTGAACCGTCGTCTCCGCGAAGCCGGTGGCCAGGTCTGGTTCACCCCACTCTTGCGCGTGCTCTATCGCCCCCGGCCGACCCTGGCCCAACTGGCCCGGCAGATGCTCTCCACCGGGCTCTGGCGTGGCGAGCTGGCGCGGCGCTATCCGGCGGCCAACGGCATCCGTTACTTCGTGCCGCCCGCCATGGTGCTCGGTGTCGCTGTCGGCCTGCTCCTGGGGATCGGGGGGATCGTGCAGGCCATGCTCGGTGCTGTGCCGTGGCTGCTGCTCGGGCTGGTCGTACCCGCCGGTTACCTGCTCATCGTCGTTATCGCGACGATCGCGGTGGCCAGGCCGGACGGATTTCGTGCGTCACTGCACTTTCTCGTAGTCTTGCCCTGCATCCACTTCTGCTGGGGAATCGGATTCGTGCTCGGCTATCTCAAGCTCACCACCAACATCACGGCACACACGGGAAGGTGAGCAGATGACCAGTTCGCCCCAGATCTCGCCCAACCGGCAAGACCGACCGGAGTCGATCGCTCAGCTGCGCGCCGTCGCGCAGCCTCCCGAGGTGCGCCTGCGCGCCAACGCGGAGCACTGGACGGCGAGCCTGTACCTGCGCGACCTGTCGCCCTACCTCACCTGGATGCTGCTGAAGACGCGGATCTCGGCCAACGGCGTGACCGCGCTCATGATCCTGGCCGGCTGGTCGACCGCCGGTGCATTGCTGATCCCCGGAATTTGGGGCGCCCTGCTCGCCCTCGCGCTCAGCCAGGTTCAGATGCTCATCGACTGCAGCGACGGCGAAGTCGCGCGGTGGCGCGGCACATCATCGCCCGCCGGGGTATTCCTCGACAAGGTCGGTCACTATTCAACCGAGTCGCTCATCCCGATCGCGCTCGGAATTCGCGCGGCCGCCTACCCGTTCGAGTCGCCGAACGATTTTCTGTGGACCAGCCTGGCGCTGCTGCTCGCGCTCATCATCGTGCTGAACAAAGCCCTCAACGATATGGTGCACGTCGCCCGGGCCAACGCCGGCTTGACGAAACTCGCCGACACCCACGGCGAGAAGACACCCACCTCAAGCGTGATCGCCCGGGTGCGCCGACTCGCCCGTTTTATGCCCTTCCACCGGCTGTACCACTCGGTCGAACTGACCATGGTCATCTTCGCCGCGGCCGTCCTCGGGCTGTTCCTCGGGCAGCCGCTGGTTGACCGGGCCGTACTCATCGTTCTGGTGCCGCTCGCATTCTTGTCGCTCATCGGTCATTTCGTGGCCATTATGGCGTCCAAGCGTGTCCGTTCCTGAAGCTGACGCCGACCTGCCCACCGTCGGCGTCGTGGTGCTCACCCAGGGCACCCGGCCGGCGGATCTTGATCGGGGCATCCGCTCGGTGCTGGCTCAGCAGGATGTGACCCTCGACGTGGTCTGTGTCGGCAACGGCTGGCAGCCGGCCGACCTGCCCGTCGGCGTGCAGGCGCTCTCTCTGCCGACCAACCTCGGCATACCTGCCGGCCGCAACCGCGGGGTGTCCAGGGTCACCGGAGACTACCTGTTCTTTCTCGACGATGACGCGAGCATTCCTGACCCGCATTTTCTTCGGGACGCGATTGCGCAGCTGCGCGCCGACCCGACCATCGGGCTGCTGCAGCCGCGGGTCGAAGACCCGACCGGGGTTCTGTCGCCGCGGCGCTGGATTCCCCGCATTCGCAAGGGTGAGGCCACCACGCCCGGACCGGTGTTCTCGGTCTGGGAGGGCGCGGTGCTGCTGCCGCGCGTCGTTTTCGACGCCACCGGCGGCTGGGCTGAACCGTTCTTCTACGCCCACGAAGGCATCGAACTGGCCTGGCGGGTCTGGGATCAGGGTCGGGTCGCCTGGTATGCCGGCGACCTCGTCGCCCATCATCCGGTCATTCTGCCCACCCGGCACGCCGACTACTACCGGCTGAACGCCCGCAACCGGGTCTGGCTGGCCCGCCGCAATTTACCGGCCCTGTTTGTGCCGCTCTACGTGGGTTCCTGGACGGCGATCCAGGTGCTGCGCTGGGCGCCCGCCAACCGGCCCGCCCTGCGCGCCTGGTTCGGCGGCTGGCGCGAAGGGTGGCGCAGCGACCCGGGGCCGCGGCATCCGCTGCGAGCGCGCACGGTCTGGCGCATGACCCGCGCGGGGCGACCGCCGATCATCTAACGAAAGGTAGTCTGGTTCGGTGGTAATTCGGAAAGACGTCAGGCGTGCAGTCAAACTGGTCAAGGATGTTGTGGCCTCCCGCAAGGCCCAGCACAAGCTCCGCGGCCCGCTGAAATCAAGAGAGCTCCGCGCCGACAACCACTTCAAGATCGCCGTGTACTTTGCCGACGGACCGGTCAACATGTACCAGATGCGGCAGTGGTATCAGCCGCTCGCCACACTCGCTAAGACCTGGCCGGTACTCGTGCTCAGCCGCACCGGCGGCGGCACCCTCAAACTCATGGACGAGTCGCCGATCCCGGTTGCCTACGCGCGCACGGTACCGCAGCTCGAACAGATCGTCGCCGAGCAGGACATCCGCATCGTGTTCTATGTCAATCAGAACCCGCGCAACTTTCAGATGATGCGGTACGGGCGCTGCTGGCACGTTTTCATCAACCACGGTGAGAGCGACAAGATGTACATGATCACCAACCAGTTCAAGGCCTACGACTATTCGCTCGTTGCCGGCGACGCCGCACTGGCCCGACTCGACCGGGTGCTTTGGGACTACGACTTCGACAAGCGCGCCCTCAAGATCGGGCGCCCCCAGGCCGACTACTTCAGCGGGGAACTGCCCTATCGGCCCGATGAACGCCAGGTCGTGCTCTACGCGCCCACCTGGGAGGGGGACCGGGCCGCCGCCGCCTACGGCTCCGTGGCGACCCACGGGGTCGCGCTCGTCACCGCTCTGCTGGCCACCGGCCGGCACCGGGTCATCTACCGGCCACACCCGCGCAGCGGCGTCGTCGACCACCGCTACGGTGCCTCCAACAAGGTCATCATCGCTGCCATCGCTGCGGCGAACGCCCGCGATGTGACCGCGCAGCACGTTTACGACTTTGGCCCCGACCTCGGCTGGCAACTCGCCGCAGCGGATGTCGCCATCGTCGACATCTCCGCCATGGTCTACGACCGCCTCGCCACCGGAAAACCGCTCATCATCACCCGACCGGTGAACCCGACGGCCGTGATCGATACCAGCGGCTACCTCTCCGACTGCGAGTGGCTGCCGGCCGAGCAGGCCGCCGATATCGTGACGCAGGTTGAACGGCTCACCCACGATGACGCTGCGGTGGAACGCCTGCAGGGCTGGGTACAGCGCTATTTCGGCGACACCACCCCCGGCGTCGCGACGGAACGACTGCACGCGGCAGTGCAGCACCTGATGGACGAGTGGGACAGGTTCGCGGCCATGCACGACGCAGACATCGCGATCATTCCCGATCCCGCGTTGATTCCCGACCAGGAATAGTCCGAAGCGCTACGACCCGGCAGGCTCCGTCGGCTCTGAAACGGATGCCGGCGGCTCGGCCGCTCCGGCCCGTACCGACCGGCCTCCGCGCTTTTCCCGCACCGAGATCTCCCGCACGCGCAGGTCCAGATCCGGCTGGAATCCGGCTGGTGCCGGACCGAAGGCGAGCCGTGACGCGTGCATGACCTTCTTACCCAGAATATGGTTTCCGGCACCGCCGATCACCGCTCCGATGCCGAACGGCAAGGCCTTGCCGAGCAGGCTGGCGCTGCCCCGGGTGGCGAACTGCCGCAGGAAAGCACTCTTCAGCCGGTCGGTGAGCGGGCCGAGAATAGCCCGGGGCAGACTGTTGGTGATGAGTTCACCCCAGTACGTGGTTCGTGCCGTTCCCGAGCCGGTCACCTGCCCGGCGAGCTGGCGGACCAGGTCGCTGCCCTCCCGACCCAGCATCATGGTCATGACGAGGGCACGGGCGCGGTCGGGGTCGTCAACGGCGATGCCGTGCACCTCACTCACCGACTGGGTGAACAGGGCCGTCGCTTCGAGAAAACCGGCGGTCTCCACACCGGAGAGTGCGAGGGTGATTCCAGTCCCGACGCCGGGAATGACCGCGGTGGCGCCGACGGCGGCACCGCCGGTCGTGACCGCTGCGACGTAGCGCTTTTCCAGGATGCGCACGATCTGCTCGGGGGAAGCATGGGGATTGCGACGTCGGATGCTGCGAATGTGCGCGAGCACAACGGGCCGGTGAATGGCCAGGATCCGATCGAAACCCTTGACGAATCCGGTTGGTAGTGCGCCGCCCTGCGGAGTGCCGCCGGTTGACGACAGCATCGGTGTACTCTTCCTGGCCATTAGTCGCCTTCCTCGCGCCCGTCTACAAATACTATCTTTCACGAAATGTCCACCCGCTAGTCAAGACGCCCCTGTGCCGCTACAACTGAGGAATGCTTTCGCCTAAGTCAGAAGCGTCCCGACTGCTCGGACTCCGCCTGCGCGAGCGCCGCCTGGCGCTCGCGCTCAACCAGCAGGACGTCGCCCTGCTCGCCGGACTCAACGTGTCCAATTACGCCCGAATCGACCGCGGGCGCGGCAATCCCACGATGTACACGCTCATCCGAGTTGCGGCCGTGCTGCAACTCGAAATCAGCGAGCTCGTTGCCGGTCTGGCCGTCGAGCAGCTGCCGCCGACCCACGACGGCTACCTCGCGATCGAATTTCGTCGGTCACAGGACAGTCAGGTCCGTCGACGACTCGATGAGGGTCAGGCCGGTTTGATGCCGTAGTCGGCGTTATACCGGGCGAGCACGTCGGTGATCGGCGCGTCGAGCACCAGATCACCCTTGTCGAGATAGAGACCCCTGGTGCAGAAGCGCCGCAGGTCGCGCTCGTTGTGCGAGACGATGAACAGCGTGCGACCGCCGGCCAAAAGTTCCTCGATGCGACGGTAACATTTCTCCCGAAAGGCCTTGTCGCCGACGGCTAGAACCTCATCGACCAGCAGGATCGGTTCCTCCAGCCGGGAAATCACCGCGAAAGCGATCCGCACTTTCATTCCGCTGGACAGATGCTTGTACGGCGTATCGATGAAATCGGCGATCTCGGCGAATTCGATGATTTCGTCAAAGCGTTCGGTGATCTGCCTGCGGGTCATCCCGTGCAGGCCCGCCGTCAGGTAGACGTTGTCGCGCACGCTCAGGTCGTCGACGAAACCGCCTGTGATCTCGATCAGCGGTGCCACACCCTCGGTGACGCGCACGGAACCTTCATCGGGCAGCACGACCCCGGTGACGAGCTTGAGCAGGGTGGACTTACCCTGCCCGTTGCGCCCGACGACGCCGATGGCCTCGCCCGGTTGCACGGTGAAGCTCACATGCTGCAGGGCCCAGAACTCGCCCGGCCGGCTGCGCCTCCTGCTCGCACCGAACAGATCCTTGAAATTGCGACGTCCTCGCCGATTCCGGCGAAAGCGGATGCCGACATCCTGCAGCGAGATAACCGGCGTTACTGTCGGCGGCGCTTTCACCTGCGTCATCAGATCTCCTTCAACACGGCGCGTTCGGTGCGGCGGAAGACGAGCAGTCCGAGCCCGAGGAAGACGAGGGACATGATCACGCTGATCCCGACGGCAAACCAGTCGAGCTGTTCGGGAAAGAAGGCTGCCCGATACAGACTGAAAATACCGCTGAGCGGGTTGAACGCCGCCCAGAAGTGCAGCTCGGGCGGTAGGTCGCTGGTGCCATAGATGATGGGGGAGGCATAGAACAGAAAACGCAGGATGAGCTTGACGGCCCGTTCCAGGTCGCGGAAGAACACCACGAGCGGGGCGACGAGAAGCCCGACACCCGCGGTCAATATCGCCTGGATCACGATGGCGAGGGGGAAGAACACGGCGTCGACGTTGAGTTCGGCACCGTACAGGAGCGCGAACAGCACCAGCACCGGGATGGACGCCAGAAACTCGATGCCCTTGGACAGCACCAGACGGTTCACCCAGATGGTGCGGGGTATCCGCGTCGAGCGGATGAGCTTCGCCTCGCGCAGAAAGGCTCGGGTACAGTCGGAGACCGCACCGTTGAACCACATCCAGGGCAGCAGGGCCGCCAGCAGGAACACGATGTACGGGTCGCTGCCGGCGCTGCGGTCAAAGACCTGGGTGAAGACGAACCAGTAGATGCCGGCCATCACGAGCGGGTCGAGGATGGACCAGAAGTAGCCGAGCACCGAGGTGGAATAGCGCACCCGCAGGTCGCGCTGCGTCAGCAACCACAGCGAATGCCGATACCGGGCGATCGGCGTGCGCTGTTCGGGGCGCACCTGGGCGTAACTACTCACGCGGTCTATCGTATGGGAGCGCGGGGAGCGTTCCGCGCCAGCCTGGCCGGTGACGAAACCCCGACGCCGTGGCTTAGGTCTTTCCGGCGGCACAGGGGTTTCCGGCGGAACAGGGGTTTCGGATGGTGCCGGACCGGGTCGGTCAGACGAACAGGTTGGCGCGCTCGAGGTCCTCGGCGAAGTCCACCTCGACGGCGTAGAAGTCGGAGATGTTGACCGGCTCCACCAGCATGCGGTTCTGTTCGATCGCGAGCTCGATGCCACGCTCAAAGTAGTCCTGGTCGGCCACCTTGTTCAGCTGACGGATGAGGGTAGCCTTGTCAGCGCTCGATACGTAGTTGATGCCGACGGCTTCGCCGAGGCCGCCCTTGACGGTCTTCGAGAGCTCCTTGATGTAACCTTCGGCACTCGTCGTGTACTTGACCTCTTCATCGGACACCTTGTCGGTGTTCACGGTGACGAAGGATTGATCGCGAGCCATCATGGCCGCAGCGCGGTCGAGGATGGCCGGGTCGAAGACCACGTCGCCGTTCATCCAGAGCACGCCACCGGGTTTGGAGGCCTGCAGGGCACGCAGCAGGCTCTTCGAGGTATTGGTCTGGTCGTATTCTTCGTTGTAAACGAAGGATGCCTGCGGGAACGCTTCGATGATGTGCTCAAGCTTGTATCCGACGACGATCGTGACCTTGGCGGCTTTGCCGAAGGCGTGTGCGATGTTGTCGAACTGCTGCTGCATGATCGTGCGGCCGTCATTCAGCTCGGTGAGCGGCTTCGGCAGTGAGCGCCCGAGACGGCTGCCCATACCGGCCGCCAGAATGACCACCTGCGTTTTAGTTGCTCGCGCTTTGACTGCGTGCGTCGTCACGATTATCTCCTCAAGAATGGTTAGGGCTAGGCCGCAAAACCCCATCAGTACTGAAGAGTTTGCCCAGGATTCACCCACATGTTCACGTAAAGACACACCGTTATGTCATCCTCACCATAACCCGTCGGGCTGTTCCGAGGGAAGAAACGGCTCAGCACGTGTCCATTTCGTGACCCGGCGTGGAGCGCACTCACAGGTTGAAACGGGTGCTTCTGGCCCGTCCGCACGCCCCGGTCGGCGGTCCTTGGTAGGTTAGCGGAGTGACTTTTGTGCCGCCCCACTCCGAATCCGGCGATGACTCCGTCACGGGCCGTGCTGCCGATTCGCAAGCTCAGCCCATTGGCGCGCCAGGGGTCGCTACGCCACCCGTCGCCAAGCCGGCCGTTCGTAAGCCGGCCGTTCGTCGGCCGGCGGTTGGTAAACCGACCGGTGCTAGACCGACCGTACGTGCAACGACGGCGGCCAAGTCAACAGTCGCTAAGCCTGCTGTTGCCAAGCCTGCTGTTGCCAAGCCTGCCGTTGCCAAGCCTGCCGCAGCCAGGACGACGGTGACCAAGCCGACCGTAGCCGCGCCGACCGTAGCCGCGCCGACCGTAGCCGCGCCGACCGTAGCCGAGCCAACGGCGGCTCAGCCCACGGTGATCGGAGCAACCGCTGGGCAGCCGCCCGCCGAAGCCGGAGTTGCCGAGCCGGCGGTGCGGAAGCCGGCGGTGCGGAAGCCGGCGGTGCGGAAGCCGGCCGTGCGGAAGCCGGCCGTGCAGACGCCGGCCGTGCAGACGCCAGCGGTGCGGAAGCCTGCGGTGCGGAAGCCGGTTGGGTCCGAATCGACATCGGCGACAAGCGCGGGGGTACCGACGTCGTTTGGTGTTGTTCGGGCCACGGCGCAGGTGCTCGCCGAGAACGCAACCGACGAGACGACACGTCCGTACGTGACCCGCGACGCCCTGGTGACGACCCCGCCGCCCGCGACGGTCGCGGTCGTGCGGCAATCGGTCGATACGTCGGCAGCGACACCGACGATCGGCACCACGTCAACAGCGAAGCCGGTGCCCCAGCCGACACCGGCTGTCGCAACACCCGTAGCGGCAGCCCCGGCACCGATTGTCATCGAAGCTCGCGGTCTGGTCAAACGCTTCGGCCACACCGTTGCGGTGTCGGATCTGGACCTGACCGTTCGGGCCGGATCGTTCTACGGCATCGTCGGACCCAACGGTGCCGGAAAAACCACGACCCTGTCGATGATCACCGGGCTGCTGCGTCCGACCGCCGGAACCGCCCTCGTGCACGGCATCGACGTCTGGGCCAGGCCCAACGAGGCGAAGCGGGTGATCGGCGTACTTCCCGACCGGCTTCGGCTCTTCGATCGTCTGACCGGCGCCCAGCTCCTCTATTACGCCGGCACCCTGCGTGGTCTCGACAATGATACGGTGCGCAGCCGGTCGGCTGACCTTGCCGCGGCGTTCGGCCTCGAAGATGCCCTCAATCGTCTCGTCGCCGACTACTCGGCCGGCATGACCAAGAAGATCGCCCTGGCCTGCGCGATGATTCATTCCCCGCGCGTGCTGGTGCTCGATGAGCCGTTCGAGTCGGTCGACCCGGTGTCGGCGGTCAATGTCACGGAGATTTTGCAGAAATATGTGGCTGCCGGAGGAACAGTCGTGCTGTCCAGCCACGGCATGGACCTGATCCAACGGGTGTGCGATCACGTCGCCATCATCGTGCAG
Organism: Cryobacterium luteum; assembly: GCF_900110125.1. Lineage (GTDB taxonomy): Bacteria > Actinomycetota > Actinomycetes > Actinomycetales > Microbacteriaceae > Cryobacterium > Cryobacterium luteum. The sequence continues at coordinate 166,941 of NZ_FOCN01000004.1, forward strand.
GGCCGCGTGCTCGCCGCCGGCACCATCGACGATGTTCGCGGCCAGAAGACACTGGAGGATCGATTCGTCGAGCTTGCCGGTGGGCGCAAGGTCGCGGAGGGCATGGAATGGTTGCACAATTTTTCGGACTGAAACTCCGGCTCCTCGCCAATCTTTTTCGTCGTAGTCCCTGGCAGGTCGTCGGCCTCGTGCTCGGTCTGCTGTACGGCCTCAGCGTTGCCGTTTCCCTGCTCATCGCCCTGATCAGCCTGCGCTTCGTCGGAGACCCGGTCATCATCCGCGATGCGCTCACGGTGGCCGGATCCATCGTGATCCTCGGTTTTCTGGTCATCCCGATCGTGGTCGGTATCGACGACAGCATGGACCCCCGCAAGTTCGCCTTTCTGGGAATCCCGAACCGGTCCCTCTCGCTCGGCCTGGCCGGTTCGGCGTTGATCGGAGTTCCGACCCTCACGCTTTCGATCGTGCTGCTCGGCACCGTTGTCACCTGGTCGCGCGGCGTCGGGCAGACCCTGCTCGCCCTGATCTCGGCCGCCCTGATCCTCGTTACCTGCATCCTGCTGTCCCGGGTGAGCGCATCCGTTGCCGCATTTCTGCTGTCGACCAGGCGATCACGCGAATTCACCGGGCTGATCGGTGTCGTACTCCTCGTGTTGGTCTCCCCGATCGTCGTGGTGCTGCTCAGCACGGACTGGGGCCGTCACGGCCGCACCCTGCTCGGCACCCTGGCGGCGGTTCTGGGCTGGACGCCGCTCGGCGCAGCCTGGGCCGTTCCGGGAGACGCCTCCACTGGCGCCTGGGGCGCGGCGATTCTGAAGCTGCTCATTGCCGTGGGATCGGCCTACGCCCTCTGGCTGATCTGGCAATTCGTCGTGGCCCGCATGCTCGTGTCGCCCGGGCGCGAAGCGGCGGCGAAGCAGTATTCCGGGCTGGGCTGGTTCGACCGGCTGCCGCACAGTTCCGTCGGCGCGATCGCAGCCCGCACCTTCACCTACTGGGCGCGGGACTCGCGCTACTGGGTGTCGCTGATCATGATTCCGATCGTGCCGATCATCGCGATCCTGCCGTTGAGCTTCGTCGGCGTGCCGTTGCACGACCTCGCCCTGGTGCCAGTCCCGCTCATGTGCATCTTCCTCGGCTGGACCATGCACAACGACGTCGCCTATGACAGCACCGCGATCTGGCTGCACGTGGCGTCGGGCACCAGGGGGGCGGCTGACCGGATCGGACGCCTCATTCCCGCTCTTTCCGTCGGCATCCCTCTGATTGGAATCGGCTCCGCCATCAGCATTTCGGTCTATGGGGACTGGTCGGTGCTTCCGTCGATGCTGGGCGTGAGTACCTGCATCCTCCTGGCTGGTCTGGGCTTCTCCAGCTACACCTCGACCCGTTTTCCCTATCCGGTGACCAAACCCGGTGACAGCCCGTTCGCCCAGCCTCAGGCCTCGGACACCGCCTCGGCTCTCGTGCAGTCGCTCACCTTCATCGGATCGATCGTGGTGGCGCTGCCGGCGCTCGTCTTCGCCTACCTCGGACTCGTCGAGGACCCGGTCTGGCATCTGCGCGCGCTCGGTGCCGGCCTGGGCCTGGGCCTGGTAGCCGTCGTCGTGGGCGTCTGGGTCGGCTCGCGTGCCTTCGACCGGCGCGGACCGGAAATGATCGCTTCCGCTCAGCGCGCCTGACTCAAACGGGCCGAGTGCCTAGACTGGTGCCATGAGTGAATTTCGTGCGAGCATTGCAGAACCCGGCCAGCCCGGCGGCGGAACGTCCACGCTCGACCGTGAACTCGAAGAACTGCTGAACCAGGAGCAGATCGAGCCCGGCGACCACGAACGGTTTTCGCACTACGTGCCCAAAGACAAGATTCTCGAATCGGCCATCTCGGGCAAGCCGGTCAAGGCGCTGTGCGGCAAGAAATGGCTGCCGGGCCGCGATCCCGAGAAGTTTCCGGTGTGCCCGACCTGCAAGGCCATTTACGAGAAGATGAAAGCCAAGTAGTCCATCACCGGTAGGTCGTGGGGATGACGGCCTCGCCGCGCCCCAACCGGAACGCCTCGATCGGCAGTTCCTGCATAACGGATGCGTTGTGCGCGCGGGCGCGCAGCGTTCCGGCCGGTCCCAGATAGCGTTCATCGACGGCGCCGTCGACGATCAGTGGAACCAGCAGGGCGCGTTCCAGTCCGCTGCGGGAATCGAATTGGGCGTCGGGACCGTCCCCGAGCACCACGATCTCTTCCTGGGCGGTACCGACGGCGTCCACTCGGCGCAGCGCGCTTTTACGGCCGCCGATGGACAGCTTCGCGGTCGACGTCTTGGCGACGGAGATCCAGTCTTCGCCGTGACCCTTGTGGGCGACGAGCTTGTAGACCAGTCCGGCAGCGGGCTCGCCCGACCCGGTGACCACCGAGGTGCCGACGCCGAAGGCATCCACCGGGCTGGCCGACAGAGCCGCGATGGCGAACTCGTCGAGGTCGCTCGTAACGGTGATCTTGGTGTTGACCGCGCCGAGGGCGTCGAGCTGTGCCCGGGCCGCAGCGACGACGGTGGGCAGATCACCCGAGTCGATGCGTATTGAGCCGAGTTCCGGCCCCGCGATCTTCACCGCCAGGGCGATTCCGGCCGGCACGTCGTAGGTGTCCACGAGGAGAGTCGTGGCGGAACCGAAGGCATCCACTTGCGCCTGGAACGCGTCTTCTTCGGTGTCGTGCAGCAGAATGAACGAGTGGGCGGCTGTTCCCATGGTGGGCAGGCCCCACTGGCGGCCGGCCTCGAGGTTGCTCGTCGACGCGAAACCGGCAATGTACGCGGCACGAGCGGCGGCGACGGCTGAATGCTCGTTGGTTCGGCGTGAACCCATTTCGGCGATCGGACGACCGAGGCTCACCGACACCATGCGGGCGGCGGCGCTGGCGACCGAGATGTCGTAGTTGAGCACGCTGAGTATGAGGGTCTCCAGAATGACGCCCTCGGCGAAGGTACTCTCCACCAGCAGCAACGGTGAGCCGGGAAAGTACGCTTCGCCCTCCTGGTAACCCCAGACGTCGCCGCTGAAGGCATAGTCGGCCAGGTAGTCGAGGGTTGGGGTGCGCACGACGTTGTTCTCGGCGAGCCAGGTCAGTTCTTCGGTCTCGAAGCGAAATTGGCGGATCAGCTCGAGCAGACGACCGGTGCCGGCGACGATGCCGTAACGACGGCCGGTGGGCAGGCGTCGGGCGAAGGCCTCGAACATGCACTCCCGATCGGCGGTACCGCTCTGGATGGCGGCGTCCACCATCGTGAGCTCGTAGCGGTCGGTGCGCAGGGCGGGCGGCCGGGCGGCCGTTCCGCGGGGCGCCGGAACGGAGAAAGCGGGGGACGGGGTCACCCGGCACAGCTTATCCGCTTGGCGGGCTAGGCTTGATCTCCGTGACGGATGCACCGATTGGTATTTTCGATTCCGGAGTCGGCGGCCTGACCGTCGCCCGGGCGATCAAGGACCAGCTGCCCAACGAATCCATTCTCTATATCGGTGACACGGCCCACTCGCCGTACGGACCGAAGAAGATCGCCGACGTGCGTGGATTCGCCTTGGATGTGCTCGATGATCTCGTGGCGCAAGACGTGAAGATGCTCGTCATCGCGTGCAACACAGCGTCGGCGGCCATGCTGCGGGATGCCAGGGAACGCTACAGCGTGCCCGTGATCGAAGTGATCCAGCCGGCCGTGCGACGTGCCGTTTCAACGACCCGTAACCAGCGCGTGGGCGTCATCGGCACCCTCGGCACCGTCAACTCTCGTGCCTACAACGATGCCTTCGCCGCAGCGCCCCAGATTGCCCTAATCAGCCAGGCCTGCCCACGATTCGTCGAGTTCGTCGAAGCCGGCGTCACGACCGGCGCCGAGGTGCTGGCCGTCGCCGAAGAATACCTGGCACCGCTGCGTGCAGCCGAGGTCGATACCCTCGTGCTCGGATGCACCCACTATCCGTTTCTGCGCGGCGCCATCTCTTATGTCATGGGAGAAGGCGTCACCCTGGTCTCAAGCGACACCGAAACCGCCAACGACGTCTACCGGGTGCTGGTCGGCCAGGGCCTGGAGCGCGCACGCACGAGCCCGCCCAGCTACCGTTACGAGGCCACCGGCGACAGTGCCGAATATTTTCTCGCCCTCGCCCACCGCCTCATGGGACCGGAGGTCAGCCGGGTCGACCTGATCGAGACCGGCACCCTCAACCTCAGCGCGCTGGCAACGCCCACCTTTTCCCCGCTGCACCCGAACCACTAGGAGTACACCGTGACTGAGATCCTGCGCGCCGATGGCCGCACCAACGACGCACTGCGCCCGATCACCATCGAGCGCGGCTGGAGCGACCAGGCTGAAGGTTCGGCGCTGATCTCCTACGGCCGCACCAAGGTGCTGTGCACGGCGTCATTCACCAACGGCGTTCCGCGCTGGATGAGCGGTAAGGGCAAGGGCTGGGTCACCGCCGAATACTCGATGTTGCCGCGTTCGACCAACAGCCGTATGGACCGCGAATCGGTCAAGGGCAAGATCGGTGGCCGCACCCACGAGATCAGCCGGCTGATCGGTCGCAGCCTGCGCGCGGTCGTCGACATGAAGGCGCTGGGCGAGAACACGCTCGTTCTGGACTGTGACGTGCTGCAGGCCGATGGCGGCACCCGCACTGCGGCCATCACCGGCGCGTATGTCGCCCTCGCCGACGCCCTCGAATGGGGACGCACGAAGAAATTCATCGCCCAGAAGGCGCAGCCGCTTCTCGACAGCGTCTCGGCTGTCTCCGTCGGAATCATCGCCGGGGTTCCGATGCTCGATCTCGCCTATACCGAAGACGTGCGTGCCGACACCGACATGAACGTCGTCGTGACCGGACGCGGCAAGTTCGTGGAGGTGCAGGGCACCGCCGAAGCTGCACCGTTCGACCGCAGCGAACTCGACACGCTGCTCGACCTCGCCCTCAAGGGCGCCGTCACCCTGACGGAGTTTCAGACCGGTGCGCTGACCATGGCTCGGGAGCGTTGAGCGTGCAGATCGTTCTCGCCACGCACAACGCCCATAAGGTCGAAGAGTTGCGGCGCATCCTGGCTCCTCAGCTGCCGGGCGTGGAGGTGCTCGCCTATGACGGCCCCGAACCCATCGAAGACGGCACCACCTTCGCCGAGAACGCCCTGATCAAGGCGCGCGCAGCCGCCGCCCAAACCGGGCTACCGGCGATCGCCGACGACTCGGGCATCTGCGTCGATATTCTCGGCGGGGCTCCCGGCATCTTTTCGGCGCGCTGGTCCGGGCCGGCCAAAGACGCCGGCGAGAACCTGCGCCTGCTGCTCTGGCAGCTCAGCGACGTTCCCGAGCAACACCGCGACGCCCACTTCACCTGTGTGGCGGCACTCGCCCTGCCCGATGGCACCGAGCGGTCCGTGACCGGTGAGTGGCCGGGGCAGCTTCTGTTCGAACCGGCCGGTGCCAACGGCTTCGGCTACGACCCGATCTTTCTGCCCGAGGGCTACGCGATCTCGGCCGCAGAGCTCTCGGCGCACGTCAAGAACCAGGTCAGCCATCGGGCGATCGCCTTCGAGGGCCTCGTTCCGATGCTGCGCGAGGTGCTCGGCTCGTAGCCGTCGAGCGCTGAGAACGGCACTCATTCCCAACTAGACGCGCGGCTGGCGAGCGACCCGGCGCAGCCCTAACCTTGAGCCATGGGCCATGATCACGCGCACGGCACCGGATCGAACCGGCGGCGATTGTCGATCGCAATCGGCATCGTGGCAGCGGTGCTGCTGCTCGAGGTGATCGGAGCCTGGCTCACCGGTTCGCTTGCCCTGCTCGCCGATGCCGGCCACATGCTGTCCGATCTGTTGGGGTTGATCGTGGCGTTGACCGCGACGATGGTGGCGGCGCGGCCGGCCACCGACCGGGCCACCTTCGGCTTTCAACGCGCCGAGGTTTTCGGTGCCCTCATCAACGGGCTGATCCTCATCGTCGTCGCCGGTGTCGTCTCCGTCGCAGCGATCACTCGGCTGATCAGTGCGAGTGACGCCGAGGTACTCGGCACCCCGATGCTCGTCGTCGCCGTCATCGGGCTCGCCGCCAATCTCGCCGCGATGGTGCTGCTCCGTCCCGCCGCCGCCAAGTCGATCAACATGCGCGGCGCGTACCTCGAGGTGCTCGGCGACGCGTTGGGATCGGTCGCCGTCATCGTCGCCGCCATCATCATTCTCACCACCGGCTTCGCCCAAGCGGATGCCGTCGCCTCGCTCGTCATCGCCGGGATGATCGTGCCGCGCGCCTACCTTCTGCTGCGCGACGTCGTTCGGGTGTTCAGTCAGTCCACCCCGGCCGACACCGACGTGACGGAGATTCGGCGTCACCTGCTCGGTACCGCCGGCGTCGTCGCCGTGCACGACGTGCACGTCTGGGCCATGACGAGCGGGGCCCACGTGTTCACCGCGCACATCGTCGTCGAGCCGACCGTACTCGCGGCCGGCACCGACGCCCTGCTCGACGAGCTGTGCGGGTGCCTCGCCGTGCACTTCGACGTCGCCCACTCCACCTTTCAGCTGGAACCGGCCGAGCACGCCGAACACGAAGACCACCAGCACCGCTGACTGATTCAGAGGCTGACCCGATCAGGCCTCGTGACGCCCGTCATGGTTGGTGTTGAACGTCTCCGGGTCGAGCAGGTGGCTGCCCGTAGCGGCGGTGAGCTGTCCGCGGAGCCGACGCGCCTTCACGACCGACAGCACGTAGTGGTACACCGTGGGAATGAGGGTTATGACGACCGCACCGAGCAGAATCAGGTCAATGTACGTCGTGACAAAATCGGCCACGGGCGGAATATAGCCGAGAAAGTATCCGGCAAAGGTCAGTCCGGCGCCCCAGAGCAGCGCCCCGATCAGGTTGTACAGGGTGTACTTGCGGTAATCCATATGGCCGACGCCGGCCGCCACCGGTGCGAAGGTACGCACGATCGGCACGAACCGGGCGACGATCACGGCAACGCCGCCGAAGCGCACAAAGAACGCATTGGTCCGGTCGACGTTTTTGATGCTGAACAAGCCGGATTCTTTACGCTCGAAAACGCGCGGACCGAATTTATGCCCGATCAGGTAGCCGACTTCACCGCCCAGAAACGCGGCAAATCCGATGGCCAGGGCAACCCACCAGATATCGATCTGGATGACACCGGCGGCGGGAAAAGCCAGCAGGCCCGTGATGACGAGCAGAGTGTCTCCGGGCAGCAGAAAACCCACGAGCAGCCCGGTCTCCGCGAAGACGATCGCGCAGACGACAAGAAGGGCCCACGGACCGGCCGATTCAATGATCTGGGTCGGGTCGAGCCAGGGGATCAAAGCGGTGTGAATCACGGAGTCAGCTCCTGTTGGCGTGCGGGCAGACGATCGGGTTACGACGGCGGGTGGCGAGACACAGGGTATCGCCTAATCGTGAGAAAGTGCCCGTCGTCACACCCCCGAATCGGGGTGGTCAGGGAACGAAGAGGGGTGCGTCGTCGCAGGCGGCGGCATCCGCTCTGCGCTGCGCGCGGTCGAGGCGCCAGGTGCGAAACCCCACCACGATCGAGGCCGTGATGAGTACCCCCGCGATGATGTAGGCCGCACTCTTGACGCCGGGAATCGTCGCCGCGTAGTAGCCGGTGAGGGTGAGCCCGACCCCCCAGGACAGTGCGCCGAGCAGGTTGCTGGAGAGGAACTTGTAATAGTTCATGCGGCCGACGCCGGCGACGACGGGAACGAACACCCGGGCCCACGGCATGAACCGGGCGACGACTACCGACCACCAGCCGAATTTGCGATAGAACGACTCGGTCTTGAGGACCGCGGCCTGGGTGCGTCGGCCGCCGTGCCGCTCCAGGTAGCCGCGACCGTAGTGGCGGCCGAGCAGAAAACCCACCTGGTCGCCGAGGAACGCCGCAATGCCGGTGCCGATCACCAGGATCACAATGTTGATATTGCCGGTGGAGGCGGCGACGAGCCCGGAACCGAACAAGAGCGAGTCCCCGGTGATGAACGGTATGAACACGCCCAGAAAGAGTGCCGTACCGGCGAACACCAGACCCCAAATGAGCAGGTAGAACAAAACGGCTCCCGTGTGCGAGAGAACGTCGTTCAACGTGCTGTCTAGTGCTGAAATCTGGACCATGTGCGGGAGAGGGGACTTGAACCCCCACGCTCGAAAGCACAGGAACCTAAATCCTGCGTGTCTGCCAATTCCACCACTCCCGCCGGTGTGGTCCTAGTCTACGTGGCTGGGTCTGCCGTCGCCGAGCAGCGCTGCCGAGAACGATTCCATCTGGGCGCGAATCATTCCCACGAGCGCTGCCACCGCCGGCAGTCGCAACGACTCGCTGCGCACGACCATCCAGTACGGCAGCCGTTCCTGAAACTCCTTGGGCAGCAGACGCACCAGATCCGCATGCTGATCGGCCATGAAACAGGGCAGAAAACCGATTCCGGCACCCGCCCGGGTGCCTTCCACGTGCACGAACACGTTGGTGGAACTGAGCGACTCACGCATCGCTGGCACCAATCGCCGCGGCGCGTCGAGATCGTCGACCTGCAGCATGGAATCCACGAAATAGACCAGCGGATGCTCGGTCAGCTCGGCAATCGTGGTCGGGGTGCCGTGCCCCTGCAAGTACCGGCGGGAGGCGTACATGCCGAGGTTGTAGTAACCGAGCAGAATCGACTCCGCCCGGTGCACCTGAGGTTCGCCGACGACGATTTCGATGTCGAGTCCCGAACGGTGCTGCAGGGCGCGCCGGGTGACCGTGACGATTTCGACCCGCAACAGCGGATGCCGTCGCTGCAGAGCGGCAACGGCCGGAGCAGCGATGTAGGCGCTGAAGCCGTCCGTAGCCGACATACGCACGACGCCGGAAAGCTGCTGGGCGTCGTCCTCGGAACCGCGCAGCAGAGTCACAGCAGCTTCCACCCCCTCTGCCGCGGTGCGGGCGCGCAGCCCCAGCTCGGTCAGCTCCCAGCCGCCCAGGGCGCGGGCCAGCAGACGACCGTCGAGAGCCTTTTCCAGGGCGGCGATGCGCCGGGACACGGTGGTGTGGTTGAGCCCCAGGCTCTCCGCCGCGGTCGTGAATCGCCCGGTGCGCGCGACGGCCAGAAAAATGAGCAGGTCATCGGGAGTGGGGGCGGTGCCAGCCGGCGGAAAGGTCATATCTGCAATTATGCACATGGGCTCTGTCGTTTTGGCTCTTGTTGCCCGCCCGTCCTGCGGGAATACTCAGTCAAGTCGTGCTTCTGTTAGAACGACCAATTTCTTCCCGCACACCTCTCAGGCCAAGTACGTGTCATCGACGACACAAAGGAGACAGACAATGAGTGTCAATCAACGCGTGGGGACTGCCGGTTCCGGTAAGGCCGCTCGCAGCGCCGGTAGTGAAACCGAAAAATCCGGCCTCAAGAAAATCGTCGCCGCCTCCATGGTCGGAACGGTCGTGGAGTGGTACGAGTTCTTCCTGTACGCCACTGCCGCGAGCCTGGTTTTCGGCACCGTCTTCTTTCCGAACGCCGGCAGCGAACTCGACGGAATTATCGCGGCCTTCCTCACCTACGCGGTGGGCTTCATCGCCCGCCCGCTCGGTGGCATCGTGTTCGGCCAGATCGGTGACAAACTCGGCCGCAAGCACACCCTGCAGGTGACGATCATCATGGTCGGTGCCGCTACCTTCCTCATGGGCTGCCTGCCCGGTTTCGACACCATCGGTTACTGGGCACCCGCCCTGCTCGTTGCCCTCCGTTTCATTCAGGGCTTCGCCGTCGGTGGCGAATGGGGCGGCGCCGTTCTGCTTGTCGCCGAGCACAGCCCGAACGCCTCCCGCGGTTTCTGGTCGAGCTGGCCCCAGGCCGCCGTTCCGGTGGGAAATCTGCTCGCCACCCTCGTACTGCTGACCATGACCTGGATCCTTCCGCCCGAACAGTTCCTCAGCTGGGGCTGGCGGGTAGCGTTCTGGCTCTCCGCAATCATCGTCGTGATCGGCTACTACATCCGCACGCACGTCAGCGAAGCACCGATCTTCCTCGAGGCCCGTGCCCAGGTTGAGGCCGAGAAGGCCGTCAACTACGGCGTGCTCGAGGTCGTGAAGAAGTACCCCAAGGGCATCCTCGGAGCCATGGGACTGCGCTTCGCCGAAAATATCCTGTACTACATCATCGTAAGCTTCACGATCGTCTACCTGAAGACAGTGCACGAGTACGACACCGGCCAGCTCTTGGTCGCCCTGCTCATTGCCCACGTCGTGCACTTCATCGTGATTCCGCAGGTCGGCCGGCTGTCCGACCGCCTCGGTCGCAAGCCCGTCTACCTCGCCGGAGCTGTGCTGGGTGCCAGCTGGGCATTCTTCGCCTTCCCGATGTTCGACACCCTGAACCCGGTGCTGATCATTCTCGCCGTGACGGTCGGCCTCTGCTTCCACGCCCTGATGTACGCCGGTCAGCCCGCGATCATGGCCGAGATGTTCCCGACCCGCATGCGCTACTCGGGTGTATCCCTCGGCTACCAAGTCACGTCGATTCTGGCCGGATCGATGGCACCGATCATCGCCGCCGCACTGCTGCAGGAGTACAACACCTGGGTTCCGGTCGCGATCTACATCATGATCGCCTGCGCCATCACCGTGGTTGCCGTGGTCACCCTCAAGGAGACCAAGGGAGTGTCACTGCGCGAGGTCGACGCCGTGGACGCCCGCAAGCACGGGCTCGAGCCCGTCGGCACGGGCAACTGACCCGGCTCAAGTAACCCGGCTCGCAGGAGGCGGGGTGTCGACGGCACCCCGCCTCTCGCCGACCCTTCCCGCAGCGATCACGCGATCAAAGGAACACCATGACTGACCTCACCGACGCCATCAGCACTAGCACCGTGCCCGTCCGAACGGCCGAGCAGCCCCTCACCGGGCGTCGCGCCCTCGTTACCGGTGGTGCGAGCGGCATCGGCGCCGCCGTTGTTCGGGCGCTGGCCGCCCGCGGCGCGCACGTCGTGGTCGCCGACATCGATACCGCGGGTGCCACCGCCCTGGCCGACGAGGTGGGCGGATCAATCTGGACCGTCAACCTGATGGATACCGACGCCCTCACCGACGACACCCTCGCGACCGCGCTGCACGGCGTCGATATTCTGGTCAACAACGCGGGAATCCAGCGCATCAACCCGATTCAGGATTTCAATCCGGCCGACTTCCACAACATTCTCACCCTCATGCTCGAGGCACCGTTCCTGCTGATTCGGGCGGCGCTGCCGCAGATGTACGCGGCAAAGTTCGGGCGAATCATCAACGTGTCGTCGGTGCACGGCATTCGAGCCTCCCCGTTCAAGAGCGCCTACGTTTCGGCCAAGCACGGGTTGGAGGGCCTGTCCAAGGTGACTGCCCTCGAGGGGGGCGCGTACGGGGTCACCAGCAACTGCGTCGCTCCCGGCTATGTGCGCACGCCGCTGGTGGAGAAGCAGATCACCGACCAGGCCCTTGTGCACGGCATTCCGGAGGCCGAGGTACTCAGCAAGATCATGCTGACCGAGAGTGCGATCAAACGGCTGGTCGAACCATCCGAGGTCGGCTCCCTCGTGGCCTGGCTCGCCTCCGACGACGCCGCAATGGTCACCGGATCGAGTTACACGATGGACGGCGGATGGTCGGCCCGCTAGCACAAGCGCTGCCTTAGGTCGCAACGGATGCCCCGGCATCCGTTGCGACCTATTTTTTGCCGTCGGTATTTTTGCTGGTCAGGAGGCCAAGACACAAGCCCTGTGGAGAGATCGCACGAAGATCGGTAAATAAGGCCATCATGCGGGGATGACCGAAGCCGTTCGTATCATCACAGATCAGGTGCGCCAGCGGGTGCGCCGCGAGGGCGTCGACCTCGCGGCCAACCACGCATTGGTGGAGCAGTACGTGCGGGACGAGTTGCGCCGCTACAGTGAGCGGGCGCTCGGCGGGAGCGCCCCGATGATCGCCGACGAGCAGCAGGCCACCCGCGAGGTCGTCGCCGCGCTGACCGGATTCGGCGTACTGCAGCCGTTTCTCGACGATCCCGAGATCGAAGAGATCTGGATCAACGGCCCAGCGCGGGTGTTCGTGGCACGCGACGGGGTACCCGAACTGACCACGCTGCTGCTCGGCGAACAAGACGTTCGTGACCTGGTCGAGCGGATGCTGCAGGCATCCGGTCGCCGAGTCGACCTCTCGTCCCCCTTCGTCGACGCCTCGCTGCCGGACGGTTCCCGGCTGCACGTGGTGATCCCCGACATAACGCGCAAATACTGGGCGGTGAATATTCGCAAGTTCACCCGGCGCATCCGTGATCTGAACCAGCTCGTCGGGCTGGGCGCCCTCACCCAGCAGGCCGCCGATTTTCTGCGAATCTGTGTGCTGGGCGGCCAGAACATTCTGGTGTCCGGAGCCACCCAGACCGGCAAGACCACGATGCTCAACGCCCTGCTCTCCTCGACGCGGCCGGGCGAACGTATCGTAACGGTGGAGGAGACCTTCGAACTCGACCTCTCCGCCCGTGACGTGGTCGCGATGCAGTGCCGGCAGCCGAGCCTCGAGGGCACCGGGGAGATCACCCTGCGGCGGCTGATCAAGGAGTCACTGCGGATGCGTCCAGACCGGCTCGTGGTCGGTGAGGTGCGCGAAGCCGAAAGCCTCGACCTACTCATCGCTCTGAATAGCGGACTGCCCGGCATGTGCTCGATTCACGCCAACAGTGCCAGGGACGCGCTCGCGAAGCTCTCAACGCTGCCGTTGCTGGCCGGTCGCAACATCGACTCGTCGTTTGTGCTGCCGACGGTGGCCGGCTGTATCGACATCGTGGTGCACTGCGAGATCGATCGGCACGGCCGCCGCCGGGTCACCGAGATCATCGCACCGAGCGGCCAGCTCGCCGGCTCGACCATCGAGGCGAGCCCCCTGTTCCTGTCGCCACACGGCCACCTCGAACCGACCGGCTCCCACCCCACCAAACTCGCCAAGTTTCGTGCGGCCGGCGTCGACCCGGCATCGGTGTTGCGGCAGGGAGCCGCATGACTCTCGTGCTGGGGTGCCTACTCGGGAGTGGGCTGGTGCTGGTGCTCGCCCCGTTCCTTTGGCCGGCGAATTCTGCAACCAGGCGGGCCGGAGTGGGGGAACGGATGCGGGTGCGCCTGGCTCAGGGCGGGCTGCGGGCGGTGCCGGTGCCCGCGTTCCTGGCGCTGTCGGTGATCGTGGGGGTGGCATCCGCTGCACTGATGCACGGAATCTTCGCTGTTCTCGCGCTCAGTGCGGTCGCCGGACTGGCCGGGCTGCTGTTGCCGTGGCTGATCGTGTCGTGGCGGTCGGCAGCGCGGCGTCGGGCCAACCGCACCGTGTGGCCCGATGTCGTCGACCACCTGGTGTCGGCGCTGCGTTCCGGGCTGGCCCTGCCCGACAGCGTGAGCAGCCTCGCGCAGGCGGGGCCGGCCGCGACCCGCACGGCGTTTGCGCAATTCGAGCGCGAGTACCGGGCCACCGGCAACTTCAGCTACTGCGTCGACGAACTCAAACGTTCCCTCGCCGACCCGGTCGCCGATCGCATTCTGGAGACCCTGCGCATGGCGCGGGAGGTCGGCGGCAGCGACCTCACCGTCGTGCTGCGCAGCCTGGCCGCCTGGTTGCGCCAGGATGCCGCCGTGCGGCTCGAAGTGGAAGCCCGCCAGTCCTGGGTGGTGAACGCGGCCCGGTTGGGAGTCGCCGCGCCGTGGATCATTCTGGTGCTCCTCGCTTCGCGTCCCGAAGCGGCCATCGCCTACAACTCGCCCGCCGGTGTCGTCGTGATCGCGAGCGGCCTCGCGCTGTCGGTCATCGCGTATCGCGTGATGATCGCCCTCGGTCGCCTGCCCGAGGAACGCCGGTGGTTCTCGTGAACCGGCGCGGCCGATGAGCGCCGCGCTGGGTTCGTCGGCCCTGGGGTGGGCCGTGCTGTGCGGGAGCGCCCTCGGAGTGGGGCTGTGGTCGCTCGTGAGTCTGACGCCACGGCTGACCCGGCCGCGCCTGATGGACCGGGTGGTGCCGTACATCCTCGACATTTCCCCGGAAGCGCGCCGCGTTCAGGCTCGGCGAACGGTGAACCCGATCCCGGTGCTGGGCAGCCTGTTCGCGCCGCTGGTGCGTACGCTCACGCGGGGGCTGTCGAGTCTTCTCGGGGGCAGCGACACCATTGCGCGACGCCTGCACCAGTCGGGGTCGGCGAAGACAGCCCTGGAATTTCGCTCTGTTCAGCTCGTCTGGGCCCTGCTGGCCTTCGCTGCCGGAACGGTGATCACCCTCGTGGTGCTGCCGGACCTGCTGTTGCCCGCCCGCCTTGCCCTACCGTTCGTGGCCTCGTTTGGTGGCGCCATGCTGCGGGATTGGCTGCTCCAGCGGGCAGCGGCCGCACGACTGGCCCGCATGCGCAGTGAACTGCCGACCATTCTGGAATTCCTCACCCTGTCGTTGTCGGCGGGGGAAGGCATCCTGGATTCGATCCGCCGGGTGTCGCGCACGAGTTCGGGGGAGTTGTCGCGGGAATTCGCCGGGGTGGTCGCCGATGTGCACACCGGGGTTCCGATCGCGGCGGCGTTGCAGACGCTGTCACGGGACATCCAGCTGCCGGAGGTGACCCGGTTCGTCGACCAGGTCACCGGTGCCCTGGACCGGGGGTCGCCGCTCGCCGAGGTTTTGCGGGCGCAAGCGCAGGATTCCCGCGACCAGACCAAGCGCACGCTGCTGGAACTGGCCGGCAAAAAAGAAGTGGCGATGCTTGTGCCGCTGGTCTTCCTGATTCTTCCGATGACCGTTCTGTTCGCTGTTTTCCCCGGACTCGTTGTGCTTCAGGCCGGGTTCTGATTTCCACAGCACCATCCACCCCTCAAGAAAAGAGAATGAGATGACCCGAATGATGCTTCGCTTCAACCGCCTGCTTCGCGATGAAACGGGCGATGTACCCGGCTGGGTGCTGATCACCCTGATGACCGCTGGTTTGGTTCTGATCATCTGGGCACTCGCCGGCCCCGCCCTCAGCGGGGTGTTCCAGCAGGCCATGGACCGCGTCAGCAGTTTCTGACCTTCGGCATGTACCCGCATTGCGAGCGGATGCTGCGCCTCGCCCGGCTGCGCCCTCACCGGCAGCGCGGCGAGGCGGGGTCCGTCGTGGCCGAATTCGTCATGGTGGTGTCGCTTCTGACCTTCCTGACGCTCATGGTCATGCAACTCGCCCTCGCGCTGCACATTCGCAACACCGTGCTCGACGCCGCCGCCGAGGGGGCCCGCTATGCCACGCTCGCCGACAGCAACCTGGCAGCGGGAGCCCAACGCACACGCGACCTGATCACGACGGCCATCGGGGCGAGCTATGCCTCCGAGGTCACCGCCCAGCACGGGGTGAGCGCCGGATACCCGACGGTCGAAGTGCGGGTGAGGGCGCCGCTGCCGCTGATGGGACTGCTTGGGGCCCCACGCGGGTTGGAGGTGGTCGCTCGTGCCGCGGTCGAAACGCTCGAGTAGCGGCTCGGAATCGGGTTCGGCGTCGCTCGAGTTCATCACGGCGGGCCTGATCCTGCTGGTTCCGCTGGTCTACCTGGTACTGGCGCTATCGGCGTTGCAGGGTGGTGCGCTCGCCGTGGAGGGCGCCGCCCGACAGGCAGCCCGCGTCTATGTGCAGTCTCCGGATGCGGTCACCGCCACCGCGCGGGCCCACCGTGCGGTGGCGTTCGCGCTCGAGGACTACGGCCTCGACCCGGGTGATGCCGAGGTGCAGATCGACTGCGCCGGCGGTGCGAGTCACTGCCTGACCCGTCGGGGCCTCGTGACGGTCACCGTGCGCATCGGCATCACTCTGCCGCTGGTCCCCGACCTGCTCGCCGTGAACCAGAGCGCGAGCATTCCAATGACGGCGGCGTCGACCCAGATCGTGTCAAGGTTCGGCGGCCTCGGATGACCGGGCGCCGACCGCACACATCGAACCAGGACGGATCCACCCTGCTGCTCGTCATCTTCTACGGCTTTCTGGCGCTCTGCCTCGTGCTCGTGGCCCTGTCGGCGACGTCGCTCTATCTCGAACACAAACGGTTGCTGAGCTTCGCCGATGGGGCCGCGCTCGCCGGATCCGAGGCGTTCACCCTGGATGCGGTGCAGGTCGGCGTCGCCGGGCCACGGCCCCGGCTGCGTTCGGATGACGTGGCGGCCGCGGTCGATGAGTATCTGCGCCTCGTGCCCCACGACTCGTTCGAGGCGCTGTCGGTGACGAGCGCGGCATCCGCTGACGGGCAGAGCGCGTCGGTGACGCTGCGCTCGTGGTGGCGCCCGCCGGTACTCACGCTCGTGGTCCCCGACGGTGTGCCGCTCGAGGTGACGGTGGTCTCCCGTGCGGTGTTCCACTAGCCGGTCCCGGTCCGCGAAGTAGGTGCACGCAAAGTGGCACTGGTAATTTCAGGATGAAAGCGTACTATACACAGACACGTAGTCGACATGAAGCCTCCTACCTCGTAGGAGGCTTCACGCTTTGGTACCGACGTCGACCCTCGTGCCAGCCCCGGTCCCCGGTTGGTAGTGCTGGCGACCCTCGGTCGTCGTTCACCCGGGCTGGTCGCCGCCGGATGACGTGGCCCAGGATGGCGGCTGAGTACCACCGAGATCGGCTGCGAAATGATGAATGTACTACTGGACGATCGGGTTGTCGAACAGCTCGACTTCGACTCTCTTCTGCCCTGCGAGGGCGTGCATCACGATCGCGGATTGAGCGGTCACGATCCGGCCGAATCGGGCGGCTACATGGTGATTTCCCCCTGCTGCGGCCCCAAGGTGATCCAGTGCTGCTCGCGGGTTGACGCCATGCGGGTCTCCGGTGTGCTCTATTGCGGTGCCTGCCAACACGAGCACCTGACGAGCGAATACCAGTTCGTTCCGCTGGCGCTGTAGGCGGCCTCCGCATTTCTCGAGCGGATGCCGCGAGCGGTACTGTCGAGAGGTGCCCGGACGGCGCCGACAGGAGCAGTGTGCGTACCCAGCGGGAGAAGTTGAGCGGCGCCGGAGCGCAGCTAGCCACCGAGGTCAGCATCAACTTCGGGTCGTCACTGGCCGGACTGCTCATTCCGGTCGTCGGCTCGCCCCTCGTCGTCGCGGCCCGCCAGATCGTCATGGTCATTGTGGTGCTGCCGTTGGCCCGGCCCCGCCTGAGAAACCTGACCTGGGCCCACACCTGGCCACCGCTGGCCCTCGGTGTCGTGCTCGCCGTCATGAACCTCAGCTTTTACCAGGCCGTCAGCATGCTCGGACTCGGCGTCGCGGCGACGATCGAATTTCTCGGGCCGTTCGCTCTCGCCCTGGTGACCAGCCGCCGCATCCTGGACTTCGTCTGCGCAGCGGCCGCCGCCGGGGGCGTGTTCTTACTGACTTGGTCGGACGGCACGCTCGACCCGCTCGGCATCGTGCTCGCGCTCACCGCGGCGGCCGCCTGGTTCTGCTACATCGTGCTGACCCGCCGCGTGGCGACGGAATTCGCCGGGCTTGAGGGCATCTCGATCGCGAGCGTGGTCAGCCTCATCATCGTGGTACCGATCGCGCTGGTCACCCTCGATCTCTCGGTCTTCACCTGGGGCGTGGTCGGGCTGCTGGTACTCGTGGGTATCGTGTCCTCGGCCTTTCCGTATACGCTCGACACCTACATTCTGCGACGGATCAGCCCGCGGCTGTACGCGATCATCACGAGCTTCGGCCCGGTGATCGCGGCCGGTTTCGGCGCTCTCGTGCTCGGCGAGACCTTCACCCTGCTGCAGCAGATCGCCATCGTCGTCGTCTGCGTCGCCGCCGGAGCGGCGATCGCGACCCAGCGCGACCGCCCGACGTCTGACCTCGAGCTGACCGCGACCGCGATCCCCTAGGGCGGGCTCCCCGGCATCCGCTCGTCGGCGGGCTATTCGACGCGCAGGCCGAGGTGGGCGGCGAGCAGCGGGGCGAGCAGACTCAGCTGGGCATCGTCGATCGTGGCACCGCGCAGGCCCTCGAGGCCGTGCACCGCCGAGAAGTCGCTCGAGCGCAGGTCGACGTCTTTGAGCCTGGCCCCGCCCGCATCGAGCGTGCCGATGCGGCAGTTCTGCAGTTCAAGGCGTTGCACGGTGGCGCTGCCGAGATCGAGCTCCTCGATGATGCAGTTGCTGATGAGCACATCGGTGAGGGTCGCGTTGCGCAGGTTCACGAAGTCGAGTTTGGAGCCGTCGATGTGCACCGAGCGCAACGTCGCCTCGTACGCCTCGACCGAACCGAGCCGGGCGTGCTCGATGCGCACGTCCCGCCAGCTGGAGCGCGGCGCGCTGAACACCGGCGCGTGCAGGTCGGCCAGGAGACACTCCGAAAAGGATGCCCCGCGCAGCCTGGTCTCGTGCAGGGAGGCTGTGCTGAATTCACACTCGCCGAAGGAGATGCCGGTGAGGTCGCGGCCATCGAGGTCAACGTTTGTGTACCGCTCGGCCTCACGGGCATCGCCGGAGCGCAGGAGGGAGCCGTCGGCCTCGTCGAGGTCGGGCAGCGTGATGCGGTCGATGGAGGCGTGGCGGGTGCGGGTGCTGGGCTTCGCCACCCTTAGGCGAGGGGTTCAAGCACGAAGACGGGAATCTCGCGGTCGGTCTTGACCTGGTAGGCGGCGTAGTCGGGGAACGCGGCCACGGCGCGTTCCCACCAGACGGCCTTCTCGTCACCGGTGACCTCGCGAGCACGCATGTCCCACTTCTGCGGGCCGTCCTGCAGCTCGACTTCGGGGTGCGCCACGACGTTCGCGTACCAGACCGGGTTCTTGGGGCTGCCACCGAGGGAGGCAACGGCGGCGTACCGGCCGTCGTGCTCGACCCGCATGAGCGGGGCCTTGCGCAGCTTGCCGCTCTTCACGCCGACCGTCGTCAACACGATGACGGGCATGCCGCGCAGGGTCGTGCCCTCCATACCGCCGGACTTCTCGATCTGGTCGACCTGGTCGCGCACCCACTGGGAGGTGCTTGGTTCGTATTCTCCGATGAGGGGCATGGTCGCTCCAACGCCCGGGCTGGCGAGAACATTCCGCGCCAACGTCGCTGGCGGGTCGTGGGCCGGCGCGTCCTGGGCTGGCGGGTTATTCTCGTGGCTAGTTCAGGAGATCCGGCCGTGCGGCCAGTCCTCAGGTGCGGGACTACGGGCCGGGCCGACAAGATGCGACAGATTTTCCTGAATTAGCCACAGGGGACGGGCCACAGGGGGAGGGGAATGAGGGGGGAGCGAGGGGGAGTGAGGGGAAGAGAAGAGGCTGAGTGAGGGAATGGGGCGGGGCGGGGGATGAGAGGGCGGGGAACGGGGAGGCTAGAGCAGGCTGCGTGGGCGGTGCGGGGCGAAGCGGGGGATGTAGCGGCCGAGCAGCACGGCGCCGAACAGTCCGAATACCCCGATGATGCCGCTCGCGATCGACAGCGAGGCGAGCGCGGTGATGCCGGCCACGGCGAGCGGAGCTGCGGCGCTGCCGAAGTCGGCGGTGAACCGCCAGGCACCAAGGAACGGCGCCGGATGCCGCTGCGGAGCGAGGTCGGCGCCGAGGGTCATGAGCAGGCCGCTGCCGATGCCGTTGGCCAGGGCGAGGAACATCGCCACGCCGATGAACCAACCCACGGTGCTCGGCAGGTCGTGCGTGAAGGCGAGCGCGACGTGGCCGAGGCCGAGTCCGATCATCGACGGCACGGCGCTCCAGATGCGGCCGAAGCGGTCCATGATCTGGCCGCTGACGTAAAACAAGAGAAAGTCGATGCCGCCGGCGATGCCGATGATCAGGGCCGTGTCGGGCGCGCTCACCCCGATGCTGACCGCCCAGAGCGGCAGCATGACGGTGCGACTGGCCCGCATCGCGCCGACGAGCGCGGCGCCGGTGCCGAGGCGCACGAGCACGCCGCGGTGGGCGCGGATGGTCTGAAAGAGACCGGCAGCGGTGCCGGACGTGGCGACATCCGGTAAAGCGGATGCCGCGTTCTCCGACCCAGCCTGCTCCGACCCGGAACGTTCCGACCCGGCCTGCTCCGAGCCAGCCCGCGACGGACCGGAACGCCCAGACCCGGCCTGCTCCGAGCCAGCCCGCGCCGGACCGGCACCCGGAGTCGCCAGGCCCCGGGTGGGATCGGGCAGGATCACCAGCGTCGCGACGGCGAGAACGCAGCAGACGATGAACACCCAGAACGCCGCCTGGGTGCTGCCGGTGAGGTGGATGAGCGCGGCGGAGAGGAACGGGCCGACGAACCAGCCGGCCCGAAAAACTCCACCGAGGGTGGACAGGGCGCGGGCCCGGTAGACCAGCGGCACGTAGCTCGTCATGAAGGCGTGTCGGGCGAGGGCGAAGACGGCGGTGGCGATGCCGATCAGAAAGATGCCGAGGCCGAGTACGAGCGGGCTCGGCGCGACGATGCAGATGATGACGGCACCGATCGTGACCAGCGAGGCATAGATCATGGAGTTGCGCTCGCCGATGCGGGCGACGATCCAGCCGCTGGGAATGTCGCCGACCAGTTCGCCGAACATGATCATGGCGGCGATCACCCCGGCGACGGCGAGCGTGGCGCCGAGGTCATTGGCGACCAGGGGAATGAGCGGAATGATTGCGCCCTCGCCGACCGAGAACAGCAGGGTGGGCAGAAACGCGGTCAGGGCGATGGACCGCAGGTTGAGGGGGCGCTGCGTATTGCTCATCAGAGTCGATGCTACGCCAGCCCGGTAGGCTGAACAGAACATGATTGACTTGGATTTCTCAGTACAGATCGCCGCGCTGCGGACCACGTTCGGCGACATCCGCTCGGTGATCGACATCGATCGACTGCGCGCGGACATCGACGACCTCAGCGGTGAGGCCGGCATGCCCGATTTGTGGGACGACACCGAGCACGCCCAGAAGGTGACCAGCGATCTCAGCCACCGGCAGTCGCAGCTCGCGCGCATCGAGAGCATCACCACCAGGCTCGACGACCTCGAGACCCTGGTGGAGATGGCCAACGACGGCCAGGGCGACCAGGAACTGGCCGACGAGGCAACGGTGGAACTCGCGAGCCTGCAAAAGCTGCTCGGCGAGCTCGAGGTGCAGACCCTGCTCAACGGTGAGTTCGACGAACGCAACGCCGTCATCACCATTCGCGCCGGCGCCGGGGGAGTGGACGCCGCCGACTTCGCCGAGATGCTGCTGCGCATGTACCTGCGCTATGCCGAGCAGCACGACTGGCGCACGAGCGTGCTCGACATCAGCTACGCCGAAGAGGCCGGCATTAAGAGCGCGACCTTCGAGGTCGACGCCGCCTACGCCTTCGGCACGCTCAGCGTTGAGGCCGGCACGCACCGCCTGGTGCGGATGAGCCCGTTCAACTCGGCCGGTAAACGCCAGACTTCCTTCGCCGCGGTCGAGGTAGTTCCGCTGATCGAACAGACCGAGTCGATCGAGGTGCCCGACGGGGATATCCGCGTCGATGTGTTCCGTTCGAGCGGCCCCGGCGGCCAATCGGTCAACACCACCGACTCCGCCGTGCGCATCACCCACCTGCCCACGGGCACGGTGGTGAGCTGCCAGAACGAGAAAAGCCAGATCCAGAACCGGGCGGCCGCCATGCGCGTGCTGCAGTCGCGCCTGCTCGTGCTCGAACGCGAGAAGGAAGCCGCGACCAAGAAGGAACTCGCCGGCAACATCACTGCCAGCTGGGGCGACCAGATGCGCAGCTACGTGCTCGCGCCCTACCAAATGGTCAAGGACCTGCGCACCGAGTACGAGGTGAACAACCCGAGCAACGTGTTCGACGGTGACCTGGACGGATTCATTTCGGCCGGCATCCGCTGGCGTAAGAAAGCACCGGAAGACTAAAGGGCTTGCTGAGGCTTGGTCCCTGCGGGTATGTCGCTGTAGGGAAAACGCCCGCGGATGCCTAGGCTCTAAGAGCTATGATCCGTTTTGATCACATAACCAAGAAGTATCCCGGCACCTCTCGGCCGGCACTGAACTCGATCGACGTCGAGATTTTGCGAGGCGAATTCGTCTTTCTGGTCGGCGCCTCCGGATCGGGCAAATCGAGCTGCCTGCGGCTCGTGCTCAAGGAGGAAAAACCCACCAGCGGCAGCATTCACGTGCTGGGCCAGGACCTGCGGTCGATCTCCAACCGCAAGGTGCCCTACTTTCGCCGCAACATGGGTGTGGTCTTTCAGGACTTTCGTTTGCTGCCGAACAAGACAGTGTTCGACAACGTCGCCTTCAGCCTGCAGGTCATCGGCAAGAGCCGCGGCTTCATTCAGGAAGCCGTACCCGACACCCTCAAGATGGTGGGACTGGCCGAAAAAGCCCAGCGCCTGCCACACGAGCTCTCCGGTGGTGAACAGCAGCGCGTGGCCATCGCCCGCGCCATCGTGAACAAACCGCAGATTCTGCTCGCCGACGAGCCCACCGGAAACCTCGACCCCACCACGAGCGCCGAGATCATGTCACTGCTCGCGAGCATCAACGCCGGCGGCACCACCGTGATCATGGCCACCCACGAGGCCGGCATCGTCGACAAGATGCAGCGCCGGGTGATCGAACTGGTCAATGGAGAGATCGTGCGTGACGAACGCCAGGGCGGCTACGCCACCGCGTCCATCCCCACCATTCTTCCCTCCTCCACTGCTACTGCCACTGCCGCTGCCACTGCCGCTTCCACTTCCACTGCGTCAGCGGATGCCCCTGCCGGCGCCCCGGCGCCGGCCCTGCCGGTCTACGCCCGGCCCGCGGCTGCTGCCGAGCCCGAACCGGCACTGACCCACCCCTCGGCTCCCGTTCCGGAGACCTCCGTGTCGCTGCACCAGGCCGCTGCGGCCGCGGTCGCCGCGGCGACCGGACCGGTCGCGCCGGCCCCGGGTACCCCGCTCGCTGCACCATTCGCCGCCTCGCCGCAGCCTTCGACAGCCGAGGCGGCCCCGGCCACCCCGGCCACCCCGGTGCCGCCGATGACGCGCCCGGTGCTGCCGGTCGCCGCGAACGATGACCCGGAGCAGCTCACGCTCGCCGAGAAACTCGGCCTGCGAGCGCCGGGAGAGAAACCCGATCAAACGGGCGAGCAGAACGTGGGGCCGACCCGATGAGGATCGGACTAGTGCTCTCCGAAGCCGCGAACGGCCTGCGGCGGAACGCCTCGATGGTCGTCTCCGTCGTGCTCGTGACCTTCATCTCCCTGACCTTCGTCGGCGCCGCCGTGCTCATGCAGATGCAGATCGGCCAGATGAAAAACTTCTGGTACGACAAGGCGCAGGTCGGCATCTACATGTGCTCCGATATCTCGCCGGGGGAGACCTGCACCGGCGGCGATGCCTCGCCGGAGCAGATCGCCGCCGTTGAGGCGCAGCTGAAATCGCCGACCCTCGCGTCATTCATCGACAATTACTACTTCGAGACGCACGAGCAGGCCTTCGAGAACTTCAAGAAGCAGTTCGCCGGCAACCCGGTCGCCGACTACGTCACGGCCGACCAGCTCAACCAGACCTTCTGGGTGAATCTGCAGGATCCGGCCCAGTCCGCGGTGCTGGTGGAAAGCCTGTCGGGAGTCGCCGGCGTCGAAAATGTTGCTGACCAGCGTAAATATCTTGACCAGATCTTCTCCGTGCTCAATGTGGCGAGCTACACGGCCATCGGTATTGCCGGGTTGATGCTGATCGCGGCGGCGCTGCTGATTGCCACAACCATTCGGTTGTCGGCGTTCTCGAGGCGTCGGGAGCTCGGAATCATGCGGTTGGTGGGTGCGAGCAACCGCTTCATTCAAACGCCGTTCATTCTGGAGGGCGTGTTTGCCGCCCTGCTCGGATCGCTGCTGGCGGGAGGCGCGATCGTGGCACTCGTCTACTTCTTCGTGCAGGGCTACCTCGGGGCCAGGCTCACCGGCTTCGCCCTGGTCGGCATGGACGATGCGCTCGTCGTGGTGCCCATCCTGCTCGTGGTCGGTGCGGTGCTCGCCGCGTTCTCGGCCAACTTCGCGATCACCCGCTACCTCAAGGTCTAGTCCTCGAGCGGATGCCGCTAGACTGGTGGGCTGTCTGCCTGATCGGCCGGCGGCATCCGCTTGACGAATCTGAATCGAGGTGAACCATGCCCAGGGAACGTGGCGAAAAAGTCGTGGCGACCAACCGCAAGGCCCGACATGACTACCTCATCAGTGACACCTACGAGGCCGGGATGGTCTTGAGCGGCACCGAGGTGAAGTCCCTGCGAGCCGGCCGGGCGACCCTCGTCGACGGTTACGCCTTCATCGAGGGCGGAGAAGCCTGGCTGGATGCGGTGCACATTCCGGAATATTCCGGCGGATCGTGGACCAACCACCCGCCGCGCCGCAAGCGCAAACTCCTCCTGCACAAGAAGGAGATCGTGAAGATCAGCCACAAGACCAAAGAGGGCGGCTACACGCTCATTCCGCTGCGCATCTACTTCGCCGACGGACGGGCGAAAGTGGAGATTGCCGTGGCCAAGGGCAAGAAGGAGTACGACAAGCGCCAGACGCTGCGCGAACGCACCGACAAGCGCGAATCGGACCGCGCGATGTCGGCGCAGCGCCACCTCGGCGACTAGCCAGCTCGCTCGGTCTGTTGTAAGATGGAGGGCTGCACCGAAATGTGCGGTTTGGTAACTGAACAGCGTGTGACACGAACCCATCGCCGGCCCGGTGTTTATCAACGCGGTGTTGATTATGACGCGGGCTCCGATGTGTATGGGGATGATCGGTTTCGACATTGTTTGCGCAATTGTGAGAAGCGGGTCGAGGATGCAGGGTTATCTCGTAAACGATCTCTGCAAAACAATAAGTGCCAATTCAAAGCGCACTGACTTCGCTCTCGCTGCCTAAGCGAAAGCACTAAAGAAGTCCGCCAGACCGGGAATGCTCTCTACCCGGATCCTGACGCCATTTAGAGAGATTGCTTCTACATTGAGCCACGGGGTGTAGAGGGACTTAAACGAAGGCTGGGCCTGTCGGAGTAGATGCCAGTGGCAAATTCCGGGGCCGAGAAAGCGACTTCACTGGATACACCCGTAGAAGGCATATGACCACAGCAGTGGACCGGGGTTCAATTCCCCGCATCTCCACCATCGGTTCTGTCACACGCTGTTTTGTGGCTTTCATCAGGCCGCTCACTGACCATTAGGTTCAGTGGGTGGCCTGAGCTGTTTTACGCGCCCTCAGCGCAGGCGCAGGCCGATCGCGGTCCGGATCGGGTCGCGCTGGCCACCGGAGTGCACGATCGAGTCGCCGTCGACGGTCAGCTGACTCGCGTGACAGCGGAGCGCCGCCACGACGGTCTCGTGCTGGGTCTCAAGGTCGAACCAGTCGGCATCCGCTGCGGGAGCGTCAAGGATTTCGGCGAAGGGGATGCCGAGGCTGCGGCTGGCAGCGATCGTGGCGACGTGCACGCGCACGTGGTCGGGATGACCGTAACCGCCGGTTTCGTCGTAGCTGATGACGAGGCTCGGTCGCACGTGCTGCAGAATCGCCACGAGATCGGCGGTGGCCTCATCGAGGGGCGCGCGGGCGAGTGCATCCGTGTCGGAATCGGCGGCAGGTCCGGCCACCCCGGGGCGGATCCACTCCATGCCGGAGTCGCGGTAACGGCGCGCGGGTAACCCGGGCGCGCGTGCCGGCGCCTCGCCGAGCCAAAACCCTTCGCTGACGCCGAGGGTGAACGCCGCGCGTTCGAGTTCACGCTCGCGTTCCTTCGCCAGGGCCGGAGTGCCGGCGAGCACCGAGAGCGGTCCGACGACGACCTCCCCGCGCTCACCCCGGGTGGCGGTGACCAGGCTGATGCGGATGCCGCGGCTCGTGAGAGACGCGATCAGCGCGCCGGTGCTGATGGTCTCGTCGTCCGGATGCGCGTGCACGACCAGCACCGACGTGACAGCATCGAGCAGGCTCATGCCTCGATCAATTTCTGGCCGGCCGTCTGATCCGGCGGCAGGTTCGGGTCGACCAGATCGTCGTGGTGGATGGCATCGACGAGGGTGTGCAGCGGTTCGCCACTGCCGCCCCACTGCAGCGAGATGATCTCGGCGGCGATCGATACGGCGGTCTCCTCAGGCGTGCGGGAGCCGAGGTCGAGGCCGATTGGGCTGCGCAGCCGGGCGAGCTCGGTGTCGGTCACCCCGACAGCCCGCAGGCGCTCCAGACGGTCGAGGTGGGTGCGCCGGGAACCCATCGCACCGATGTACGCCACGGATGGTCCGTGCAGGGCGGCTTCGAGCAGGGGAACGTCGAATTTGGGGTCGTGGGTGAGCACGCAGATGACCGTGCGCGGGTCGATGAGCCCGCCGGCGATCTGCTCGCGCAGGTAGCGGTCGGGCCAGCTCACCACGATCTCGTCGACACCGGGAAACCGGGCCGCGGTCGCGAACACACCGCGCGCGTCGCAGACCGTTACGCGGTAGCCGAGGAAGGTTCCGAGCCGGGCCAGGGCGGTCGCGAAGTCGATCGCACCGAACACCAGCAGACGCGGGCGGGGCGCGTAGCTCGCGAAGAACACCCGCATCCCCGCGCCGCGCCGCTCGCCGTCGGGGCCGTAGGTGAGGGTGGTGTTGCGTCCGGCGGCGAGCAAACCCTGGGTGTCATCGCCGATGGCGTGGTTGGCGCGGTCCGACCCGAGGTCGCCCTCGAACCCGTGCGGCCGCACCACGAGGTGGTGGCCGAGCCAGGCGGCATCCGGATGCTCGATCACCGTGGCGACCCCCACCGGCCGGCCGGCGTCGACGTCGGCGTGCACTCCCTCGAGCAGGGCGAAGGTGGCCCGGGAGACGGGCTCGACGAAGACATCCAGGATGCCGCCGCAGGTGAGCCCGACGGCGAAGGCGTCGTCGTCGCTGATGCCGTAGCGCACGAGCACGGGTACGCCGTCTTCGGCTACCTGGGTGGCGAGTTCATAGACAGCGCCCTCGACGCAGCCGCCAGAGACCGAGCCGACCACGGTGCCGTCGGCGCGCACCAGCATCGAGGCGCCGGGCGGGCGCGGCGCGGACTGGAAGGTGCGTACCACCGTCGCCAGGCCGGCTGTGGCGCCGTTCTGCCAGCCGGTGAAGAGGGTATCCAGAACTTCACGCATGTCCGTCTCCCTTCGGTTGCGGGTCAGCGGCCGGACGCGCGCCGACCAATTCGGTATGCGATGAACGCTACCGTGGCCAGCAGCCCCAGGAGTTTCACCGGGTCGCTCAACTGGTCGGTGATGACGCCCTTGACCAGGCTCATCGCGTCGAGGCTCGGCGCGGCGGCCGGGTGGGAAAGGTGCGGGGCTGACCGGTTCGGCGCGGCCCGGTGTCCGCCGGCGGGTGCGACGCGGGGAGGGACCGGGCGTGGCGGCAGGCCGGGCTGCGGCGGGGCATCCGCCTGCACGCCGGGAAGTGTGTCCGCGGCGGGGGCATCCCCGGGTGGAATGTCGGACATATCGGTGACCGCCCGCGGGGCGGCCTGGGCGAGGGTGGCGGGGTCATCGACATGGTCGCCGACCGGGGTCGCAGCGGCTGGGCCGCCGACGGAATCAGAGTCGCCGCCTTCGATGAGATCCTGCAGGTTGGCCGCGAACAGCGCCATCATCTGATCGGTGACGCTGCTGATGACGCCCTTGCCCATGGCGGCGGCCTTACCCGACAACGACAGGTCGGCGCTGACCGTGCCCTGCGTGACACCGTCGGTTTCGACCAGCACGAGCGTGACCGTTGCCTGGGCGGTGCCCTGCCCGCGCGTCTCCTGCCCCTTGCCGGAGAACACAGCGCGGTGGCCCTCGGCGTCGCGTTCGTCGACGTTCATCTGGCCGCGGTACGCCATGGTCACCGGGCCGAGTTTGACCTTCATACCCACCTGGTAGTTGTCGTCGGAGAGCCTGTTCAGAATCTGGGCACCGGGCACACAGCCAGCGACGCGTTCGAAGTCCATCAGGGTGGTCCACACCGTGTCGACGGGGGCGATGACGGTGAAGGTGCTGTCGAGTTGCATCAGGGTGTCCTCTGCTGGATGGTTACGGATGGTCGAATGGATGCTGAGGGGTCGCCGCGAATCGCCGCCGCCACCTCGGTGAGGGCCGCGTAGCTGTGCCCGCTGACGAAGGCGTCGCAGTAGGGCAGGGCGGCGGCCATGCCGCCGACGAGCGGCCGGTAGCCGGCGGCAATCTTGCGCGGATTCACCCAGACGATGCGGTGTGCGAGCCGGCGGAGGCGCGCCATCTGGGCGTCGACGTCGGCCGGGTCGTCCTCCGCCCACCCGTCGGAGAACACGACGATCACGGCGCCGCGCGCCAGGCCGCGCCGCCCGAAATCGTCGATGAATCGACGAATGCTGGCCGCCAGCCGGGTGCCGCCGGCCCAGTCGGTCGCGGTGACGGCCGCCTGCGCGAGGGCCTGGTCCGGGTTGTGCAGGGCGAGCTGGCGGGTCAGCCGGGTGAGCCGGGTGGAGAACACGAAGGCTTCGGCCCGGGCGCCGGAGGCTGCTCCCTGCAACAGCGAGAGGTACACCCGGGTGTACGGTTCCATCGAACCCGACACGTCGCAGAGCAGCACGAGTCGGCGCGGGCGTGGGCGGCGACGGGCGTAGTACAGGGTGATCGGGTCGCCGCCGGTGCGTTGCGCGGCGCGCACGGTGCGTGCCACGTCGAGCCGGTCACGGCTGTGCGGCGACGGATGCGTGCGGCGGCTGAGCCGGGTCGGGGTTGACAGCACGATGCGGGCGATGAGCTGCTGCAACCGGGCGAGCTCCTCGGGGTTGAGGTCGGCGAACGCCATGTCGTGCAGGTGTTCGTCGGGGGACGCCAGGGCGAGGATGGCGTCGCGTTCCGGGCCGTCGTTCTCACCGTCGGCGGAGTCGGAGCCGGGCAGCGGGGCTGGCGGGCGATCGGGCTGCGGTTCGGGAGCTCCCGTCGGCCGGTTGGTTGATGGGGCGGCCTTCGTGTGCGTCTCCGACCCGATCGCCGGGGGAGCGTTGGGGTCTCCGCGACTCTCGGCCGGGTCGAGCCGACCGTCGAATACGGCGCTGAACACCGCGTCGAAGCGGGCGAGGTACTGCTGCTGCGAAACGAAGACGATGCGGCAGGCCCAGTACAGGGCGGCCCGGTCGGTCGGCGGGACTAGTCGCAGTGCTTCGGCCAGCCGCGCCGCGCGGTCCGGCGACACCGGCAGGCCGGCCCGATGCAGGGCCGTGCTGAAGCCGGCGGCGAGGGCGGCAGATTCGATCCCAGGCGCGAGAACACGGTCAGCCATGCGCGTCCTCCGCCACCCAGGCACCGCCGCGGGCGGTAACGGAATCGAGGTCGTCCCGATTCTTCAGAACCGTGCCCCAGGTCTGCTCGACCGCGCGGCCGCTGAGCTCCTCGATGCCCAGAACGGCGAGGGCGCTCACCCAGTCGATGGCCTCGGCGATGCCCGGCGGTTTCACGAGATCGAGCGAGCGCAACCGGGTGATCGCCGCTGCGGCCTCGGTCGCGAGGGCCTGCGAGCTGCTTGGCACCCGGCGACGCACGATCTGCGCGATCCGCTCGGGCCCCGGGTAGTCGATCCAGTGATACAGGCAGCGCCGGGTGAGGGCGTCGTGCAGGTCGCGGGTACGATTGCTCGTGAGTATGACGATCGGCGGATGCTGCGCCGTGACGGTTCCGAGCTCGGGAATGGTGACCGCCGCCTCGGCGAGCAGCTCGAAGGTGAACGCTTCGAACTCGGCGTCGGCCCGATCGATCTCGTCGAGCAGCAGCACGGCCGGCCGCGGGCCGGGGTGTTCGATCGCCTGCAACAGCGGGCGGCGCAGCAGATAATCACGCCCGAACAGCTCGGTCTCGGCCAGGGAAACCCCGCGCGCCTCCGCCAGGCGGATGCCGAGCAGCTGCCGCGGATAGTTCCACTCGTAGAGCGCTTCCCCGGCGCTGATGCCCTCATAGCACTGCAGCCGGAACAGTGCGGTCTCGAGCAACCGGGCGAGTGCCTTGGCGATCTCGGTCTTACCGACCCCCGGCTCGCCCTCGAGCAGCAGCGGCTGCCGCATGCGCACGGCCAGGAACACAGCGGTCGCGAGTCCCTCATCGGCGAGGTAATCCTCGGCGTCGAGGGAGCGTTGCAGGGCGGCGACGGACGGCACCAGCTCGGGCACGGTCACCATCGCCGGCACCAGCAAGCACCGGCCGGGCCGCTAGCGCGCGGTCGCATACCGCTCCGGTTGCCCGAGAAAAGCCGTGCGGCAGCCCGCCGAGCAGAAATACACCGTCGAGCCGTCGTACTCCACCTGCAGCGACGTGGGCAGCGCGGCCACCGCCATGCCGCAGACCGGGTCGATCGCAGTCGCAGCCGCCTTCTCATCCACTTCCGCACCAAGCGGATGCCCGCGCCCGGCCCGTTCCTGCACCAGCTGCGCAAAAATCGACACGGCGACCTCCCCGGGCGTGCGCGCCCCGAGGTTGAGGCCGGCCGGGCTGAACACTCGCGCGCGCTGCTCCGGCGACACGTCGAGCGAGGCGAGCACGGCCGCGCCGCGCTTCGGGCTCGCCACGAGTGCGACATAGGGCACCCCGGCGGCCAGGGCGGCGAGCAGGGCCGGCCCCTCGTCGCGGCCGTGCGACGCGACGATCAGGGCGGCGTCGCCGGCCTCGAGGGAAGCGGAGGCGCCATCCGCTCGTATCAGGTCGAAGCCGACCAGCGGTGCCAGGGCGGCAAGCGCCTCGGCGTCGGGGGTCGAGCCGACCACGACGAGGCGCGGCAGCGGAATGCGTGGTTCCAGAAAAATTTCGATCGCACCATTGCTCACGCAGGGGTTGGAGACCTCGACCGCGCCGTCCTCGATGATGCTCGACGGCACGCCGGCGACGACCTTGAGCAGCAGCGGCTGGCGGCTTTCGAGAACCTGCAGGCTGTAGAGCCGAACGGATGCCTCCACGCACGTTCCGCCGACGAACCCGTCGATCTCGCCGGTCGCCCGCACGAGCGCCGTGTCGCCGGCGTGCGCGCTCGTGGGGCGCTGGGCGCGCACCACGGTCGCCTGCACGAACGGTTCGCGGCGTTCGATGAGTTCCTGCGCGAGGGTCGGATGGGTGACGGGCACGTTACACCGGCGGTCTCGTGCGGCCCTGCATGGCCTCCCACACCCGGGCGGGTGTGCACGGCATGTCCATGTGCACCACGCCGAACGGGGCGAGGGCGTCGACGACGGCGTTGACGACAGCCGGCGGCGAACCGACGGTGGCCGATTCGCCGACCCCCTTGGCACCGATCGGGTGGTGCGGCGACGGGGTCACGGTGAAGCCGGTCTCCCAGTCGGGCACCTCCATGGCGGTGGGAATCAGGTAGTCCATGAAGGAGCCGCCGAGGCAGTTGCCCTCGGCGTCGAATTCGATGATCTCCATCAGCGCCATGCCGACACCGTCCGTGAGGCCGCCGTGAATCTGTCCCTCGATGATCATCGGGTTGATGCGGGTGCCGCAGTCGTCGACGGCGATGAAGCGGCGTACCTTCACATGGCCGGTGCCCGGGTCGACGTCGACCACGCAGATATAGGCGCCGAACGGAAAGGTGAGGTTGGGCGGATCGTAGGTGACCTCGGCGTCCAGGTTGCCGTCGATGCCCTCCGGCAGTGCCACTGTGCCGTGGGCGCCCATTGCGATCTCGGCCATGGTCTTACCCACGCTCGGGTCACCCTTGACAAACCAGCGGCCCTTCTCCCACTCGAGGTCCTCCGGCCGGGTTTCGAGCATTGCTGCGGCGATGAATCTGGCCTTTTCGCGCACCTTGCGGGCGACGAGTGCCACGGCCGCGCCGCTGACCGGGGTGGACCGGCTGCCGTAGGTGCCGAGGCCGAACGGGGTCTGGTCGGTGTCGCCGTGCACGACGTCGATGTCTTCCGGCGGGATGCCGATTTCCTCCGCCACGATCTGCGCGAAGGTCGTTTCGTGGCCCTGCCCCTGGCTCTGCACCGAGATGCGCACCACGGCTTTACCGGTGGGATGGATGCGCAGTTCGGCACCGTCTGCCATGCCGAGGCCGAGAATGTCCATGTCCTTGCGCGGTCCGGCGCCGACCGTCTCGGTGAAGAACGAGATGCCGATGCCCATCAGTTCGCCGCGTTCGCGTTTCTCCTTCTGTTCGCGGCGCAGTTCGTCGTAGCCGGCCATCTTCATCGACAGCCGCATGGTGGGTTCGTAGTCGCCCGAGTCGTACTCCCAGCCGGTCTTGTTAGGGTACGGAAACTGCTCCTTCTTGATGAAGTTCTTCAAACGCAACTCGGCTGGATCCATCTCAAGCTTGCGGGCCAGGATATCGACCATCCGCTCGACCAGGTAGACCGCCTCGGTGACGCGGAACGAGCAGGCGTAAGCCACCCCGCCCGGGGCCTTGTTGGTGTAGACGCCGGTGACGGTGCAGTGGGCGGCGGCGAGGTCGTAGCTGCCGGTGAAGATATGGAAGAACCCGGCCGGATATTTGGTGGGTTGGGCGGTGGCGTTGAACGCGCCGTGGTCGGCGAGAACGCTGGTGCGAAGTGCCAGAATCTTGCCGTCTTTGGTCGCCGCGATCTCGCCCTGCATGATGTAGTCGCGGGCGAAGGAGGTGCTCATGAGATTCTCGGAGCGGTCCTCGACCCATTTCACCGGTTTGCCGGTGACGATGGAGCCAACCACGGCGAGGATATAGCCCGGGTAGATGCCGACCTTGTTGCCGAATCCGCCGCCGATGTCGGGGGAGACCACCCGAATCTTGTGCTCCGGAATGCCGGAGACTATGGCGAACAGGGTGCGGTGGGCGTGCGGGGCCTGGGTTGTTTCGTACAGGGTGAGGCGGCCCTCGATGGGGTCGAAGTCGGCGACGGCGCCGCAGGTTTCCATCGGCGCCGGGTGCACCCGCGGATAGACGATCTCCTGTTTCACCACGACGTCGGCGCTCGCGAAGACGGCATCCGTTTCGGCTTTATTGCCGGCTTCCCAGTCGAAGATGTGGTTGTCGGTGCGACCCTCGAGGTCGTCGCGAATGACGGGGGCGTCCGGATCCATGGCCTTGCGGGCGTCGACGACGGGCGCAAGGACGTCATACTCGACCTGGATCAGCTCGAGGGCGTCGCGGGCGGCGTAGCGGTCTTCGGCGACGACGAACGCGACCTCCTGACCCTGAAAACGCACCTTGTCGGTCACCAGCACGGCCTGCACATCCATCGAGAGGGTCGGCGCCCAAGCCAGGCCGAGCGCCTGCAGGTCGCTTCCGGTAATGACCGCGAGCACCTTGGGGTGTGCGAGCGCCTCGGTCGTGTCGATCGACACCAATCGGGCGTGGGCGACGGGAGCGCGCAGAATGGCGCCGTGCAGCATACCGGGAAGCACGATGTCGTCGACGTAGTGGCCCTTGCCGCGCACGAAGCGCGGGTCTTCCTTGCGCTGCATGCGGCCGTGGCCGATGGGCCGATCGTGGTCGCCGGCGGCCGGGTTCGACGGACGGTCCTCAAGGATGGTCATGCGTGCACCTCATCTTCTGTGGTTTCGGCGGTTGCGCCGGCGGGATGCGCGGCGGCCCACTGGATAGACCGCACAATGGTGGCATAACCGGTGCAGCGGCAGATCTGGCCGGAGATGGCCTCGCGAATTTCGAGCGGTTCGGGGTGCGGATTGTGGTCGAGCAGGGCGCGGGCGGTGAGCATCATGCCGGGGGTGCAGAAGCCGCACTGCAGCCCGTGCTCCTCCATGAAGCCTTGCTGCACCGGGTCGAGGGTGGCGCCGTTGGCGAGCCCCTCCACGGTCGTGATCGTGTGTCCGTCGGCCATGGCGGCCAGTACGGTGCAGGATTTGACCGGCTGGCCGTCCATGAGCACGACGCAGGTGCCGCAGTTGGTCGTGTCGCAGCCCCAGTGGGTTCCGGTGAGTCGCAGGTCATCGCGAATGAAATGCACGAGCAGCACGCGCGGTTCGATCTCGCGGGTAACCTCGGTGCCGTTGATGGTCATGCTGATCTGCATGAGGGCTCAGCCTTCCTGGAGTGTCAGGTCGAAAACGGATGCCGCGGCGCGGCTGCACGCGACTCGCAGCACCCGGCGGGTCAGTTCGTCGGCGAGGTGCCGCTTGTAATCGATCGGGCCACGCTGGTCGGCGAGGGGATCGCAGGCGAGGGCAGCCAGGCGGCCGGCCAGGGCGAAGAGTTCCTCGCCGGGAGCCTGGCCGACCAGGACGGCTTCGACCTCGGTGACGTTCCGGTCGAGTCCGACCGCGGTGAGCCCGACGGCCACGTGGCTGATCGTGCCGACGGCGGCGAGCGTCACGCTCGCGCCGGCCGCGGCGACGGCCCAGTCGCCGACACGTCGTTCGACCTTTTCGTAGGCGCTGGCCGAGCGGGCGCGGATGGGAATACGCACCTCGATCAGCAGCTCGTTCTGGGCGACGGCGGTCTCGTACGGGCCGCGATGGAAGTCGGCCATGGACAGCATCCGCTCACCATTCGGCCCGCGCACGACGGCGACGGCTTCGAGCACGTGGCAGACCGTGGAGAGGTCTTCGGCCGGGTCGGCCTGGCAGAGCGAGCCGCCGATGGTGCCGCGGTTGCGCACGATCGGGTCGGCGATGACCCGTTCGGCGTCGGTGATGATGGGGAACAGCCGCCGCACGTCGTCGGACTCGAGCAGGGTGGTGTGCCTGGTCATGGCGCCGATGCGCAACACCGGGCCGTCGACCAGCAGATAGTCGAGCTCGTACAGATCGTTGATGTCGATCAGCCAGTCCGGGCGGGCCAGGCGCAGCTTCATCATGGGCAGCAGGCTGTGACCGCCGGCGACCACGCGGGATTCCGGCCCGTGGCGATCGAGCAGAGCCAGGGCGTTGTCGACCGAACTGGCGCGGACATAATCGAACGGAGCCGGAATCTGCACGGGCTTCTCCTCACCGAAAGAGGGTGTGCGCATCGTTGCGCGACACCGTCGTGCCACAGCTTGGCCCTCGCTCCTGTGACTGTCAACATCGACCTAAGCGAAAGGTTATGAGTGTGCCATCGTTGGGTAAGGCGCGGTACCCGCGCCGGTCGTGCAGCAAGATGGGTCAGGGAGAGAAAACGACATGGCTGCGACGAGGCTGCGAAAGTGGGCGCCGGGGATCGACACGGCGTTCGGCTATCGGCGTGCCTGGCTGTTCCCCGACCTGCGTGCGGGCGCGGTACTCACCGCTCTGCTCATACCGGTCGGTATCGGCTACGCCGAGGTGGCTGGGCTCCCGCCGGCAGCGGGCCTGTACGCCACGATCATCCCTCTGGCCGCCTATGCCGTGTTCGGGCCGTCGCGCATTCTCGTGCTCGGCCCCGACTCGGCACTGGCCCCGATCATCGCTGCCGCGATCGTGCCTCTCGCTCTCGGCGACGATGGGCGCGCTGTCGGCCTCGCCGGGCTTCTGGCGATCATGGTTGGAGTGATCCTCGCTCTGGGCGGAATTCTGCGCCTCGGGTTCGTGACCGACCTGCTCTCCAAACCCATCCGCGTCGGCTACCTCAATGCGCTCGCCCTGCTGGTCATCCTGTCGCAGCTGCCAGCCCTGTTCGGTTTCTCCATCACCACGGACTCGGCCCTGGGCGACGTGATCGGGATCGTCGCCGGAATCATCGGGGGCCAGGTCAACCTGACCGCCACGGTCTTCGGTCTCGGTTCGCTCGCGGTCATTGTCGTGCTGTCCTGGCGGCGAGCCCGGATTCCGGGCGTTCTCGCGGCGGTCGTGCTCGCGACGGCGGCTACGGCAGTCTTCGGGCTGCGGGATGCCCTGCCCGTCGTCGGTGCGCTTCCCCAGGGCCTCCCCGCACCCGCTCTCGCCGGCCTGAACTGGGCGGATGCGGCGGCTTTGGTGGTTCCGGCGTTCGGCATCGCGCTCATCGCCTTCGCCGACACCGCCGTGCTCTCCCGATCGTTTGCGGCCCGCCGCGGAGAGAACGTCAACGGGAGCCAGGAAATGCTGGCGATCGGCGCGTCGAATATCGCAACCGGCCTGCTCGGTGGATTCCCCGTCTCGGCGTCGTCTTCGCGCACCCCCGTCGCCGAGCAGGCGGGGGCTCGCTCCCAGCTCACCGGAGTCGTTGGCGCCGTCCTCGTTTTGGCCTTTATGCTGCTGGCGCCCGGTCTCACCGATTTCCTCCCCTCGGCGGCCATCGCCGCGGTCGTCATCGTCGCCGCTGCCGGGCTCATCGATGTGACAGGGTTCATCGCACTCGTGCGCATGAACCGGGTCGACGCGCTGCTCTCGCTCGCGGCCTTCCTCGGGGTGCTTGTGGTCGGTGTGATTGAGGGTATCGCCGTGGCCGTCATCCTCTCGCTCGGCGCCTTCGTCAGCCAGGCCTGGCGGCCCTACCGGGCTGAGCTCGGCCGGATTCGCGGTCTGCGCGGCTACCACGACCTGTCGCGGCATCCGGAGGGCGAACGGCTACCCGGCATCGTCATCGTTCGCTTCGATGCGCCGCTCTTTTTTGCCAACGGCGGTATCTTCGACGACTATGTGCGGGCCACGGTCACGGCCGCCGGCAGCGGGGTGCACACGGTCATCCTTGCTGCGGAGCCCATCACCGACATCGACACCACGGCGGTGGAAGAGCTGCTCGAACTCGACGATTTTCTGGCCTCCCGCGGCATCACGCTCATCTTCGCCGAGATGAAAGGCCCGGTGAAAGACCTCTTGCGTCATTACGGGCTGAGCCGGCGGTTTGCTGCCGAGCGGTTCGCGGGCACGGTTGGAGAGGCGGTCGATGAGGCCACGGGAACGCTCCGCGGTGACCTCGACGGCACCGCATGGGACCCGGACGCCTGACGCGGCCGGCCGGCTCGTGCTGCTTGCTCCCCGCTGCCGAGGCTGCCAGTATCGACCTAAGCGAAAGGTTATGAGCTGTGGCAATGACGCTGAATCAGCTGAGGACCTTTGCCCTGGTGGCCCGACTCGGGTCGCTGCGGGCCGCCGCCGCGGCGCTCGGAATCAGCGAACCGGCGGTATCGTCGTCGCTTGCCGCCCTGCGCCTTGACCTCGGGGATGCCCTGGTCGTGCGGTCCGGGTCCGGCATCGCCTTGACGGCCGGGGGCCGGGCCCTCGCCGATCATGCCCAGGAGATCGTCGGTCTGGCCGACCAGGTGCGTTGGGAGGTCGCACATGCCGCGGAGTCTGCGGCGAGCTTGCGCGTGGTCGCCACTGCGGGCTTCGCCGAACACGCGGCTGGCCGACTGTTCGACGCTTTCACTCGCCGGGTGCCCGGCCAGGCTGGCGGTATCGACGTGGTGGTCGAATCCGCCGATGATGTGGGGTCGTTGTTGCAGGATCACGCCTACGACGTGGCGCTTGGCTCCCGTCCGCCGCAGGGGACGCAGCTCGACGTGGTGCCCTTCCTGCGCTACCAACGGGTGCTGGTCGCCGCGCCGGAGCATCCGCTGGGCCAGAGGCAGCGGTCGGTGCCGCTCACCGACCTGTTGGGGGACCTCTGGTTCACCGGCCCGGCCGGGGTCGAAGAGTTCACGGCAGAGAGCAGCTGGCTCGCAGCCGCATTTCTTGCCTCCGGGATCGGTGCTCCGGACATCGTGCCGCTCAGCAGCGAAACGGATGCCCTCGGTGCCGTTCGCGCCGGCGAGGGGATCATGCTCGCGTTTAGGCACATTGTGCGGGCCGAGCTTGCGGCCGGGTCGCTCGTAGTGCTTTCGGTGCCGAACACGCCGGTCGCCGGGCTGTGGTGTGCGAGCACCCTCGATCACGGTCGGGCGACGGCCGCCGCGCGCACGTTGCAACGCTTCGTCACAACCGCCGAGGCGACCGCGGCCATGCTCGCGCCCGGCGGCTCACGTGGTGTGGCCCGGCGCGGTTCCAAGGTGCACGTGGCGCTCTGGAGTTGATAGCGCCACGTGGCCCTAGCGGGCCAGGTACTCGTCGTGCTGCCGATGCGCTTGCGTTACCTGTTCCCGGATCCGGTCGATGTCCTTGACTTTGTCGCGGTATTTCAACTCCATGGCCAGAACCTGCGCTTCCTCCTCGGTCAGCAGCCGGTAGATCCGCTCGCGCTCGGCGGGATCAGCGGTGTAGTCAAGATCCAGGTAGCTCACCGCGTGGCGGCGGGCGTTGTTGACGGCAGTCTGGGCCTTGCCCGCCTTGCTCAGCAGCGAGGCCACCACGGTGACGATGAGGGTGCCGATGATGACGGTCAGGGACAGGCCGGTGCTTATTTCCACGACCGGCACCGGTTCGCCGCCGTTGATGAACGGCAGGTTGTTTTCGTGCAGGGCATGAAGCACGAGTTTGACGCCGATGAACGCCAGGATTGCCGCCAGACCGTAAGACAGGTAGATGAGTCGGTCGAGCAGCCCGTCAATCAAAAAGTACAGCTGGCGCAGCCCCATCAGGGAGAACGCGGTGGCGGTGAAGACGATGTAGACGTTCTGGGTCAGCCCGAAGATCGCGGGAATGGAATCCAGCGCGAACAGGATGTCCGTGCCGCCGATCGCCACCATGACCAGCAGCATGGGCGTGAGCGCCTTCTTGCCCTCGTGCATGGTGAACAGCTTGTCGCCGTCGTAGTGCTCGGTGGTGTGGAAGCTCCGTTTGGCCAGGCGGATCATGATGTTGTCCGCTTGGTTGTCGCCGTGAGCTTCGGGCTTGAGCAGATTGCCCGCGGTAATCAGCAGGATCAGGCCGAAGATATAGAACACCCAGGCGAACGAGTTGATCAGCGCCGCGCCCAGAAAAATGAACCCGGTGCGGGCGATCAGGGAGAAGACGATACCGAACAGAAGAACCTTTTGCTGGTCTTCGCGGGGTACCCGAAAGCTCGCCATGATGATCAGGAAGACGAACAGGTTGTCCACAGACAACGCCTTCTCCGTGATGTAGCCGGCGAAATACTCCGACCCCATGGTGCTGCCGCCGAAGATCAAAACCAGGATGCCGAACAGGATGGCCAGACCTACGTAGATCGAGGACCACAGGGCCGCTTCTCTCAGCGCGGGAACGTGGGCCTTGCGGATGTGGAAGAAGTAATCGAAGGCGAGCAGCGCCAGGATGACGGCGATGGTGGAGACCCAGACGAGGGGCGAAACGGTCATGAACCTTGCTTCCCTGTGAATAGCCGCGGACGTTTGCCATACGATAACATCCGCTC
The DNA here is from genome assembly GCF_900110125.1 of Cryobacterium luteum. Lineage (GTDB taxonomy): Bacteria > Actinomycetota > Actinomycetes > Actinomycetales > Microbacteriaceae > Cryobacterium > Cryobacterium luteum. Next base: position 206,027 of record NZ_FOCN01000004.1, read on the forward strand.
CCGGGTGGTCGGCCCAGGAAGGTGGGGCTGCAGGAGGTCGGGTTACGCGCGGCGGGACCAGGCCTTCCAGAAGTGCGCCTCGGCATCCGCTGCCCGGAGCTGTTCCAGGGCGTGCAGGCGGCCGTAACTGAAGGTGTTCTCGCCGCGGAGATAGGCCTCGACCCCGCCGCGCTGCAGCAGGCGATCACGGGCGATGACGCTGTCGTGCTGGTCACCGAGAATGGTCTGCAATTTCTGCGCGAATCCGCTCACCCGGGCGGCACGCTCCGGGTTGAGCGGATGCGCCGTCTCGGCGGCGTAGCGCAGCCGCTTGGCGCGCTTGCGCACCGCGTGCAGGGCGAGGTCGCGCTCCGGCCCCGGCACGGTCTTCGCGGCGTGGCGCACGGCGCTTCGCAGTTTCTTCCACTCCTTCTTGAGCAGGGCGGGAACGACGACGCGGGCATCCTGGCCGGCCGCGGCGGTGAAGAGCGGCGTGGCGACCAGGGCGTCGGGAACTTCGAGGTCTTCGAGCGCGTCGAGCAGCCGAAAGTAGCGCCCGCTGTCGAGGGCGGCGACGAGTATGCGACCGGCGCTGCCGGCATCCGTCCCCGAGCGGGTTTCGAGGCGTTCCCGGATGGGGCCGAGCAGCAGGGCCGGGGCCTCGTGGTCGAGCAGGCTGGCGAGGCGGTGGTGCAGCACCTCTTCGTCGCGGGCGCCGCCGAGCACGGCGGCGAGCCAACCCAGTTCGGTGCGCAGGTGCTGCACGACAGCGGGATCGACGAGGGATTCATAGGTGGCCAGCACCGAACGCAGTCGGCGGGTGGCGACCCGCATAGCGTGCACGGAACCGGCGCGTTGTTGGCGAATCTCCGGATCCTGCGTGCGAATGACGCTGATCTGCTCGCGCAGGCTGGCCAGCAGCACAGTGGCGGCCGGCCTCGTGGGGGTCGGGCGCTTTCGGTTGGGTGCTGGTGTCGCCGGAAACCGGTCGCCGAGGGCACGTGCCAGTTTCGAGGGGTGCTGCGAGACCAAGATGCCGGCGCTCGCGAGCACGGCCTGTGCCGCATCGAGCAGGTCCTCGGGTGCGTCAACGAGTTCGAGCTCCCATTCACGCCAGGCCGCGGATGCGGGTTCGTGACCGAGCCGTTCGGCCTGCACCCGGTCGTCACAGAACACGGCGAGGGTTTCGCCGCCCGCTCCGACCAGGGCGCGCACCACGCGGGTGGTGTTTAGACGTGCCACGGGTATCAACGGGGAGTCACGCACGTAGACCCGCACGAGCTGGGCGAGCGATTCGGGCACGGCATCTGCTTCGTCCTGAGAATGCTTGCCGAGGGGTGCGTGGACTTCTCGGCGGCGCCCGCCGCCCTGGGGCAGTTTGAGGTGCCACCCGGCGTCGTCGCCACCGGTGCGTCGGCGCAGTGTGATGTGCGCGACCGTGAGTCTGAGGTCACTCGTGTCGAAATAGACGGCTTCGAGGTCGTGAATCATCGGTTCGGCCACGGCGTGTACGCCCGGCAGCTCGGTCAAGCCGGGCAGCACCGCCAGCTCGTCGACGTCAAACTTGCGTTCTATCTCGATACCACCGTTAGCTTCCACTGTTCCAACCTAGCGCGGGCACGCCAGGTTGGAACCTGCATGCGTCAGGCGTTGGCGAGCCACAGGTCGGGGCCGAAGATCTCATAGTGGATGCGGTCGGCCGGCACGCCGGACTCGAGCGCCTGGGAGCGCAGGCTGCGCATGAACGGGAGCGGACCGCAGAGGTACACCGAGGCATCCTCCGGGATCGTCACGTTGTCCAGCGACATGAAGCCCTCGTGGTGGCCCTCGCTCGGGATCTCCAGCCAGAGCTCGAGTTCGGCCGCCTCCAGCAGGGCGACGTCCTCGTTCATCTGGTCGCGCAGCGCCCAGCGTTCGAGGTTGCTCTCGGCGTGCAGCACGAGCACCTCACGCTTCGAGCCGGTGTCCACCAGGGAACGCAGGATGGAGGCGCTGGGGGTGCAGCCGATGCCGGCCGAGGCAAGAATCAGCGGGCCGGTGCCGTGGTCGAGGGTGATGTCACCGCACGGAACGGAGAGGATGAGTGTGTCGCCGACCTGAACGTCGCGGTGCAGCACGGGGGAGACCTCGCCGTCGGCGTCGAGCTTGGTGGTGAAGACGCGGGTGGTCGCCGTGCCGGCCGAGAGGGAGTACTGACGCACCTGGCGGATTCCGTCGGGCATGACGGCGGTGACGCTGACGTACTGGCCAGGCAGGGCGGGCGTCACGGGGGTGTCGTCGGCGGGTTCGAGGGTGAACGTCACGGCGTCGGTTCCGGCCGCTTCCTTCTTCACGACGATCCAGGGTGCGAGTGGCTTGTCGCTGGCGAGTCCGGCGTAGAGGCCCTTCTCCATCTTGATCAGGGCGTGGGCCATCAGCCAGTAGACCTCGGTCCAGGCGGCGGCGATTTCGGCCGTGATGACGTCGCTGAGCTCCTCGGCGATGCCCTCGAACAGGTACTTGTAGACGATGTCGTACTGCTCGGGCTGAATATCGAGGGAGATGTGCTTGTGGGCGATGCGGGAGAGCATGGCTTCCGGCGTGGTGTCGGGGTGCGCCACGAGGTGGGTCGCGAAGACGGCGATGCTGCCGGCGAGGGCCTGCTGCTGACTGCCGTTCTTCTGGTTGGACCGGCTGAACAGCCCGTCGAACAATTCAGGGTGGGCGGTGAGCATGCGGCCGTAGAAGTTTCGTGCGATCTGGGGCATCCGCTCGCCGACCAGCGGCAGGGTGGCTTCGATGAGGGGGAGAGACTGGGGCGAAAGCATGAATACTCCTTCTATGTAACAGACACCCGTTCGTGGGGGTCTCCTACAAAAGTAGCATTTGAAATGCCAATTAAACGGATACTTTCTACAAGTCGTAGAAAGTAGGGACTTTAGTCCTACCGCACCAAACCGAGTTCAACGAGGACCGGGCCGTTCGGTTTTCCGTGAGGAAGGGTGGAGATGACGAGACCGTCGAGCTCGCGGTAGAACGCGTCGCGGGCGCGGCGCAGGCTGCCGCGCAGGCCGCATCCGCAGAGCAGGGGGCAGGGGCCGTTGGGGGATTCGCAGGCGGCGAGGTCGGTGCGGGTGTCGAGCTGGCGCAGGAGAGAACCGACGGTGACGGCGCGACCGAGCGCGCTGATGCGCACGCCGCCGCTTCGCCCCCGAATGGCCTCGATCAGGCCGAGCTCGCGCAGTTTGAGCAGCGCCTTGCTCACGTGGTTGTAGGGGGTGCCCACCTCGGCGGCGACCACCCGGGAGGTGAACGTGACGCTCTCCGGCGCGGCACATAGCAGCATGACGACCCGCAGGCAGACGTCCGAAAAAGCGTTGATCCTCATGCCTCAACTGTAGGCGCGCTCGTTGCACCCGAGATATAAGAGAGAATGGGGCAAGTGATCACTGAGTCGGAGACGCTGTTTGAGGTAATCCGCTTCGTGGACCTGGCCGGTGTACTCGCCAACGCCATCCTCGGCGGGGTTGCCGCGCGCACGGCCCGCCTCGATATCGTCGGTTTTGTGGTGCTCGCCATCATGAGCGGGCTCGGCGGCGGCATGATCCGCGACACGCTGCTGCAGCAGGGCAGCCCGGCCGCGTTGCTCGACCCGGCCTACCTGATCTGCGCCATTCTCGGCGGGGTTATCGCCTACTTCGTCACCTTCAACGGGCGCTGGACCCGCCGTGTGCTGCTGCTGCTCGACGCGCTCGCCGTGGGCTGCTGGTCGGCGGTCGGGGCGCAGAAAGCGCTCGAAGCCGGTCTGGGCTGGCTCCCGGCGATTCTGCTCGGCATCATCACCGCGGTCGGCGGCGGAATGGTGCGCGACATTATGCTGCTCAAGGTGCCGACCATCTTTGGCGGCAACACGCTCTACGCCACCAGCGCCCTGCTCGCGAGCACCGAGATGGTCATTCTGAGCAAGCTCGGGTTCGTGGCGATCGGTACCGGCGTGGCCATTCTCAGCGGCGCCGGGCTGTCGCTGCTGGCCAAACGCTACGGCTGGATTCTGCCGACCGGCTATGCGCTGCGCATCCCGAAACCGATTCTGCTGTTGAATCCGCGGGCCTGGCGCCAGCGGCGCCTCGACGCTCGCAACGTGCGCGACGGTATCTTCCCCGACGATCCGGCTGCTTCGGTTTAGTTTGGTGGGGGCAGCGGTCGGGGGGTCGCAATCGTCCTTCTGGGCCCGCTTTTACGACGATTCGCGACCCTTCACGAACGCCGGTCGGTCAAGAAGACGCCGGGTTCAGCACGGCGAGCGTCGCCGCGTGCAGCAGTGTGTTGGTGGCCAGGGCGCTGCCGTGCCAGGGTCCGGGCTGGCCGTCGACCGAGGTGAAGGTGCCGCCGGCCTCCTGCACGATCGGAATGAGCGCCGCCATGTCGTAGGGCTGCAGGTCGAATTCGCCGGCCAGGTCGAGGTGGCCCTCGGCGAGCAGCATATACGACCACATATCGCCGTAGGCGCGGGTGCGCCAGACCTGGCGCGACAGGGTGACGAGCGCGTCGAGGTGCCCGGCTTGATCCCACTGTTGCAGGCTGCCGTAGCTGATCGATGCCTCGGCGAGGGTATCGATGCCGGAGACGCGCAGGCGGGTGGGGGCGTCGCGCAGGCGGGTGGGGGCGTCGCGCAGGCGGGTGGGGGCGGCATCCGCTTGGGTCAGGTCGCTGGACCAGGCGCCGCTGCCGGTAGCGGCCCACCAGCGTTTGCCGAGGGCGGGGGCGCTGACCACGCCGACTACCGGCACGCCGTCGATGGCTAGGGAGATCAGGGTGGCCCAGATCGGGATGCCGCGGAGGAACCCGGCGGTGCCGTCAATCGGGTCGATGATCCATTGGCGCGTCGTCGATCCGGCCGTTCCAAATTCTTCGCCGAGGATACCGTCGTCGGGCCGGTGCTCGGCGAGCAGGGCGCGGATGGCGCGCTCGACGGCCTGGTCGGCATCCGTCACCGGTGTGCGGTCGGGTTTCGTCGTCACGACGAGGTCGAGCGAGGTGAAGCGGGCGCTGGAGATGGCGTCGGCGGCGTCGGCGAGGGCCAGGCCGAGCTCTAGGTCGTCGGACAGGGCGTAAATTCGCGGTTCGGTCACGCTTCCAAGGATAGTAATTTCGCGAACGGATGCCGGTCATCGCCCCCTTTCGGCCCCGATTGGCATCGAGCCCGCTTGGGGTGTTAGGGTTACACGTTGCCGCGGGTTGATCCGCTGCCTCACATGCACCTCTAGCTCAATTGGCAGAGCAACTGACTCTTAATCAGTGGGTTCCCGGTTCAAGTCCGGGGGGGTGCACCACCGAAAACCCGTCGTCACTGTGCTGCATAGTGACGGCGGGTTTTTTTGTGCAAATGAGTGGTGTGCGTGACAGATGCTGGTTCGAGTTAAATACTTTCCAGAACGCTGACGTAGTTGGCGACGGCCAAGCCGCCCATGTTCTGAATTGCCGCTCGCTGGGCGTTGGGAAGTTGCATCGCTCCGGCGGTTCCGGTGAGCTGCATGGCCGATATCACGTGCTGCGAAACGCCGGTCGCCCCGACGGGATGTCCCTTCGACTTCAACCCTCCAGAAAGGTTGATCGGTAGTCTGCCGTCGCGAAACACCCAACCTTCGTCAAGAGCGCGGCGCCCGTGACCTCGGGGGGTCAGGCCAATTGCTTCGTAGGTCAGGAGCTCGGCGATGGTGAAGCAATCGTGCACCTCGGCGAACGACAGGTCGTCCAATTCGACGCCAGCCATCTGCAGGGCGCGCTGCCACGCGGCGACCGTGCCGGCAAAATCCAGAGGGTCTCTCTTGGCGCTGGGCAGGAAATCGTTGGCCTGGCCAAATCCCGTGAGGCGCACTCCAGTGGTGGCGGCATTCGCAGACCTGTGCGTGCTGATGATGACCGCTGCGGCACCGTCTGACACGGGTGAGCAGTCACTTCGCCGGAGTGAGCCGGCAACGATGGGGTTTTGTTCGGAAACAGTCTGGCAGAATGCCTCACCCAGATCCTTGTGCAGGTGGGCATACGGGTTGGACATTCCGTTGTGATGGTTCTTCGCCGCAATCGTTCCCAGGGGATCGCCGATCGCGCCATACCGCTGTTCGTAGGCGTCGGTGACGGTGGCAAACAGCCCCGCAAAGCCCGTGCGCGACTCCTTACCTGCCATTTCGTAGTCGGCGCCGAGAAGGGCAGCACCGACTGTCTGGGCGCCGGCGCCGGTCATCTTCTCTGCTCCGATGACAAGCACCGTCCTGGCGGTTCCGGCGAGGACTGATTTCACCCCCTGCTGAAAGGCTGCGGAGCCCGACGAGCAGGCATTCTCGACCCGCGTGGCCGGCACGTTCGCCAGATCAGCGGATGCCTGCAGCGCGAGCGAGGATGCAAACGCCAACGGTTGCATCCCGGCGTTGAACTGGCCGAGGTAGATCTCGTCCACGTCGCGGGCCTCGATACCGGCCTGTGCGATCGCCTCGATGGTCACGCGCACGATGAGCGATTCCAGGGTCTCATCGACGAGCTTGCCGAAGCGTGAGTGCCCCCATCCGGTCAGCAGCACATCTCGGCCGAATTCATCGCTGAGGCTCATACGCGTGCTCCTTCGGCCTCTGCCAGTGCTGGCGCGACCGACGGCGTCGGTGAATTGTCAGCGAAGTCGCTCGGACGGAGCACGATCAAGGCGATGATCGAGGCGACGGCGGTGCCAACGAAGAAGTACCACGGCGAGGTGATGTCCCCGGTGCGGGAGATCAGCCCGGTGGCAATCATCGGGGCGCTGCCGCCGAAGACCGCGACGGGGATGTTGTAGGCCAAGGCAATGCCGGTGGACCGCACCCGGGTCGGTAGCAGCTCACTCATCGTGGCATAGGTCGAGGAGGCGTACAGGCCGAACAGCACGGCGCTGGTGACGAGTGGCCAGATGAAGCTGGACGGAGTGGCGCCAGGGGCCGCTTGAAAGAACCAGAACAGCGTCGCCGCGGACAGTACCGCGACCGTCAGCAGGAAGGGCTTGCGACCGAACCGGTCGGTCAACATGCCGCCGAAAGGCATGACGACCGCCGAAAGCAGGCTGGCGATGAAGACATAGAGCAGCACGGTCCCGGTATCGAACTTCAGAAGGGTCGACATGAAGGTCGATGCGTAGACGAGCACCAGATAGAAGATCGAACTGTGCAGGGTGATGATGAAGAAGATGAGCGCCAGAGAACGCTTCCAGGCGAAGACTTCCCGGAGGGGGTTCTTCGACGTTTTGCCGGCCGCCTGCAGGGAGCGGAATTCCGGGCTGTCCTCGAGTTTCAAGCGGATGTAGAGCGAGATGAGTCCGAGCGGACCAGCAAGCAGGAACGGAACTCGCCAGCCCCAGGCCTGCATGACATCGGGTCCGGCCAGAAAACTCATGCCGTTGGCGACCAGGCCGCCGAGCACCAGACCCAGCACCGCAGTCACCATGAGCCAGCTGGTCGAGAACCCACGTCGGCCGGGCCCCGCGTACTCCGAGATGAACGCCGTGATCGTGCCGATCTCGCCACCAGCAGAGAAACCTTGCAAGCACCGCACCAGTATGAGCAGAATGGGCGCCGCAACACCAATAGCGTCGTAGGCGGGCAGGGCCCCCAGGAGAAAAGTCGAGCCGGCCATGAGGATAAGGACCGTGACCAGGGTCTTGCGCCGCCCGATTTTATCGGCCATCGGGCCGAAAAAGAGTCCGCCCAGCGGTCGGATGAAGAAACTCAGCGCGAAAACGGCGAAGCTGCTGAGGAGACTGGTCATGGGGTCGTCCGAAACGAAGAATGCCTGCCCAATGTAGACGGCCAGGAAGCCGTAGATTCCGTAGTCGTACCATTCGATCAGATGTCCGGTGGTCGCGCCGACGAACGCCCGGCGGCGGTGCCATGTGGTGGGTGATGAAACTTCAGATGAGAGCGCCATTGCGTCAATCCTTAGTGTGAGATGGGGGTCGAGGTGCCCGGAGGGCATGGATGGTCAGCGCCAGTTGGCGCTGAATCGCGACGTCGGTGTCGCGCCAATTCGTACCGGTCAGCTGATCGATCCGGATAAGACGTTGGTGAACGGTGTTCGGGTGCAGGTAGAGAACCTCCGCCGCTGCGGCAACATTGGAGGACTGCCGGTAGACGACTTCCAGCGTTCGCACCAGTTCTGTGGCGTGTGCGTTGTCGTAGTCGAGGAGTTCTCCGAGAACGTCCCGGACGAACTCTTCGAGGTCATCGGGAGAGGTGCTTGCCAGAATTGCAGGGAACGGTGCGACTCCGGAGCTGTCAGCCCCCTGCCCGGCGCGACCCAGTGCCACGAGCGCTCGCACGGTGTTTCGGGCATCGCGCACGCCGGCTTGAAGGGTTTGAGCTGTTGCGAGGCTGCGGCTGGCGCCAACGGTCACCACGCCATCCACTGCGGCGCACAGCGCTGCGGCCGTTTGCTCGGCGGAACGCCGTGGATTCGCGCCGGGCAGCCACAGCAAGACCTCGCCCTCTACCTCGCAGGACAATCCGCCCAGGCGATCTGCGATGCGCAGGGCAGCTCTGAGCACGTCGAATTTGCTCGAGGCGTCGCAGCCAGAGGCGATCAGTACGGTGTCCAACGCCGCAAGGTCGACTGCGACCGTACTGCGCAACACGGCGACGCGATCGCTGCGCGGATCCCGCAGCAGCTCACCGATCAGATTTGACGCGGCCTGCCGCGAGGTATTGAGGCTGGCCAGCACCGACTCGAGCAGGAGTGACCCGACGGATGCTGCCCGCACCAGAATCTGCCGAATGTGGGTCTCATCGCGTTCAGGCACGATGAGCTCGTCGGGCCGGTACAGCACGTAGCCCAGCGTGGCTGTGCTCGCCGAGAGTGGCTGCGCGTTCCAGTCGATGGCGGTGGTCAGCGCGTCCGAGTGTCCCGCTCGGGCAATTTCACGCCGCCGCTCGTCACACAGAACAACGGTGCCGCCCACGGCCGATTGCGTCAACGTGGCCAGATCCTGCAGGGAGCCGCGGCTCATGAGCAGCGTCATGAGCCGGTCCTGCAATTCCAGGATTGTCTGCGAGGTGTTTTCACTGGCGCGCAAAGCCTCGACGGCCGCCTCGAGGTTCTCGACAGTGCGCTGGTCCTGGGCGTGCACGGTAGCGTTCTCGATGATCACCCCAGCGTGTTGTGCCAGTGAGACGAGCAGCTCGACATCCTGCGGCCGGTAATCGTGGGGATGCCGGTCACCAGCCAGCAACAGACCGACAATGCGACCGGCGTAAATGACGGGAACACCGAGGATCGCGCGTAAGCCTTCTTCAACGGTGGCTGAGTCAATCGGGCCGGTGTGGGTGTACTGATCGTCGGCAAGATAATCGCTGGTCCAACTTGGCCGCAGGGTCGATGCGATGTGGCCCGAAATGCCTTGCCCGGGATCAACCGCGAGGCGGTTGAAGGCCTCACTGATAATGCCATCAGACACCCGCATCACGGCCACCCCGGTGCTCTGATCGAAGGTGAGAAAATAGGCGACGTCGGCCATGAGCAGTCGGCGGCTGCGCGAGACAATGGACTGCAACACTCCGTCGACGGCATCCAGCCCGGCGATGTCACGCACCGAGTCGCCCAGCCGAAGCAAGGCCCGTTCCCGCTCCTCCAGCTGGTCGATTCGAGTGCGCACCGTGACGGCGGCCGCAATGAGAGCGCTTTCTGCGGGGTCGACGGCGTTGCTGCCGGCAAGCCCGCGCAGTTCGGTGGTGGTGGCTCCGTCGGCCAGGCGGGTCAGCAGATCGGAGTACAGAGCGCTGCCCGAGGGCTCGGTATCGGCGCTCATGATGGTGTGGGCGCGTTGGGGGTCAGCTCGCCCGACAGCTGAAAGCGACGAATTTTGCCGACGCTCGTTCGGGGCAACTCTTCGATGACGGTCCACTCCCGGGGGCGACTCTGCGGCGGGAGGTTGAGTTGCGCCCACATCGTAAGTTGTTCCGGCAGGGGAGGATTAGCGCGATCGCGCGGTACCACGAACGCTACGGGGACCTGATCACGAATCGGATCCGGTTTCGCCAGAACGGCGGCCTCGAGCACGCCGGGTGCCTGGGCGATCACGGCCTCGATCTCTGTGAGGCTGACGTTCTCTCCGGCGACCTTGATGACGTCGTCGACCCGGCCCACGAATCGGAGCGTGCCGTCGCTGTCTCGTCGGGCGAGATCGCCCGTGCTGAACCACGTTTCGCCGTTTCTCGTCGAGAAACTGCGCGCTGTCGTGATCGGGTCGTCGAGGTAACCGGCGAATACGTCCACTCCCGGGGTGCCTTGCAGGGTCATCACGCCGGGTAGTCCCGTCGAAACGGGCTGGCCGGTCGCTGGGTCGAGCAGTTCGAGCCGTCGGCCAGCAATTGGAGTTCCGATGACGTCCGATCTCGGCAGCGCGGCCAGGTCAGCGGTGACGATCGCGGTGGTCTCGGTCATGCCATAGAGTTGCCGCGGCTGGCAGCCGGTGAGGTCTGCGAACTCGCGGTAGTGGTCGTCACCGAGGCTCTGCGCATACCAGACGTGTTTCAGGTGCAGACGCGGCGCATCCGCTGGACGACGTGCGAGAATCATGCGGATTGGAGCGGCGAACAGGCTCGCGTGGGTTGCAGCCAGTCTCGCCGCCTGTGAGAACCAGCGCGATGCGCTGAAAGTCGAGGTGAGGGCAACACTGGCCCCGACCGCGATGGCCGGCGCAAAGCAATAGAACTGGCTGTTCCCGTGAAACAGCGGTAGCGTGACCAGCCATCGATGCTGCGGCTGGAGTGAGATGATTTCGGCCATCGAGCCGGCAAGCCCGCGGTAATTGCGCTGGGTGAGCACTACTCCTTTGGGTTCTGCCGTTGTGCCTGACGTGAACATGACGGCAAGGCGATCCATCGGCAGGACGGTATCGAAGACACGATCGTCGATCATTGTGTTCGGAGCCAGAAGGGGGGAACCGGGCAGGGCGTCAGCTGCGGCCTCCGTGAGCTCAACGACCGATTCCAGTTGTCCGTCCGCGGCGGCAAGATAGACATCCCGCCTTGCTGCGGCGTAAAACCCCACTTTGGGCTTGGTCCGGCGAATTTGCGACGCCAGGTCTCGAGCAGTGGATGCGGGGTCGACGGGAATGATCCACGCGCCGAGTCGTGTCGCCGCGAGCCAGAGCAGTACGAAGGCGGGACAGTTGCGGAGCGCCAAGTGGATGGGATCACCGTGCCGGACGCCGAGATTGCACAATGTCCTTGCCGTGCGGGCGACGAGATCGTCGAACTCCCGGTAGGTCCACGCGGTGGGCTCGGAGTCCGAGTCGCTGAAGACCAGGAATACGCGACTGCTGTGCTCCGTGACCGCGTCGGCCCATAGCTGGTGGAACGTTTCTGTGTCGTGCATGGGAACCAAGCGCCTTTGCTTTAGGGATCTGCCCGAACTTCGTTGATCGAAGACGTGTCCACACTATTCCCGCGCAACCCCAACCACGATGTGAGTTCCTCACTGAAAAGTGCGGTTGAGGTGTGCACTCATCACGGCTGTGCACGTCAGAGCGCCCAAAATGTTGTTCGCGAAATGCGACTGGACGTCCGAATGCAGCTTCGCTCAGAATTCCCAAAAGATCTGAGAATCCCTCGACTTGAGCGGTTGAGCTTGGTACACTTGTTCTATGAGCCAGAGCGGCGACACCCCCCAGCCGGGCCTCGTCGATCCGTTCTTCGCCGCCCACGGCTACCGGCCTTCCACCGCCGAGGAGCGCGCCGAGTTCGAAGTGTTCTGGGCGCGGTGCCAGGCAGGCTGGCGGGTCGAGATTGCTGAGGGCCTCGGTCAGTTCGCTCCGTACGACGCCCTCGAAGATGTCGATACGGAGCCTTTCAGCACCGACCCCTTCCTATCAGATCTTGTCGGTCCGGAATGTGTCGGCCCGGAGTCCTGTCGCCGTGAGATGCCTGATGGCCCGCCCATTCCGGCCGGCCTGGACCTGACCGAGGTGTTCGCCACCGTGCCGCCCGCGGGCCTGTTCGATGATGACCTGCGGGAGGAGTTCCTCTACGCCGAGTACCTGCGCACGGAGCACGACAGCGACGACGAACCGGGCCCGAAGCTCCCGGCCGACGGCAGTCCGGCCAATGGCAGTCTGGCCGATGGCAGTCTGGCCGATGACTTGAGTCCGTTCCAGCGGCATCAGGCGCAGTTCGTTGACCGGGTGCTCTTCTTCGAGAAGATCATCGCCTGGGCGCAGGCGAGCAAGGCTGAGGTCCTCACCGAGGCGTGGGACTTCACCACCAACACCGCCGAAACCGGCTGCCCCGTGTCGGGGCCGGGCCACGAGCACGACTGGGACGCCGCCTTCGCCGCGCAACAAGGCCTCGTCGCGGAGATGGCGTGCGCGCTGCGCATCCCCAGGGCACCGCGTCCGGGCTGCTCGGAGAGAGCCGCCAACTGGTGGTCGAGCGGCCCGACACGCTCACCGCCCTCCGCACCGGAGAGATCTCCCTGCGGCACCTGAGCCGCCTGCTCGACCAACTCGGCTCCGTCCCGCAGCCCGGTCGCACCGAGCTCGAAGCAGTCCTGCTCCCGCACGCGAAACGCCTCACTCCGGCCCAGTTCGATGGCAAGGCCCGCAAACTGCGGGAACGGTTCCACCCCGACAGCATCACCGTGCGCCGCGCCAAGTGCCTCGCCGATCGCCGGGTGGAGTTCTTTCCCGACCAGGACGGCATGGCCACCCTGTGCTTGCAAACGCGTGGTTGCGCGCGGCCGGTGACGACCTCCAGGCGGTCTACACCCGCGTCACCGACGCCGCGATCAGCCTGCAAGGCCCCGACGAACCCCGCACCCTCAGTCAACTGCGCGCCGACGTCGCCATCGACCTGCTCCAGCAGGGCGTCACCGCCAGCGGCCTCGGCGCCGGACTCGGCGCTAGCTTCACTGCGGGCGCCAACGTCAACATCACCGTGCCGGTGCTCACCCTGATGGGCAAGAGTGAGGAGCCGGGCGAGCTCGAAGGCTACGGGCCGATCGACCCGGAGACCGCCCGCCGCCTGGCCGGCACCGCGACAAGTTTCCTGCGCATCCTCACCCACCCCCACACCGGCATCGTCCTCGACGTCAGCGCCGAACCCTTCCGGGTACCAGCCGCATTGAAGAAGTACCTGCGGCTGCGCGATGGAACCTGCCGGTTCCCCGGCTGCACCCGCTCCGCCGGCCACAGCGACCTCGACCACACCATCGACAGACAATTCGGCGGCCCCACCACCGCCACCAACCTGCACTTCCTCTCCCCAGCCCACCACAACCTCAAGCACTTCAGCGACTGGAAACCCATCGCCGACCCCGACGGCACCCTGCACTGGACCAGCCCCGCCGGCAAACACTACGCCACCGACCCCGCCACACGCGTGAAGCCCCCACCTGCAACAAGCACCACCAGCACCGCTCCCGCCGACCGCGGCGCCACCCCAGTCCAACCCTTGGAACTCCGTCTGGGACACCGACAATGGCGGGGACCCTGACCCCCAACCGTTCTAAGTCAAGCTATCCTCACACTGGGCGTCCGCGGAACCGCGCGTTGACCCGCGCTCGGATCCGTCCCAGAATCTCGACCGCGAGGCATCCGACGAACGCCGTGATCACCGACAGCTGCAGCAGCGCCGGCGGCGGCACCGCCAGATTGAAGAAGTCCCTCGGCAGGGGAATCGTGAGCATACCGACGAGCACGATGTACATCGCGAGCACGATGCCGACCCGTGCCAGGTTCAGCGGTCGCGAGACCACCACCAGAACCCAGAGCGCGATGAGCGAGAGGGTGATCACCGACGCCCCCTGAACATCCTCGGTGGAGAAACCGCCGACCAGGCGCGCATAGGCGTTCACCGCGAGGATGCCGGCGGTGACGATGAGTCCGGCTGGCACGGCGAACCAGAGCGAGCGTTTCAGGAATCCCGGCCGGTAGCGGCGGGTATTCGCCATCAGCGCAAGGAAGAAGGACGGGATCCCGATGGTCAGCCCGTCGGTCGCCGAGAGCTGGCGCGGCAGGAAGGGGAATCCCCAGATCAGCGCCCCGAAGATCATCGACATGGCAATGGCATACGCGGTCTTGCTCAGGTACAGTACGGAGACTCGTTCGATGTTGGCGATCACGCGGCGGCCCTCCGCCACGACGCTCGGTAGCCGGTCAAATCGGCCGTCCAGCAACACCAGACGGGACACCGCCTTGGTGGCCGCGGCGGCCGTGTTCATGGCGATTCCGATGTCGGCGTGTTTCAGCGCGAGGGCGTCGTTCACGCCATCACCGGTCATCGCGACCACGTGGCCGCGCCGCTGGAGGGCCCGCACCATATCCTTCTTCTGTGTCGGGGTGACCCGGCCGAATACCAGTTGCTGCTCCATCATGTCGGCAAGCTGGTCCGGGTCCGCGGGGAGCGTGCGGGCGTCGTAGCCCTCCTCGACGTGGATACCGACCTCCCGCGCCACTGCAGCGACGGTCTGGGGATCGTCGCCGGAGATGATGCGCACCCCGACACCCTGGTCGCGGAAGTAGGCGAGCGTGCGCGCCGCGTCGGGGCGGACCTTCTCCCGGAATGTCAGCAGCACCGTCGACGACAATCTGGAGGGGAGGCCGGCGCCGGCCGCAGTGCCTGCGGCGCCGGCGGCATTCGTTGAAATCATCTCCGAGCTGTGGGCGAGGACGAGCGTTCTCATACCGGCCGACGCGAGGGTGTTCGCTTCGCCCAGAACGGTGGCTGCGGCCGACCCCCGGGGTGATTCCGGATTCAGTACCAGCTCAGGGGCGCCCAGTACCCAGGTTCCTGCGGCGACAGTGTCAGCGCCGAACGCGACGGCACTCCACTTGCGCTCGGACGAGAACGGGATCGCGGCAACGGCACCGAGGGCGCTGTCGGCCGTGAATTCCTCGGCGAGGCACCGGGCTGTTGCGTTGGCGTTCGGGTCAGCGCCAAACCAGCCCAAACTCTCTCGCCAACCGGGCCATTCGTCGGCCCCCGTCTCGGGCGTTGCGGCGAGGGAATGCACGGCATCGAACACGATCGCGCCCTCGGTGAGCGTGCCAGTCTTGTCCAGGCAGATGATGTCCACCCGGGCGAGCACCTCCACTGCGGCCAGCTCCTGGATCAGCACCTTGTGCCGGGCCAGTCGCACGCCGCTCACGGCGAAGGCGACGCTCGTCATCAGCACCAGTCCCAGCGGCACCATGGCGATGATGCTCGCTACGGCGCCGACCACCGCGGTCCGCCAGCTGCCGCTGCTGATGGCCTGTTCCCACCCGCCCGCGGCCTGCATCTGGCCGTTGACGACGATCAGCATGATCGGCAGCAGCGCCCAGATGATCCACCGCAGCACCCGGTTGAGTCCGTTGCGAATCTCGGAATTTACCAGCGAAAACCGTTTCGCCTCGGCCGTCAGGCGGCTGGCGAAGGACTCGGCGCCGACGCGCGTAACTCGAGCCAGCCCGTGTCCGGCGACGACGCTCGATCCGGAGAGCACATCGTCTACCGGAGCCTTCAGCACGGGATCGGCCTCCCCGGTGAGCAGCGACTCGTCGATTTCGAGGCTTTCGCTGTCGATCGTTGTGGCGTCGGCGGGAATCTGGTCCCCGACTCGGAGCACCAGGATGTCTTCGTGCACCACGGCTTCGACCTCGATGTCCTGCACGGTGCCGTCTCGGAGCACGCGGGCGTGCGGGGTGTTGATCACGGCGAGCCGGTCGAGCGCGCGTTTGGCGCGGTATTCCTGCACCACCCCGATCACGGCGTTGCCAACGGCCGAGAATCCGAACAGCGCATCCCTCCACTGGCCCAGCACGAGCAGAAGAATGAAGCTCCCCGCCACAATCGCGTTGAACAGCGTGAGCACATTGGCGCGAACGATTTCCCACAAGCTTCGACTGGAGGCCTGCGAGAACCGGTTCGTGAGCCCGGCCGCGTTCCGCTGTGCTACCTGCTCGCCCGACAGGCCGAGCTGCGCGTGTGGGTGCGCGATGATTTTGGCAGTCCTGCTCACGACGGATCAGCCTCGAACTTCACCATGCCTGAACCCTACGGGAATGGCTCGGCGCGGACTGAGAGAGTTACCACCAATGCGGCGACAGCTCAAGCGCGGGGAATCGACTCGGCCAGCGCCTCAAACGCCCCGAACTCCTGCGCCACCAGCTCCCGCAGCACCACCAGGTCGTCGGCGGTGACCCGGCTGATAGGCTGGGGCTGGCTCATGGCCTGACGCTACACCCAATCAGACACCCCGACGATTGCCTCGACCCGCCGGACACGCAGACCGGCCTGCCGCCGCGTCCCCAGATCGGCTGGCTCCTAGACTGGCTGGTGTGACCCGATATTCGAAGTCGATTACGCGCTACGAGGCCGTCATCTTCGACATGGACGGCGTCGTCACCGACACCGCCCTCGTCCACGCCGCGGCGTGGAAGCGTCTCTTCGACGAGGTGTTGCCCATGCTGGCGCCCGACGCCACGCCCTTCGACGAGGTCGAGGACTACCGGCGCAGCGTCGATGGTCGCCCGCGCGAGGACGGCGTGCGCACCTTCCTCGCTTCGCGTGGCGTGAAGCTGCCCGAAGGAACGGAGCACCGCCCGCTCGGCGCAACGGCCACCCCCACCGTGCAATCCCTGGCGGCCCGCAAACAGTACTTCTTCGACCAAGAGGTCGACGAAAACGGGGTGAGGGCCTACCCCGACGCCGTGACACTGCTGCACCGCCTACGGGCTCGGGGCATCCCGACTGCCGTGGTCACGTCGAGCCGCAACGGCCGGCGGGTGCTGCGGGCAGCCGGAGTCGGTGACCTGTTCGACGTCACAGTCGACGGCACCGACGCCCTGCGGATGCACTTGGCGGGCAAACCCGACCCGGCTACCTTCCTCGAAGCTGCACGACAGCTGCACGTGACCGCGGCGAAGACCGTCGTACTCGAAGATGCAGAGGCCGGTGTCACGGCGGCATCGAACGGAGGTTTCGGCTGGGTCGTCGGCGTCAGTCGGCACGGCGCCGACGGGGGACTTCGTGCTGCGGGTGCCCACCTGATCGTGACCGACCTGAGCGACCTCGACACCCGCCTTGCCGCCGCCCATCCCGGTTGGGCCGGCGGGGAATCCGCGAGCGACCCGTGGCGGCTGCACTATGTCGGATTCGATCCGATGGCCGAGCCGTTGCGGGAGACTCTGTGCACGCTGGGGACCGGCTACTGGGCCACCCGGGGTGCTGCCCCGGAGGTCGATGCCACCGCACTGCATTATCCCGGCACCTATCTCGCCGGCGTTTACAACCGGCTCCACACCCAGGTCAACGGGCACAGCACCGAAGACGAAAGCCTGGTGAACGCACCGAACTGGCTGCCCCTCACCTTCCGCACCGGCGGCATCCACGACGGCGACGCCGAGCCCTGGTTCGACGTCGACACGGCCGAGCTCCTCGACTACGAGCAGACACTCGACCTCGGTCGCGCTGTGCTCACTCGCACATTCCGTGCCAGGGACTCTGCCGGCCGCATCACGCGCATCACCCAGCAGCGCTTCGTCTCGCAGCACGACGACGGGGTGGCGGGCCTCACTGTCACGTTCGCGGCCGAAAACTGGTCGGGTCTGCTCACCGTGCGCTCGGCGTTGGAGGGCCGCGTCGCCAACCGCAACGTGCCAGAGTACCGCCTTCTGGCCGACACCCACCTGGTGCCGCGCGCTACCACCGAGCCGGACGCCGACACCGTGCTGCTTGAAATGGCGACCTCCCAGTCGGGCATTCACATCGTTATGGTCGCCCGGACACGGGTGCTTGTTGACGGGGTGGTGCAGCATCCGCCCCGCACTCTGCTGACGGATGCCGCGGGCTGGGTCGCCCACGAAATCTCCCTGGAGGCCCGAGAGGGGCATCCGTTGACCGTGGAGAAAACCGTGGCCGTGTGCACGTCGCGCGATCGGGCCATCTCGTCGCCCACGCTCGCTGCCACCAATCGGATGCGCCGGCTGCCCGACTTGGCGGCACTGCTTTCCGTGCACGAGAGCGCGTGGCGAGTGCTGTGGAATGACTTCACTGTGCTGCTGGAGACCGATCCCCACACCGATGGGCGCCAGCAGCTGGCACTGAACATCAACACATTTCACGTGCTGCAGAGCGTCGCCGCCGTCACCGCTGACCTCGACGCAGGGCTTCCTGCCCGTGGTCTGCACGGTGAGGGCTACCGCGGTCACATTTTTTGGGACGAGATGTTCGTCTACCCGACGTTGTCGATGCACCGCCCGGAGACGAGCCGGGCGCTGCTCGGCTACCGCTACCGTCGGCTCGGTGAAGCGCGGGCGGCCGCCCGGGCGGCCGGCCATCAGGGGGCAATGTTTCCGTGGCAGAGCGGCATCGACGGGCGCGAGGAGACGCCGACCGAATTGTTCAACCTGCGCAACGACGCTTGGATGCCCGACAACTCACGCCTGCAACGTCACGTGGGACTGGCCATCGCGTACAGCGCGTGGAGGTTCTACGAGTCCACCGGCGACCTCGGCTACCTCGTCGAGCAGGGCGCCGAGTTGATCGTCGAGGTTGCCCGGTATTTCGCCAGCGTGGCCACGCACGACGAGGCGGCCGACCGGTACGACATCGCAGGCGTGATGGGGCCCGATGAGTTCCACGACGGGTATGCGGATGCCCCTGGGAAGGGACTTCGCAACAACGCTTATACGAATGTGATGGCCGCCTGGGTGTTGCGGCGGGCAGCGGATGTCGTTGACCTGCTCCTGCCCCGGTACGCCGACCAGTTGTGGAACCGGCTCCGGCTGCGTCCCGGTGAGCCGAATCGGTGGCGGCTCATCGGCAACCGGCTGCGCGTCCCCTTCCACGCCGACGGCGTGATCAGCCAATTCGAGGGCTACGAACAGCTGAAGGAATTCGACTGGGCCGGCTACCGCGCGCGCTACGGCGCGATCGGTCGGCTCGACCTCATCCTGGCCGGAGAGGGCGACAGCACCAACAACTACAAACTGTGCAAACAAGCGGACGTCCTGATGCTGCTCTACCTGTTCAGCGCCGACGAGCTGCGCGAGGTGCTGCGCGGGCTCGGCTACGACTTTCCGGCGGAGGCGATCCCTCGCACCGTGGAGTATTACCGCGAGCGCTCCAGCCACGGCTCAACCCTCAGCAACGTGGTGCACTCGTGGGTGGAAGCGCGCGGCGACCGGGCGCGTTCCTGGGACTTCCTCGTGCAGGCACTGGAGAGCGACCTGGCCGACATCCAGGGCGGTACCACCCACACCGGCGTGCACCTGGGCGCGATGGCCGGATCGATCGACATGGTCACGCGCTGCTATACCGGTCTGGAGTTGCGTGACGGCAGGCTGTGGCTGCATCCAGTGCTGCCCCCGGAGGTCGAACAGATCGACTTCACACTGTATTTCCAGCAACAGCTGGTCCGGGTGACCGTGGATTCGGCCGTGCTGCGCCTATCCGTCTATCCGGGCGGGGCAGTGCCGATCACGGTGATGGTGGACGGAACGGCGGCTCGTCTGAGTCCTGGCGAGACGCGCGAGTTCGCCTACAGCAACTCATAGACCGTCGGCCTCGGTTGATTCGCCTCGTTAGAGGGCGCATTCCACCCCGTCACCCTGTCGCCCGAGCGCAACCGCCTCGGCGTGCTGGGGCTGACGGGGAAACGACCAGACCCCGACGACTCCCGCGCCACCCTTCTCCGTCCGACACCGTCCGGAACAGACGTCGTAACGGCGTTGGTTCAGGCGGGCGACGCATCCATAACGCGTGAGTGTGTGCGGTGTTCGACTATGTGTGCGCTGCCCTCTGCCCCGACGCCGGGCGGTGGCGATAGTGGTTTGCGCCCGGCCGGCAGTTGCCTCGTTAGACTGTGGCCAGGAGTCCGGGTCCGTGCAGGAGTACGGCCGCATCGTCGCGGAAAGGTCACGTTTGTCTCACACCGAATTGTCCCAACCTGAGTCCGGAGGCCTATCCGGCAGGAATTGCAGGGCTGACGCATCCGCTTCAGCACACGAGCACGACGAGGTGCTGTTGCAGCGTAACGGACCGCTGGCCTGCATTATCCTGAACCGGCCGAAGGCCCTCAACGCCCTCACCCACGACATGATCCGCAGCATCGCCGCAGCGCTCACCGAGTGGGCCGATGACGACGCCGTGCAGACCGTGCTGCTCACCGGAAGCGGCGACCGCGCCCTGTGCGCCGGCGGAGACATCGTCTCGATCTACCGCGACGCGCGCACCGATCCAGACGAGAACGCCCGATTCTGGGCCGACGAGTACACCCTCAACGCGCAGATCAAGCGCTACCCCAAACCGTTTGTCGCCCTGATGGACCGCATCGTGCTCGGCGGCGGAGTGGGCCTCTCCGGCCACGCCTCCCACCGGGTCGTGACCGAACGCACCAAACTCGGCATGCCCGAAACCACCATCGGCTTCGTGCCCGACGTCGGCGGAACCTACCTGTACACGCGCACCCCCGGCGAACTCGGTACCCACCTCGCCCTCACCGCGGCAACCATGACCGGCGCCGACGCGATCGCGCTCGGCCTCGCCGACAGCTTCATCGACTCCGCCCGGCTCGAGTCTCTTGTCGACGACCTCAAACGGATGCCCGCTGCCGCCGCGATAACCCAGCTCGCCTCCCCGGCACCCCCGGCACCGCTCCTGACCGAACGAGTGTGGATTGACGAGTGCTATGCCGGAGCTGACCTGCCGACGATCATCGGCAGATTGCAGCAGTCGCCCGTCTCCGTCGCCCGCGATGCGGCAAAAAGCATTCTGGCCAAATCGCCGACCGCCGTCACCGTCACCCTGGAAGCCCTCCGCCGTGCCCGTGCTCTCGACACCCTCGAAGACGTCCTCGAGCAGGAATACCGGGTGTCCCTGCGCATGGTGGCGGGCCACGACGTGATCGAGGGCATTCGCGCGCAGGTCGTCGACAAGGACCGCAACCCGTCCTGGCAGCCGAGCACCCTCACCGCGGTGAGCGACGCCGACGTGCAGGCGCACTTCGCACCGCTCGGGGAGCGCGAGCTGCGCCTGCCGCGGGCAGTGACCACCGACCGAGAGCACCAACCCACCGAACGAAAGGCCACCGCGTGAGCGACACGAGCACAGACACCACCACAGACTCCTACGACAACATCCTGCTGGAGCGCCACGGCCGGGTCGGCGTCATCACCCTCAACCGCCCCAAGGCGCTGAACGCCCTCAACTTCGCCACCATGCAGAACGTCGTCGATGCTGCCACCCGGCTCGACGCCGACCCCGCGATCGGTGCAATCATCATCACCGGTTCGGAGCGAGCCTTCGCCGCCGGCGCCGACATCAAGGAGATGTCGACGATGAGCTACATGGACATGTACCTGAACGACTGGTTCGCCGGCTGGGACCGCCTGGCCGCCGTGCGCACCCCGGTGATCGCCGCGGTCTCCGGTCACGCCCTCGGCGGAGGCTGCGAACTGGCCCTGATCTGCGACTTCATCATCGCCTCCGACACCGCCACCTTCGGCCAGCCGGAGATCAAGCTCGGCGTCATTCCCGGCATGGGCGGATCCCAACGCCTCACCCGCGCCGTCGGCAAGGCCAAGGCGATGGAGATGATCCTCACCGGTCGCACCATCAATGCCGTCGAAGCCGAACGCGCCGGCCTGGTCGCTCGCATCGTGCCGGCAGCCGACCTGCAAGCGGATGCCCTGAAAACCGCTACAGACATCGCGGCGAAATCGGCGCCGATCGCCATGCTCGCCAAGGAGGTCGTGAACGCGGCGTACGAGTCGACGCTGAGCAGCGGCATCCACTTGGAACGTCGCCTGTTCCACTCGGTGTTCGCCACCGATGACCAGAGCGAGGGCATGGCTGCCTTCGTCGAGAAGCGCACGCCGGTCTTCACGAACCGCTAGCGCGCGCTCTTCCAGCTGTACTCGTTCTCGGGCCGACCCGGCGTTCCGTAACGCGGTGCGCGCAGCACGAGGCCCATGTCGGCGAGATACTCCAGGTAACGCCGCGCCGTCACCCGCGACAGGCCGAGCGGTTCCATGAGCTCGCTCGCCGACACCGGCGCGACCTGAGCCTGCAGGTAGGAGACCACCGGGGTCAGGGTCGAATCAGACAGCCCCTTGGGCCGGGGAATATCGGTGGGCGCGCGCAGGCTCGCGAACGCATGATCGACCGCTGACTGCGTCACAACGGATGCCTGCGCGTTCAGCTCCGCACGAAAGTCCCGGTAGCTGGTCAATTTCGTGGCGAAAGTCGAGTAGGTGAACGGTTTGATCAGGTACTGCACGACCCCGGCTGCGATCGCCCCGCGCACGTTGTCGAGGTCGCGCACCGCGGTGATCGCAATGATGTCGGTGGCCAGACCGGCCGCGCGGATGCGCCGACTCACGTCGAGCCCGTGGCTGTCGGGCAGGTTCATGTCCATCAGCACGAGGTCGATCGGTGTGCCGGCCGAGGCAGCCGCCGCGACCCGGCGAAACGCATCTTGCCCGGTGCGGGCCGTACCGACGAGCTCGAAACCGGCGAGACGACCGACATAGACGGCGTGCGCCTCGGCGGCGAGCGATTCGTCCTCGACGACGAGCACACGAATGAGCGGCAGAGCGGCCTCAGTCATGATCGACCGCCACCGGCGAAACGGTCGGCCACAGAGCGGCCGGAATGGTCACCGTGAAGACGGCGCCCTCGCGACGCCCGATGGTGAGCGTGCCGCCGAGGCGGGTCACCGCCTGCCGCACCAGCGCCAGACCGAGCCCGCGGCCACCGATCGAGCGACCCACCGAGCCGCCACCCTTGGTGCTGAAGCCGAGCCGCAGCACGTCGTCGATGACATCGAGTGCCACACCCGCTCCGCTGTCGGCGACCTCGATCGTGACGGCCTGCTCGGTCGATGACACCGTGACCGACACCCGCCGGGGGGCGGCGCCGGCGGCCGCCGCGTCGAGGGCATTGTCGACCAGGTTGCCCAGTACGGTCACGAGATCCTGGATCGACAACCCCGACTGGGCCAGGGTGCCCGACGCGCTGACCGTCAGGGTGACCCCGAGCTCATTGGCCTGCGCCGACTTTCCCATGATCAGTGCGCTGATCACGGGTTCATCGACCGAACCGACCATTTCATCGGCGAGTTGCTGGCTTAACTCAAGATCGGCCGTGGCGAATTCGAGGGCCTCGTGCGTGCGACCGAGTTCCATGAGCGACACGATCGTGTGCAATCGATTGGAATGCTCGTGGGTCTGTGCCCGCAAGGCGTCGGAAAGAGTCTGCATGGACTGCAATTCGCTGCCCAGGTTCTGTAGATCGGTGTGGTCACGAATCGTGGCCACGAAACCCATCGGCTTTCCGCCGGCGATCGAGGTGGATGGGGCCAGGGCCGGTTCCTGGTTGACCACGAGCACCCGGGTACCGGTGAGATGGATCTCGTCGTGCGCGGTGCGGCCGCTCTGCAACAACTCTCCAAGGCTCGGCGGCAGGCTCAAATCGGCCAGCGCCGGCGGGGCAGTGGTACTGCCCGCCGTCGGCCGCGGCGGAATGCCGAGCAACCGCGCCGCCTGATCGTTATAGAGCACGAGGTCTCCGTGTAGATCGACCAGCACGAGCCCCTCCCGCACGGAGTGCAGCACCGAATCGTAGTAAACGAACAGCTGAGCGAGATGTTCAGGGCCCCAGCCGAGCGTCACGCGGCGCAGATAGCGCCCGATCAGCCAGGTCACCACGGAGCCCGACGCGAGCAAACCGAGCGCCAGACCGAGCACCGATGGGAGACGGGCGTTCAGGGCAATCGTGATGTTCGACGTCGTGGTGCCCACCGCGACGAGGCCGCGCACGGTGCCGTCGGCATCCGTTATCGGCACCACGGCACGAACGGATGGCCCGAGCGTTCCGGTGCTGATTTCCGTGAAGGCCGTTCCCGACAACGCCGGTTCGATCGCACCGATATAGTCTTTGCCGATTTCCGTCGCCGTGGGGTGGGTCCAGCGGGTGCGGTCCGGGGCCATGATCGTGATGAAGTCGAGTCCGGCATCCTTGGTCAGCGCAAGGGCGTATGGCTGCAGAGACGCGCTCGGATCGACCGATGTGCTCGCGGTGAGCACGAGGGGACTGTCGGCTATGGCGGTGGCGACCGCGAGCATGCGGCTGCTGGTCTCGTCGTAGCCGCGATCGCGGGCATCGACGAAAAAGGCCGTTCCGACGAAGACGGTGAGCACCACGATGAACAGGGCGTGCGCGAGGAACAGCCGCCGGGCAATGCTCCATTCCCTGCGCACTAACGGCCTCTCTCGTGGGTTCGTGAACAATATGACCGCAACCGTGCATACAGGAGCCGCAGCGGGCACTGTGGAACGAATCGCAGCAGCCGGAGCCCGTGGTGGGCCAGGTTAAGCCTAGACATAGGAGTCTGACATGGCATCGACGCCATCAACCCGTACTAAATCTAACAAATCTGGCAAGCCCAAGAAGAGAATCGACTCGTCGCACTACCTCTACATGGCCGTCATCATCGCCGTCGTGCTCGGTATCGTCGTCGGACTGGTCTGGGGCGGCGAAAAGGGCTTCGCCGTATCGCTCAAGCCACTCGGTGACCTGTTCATCGCCCTGATCAGGATGATGATCGCCCCGATCATCTTCTGCACGATCATTCTCGGTATTGGCTCGATCGCCAAGGCCGCCACCGTCGGTAAGATCGGCGGACTGGCCCTGGGTTACTTTCTGATCATGTCGACCTTCGCGCTCGGTATCGGCCTTGTCGTAGGCAACATGATCCACCCGGGTGAGGGAATCAACCTCTCGGACGCCACGTACGAAGCCACCGAATCCGCCGACACCCAGTCGTTCCTGCTCGGAATCGTGCCCACCACCCTGTTCTCGTCGCTGACCAGCGGCAACATTCTGCAGACACTCATGGTGGCTCTGATCGCCGGTTTCGCTCTGCAGCGCATGGGGCCGGCCGGCAAGCCGATTCTCGAGGGAATCGCCCACGTTCAGGCCCTGGTCTTCCGCATTCTCATCATGGTCATGTGGCTCGCCCCGATCGGCGCCTTCGGCGCGATCGCCGCCGTCGTCGGCGCTACCGGCATTCAGGCCGTGATCAGTTTGTTCACCCTGATGGTCGCGTTCTACATCACCTGCATCGTCTTCATCGTGGTCATCCTCGGCGGACTGCTCAAGCTCGTCACCGGTGTGAACATCTTCAAGCTGATGCGTTACCTCGGCCGCGAATACCTGCTGATCGTGTCGACCTCGTCCTCAGAGGCCGCCCTGCCGCGACTCATCGCGAAGATGGAACACCTCGGCATCTCCAAGCCCGTCGTGGGCGTGACCGTGCCCACCGGCTACTCGTTCAACCTCGACGGCACCGCTATCTACCTCACCATGGCGTCGCTGTTCATCGCCAATGCGCTCGGCCAGCCGCTCGCCCTCGGCGAGCAGATCGGCCTGCTCGTCTTCATGATCATCGCGAGCAAGGGAGCCGCCGGAGTTTCCGGCGCCGGCCTCGCTACCCTGGCCGCCGGACTGCAGGCCCACGCCCCGCAGCTCGTCGGCGGTGTCGGCTTCATCGTGGGCATCGACCGATTCATGTCCGAAGCCCGTGCGCTGACCAACTTCACCGGCAACGCCGTCGCAACCGTCATGATCGGCTCCTGGACCAAGGAGATGGACCGCGTGCAGGTGGACCGCGTGCTCGACAAGCTCGAACCGTTCGACGAGCGCACCATGCTCACCCACGGTCACGTGAGCGCCGCCGACACGCAGCGCAGCAATGAGAAGGCAGCGCAGTCCGAAGTTTTGGAGCGCGCCCAGCTGAAATAGCGCGCGCTACTAGACTCACGCTAAGGGTGTCGTCCGGAGGAATCCTCCCGGGCGGCACCCCTTTTGTCTCTCGGTTTCGGCCTGCCTAAATATCAGTGTGTTAGGATTGTTTACGGTCTTACAACCCTTCACCAGGACGCGCATGCGTAGCCCCCATTTGAGATGGGACGGCCGCCTTCGTATGGTGAGGTGCCGACGGACGCGATCCCATGATTGCTCCACGCCCGCGCTGAATCACTGAACGCGTCTGGGCTGCTCGGTGCCTACCCGTCCGACAAGAGAGCATGTCGCTTCGTCAGCCGTGAAATCGACTACGTTCGACGTGCACCGGAGAACACGTGACCGAGAGTATTCCTCGTCCAGCCACCATTGCCGTCAAGGCAGATCACCTCTACAAAGCATTCGGGCGCCGCCCGCACGAGATCGTCAAGAAACTCAAGGCGGGCAAGAGCCGCGCCGAGATCTCGAACCTCGGAGTCGCCGCCGTCATCGACGCCTCCTTCGAGGTTAAGAAGGGCGAGATCTTCGTCGTCATGGGCCTGTCCGGTTCGGGCAAATCAACCCTTATCCGCATGCTCAACGGCCTGTGGGACACCACATCGGGCACTGTGACCGTCGGCGGCACCGACATCACCGGCGTCTCCGCCAGAGACCTGCGCGACGTACGTCGCAAGAGCATCTCCATGGTGTTCCAGCACTTCGCCCTGCTGCCGCACCGCACGGTGATCGACAACGTCGCCTACGGGCTTGAAATTCAGGGCATGGGTCGCACCGAACGCCTCGCCAAAGCCCAGACGATCATCGACCTGGTCGGCCTCGCCGGCTGGGCCGACAACTCGCCGTCCGAGCTGTCGGGAGGGATGCAGCAGCGCGTCGGCCTCGGCCGTGCCCTCGCCGCCGACACCGACGTGCTGCTCATGGACGAAGCGTTCAGCGCCCTCGACCCGCTGATTCGCCGAGAAATGCAGGAGCAGCTGATCGAGCTGCAGGCCGCTCTCGGCAAAACGATCATCTTCATCACCCACGACCTCAACGAGGCCATGTTCCTCGGCGACCGCATCGCGGTCATGCGCGACGGCCGCATCGTGCAGATCGGCACGCCGGAGGAGATTCTCACCGACCCGGCCAACGACTACGTGGCCCAGTTCGTGCAGGACGTCGACCGAGCCCGCGTGCTTACCGCCGCGAGCGTGATGGAACCGGTGCGTTCGGTCATCACCAAGACGGCCGGCCCCAGGGCCGCGCTGCGCACGATGCGCGACCTGCAGACATCCGTCACCTTCGTACTCAACCGCGACCGCAGCTTCGCCGGGATCGTGCGTGACCGCGACGTGCTGGGGCTCGTCAAAAACGGCGAGACCGACCTGCGCGGCATCATTCGGGACGACGCCACCTCGGTGCTGCCCGAAACCGCGCTGGTCGACCTGGTCGAGCCGTCGGTGGGGAGCGAACTGCCCATAGCCGTCGTCGACGAGAAGAACCGCCTGCTCGGTGTGATTCCGCGGGTGACCCTGCTGGCCGCCATCGGCAACGTGAACACCAACACCGGCGCCCTGCCCATCGTGATGCCGCCGGCCACGATTTCGATCAGCCAGATCACGAAGATTCTGGGCGACACCGCCGAAGATATGCCCATCGACGCCGAAGGAGTCCGCGCATGACCGACTTTCGCCTACCCCTGGGTTCCCTCGTTGAATCCTTCGTCGACTACATCACCGACACCTTCGGCTTCATCTTCGACTTCATCCGCGCCCTGTTCGCCGGCGCCTACGACGGGGTCGAAATTCTGCTCGGTGCACCGCCGTTCTGGGCGATCATGCTTGTGCTCGGGGTTCTCGCGTTCGGTATCCGCGGCTGGAAGTTTGCCGTTGGCACCATCGTCGGCTTGCTCGTCATTCTTGGGGTGGACCAGTGGGACAACGCCATGGATACCCTCGCCCTCGTGCTCGTGGCGAGTGTGCTGGCGATTGCGCTCAGCGTTCCGCTCGGCATCCTCGCGGCCAAGTCCACGCTCGCCTCGAACATCATTCGCCCGGTGCTGGACTTCATGCAGACCATGCCGGCGTTCGTCTACCTCATTCCAGCACTCATCCTGTTTCGCATCGGGGTGGTACCCGGAATCGTCGCGACCATCATCTTCGCGATGGCCCCCGGCGTGCGCCTGACCGAGCTGGGCATTCGCAGCGTCGATAAAGAGGTGGTTGAGGCCGGCCAGGCCTTCGGCGCATCGCCGTGGCGCATCCTGCGTCAAATTCAACTGCCGTTGGCGACCCCGACCATCATGGCCGGCATCAACCAGGTCATCATGCTCTCGCTCTCCATGGTCGTCATCTCCGGCCTGGTCGGAGCGGGCGGGCTCGGCGCGCAGGTCATCGCGAGCCTGAATCGCATCGACATCGCCCTCGGATTCGAAGCCGGGCTGGCCGTGGTGATTCTCGCGATCTTCCTCGACCGCATCACGGCGTCACTCGGCAGCAGCGAATCGGCGGGCTTCTTTGGCAGCCTTCGCCGCGTTCTGCGGGCCCGCCGAGTGACGGATGCCGCGGCATCCGCTCCCCGCACCGCCAGCGCACCGCAGCCCTCTCGCGTCTGACGCGATCATTCTGACGCACCTCACAGATTTACGGATGCGTCCGCATCCGTTTCACAGTGCGGCTCACGCCGTATGCACCTCGAGTCAACCCAGTCACCCACAGCAGGTGGCACGAAAGGAAGACCTATGAAGAACCGCTCCACATCAATTCTCGCTCTGGGCGCCGTCGGCATTCTGGCCCTCACCGGCTGCGCCGCCTCCGGGGAGACCGAAACCGTCGGCAACGGCAACGATGACAACAAGGACATGTCCATTGCCGTGTTCAACGGTTGGGACGAAGGCATCGCCGCGTCGCACCTGTGGAAGGCCATTCTCGAGGAGAAGGGCTACAGCGTTGAACTCGAGTACGCCGACCCGGCTCCGGTGTACCTCGGCCTGTCCGAGGGCGACTACGACCTCAGCATGGACGTCTGGCTGCCCGTCACCCACGCGTCCTACCTCGAAGAGTACGGCGACGACATGATCGACCTCGGTGCCTGGAACGAGGAGTCACGCAACGCCATCGCAGTCAACGCCGATGCCCCGATCGATTCGCTCGAGGAACTCGCGGCCAACGCCGACCTGTTCGGCAACCGCATCGTCGGCATCGAGCCCGGCGCCGGCCTGACCGAAGCCACGACCGACAACGTCATCCCCGGCTACGGCCTCGAGGGCATGG
Source organism: Cryobacterium luteum (assembly GCF_900110125.1). Lineage (GTDB taxonomy): Bacteria > Actinomycetota > Actinomycetes > Actinomycetales > Microbacteriaceae > Cryobacterium > Cryobacterium luteum. Next base: position 235,032 of record NZ_FOCN01000004.1, read on the forward strand.
AATACCTGACCTCGTCGACGGCGGCCATGCTGACCGAGTTGCAGACGGCCACCGATAACGGCGAGAACATCGTTGTGACCCTGTGGGAGCCGCACTGGGCGTACGGTGTGTTTCCGCTCAAGAACCTCGAGGACCCGCAGGGCGCCCTCGGCGGTGTCGAGAGCATCCACTCCTACGCCAAGAGCGACTTCAAGACCGACTTCCCGACGGCTGCCGGCTGGGTTGAAGGCTTCGAGATGGATCTCGACCTGCTGTACTCGCTCGAGAACGCCATGTTCGTCGACTACGAGGGCCAGGACTACGAGCCCATCGTCGCCCAGTGGATCGAAGACAACCGGGAGTACGTGGACGGCCTCACCAGCTAGTCACTGACCTTCTGAACCACGAACGGCCCGCATCCTCGGATGCGGGCCGTTCTGCTTGAAACTGTGATGCTAGGCCTCCGGGCCGCCAGCGACGGCGAGAATGTCGATCACGAACACGAGCGTATCCGTGCCCGAAATACCCTGGGTGCCCTCGGCGCCATAGCCGAACTCCGGCGGAATGACGGCGATGACTTGGGAACCGACGGTCTGGCCGACGAGTGCCTGGGTGAAGCCGGCGATCACGCCGCCGGTCGGGAAGACGGCGTACGGAGCGCTGCCCCACGACGAATCAAAGGTCTCACCGGTTGCCCAGAGGGCTCCGGTGTACGCGACGGCCACGCTCGCACCGTCGGTGACGACCTCGCCATCGCCCTTCTTGAGGGTGGAGATCTTCAGATCGGCGGGAGCATCCGTCGCGGGAATCGTGATGGTCGGAGCTCCGTCGTCGGCGAGAGCCACGGTGGGGAAGCCGTCTTCGACGGGCTGGTCGTCACCAGACGCCTGTGTCGGCACGTCGGCGATCACTTTGATGACGTCCATGACAAAAACGACGGGATCGCCGACGGCCACGCCGGTGGTCTCCTGGTCGGCGAAGGCATCCGCTGCGGTGCTCACGGTCACGATGCGGTCGCCCTCGACGGCGCAGTTCGCTGACCGCACGAGACCGTGCAGCAGGCCGGTGTCATTGATCGGAATGACGAGGCTGGCTCCGTCGGTGGAGTAGGTCGTCGCCTGCACGAGTTCGTCGGTCTTGGCGTTGTACAGGGTGATCGCGACCTCGACGATCGAGTCCTTCTTAGCCGTGTCGGTTCCGGTTCCCTCGATCGCGACCGTGCGTTCGGTGGCCGAGGGCTCGAGCGGAGCGTCGATCGAGATATCGAGGGGAGCGCCGAAATCACCGGTGACCTTCACGCTGTCCGAGAGCTTTCCCGGCTCCGTGCAGTCCGCCGAAGGGGAACTGGCGGCCGCAGCATCCGTTGCTTTGGGGGTGTCGCTGGTGCCGCAAGCGGTGAGCGCGAGCGTGAGTCCCACAATGGTGAGCAGGGCGGGAATTTTCGACACGGGGCCTCTTTCGAGTACGTAGCTGCGGGCAGGCGATCAATGCGGTGAAGGCGGTGTGGCTCGACGAGCCAAGTCCTTACTCTGCCACGCCTCGCCTATGAAGGGGCTGAGTGGATGCCGCGTGGCTGATTGAAACTGCGCCGCAGAAGAACGCTCAGTCGTCGAGCCCGCGCGCGATCAGGGCCTCGCCTAGGGCATCCGCTGCGTAGAGGGAGCGCACCACCACCGGCACGGCGATCGACAACAGCGAGCCCTGCGTGCCGCGGGCGGTGCGGGCCTCGAGCACCTCGCGCACTATGTCGGCGACCAGGGGGATGCAGCGGATGGTCAGGGCAACGAGCAACCCCACCCGATCGGCGTCGATGAAGCGCCGGAACGGGCGCAGCAGCGTCTGGAAGGCTTCGAGCACCGCGGTGACCGTGGTGGTCATGGTGAACAGAGCGGCGAGAGCCACGGCTACGAGCAGGCGACCGGCCATGAGGGCGGCGATCAGCCAGCCCGAGAGCAGACCCTGGATCGGCACCGCAACGAGCAGAATCAGCAGAATGGGCGCGACTTGGGCTGCGGCCGCCTGCACCGGAACTCGGGCCACCACGAACAACAACAGAACGACGACCGCGGCACCGCCGATGACCCAGGGGTCGGGCGAGGTGCCGATCAGTACAACGCAGAGCGAGAGCAGAAACAGCTTGAGCAGGGTCGGCGCCCGGTGCACGGCGGAGTTGCCCGGGCTATACAGGCCGATCATGCGAGCAACAGGGCGCGGTAGGCCGCGAGCGATTGCTGCGGCGCTCCGTCGGCGACGACCGAGCCCTCATCGATCACGATCACCCGGTCGAAATCCTCGACCAGGTTCAGGTGGTGCGTGACCACGATGACCTGCTGTGGAAGTGTCTGCATCAGGTCGCTGATGCGGCGCGCGTTGCGGGCGTCGAGCAGGGTGGTCGGTTCGTCGGCGACGATGGTCGCCGGCTCTGCCACCAGAACCGCCGCGAGGGCGAGGAGCTGCTTCTGCCCGCCAGACAAACGGTGTGCCGGATGCTCGGCGTGCTCGCTCAGCCCGAACTGGTCGAGAGCGGCCGCCGTGCGCCGCGCGATTTCGGCAGGGGAGAGGCCGCGACGGCGCAGGGTGAACGCGACATCCTCCTGCACGGTCGGCATCACGATCTGATTGTCGGGATTCGTGAAGATGAACCCCACCTTGCGGCGCACCTCGCGAGCATGGCGGGCCACGTTCTGACCGTCAACCGAAACGGTGCCGGATGTCGGTGTCATGAGCCCGTTGATCATGCGCACGAGGGTGGACTTACCGGAACCGTTCGCACCGATGATGCCGATGCGGTGCTCGGTCAGGTGGAGCGTGATATCGCGCAGCACCGTGCGGTTGCCGAACGACTGCGAAACCTGCTCAAAGCGGATGCTGCTCACTGGTGTGGGCGCCGACCCCTCGGCAGCGCGATGAGCCCTGGGTAGGCCCGGTGCACCTGGCCGGCGACGAGCACGGTCAGCACGACCTTGATCAGGTCGCCGGGGATGAACACCACGTTGAGGCCGAGCGTGGTCCAGAGCGGCAGGCTGAGGTTGAGAGCCATCACCGGAATGCCGACCGCATAGACGGCGACGATGCCGCCGAGAATGGTGGCGCCGAGCGCCAGCCAGAATGGGTACTTCGGCAGCAGGCGAGCGGTGAGGTAGCCGGTGACGAAGGCGCCGAGCAGCCAGCCGTAGAGGTAGCCGGCCGCCGGGCTCACGGTGAACACCCCGATGCCGCCGCGCGCGCCGGCGAGCAGGGGCAGGCCAACGGCCGTCAGAACGAGAAAGAGCAGAACGGCGAGCGATCCCTTGCGCGGACCGAGAATCGCCCCGGCGAACATCACGCCGAGCGACTGCAGGGTGATCGGCACCGGACCGATGTTCAGCGGACCCGGCAGGCCCAGGGCGGCGATGAGGGCCGCGAAAATGGCGATCTGGGCAAGGTCACGGGCGGGCAGAATACGCCTCGTCGGAGTGCTCGTACGAACGGTGTCGGTCATGATTCCAAATCTAGAATTCGGCGTCCACCCGCCGCTGAACAATACCTACAACAAAACACCGCGAACTGTAGAGGTCCTGGTTTTCTGAGCGGCCAGGCCGGCGACGATCGCATCCGCTGCTCGCACGAGCGCCAGGTGCGAGAGCGCCTGCGGGGTGTTGCCCATCTGGTGCCCGTTGGTCACGTCGTACTCTTCGGAGAGCAGCCCGACAGCATTCACGAAGCCGACCAGGGTGTTCATGAGCTCGGTGGCATCATCGAGTCGCCCCGAACGGGCGTACTGCTCGACCAGCCAGAACGAGCAGGCCAGAAACGGATGCTCACCCGGCGGCAGGCCGTCCACCGCGGAAACCGTGCGGTAGCGCAGCAGCAGGCCCGAGTGCAGCAGGTCGGCCTCGATCGCGGCCACGGTGCCGAGCATGCGCGAATCGGTGGCTGCGCAGAAGCCGACCTGCGGGAGCACGAGGAGGGAGGCGTCCAATGCGGTGCTGCCGTAATACTGCACGTAGCTGTTTCGTCCCGCGTCAAAACCGCGGGTTTCGATGTCGGCGCGAACCTCGTCGCGCAGGGTCTTCCACCGCTCGAGCGGACCATCGAGCCCGCACTCTTCGATGCCGCGCACTGCACGGTCGAATGCTGCCCACACCATGACGCGGGAATGGGTGAATTCGCGGGCTGGGCCGCGGACTTCCCAGATGCCTTGGTCTGCCCGGCGCCAGTTCTTTTCGAGAAAGCTCATGAGTGCCCGCTGCAGCGGCCAGGAGAATTCGGTTTCGCGCACTCCCGCCGCGCGTGCGGCGTGGAGGGCCACCATGACCTCGCCGATCACGTCGGACTGGAACTGGTCGACCGCGCCGTTGCCGACCCGCACGGGGGACGAACCGTTGTAGCCGGGCAGGCTGGTCAGCTCACGCTCGGGCAGGTAGCGCTCGCCGGAGAGTCCGTACATGATCTGCACGTCGGCCGGATCGCCGGCAATGGCGCGCAGCAACCAGGCGCGCCAGTCGTTGGCCTCAACCTCGTAGCCGTGGCTGAGCAGCACTTCGAGCGTGAGTGAGGCGTCACGCAGCCAGACGTAGCGGTAATCCCAGTTGCGCATTCCGCCGGTCTGTTCGGGCAATGAAGTTGTCGCCGCGGCGACGATTCCGCCGGTCTTTTCGTGGGTCAGCGCGCGCAGCACGAGAAGGGAACGCACGACCTCCGCGCGGAGTGGCCCCTCATGGCTGCAACTCGAAGCCCAATTCTGCCACCAGCGCGAGGTCGAGGCGAGAGCCGCGTCGATGTCGACGGCCGGTGGGATCTCGCCCTCCGCGGGGTACCAGCTCAGCTGCGCGTCAATCGTCTGTCCGGCGACTATGTCGAAGTGGGACACGTGACGGTGGTCGGAAGCGCGCAGCTCCGGTCCGCGCACCACGATGGCGTCGGGCCCGGCAATGGCAACGAGGCCACGCATCGACTCACCCTGCAGCTGGCGAACCCACGGCATTGTGGTGGCATATCCGAAACGAATGCGCAGGTCCTGGGTCATGTGCACGCTGCCGCTGATTCCGCGCACGCGACGCACAAGGTCGGCTCGGCGGTCACCGTGCGGCATGAAGTCGAGCACTTCGACCTGGCCGGTCGACGTGGTCCAGATGGTCGACAGCACAAAGGTGTCGCCCTGGTAGCTGCGGGTGGCCGTGGCCTGCGCCTCGGACGGGGCCAGCAGCCACCGGCCGTGGTTCTCGTCGCCGAGGAGCGCACCGAACAGCGAGGCGGAGTCGTAGCGCGGCAGGCAGAGCCAGTCGATGCTTCCGTCACGGCCGACGAGCGCTGCCGAGTGGCAGTCGCTGATGAGTGCGTAGTCCTCGATGGGGAGTGCCATCAGGCCATTCTGGCAGCAGCTGGGTTCGCTCGGTGCGAGAATCAGGCGACGAGACGAGCCGATGCGAGCGTCGCGGACGCCTTTTCGATCCAGGCAGCGGATGCCGCAGCCGCGTCGTCCGCGTCGGCATCTGCTGTTGCGACCGCCGGGACGCCGGTCGCAGCCGGTTCGTTCCACGTTGTGATCGGCGCGGGAGTCCACGACAAAGCGGTCGGCTCGCCGGTGCTCTCGCCGCGCAGGGCAGCTTGCTCCGTCGTGATCGCGGCGGTCAGCTCGGTTGCGATCTCGCGGGCCTTCAACGCGTGAAAGATCACCTCGGTGTCGTCACCGGTGCGGGGTACCAGGGTATAGGCACCGTGTTCGCCGACCAGGGCGCCCAGCCGGTCGTGCAGCAGGTCGAAAATCTGTTCGTCGCGCAGTATCGGAGCGGAGGCGACGCTCAGCGCCGCACTTGCGGCCAAACGTCGGCGTCGACGACCAAACATGACGAGCCCCTTTCAGGTGCACAGTGAGAACAGGTGCAGCCGAAACAGCCGCTGTGCCTATTTTCGGTGACCTGGGGCCGACTCGCCCGGGGACACGCCGCTAACGAGTCGAAGTCAGCTTTCGATTTTGCGCTTGTTCGCGTCTTCAATGACCGTGCCGACGGCTACGGCGGCGCTCAACGCCCAGCCGAGCCACAGCATAATGAGGCGCCAGTCACGCGGACCGTGCCGCGTGGCCTGCACGGTATTCCAACCGCCGGCGATCACGCCGACCATTGCACTGCTGAAAATGAACTTTCGCATGTAAACCTCCGGCATCAGAGTACCCGCCCGCTCGCGCACAGTGTGCCCCGAACGGGTGTAAAAAACGACTGGTAACCTTGGGAGGGCAACACAGGTGTGCACTTCGAGTGTGCCCGGAACGGATGATCCATTAACTCTTCAGCCGAACCCACCCGGTCCCAGACCCACCCTGCCCCCGTCGTGCCCGCCGATGCCATGGCCGGCACGTACAGGCTCGTCGTCGTCTCGAACCGGTTGCCGGTCGACTACGAAGAAGCCGACGACGGCGCCATCATCTGGCGCACGTCTCCCGGCGGGCTGGTCACCGCCCTCGAACCGCTGATGCGTTCCTCGCATGGAGCCTGGGTCGGCTGGCCGGGGGTCGCCGACCGCGATTTCCAACCGTTTGAGAACGACGGAATCTCCCTCGTTCCGGTGCGGCTGAATGAAGACGACATCGAGGACTACTACGAGGGTTTCTCCAACGACACCCTCTGGCCCTTGTACCACGACGTCATCGCGCCGCCGAGCTTTCACCGCGAAACCTGGGATGCCTATGTGCGCGTCAACCGCCGATTCGCCGCGGCGGCCGCCGCCGTCGCCGCCCCGGGAGCCACGGTCTGGGTGCACGACTACCAGCTGCAGCTCGTGCCGCGCATGCTGCGCGAAGCCCGCCCCGACCTCGTCATCGGCTTCTTCAACCACATCCCGTTTCCGCCGTACGGCATTTACGCGCAGCTGCCCTGGCGCAAACAGATTCTGCACGGCCTGCTCGGCGCCGACGTGATCGGCTTTCAGCGGGTAGCGGATGCCGGCAACTTCTCCCAAGCCGTTCGTCGCCTCTACGGCTATCCGACCCGCGGCGTCGTCATCGACGTGCCGGCGGGGGAGAAGGGCGACAGCCGCCGGGTCATCGCCAAGCACTTTCCCATCTCGATCGACGCGGCCGCCTTCGAAGAACTGGCTCGGCGTCCCGAGATTCAGGCGCGGGCTCGACAGATTCGGGAGGACCTCGGCAACCCCAAGACCCTCATGCTCGGTGTCGACCGGCTTGACTACACCAAGGGCATCGGCCACCGCATCAAAGCGTTCGGGGAGTTGCTCGCCGAGGGTCGCCTGAGCGTTGAAGACGTCACTCTCGTGCAGGTCGCGAGCCCGTCCCGCGAACGTGTCGGTACCTACATGGCCCTGCGTGATGAGATCGAGTTGGCCGTCGGTCGGCTCAACGGCGACTTCTCCACGATCAGTCACACCGCTATCAGCTATCACCACCACAGTTATCCGCGCGAAGAAATGGTCGCGATGTACCTGGCGGCCGACGTCATGCTCGTCACTGCGCTGCGCGACGGCATGAACCTCGTGGCCAAGGAATACGTGGCCGTGCGCTTCGACGCTGACGGGGTGCTGGTTCTGAGCGAGTTCGCCGGCGCCGCTGACGAACTCAAACAGGCCATCCTGATCAACCCGCACGACATCGACGGCACCAAGGACGCCATCGTGCGCGCGGTCGAGATGCCCAAACGGGAGCGCACGAGGCGCATGCGGTCGCTGCGCCGCACGGTCGCCGAGAACGATGTGGCTGCCTGGTCCGCGTCGTTCCTGCGCGCACTCACCGGCGGAGCAGCCGTACCGGCCGGGATCCCCGACGCTCTCGATCTGGCCCTGAAGAGCATTGCCGGCGCCGAGAACCTGCTCATCGCCCTCGACTTCGACGGCACCCTGGCCCCGCACGTCGATCACCCCGAAGACGCTCGCGCCATCGCCGGCACCCGGGAAGCCGTTCAGGCCCTGCTCGACCTGCCGGGCGTGCGCGTGGCCTTTGTCTCCGGCCGCGCCTTGGTGAGCCTGCAACACGTCGCGCAGCCGCAGAGTTCGGTGCTGCTCACCGGCTCGCACGGCATCGAGGTACAGCTGGACACCCCCGAGATAGAGCTCAACCTGCTCTCCAGCGAGTTGGAGCAACTGGATATTCTCGCCCGCGTCCTCGAAAGCATCTCCGGGTCGATCGCCGGCACCACGATTGAGCGCAAGCCCGCCGGTCTCGCCCTGCACACCCGCCTCGCCACCGAGAAGGACGGCCAGCGGGCCGAGCGAGCGGCGCGCGACCAACTCGGTGAGCAACTGCCCGGACTCACCGTTCGCGAGGGCAAAAACGTGCTCGAATTTTCGGTGCGCTCGAGCACCAAGGGTGATGCCGTCACCCAGCTGCTCGAGTACACCGGCGCCGATCGGGTGTTCTACGCCGGCGACGATGTGACCGACGAGGATGCCTTCGCGGTTCTCCGAGAGGACGACGTGGGGCTTAAGATCGGCCAGGGCGCCACCCTCGCCGGGTTCCGGGTGCGCAGCCCGCACGAGGTGACCCAGGTGCTCGTGCGCATCGCCGCCCTGCGCTCGGGACGGCTGCATTGACCGGGTGCGCCAAGGTTCTAGACTCGGAAGCATGTCTGAGATCGATGTGAAACCCCGTAGCCGCGACGTCACCGACGGGATCGAGGCCACCACTTCCCGGGGAATGCTCCGTGCTGTCGGCATGGGCGACGCCGATTGGGACAAACCCCAGATCGGCATTGCGAGCTCGTGGAATGAGATCACACCGTGCAACCTGTCGCTGGACCGCCTGGCCCAGGCCGCCAAGGAAGGCGTACACTCCGGCGGCGGTTACCCGCTGCAGTTCGGCACCATCAGCGTCTCCGACGGCATCTCGATGGGTCACGAGGGCATGCACTTCTCCCTGGTCTCCCGCGAGGTCATCGCCGACTCGGTCGAGGTCGTCATGCAGGCCGAACGCCTCGACGGCTCCGTACTGCTGGCCGGCTGCGACAAGTCGCTGCCCGGCATGCTCATGGCCGCCGCCCGCCTCGACCTCGCGAGCGTGTTCCTGTACGCCGGATCGATCGCCCCGGGCTGGGTCAAGCTTTCCGACGGCACCGAAAAAGACATCACCATCATCGACTCGTTCGAAGCGGTCGGCGCGGTCAAGGCCGGCCGGATGAGCATCGAAGATGCCAAGCGCATCGAGTGCGCCTTCGCCCCCGGCGAGGGCGCCTGCGGCGGCATGTACACCGCCAACACCATGGCGAGTGTTGCGGAAGCCCTCGGAATGAGCCTGCCTGGCTCGGCGAGCCCGGCATCCGCTGATCGTCGCCGCGACTACTTCGCGCACCGCTCCGGCGAAGCCGTCGTCAACATGCTGCGCCTCGGCATCACCGCCCGCGACATTCTCACCCGCAAGGCGTTCGAGAACGCGATCGCCGTGGCCATGGCGTTCGGCGGATCGACCAACGTGGTGCTGCACCTGCTCGCGATCGCCCGCGAAGCCGAGGTCGAACTCACCCTCGACGACTTCAACCGCATTGGCGACAAGGTTCCGCACATTGGTGACCTCAAGCCCTTCGGCAAGTACGTCATGAACGACGTCGACCGCCAGGGCGGCGTTCCCGCCGTCATGCGCGCGCTGCTCGAAGCCGGCCTCATCCACGGCGACGCACTCACCGTCACCGGCAAGACCGTGGCCGAGAACCTCGCCGAGATCGACCCGCCGGCCCTCGACGGTGAGGTGCTGCGCACCCTCGACAACCCCATTCACAAGAGCGGCGGAATCACCATCCTCAAGGGCACCTTCGCCCCCGAGGGTGCCGTCGTGAAGACCGCCGGCTTCGACGCCGCCGTCTTCGAAGGCCCCGCCCGGGTGTTCGAGCGGGAACGCGCCGCGATGGACGCCCTGACCGAGGGCAAGATCTACCAGGGTGACGTCGTCATCATCCGTTATGAAGGTCCCAAGGGTGGGCCGGGCATGCGCGAGATGCTCTCCATCACGGCCGCCATCAAGGGCGCAGGCCTCGGCTCCGATGTACTACTGTTAACGGACGGTCGATTCTCAGGCGGCACAACCGGACTGTGTATCGGCCACATAGCACCCGAAGCGGTGGACGCAGGTCCAATCGCCTTCGTGCGCGATGGGGATCTGATACGGGTCGATATCGCAGCTCGCACGCTTGACCTACTGGTTACCGATGCAGAGCTGGCCGCCCGCCGAGATGGCTGGGCGCCCCTTCCCCCGCGCTATACCCGTGGCGTACTCGCAAAGTACTCGAAGCTCGTGCATTCCGCTGCCGAAGGCGCCATTACCGGCTAGCAGCGCACGGGCTACCCTGGTGGCCCGTGAGGGCAACCGGTTCAATGTCGAAACGACCGATTTCGAAGTAGGGATTCAACGATCATGACCACGGAAACCACTCCCGTGCCCGCGGCGCCCGCGTCTGCGGAGCCGGAAATGCTCACCGGTTCGGGTGCAATCATTCGCACCCTCGAACTGCTCGGTGTCACCGACGTCTTCGGCATTCCCGGCGGCGCCGTCATCCCGCTCTACGACGAGCTCATGACGCAGACCAAGATTCGCCACATCCTGGTGCGCCACGAACAGGGCGCCGGCCACGCAGCCGAGGGCTACGCCTCGGCAACCGGTCGCGTCGGCGTCGCCATCGCCACGAGCGGTCCCGGTGCCACCAACCTCGTCACCGCCATAGCGGATGCCTACATGGACTCGGTTCCGCTGCTCGCCATCACCGGCCAGGTGTTCTCGACGTCGATGGGAACGGACGCCTTCCAGGAAGCCGACATCATCGGCATCACCATGCCGATCACCAAGCATTCCTTCCTCGCCCGCCGTGCCGAAGAGATTCCCGCCGCAATCGCCGCGGCATATCACATCGCCTCCACCGGCCGGCCCGGTCCGGTGCTCGTGGACATCACCAAGGACGCGCAGCAAAACCTGGCACCGTTCATCTGGCCGCCCAAGCTCGACCTGCCCGGCTACCGGCCGATCGTGAAGGCGCACGGCAAGCAGGTGCAGGCGGCAGCCCAACTGCTGCTGGCCGCGAAGAAGCCCGTGCTGTACGTGGGAGGCGGAGTCATCCGCGCGCACGCATCCGCTGAACTGCTCGTGCTCGCCGAAGCGACCGGGGCCCCCGTCGTCACCACACTCATGGCTCGCGGCGCCTTTCCCGACTCGCACCCGCAGCACCTCGGCATGCCGGGTATGCACGGTACGGTTCCGGCCGTACTCGCGCTGCAGGAGAGTGACCTCATCATTTCGCTCGGAGCGCGCTTCGACGACCGGGTGACCGGAAAGATCAGCGAATTCGCCCCCAATGCGAAGATCGTGCACGTTGACGTCGACCCGGCCGAGATCTCCAAGATCCGCCTCGCCGATGTACCCATCGTCGGTGATGCCAAAGATGTCATTGCCGACCTGACCCTCGCCTGGGCCGATGCTGCCCGGGGCGCCGCACCCGATACCAGCGAGTGGTGGACCTACCTGCACGGCCTGAAAGAGGAGTTCCCGCTCGGATTCACCGAGCCGACCGACGGCCTGCTCGCCCCGCAGTATGTGATCCAGCGCATCGGCGAGCTCACCGGCCCTGAGGCGGTCTACGCGGCCGGCGTGGGCCAGCACCAGATGTGGGCGGCGCAGTACATCAAGTACGAACGCCCCAACTCCTGGCTCAACTCCGGCGGCGCCGGAACCATGGGCTACTCCATCCCCGCTGCGATGGGCGCCAAGGTCGCCGAACCCGACCGCGTGGTCTGGTCGATCGACGGTGACGGCTGCTTCCAGATGACCAATCAGGAACTCGCCACCTGCACGATCAACAAGATCCCGATCAAGGTCGCGATCATCAACAACTCTTCCCTCGGCATGGTGCGCCAATGGCAGTCTTTGTTCTACGACGGACGCCATTCCTTCACCGACCTCAACACCGGCCACGGCACCGCTATGGTGCCCGACTTCGTCAAAATGGCGGATGCCTATGGCGCGCTCGGCATTCGGGTCACCAGCAAGGACCAGGTGGATGATGCCATCAAGCTGGCCCTGGCCACCAACGACCGTCCGGTCGTGATCGACTTCATCGTGAGCCCCGGCGCCATGGTCTGGCCGATGGTTCCGCAGGGAGTGAGCAACAGTTTCGTTCAGTACGCCAAAGACCATGCACCGACCTGGGGAGAAGAGTAACCGTGACGAGCCACGTTCTGAGTCTGCTCGTCGAGGACAAGCCGGGCCTGCTCACGCGCGTCGCCGGCCTGTTCGCGCGCCGCGGCTTCAACATTGAAAGCCTGGCCGTTGGCCACAGCGAGATCCCCGGCCTGTCCCGCATCACAATTCTCGTCGACGTTGAAGACGTGCCGCTCGAGCAGGTGACCAAGCAGCTCAACAAACTGATCAACGTCATCAAGATCGTCGAGCTCGATCCGGCCCAGTCGGTGCAGCGCGAACACCTGCTGATCAAGGTCAAGGTCGACAACACGACCCGGTCTCAGGTGCTCGAAGCGGTCAACCTGTTTCGCGCCCGCGTCGTCGACGTGGCCACCGATGCGGTCGTCATCGAGGTCACCGGCGACAGCGGCAAGACCCAGGCGCTGCTGCGGGTACTCGAACCGTTCGGCATTCGCGAGCTCGCCCAGTCGGGTCTGCTCGCCATCGGCCGCGGCTCCAAGTCCATCACCGAACGAGTCTTCAAAAACTAACGTTTTTCAGCTTTTTTCTAACAATCAATCCACGAGGAGAGAAACACATTGTCTGAGATTTTCTACGACAAAGACGCCGACCTGTCGATCATTCAGGGCAAGAAGGTGGCCGTCATCGGCTACGGCTCGCAGGGTCATGCCCACGCTCAGAACCTGCGCGACTCCGGCGTGGAGGTCAAGATCGGCCTGAAGGACGGCTCCAAGAGCAAGGCCAAGGCCGAAGAAGCCGGCTTCACCGTGCTGTCCACAGCGGATGCCGCAGCCTGGGCTGACGTCATCGTCATCCTCGCGCCCGACCAGGTGCAGCGTCACCTGTACAAGGACGACGTGCTTCCGAACCTGTCCGCCGGCAAGGCGCTCGTCTTCGGCCACGGCTTCAATATCCGTTTCGGTTACATCACGGCGCCCGACGGCGTCGACGTCGTCATGGTCGCGCCCAAGGGCCCCGGGCACACCGTGCGCCGCGAATTCGAAGCCGGTCGCGGTGTTCCCGTGATTGTTGCCGTGGAGAAGGACGCGTCGGGTAAGGCCTGGCCGCTCACCCTGAGCTACGCCAAGGCGATCGGCGGCCTGCGTGCCGCCGGCATCAAGACCACCTTCACCGAAGAGACCGAAACGGACCTGTTCGGCGAGCAGGCCGTGCTCTGCGGTGGTACCTCGCAGCTGATCCAGTACGGCTTCGAGGTGCTCACCGAGGCCGGTTACCAGCCGCAGGTCGCCTACTTCGAGGTGCTGCACGAGCTCAAGCTCATCGTCGACCTCATGTGGGAGGGCGGCATCGCCAAGCAGCGTTGGAGCGTCTCCGACACCGCCGAGTACGGCGACTACGTCTCGGGACCGCGCGTCATCGACCCGAGCGTCAAGGAGAACATGAAGGCCGTTCTCGCTGACATCCAGAGTGGCGCGTTCGCCGAGCGTTTCATCGCCGACCAGGACAACGGCGGCGTGGAGTTCCTCGCCCTCCGCAAGAAGGGCGAAGAGCACCCAATTGAGGCCACCGGCCGCAGCCTGCGCAAACTCTTCGCGTGGAACGCCTCGAACGACGACGACTACACCGACGGCTCGGTCTCGCGCTAGCGGCATCCGTTTAAATCAGTGAAGGGGCCCTCGTTCGCGGGGACCCCTTCATTTTTTCCCCAGGACCGGTGATCATGACAGCGCACGGCATGAACCTGCGCCGGTGGAGCGCCACGGCTGCGATGGTCGGCGTCGTGCTCTACGTGCTCATCGACGTGGTACTGCAGTTTCTGCCGCCGCACTACAGCCCGATCAGCGACGCCGAGAGCAACCTCGCCGTCGGCCCGTACGGCTGGGTGATGAACCTCAACTTTCTGGGCCGGGCGGTATTCTGCGTCGCCGTCGTCGTCGCACTCGCCGGGGCGGCGCCGACACCGGCGTTTGGCCGCAAGGACCCGCTGCTCGGCACCGGCCTCGGGCTGTTGCTCCTCGGGGGAGCCAGCTCGGCGGTGCTCGCCTTCTTTCCCACCGACGTCAGCGCAGAACACACGAGCACCCTGCAGACTTCGACTCTGAGCGGTGCCATCCATCTCGCCGTGGCTTCCTTCGGCTTCCTCACCGCCCTCGCCGCGATTCTGCTGCTGACCATCTGGCTGCGGATTCGCCGCGTGCTGCCACGGGCGGCGCCGTGGGCGATAGCGTTCGCGGCGCTCACCCTGGCTGGGCTGCTGCTGGTTGTCGCCGCGAATGCGTGGTTGCCCGGCGTCGTCGGTCTCGCCGAACGCGCCGCCCTGGCGGGCATTCTGGGGTGGACGTTCTCGGTCAGCGTCGGCATCCGTCGTCTGCAGTAGACGAAGAGTCTGCCCCAACCCGGTAGAGTCGAGCAATACCCGGTGTAACCACCGGTTCACCTGGTCCTGTGCACCGACGCACAGCTTCGCCACTGGTCGTCTCGAGAACGATGCCGGTGGGGCCGCCCGCTCCACACGCGTAAGGCCGGCACCACCATGACCTCAGGCAGAAACCTCGACGATTCGAAGCTGGTAGCACCGGTCGACCTCGAGGATGGAAAACTCCCCAAGTGGAAGATCGTGGGCCCCGGCCTCGTCGTGGCCGCCACCGGCGTGGGAGCGGCCGATATGGTCGCGACCCTGGTGGCCGGCTCCCGCTACGGCTACGCCCTGCTCTGGGCGGTCATCCTCGGTGTGATCCTCAAGATCGTGCTGGTCGAGGGCGCCGGCCGATACACCCTCGCCACCGGCAAGACCATTTTTGAGGGCTGGCGGTCGCTCGGCAAGTGGACCACCTGGTACTTCGGCCCGTACATCATGCTGTGGGGCTTCGTCTATGGTGCCACCGCCATGTCCTCGGCCGCCCTGCCGCTCGCGGCACTGTTCCCGGTCCTTCCGCTGCCGGTTTGGGCCGTACTCATGGGCCTCGCCGGGCTCACCATGGTCTGGTTCGGCCGCTATGCCATCTTCGAGAAGATCACGGCGGTATTGGTGGGCATCATGTTCATCACGGTGGTCGGTCTCGCCGTCATCGCCGTGCCGAATTTTCCGGCCATGCTGCGCGGCCTCGTGCCGATCATTCCCGAGGGCGGTGTGCTTTACACGCTCGCCCTGGCCGGCGGTGTCGGCGGCACCATCACCCTGGCCGCCTACGGCTATTGGCTGCGCGAAAAGGGCTGGTCAACTCCGCGCTGGATGAAAGTCATGCGCATCGACAACCGCATGGCCTACGTCATGACCGGCATCTTCGTCATCGCCATGCTCATCGTCGGTGCCGAGGTGGTCGCCGCCGCCGGCATCACCCTGAGCGCCGGCGACAAGGGCCTGCTCGACCTCTCGACGGTGCTCAACGAGAAGTACGGAGTCGTGGTCGGCACGGGCTTCCTGGTGGGCTTCTGGGCGGCATCCTTCTCGTCGATCATCGGCGTGTGGAACGGTGTGAGTCTCATGTTCGCCGATTTCTGGGGCAACATGCGCGGCAAGAAGTCCGGTCACCGCGACACCCTGGTCGGCGGCAAGTACTTCAAGTTCTACCTGTTGTGGCTCACCTTTCCGCCGATGATCCTGTTCCTGCTCGGCTCGCCGATCGGGCTGATCCTCGCCTACGGCGTACTCGGCTCGCTGTTCATGCCATTCCTCGCCATCACTCTGCTGGGCCTGCTGAACGGCAAGCGCATTCCGCAGGAATGGCGCAACCGGTGGTTCACCAACATCGCCCTCGGCATCTGCGCCCTACTCTTCATCATTCTGGGCGTGCAGCAACTGATCACGGCGGTCAAGCCGCTGTTCGGCTAGCCTCAGCCCGTAACCGGATACTCTGGAAAAATGAATCCGACACGCGACGAAGACGCACTGAACTGGGCCGGTGACGACGACCCGACGCTGCAGAACGGAAGCACCGATCCGGCGAGGACCGAACCGTCCGCGCTGCCGGCAGGGTGGACCATTCCGCAGGGTGCCGCGCACCCGACCGCTGTCCCCAGCACAACGGATGCCGCCAGCCCCGAACCAGACGGGGCCGATGTCACTGCGCAGCCCGACAGCGCGGCAGCGAGTTCGGCAGCCCTGGTCGGCATGGGGATCCTCGCCGGCATGTACCTGCTCTACACGGTCGGCTGGTTCATCGGCGTCGCACGCATCGAGAAACCCATCAGCGACCCCGTGGCCGAATTCATGTTCTCGCTCGGTGCCTGGCTGGCCGTGGCCGCACCATTGGCCTGGTTCGGCGCGACCTATTGGCTCACCACGGGCAGTCCGCGCGCCCGCCGCGCCTGGCTACTGATCGGCGTCCTCGTGCTCGCCCCGCTGCCGTTCATCCTGGGAACGGGGACACTCGCATGAGCGACACACACGGAAACGAGCAGGACAGCACCACTGTGACCCGACGCCGACCACCACGATGGCTCATGTTCGCTATCGCTGCCTTCTTCGGGCTGTTCTACGCCTACGACGTCTGGGAAGCCGTCGGCAACCTGGTCGGGCTCAACGGGCTGGCGCAGTCCCTCGACACCAAGCTGAGCGGATTCGGCTGGACCGTGCTCATCTTCGCGGTAATCCTGCCGGTGCTGGTCTACGCCCTCACCTATTGGCTTGGCCGGGGCCGCGCCTTCGGGGTGCAGGCCCTCACCCTGTTCGTCGGGCTCTGCACGGTGGCCGCCGTGTCGCTCGACATCACCGCGGTGTTCAGCCTCGCCAGACTGATCGTCTAGAGTACAGCCACCACAATCAGGCCCATCAAGACCAGCTGGGCGATCAGTCGGGGAACGAATGGGATCGCCACTCGCCCGAACCGTTTCGGGTGCCGCGCCGCATAAGCGTTGGCGGGAAACACCGCCGCCAGAAACAGCACGAGCGCGCCGGCCGCAACCACCATGGTCGGCGGATAGAGCAGCCCGAGCCCGCCGGCCACCTCGCACACCCCCGTGAACAGCACGAGATTGATCGGGCTGGCCAGGCCGCTCCGGCGCAGCCGCGGTGGGATCATCGCCGCCATGGTGCGTTGCACCGACGGCAGAAAGTGGGTGATACCGGCCCCGATGAAGACCAGTGCCAGAACTATTCGCAGCACCAGCTGGAGTCCGCCTATTATGTCGTTGCTCATTGGTCTATTGTGCAGCCGGTAGGGTGGAAGCCGAGTAGCGCCCTTTGTCGCGCCACCGACAAATGCAATCTAAGGATCCGATTTTATTGTCGAAACCCGTCGTCCTGATCGCCGAAGAACTTTCCCCCGCCACCGTCGATGCCCTCGGCCCCGATTTTGACATTCACCACGTCGACGGCACGGATCGCTCCGCGCTGTTCGCCGAGCTTGCCACCGCGCAGGCCGTTTTGGTGCGTTCAGCCACCAAGATGGATGCCGAAGCCATCAAGGCTGCGCCGCACCTGAAGGTCATCGCCCGTGCGGGCGTCGGCCTCGACAACGTTGACATCAAAGCCGCCACCGCGGCCGGTGTCATGGTCGTCAACGCGCCCACTTCCAACATCATCTCGGCCGCCGAGCTGACCGTTGGTCACATCCTGAGCCTGGCCCGTCACATTCCGGCCGCTTCCGGCGCCCTCGCCGACGGACAGTGGAAGCGCTCCAAGTACACCGGCGTCGAACTCTACGAGAAGACCATCGGCATCATCGGCCTCGGTCGCATCGGTGCGCTCATCACCGCGCGCATGCAGGCCTTCGGCACCAACGTCATCGCCTACGACCCCTACATCACCTCCGCCCGCGCCCAGCAGCTCGGCGTGACCCCGGTCAGCCTCGACGAACTGCTCGCGCAGTCCGACTTTGTCACGATCCACATGCCGAAGACCCCGGAGACCACCGGCATGATCGGTGCCGCGCAGCTCAAGCTGATGAAGCCGACCGCCTTCGTCGTCAACGTCGCACGCGGCGGACTCATCGACGAAGAGGCGCTGCACGAGGCCCTCCTCGCCGGCACGATCGCCGGCGCCGGCCTCGACGTTTTCGTAAGCGAACCGCCGACCGGTTCGCCGCTGCTCGGCCTCGACAACATCATCACGACCCCGCACCTGGGGGCATCGACCGACGAAGCCCAGGAGAAGGCCGGCGTCTCCGTGGCCAAGTCCGTGCGCCTCGCGCTCTCCGGCGAGCTCGTTCCCGACGCGGTCAACGTGGCCGGCGGCGTCATCGACCCGTACGTGCGTCCCGGCATCCCGCTGGTGGAAAAGCTCGGCCAGGTGTTCTCCGGCCTTGCCGCGCACAGCCCGCTCACGAGCGTGGACATCGAAGTGCGCGGCGAACTGGTCGAGTTCGACGTCAGTGTGCTCAAGCTCGCCGCGCTCAAGGGCATCTTCACGAACGTCGTCAGCGAAACCGTCTCGTACGTCAACGCACCGCTGCTGGCCGAGCAGCGCGGCGTCGCCGTGCGCATGCTCACCGACGCTGAATCGCCCGAGTACCGCAACGTGATCACCCTGCGCGGCGCCCTCGCCGACGGTTCGCAGGTCTCCGTCTCGGGTACCCTCACCGGCACCAAACAGATCGAGAAGATCGTCGAGATCAACGGCTACGACGTTGAGGTTCAGTTCGCCAAGAACCTCATCGTCATGCTCTACACCGACCGCCCCGGAATCGTCGCCGTTTACGGCCGCGAATTCGGTGAGGCCAACATCAACATCGCGGGCATGCAGATCGCCCGCCACGTGGCCGGCGGCAAGGCACTGAGCGTGCTGACCGTAGACACCGAGGTTCCAGCCGGTTTGCTCGCCTCGGTGCGCAGCGCGATCGACGCCGAGATCATGGTGGAGATCGACCTCACTGAGTAGGTTCCGTCAGAACGGATGCGAGTGGGCGCCTGCAGTGCAGGCGCCCACTCGTTTTTTCTACCCGGGCAGCGTTATTCGTGCGGCAGGAGACGTCCGATCAGGGCGATCAGCCGTGTCATCGCGGCATCGGTGTGGTTTTGCGGTGCGAGCTCGTTCTCGGCGAGTGAGCTGTTGACGTAGAGACCGTCACTGATCAACATGATCGCCTGGGCCACGTCAGCGTCGTGCACGGCGTCTTCGATCACCGAAAGCCAGCGTCGACGAATCTCGGTGAGTACCTGCACGGCCCGGGGGTCCCGCCCCTGGGCGAGTCGGGAGCCGGCGATGTAGGCTCGATCTAGCGGGCTGCCGGTATGCACCGACGTGCGAATGAGGTAATCGACCGCGCCGGCCGGGGCGGTGCGAATGTTCTCGGCGTCTTCGAGGGCGAGCGCATCCAGACGAGCCAGCAGGCCACCGACCAGGGCGTCCTTCGAGGCGAAGTGATAGAGCAATCCGCCCTTGGACACCGCGGCCGCCGCCGCGACGGCATCGAGAGTGGCCGAGCGTTCGCCGCCCTCGACCAGCAGCTCCTCGAATGCGTCGAGCAGCCGATCCCGGGTGGGAACGGAAGGCGCGGCGGCATTTTTCGACATAGGGGCCATGGTAACGAACACGCAGACTGTCGGTTGAACATGACAAGCGGACTAGACAACTATACCGTCTAGCCGGTACAGTCGATTCTGTTGCTCCGCCGATGGCGGTCGAGAATGAACCCGGAAAGTGAACGAGATCGTGTCTGCCCCCGCTGCTCCCACCCAACCCATTGACCTGACCCGTGCTGCCGAGCAGGCGGGCGGGGGAGCGGCATCCGCTCTGCTGGGGCAGCACGACCGACGCCGCTGGTGGGCGCTGGCCGTGCTGATGCTGCCGGTGCTGCTCGTCTCGATCGACAACACCGTGCTCAACTTTGCCCTGCCGGCGATCTCGACGGCCACCCTGCCGACCGGCGTGCAGCTGCTCTGGATGGTCGACATCTATCCGCTCGTGCTGGCCGGACTGCTCGTGGCGATGGGCAGCCTCGGCGACCGCATCGGGCGTCGTCGCCTGTTGCTGATCGGCTCGGCCGGTTTCGGTGTGGTCTCGGTATTCGCGGCGTTTTCCCCGAGCATCGAGGGTCTCATCATTGCCAGGGCGGCACTCGGATTCTTCGGCGCGATGCTGATGCCGTCGACCCTGTCGCTGCTGCGCTCGACCTTCGTCGACCGAGACCAGCGGCGCCTCGCCATCGCGATCTGGGCCACCGGATTCGCGGCCGGCAGCGCCCTCGGGCCGGTCGTCGGCGGCATCCTGCTCGAGCATTTCGCCTGGGGATCGGTATTTTTGCTCGCCGTTCCCGTTCTGTTGCCGCTGCTCGTACTGGCGCCCATTCTCGTCACGGAGTCGCGTGACCCGCATCCCGGGCGCATTGACTTTCTCAGCATCGCCCTCTCACTCGGCACCATGCTCCCGATCGTCTACGGCATCAAGAGCATCGCCGAGCACGGTGTCTCCTGGCTTTCCCTGGCCCCGATCGTGCTCGGGCTGGGCCTCGGCGTGTGGTTTGTGCGCCGGCAGGTGCGGGTGCCGAACCCCATGCTCGACATGGGTCTGTTCCGGCGCGGCGCCTTCAGTGGCGCCGTCGGTGTCAACCTGCTCAGCGTGACGGCGCTCGTCGGGTGCCTGTTCTTCATCTCCCAGCACCTGCAACTCGTGCTCGGACTCTCGCCGCTGTCGGCCGGACTCGTGCTCGTTCCCGGCCTGGCCGCGATGATCGTGGCCGGACTGCTGATCGTGCCGATCGCCCGCCGGGTGCGGCCGTCACGGGTGGTGCCGGCGGCCCTGCTGGTGTCGGTCGCCGGGTTCGCGTCGATCGCCCTGCGCGGAGGGCAGATCGACGCCTTCTGGATCGGCGTGGCCTTCGTTCTGCTCGGCATCGGAATCGGTGCGGCCGAGACCGTCTCGAACGAGCTGATCGTGGCGACGGCGCCGGCCGATAAGGCGGGCGCGGCATCCGCTGTGTCGGAGACGGCCTACGAACTGGGCGCGGTGCTCGGAACGGCCGTTCTTGGCACGATCCTGACCGTGTCGTATCGCGCGGCCGTGCTGCTGCCGGAGGGGCTGACCACCGCCGAACGGCTGGCGGCGGGGGAGACCCTCGGCGGAGCAGTGGCCGTGGCCGAGCAGCTGCCCGCCGGGGTGGCCGAGCAGCTGCCCGCCGGGGTGGCCGAGCAGCTGCTCGATTCGGCGCGGCACGCTTTTGACAGCGGTGTCGGCCTCACCGCCTGGATCGGCGTGGCCCTTGTGCTCGGAGCGGCCGTCGTGGCGCTGGTCGCGCTGCGCCGAGCCCGCTAGCTACAGGTCATCGATCGAGTTCTCCCGACGGGTGACCTGCTCGCCGTTCACCGGGTCGGCGATGGTGCGTGTGGTGGTCACGCTGTTGCGGCGACGTGTCATCAGCACGATGCCGAGGATCGTCACGAGGGCACCGGCCGCGAGCAGAATGTAACCGACGAGCTGCAGGTCCACTCCGGTGACCGTGATGTCGAGGGCCCACACCAGAATGGCGCCGACCACCAGCAGAAAGATTCCCAGTCCGATACTCACGATGTCCTTCTTTCCGTTGGGTGTGCAGTGGTGATGCGCTGGTGACCAGCCTAGGCACTTCAGCGACAAAGGTAAGGTTTGACTATACGCAATTCAGGTGTTCGCTGACTGGTTCGGAGCCGCATGTCTCGTACTATCAAACTCGCTGTCATTCCCGGAGACGGGATTGGACCGGAAGTCGTCGCTGAGGCTGTGAAGGTGCTCGGCGCCGTAACCGCCCGTGACGAGGTCACGATTGAGACGAGCACCTTTCAGCTCGGTGCCGCGAGGTTCCTCGAGACCGGCGACGTGCTCACAGATGCCGACCTCGCGGCGATCAGTCAGAACGATGCTATTCTGCTGGGCGCCGTCGGCGGCGTTCCGGGCGATCCCCGCCTGAAAGGCGCCAACATCGAGCGGGGACTGCTGCTCGGCCTGCGCTTCGCGCTCGACCACTACGTCAACCTGCGTCCCTGCACGATCTACCCCGGCGTCACCAGCCCCCTCACCGCTCCCGGCGTGGTCGACTTCGTCGTCGTGCGCGAGGGCACCGAAGGCCCCTACGTCGGCAACGGCGGCGCTATTCGCCGGGGCACCCCGCAGGAGGTCGCCAACGAGGTCTCGGTCAACACCGCCTACGGGGTGGAACGCGTCGTGCGGTACGCCTTCGAGGTGGCTCAGGGTCGCGAACGCAAACAGCTCACGCTCGTGCACAAGACCAACGTGCTCGTCTTCGCCGGCAGCCTGTGGCAGCGCATCGTGAACCAAGTAGCCGCCGACTACCCCCTGGTCGCGGTGGATTACCTGCACGTCGACGCGGCGACTATCTTCTTCGTGACGAACCCGAGTAGATTCGACGTGATCGTCACCGATAACCTCTTTGGCGATATTCTCACCGACCTGGCGGCGGCAATCAGCGGCGGCATCGGCCTGGCGGCCTCCGGCAATATCAACCCGACGGGTCGCTTTCCCAGCATGTTCGAGCCGGTACACGGCTCGGCGCCCGATATCGCCGGCCAGCAACTCGCCGACCCGACCGCGGCCATCCTCTCGGTGGCGCTGCTGCTCGATCACCTCGGGCTGACGGATGCCGCGACTCGCGTCAACGAGGCCGTGGCCGACGACCTGGCGCGTCGCACCGAGACGGTGCGACGCAGCACCGCTGAGGTGGGGGACGCCATCGTGACGCTTTTGACAGACAAGGTACTCAAATGAGCAAGACCGACACATTTCCACTGAGCTTCGCGCTGACCCCGTCGACCGAAGCACGCGCCGAAGCCGAACGCGACGAGATCCTCGCCGACCCGGGGTTCGGCAAGCATTTCACCGACCACATGGTCACGATCGATTGGTCGGTCGACGCCGGCTGGCACGACGCCCGCGTCACTCCCTACGGCCCGCTGCTGCTCGACCCCGCTTCCTCGGTGCTGCACTACGGCCAGGAGATCTTCGAGGGCCTCAAGGCCTACCGGCACGCCGACAACTCCATCTGGACCTTTCGGCCCGAGAAGAACGCGCAGCGCCTGCAGCGCTCGGCGCACCGCCTCGCGCTGCCCGAACTCTCGGTGGAAGACTTCATCGAGTCGGTCAAGCAGATGATCGCCATCGACGGCGATTGGGTGCCGTCCGCGCCGGAGACCAGCTTGTACCTGCGGCCGTTCATGATCGCCAACGAGAGCTTTCTCGGTGTGCGCGCCGCCCACAAGGTGAGCTTCTACGTGATCGCGAGCCCGGCCGGCGCCTACTTCGCCGATGGCGTCGCCCCGGTGAAGATCTGGCTGTCGACCGAATACTCCCGCGCGGGCCGCGGCGGAACGGGCGCCGCCAAGTGCGGCGGCAACTACGCCGCGTCCCTGCTGCCCCAAATGGAGGCCTACGAGAACGGCTGCGCCCAGGTGCTCTTTCTCGACGGTGAAACCGGTAGCCACATCGACGAACTGGGCGGCATGAACGTGTTCTTCGTGCACGGCACCGACACGATCGTCACGCCGCGCCTGACCGGGTCCATCCTCGAGGGCGTCACCCGCGACAGCATCATGCAGCTCGCCCGCGACCGCGGCATGACCGTTGAGGAGCGCGACGTGACGCTGGGCGAGTGGCGTGACGGTGTCGCATCGGGTGCTATCACCGAGGTCTTCGCTTGTGGAACCGCCGCCGTCGTCACTCCGATCGGCCAGCTGAAGGCCAGGGACTTCACGATCGGCGAAGCGGATGCCCCGGCCGGCGCGATCACCCTGTCGCTGCGCCAGGAACTCACCGACATTCAGTATGGGCGCGTGCCCGACCGGCACGGCTGGCTCACCCGCCTAGACTGAAGCTTTTGGCCTTGTATAGGGGGAATCGAGACACGTGAAGATCGCACGCTACAGCTACCAGGGCGCCATCGCGTTCGGCATCGTTGACGGCGACGAACTGGTCGTGCTCACAAACGACCCGATGTTTGCCGGATTCGACACGACCGGCGACCGGGTGGCCCTGGCCGACGTGAAGCTGCTCGCGCCGGTGATTCCGCGTTCGAAGATCGTCGCAGTGGTGTCGGCCGAGGCGTTCGTGCTTCGGCCCAACACCGCCGTCGTTGGCCCCGGCGACGCCATCGTGCTGCCGGCCGCCTCCTCGCGGGTCGAAGTCGACGGCCAGCTCGCCATCGTCATCGGCAAGATCGCCAAGAACGTCTCGGCAGCGGATGCCCTCGGTCGCGTCTTCGGCTACACGGTCGCGACGGTCGTGACCGCGGCCGACCTGGCTTCAGGGTTAGCGGGGGCCTTTGACACATTCCTGCCGCTCGGCCCAGTCGTCGAGACCGAGTTCGACGAGGCTTTGTCGCCCCTGCGCGGGCTCATCAACGATGAGGAATTTCAGGCTCTCTCGCTCGGCGACGACGACCGGACGACCGAAGACGTCGTTGCGGCACTCGTGGCGTTCGCCTCGAGCGTGTCCACCCTGCTGCCCGGCGACGTGATTCTGGCCGGACCGCTGGACACCCCGGCCGACGTGGTCGACGGCGACACCGTCACGGTGTCGATCGCCGGAATCGGAACGCTCGTGAACCCGGTGGTGCGCCCGGCCTGACCCGCGCAGCGGGTGCCCAGATCCAGACACAGATCCGGGGCCGGATCCGGCCGCGGGACTCAGCCCATGGCGTCGGGGAACCAGGCCCTGACCTGGTTCGACGCCGTGTTCAGCAGGGCGATCGCTTCATCCCGGTTCACCCGGGCGACGAGCATCGCGCTCATCGACAGGGAGGCCAGGGTGCGCACGCGCTCATCGATGCGCACTGGTGCGGCATCCGCGTGGGATGACACGGCAGCGAGGGCCTGCCGCAGAGCCTCGGACAGTTCGGCGCGATAGCCTTCCACGACAGTACGAGCCGAGTCGTCGTGGGCGCCGAGGCCGGCCGCGCAATTGACCAGGAGGCATCCGGAACGCGGCGAGTCGTCCGCCAGCGCGGCTGTCGACTGAGCGAGGCTGTCGAAGTAGTCGAGCAGCGCCGAGGCATCCGTTGCGCCCGCGCGCAGCCCGACCAATCGAGGCCCAATAACACTCTGCAGATAGTCGGAGACCGCAGCGTCAAAGAGCCCGCGTTTACTGCCGAAGGCGTGGTAGAGGCTGGAGCGGCCCACGCCCGTCGCCGACTCCAGCTCAGCCAGGGATACACCGTCATACCCCTTATCCCAGAACAGGTCACGTGCAGCCTGCACGACCACGCCGCTGTCGAAGGTTTGCAGCCGCCCCATGTTCGCTCCTCGGATCCGCTTCGACGATCGGCAAATTTTGTGTACCGATTGGTCCAATATATAGTAAAACGATCGTTCTAAAACTAGCAGAGGAGCCCAGCATGGCCTCATCCACCGTCAGCACCCAGATCCAACTCGTGAACCGTCCCGTCGGCTGGCCGACGAATGCGGACTTCCGCACCGTGACCGTCGACCTGCCGGAGCTTACGGCCGGCCAGGTTCGCGTCGCCAATGAATTCGTATCCGTTGACCCGTACATGCGAGGTCGGATGAACGACGTGAAGAGCTACGTGCCGCCGTTCGCGCTCGGTGAGACCATGACCGGCGCGGCGGTCGGCCGGGTCGTCGCCTCCGCTACCGATGCGTTCGCCGTCGGCGACGTCGTCACCCACGCTTACGGCTGGCGTGACCTGGTGCAGGAGGATGCCGCCGGATTCCGCGTCGTTCCCGAGCTTCCGGATGTCGCGCTCTCCGCCTATCTCGGGGTGCTCGGAATGACCGCCCTGACCGCTTACGTCGGCCTGCTCGAGGTCGCCAGGCTCAAGGAAGGCGACACCGTGTTCGTCTCCGGCGCAGCGGGTGCCGTCGGCAGTATGGTCGGACAGATCGCCCGGCTCAAGGGCGCCAAGCGCGTTATCGGCTCGGCCGGATCGCCCGAGAAGGTGGCCCTGCTCACGAGCAAGTACGGCTTTGACGCCGCGTTCAACTACAAGAACGGCTCTATCACGGATCAGCTGGCCGTTGCAGCGCCCGACGGAATCGATGTCTACTTCGACAATGTCGGCGGCGAGCACCTCGAGGCAGCTTTGGCCTCCTTCAACGACGGCGGGCGTGCGGCGCTGTGCGGCGCGATCTCGTTGTACAACAGCACGGATGCTCCGGTCGGCCCGAACAACATGACTAACATCGTCACCCGCGGCCTGACCCTCACGGGCTTCACCATCGGCAACTTCTGGTCGCACCTCCCGGCATTCTCCGCTGAGATGGCGGACTGGCTCGCATCCGGCCAGATCGTCTTCGACGAGACAGTCGTCGACGGCGTCGAGAACGCAGTCGACGCGTTCCTCGGCCTCATGCGCGGCGAGAACACCGGCAAGATGATCGTGCGCACCGGCAATTTGGTTGTCAACTGATCTGAACCATCGACCTCGCGGACATCCGAGGTGATTGTGGGGACTCCTCGTCCGCTCGCGTCAGGGACGAAGCGCGTTCAGAGCCAGGGTCACGTCGTCCTCGTCGTTGAAGAGGTGAAATGCGACGCGGGCGCGGCCGGCCCGACCCGAAGCTGTGAGGCCGGCGGCGGTGAGGCGTGCGAGGTCGCGACCACCGGCATCCGGCCAGCTGATGATGGCCTGGCTGAGTCGCGGCAGGCCGAGCCCGTCGCACAGGGCATCGCCGAGGCCCGCATTGTGGGCGGCCACCGCAGCCAGATCGAGGCTGCGGAACAGGTCGATGGCCGGTTCGGCACCGACCCAGGCCGGCCAGGCCGGCGACACGTCGAAGCGGCGGGCATCGGCGGCCAGCGCCATCTCGGGGCCGTAACAGGATGCCCACAGGTCGTCTCCCGCGTACCAGCCGGCATACACCGGGTGCAGTTTCGCTGCGAACGCGTCGGAGACGGTGAAGAAGGCCACTCCGCGCGGGGCGCCGAGCCACTTGTAGCTGTGGCAGATGGTGGCGTCAAAAACGGATGCGTCCACCGGCATCCACCCCGCCGCCTGGGTCGTGTCGCACAGCGTAAAGGTGCTCGTTGCACGGGCGGCGGCCCGGATGGCGGCGCTGTCGGCGAGGGTTCCGGTGGCGGACTGCACGAGCGAGAACGCCACGAGCCAGGTGTTCTCGGTGAGGCTCGCGGCCAGGTCTGCCAGGTCTACCTGCCGCACGGTCACACCGCGGTGCGCCTGGGCGAGGAACGGGAACACCATCGAGCTGAAGTCACCCCGCGGCAGCACGACTTCGGCGCCGTCGGGAATGCTCGCCGCGACCAAGCCCGCCATGACCGAGGTCTGCGAGCCGATCGCGACGCGGTCGGGCGTGACCCCGACCAGGTCGGCGTATCCCGCGCGCACCCGCTCGACCACCTCGCCGTAGCGGGAGGCGCAGGACTCACCGCGCGCCCAGGCCTCTGTGTCGGCGCGCATCGCGGCGATTGTGTCGATCGTCGGCAGCCCGAGGGTGCAGGCAGCGAGGTAACCGCGACCGGAGGTATATCGGGTACGGGCTTCGGCGAGAGTCAGGGTGCTCACAGCGGGGCTGCTGGTGCGAAGCGGTGCTGGAGTCATGATTCCAGTCTGGCCAGAGGCTATTCATGCGACAATGGCCAGTATTCGATGCAACGCATAAGCCGCCGTTATGATTGGTGCATGAGTCATCTCCCTGGCCAGGGCCCCGACCTCGACGCACTTGCCCTGCGCGTGGTGCGGGCGGTGCACGAAACCGGCTCCATCACGGCCGCCGCAGCCGCCCTCGGCTACAGCCAGCCGGCGGTGAGCCAGCAGCTCAAACGACTCGAGCAGAGGCTCGGACTCGCCGTGGTTGAGCGGGTCGGACGAGGCGTTCGCCTCACCGAGGCCGGTCTCGTGCTGGCCCGGCACGCCGTGACCGTGGAAACCGCGCTCGATGCGGCGGCGGGGGAGATCGCCGAGCTGCAGGGGTTGCGTTCTGGGCTCGTGCGTCTGGTGGCGTTCCCGTCGGCATCCGCTACGCTCGTGCCGAGCCTGCTGGCGCGCATGAAGCAGCAGCATGCGCAGATCAGCATCACCTATCTCGAGGCCGAACCACCCGAAGCCGTTGCAGCCGTGCGCGAGAACCGCGCCGACCTGGCCATCACGTTCAGCTACCCGGGAGACCGGGTGGATCCACACCGGGAGAGCGCGCAGGGGCTGCGGGTGGCTACCCTGCGGCGAGACGAGATGATGCTCGTGCTGCCGGTCGGGCATCCGCTCGCCGGCGCTGAGCCCGAAACCGGTGCGCCAGTCGACCTGGGCGGCCTCGCCGACGAGAATTGGGTGGCCGGCTGCCCGCGCTGCCGCGGCCACCTGCTCGACCTGTGTGATCGCCGCGGATTCACGCCACGCATCAGCTATGAGACCGACAATGTCGCCGCCGTGTTCGGCCTGGTCGAGGCCGGCATCGGCGTGGCACTGCTGCCGGCGCTCGCGATCGAATCGGCCGGCGTTCGCGCGGGCGTCGCAATTCGCGCCACAACCGGGCAGGATCATCGCACCCTGCACGCCGTGACGGCGGCTCGGGCCGAGCGCGTGCCCGCCCTGGCTGCGGCATTGCGCGCCATCGCCGCCATCGCGCAGGTCGGCTAGGTCGAGCCTGCCCGAATCTCGGGCCCACCTTACGGAACCGGGACCACGATTGATCATGGGCCCATTTTCCGGGCCCGGGCCCGGAAAGAAGTAGGGCAGGGCTCGCGCAACTAGAATCGTGAGTAATGTCTGATACCACTGCACACCCGTTTTCCACCGCCACCGGATCCGACGTTCGCGTGCGGTTCTGCCCCTCGCCGACCGGAACCCCCCACGTGGGCCTCGTTCGTACCGCCATGTTCAACTGGGCCTACGCCCGGCACACCGGTGGCAAGATGATCTTTCGCATCGAAGATACCGACGCCGCCCGCGACAGCGAAGAGAGCTTTCTGCAGCTCGTCGAGGCAATGCGCTGGCTGAAACTGGACTGGGACGAGGGCGTCGACGTCGGTGGACCCCAGGCGCCATACCGCCAGAGCGAGCGCTACGACATCTACCGCGGTGTCATCGACCAGCTCAAGGCCAGCGGCCACATCTACGAGAGCTTCGTCACCGGCGAAGAGATCGAGACCCGCAACCGCGACCTCGGCCGCGACCCCAAAATGGGCTACGACAACTTCGAACGCGACCTCACCGACGAGCAGAAGGCCGCCTACCGCGCGGAGGGCCGGTCCCCGGCGCTCCGCCTGCGGGTACCGGACACCGAGCTCTCCTTCGTCGACCTCGTGCGCGGCGAGATCACCTTTCCGGCCGGCTCGTTCAGTGACTTTGTGGTGGTGCGCCCGAACGGGCATCCGCTCTACCCGTTCGTCAACCCCGTCGACGATGCGCTCATGGGCGTCACCCACGTGCTGCGCGGCGAGGATCTGCTCTCGTCGACCCCGCGCCAGATCGCGCTGTACCACGCGCTCATCGACATTGGCGTGACCACCTTCGTGCCCCGCTTCGGCCACCTGCCCTACGTGATGGGTGACAAGAACAAGAAGCTCAGCAAGCGCGACGCCGAGGCGAACCTGTTTCTGCACCGCGACCACGGATTCATCCCCGAGGGCCTGCTCAACTACCTCGCCCTGCTCGGCTGGTCGCTCACCCACGACCGCGACGTGTTCTCGATCGACGAGTTCACGGCCGCGTTCGACGTCGTGAACGTCAACCCGAACCCGGCCCGCTTCGACCTCAAGAAGGCCGAATCGATCAACGGCGACCACATTCGTCAGCTCGACGCAGCCGACTTCGCCGCTCGCCTGATTCCCTACCTGGTGTCGGCCGGCGTGCTCGGCGAGACGCCGACCGACGCAGACCTGGCGCTGCTCGCTCAGGGCGCACCGCTCATCCAGGAGCGCATCGCCCTGCTCGGCGAAGCACCCGCCATGCTCGGTTTTCTCTTCGTGACCGGCGCTGACCTCACTCTCGAAGCGGATGCCCTCGCCTCGCTCCCGCAGAACGCCGCCGACATTCTCGGCGCCTCGCGCACCGCACTCGAACATATTCCGTCAGTGGAATGGAACACCGATCGGGTGCACGCGCTGCTCGCCGACACGCTCATCGAGGGACTGGGGCTGAAGCCACGCGTCGCTTTCGGACCGTTGCGCGTCGCGCTGTCGGGCCGCAAGATCTCACCGCCGCTATTTGAGTCCATGGAGATTTTGGGACAGGCCGAGACCCTGGATCGCCTCGATCGGGCCCTCGCGGTCGTAGCGGCCGCGTGATCGCGGGGCCGGAGGGGCTTCGACTCGCCGGGGGACACCTCGGTTTGGCCTCTCCGGCCCGAGTGGGCTAGGCTACTACTCGGCCCGATCTTCGGATTAGGCATTGGGGTATGGTGTAATTGGCAACACGGATGATTCTGGTTCATTTGTTCTTGGTTCGAGTCCAGGTACCCCAGCACTAAAAGGCGCAGGATTCCGCGGCGAAATCACTTATCGCCCACCCTGTCGAGTAGGCCCAAACGGGCCAAATTACCACAAACTACACCACAAACCCTATCGGGGATTGTTTGGTCGTCGTTGTGCCCGGCCCCTTACGGGGCTGTCCCGGCCTGATCGGTCTGCTCACGGCTCCCGTGGTGCACCTGTTGTGTATGGACGCGACGACGCAAATCACCCCCACGTTTCTCACCCAGCGGGAACTCGCTGAGCTGCTCCGAATGCCGGAGCGCACGCTCGAGGACTGGCGCCTGACGCAGACTGGGCCGCCCTATATAAAGCTCGGCCGGCTCGTGCGATACGACGTGCGTGACGTGCTCACCTGGGTTCACGAGCACCGGCATGGCTAGGCCACAGATCGCGGCTGGCGAAGTGGGCTCAATCGACGTGCAACAGTTGGCGAGCGGTCGATACCGCGCCCGCGGCACCAGCCGTGACGACAGTGGGACCCGGCATCGCCATGCCGTGACGGCTGATACCCGCGACGAAGCCATCGCCGAGATCCATCGACAAGCGAGGGCGATGGCCACCGGTGGCGGCGGGGCACTCTCGCCGTCGAGCACGATCGCCGATGCAGTAGAACTCTGGCTGGCCCAGGTGCTCACCCGCGCCAAGGCTGGCAGCTTGTCGTACTCGACCTACGAATCGTATGAGACCACGGCCCGCGTGATCATCGTGCCGCGCTGCGGGGGAGTACGGCTCGAGCACCTGACCGTCGGTCGCTGCGACCGCATTCTGCAGCGGATTCTGGAGGAAGAGACGATCTCGAAAGCACGTCGTGCGCGCGCGGTGCTTAGTCTCGTGTGTGGCTACGCCGTTCGAGACGACGCTCTCATGCAGAACCCTGTGCGGGACGTACAGCGCCTGCCGATGTCACCGCGCAAGGAATCCGCCCTTACGCCCGCGCAAATCACCGCCATCCGCGGGCGCATGCAGGTGTGGCGGATTACCCGCGACGACGGCCCACGGCCCAACTATCGTGCCCTGATCGACGGAATGGACATCATGATCGGAACCTCGCTGCGCGTCGGTGAATGCATCGGTCTGCGCCGCTGTGACGTTGACATGACGACGCTGCCGCCGACCCTCATTGTGAGCGGCACGATCGTCAGCACCAAGGCGCAGGGAACGCACCGCAAGAACTCGCCCAAGCGGTCACGGCAGCGGCGCAGCATCGCGCTGCCGTCGATGGCCGCCGCGGCCGTGCGGCGCCGGCTGGCCCTTTCCGAGGCGGATCCGGAGGCGTTCCTGTTTCCCACCAAGACCGGTCGCTCGTTGAGCGTGAGCAACTACGAGCGACTGCTGCGCGCGTTCGTCGAAGATGAGCGCACACACCTTGTTGACCTGGGTGTCGACGTTGACGAGTACACGACCCACATTTATCGGCGCACGGCCGCCACGCTGATTGAGCGGGCGGCGGGCATCACGCTGGCCTCCCGACTGCTCGGTCACGCGAACGAGCAGACCACCCGAAACAGCTACGTGGTCACGGCCGACATGGTCGACCCGGTGACGGCGGAGATCCTCGACGCCGTCCTCGGCGGTTGAGCACTTCAATGGTGCGGAGCGGAGAGCCCGCAGGGGCAGCTGGGCTGACCATCATCCCGTGGGAGGGCGGGTGTTCAAACCGTGTCGGTCCCAATGACGCTTCGACCGAAATGACGTTGCCTGTGGCGACGCTGGGCTTCACCTAGAGGCGGTCAGTCTTGTCGCCGTGCAGCGGTGTCGCCGACCGTCTTGGTAGGCCGACGTCGTCTGACCCTAATGTCAAACTGCCTAAAGGTTGGTCGCCGTCTGATCACCGCCGTGACACTATTTATTTAGATTGGATTTCGAAACAGGGGGATGTACGGTGAGCAGACGCACGCTCGGACTAGTGGCTATTAGGTTCAAACCCGACAAGAAGAGCAAGCTCAGTGCTGTGACGGATGTGGACGGCGCTGACATGCTCCATCTTTTCCACGGACTAGTGACTAACTTGGACGCTGACAAGCTGGTTCATCACGCCAAAGGTCGTTACACGAAGATCGAATCGATCGTTGCGTCGGGTCGGAGCGTGCTCGTTAAAACCGAGTCCGGACCGTTCGGCGAAGTTGGCCAGACTATTGACGTAAATACGCACCAAGTTTCGCACGTACGTGGGGACAATGAGTCGGCCACAACCATGACACGAACTTTTTTCATGGTTCCGCCGGGTTCGGAAGTTGCTTTGTTCGTTGTTGAGCGTCAAGGGTCTGCAACCGGCGGAACTCAATTGATCGACCTGTTCAAGGGCGCAATGCTCTCGACCTACCCAGATCACTTCTTCCCCGACGAGACCGTCGTCGAATCGGACGCGTGGTCGGCCGCGGCCGGGCTGAAGTCCGTCACCGCAGTGAGATACACGCTACCCTTGAATATTGCAGATGGGACCACCGCGATTCCGATCAAGGCAGGGGTGGTTCGGCAAACGTTGGAGCCTGGTCCCGGATTCAGCTTCCTCCCTCGGGCTCTCTGGGACGGAATCCGGAATCTACGCATCAAGTCCAGCGAATTTCTCGCATTCGATGGGCAAGATGCTGACGAGACCATTGTGGAACTGGTCAACGGGGACCAGACTAAGACCTACGTCCTCGGTAAGGAACGGCAGCCGTCCATTCGGGTCGTCGTCACCGATGAGGGAGAACCGTCACTGACGGACATCGACCTCGCACGAAGAGCAGCGGATGAGGCCAAGACCTACTTCAACCGCATGGGCTTCACGTGGAGTGATCAGTGGCTGACCGGCCAATGGTCCCCAACAGCGCTGTTAGTCAGACTGGAGCCACGGTGATCACAGCAATTCGCGCATCTTCACTTACACATTTCAGCACGCTCAGAAATGACCGCACCCATCGCGTTCTCTGGCCGTCTATATTGCTGTCGTATGTGCTGCCGCTTTTGATTGGCGTTGCGACGTGGCTGTACGGTCTCCGCCTCAGCGCCTTGGGGGAAATCGTCGGTGGTCTCGCACTGATGGCAGGCTTCCTCTTTGCGTTAGTGATATTTGTCTTCGAGCTTCGGCTTAGGGTTACGAACGATCCCCGCGTCCAGACTGCAATTCAGCTGCCGCGGCTGATCGATGAACTATTTGCGAATGTCACCTACTCCGTCGTTATTGCTCTGGCGGCAACCGGGTTAGCACTCATTGCGGCAACAAATGAGCCTCAGACAATGTTCGGGGTTCATTTAGGCGTTGAGCCTTGGCTGTCGGGTTGCCTGGTTGCTTTAATGGTTCATTTGTTCGCGATGATTTTGACGTGCTTGCGTCGCACTGGCGCGGCCTACCGGGAGCTGCGCTCTTAGTACTCGGGCTGAAAGAATAGCGGGGGTTTGCCTTGCGGTTCCTTAGGGCGAGGCCCGGCAATGTTTTTAGCGAAGCTGTTCCGTTACCGGGACGTTCGAAAGGCCGCTGCGGGCCTTGGACACCTTGGAGCTAATGACTGTTCCAAGCGACGGTGATTCCGACCAGACTTCAGATCCGGGGACCCCGCCGTGAACGGTGTTTTCTGCGAAGGTGTTGTCCATTCCCCAGCCATCGAGCTGCGAGTGGACTTGGAAGGCATCCGTTTTGGTGCCCGATCCGCTGTTGCCGGTAATCGTGTACGCGTTACCCTTGACGTCGACCCAGGAGTCTCCGTAGTTGGCGCCGGAGTAGCCGGCGTTGGTGAAGAGGTTGCCGGTGATGAGGCCGCCGGTGGTGCCTTCCTTGATGTCGATTCCCTCGGTTGAGGTGTTGGAGATCTGGTTGTTGCGCACGATGATCCGGTCGGATTGGTCCATCACCCTGGACGACCCCATGATCTTCGACCAGTTGCTCTTGGCGCTGCCGAGGTAGACGCCTTCGCCGTAGTCCGGGGTGACGGTTCCTGTGTCGTAAATGTGAGAGTTTTCGATGATGCCGTCGCTGCTTCCGGTGCTAAAGTGCACGCCAACGGTGCCAGTCTTGCCGACGTCGACCCCGCTGATCAGCGCGTGATTCGGTCCATCGAGCACGATGCCCTTGCCCGAGTTGGTGACGGACAGGCCAAGCACTTTCCAGTGTTCGCCGGTGATGTGGAGCCCGATGCCGCGGCACCGGTGGTCAGGATCGCATCGCGCGAACCGGTCAGGGTGATGGGAGTGGATGCGGTGCCGTCCACCGCGGCTTCGAACTGGTCGCTGGTGTACACTCCGTCCGCCAGCGCGATGCTCTGACCGGGTTGGACTGCCTCCAGCCCCGCGGTCAGCTCCTCCGACGTCGTGACCGTGACGGTCGATCGGTTGAGCTCCGGGGTCACAATCGTGATCGTAGCCCGCGGCGCTTCGGGCGTCGGTTGAGCGAACAATATCGGTGCGGGACTGGTTTCAGCTGTGGCGGTCAGTACCGCCGCGGAAGCTGGAGTCAGGGGTGCAATCGCCCCAAAAGAGCGGCGGCGCCCGTGACTGCGATTACCGAAGTACAGAAGTGACGAATGGGCAAGTTGCTGCTCCTTGAGATTGTCGGCTTCGGCGCTGAACTTCGTCGAGGCCTCACCCAGTTTCGGACTGGATGGGTTTCTCTCTAGGAGCGCAATGTGTTCCCCCGGCCGCACTGTCGTCCTAGGAACCGTTCTAGGCGAACTCCTGTGTGCTCGGCGAGCCGTGTGATGCCACGGGCGTCTCTGCCGAGCGGTACGCGAGTCACGGGGCGGTAGAGTGACGTCAGCCGTTATGCCCACCGCCATACACTGGCAGGAAACGAATGGGGCGCAAGGGGGAATGATCAGCAAGTCGATTGCGCAGGCGAACAGCTGGGGCGGTTCCGGAACTCGCGATTCATGGGATGCCGCCATCTCGTTAGAAAGCGCGACATCCCTCGTGACGCCTGCATTGCTCGTCGTCCTTGTAGGGCTCGCGCTCGCCGCTGCTTGGGGGCTATTGGTGCTCAGTCGACGCCGGTTTGTCAGCAGCGCGAGTCAAGCGTTGGCACAGCTCGATGACCTGAACTCAAGATGGCGGATGCAGGTCATCCCGCAAACTCCCATTCGTCTCAACTATGCGGTTTCTGTCGACTCGAAGGCCAAGTTCGATCGGCTCGATCTGGCCTCCCGTATGAGTCTGAGTATCCTCGAGTCGGAGGGGTGGCTTGAGCAGGAGATCCAACTGCGGTTAGCGACGCAGGCGCGTTTCGCAATGTATCGCTTCGATTTCGAGGCGCTTGAGTACGGGCTCCTTGGGCGGAGTAGCCATCCGCGCGTCAGTGCTGAAAAATTCGCATCGATCGAACGCAAAGAGTTTTTGCACAGGAAGCTCGACGACCCGGTGCCAGCGGCGAATGTCAGCACGAGAATGACGTACTCGAGCCCACAGGGGCGTAACTCCTACTCGAGCCGACTCGAGTGGAACTTTGAACAACTCCGATATTCGCTCGCGGTCGCGCAGAAGGCGCGAGCGAATCAGTCGACAACTGCAGCTTTGCGTCAGCGAGAGCGGACCCTGATGACGCCAGGACTCCGAACAAAGATCTTGCGACGGGACGGCTTCCGCTGCCGCATGTGCGGTGCGTCCGCGAATGACGGCACTACCAACCTGCATGTTGATCACATCATCCCAGTGAGCTTGGATGGCCGGACAGTGCCGGAAAATCTCCAGACCCTCTGCCAGTCCTGCAACCTAGGAGCGTGAGTCAGTAACGCCTATTTCGGCTTGATACCGCGGAATACGGGTCCATGTCTCGGCG
The DNA here is from genome assembly GCF_900110125.1 of Cryobacterium luteum. Lineage (GTDB taxonomy): Bacteria > Actinomycetota > Actinomycetes > Actinomycetales > Microbacteriaceae > Cryobacterium > Cryobacterium luteum. Next base: position 271,137 of record NZ_FOCN01000004.1, read on the forward strand.
TGGGTTGGGTGTTGCTGGCCCGGTAGCCAATGGGGGAATTGTGGTTGTGCCGATCGAAAAGAGGGCCACGGTCGCGTTGACGGCGCAGGCGCGGTTGCTCCCGCCGCCGGCAGGGCGCTTCCGCCCTGCTCTTTAGGTTGCTGGCCGAGCTATCAGCGCGGCCGGTGCGGCCAGAAGCGCCTTAGTTTGCAAGGTGTGCAGCTTCATTAGGTTGTGGCAGGCCGCGATCAGGTCCCACTCGTGCGCTGCTTGCTCCAACCCGC